>JBCCHT010000032.1:0-147056 GCA_039028615.1 Myxococcota bacterium | reverse complement strand
CCCAGGGCACGAAGTGAATGAGGCCGCCGCCGTTGCGATAGATGTGCATGCTCGAGGAGTAGGCATCACCGTTGCGCGCAAACTCCTGCAGCAGGACCCAGTCGACCACGCTGGGCATGTCGACGTAGTCCCAGATGTTGCCGATGCCCTCGGTGGCGTCGGAGAAGCCGGCCATGAACTCGTTGAGCCCCGCCGCGGTCGACTCGGACATGCCGTGCTCGCTGGGGTACTCCAGCTGCCACCCCACCCCGTTGGTCACGACCCAGCGCTGGGTGATGTCGCTCTTGAAGATGAAGGACTCGCCCGCCCCCATCTCGGCCACGATGTCCACGCGGTCATCGTCGCGCTTGATCTTCTCTCCCAGCGTGTAGATGCCGCGCCAGTCGCCGTTGAGGGTCAGCTGACAGTAGTGTGACTGCGGGCCGTAGTTGGCCTCGGCGTCGAAGGACTGGAACAGGTCGTAGGCGAACTTGTTGCGGTACAGCGACAGGTCGAAGTACATGCCGTTGAAGACCCAGTCCTCCTCGCGACCGAACTCGTAGAAGTTGGTCGCCGCGTCGGCGGGCTTGGTGGACAGCGACAGATCGAGCACCTTGTCGGAGGAGTTCGGCGCGATCTGGTGCACCTCGACCGCGACGACGTTGGTGCCCTGGACCAGCATGCTCGGATCGATGGGAAAGCCGGAGAACTCGACCTCTTCGAGGCTCTCGATGGTGGACGCCGCCAGCGTGGCGGCATCGATGGGCCCCGAGGGCATGTTGAAGCGAACCGCCTCGGCGCCGTTGATGTAGACCACCAGCCCGTCGTCGCCCCGCACGTTCAAGACCACCGGGTCCAGCCCCGCCACGGACTCGACCTCGAACTCCTGGCGGAACCACGTGGTGATGTACTTGTTCGTGGCGCTGGGACCAAAGCCGATGGTGGTGGCGTTCGCGATCTGCCCCGAGGTCGCCCACGGCTCCCCGCCGCTCTGCCACTGCGGACCCATGACGCCATACCCCAGCGGCGCCGAGCCTTGGGCCCACGCGCTGTCGTCGAAGCTCGGGCTCATCCAGTCGGCTCCGCCCGCGCTCGGCCCGTCGTTGTAGCGCCACACCGAGCCGGGGGCGACGAACTCGATGTTCGGCGTCTGCCACAGCTCGACCGCGTACTGGTGCTTGGGCCAGCCCTGCGACGAGCGCCCGCGCGTCTCGAACCCGGCCTCGCCGTCGTACACGACGTAGCCGTCGCCCTCGGTGACCGTCAGGTGGCAGCTCCGCTTGGGCTCGTCGACGATCGGCAGGTCGCACTCGACCGTGATGTCGCACAGGTCCCAGTTGGTCTCGTGGGGCGGCTCGCCGGTCGTGGTCTCCGCCGCGGTGGTCAGGCCCGTGTCCGAGTCTCCCCCCGTCGAGTCGGCCCCGTCCGATCCCGTGCCTTCGCCCCCGGTCTCATCGCCGGTCTGCACCCCGGGGACCGAGCTGGACGTGGCCGCGGTGCTCGTGCTCGTGCCCGAGTCCCCGCCAACCACCTCCGTCGGCGAATCTCCACAAGCAACGCAAACTAGGGCCACCACCAATGAGCACCGCGTACCCTCCACGCTCGCCATGGTACGCCCAAGCGGCACCGAGCGTCATCGGGCGCCGAATTCGTCCCCGAGGCGCCAGGGTGCGCAACCGAAGTAGCGACCGTCTCGCTGAGAACAAACGATCGCGCTCCCGCGACGCAAACCGAGCACGCTTGCCAAGCGACGGGCAGGCCGCCACGATGTTCGGACCGTGCCCTCTCTGGGACGACGCAGTTTTCTCGCCCGCGGCTCCATCGCCGTGGCCGGACTCGCGTTGCCCTTTTCCGCCCTATGGTCCCGTGGCGCCCGCGCCGAGGGCTGGGGAGAGCTGGTCCCCGATCCCGACCAGATCCTCGACCTCCCGCCCGGCTTCTCGTATCGCATCATCGACGAAGCGGGGCAGACGATGGACGACGGCTACCTCGTGCCCGGTAAGCCCGATGGCATGGCGTGCTTCGAAGGCGAGCCGGGCACGCTGGTCGTGATGCGCAACCACGAGGTCGGCACGGGTGACGCCAACAACGGCGCCTACGGCCACGACGAGGCGCCCCCCGAGGCCTACGACCCGCTCGCGTTCGGCGGGGTCACGCGCATCGTGCTCGACGCCGAGGACTTCAGCCGCATCTCCAGCAACCTGGTGCTCACGGGCACCGTCCGCAACTGCGCGGGCGGGCCGAGCCCCTGGGGCTGGCTCAGCTGCGAGGAGACGGTGCAGCTCGACCACGGCTTCGTGTTCCTGTGCTCGACCCAGGCCTCCAGCGTGGCCACGCCGCAGCGCATCCCCGGCTACGGCCGCTTCCGCCACGAAGCCGCGGCCGTCGACCCCGAGACCTCGTACTGCTACCTCACCGAGGATCAGCCCAACGGCGCGTTCTATCGCTTCGTCCCCAAGGACCCCGAAAACGACCCCTTCGAAGGCACGCTGCAGGCCATGCGCGTGGTCGGGTTTCCCAACGCCGACACCTCCTCCGGTATGTATGTCGGGCAGATTCTCGAGATCGAGTGGGTCGACATTGCCAACCCCGCGCCGCTCACCGACACGCTGCGCGGCCAGGCGGCGAGCATGGGCGCGGCCACCATCTCCCGGGGCGAGGGCCTGTGGCACTTCGACGACTCGGTGTACATCGCGTCGACCAGTGGCGGTCCCGCCTACCGCGGGCAGATCTTCCGCCTCGTCGACGGCCCCGACGGCGGGATCCTCGAGCTCATCGCGCAAGCCGAGGACGCCGATGGCCTCGACCACCCCGACAACATCACCGTCGCTCCCTGGGGCCAGGTCTTCATCGCCGAGGACGGGGTCGGCGACCAGTACATCCGGGCCATCGACGACCACGGCCAAGTGGTGGACTTCGCCCGCAACGCGATGAGCAGCGGGGAGGTGGCCGGCGTCTGCTTCTCCCCCGACGGGCGCGCGATGTTCCTCAACCTCCAGCACGAGGGCATCAGCCTGGTGGTCACCGGGCCCTTCACCGAGTGCCCCGAGCCCGAGCCCGAGACAGGCGACGAGACGGGGCTCGACGATGGGCTCACCGACGACACCGGACGCGCCGCCATCGAGCCCCCCGAGCCCGAGCCCACGCCCGGCAAGGGGGTGCGACTGGATGACGACGGCGGCCTGACCGGGTGCGGATGCTCGACCGAGGACTCGGTTCCCGGCGGGGCCGCCCTCGTCGGCGCGACCGTGCTCGGGCTCCGTGCGGCCAAAGCCTCGGACACGGACGACTGAGCGCCGTCGCGGCCGTCAGCCGTTCGGTGCGGGGAGGGCCAGCGCGTCCGCCAGCAGGTCGAAGACCAGGCGGATCCTCCGGCTGGTCTTTACCTCGCGATGCGTGGTCAGCCAGATCGGCACCATGATCGGAGGCAGCCCGGGCAGGGCGCGTTGCAGGCCGGGCACGGCATCCCCGATGTCCTCGGACATGATGCCGACGAGCACCCCCTGCTTGACCAGCTCCCACGCCACCAGGTGGTTTTCGGTCATCACGGGGAAGTTGGCCGGCGTGAGGCTCAGCCCCAGCGCATTGAGCCCGTCGAGCAGCGCGTCGGAGCGATCGAGGGCCACGAACTCGGCGCGCGACAGGTCTTCGGGGCGCGTGGGGTTGCCGATGTGCTCGAGATACTCGGGCGTGGCGTAGAGCCAGACCGGCGTCTCCCGGACCTTCTTCGAGACCAGATCGGGCTGCTTCGGTCGAAAGTTGCGGATGGCGATGTCCGCCTCGCGCTTCCGCAGATCGAGGGCACTATTGGAGGCAGAAATCTCGAGCTCGATCCCGGGATGCGTACGGCGAAGCTCGGCGATGATGGGCGGCAGCAGGTAGGCGGCAATGGCCTCGCTCGAGGTGATGCACACCGTCCCCTCGACCGACTGCGACTGGCCCGAGGCCGCCAGCGACACCCGGCTCGCCGCCTCTCCCATCGCCCGGACGTGCTCGACCAGCTCGAGCCCGCTCGGCGTCAGGGTCAGCCCGCGACCGCTGCGCTCGAAGAGCACGACGCCGAGCTCCTGCTGCAGTGCTTCGACTTGGCGCCCCAGGGTCGGCTGGGTCATGCCCAAGGCCCGTGCCGCCGCCGACAGCGAGCCCTCCTCGGCGGTGACCAGAAACGCTCGCGCCCGATTCCAATCGAACTTTACGGAGCGCCAGTCCATGACGGGTGCATACCAGAGGTGGCCGGTCTCAGGGAGTCTCGGCGGGCTTGTCTGGCCACATCTGTGCGACGTGGCAGCGCGCCGCTTCCTTCTGGGCCGGCGACAGCACCCCGCAGCGGCGACGCCCCTCCTCCACCAGCGCCTTCGCCCGGGCCGGATCGTCGTCGACGACCAAGCTCGCCAGGCGCAATCGAACGCGGAGACCCACGAGGTCCAGCGCGCCCTCGGTGGTCAGCGATACCGCCTCAGCGTAGCGCTCGATCGCCTCGCCCTTGCGCTCCAGCTTCGCGAGCATCTCGGCGATGTTGAGCAAGAAGGTCGCCCGCAGCGGGTCGGCGCCCTCGACGATGTTCTGCCGCATCGCCATTGCTTCCTCGAAGCCCTCGAGCGCGGCCGCGTAGTTGCCCGTATCGCGATCGATGCCCGCCACGTTCGACAGCATGATCGACAGCGAGGGATGCCCCTGCGGATACAGCTCGCGCATGCCCTCCACCGCCCCCATGAAGGTGCGTCGCGCCTCGTCGAAGCGCCCCAGCGACTGCTGCGCCCAGGCGATCTGGTTGTCGATGTTGGACGAGATCAGCGCCCCGGCCCCGTCACCCAGGCTCGCGCGCACCGCCAGCATCTGCTCGAGGCCATCGGCGGTGCGCCCCTGCTCGACCAGCGCATTGGCGAACAGCAACCGGGTCATCTGCAGGCTGGCCGCGTCGGGCTCGAGCAGGCGCTCGCGAATCTCGAGCGCCTGCCCCAGCATCTCCGAGGCCTCGGCGGCGCGCCCCGCTTGCAGCAACACGTCGCCCAGCGTGCTCAGGGTCTCCGCGACCCGCGGGTGCTGGGAGCCGTGCTGCGCCTGGGCCAGCTCGACCCCCTTGCGCGCGTGGGTGATGGCTTCGTCCCGATGGCCCAGCCGCGAGTAGGCCAGCGCGAGGTCGGATTGCGCCTCGGCCTGGCGAGTGCACGCGTCGCCGCAGTCCTCCCCGAGTCGCTCCACCCGCTCCCGCGCCGCCGCCAAGGCACCGTCGAAGTCGCCCTGGCTGTCGAGCAAGGCCACCTCGATGTCGAGGATCCGAACCTCCCACCCCGTGATCTTCGAGGCCTCGATCTCGGTCCGAGCCAGGCGCAGCCAGTGATTCGCCGATTCTTGCTCATTAGCGAAGGTGGCCTGCGACATGGCGAGGCTCACTGCAGCCCAGATCGCCGTGCCCGCGTCGCCCGCGTCCTTGGCCTGGAAATACGCCTGCTCGTACAAGGGCTTGGCCGCGGCCGCATTGCCCACCCGAAACTCCAGCTCTCCGTGAGCCAGGGCCACCTGGGCGAGGAGCGGCGGGTAGCCGATGGCCGACGCCCGAGCGGTGAGAGGTTCGACCCGCGCCCGCGCTTCGTCGACTCGACCGGTATCCCGCAGGGCCCGAACCTCGGCGAGGGCGCGGTCGATCTGCTCCACCTCGGCCGCCGTCGCCGGATCGGCGGGCGGCTCGGTCATCGCCTCGAGAAACGCCGGGTCCGCGCATCGCTCCACGGGCCGCAGCTCCGCGACCGCATCTTCGGCTCGCGCCACCACCCGCTCGTCGGCCGCGACCAAGACGTCCACCAGCGCCCCGAGGCTCTGCTTGCGTCGCTGGAGGCATCGCATGCGCTTGTCGAAGATCGCATCCGTGTCGATGCGCTCCACCAGCGCGGCTTCGCAGGCATCGGTATGCCCCTCGACCCAGCGCTGTGCGTACGCATCGAGGCGCTCCACCACCAGTTCGGACCGCTCGGCTCCCGACTTCGACGAGTCGGCGAACGCATCACGAACCCGCTGCGCCTGGGGGTCGCTCCAGGTCCCCTCGAGGTTCTGCGCCGACTGGGTACAGGGGGATTGCTCGACCGGAGCGTGCGCGAGCATCCAGGCCAATCCCGCCGCGCCCAAGACCGCGACGACCCCGACCACGCCGAGCACCAGCCAGAGCGTGGACCGAGGCGGCCGCAGTGCCTCCAGAAGGTCGTGCATGCTCGCGAAGCGCTGCTGTGGCTCCCGGCTGAGCCCGCGCAGCAACGCCTCGCGCTGGCGCCGAGGCAGGGTCTTGCGCGGAGGGTTGGGCGGGGGCTCGCCGTCGGCCACCGAGGGCCGCTCCTTCCACAGCGCCTCGTAGATGGCGACACAAAACGAGTACTGGTCGCTGCGCGGGTCGGCCACTGCTCCCGCGAACTGCTCCGGCGCCATATAGGCCGGAGTGCCCTGCACGTCGCCGGTCGCGGTGAGGCTCGCGTAGGCCGTGGGTGACAGCAGGCCCGTGAGCGACGGGGCGTCCTCGGCCAGACCTTGGGCCAGCCCGAAGTCCATGACACGGATCCGGCCGTCGTCACCGACCATCACGTTGTCGGGCTTGAAGTCGCGATGCACCAGCCCTTCGTCGTGCACCGCGGCCAAGCCCCGACCCGCGGCGAGATAGACCGCGAGGATCTCCTCGACGCGACGAGGCTGGGCGGCCAGCCACTGGCGCACGGTCCCGCCCTCGATGAACTCCATCGCCACGAAGACCTGCTCGCCGTCCTCCCCCGAGCCCGTGCGATGCAGGCCCACCTCGAAGACCTCCACCACGTTGGGGTGGCTCACCTGCGCGAGCGCTCGGGCCTCGGACACCATGCGCGCACGAGCCCGCTCGCCCCGCGAGCCGTCGCTGCGCGACGCATGCACCAGCTTGACCGCGACCTTGCGATCCAGCGACGGGTCGTGCGCGGCATAGACCACGCCCATGCCCCCCTCGCCCACCTCTCGCTCCAGCACGAAGCGATCGACGCGGATCTCGGCCGTGCGCAGGCCGAACATCGCCTCGCGCGCGCGCTCGCGGGCCAAGTCCATGCCCACGTTCCCGCCGAGCTGGACGCCCTCGAGCAGGTTCCCGACGCGCTGGTGACCCGCGCCGCCTGCTCCGTGCTCGCCCTCGCTCATGGCCCGAGCATCGTCGCAGGGCCGGCCGCGAGCAGCAAACCGTGACGAAACGCGGGGACCCGCGGCCCCGGGGTCCCCACGATGGCTCGCCTCGCCTCCCCGCCGCGGAGCATCGTGACGGGGAGCCGAGGTTCGTGCCGAGTTCGACTAGAAGGGCGGCGGCGGGCCGTCGTCGCCACCACCGAAGCCGCAGCCTCCGGGAGGGGGCGGACCGCAGACCACGGTACGGCCGGTCGAGTTCAGCAGGCGGTTGTTGCCGCCGGGCACGAAGTTGCCGCTGGCATCGAGATCGATGGCGTGGATGTACACCCGCTCGGGGCAGCCGGTCTTGAACGCGTTGGGCGTCGCGATGTGGAAGCCGTGGTTCTTGTCGGCGAAGGGCAGGTCACCGCGGAAGCGATCGGCCCACACGTGAGTCACGATCTGCCCCGCCGGGTAGGGCGCGCCCTTGTAGATGTGGACCTGGGTGGCAGCGGTGGTGTCACCGTCTTTCGCCCATCCTGCCAATGTGGAGCAGGTGGCTACGTCGTGGTTGCCGACGGGATCGAAGTAGTCGTTGCTCGAGCGGAACTCGGAGTCGTCGGCCTCTTCTTCCTCGTCGAGGGCCTCCTGATCGGCGATCTCCTCGTCCGTCAGGTCTTCGAGCTCTTCTTCGGCGTCACAGCCGGCGACGGAAAAGAGCATGAGCGAAGCGCCGAGCGCCGCTCGAAACAGATGGTTTTTGTGGATATGCATTGTCATCCTCGTCAGCAGCCAACAAGTGGCACGGAGTCGAGGGCATGGTCGCCAATCGTGCCACCATGCCCCGGGGGGCAACGCGCCGCGACGAGTCCTAGGGGAGACGTGTCGCGACACGCAATCGGAACCTTCCACGTGGAATGCGTTCTCGACCTCCAAATACGCCGACCTCGGAGAATCGATCACACGAAGTTTCGAAAAGTGGAGTCCAATCATCTGGTTCGTATTCGCGCAGTTGAGTGGTGGACAACTTGACACCTGAAAACAACACACTCGGCCCGGTGATGTCATCGAGCCAGTGGCCCTCACTCTTCGATCAATTGCGTCCGACAACGGGGATGGCATCCGTCCCTCCGCCGTCTCGACCGGCGCAAACCCGGTGCTAGGCTCCGCGATCGTGAATGCCGAGCTCGAGCTGTTGCGAGCGTGGCGGAACGGCAACGACCGGGCCGGCAGCCGACTCTTCGAGTTCCACTACGATGCCGTGTATCGCTTCTTCTACGGAAAAATCGAAGACTCCATCGTCGAAGAACTTGCACAAGACACCTTCTTGTCCATCGTCCGTAACCGCGACACTCTCGACGAAGCGCGAAGTGTTCGCGCCTACCTGTTCACCGTCGCCCGCAACAAGCTCTACGATCGACTGCGCCACCAGGGCCGGGCCCCTCGCTCCGCGGACGTCTCGGAGTGCTCGCTCCAAGACTTGGGCCCCACCCCCACGGGGGAGTTCGCCAAGCGGCAGCAACAACGCCTGCTGCTGCAGGCTCTACGCAGCCTCCCCCTCAACCTCCAGATCTTGATGGAGCTGCGTCATTTCGAAAACCTGCCCGGCCCCGAGCTCGCCCACGCCCTCGAGATTCCCGAAGGCACCGTGCGCAGCCGGCTACGGCGAGCGCATCGGATGCTCCGCGAGCGGATCGAGCGGCTCGCGCTGTCCCCCGACGAGCTCCACAGCACACTGACCGATCTCGAAGACTGGGCCCGAGAAGTCCGAGACCACGCCGAAGCGTCATGAGCACGCTCCCCGAATCCGCCGCCGATCCTCGCGGCCGGCCCCCCTCCGACCAGCTCGGCGACGCCCGCAACCGGGCTCATCGGGCCTTGTTCGGCAAACCGGCGCCCCCGGCATCCCTGCCCGAGACCGACGACCAGGTCATCGAGCGGGGGTCGATGCTCGGGCGTTATCTGGTCATCGCAACCCTCGGCCGCGGCGGCATGGGCACCGTGTTCGAAGCCTACGACGAGACCCTGGGTCGGGTCATCGCCATCAAGCTGCTGCACACGGGCACCACGGAGCGACACGCCCAGCGGCTGCAGCGAGAAGCCAAGGCCCTGGCCAAGCTCTCTCATCCCAACGTCGTGCACGTCTACGAGGTCGGCCGGGCCAACGACCAGTGGTACATCGCCATGGAGCTCGTGCCGGGGCAGACCTTGCGTCAGTGGCAGGCCGACGAACACGACTGGCGCGCGTGCGTCGACGTCTATCTCCAGGCCGGCCACGGTCTCGATGCCGCCCACGCCGCGGGCCTCGTCCACCGCGACTTCAAGCCCGACAACTGCATCATCGATGAGGCGGGGCGCGTGCGGGTCTTGGATTTCGGGCTGGTCACCGACACCGTGCTCGCTTCGCAGGGCAGCGACTCGGGTGAAGCCAGCACCACGCTCGATGCCGAGGCCCAGCTCCCTGTCACCCGCACGGGGGCGCTGCTGGGCACCGTCGCCTATATGCCGCCCGAGCAGCTCGACGGGCGGCCCGCCAACGCCAGCGGCGACCAGTTCAGCTTCTGCGTCTCGCTCTACGAGGCCCTCTACGGGCAGCGCCCCTTCCCCGGCAGCTCGGTGGCCACGCTGATGGACGCCATCGAGGCCGGCCGCGTGCGTCCGCCTCCCGCCGATCGCCACGTCCCCGGAACCCTGCGGGCAGTGCTGCTGCGAGGGCTGTCCAGCCAAGCGAGCCAACGCTGGCCCTCGATGGCCGCGCTGCTCGACGAGCTCCGTCGCGAAGTCACCCCCCGAACTCAGCGGTTCGTGGCCGCGGGCCTCACTGCGGGTCTAGTCGCGCTCGGCACCGGGGTGGCCTTCGGCCAATACGCCCAGGTCAAAGACCGCTGCACGGGCGCCCGGTCCCAGCTGGAAAGCATCTGGGACGACGCCCGCCAGCAACGGGTCCACGCCGCCATCGTGGGCACAGAGCAACCCTACGCCGCCGACACCTGGGCTCGCGTGTCGCAGCAGCTCGACGACTACGCCGAGCGCTGGGCGGCTCGGCACACGGCGGTGTGCGAGGCCACCCGCGTCACCCAGGAGCAGACCGAGCACGACATGGGTCTGCGCATGAGCTGCCTCCACGACCGCAAAGTCGCCTTGAACGCCACCGTCGACGTGCTCGCCGACGCCGACGCGACGGTGGTGGAGAACGCGATGAAGCTCGTGGCCGCCCTGCCCGGCTTCGGTCGTTGCGACGACCTGCCGGCCCTGCGCGCCGCCGTCCCCCCACCCGAAGACCCCGACGACGCCCGCCAGGTCGAGGTGCTGCGCGAGCAGCTGGCCAAGCTCGCCGCGAGGCAGAAGGCGGGCCGCTATAAGGCCGCTCTGCAGGCGATCGACGGCGTCGCCGAGCAGGCCGAGGCGCTGCGCTACGAGCCCCTCATGGCCGAGGTCAAGTCGCGGCGAGGCCAGCTACTCGACATGAACGGTCGCTACGCCGAGGCGGAGCAGGAGCTGCGCGAGGGCTACACCCAAGCCATGGAGCACCGCCACGACGAGGTCGCCCGCGACACCGCCCGGCACCTGGCCTGGGTGGTCGGCATCCGGCAGTCTCGTCACGCCGAGGGCCTCGTATGGGGGCAGGTGGCCTTGGCCCAGGCGCTGCGCGATGGCGACGACGAGCACCCCGTCGAGAAGGCGGCCGTGCTCCGGGACATCGGCTCGGTGCTCGCCAACAAGGGGGCCCTCGACGATGCGCTGGTGCACCTGCGCCAGGCCCTCGCGTTGCTCGACGAGGCTCCGGGCGAGCACCACCGCCGACGCGGCACCATCCTCGATCGCATCGGCATCGCTCTAGCGCGGCAGGGGCACCTGGCGGACGCGCTCCGCCACCAGCAACGGGCGCTGGCGCTGGTCGAGCAGACGGTCGGGCCTCACCACCCGCACGTCGCCAACCTGCTCAACAACATCAGCGTCGTGCTGCGCATGCAAGGCGAGCACGACCGGGCGATCGCCAAGCAGATGCAGGCCTTGTCGATCTACGAGAACGCGTGGGGCGAGCAGCACCCGCTGGTGGCCACGTCCATCGACAACGTGGGCGCCGCGTTCGCTCAGCAGGGCCGGCTCGACGAGGCGCGTCGCCACTTCGAACGGGCGCTGGCCATCCGCGAGCAGACCCTGGGCGAGCAGCACCCCGACGTCGCCAACTCGCTCAACAACCTGGGCAACGTCACCAGCGACCAGGGCCAGCTCGAGGTCGCGCTGGATTTCTATCGGCGCTCGGTCGCGATCAAGGAGCAGGCCCTCGGGCCGCGCCACGCCGGGCTCGCGAGCACCCTCAACAACATGGCGGTGGTGCTCATGGACACGGGACGGCCGCAGCGGGCACGGGTGCAGTTCGAGCGTGCGCGGTCCATCTGGGAGGAGGCGCTCGGACCCGAGCACCCCGAGGTGGCGAATGCGTTGGTCGGCCTGGCTCGGGCCGCGCTGCAGAGCGCAGATTTCGAGGTCGCCCGCGAGTATGCCCAGCGCGCGGTGGTCCTGCGCGAGTCCACCGAGGTGTCTCCGGCCGAGCTCGCCCGGGCGCGGTTCGTGTGGGCCCAGACGCTCGGCCTCACGACGGCCGAGCGAGCGCGAGCGCGGGCCCTGGCAATGCAGGCGCGAGACGCCTTCGCGACGCAGGGCCCGGGCTATGCGGGCGACGTGACGCAGATCGACCAGTGGCTCGAAGAGCACCCGGCCTGACCGCCACGATCCCCAATCGAGCGCACGCTCAGCGCCCCTGGATGTACAGCGAGAACGGGAAGTTGCCCTCCCCGTTGACGAACTGTGCGTCCGGCACGTCGATCACGAACTCGTGGGCCCCCGCCGACATGGGCCCCATGTCGATGACCCGGGTGTCGATGACGTCACCGGGACACCAGTTGCTGAACGACTGCCACTCCTCGGGCGTTCGCGGCGAGACCCCGTAGATGCCGTTGCCTTGGGTGTTGTACATGCGGAAGGGCTCGCAGGTCTCGCGCCCCGGCGTGTAGGTCAGCACGCTCTCGCCGTCCACGGTCACGAAGTGCTCGCGACGGTTGTACTCCTCGCCGCCTTCGTTGGCACCGTGATTCGAGGTGATGAGCACCAGCTGGGTCTCGGTGGTGTCCTCGTCGAGGCTGAACTCGAGGGTCTTGCGGGTGGTGCCGAGCTCGTCGCTGGCCCCTCGCTGGTGGTTGTTGAAGTTCTGCCGCGCCGCCAGCACCGAGACGAAGTCGAACTCGGGCGCCTCGCGCTCGCTGTCGGTGTGGAGCTCCAGCGCGCCGAGGAACACGTCGTTGCGCCCCGCGCAGCCGGAGATTTCGGTGTTCGCCGCATAGGGGACCCCGAAGACCTCGAGCTCGATCCAGATGTCGAACTCCGCTCGCAATGCCTCGTCGGTGAGGATGGGGACGACGTCGTCGATCTGGAAGTTGAAGGCGAGCGCCGTGGGCTCCTTGTTCTTGTTCATGAACGGCGTGACGAAGCGGGCGATCTCGAAGCGCGTGACCTCGGCCGGCACGTAGGTCTCGGCCCCCTTGGGCACCAGCGACAGGAACACGCCCCCCAGGCGGTCGTAGTTGTCGCACAGCGCCCCGATCCACACGTCCATGTTCAGCGTGCTCTGGATCGAGTCGAGCTGGTTGTCGGTGAGCTGCGTGCCGTAAAGCGCGTTGCTGTGCCGGATGATGCCGTCGGCGACCGGCTCGTCCACTACCCCCGCGTAGCCATCATAGAAGATGACCTCGGAGATGATCGTCATGCTCAGCGGATCGAGGGGCTCGGGCTCGCCCGAGCTTTCGCTGGACTCCGCGCCGCTCGTGCTGGCCACCGTGTCGTCACCCGCGACGGCCGTCGTGCCTTCGTCCGAAGACCCTTGCGTGGCGGCTTCGGTGCCCGCGGACTCGGGGGCAACGGACTCCGTGCACCCGGCGGCCAAGCACAATGCCGAAAAACAGTAAGACCAACGACGATTCGATCGCGACATCGCGTCTTCAGGCCTATCGTCTCGTGCATTCGGGGGTCAAGGACAAAGCCTGCGACTCGGGTCCGTGATCGCTCGACGTCGCACACCGAAGGCGAACACCCACGTCCCACGAATCGGGGCGCCCCAAACGCGAGCTTCAGTGCGCAACATATTGCC
Source organism: Myxococcota bacterium (assembly GCA_039028615.1). Taxonomy (GTDB): domain Bacteria; phylum Myxococcota_A; class Polyangia; order Nannocystales; family Nannocystaceae; genus Paraliomyxa. Next base: position 133,822 of record JBCCHT010000032.1, on the reverse strand, counting down.
GTGCGATTCGTCGCGAAGCCCGACTGACTGTGATTCAATCGGCACCGTGGATCGAACGAAGCACGGGCGGCGCCAAACGGCCGTCGTCCCCCTGTGCATGACGCTGTACGCTGCATGTGCGTTCGAGCCCGATGGTGTCGAAGTTCAGCTGTCCGACGGTTCATTGCTCGAAATTCCCGCACAGCTGGTGCATTTCGACAATGATCGCGGCGATGCCCTGCAGGGCGTCTGGATGCAGCCGGAGCTCGACGGCCCACTTGGGGCGGTGGTGGTCCTGCACGGCAACGGCGGTCTGTTCACCGAGCCCGATCGCGACGACACCAAGCTCGAGGTCGCGCCACAGTTCGCCGATTGGTCCGCGATGCTCACGCGTCGGGGCTATGCCGTGCTGCTGCCGAGCAGCTACTACTCGCGCGGGTTCTGGGAGTGGGACGATGCCCCGCGAGACCTCGACGAAGTCGACCGCCTCGTGCTGCGGACCCACGACGCCTACGGTGCCCTGCGCTTCGTGTGCTCCGAGCAGGCGGTGGACTGCGATCGCATCGCCCTGCTCGGCTTCTCCAACGGCGCCTCCGCGACCTTGATGTCGATGCAAGACGATCTGGAGCTGCTACCGCGCACGGCCGGCCTGACCCCGGCGGCACAGCGCGAGCGCTTCATCGAAGCGCACGCCTTCTATCCCGGGTGCGGACTGCAGGGGCTGCTCGACGACAGCCCCTACTTCCCGACCGCGCCGCTGCGGGTCTACCACGCAGCCTTCGATCCCTTGCTGGAGCACTGCCCCAGTCGCCAGGCGGAGTCCAGCGCCGAAGCCCAGCGTCGAGGCGTCGAAGACCCGATGACCGTGCGCGTCTACGACGGGGCGGACCACGGCTTCGACAGCTCGCCCGACAACCAGGCCGAGCTCGATGCCCAGGACGACGCCCGCGAGCGAGCCCTCGCTGCCCTCGCGACCGCGCTCGATCCCTGAGCCCGGCGTAACAACCGGGGAGCACATGGCGTCCCAGGGGCGATGCCCTCGCTCAAGCTCAGCTACTTCGACTTCAACGGCGGCCGAGGAGAGGTCGCCCGCATCGCGTTCTCCATCGGTGGGGTGGAGTTCGACGACGACCGCTTCGCCCCGCGCACCTGGCCCGAGCGCAAGGCCGATACGCTGTTCGGCTGCGTTCCCGAGCTCGAGGTCGATGGCCAGCGGGTGACCCAGAGCAACGGCATCAACCGCTACGCCGGCAAGCTGGCCGGGCTCTACCCCGAGGACCCATTTCAGGCCGCGCTGTGCGACGAGGCCATGGATGTCATCGAAGAGATCGCCGCGGAGGTCAAACCGACATTTTCCATGAAGGACGAGGCCCAGCGCAAAGCCGCCCGCGAGGCCTTGGTGGCCGGATCCGTCACGCGGCTCTTTGGTGGCCTGGGGCGCGCTCTCGAGACCCGCGAGGGGGGCTGGTTCGCCGATGGCCGGCTCACCGTGGCCGACCTCAAGGTGTTCCTCTCCGTCCGTCACGTGCGCAAGGGCGGGCTCGACCACGTGCCCGCCGATCTCTTCGAACGCATCGCCCCCGCGCTGGTCGACCACTTCGAGCGGGTGGAGAGCCACCCCGGGGTGGTGGCCTACTACGAGTCACGCCAGTAGCCCCCGCCTACGAGGGTCGCGGGCGATCTGATACGGTCCCGCTCTGCGGTCCATGTTCGACGTCGATGCGCCCGTCCTTCAGCCCGTCTGGGGTTTCATCCTCGAGTTCGGCCAGCCGGCGGTCAGCCACTTCCTGTTTCCGGCCTGGCTCGGCCTGGCCTCCTTCACGCTGACCTGCCTGTACTTCAGCTACAAGGACCTGCGCCGCGACACGCGGACCAAGATCGACCCCACGCGCTGGCCCTCGCTGCAGGACATGCGCAAGGCCGCCATCCCGCAGCTGGGGATCTACATCGGCGCCAACGCCATCTCGACCTGGGCCTTCCCGCGCTTCGTCGACCTGCCCACCGAGGCCCCCTCGCTGCTGCGTCTGGGGCTCGAGCTCATCGCGTGCCTGCTGATCTCGGACTTCCTCATCTACTGGGAGCACCGGGTCATGCACCTCATCCCCTTCCTGCGGCGGCGGATCCACTCGGTGCACCACGCCTACGCCCATCCCTTCTCGTGGGCGGGCGGCTGGGTGCACCCCCTCGAGGACATGGTGGTCATCGGCTGCGTGATGACGCCGGTCCTCCTGCTCGGCGTGCACCCGCTGTCGTTCTGGCTCTTCGTCGCGATCTGGGTGGCGTTTCTCATCGAGGAGCACTCGGGGCATGACGTGTGGTGGTCGCCGTTTCGCTGGCTGCCCCTGTCGATGGGCGGCGGCGGCCTGCCCCACGACCCCCACCACAACATCAGCGTCACCAAGAACTACGGCTTCGTGTTCGCCATCTGGGACCAGCTGTTCGGGACCTTCATGACGATCGAGGAAGCGCAGGCTCGCCGGGACCGCCGCAAGCGAGCAAAGTAATGCACGGTCGATCGGCACCGCGGCGCGGGTAACGACGGTCGACCCGCGTGCAAACGACGGCCCCACCGCATCGCGTTGGCGGTACCATCGGCGCGAGGTGACGAGTATGCGACGCAGCGCGGCATTGTTCTGGAGTGGCGCCTTGGCCCTGACGATCGGCTGCGGTGACGACGGGTCCCCCAGCACGACGACCGACAACGCCAGCGCCGGCTCGACCTCCGTGGCCACTCCGCTCACCAGCGGCTCGACCGCGGCCACGCCCGCCCCGAGCACCGAGACCGGGGGCGGCACCACGACCACGAGTCCTGGGCCTCATACCGATGGCGTGGACAGCAGCGGCGGCTCGGACAGCAGCACCGGGGGCGAAACCCAAGAGTGTCGCGGCACCTTCCCGCGCCAGTGGATCAACGGCACCGCGTGCGGCGAGCCGCAGATCCAGGTCCACTACTACGACGAAGACACCGTCATCCTCCGCCAGTCGTTGTGCACCAGCTTCGAGGGTCCCTTCATGTTCTTGCTCTTCGGCGAGGACCAGGTCCTGCTCGAAGACACGGGGGACGGCAACATCCCGATCGCCGACGAGGTCTACGGCGTCATCGACGACTGGCTGGCGGCCAACGGGCGCGACTCCATCGAGCTATTGGTCGTCAACTCGCACGCCCACGGCGACCACCTGCAGGGCAACGGCCTGTTCGACGGACAGCCGTCCACCACCGTGATCAGCCCCAACGTCGGCGCGCTGTCGAGCTACTTCGGCATCGGCACCTGGCCCGACGACATCGTCTCGCACGATCTCGGCGGCCGCGTCGTCGACGTGATCCCGATCCCCGGACACCAGACCTCACACATCGCGCTGTTCGATCACGGCAGCGGATTGCTCCTTACCGGCGACACCCTGTACCCGGGCCGGCTGTACATCGCCGACTTCCCCGAGTACGTGGAGAGCATCGAGCGGATGGTCGCGCATACCGAGACGGAGGAGGTCTGCCACGTGCTCGGCACCCATATCGAGATGACGCAAACCGCGGGTCAAGACTATCCCTTCGGCGCCGACGCCCATCCCGACGAGCGCGAGCTCGCTCTGCATCGCGAGCACTTGGTCGAGCTGCGCGACGCCGTGGTCGCGATGGGAGGCGAGCCCAGTTACGAAGCCCACGACGATTTCATCATTTTCCCGCTGCAGTGAAAACTTCGTGCGCCACGTTCGGCTCGAAACGCGGCGGATCGTAACGAGGGAGGACTCCACCACGAACGCGGAGGCTGTCGCGCGTGTCAGCGCGAGCACTTCGTTAGCACTTGCCCCCCGACCCACTGCAACGACACTCTCGGAGCGAGGGTATTGTCAGTGCGATCGAAGCTCGATGCATGGGTGTTCGTGGGCGCAACCGGCCTGCTTTCCGGCTGCTACGTGGGCCTTCCCCCCTACGCCGGAGAGGAGACCGACGCCGCTCCGATGGACGGTGGTGGACTCGATGGCGGAGGCACCGACACCGACTCGGTGAGCGGCAACGATGACGACGACCCCGGGGATGGCAGCGGCGGAGACGACAGCGGCATCCCGGGTGAGGACGGCATCTGCGGGGACGGCATCGTCCAAGACGACGAACAATGTGACCAAGGCCCCGCCAATGCCGACACGGCCGCGTGCAAGTCCGACTGCACCGACAACGTGTGTGGCGACGGCTTCGTAGGCCCGGGCGAGGGCTGCGACGACGGGGACCTCGACGACGGCGATGCCTGTAGCAGCAGCTGCGCGCTGCCCAGCTGCGGCGACGGCAGCGTAGACCCGGGCGAAGAGTGCGACGACGGCAACGATGACGATGCCGACGGCTGCACCTCCGCCTGCACCCTGCCCTTGTGCGGCGACGAGATCGTGCAAGCAGGCGAAGAGTGCGACGACGGAGCCGGCAACGGCGACCACGCCGCCTGCACCGCGACCTGTGTCGCGGCCACCTGCGGCGACGGCCTGGTCTTCGACGGCGAAGGCGGGGACGAGGAGTGCGACCAGGGCGACGACAACGGACCCACCGGGGCGTGCCTGGACGGCTGCGTGCTCAACGTCTGCGGCGACGGCTTCACCGGCCCCAGCGAAGCCTGCGACGACGGCAACGACAACGCGGGTGACGGCTGCAGCCCCGACTGCGCGCTCGAGAGCTGCGGCAACGGAGTCGTCGAAGGCATCGAAGAATGCGACGACGGCCAGAACGGCGACGACGACGACGGCTGCACCGACCAGTGCCTGCTCCCCGTCTGCGGCGACGGCATCGAGCAGCCGAGCGAGGGCGAGGAGTGCGACAACGGCCCCGGCAACGGAGACTCCGCCGCCTGCACCAGCAGCTGTGAAGACGCCGAGTGCGGCGATGGCCTCGTGTGGTCGGGCCAAGAAGAGTGCGACGACGGCAACGGCAACGGACCGGGGCAGTCATGCACCCCCGAGTGCACCCACAACGTCTGCGGCGACGGCTACAACGGCCCCGGCGAAGAGTGCGACGACGGCAACGGCTCCAGCCTCGACTCCTGCACCAACGCCTGCGAAAACGCGGCCTGCGGCGACGGCTTCACCCAACCGGGTGAAGAGTGCGACGACGGCAACAACAACGACAACGACGCCTGCAACAACCAGTGCGAAGTGCAGGCGGGCGACGGCTTCCCGAGCAACCCCTACTGCGATCAGGTCGCGGGCTGGGATCCCGGCTGGACCGCCTTCGAGCTCCAAGTTCTCTCGCTCGTCAACGACGCTCGCGACACGCCGACCGACTGCGGCAGCGAGGGCAACTTCGCCGCCACCACCCCGCTGTCCTACAACGGCAACCTGACCTGTGCCGCCCGTAACCACTCCCTGGACATGGGCGACAACGACTACTTCTCCCACACCAACTTGGCCGGCGAAGGCCCCGGCGTCCGCATCGGCTACGCCGAGTACAGCTGGTCCACTTGGGGGGAGAACATCGCCGCGGGCCAAAACTCCCCCGCGAACGTGGTCAACGGTTGGCTCAACAGCGACGGGCACTGCGCCAACATCATGAACCCCGCCTTCGAAGAGCTGGGCGTCGGTTACTACAACGCCCCCGGCAGCAGCTACACCCACTACTGGACCCAGAACTTCGGCTCCCCGCCGTAGGTCGCGCTACGGGTCGGCGGCGGCGGGCGCTTCGAGCAGGTCGTCGTGGGCGCGGTCGAGGGCGCGGGACCAGCCGGGGGAGGTGCCGGGCCAGGTCACGTGCTCGACTCGGATGAGGACGTCTTCGCGGACTTGGATCCACATGCCGCTGCGCAGGCCGTTGGCGTAGGCGTAGAGCACACCGAAGGTCGGCGCGGCGGCGTCGGGGTCCCGTTCCCACTCGCGTAGGACCTCGACTTCGGGCGGCGTTTGGGGGCCGCCGTGTTCGTAGGTCTTCACCAAGTCGGCGAGGCTGGCCGCGTCGAGGCCGTGGACCGAGACATCGACGACGAACGAGACGGGCGCACGCTCGATGTCACCGACCTGCCAGGCCTCGCCGCCCGTGTTGGCGGGGATGGAGACGGGCTCGCCGAGCGACTCGGGGACGGTGAGGGTGACGCCGTGGCCGAAGTCTCGGGTGACGAGTGTGGGCTCGCCTCCCAACCGCCAGGGACGATCGACGGACCACGCGATGGCGACACACGCCAGGGCGATGACCCCGAACCCGGCCCCCGCCGCGCGCCACCGGGGCTCGCTCGGGCCCGGCGGGGTCTCGGTATCGCCGGGCGTTCGCAGCTCGTAGACCAACAACCCGCTGAGCACGAGCAGCGCCCCCGCGATGCCTCCGCCCAGGTGCGCCCAGATGTCGACCTGGGGCAGAAACGAGACGCACAGGTTGAGCACCAGGTTGACGACGGCGTTGCGACGCAGCGGAGCGACGACGGCCTTGGGAATGACGGTCCCGGGACGCCAGGCCAGCGCGGCCGCAGCCCCGAGCACGCCCCAGATGGCCCCCGAGGCGCCCACGGCGACGACGGCCGAGGACAGCAGCGAACTGGCGAGGCTCCCCCCGAGCGCAGCGACGACGAGCAAGACGACGTAGCGACCCCCACCGAGCAGCTTCTCGAGGAAACCGCCCAAGACGAGCAAGACGAAGCCGTTGACCGCCACATGGAGGAACCCGGCGTGCAGGAAGGCGGACGACAGCAAGCGCCAGGGCTCGCCCGCGAGGGTGCCGGACGAGTTGCCCCCCATGCCCACCAAGGTGGGGATGGACTCGCTGCCGCCCCAGATCTCTTCGAGGCCGAAGATGACGGCGATGATGCCGAGCAGCAGCCAGGTGACCGCGGGGCGACCTTTGAGGTGGGTGACGAACGCGCGGTGCTCCTCGATCTCGGCCCGCTGCTCGGGGGTCACGTCGACCTTGCGCACACGGGCCGCCAACGCGTCGCGCTCGGCCGAGGGAAGCTGCCCTTGGTTGGCCGCCTCGAGCACCCGACCCAGCGGCGAGTCGGCTCGCGCCCCGCCGCCGACCCATAGCGAAGGCTCGGCGCCGGGCGACGCGACCTCGCAGTGAAACAGCTGCACCGCCCGCCGCGAGAGCATGCCCCCCGCGCTCGGCATGTGCTCCCGCAGCGAGGCATCGCCTCCGAGGATCACGAGCTTGAGGTGCGTGCCGGGATGGTCGTCGACGATGGCCCGAAGCTTGGCGCCGATGCTCTCGGCTGAACCGAACGCGGGCGTGAAGATCGCAGCCAGGCTCCCGTCGGACATGGCGAGCACGGCCGCGGCATCGCCGAGACCGAGGAGCTCGGCGGGGAGCTGTTCGTCGTCGACCAGGCGATGAACCACCGCCAGCAGCTGCGTCTCGGTGTCGAGCACGGGCCTCGTATAGCACCTGCTACCCTCGCGGTGCATGGCCTCGACGCCCCCGACGACCGGTTTGCAGTGGGACACCGACGACGGCCTGCCGCGACGCATCACGAGCGAGGACGGCACGGTGCTCGTCCATCGCACGCAGGACGGCGACGCATGGCGGCTGGTCGTGCGCACGCCGGAGCACCGCGAAGTGACGCTGGTGCCCGACGCGACCACCCACCCGGTGCTGGGGCGCTGCGATGTCGTGCTCGACGCGGAGGGTGAAGTCCTGGCTCATGCGTCGGCCATCGACTGGCGCCGTCCGCAGCAGATCCCCGCCCTCGATCGTCCCGCCGCCCTCCCACGCGGAGCGGGGACCGCGATCTTGAACCTGCTGGCGTGGCAGGCCCAGCGCGCGACGACCGGGCCGCTGCGCTACCACGGGCCGTACCCCAGCGAGGCGCTGTGGGCCTCGCTCCAGTCCAGCTTCCGTGTCGACGAGGACCCCGCGCAGGCCCGCGCTCGATTCATGGCCGATGCCGAGGCGCGTGCGCTCGCGGGGACCCGCGGGCCCATCGACGTCGCGTTCGTCCCCCAGCCGCACACGTGGACGTGGGCGAGCCCACGCGTGTGCCTTCAACGTCGCGACGGACTCGAGCGGGTGTACGTCGACGGCCGGGCCTTCGATCGCGACGGCATCGGGCCGCGACGGCTGACCATGGTCGACGGCGTCGCGGTGGCGCAAGTCGTGGTCGGCTCCGAGGCCATGGCCGACATCGCTCGCGTCGGTCCGCAGGGTCGGGTCGAGGGGGAGCCGGGTTCGTTGCCCCCCGCGCCCGCCGATCTGGTGGGCCAGCCGCTGCCGGACCCGATCTTGCCGGTCCTCGCTCAGGTGCTCTGTGCCCAGGCGCCGCGACTGCTGCAGCCAGCCGTTCGCGAGACGCTCGACCGAGTCTCGTTGCGCTGGGGGGACACGGGCGATGAGCTGGTGGCGTTCCGAGGCGGCGCCTTCGAGCTCCACGCCGCCGTCGTGGGCTACCTGCCCACGGACCCCACCGCCCTGCTCGCCGTGTTGATCCAGCTACTGCAGGCCCCAGTTCGCCGCGTGGCGGCGGCGGCCATGGCCGAAGCCTGGGCGGCCGCCCAGGGCTGAACGGACGCGACCGAGCGCCGCCGGGCATGCGACACTCGACGGCGATGATGCAGCGGACCCCGTGGCGACGAAGCGGCGCCCTCGCCCTGCTCGTCAGCGTCGACGTGGCGTGCTTCGAGTCGTTCGAGCCGAGCCCGTCGATCGGCAGCACGGGCTCGATGCCCTCGGGCCCGAGCGACCCCCCGACGCCGATGACCACGGAGGACTCGGGCCCGCCCCCGGCCGCCGACTCCACCACGAGCGCCGTGTCGACGGGCAGCGAATCATCGACCGGCAGCTCGACCGGGGGCCCGGGACACATGCCCTGTCCCGCGGCGACCTTGCCCGCTGCCCCCTTGCCCTCGAGCATCGAGGCGAACACCCTGGTGCAGCGCGACGAGCTCGGTAGCGCCTGCGGCGGAGGCTCGGCCCCGGAGGTGGCGTTCACATTCACGCCGCCGCGCGACGGCGAGTACATCTTCGATACGGAGGGCTCGGAGATCGACACCGTGCTCTACGTGCTCGACGGGACCTGCGAGGGCCGCGAGCTCGCCTGCGACGACGACGGCATCGCGGGTGCCAACACGTCGCTGCTCAGCCTGCCCTTGCCCGGCGGACAGCCGGTCACGGTGGTGGTCGACGCGTTCGGCATCGAGGGCGGCCCGGTCACCCTGACCGTCCGCGAAGGCTCGGTGCAGTGCCCCGCCACCACGCTGGGACCTGCGCTCCCCGACACCGCGACGGGCCAGACCCTGCTCGCGACCGATCGCTTCGAGCTGCCCTGCGGCACGATGGACGAGGCCGACCAGGCCCATGTGTTCACCGCCCCCAGCGATGGCATCTACCGCTTCGACACTGCGGGCAGCGACTTCGACACCACCCTCGGCATCCTCGACGGCGAGTGCGACGGGACCGTGCTCGCGTGCAATGGCGACCGCCCGGGCGCCTTCGACGGGCACTCGGGGCTCGCCCTCCCGCTGCGTTCGGGTCAGGCGGTCACCGCCGTGGTCGAGGGCTACTTGGACGACGAGGGCGAGTACACGCTGACCGTCGATCGACTCGACGGCGCCTGCCCCGATGAAGACCTCGGCGCTCTCGCGGTGCCGTTCATGGTCATGGGCACCACCGCGATGACCGACGAAGCCACCGCAGGCAGCTGCGGCGGGCTGGGCAGCCCCGACTACGCGTACCAGTGGCAGGTTCCCCAGGACGGCATCTATCGCTTCGACACCAGCGGCTCCGGCTTCGACACCGTGGTGTACCTGCTCGACGAGACCTGCATGGGCGAAGAGCTGCGCTGCAACGACGACGCCGGCGGACCCGCGGCTGCGGTTTCGGCACTGCTTTCCGCGGGCCAAGTGGTGATGGTCGTCGTCGATGGCGCCAACGCATCGGGCACCTACACCTTGACCGTCGAAGAAACCGAGGACGCGGGCGACTGCTGCGACCTCGGGCCCGACCCCGGCTGTGAAGACGTCGCGATCGAAGTATGTGTGTGTACCCTCGATGCATTTTGTTGCACGGACGAATGGGATGCGGGCTGCGTCACACGAGCGATCGACGACTGCGGTGCAATCTGCCTGTAGGCCAAGGTGAGCCCCTTTCGATCGTTCGAACGATGACGGTGAAATCGTCCGAATTCGCCAGTTTTGGAGCCAACTGAACGCTCCGGGGATCTTCGTGTGTTCGCTGCGTCCCGATTCGGGCGACAGCGGGCACCGCACTTTACCGCGTCGTTTTTGCCGAGTACGAACTAGTTCATGAACGTTTCTCCTGCCTCCGAACGTAGCGAGCCCATCGTGGCCGCACCGTTCGATGATGCTCGGGAAACGGTTCCATTTCCGCTGCTCGAACTCGACTCGCGCGGACGACTTCGCCATGCCAACGCGGCCGCCCGCGATCAGCTCGGGCACCCCAAGGCGTGCTCGCTGGCGACGTGCTTGGGAGCCGCGGCCGCACAAGAAGTGCTGGTCCGTCTGGACCGAGCCCATCGCGATGGTTCGAGCACCGCCTGGTCGAGCGAGCTGGTGCTGGCCGACGGCCGCATGCTGCCCGCCCAGCTGGCCATCTCCGTCTCCGATACGAGTCGGGGTTCGTGGCGGGCCCAGCTCAGCATCGCGCCCAGCCCCGGCCTGACCACCGCCACCATCACCACCCCGCGCCCCACGACCCAAGAGATGGCCCGCACGCCCGAGCGGATCGGCGCGGTGCAGACCCTGGCGGCGGGCGTGGCCCATGAGATCGGCAACCCGCTGACCTACATGTTCATGTGCCTCGACCAGCTCACGCGGGACCTCGAGCGCACCAACCCCGATCCTCAGCTCGGCGAGCTGCTGCACAAGACCCGGCAGGGGGCCGAGCGCGTCCGCGACATCGTGCGCGGGCTGAGCAGCTACGACCGCGACCATGGCCGCCGCGATCCGGTGGACGTCAACCGAGCGGTCCGCAATGCGCTCGAGATGGCCCGCCCCGAGCTGGCCGCCCTGGTCCGCGTGCACACCTCGCTCGAGCCCGTGCCCTCGGTGCGGGCCAACCCCTCGCGCCTGGTGCAGGTGCTCTACAACCTGCTCGTCAATGCCGCGCACGCGCTGGAGCCGGGGCAGGCCAATCCCGCCATCGGGATCGAGACCTGGCTGGAAGGCTCCTGGGTCTACATCAACGTCTGGGATACGGGTCGAGGCATCGACGTCGCGATTCGGGACCAGATCTTCGAGCCCTTCGTGACCAGCAAGCCGGCCGGGCACGGCGCGGGTCTGGGCCTGGCCGTGTGCCACAACTACGTGGCCGAGCTCGACGGTGAGCTCGATTTCGACTGCGACTCCGACTCCGAGCAGGGCACGCGCTTCACCGTGCGGCTGCCCGCCGACACGGCCGAGCCGGCCGAAGCCACCGCCCCCGCCCCGGCCGCCCAAGCCCCCGACACCGCGGATGTGCCCCAGCCCCGGGTGTTCTCGCCGAGCAAGCGCGAAGCGGCCGCGACCGCCCGCCTGCTGGTGGTCGAAGACGAGCCCGAGATCCGCCGCGGCCTCCAGGCCATGCTGCGCCGCTTCGGCGAGGTCGACGTGGCCGAGTCCGCGGCCGAGGCCCGCGGCCTGCTCTCGTCCAAGACCAACTACGACCTGGTGCTCTGCGACCTCATGATGCCGGGCGAGTCTGGCGAAGAACTCTACGGCTGGATCAGCACCGCGCGCCCCGAACTCGCCTCCCGCGTCGTCTACGTGACCGGCGGGGGTCCGCGCCTGCAGGGCACGGCCGCGGGAGAAGAGAGCGAAGGCCCCCCGTGCCTGCTCAAGCCCTTCCGACGCCAAGAGCTCTACGAGTTCGTACGGCGCAACATGGCCCGCACCGCCCCCTAGGGCGTCGCGCGAGCCAACCAACGAAACCGGGCCCGCCTCGCCCATCCTAGGCGGCGACGAACCCGTTCAAGCTCAGTGAGAAGGCCCAACCTTCGACGGGGCGCGGGTCATTCCACCCGATACGCCCGCGCCCCGCCGAAGGAGTGCACTTCCCCTACTGAAGAGCGATCCCGGTACCTTCCTCGAGGTCGGTCACCTGGTCGCCATAGATGGTGACGATGAAGTACTCGTGCTGCCCCGACGGCCACTCGACCTCGACCGCCGCCCAGTGCAGGCCGCCGATGCCGAAGGTGAGCCAGGGGCTGTCGGTCGAAGCGAAGCTCGAGCCGGCCAAGACCTCGCGGGTCTGCGGGTCTCGCCCGGTCAGGTGCGCGGTGACCCGCGCCCCGATGCCCATCGCGTTGCTCTGCTCGCCCACGAGCCGCACGGTGACGGAGCGGTTGTAGCCGCCGTCGTTGCGCAGCAGCACCGGGCGCCCGTCCCCCGCGATGGTGCCGAAGGGCGTGTCGGTGAGCGCGTAGGCCGTCTTCTGGATGACGATGTCGGGGTAGCCGTCGAGGTCGTAGTCGGCCACGCCGAGGCCGGAGGTGGCCTGGAACTGCAAACCGAAGTCGAGCTCTGCGCTCATGTTGCCGGAGCCGTCGTTGACGAACACGCGCCCGGGGCTCGCCAGGTCGCCGAGTAGCTGCATGAACGAGACCGCCACGCTGCCGACCTTCACCAGATCGTCGTCCATGTCGTTGTCGAAGTCGGCGAAGGTCGCCCCCCAGCCGAACTCGAAGCCCGACAGCCCGACCTCCGCGGTCACCTCGCTGTAGGTGCCGTCGCCGTTGTTCTCGAACAGGACCTGCTCGCTGAGGTTGCCCTCGGCCCCGAAGGGATTGGCCACGCCGGCCCCGGTGGAGAAGATGTCGATGTCGCCGTCGCGGTCGTAGTCGCTCAGCGCGATGGCCATGGGGAAGCCCTCGTGCTCGTTCAGGCCCGCTTCATCGGCCATGTCGATGAAGCGCATGTCGCCCTGGTTGATCCACAGCTCCCAGGGGCCGGGGATGGGCGCGGGTGCGTCTCCCGAGGTGTCGAGCGCGTTGCAGCTGCCGACGAGGATGTCGGACCAGCCGTCGTCGTTGAAGTCGGAGAACGCAGCGACGCAGGCCCCCTCGGCGGTGGCAATGCCCGCGCTGGAGCTGATGTCCTGGAAGGAGCCGTCGCCGTTGTTGCGGTAGAGCTTCTGGGTGGTCAGGACGCCGGTACTGAAGTTGCCCGGGCTCGCGACGAACAGGTCGAGATAGCCGTCGTCGTCGATGTCACCGAAGGTGGCCATCATGCCCAGGTGCATGGGGTCGATGCCCGAGGTCGCGGTCGCGTCGGTGAAGGTCCCGTCGCAGTTGTTCATGTAGAGGCGATGGGGGATGGAGATGCCGAAGAACGCCCCCGCCCCGGTGATGAACAGATCGGTGCAGCCGTCGTTGTCGATGTCGCCCGCGAGCGCCCCGGTGTAGCCGAGGCCATCGCCGGTCACTCCCGCTTCGTCGGCCACGTCGGTGAACGAGCCGTTGTCGTTGCGGTACAGGCCATTGTCGCCGCCGGGCGAGTTGACGAGGTACAGGTCGAGGTCACCGTCGTCGTCGTAGTCCATCCACGCGACACCGCCGAGCTTGGCGGAGGCGAGGTCGTCGACGCGTTCGAAATCGAGGAGGGTGGATTCGTCGGAAAAAGTTGGGCCGTGGGTGTCACCGGCGTGGGCCGAGGTGGCAATGAAGAGTGAGCAAAGAGCGAGGGGAGCGATGAGCAGGGAGGGGCTCTGGAGATTCATCGGGGAGCGATTCCTTCGTCTCGGATGGGTGGGCGAATCGCCACGAAACACGCCCCATCGGCCCGGGGAGGGAGCCTTGGGCATGAGCATGACGAGACACTCGTGCTCTAGGGGGCGAGCACCGTCGGCAGAGCCTGCACGTGCGCGTGGCAGGACTCGGGGAGATTGCGAGTGTCGGGATGACGACGGGTCCTAGGGGCGGACGCGTCGGGTGGTGGTGCACGTCGGGACTTGCGGCCAGGGGACTGGCCGTGGGGAGATTCGCTCCATCGAGCGAAGAGTCCCGGCGTGGTTGCGGGTCGGATTGTTTCGAGTGCCCGTCGCGTGCCCAATCGGCAGCGTCGGTCACCGTGGTTGTCAGCGGTTTAAATCGGGAGAGTCATCATCGTGCTGGCAGTCTCTTCATCGACCCCGTGACCCCCACTCGAAAACGGCACTTGGCTAGCTTCCATTCCACTATCAGTCGCCTAGCCAAACCCCGCCGTTTTCGGGCGATGATTAAAAGTTAGCGCGTTTACACCTTGCAACAAGTCTGAAAGCAAAAAATCTCTTGCCACACCGCACATCGTTGTGATCGGGCCTTCTTTGGTCCACTCATGCAACTTTGACTCGGCATAAACGTCCGCATTCTCGAGACCGTTTTTTTCGGACTCACGTACTTACGTAGGACACCGACATACCCTCGAATGGTACCGAGCTACGACGGCCCGATGGTCGGTCGAAGGAGGGTATGACCGACGAGCCGAATCGGTTGCACCGAATGGATCAGCCCGCTTCGAATGCACCGATATCCGGTGCTCCCGAGCGCGCCTCACCGCGGATGTCGACGTCGACGGACGACGCATCGGTGCCCGCGTCGATGGCCGGGCTCGAGGAGTTCAGCGGCACGTAGTACGGGAAGCCGTCGCGCACGAGCTCGCCGACCTGCGGGTCCTGATCGAGCACGGTGCCGCCCGGAGAAGGCCGTGGCTGGCCCGTGGGGCTCGTTGCGGGCGAGAACAGGTTGCCGTCGCTGGCGAACACCAAAAAGCCCTCGTCGCGCCCGTCATCGGCCTCGTCGAGGTGCCAATTGACGTGCTCGGTCGGCGATAGGTCGGAGCTGCCCATGGAGACCGGCGCGTAGTTCTCGAAGAATAGGTTGTTGCGAAGTGCCACACCGCCCGCCCCCAGCGTGATGCCGCCCGCCCAGTTGTTGGCGCGGTTGCCGATGAAGGTGTTGTGCTCGACATCGAAGAACGCCCCCAGAAGCCCGAGGCCACCGCCGCCGCCCGTGCTCTGATCGGTGGTCCGAACTTCGTTCCGCAGGAACAGGTTGTTGTCGAAGCGCGTGGCCGTGTTCCAGATGTTGTAGATCGACGCGCCGCCACCGAAGTACTCGGCCGAGTTTTCGATGAACGCATTGCGGCTGACGATGAACTCGTCGGGGCCCTCGTCGGGCGCCCACGGGATGCGCGTATCCGGGTCGACGAACGAGTACATGCACCCGCCGCCTTGATACAGATCGCCGGAGTCGCCGCCCGAGTTACCCTCGCAGACATTGCTGACGACGGCGATCGAGGTGCGCGTGCCTTGTCGGTAGAAGATCGAGATCGCACCGCCCGACGCATCCGCGTGGTTGCCGGCCATGTAGTTGCCGCACAAGTGCACGTAGTTGGTCTCGTCTTCGCCCGGGCCGGTCTCGGTCCCGTCCTGATAGTGACAACCGCCAAAGCCCTGGTTGACGTTGTCCGAGGTGTCGTAGCGGGCTTCGTTGCCCACGCACACGCCGTTGGTCAGCAGCACCTTCGAGCCCAGGCTGCCCACGGCACCGCCCAGCGTGGCTCGGTTGTCGGTGAACTCGCAGCCGTCGCAATGGAAGCGCGAGTGGAAGGCGTAGACGCAACCGCCCGTGCCGGTGTCGAGGATCTGTCCCGACTCCGGATCGCGGCTGTTCGCCCCAGTGCTGCTATTGCGACACACCAGGTTCTTGCCATAAAGCCCCCCGCCGATGCGCTGACCGGACTCGTGCCCATGTGCCAAAATTGCACCGCCGGCCCAGTTGAACCAGTTGGCTCCAGTCACCTCCGGGTTGCCGGTAGCATCGGGGGCGCGACCGTTTTGCAGGGTGATGTTCTGGACGTAGAGATCGGGGCCCGAGGGCTTGAACAGCAGGCGTGTCACGCCGCCGCCGTCGAACACGGTCACCCCCGCGCCATCGAGCACGGTGTCGCTGCGGATCTCGATGTGCTCGGTGAAGGAGACCGGGCCATCGGGGCACTCCACGCGCACGGTCCCACCGGCCTCGACCGCGGCTCGAATCGCGTCCTCGTTGCAATCGGCGCCCGAGATCACGGCGTCGGGATTGCTGATGTCTTGGGCGTCGAAGCCCTCGCAGGTCGCGGGCACGTCGGGGATCGAGTGGTCGCCACCACCGCCGCCGCCGTCCTCGGAGCCGTCGATGCTCGAGTAGCACGCGACCAGCAGGCCCATGGTCGCGAGAAGGCCGTTCTTGGGGAAAATCGAGTAATTGCGCGCCATGCCGGGGGGTGCCAGAGCATAGCCGAGGCCGTGCGTGACGCACTCCTCGGGGAACGCCTGAACCTCACTTCGATCCATTGAATGCGATGCGATCGAGCACCTGCCAATCGGCCGAATCTGCCACTGTCGGTTTCGCACCTACTTCGAGACGGTGGACCGGTCGGCGCGACCCCTACCGCACCATGGGGACGTAAGACCCCGGCTCGGTGGATCCGTACCGATCGAACTGAAACAGCGCGGAGTAGCTCGGGTTGTACCCATCGACGTACGACGACTCGGGCACCGCCGCCCAGCTCGCTTCGTTGAGGTCCTGCTCCCGCAGCAGGCCCAGGTGCAGGTCGAGCGTGGTCGGGTTGCCGATCACCGTCCACGGCACGCGCATCTCCACGAAGCTGCCGCTGGCCGCCACGTCGGTCGGCTCGATGGTGAAGGTCGCATCGACCCACGCGACCCCGTTCCACTCGAGCCCGCCCACGAAGCCCCCGTCGGCCCGCCAGCGCAGGTGCCAGCGCGCGTCGAAGGACAGCGTGGGCGTCTGCGTGTTGTAGGTGACCCCGATGGGGTTGCCCCCGCCCACGCCTCCGACGTACGCGACCAGCCACACCTGGTCGTTGCCCGCGGCGATATCCGGGCTGTCCATCCCGATGTACAGGAAGTCGGCATCCCAGGCGATCCGCCCCTCGTGGCCGACGGTCGAGGTGGCAAAGGTCTCGGCCGGCCCGAAGTCGTCGAGCCCGTCGATCACTATCGGGTGGAAGTACCGCACGACGAAGCCCATCGGCGTGGTGAACTCGGCCTCCATCGCGTTGCCGGCCGCATCGGTCACCGTGTCGAGCACCCGCACGCGAACCGTGGCCGTGCTCGGCAGGAGGTCGGCCGGGGCGAGCTCGAAGCTCGTGTCGTCGGCACTGGTGGGCGCGCCCGCCATGGCGATGCAGGTCGCGAAGTCGTCGACCGAGACCTGCACCGAGCCCATGCACGGGCCGTCCATCGTGTCGGCGGTGACGGTGGCCGGGTCCATGACCTCGTCGAACTCGATCGTGAGGGTGGCGTCGGGTGCCACCCCCGACTCGAGGTCGGCCGGCATCGTGGACTGCACCGACGGGGCGTCGTCGTCGACCACCCCGCTGCTCGAGTCGCCCTCGCCCTCGCCCGTGCTCGTGCTCGTGCTGCCGCCGTCGGTGGCGCCGCTGCCCTCGGATGAATCCTCGTCGCCCGAGCCCGCGCCGGACCCCGAGGTGCTGCCGGTCAGCGTCGGGTCGCTGGGATCGATGGTCGTCGTCGGATCGAAGGTCGTGATCGAGCCGGTGGTGCCGTCCTCGCCGGTCGTGGTCGTCGGCCCCCTCGTCATGCCTTCGCCTCCGCTGCACGCCAGCACCGAGGCCAGTGATGCGAGGCTCACCGGGACCACCCATCGTCGAGTCGAAGCCATGTCGAAGCGACGCTACGTTGGGAGATTCCATGCTGTAAAGCCGGGGGTTTCGAGCGGATCCCGACGCAATCCGGCTGGCGTTCAAGACAGCGCGTAATCGGCTCGAACCACGGAGACCGGGCGCGAAACGGCTCACGAGGGCCTTCCTGGGCCCATCGGTCGTCAGCGCGCCGAGCACTCGGCCATCGCCAACGCGGTGGCCGTACGCCGATCGAGCTCCTCCCAGTGGAGGTTGGCGAAGAACGCATCGATGTAGCGCGCCGCCGCCGTGCCGTAGTCCATGTGGTAGCTGTGCTCGTACATGTCGAGCACCAGCAACGGAATCCCGGTCGACATCCCCTGGGTGTGATCCGCGGCGCTGTACATGCGCGGCACCCCTTCGTGCAGATCGTACTCGATGATCGCCCAGCCGCTCCCGCCGCCGAGGCTGCCTCCCAGCGCCCGGAATCGCTGCTCCCAGGCCGCGGCACCGCCGAAGTGCTCGGACAGCAGGCGAGTCGTCGCCGACCCCTTCGACCCTCCTCCAGTGAGGTTCGAGAAGTACAGCTCGTGCAGCACCACCGAGTGCTTGAAGGCCAGCTCGCTCTGCGTCAGGCCTTGCAACACGTAGCCTGGCGCCTGCTCGTCGAGGGCGGCAAGGTGCTCGCGCGCACCGTTGAGCTTCTTCACCGCCCCCGCGTAGTTCTTGTCGTGGTGCGAGCGAAGCAGGCCCTCGGACAACCCGGGCAGAGTGCTCGGATCGAAGGGCAAAGGCTCGGCCACGTAGCTCGACGCGACCGTGGCGACCTCCGACGAAGACGGAGGCGAAGAACCGGCCGCGGACACGGGAGCACAACCGGACAGGGCCGCGCCGAGGCTCCCCAGCGTGGTCTGTTGCATGGCGCGACGGCGAGTAATCTTCATGGTGCACGGAGATTGTCTCGCCAGCACCGTGGCCAGACAAGCTCCGTGACGGCGAGGCTCAACCAGAAGGCTTGCGGTCGAGCACCAGCTGCACGCCGGGATAGTGCACGGTCATGCGAGCGGCCTGCGTGCCGCCGTCGAGTTCGAAGCTGACCTTGTTGCCGGAGTGGTCCTTGAAGAAGAACCGGTGGCGACCCATGGGGTGCATCCACGTGCGGGCGTGGCCGGGCAGGTTGAAGTACAGCCGATCGTCTTCTTGCTCGACGTGCACCGTCTCGAAGGGGGCGAAGCCGCCCGCGGGCACGGAGTCGGCCAGGGCCTCGCGGGTCTGCTGCGAGATGCCGTAGGTGCCCACATAGCGGGCATAGGTGCCCGGCGCGACGCTGATCTCGGCCGGCTCGTTGCGCACGGCCGGCTGATCGCCGTGGACCATCATGGCGACGTCTTGGGCGACCTGGGCCCCGGGCACGACCTCGGTATTGGCCAACACGACCACCAAGGTTCCGTCCTCTTGGAAGCGCAGCACCGAGCCGCTGTAGCCATCGATGGCGCCGGGGAAGCTCAGCAAACGCTGGCCGTAGGCCCGGCTGACGACCCAGCCATAGCCGTAGCCGTCCTCGGAGGGCGTGCCCATCTCGTCGAGGCTCTCGCCCGACAACAGGGTGCCCGCGCTCAGGGCTCGGTCCCACGCGACCATGTCGGCCGGGCTCGCGACGAGGCCACCCGCGGCGCCGAAGTTGCTCATGTCGATGGGCTCGGGCGGCTCGAGGAACTCGCCCTCGTTCCACACGTTGCCCCGGGCCTGCTCGCCGCTGTCCCAGGCGTCGCCGAAGCTGCTGTCTCCCATCGCCGCGGGCTCGAACACGCTGCGCTGCATGAACTCGGCGTAGGTGTCCCCCGTGACCCGCTCGATGATGAGGCCGAGCAAGTAGTAGTTGGAGTTACTCGGCGCGGTGGCGCTGCCCGGTGCGAACTGCAGCGGCAGGGCGGCGATGCGCTCGAGCATGGTGACCGAGTCGGTGGGCTTGGACTTCCACTCGGAGAACTCGGGAAGATCGGTGTAGTTGGGAATGCCGGAGCGATGCGAGAGCAGGTCGGCGATGGTGATGTGGCCGCCGCGAGGCAGCTCGGGCACCAGCTCGTCGAGGGTGTCGCGGAGGCTCAGCTTGCCCTGGTCGCGCAGCTGGAGGATCGCCAGCGCGGTGAAGGGCTCGGTGAGCAGCCCGAGGCGGAAGCGAGTGTGGATGGTGTTGGGCGTGCCCTCGATGGCATCGGCCAGGCCGAAGCCGCGTTGATAGAGGACCTCGCCGCGACGAGCCACCAGCACCACGCCGTGGAACTTGAACGCGGGCCCGTAGTTGCGGCCGTACTCTTCGATATACGACTCGATGCTGGTGCCGAAGTCGGGCGGCAAGGGCTGCCCGGGCACGCCTTCGGCCGTCAGCTCGGGGACCTCGAACCCATCGCCGACCCCGGCCACCGCCTCGGCGGTGCTCGGCGCATCGGCCTCGACCAACGCGCCCGGCAAGGAGTCGCCCGACCACGGCCGGAGCCCCAGCGTCAGCAAGCCGGCGATGCTGGCCGCGGCCAAGCCCCAGCGCCAGCGCCGAGAGCTCGGGCGCTGGGCGACGGCCATGGGCGCATCGTCGTCGCTGAGCGCAACCACCCGCGGGCGGGCCCGGGCCTCTTCGGCCTTCATGACCCGATCGATGAAGTCGGTCCCGAGATCGTCCTCGGGGCCGAGCTCGCGCCATGCATCGAGGGCCTGCCCGAAGCGAGCATCGATCACGGCTTCGTTCAAAGCCGCCTTTACGCCGCCGCGTTCGTCGTCGTCACCCATGGTAGACCTCCGCCAGCGCCTTCCGAAGGCGGCTTCGGGCCCGGCTCAACCGGGACTTGACCGTGCCCAAGTCGATGCCCAACACCCGCGCGATCTCGGCGTACTCCAGGCCATGATACTCGCGCAGCACGAACGCCGCCCGGTACTCGGGCGACAGGCTGTCGACCGCGTCACTCAGCAGCCGGGCCAACATCGTTCGCTCCGCCGTCGCGTCGGCTCGGTCGTTGGCCGGGATCTCGAATGCCGTGGGATCGAAGGGTCGCGTGTCCAGCCGACGCCGACGCAGCTCGTCGATCGAGCGGTGGCTCGCGATGGTGAGGATCCAGGTCGACAGACGGGCCGGGCCATGACGATCGAACTTGGGTAGGGCTCGAAACACCCGGAGGAACGTCTCCTGGGCGATGTCCTCGACCAGGCCCGGATCGGCCTGACCGCGGAGCAACCGAGACACGAGCGCGACCACCGGTCGCTGGTATCGCTCGACCAGAGCCCGCTTGGCGCGCAGATCGCCCCGTTGCGCCCTCGCGAGGGTGACCTCGTCGAGTTCGGGCGCTCGGGTGGGGCGATCAGGCACCGGTCTGATCGAGATGGCCTCGGTCACCTGACTCCTCACACGGAATTCCGTGCCCAAGAGTTCCCGCGCAGTTTCCGCTTCTGGGCGAAAACCCGCATTTGGCCCCCTGTCGGACTGAGAATGTGCCGCCACGCACCATGGAACGACGCTGCCGCCTTTGCGCTAACGCTTCACCGTAGCCCTCGATCTGCCTGACGCCAAGCGCGCATCGCCAAGTCGTCCGCCTTGCGCGACCATTGAGACCAGTGCGAGCTTCGCGCTGGGAGCGGGCTGGGCGTGCGCAGCAAGAACATCGAGTACATCGCGGGGGTCGATCACATCCGCGCGTTTGCGTCGCTGCTCGTCGTCTTCCACCACAGCTTCTGGTTGATCCACCGCCGCTGGGAGTCCCCCGGCCTGACGCCCGACACGTGGATCTCCACCAACAACCCGATCTGGTCTCTGTTCATCGAGACCCACATCGTGGTCACGCTGTTCTTCGTCGTCTCGGGCTTCATGTTCTCGCTCGTCGGCGCGGGGCGGGACATCCGGTACCTGCCCTTCATGCGCAACCGAGCGCTGCGGGTGGCGCCCGTCTACCTGACCGTCGTGTTCTTCGGGATGGCCGTGTTCCCCGAGCGGGTGAGCTTGGACGGCGCGCTGGCCTCGGCCTCGATGCTCATGGGCAACAGCCTGGCCGCGCTCCAGCTGTGGCCCATCTCCACGACCTTCTGGACGGTGGCGGTCGAGGTCCAGTTCTATTTCATCTTCCCCTTCCTCAATACCTTCCTCAATCGCGAGGGCGCCAAGCCGCTGCTGTACCTGCTGGCCTTTGCCATCGCCTTGCGCCTCATCGGGTTCCTGGTCGGCAACTCGGTCCGCGACATGAACTACTGGCACCTGCCCGGGCGCATCGACGCGTTCATCCTGGGCATGCTGCTGGCGCGCGCCCACCTGCGCTACAACGTCGCCGAGCGCTCCCCCTGGCTCATCCTGCTGGGCCTCGCGGCGTTCTTCGGCTGCACCTTCTCGCTCAACCAGCTGGGCGGGTGGCCCCTGCAGGTGTGGTGGAAGGCGCTGTGGCCCACCGTCGAGGCCGTGGCGTGCACCGTCTTCGTGTTCTGCTACCTGAGCTTCTCCCGGGTGCTGCCGCGGCTCATCTCCAAGCCGCTGGCGTTTTTGGGGGACCTCAGCTTCTCGACCTACCTGTGTCACTTCATGGTCATGCAGGGGCTGCACGACCACGGGCTGCTCTTCGACTTCCACACCTCGTTCGGGTGGTCGGCCTATGCGGACGCGGCCGCCAACACCTGCCTCATCATCATCCCGGTCTCGCTGGCGGTGAGCTTCTTGGCCTTCAACGGCATCGAGGCTCCCTTCATGCGGCTGCGGGGGGTCTACGTGCAGCGGGACCGCGACGCTCGCAAGGCGGCGAAGGCCGAGGCGGCGCCGTCCCCTGCCCCCGCCGCTGAGCCGAGCCCCGAAGACAAAGAGACCTCCGCGTGAAGGATCGGCGCTACTGGATCTGGGCGCTCGTCGTCCTGTTCATCGGTCTCGCCCTGCGGGCCGAGTCGCTGTTCGTCGGCTTCGGCATGGACGACTTCGCTCAGCTCGCCATGCTCGAGGGCACCTATCCGGCCGAGCGCGCCCCGTGGGACCTGTTTTCGTTCTCGCGGGGCGAGCCCGAAGAAGTCCACGCGCTGATGAGCCGCGGCAGCCTGGCCTGGTGGTCCCATCCCGAGCTCAAGCTCTCTGCCCTGCGCCCCTTGTCGAGCCTGCTGATGTGGGTCGACGTGAAGCTCTTCGGCTTCGCCGCCCTCGGCCACCACGTGCACACCCTTTTGTGGTGGTCGCTGATGCTGATGGCCGGGGCCCTGCTGCTGCAGCGCCTGCTGCCCGCCCGCTGGGCCCTGCTCGCGCTGCTGCTGTACGCCCTCGACGAGTGCCACACCTACCCCATCGGCTGGCTCGCCAACCGCAACGCGATCGTCTCCGCCACCTTTGCCTTCCTCGCGCTGTGGGCCCATATCCGGCACCGCGAGGACGGCTGGAAACGCGGACGCTGGCTCGCCGTGCTCGGCCTGGCGCTGTCGTTTTCCGGGGGTGAGTACGCCCTGTGCATCCTGCCCTTCTTCGTGATGTACGAGGTCATCTGTGGCCCGGGTTCCCGGCGCGAGCGAGCGCGGGCCCTCGTGCCCCTGCTCGGCCTGTTCCTCGTGTACGTCGCGATTCACCGCAGCATGGGCTTCGGCTCGCACGGCTCCAGCGTCTACGTCGACCCCGTGCGAGAGCCCATGGCCTACCTGGAGATGGCGTCATGGCGCATCCCCGTGCTGGTCGCCGACATGTTCCTGGCGATCCCCACGGGGAAGCTCGCGATCACCCCCGAGCACATTCGCATCCAGGCGTGGCTCGGACCGGTGGCCATCGCCATCGTGATCACGCTGTGGATCGGCGCGCGGAAGGCCTTGCCGCCGACCCAGCGCGGGCGGCTGACGTGGCTACTGGTGGCCTCGCTGCTCGCCATCTTGCCGGTCGCCTCCTCCTTCGTCTCCGCGCGGCTGCTGCTGATTCCCGGGCTCGCCGGCCATGCGGTGGTCGCCGCACTGTTGCTCGATGCCTGGGACCGCGTGCGTGACCCCGACACGCGCCTGCGCCCGCTCAACCTGCTGCGGGGGCTGTTCGCCGCCGCGCTGCTCTTCGCCCACGTCGTGCTCGCCCCGCTGTGGGGCATCGAAGAGACCCACGCCATTCACCGACTCAACGAAGGCACGCGCCAGGCCTCGCTCAACATGCAGGTCGACGACGCGAAGGTGGCCGACCAGCGCCTCGTCGTGCTGAGCGTCGGCGATCCGATGTCGCTGCTCTACCCGCCCACCGTGCGCTGGCTCGAGGGTCACCCCCTGCCGCGCTCGTGGTGGGTGTTGTCCATGGCCCCGCGCCCGCACCTGCTCAAGCGCACCGGGGCCAACTCCATCGAGCTGCACGTCGTCGGTGGCTCGATGCTCACCGGTCCGGTGGAGAAGCTCTTCCGTCGGCCCGAGCACCCCTTCGCGGCGGGCGACTCCGTCAGCCTCGACGGCCTGCTCATCCGCATCTACGACGTCGACGGCGACGGTCGCCCCGTCCGCGTCGGCTACGAGTTCGACGTCCCCGTCGACGACCCCTCGATCGTGTTCCTGCTCGTCACCCAGCGCGGCATCATCCGCTACCCGCTCGGCCCGGTCGGCGCGACGATGCCCATTCCGCCCGCCAAGCTACCGCTGGCGCTGGACATCGACGCGCAGGATCAGGCGGCACGGTAGAGCCGTCACCCGAGGTGCACGTGCATCTCGTACCCGCCCGCACCCGAACCGACGCGCTCACGAAAACGACGTACCGCGGCGTCCGATCGAAGCCGCCGATCTTCGACTGATCGAACGCTCAATACATACGTCGTTTCGTTGTTCTTCATGGCACATCGATCGAGATCTCCGTCGACCGCGAACGGCCCACTCCGGCAACCCTCAATCGGATCCGTTCATGGCACTCTGTCGATTCGGTCTCATACTTCGATCCGAGTTGCGCCGATAGTTCCATGCCCGAAGACCGCCCCGAACCACCGCCCTCCGGCGATGCCCTCGCCGGTGATTCTCTGTCCTGGGCTCTCGATCGAGTCAGCGAGATCTTGGACGACCAGGCCGCACAGTCTGGCCTGCTCGACATTCGCAACCTCGTTCCCCCGCCCGAGGAACGACGACGAGCGCCCCGGTACTCGCTCGAAGAGCCGGCCCAGGTCGAGCTCGAGAGCTGGGCCGAGCTGCTCGAGCTTTACACCAAGGACATCAGCAACAACGGCATCTTCATCCGCACCGAAGAGCCTCCCGAGACCGGTAGTCGGGTCGGCGTGCACCTGCTGCTCCCCGACGGCTCGGGCACGATTCGCTTCCAGGGCGAAGTCGTGCGCATCGTGAGGCCGGCTCCGGGGGTCGTGGCCGGGTTCGGCGTGCAGTTCTACGGCGTCACCCAAGAGGCCAAGAACACGCTTCAGTGGATCATTGCGCAGGCCCGGGCCGTAACCGAGCAGCCTGCCCCACCGCAGCGACCCGCCGCGGCTCCGACCCCGAGCTACCAGGTGGGCACCCGCCCCGTGCGTCGGCCTCCCAATCGCTACGAGCGTGAGCAGGCCGAACGACGTCGCCTCCGCGCCATTTTGTGCGAGCTCGGTGCGCGCGACGATCTATCGGTCCTCCAGCTACACGGTCGCCCCAGCCTCCACGAGATCGACGACGCGTTCTATCGGGCCTCTCGACAGTGGGATCCCGCCCGGCTCGGTCGCGATACCTCGCCGGAGCTCATCAGGCTCAACAAGGCGATCCACTTTCGGATCCAGCAGGCCTATCACCGGGCCCGCGCCGCGGAGACCTTGTCCTCCGCCGGGTTCACAAACGCGCTCTCGTCGATCGACGATCGCCGGACCAAGTAGCGACCGCGACCACCTCCACACGCATGTGTGGCCAGATCGCGCCCGCTTCGACATGTGGTCGTCGGCCGTTCAATGTGAGCGCATGCCCCAGCCCACGGGCGCTGCGCACCTGCGGACGACGACCTACGCGGACTCGAAATAGTAGACGACCGGATCGTCGGCGAAGCCCGCGACGACGTCGGGCCGACCGTCGAGGTTGAAGTCGTGAACCCTCAGGTCGCCGACGATGGCCCCGAGCTCGATCGAGTGGCTGTCCGTCGGGTCGAAGCCGCCGGCTCCGTCTCCGGCGATGAACACCAGCTCGTCGAGCAACGCGACGACGAGATCTTGGTGACCGTCGCAGTTGAAGTCCCCCGCATCGATGGCGATGGCCGTCGACCACTCCACGATCGGGGTCTGAAGCACCAGATCGCCGTTTTTGTTGGCCAAGTAGACGTGCAGCGGATCGGGCAGGCGGTCGCCGATCTTCGTCCCCGCGTGGGTGAGCACCAGGTCGTCCCGCCCGTCCCCGTTGAGGTCGCGAGCAACCACGGAGGTCGGGGTGACCGCCGTCGTCAGCGGCACCACATCGAAGGCCGGCGCCGCGTCGCTGCGGTTGTAGGCGATGTCGACCCCGGGCACGGCTCCGTCCCAGCCGGGATGCACCACCAGCAGATCGGTCCGACCGTCCCCGTCGATGTCGCCCGAGCGCAGGCGTCGAACCGAGTCGTTCCCGGCCGCAAAGGGCCCGTCGATCTGGGCACTGCCCAGGGGATCCGAGAGCACCCACAGCGAATCCGGGCTGTCGGTGCCCGCATGGATCGCGATCTCCGGCGTGTCGTCACCGAACACGTCCGCGGCGATGATCGAGGAGGAGTCGGTGACCCCCTTCGGCAGCGAGCCGGCGGCGATGGGCATCGCGCCCGGACCCACGTCGTCGTAGATCGCCCAGTTCCCGCGGTCGAGCACGATGAGTTCCGCGGGCGCCTTCTCGTCGAGTTCGGCAATGGTCACGCCGCTGGCGTTGTCGACCAGGGGCACCGCCCCCTCGAAAACGAAGCCGGACATCATGCCCTGCCCGCGGTAGACGAGAATGCTCGGCGTGACCGTGTCCTTGACCGCGAGATCGGTGGCCACCGGTTGGCCGGCGACGATGTCCCCGATGGCGATCTCCGTGAAGGTCTCGGCTCCAGGCGGCGCCTCGTAGACCTCGGGCTCGGCGAACGCGAACGCGGGCTCGGGGCGACCACAAAAATCGACGGTCTCGGTGTCCGAGGTATCGGTCGCCTCCGTGTCGCCGGAGGTCGAGGTCGACGTGTCCTCCCCGTCGGCCGCGGTCGAGTCCGCGCTGGTCGGCGACCCGGTGTCGGTCGGGGCCGATGCGCTGGAATCGGCCGCGGCCGTGCTTCCGCCGGAGTCGTCGACGGGCAACACGGGCACCTCGGGGACGCAGCCCCCTCCCAAAATCGCAGCAATACAGATCAGTCGTCGAGCGGTCATGCGTGGGTCGCCGCGGCGAGTCTATCAATGCGGCCGACACGCTCGACCGGGGCCCACGCCCCCGGCAAGAGACGAATCCCACGGCCCTTCGAAAAACGCTCGCGCATCGGGGCACGGAGCCTCACCGATGCGCGAGATGGAGCGAAGCGGACCTAGGGCGTCAGGTACACGAGGTCCAGCTCGAGCAGGTCCTCGTTCAAGGTCAGCCCGTCGTGGTCCATGTCGAGGTTGTTCTCGATGGCCCAGCGCAGGCGGAACTGCAGGCGATCGTCGAAGGTGCCGGGATCGTCGAGCACGGACTGCAGCTCGGAGCTCACGTCGATGGACACGAAGTTGCTCTCGCTGACGAACAGCGCGTAGTTGTCGGTGTGCGCGGGACCGTTGAAGGTCGCGGGCACCAGGTTCTCGTAGCTCACCTGGCGGTAGAGCACGCCCCCCAGGCTGATCCACGGATCACCCAGGTCGGAGGCCCACGCGGCGAAGAAGTCGGCCTGCTCGATGGCGGTGACCTCCGAGGGCACGGAGCTCAGGTCGAAGGTCAGCAGGTAGCGGCGGGTCGCCTCGTCGAGCGTGTAGTCCCCGATATAGGGCTGCAAGCCGAGGAACCCGTCGTCGCGCATCTGGGCGCTGAGCGTCTCGTCGCGCTCGAAGTGCTGGGAGATGCGGCGCAAGGTGGTGAACGAGACCTCCACCGGCTCCTCGAGCGCCACGCCCTCGGCCGACTCGGCCACGGTGCTGATGGTGTACGAGAACGCGTTGGCGGCCACGGTGGCCGGGTTCTGGCCGAACGCGTAGGGCAGCTCTTCGTTCGGGATCACGGTGAGTTCGTCCCCGGCCTCGTTCCACTCGAAGGTCACGGACGCGGCGGGGATGTCCGCGGATTGGTAGGCCTGCTGCACGGAGACCATGTCCATCGGCTCGCTGAAGCGCACCACGAGCGCGGTGTCGGCCGTGACGGCGTCGTCCCCATCGGCGGGGCTGGTCTCTTCGATGCTCGGGGCCTCGGCCCCGACGGTGTCGCCGCTGCCCGTGTCGTCCTCGAGCTCGCCCGTGCTGGTCGAGTCGGCCATCGAGTCGTCGTCGGCCCCGCCCGTGGGGTCGTCCCCCGTGGAGTCGTCTCCCGTGGTAGAGGGCGGCGTGCTGCCCGTGGGGTCCTCGCCGGGCTCGGTCGTCGCCACTTCCCCGGTGCTGCCGTCCTCGTTGGCGGCGTCGGTATCGGAGCCCGCCGAGTCACCTCCACATCCGGCGGCGAGCACCAGGGGCAGGGCGGCGAGGGTGAGCAGGCGGTTTCGGAGAGTCGAGGTGTCCACGGCGATGTCCTTCACTGGAGGTCGAGATCCACGCTGGGTCTCGACCGTCCTGTGACCGACCAGGGCCGTCCGGATCACACTTTTTACCGATTCCCTCCTGCGGCGGGAAATCGGTGTTTCCGAGCGCTAGAGCCCGGAGTAGATCTCGATCTCGTCGAAGCGGGCACGGGCAGAGATTCCCCCACCCAGAAGCCACGAGCCGAAGATCATGACGTCTTTGGCCGAAGCGGGCCCGACCTCCATGGGGCCGGTGGCCGAGCCCGGCAGCGGCTCGATCCACTCGCCGTCGATCCACAGCTCGATGTTGTGCTCGTCGACGCCGACGTCGGCACGCCAGTCGAGCTCCAGGCGAACCCAAGCGCCCGGGGGCAACACCGACCCGGGGTAGTAGGTGCGGTGGTTCTGCCCGTCGATGTCGTAGTAGTCGACGATGATCTCGTTCCCCTCGAGCGGCCCAGTCGTGGCCATGCGCAGGCCGCCGCCGTCGGGAATCACCCCGGCGAGGCTGAACAGGGCGGCGCCCCCGATGTCGACCTGGGTCGCCTCGGAGAGCAAGAACATCGACAGCGAGCCGGCGGCGTGGTCGATGTTGGCGACCTGGCCATCGTGCTGCGGAAAGGCGAACCACTGCGTGGGAAGGACGGAGCGAAGCCCGAAGCCGACCGGCGACTCGACTTGCTCGGGTGCCACCGCGCCGACCATGCCCGACCCGACGCCGACTTCCGGCGACTGCACGCTCGCGAGCGAGTCGAGCGATGCGTAGAGCATGAGATCGGGGTCATCGGGGTCGGGGATCGGGATGCCCCCGGAGTCCTCGTCGGACCCGGCAGAGGTGCCCCCCGAGGTCGCGCCCGGCTCGGTCCCCGCGCTGCCCGCATCGCCTCCGACCTCGTCGGAGCCCGTCGATGCCGACCCGGATTCCGACCCACCGTCGTCGTCGACCGCGGCCTCGAGCCCTTGCACGTCGTACTTCGGATTCGCCCGGACGCAGCCCGAGCTCATCCCCACGAAGAGCAGCGCTCCCGCGGCCCCCCAGTGCATTCCCCCCATGGTTCGGGTCATTGCATTGCGAGCCGAAGAGCGCAAGCCATGGGCACGTGCGGGCTCGATGTAGGGCGAATGGAGCCCTCGGGGCGCGTCCTTCGATCCACTGCGATTCATGATGCGCACGTTGTCCGGCCGCGCCCGACGACCGCCGCCAGGCCTTGCGTTGGTGGCCAGTCTGCGGCTTCGATGTCAGGAGGCATCCCTCGAGCCCTTCCGGTCCGCGACGGGTCCTCTGTGACGGCACACACCGTGCTCGGTTTCGAGATCGTCACCCGCCGATGCCCCGGCCCGGTCGTGTCATCGCACGACTCGGGGACAGGGCACGGATCCGCGCCGCAGCCTACGTGCAGTAGTAGACATCCGGGTAGAACTCGTTGGTCGCCGTGCAGGTCTCCCCCGCCTCGCAATCGTCTCCGTCGGGATCACACACGATGGCGGCGAAGTAGATCGACGAGGTGCAGGACGACGCCTCACCGCACGACGAAGAGCGCCCGCCCGGGTTGCTCCGCAGGCAGCACGACTGACCGCCAGGGCAATCTGCGTGGCCGTCGCACTCGAAGCGATTGGAGGTCCCCGGCTGCTGCGGACACCCGGCCACGGTCGTGCACTCGTGGCTGTCGGGATTGTCGAACCAGCAGCACACCTCGCCGCCCGTGCACACGAGATCGGTGGGCACGTCGCACGAGATTGCCCCGCCCGCCGAGTGGGTGGTCACGCACTCGCCGACCGTATCTTCGCAGTACGGCGTGGGATTGGTGCAGGTGTCTTCGACCCAGGCCCCGTCGGTACAGGTCCGCATGAGCTGCGCCCCGAGGCACTCGTGGGCGGCCTCTTCACACTGACAGACCCCCTCGTCGCAGACTGGGGCGTCCCCCTCGCAGTCGGGCTCGGGCTCCCACACCCCGACCGCGTTGCAGCGCTCGGGCGTGTTGGCGTCGAGGCAGCGGCGCATGCCCTCGAGGCAGGTCTCGCAGTCCTCCCCTTCGCAGTCCGAGCCCGAGGACGACTCGGCCTCCTCGGTGGTCGCCACCGCGGTGGTCCCATCGTCGACCGCAGAGGTCGACTCTTCCGCACTGGGAGCGGTGGTCGCCTCCGGGGTCACCGCCCCCGAACTATCACCACCGCTCGTCGTGCCTTGCTCACCCGTGGATCCTTCCGAGGACTCGGATGTTTGAGGGGAGAAACAACCCGCCGCGAGCACGAGCGAAGCCAAGGTCAACACCGTCAGTCGCACTCGATTGGGCTATCACAGCGTTACTCCCCCTGGCAGATGATCGAATGCTTCCCGCAGCGGCACAGATGCATCAATCGCGGGCTCAGGTGGTCTTCGAGTTGTGGCTTCGGGCTGACGCCGCGGTCACGAAAATTTTCCGCGGCAGCCTTCGTTCACCCCGGCTGACCGTGCCGGTGGTCGTCTCCCAATGACCACCGGCACGGTCGTATCCGGTCCCCGACTCAGTAACACTCGTCGTCGTCCCAGCCGTCATCCCAGCCGTCGTCCCACTCGTCCTCCCAGGTGGGCTCGCTCTGCACGAAGTTCGCCTGGCGCCAGCGCGTGGTCGCTCGGTTGCCGGCCTCGTCGGTGACTCGCACCGCGTACTTGCGCAGACCCTCTCCCACGAGCAGGGCAAAGGCGTAGCTGTTGCCGACCATGCCGCACTCGATGGGGAGGTGAGCGGGCAGCTCGCTACAGCGATAGACCTCGGTCTTGCCGTTGGCTCGCCACAGCAGCTCCAGGCTCTGCAGGCCGCTCTCGTCGGTCACGTCGAACTGCACGACGAAGATGGACTCGGCCTCGAACTCCGATCCGCCCGCGGAGTGCATGGTGATCCGCGGCGCCCGGGTATCGGTCGGTACGACCGGAGGCTCGGGGCGGGGCCGAGGCTCGGGGCCGGGTGAGGTCGGCTCGGGCCGAGACGTCCGCAGCCCCAGGTTCTTGGCCAGCACACCGTGCGAGTTCTGGCGCGAGCGACCGTTGGAACAGGTTCGCGTGTCCCACTCCCCGCAGGGCATGTTGCGATCGACGAACGACTTCTCGCCGCAGTGCTCGTAGCTCATCAGGTCCGAGCAGTGGTAGGTGTGATCGAGGCCGAGGGTATGGCCGATCTCGTGGGCCGTGGTCTCGCAGACCCCGTCGGCGTGGTTACCCATGGTCTGGGAGAACACGAAGCCGACGGCGTCGTCCACCACCCCGCCCGTGTACGGAGCCACCCCGGCGACCGAGTCGGAGTACCCGAGCACGGAGCCTCGACCACCGACCATCATCATGATGTACGAGCCCCGGGCCGGGCGCTGG
Source organism: Myxococcota bacterium (assembly GCA_039028615.1). GTDB lineage: Bacteria > Myxococcota_A > Polyangia > Nannocystales > Nannocystaceae > Paraliomyxa. Next base: position 102,398 of record JBCCHT010000032.1, on the reverse strand, counting down.
TCGGTGATGTTGACCTCGTAGTCTCCGAAGTGCCCCTGCACGCAGCGGACCATCGAGCGCCAGCTGGTGGAGCTGCCCGAGTACGCCGGGATGACGACCGAGGAGCTGCCCTCCGACCACACGATGCTCGAGCGATTCGAAGGTGCGTCCTCGTGACCACCGTAGACTCGACCGCCCTTGCCGTTGAGATACACGGTGAGGGGACCGCTGCTGCCGGAACGATCGGCCTTCAGCTTGCGACGCACGCCGATGAACCGGTCATCGTGCTCGCGGTGGAGATGAGACCTCTTGCGGAGCCGACCGCGACGCCCCTTGGACGTCTTGGTCTTGCCCTTCGCATGAGCCGTAGGTCCCTTGTGCCCTCGAGACCGGAGCTTTCCACGGGCCGCAGGCCGCGGTGTCGCAGCGCGACGCGGACCATGAGCACCATGGTGATGGGCATCCGACGCGGCCGCGAGACCAGAGTCGAGGGCGAGAGGGAGCATCAAGGGAAGAAGCGAAACGACCACTACATGCAATCCGACTGCAAATGCAGAAGGCGGATTCACGGCAATCCACGCCTAGATGCCAAAGATGTCGGGCTGCGGGGGGGTCCCCCTGTAGGCAGCCCGTCGATGCCCGGGGAAACCCCCGGCCCGTGCGGTGGCGTTGCCCGAGTCCGGCACGCCGCGCGTGGGGGACAACCACGGGTGCGCAGCGGCGGTGTCGGTTCGGCGTGCCGCGGCTAGCTGAAGATCCGACTCAGCAAGCCGGGCTTGCGCTGCGCTCGACCCAACAACCACTCGGACTTCTCGCCGAGGTCCTTGGCCGACATGCGACCCACGACCCCGTCGAGGATCTTGCCGTCGTGCACGAACACGATGGTGGGCACCGACCGGATGTTGAAGGGCTCGGCGAGCTCGGGGTGGGCCATCGTGTTGACCTTGCAGAACCGAACCTCTGCGCGATCGAACTGCGACGCCACGTCGCTGAAGTCCTGCGCCATGGCCATGCACGGACCACAGGTCGGCGACCAGAAGTCGAGGACGACGGCGCCGCCCTCGGGACCCATGATGTCTTCGACCTCTTCCTGCGTCTGCAGGTCGTCGTAGGGCATCGAACCGTCGGCGGCCATCGTGGGCCAATCGTACATCGTTCAGTCCCATATGGAAGAGCCCGCTTGCGATACGGCCCTACAAAGGACAGGGAAACGCCCTACACCTGGAGACGGCCGCTCATGCCTCTGAGACACGAATCCCGCGCTCCTGGAATCGGAACGCGGGACCGAATGAAACGTGAGGGCTTGCGCGGGATGGTGGGGAGACTCTAGGTATCCCACCACAGTGGCGCCGATGTAGCCTCTAGGGGCAGGGGAACTCCACCAGCTGACACTGTGGCGCCAGGCCCATGTAGACGTTGTACCGGCAGCGATTCCACGCGCCGAGTTCCTTGCGATGCTGAGCGAGTTCGGCCGGGCTCATCGATGCCGGGTTGTTCATGCACTCGACCCACGCCTGGTGCGCTGCATCGTAGGCGGCGGCCGCGGCGACGCGAGCGGTCTCTGCCTGGGACAGCTGCTCCTCGACCATGGCCTCGGTCATGTCGGCGAGCCCCGGGATCCCCAGCTCTTCCATCAGGGCCTCGAGCGCACCGTCTCGCGCCATCTGGATCAGCAGGCGAGCCGCGGCTCGTGAAGCGCCCGTAGCCGTGCCTGCACTCAATACCGTGGACGCGGCGGACACCATGTCGCCGATCATTCCCGCGATCCCGCCGTAGAACGCCATGTCCTTGTGGGCCTGCAGCGCCGCCTGCCAGATGGCCACCTTGGCCTCGTGCTCGGACAGCTCGTCCAGGGCATCGTCGCGGGTTCGCTTGAGGTCGGAGCAGTCGAGACCGGCTTCGGGGGGATCGCCACAGCTCGCGCACTCCATCCGGGTGCAGCGAGGCACGGGGTAGACCGATCGCTGCACCCGACTCTGCTCGCCGTCACCCGCGTCGTCGAAGCCCTGGCCGAAGTTGCGCGACAAGCCGTAGGCGACCATGCCTTCGTTGATCGCTTTGAGCCGATTGACCTCGCGCCCCGTCAGGCGCTTCGTTCGGGCCGAGTGCCCCTGCGTGGTGATCGAGGCTCCCTTGCCTCCGATGAGGCCATGCACGGCCGCCGCGAGCTGCCCCTTGGACGCCCCGGTCACGCGAATGCGACCGCCGACCCGGGTCGCGGTGGCCTTCGATCCGAGCGCATTGCGGAGCGCGGAGAGCTTGAGGTCTCCGCCGACCACCTCGAGCGTCGTGCTGGTGCTGGCCTTTTCGACCCCCGGGATGCGCTGGGGCTGGGTGGGCAAGGGATGGGCCGTCGCCGAGCTGGCCGCCACCCATCCGCTCACGGAAGCGATGGCGATGCCGACGCCGAGCAGCATGGTTTTCCACCCGCGTCGGTGAGGTCGGGAGGAAGGCTGAGACGGGGGACTCGCAGCGGGGACGTGGGGCATGGCGGCAGTCTGGAGCGGATTCGGCCAAGGCCCCACTTAAACGCGCGCCCCCGCTCGAACGTCGATACGGCAGAGCGCGCTGCACTTTGGCTCCGGATCGATTGGGATGTAGTACAGTCCAAACACGGGCCAAAATACCGAAACTGCGACACGAGGAGCCTCCAGCGAGGCGTCGTGGGGTGGCAGTCCAGCCCGGGATCGGGAAGGCCCAACGGCCCCCCATGGGCTCGTACACCGCCCTCCGCCGGCTCGCATTGGTCGCTATCGCCTCGAACACGTACTCGGTCGCGGGGGACTCGGAGAGGTGCACGCCGCGTTCGACGAGGAGCTGGGGCGACCGATCGCCATCAAGCTGGTCCGCTCCGATCGCATGAGCGAGCGACAGCAGCAACGACTGCTGCAAGAGGCTCGGTCCATGGCTCGAATCTCGTCGCCCCACGTGGTCGAGGTGTTCGACGCCGGGGTGCACGACGATCGGGTGTTCATCGCGATGGCGCTGGTCGACGGACCCACCCTCGATCATTGGTGCCGACGACCAGGCCGCACCGTGGACGAAGTCTTGGCGATGTTCGTGGGCGCGGGCCGAGGCCTGGCCACCGCCCATCGGGCCGAGCTCGTGCACCGTGATTTCAAGCCATCGAACGTGCTGGTGGGGCCCGACGGACTGGCGCGGGTTACCGATTTCGGGCTGGCCGTGGCGGCCGTGCGCACGACGACCAGTCGCGCCACCACCCGCCCCTCGCGAGCGGGCACGGCCGCCTATATGTCGCCGGAGCAGCACGCGGGCAAGGAGCTCGACGAGCGCACCGACCAGTACTCCTTCTGCGTCGCCTTGCGCGAGGCCCTGACCGGTCCCGCAGAGCCCACCAAGGATTGGCGAGCCCCCGACGGCCGCATTCCCGGGCGGGTTCACGCGGCGCTGCGCCGCGGCCTCGAGCGCGAACCAGGCCGACGCTTCCCGCACATGGGGCCCTTGCTCGAGCAGATCGATCCGCGACGCTCTCGTCGGCCGCGGGCCGTCGTGGTCGGGCTGGGGGCTGCGATCCTGGGCGCGGGCCTGTGGGCGCTCGGCGGCGACCGAGCCCCCACGCGCTGCGAGGCGGGTCGGGCCGCGGTGGATGCCGAGTGGAACGACAGCCGCATGGCCAGCCTGCGCTCGGACTTCGTCGCCACGGGCACCGAGGGCGCCGACGCGGCGGCCGAGCGCACGCGACAACGGCTCGATCGGTGGCTCGAGGCCTGGCAGCTGGGCTGGGACCAAGCCTGCGCCGCGCCGGCCACCGACGACGATCGCCGAGGCCGACGACTCGACTGCCTCGACCAACGACGCCGTCAGCTCTCCGCGTTCATGAGCCGCCTGGTGACGCCGGATGCCGACCTCGTCGCCCGGGCGGCCGCGGCCGCGGCTTCGCTGCCTCCGCCCGCGGAGTGTCTCGACGCCGGTCTCGAGGGCTCGATCCCGCCGCTGCCCGAGCACAAGCTCGCCGAGGCCGTAGCCTTGCGCGACGAGCTGGCGCAGGTGCACGCCGACGACCTGGCGGGACGCGTCACGCCCGGGCTCGAGCGCGCGCAGGCGTTGGTCGTCCGGGCCCAGGCCCTCGCCTACCCTCCGTTGCTCGCCGAGGCACAGTTTCGTCTCGGTCGCCTGCACGAGCGCGCGGGGGACTATGCCGCGGCGCGCCCCGCCCTCGAGGATGCCTACTACCTCGCCACCGAGTCCGGTCAAGGGCGGCTGGCGGCCGACGCCGCGACGATGATGGTCACCGTGCTGGGGATCCGGCTGCAGCTCCCCGACGAGACCCAACCGTGGATCGGACATGCGATGGCCGCCGCGGAGCGACTGGCCGATCCACGCCGCCACGCCGCGGCCCTCGTGGCCCGGGCCGGCGTGCTCGCGCAGCGCGGAGAGCTGGGCCCCGCCCGCGCCGACTATCAACGAGCGCTGGCGCTGCAACGCGAGGCCTACGGGCGTCATCACCCCACCGTGGCCGCGACGCTCAACAACCTGGGCACGGTGGCCGCGGCCGATGGCGACCCGAGCGTGGCCCGGGAGGCGCTCGATGAAGCGGTCACCGCCCTGTCGCTCACCTACGGCCCTGCGCACCCCAGCGTGGCCGGAGCGCTGAGCAACCTCGGCGCCGTGGAGTCGCACTTGGGGCGCACCGAAGACGCCATCGAGCACCTCGAGCGCGCGCGCCGATCGACGACGTCCAGCCTGGGACCTCGGCACCCGACGCTGGCCCCCGTGCTGGCGAACCTGGGGCGCATGCGACTGGCCCAGGGGGAGGCCGCGGCGGCGCGGGCCTTGTTCGAGCAGGCCCTGCAGATCCGCCGCGATGCGCTCGGCCCCGAACATCCCGCGGTCGCCTACGCCTACGTTCACCTCGCCGACGCCCAGCGGGCTTCGGGTGAGCCGGACGCCGCGGCCGAGCACTATCGCCGCGCGCTCGCGATCCTCACCGGGAGCGAAGGCGGCCAGGGGTGGCGAGCCGGCTATGCGCGCGGAGGCCTGGGCTTCATCGCGCTCGATTGGGGTGATGCTCGGGCCGCGCTCGAGCACTTCGATGCCGCGCTGGCGGCCTTCGGAAACGCCGCGCCCGTGGCCGACCGCGAGCAGTTCGAGCAGGGCCGCGCGCGGGCGCAGCAGCAGCTCGAAGACCCGCCTCAGCCCGACTCGCCCGGCGCCGACACCCGAATGCGCGCCGACGGATCGAGCCGATAGCCGCTGCGCGTGCGCTCGAGCGATTGCCCCAGCCCCAGCTTGCGAAGGGTCGAGATGGCCACGTACAGGCGGTTGATCCCCGCGCGCCCGGTGAGTTTCTCGTCGGGCCAGGCCACCTCGATGAGCTGCTCGGCGGTAAGCACCTGGCCTCGGGCCTCGGCGTAGCGGGTGACCAGGGCCGCCAAGACGCGCATGAGCACGGGTCGGTGCTCGAGCTCGGCCCGCTCGCCCTCCCCGGCCGAGAGCCACCGCCCTTCCCCATCGAGTTCGAAGGCCGGTCCGCTCGCTGCGGGTGGACGCGGCGCGGCGCGAGGCTTGGCGCTCGCCACCGCGGCCAAGGGCTCGCCGGGCTGTCGCTCGTGCAGCGCCCGGGCCAGTGTCGCCTCGAGGTCGTGCACGTTGGCGGGATAGTCGGCCACGAGCAGCTCGTGCATGAAGCGAGCGCGAATCGGGATCGGCTCCCCCGCGAGCTGCTGCACGATCGCCGCGGCCAGCCGGGGAATCTCGTGCCGCCGTGCCGCCAACGGGGCGAGGTGCATCGTCCAGCGGCCGATTCGAGCGAGCAGCGCGGCGTCGGTGCCCGTGTCCGCCGTCAGCGGGGTGCGTCGACTCGTGGCCACCACCCGAGCATCGATCGCCCCCGGGCCCTGCGTGCGACCGTGATCGAGCACCGCGGACAGGTGGGCCTGAAGCCGAGGTCCGGCCCCTTCGAGACCCTCGACCACGAGCGTGCCTCCGTCGGCCGGAGCCAGCAGGGATTCATCGACGTCGTCGTCGCGCACCAGGGCCGAGTCGATCACGACGAGCGTACCCGAGCGACCGAAGCCTTCGTGCAGCCGCTGCGCGCACCAGCTCTTGCCCGTCCCGGCGTCCCCGCATAGCAGCACGGCGGAGGCATGCTCGGCGACCTGCTGTAGCTCCTGCTCGAGGCGACTCACCGCGCCCGTCACCCGCGAGTCGGTGTCCCAGTCGACGTGCAGCACCACCCCGCCCATCGCCAGGACATCGTCGCGCTGGAGCGAGGCCACCGACACCCGCCGACCATTGAGTCGCGTGCCGTTGTGACTGCCGCAGTCCTCCACCACCAGCGTGCCGTCGTCGTCGACGCGCAGGCGGGCGTGCTCCCGTGAGATCCGGCGATCGGCCAGCGCATCCGGCCCGAACTCCTGGTGGTGCCGCCCCAGCGGCAGGGTCACACCGCGCGGCACCAACAACGAAGTTCCAATCGCCTCCAGCCGGGGTGAGCACGCGAGCGTCAGCACCCACGAGCCTTCGCCGGCTGCAGGGTCGGAGCTGGAGGACGCGCCGCGCGTCGTATCCATGCCCCAACCGTACCAGGATTTGCGTCATCGCCCCCACCCCAGCGCCGGGTGGTCGCAGTATGCTGGTCGTCGTGGCGGGCTCGTCCGATCCCTACCGAGCCTCCGGCGACGAGTCGGGCTCCGTCGTGCTGGCCCAGGGCGGCCGAAACACCCGCATCCTCCGATTGGTGTTCGGTCTGGGCTGCGTCGCCGCCACCTCGCTCGGCACCCGAGCCGAGTCCGTCTCGCCTCTGCTCGTCGTCGCCTCGTTCCTGTTCATGCCCTACGCCGTGCTCACCGCGACCCGGGGCGTCCACGCGTGGTTCATCCCTCACCTCGTCGTCGCGCGCCCCAAGGGCCTGCGCGTGGCTTGGTCCAAGAAGATCATCTTGTTGCCGTGGCTGCGCCGCTTCGACCGCGAGCTGCCGTGGTCGGCGGTTGGGGAGCTCAAGACCCACACCTACACGGTCAATGGGGTCAGCGATAGCGCCCTGCACATCACCACCCCGCAGGGCGTGCTCGAGATCCCCGACGACGGCTTCGACGTCACCGCCTCCACCATCCAGCAGCGACTGCTCGACTACCTCGACCGCCAGTCCCCTCGCGACCCAAAGGCCAGCAGCGACTTCGCCCGCCTCTGCGCCGCTCGCTTCGAACGCCCCGTGCGGTGGGAGGCCAGCCCCAGCAGCTTCATCTTCATCGTCGGCCTCACCGTCGCCATCGTCGGCTTCTTCGGGTTCCTCGCGGTCTCGATGAACTACTGGCTCACCCACGTACTGCTCCTGCTGGCGGTGGGGACCTTCGGTTTTCTGTCCTTCGGCACCGTCAAGCTATGGCTCGCCCATCGCTTCCTGACCTTGGACGGCGAAGGCCTCTCGCTCGGCTCACGCTCGTCGCCGAGCATCCAGATCCCCTGGCGGGAGCTGCGGGGCGTCCGAAGAGAGCGCACCAACGGCGAGCTGACCGGGCTGGAGCTGCTCCGCGAAGGCAGCGACAGCCTACGGCTGACGCAACGCTACCCGCGATCCTTCGACGAGCTCGCCGATCTGCTCGACCCCAGCACGCCCGACATCGCACAGGCACTGGAGCTGATGCGAGACGGCCTCTCGCCGCAAAAGGCGATCGACCGGGCGGGGCTGTCCCGGCCGATGGTCTGACGGTCGCGGCTCAGCCGGAGAAAGCCAGCTCGCCGCGCCACGCCTGGAGGAACACCGCCTCGAGCTCGGCGTCGGTGGCCGGCTTGGGGTTGGTGCCCTGCGAGGGATCGCGGCCCGCCAACGGTGCGAGGCGCTTGGCCATGGCCTCGTCGAAGCCGGGCGCAGAGCCCTCGAGCGTATGCGGCAGCTTCAGCTGTGCCCTCAGCTCGAGCATCCACGCCATGACCCCGTCGAAACCGGGGCGCGGCAGGTCGAGCGCCCGCGCCAGCCAGACCATGCGGTCCTCGATGACGTCGCGATTGAACTCCATGACGTAGGGCATGAAGATCGCGTTGGCCAGGCCGTGGTGGATGCCCGTCGCTCCGCCCAAGGGATGGGAGAGGCTGTGCACCATGCCCAGGCCCTTCTGGAAGGCGGTGGCGCCCATCGAGGCGGCCATCATCATGTGCGTGCGCGCAGTGGCGTCGTGACCGTTGGCGAACACCTTCGGGAGGTTTTCGCGGACCAGTCGCATGCCCTCGATGGCGATGCCGTCGGCCATGGGGTGATAGCCGGGCGCGCAGAAGGCCTCGAAGCAGTGGGCCAGCGCGTCCATGCCCGTGGCCGCGGTGATGAAGGGCGGCAGGCCGAAGGTCAGCTCGGGGTCGGCGAGCACGAAGCCGGGCTGCATCTTGGGGTGGAAGATGATCTTCTTGTTGTGATCGCTGGCGTCGACGATGACGCTGGCGCGACCGACCTCGGACCCCGTGCCCGAAGTGGTGGGCATGGCGATGATGGGGGCGATCTTGGCGGGGTCGGCCCGCGTCCAGTTGTCCCCCACGTCCTCGTAGTCGAAGACCGTGCCCGGGTTGTCGGCCAGAAGCGCGATGCACTTGCCCGCGTCCATGGCCGAGCCGCCGCCGATGAGCACGATGCCGTCGTGGTTGCCCTGGCGATAGGCGGCGAGCCCCGCCTCGACCGTGGCGCCGTCGGGATTGGCCGCCACCGCGTCAAAGACCTCGACCCCGAGCTTGGCCGCCCGCAGCCCCTGCACGATGGCGGAAAACCACTCGAGCTTGGCGACGCCGGGGTCGGTGACCACCAGCGGCCGTGCCATGCCCTGCTGCGCGCAGGCCTCGGGCAGCTCGCTGCGACGCCCACACCCGATGCGATAGGCGGCCGGATAGTTGAAGTTGCCAATCGGGGAAGAGGTCTCGCTCATGGCTCGGCTCCGTCAGATGATCTCGAAGTAGCGGGACAGATCCCAGTCGCTCACGTGCTTGCGATTCTCGCGGTCTTCCCAGTCGCGGCTGGCGGCGAAGTGATCGACGAAGGTGTCGCCGAACAGCTCGCGTGCCGCCTCGGAGCCGCGGAAGGCCTCGGTGGCCTCGCGCAGGGTGCCGGGCAACGAGGCTGCGCCCTCGCCCGGGTTCTCGTAGCCGTTGCCCGAGACCGGCGGCGACAGCTCGAGCTTCTGCTCGATGCCCCGCAGGCCCGATCCCAGCGCCGCCGCGAGGGCGAGGTAGGGATTGGCGTCGGCCGGCCCCACTCGATACTCGGAGCGCGTGCCCTTGGTGCCCCCGGGGATGGCCCGCACCGCGGTCGTACGATTTTCGACGCCCCAGTTGGCGTGGGTCGGCGCCCACATCCCGGGCACCAGGCGTCGGAACGCGTTGACCGTGCTGCACACCATCGGCAGCAGCTCGGGCATGTAGCGCACCTGACCGGCCACGAAGTGCCGCATCAGCGCGCTCATCTGGTGCTCGCCCTTGTCGTCGTAGAAGCGGTTGGCCCCGCTTTCCTCGTCGCACAGCGACACGTGGATGTGCCCGCTCTGCCCCGGGTAGTCGTTGCTCCACTTGGCCATGAACGTGGCCATGAGCCCGCGACGCTGCATGAGGACCTTGGTGAAGGTCTTGAACAGCGCGGCCTTGTCGGCGGCTCGCAGCGCTTCATCGACTCGCAGCGCGGCCTCGATGACCCCGGGCCCCGTCTCGGTGTGCAGGCCCTCGATCTCGCAATCCATGGCCGTCATGGTCTCGAGCAGCTCGTGGTAAAGCTCGTGATGCACGCTGTTGCGCAGCACCGAGTACCCGAACATGCCCGGCGTCAGCGGCTCGAGGTTGCGGTAGCCCTTTTCGCGGGCGCTGTGGGGCGTCTCGTTGAAGACGAAGAACTCGTACTCGAGCGCGGCCTTGGGGGCCAAGCCCAGCGCGGCCGCCCGCTCGATCATCTTGCGCAGCACGCCGCGGGGACACACCGCCTCGTAGTCGCCGGAGAAGCCTCCCACCACCATGACCGTGTTGGGCTCGAAGGGCAGCAGGCGAGCGGTCTGAGGGTCGAGGGTGACCGGGGCGTCGCGATAGCCGGTGTGCCAGCCCGAGACGGTGGCGTTGTCGTAGAGCTGATCGGCGCTGTCCCAGCCGAGCACGACGTCACAGAAGCCGAGGCCCTTGTCCATCACCGACAGGAACTTGTTGCGGTCGACGTACTTGCCCCGCAGCACCCCGTCGATATCGAAGATGCCGATCTTGTGGTGCTTGATGCCGTGTCGGTCGAGGACCTCGGGCAGCTCGGCGATGGTGCTGGTGCGAAGTTGGAGGGTGGGACTCGGCTCGTCGCTCATCAGGTCTCCGTACGCAGGTGGAAGCTCTTGGGACGGGTCACGGACTGGAATCCCAGCGAGGACAACGAGGCGCCGTGCCCCGAGTCCTTGACCCCGGTCCAGGCCAGGCCGGGGTCGAGATAGTCACAGCGGTTGAGATACACGGTGCCCGCGTCGAGCTGCTGCATCAGCGCCATGCCGCGCCGCTGGTCCGCCGTCCACACCGACGCGGTGAGGCCGTACTCGGAGTCGTTGGCCAGTCGCAGGGCCTCGGCCTCGTCGCCGACCTTCATGATGCCGACCACCGGGCCGAAGGTCTCTTCGGTCATCACGTCCATCTCGTGGTCGACGTCGACCAACACGTGCGGCGCGAGGTAGCAGCTGCTGAGGTCGGGCACCTCGAAGTCGCTGGCGCCACAGCGGATGGTGGCCCCGCGCGCCACGGCCTGCTCGATGTGGCCGGAGATGCGCTCGGCCGCGGCCGCGTTGACCACCGGGCCCATGGTCGTGCCCGCCTCGAGGGGGTTGCCCACCACCTGCTCGCGGGTCTTGGCCACGTAGGCCTCGACGAAGCGGTCGTAGATGTCGCCGTGCACGTAGATGCGCTCGATGCCGCAGCAGCTCTGGCCCGCGTTGAAGAACGCGCCGTCCACCAGCGACTCGATCGCGTGCTCGAAGTCGCAATCGGGCAGGACGATGGCCGGGTCCTTGCCGCCCAGCTCCAGGCCGACACCGATGAAGTTGTCGCGGGCCACCGTGCGGTAGACCTCGTGGCCGCCACGAACCGAGCCGGTGAAGGCCACGAACCCGAAGCTGCGGCGCGCGATGAGCTCGGCCACCGTCACGTGCCCCACGGGGAGCGCCTGCACCAAGCCCTCGGGGGCCCCGGCCGAGGTGAACGCCTGCTCGAGCTGATCGGCCACCAGCGCGGTCTGGTAGGCGTGCTTGATCATGACCGCGTTGCCGCCGAGCACGGCCGGCACCACCACGTTGATCGGGATGATGAGCGGGTAGTTCCAGGCCGCGATATCGAGCACGGTGCCGACCGGCTCGCGACGGATGAAGCGATGGAAGCCGGTCTTGGCGGGGAGCGTCTCGTCGGCGAGCGCAGCCTCGGCCAGCTCGCACAGCTTCAAGGTCCGCTCGCGCATGGGTCCGCGGAACTCCCCGCGGGCCTGACCGATAGGCTTGCCCATCATGCGGCTGATCTGCTCGGCGTAGTCCTCTTCGAACTCGGCGTAGCGATCGAGCATCCCGCGGCAGACCTCGAGGCGCTGCGACAGCGGAACCTGGGCCCACTGCTTCTGCACCTCGGCCGCCGTGGCCAGCCGCTGTCGCGCTTCGTCTTCCGTGAGCTCGCGGAAGGTGTAGACGGCCTGGTCGTCGATGGGACTGACGATGTCGGTCATGTCGCCCTGGATGGTACTTGGCGGCGCTCGCGGCGAACACCAGCACCCGATTTTCCCGCTCCACTCGCGACGGGACCCTCCGCACGCCGAACGCGGCCTCGCCGAAACACACACTCACGGCCCAAAGATGGCCGACCGCGGGTTTCACTCGTCGACGTCGGGAAGCCCGCGTCGGCGCAGTCGGCGAGGCCCCCGGGTCAGCCGGTTTCCTTGCTACCCTGAGCGCCGTTTTCGGGAACAATGCGTCGCTGGAGCCTCTCGGATTTCGCCCTCGCCCGCCCGGTCACGGTCGGCATGCTGCTGGTCGCCGTGCTGGTGCTGGGGGTCATCGGGGCGACTCAGATGCCGCTGGCCTTCCTGCCGCGCAGCACCTCGGCCAACGCCTGGGTCCGCGTCAGCATCGACCGCACCAGCCCGGAGGTCCTCGAGCGCGACGTCGTTCGGCCGCTCGAGGAGGAGGTCTCGGGCATCCGCGACCTCAGCCGCATTCAGGTGGGCACGGGCACCTGGGGCGTGCGCCTCAACCTCGCGTTCGAGCCCGGCACCGATCTCGACGCCCGCAAGCTCGAGCTGCGCGACCGCATCGAGCGCGCCCGGCCCAAGCTGCCCGACTTCGTGCGCCAGATCCAGATCGGCACCCGCGGAGACTCCTCGGACGACCCGGTCATGGAGATGCGGATCTCCAGCGGCACCGACCTTTCCCAGGACTACTACCTCATCGAGGAGAAGGTGGTCCGGGCGGTCGAGCGCGTGCCGGGGGTGGCCCGCGTCGAGCTGCAAGGCGTCAAGCCGCACGAGCTCGAGATCGCGGTCGACATCGAGGAAACGGGGCGCACCGGGGTCTCGCTGCAAGAGCTGAGCACCTCCGTCCGCGATGCCCGGCAGGGTCGCAGCCTGGGCGTGCTCAAGCCTGGCGGCACCGAGGCGGGGATTCGCAGCCCGGCCCGGCCCGCCGATCCCGAGGCCTTTGCGCAGCTGCCCCTGCGGCGGCGCGGCGATGCCATCGATGCCGCGGCCGCGCGCTCGGAGGCCGCCACCGTCAGCTCGGACGGGGTCACGGCCACGGTCGAGGTGCCGACCACCGCCAACACTGGCTTCGCCGCGCTGAGCGAGGTGGCGGACGTGTCGGTGCACCCCGAAGAAAACCGCGACGGCAAGACGCTCAACGGGCGCACCGCCATCAACCTCGAGATCTTCGCCTCGGCCGGGGCCAGCACTGTCGAGGTCACCCAGGCCATCCGCGCGGAGATCGAAAAGCTCGGCCGCGACCCGGACCTCGACGGCATCGAGCTCCTGGTGTTCCACGACCAGGGCGAGATCATCCTCCAGACCCTGTCGGACCTACGGGACACCGGTCTATGGGGCGGGCTGCTCGCGTTCTTCGTGCTGCTGATGTTCCTGCATCGGATGAGCACGACCTTCGCCGCCGCGCTGTGCATTCCGCTGAGCGTGACGGCCGCGTGCGCGGTGCTGTTCATGCAGGGCAGCGACCTCAACTGCATCGTGATGCTCGGCCTGGTGCTCGCGGTCGGCATGCTCATCGACAACGCGGTGGTCATCGTCGAGGCCATCGCGTCGCATAGCCGCCGCGGCGAGCCCCCCTTGCGCGCGGCCCAGCTCGGGGCGCGCGAGGTCGGCTTCGCCACCATCGCCTCCACCCTGAGCACGATCATCGTGTTCATCCCGCTGCAGATGGGCGACCCCAGCGACCGGGCCTCGGCCTATCTACGACCGCTGGGCAGCACCTTCGCCATCGGCCTCATCGCCAGCCTCGTCATCTCGCAGACCGCAGTGCCGCTGTTGATGGGGCGTGTGCTCAAGCCTCGCCCCAAGGTCTTGCACCACCCCGTGCTCGACCGGGTGGCCAACGGCTACGCCTGGCTCATCGAGCGCACGCTCCGGCTCCCTCGCATCTCGATCCTGCTGGGGCTCGTGCTCGCCGCGTCGGTGCAGATCCCCGGCAGCCCGCTCATCGACAACATGAAGCTCGGCGAGGCGGAGGAGCAGGAGGACAACGTCCCCATTCGCTTCCAGCTGGCGGGCAGCCGGGGCGCCGAGAAGATCGGAGAGGTCGTCGCCGTCGCCGAGCAGGCCCTGCTGGCCCGCCGCGACGAGCTCGGGGTCGAGTCGGTCTCGTGCTCGTGGGGTGACTGGTGGGGCAACTGCCGCGCCTACCCCCACGAAGCGTTCCAGAGCGAAAAAGAAGTCCTGACCTTCAAGACCGCGCTGCGAGAAGCCCTGCCCGCCCAGCCCGGCGTGCAGTACCGGGTCGGCGAGCGCCGCGATTCATGGCGGGAAAACAACGACCCTCGCGTCGTCGAGTTCGCCATCCGCGGCGAGGACATGGGCGAGCTGATGCCGCTGTCGCGACGGGTCGCCGACCACCTCGCGGCCCGCCTCACCAAGGGCGACCGCGAGGAGCCGGCCGAGGGCACCTACGACTTCATCAATACCCCCTACGAGGAGGGGGCCGAGGAGCTGCACGTCACCCTCGACCGCGCGCGCCTGAGCAGCCTGGGCCTTTCTGCCGACGAGGTGGCGCGACGCATCTCCCTGGCCTTCCAGGGGCTGCCGCTGGGCAGCGTGCGAGGCTCTCGCGGCGAGATTCAGCTGCGGCTGAGCGCGCAGTTCGGCGAGAACAGCGAGGCGGGCATGGCCGAGCTCCGCGACCTGCGGATCCCGCTGGGCAGCGACCAAGAGGTCCCGCTCAGCGCCATCGCCAGCATCGAGATCTCCCGGCGCCCCTTCTGGATCCAGCGCGTCGATCGGCAGACCGAGGTCAAGCTCCAGGTCCACTTCTTCCAGCCCGACCCGCGGGGTAACTGGGAAGTGGTCGACGAGGCGATGGCCGACTTCGAGATGCCGTTGGGATATAGCTGGGGTCGCGGCACGCGGTGGCGCAAGCAACAGGAGGCCGGCAACGAGATGCTGATCAATCTCGGCCTGTGCCTGCTGCTCGTCTACGCGGTGATGGCCTCGCTGTTCGAGAGCTTCCTACAGCCGCTCGGCATCCTGGTGACCTGCCTGCTCGGCTGCTTCGGTGCGCCGTGGGCCCTATGGCTCACCGACACCACGCTCGACACCACCGCGGTCGTCGGCTTTTTCATCTTGATAGGCATCGTGGTCAACAACGGGATCATGCTGGTCGATCGGATCACCCAGCTGCGGGCCCAGGGCATGACGCGCGACGAAGCCCTCCGCCGCGCGGGCAAGGACCGCATCCGGCCGATCATGATGACCATGGTCACCACCATCTTGGGCCTGGTGCCCATGCTGATCCATCACCCCACCCTGGCCGGGGTCTACTACCACTCCATCGCCATCGTGATCGCGGGCGGGCTGACCACCAGCACGCTGATGAGCCTGATGTTCCTGCCTGCGGCCTACGCCACGCTCGAAGACCTCTCCGACTCCGCGCGTCGGGGATGGCGCAAGCTCGCCCCACGACGGCGCTGACGCGCTATCCTGCCCGCATGGCCGAGCTGACCGAGGTTCGCATCGACAAGTGGCTGTGGGCCGCGCGCTGCTTCAAGACGCGCTCGCAAGCGTCCACCGCGTGCTCGGCCGGCCACGTCAAGGTCGACGGCACCTCCGTCAAGGCGGCCAAGTCCATCAGCCCGGGGGTTCGGGTCGAGGTCCGCACCCACGGCGGCCTGCGCATCCTCGAGGTCGTGGCGCTCGGCGATCGCCGCGGCCCGGCCAGCGTCGCGCGAACCCTGTACATCGACCACACCCCCGCGCCGCTGCCCAAAGAGGAGCAGGCCGAGCAGATCACGCGTGATCGAGGCGCGGGGCGGCCCAGCAAGAGGGACCTCCGCCAGCTTCGTCGCCTCCGCGGGCGATAGAGCGCGCCAGCGGGCCTGCACGCCCGCAATCGGAACGGGTGAGCGCCCTCGGTTCCGTCGCCCCGGGATTCGGGTTAGCGTCGCCCCTCGATGCGATACTTCGTCACGGGAGCCACCGGTTTCATCGGCGGGCGGGTCGTCCGTCAGCTTCGCGAAGTCGGGCATGAAGTGCGTGCCCTCGTCCGCGATCCCAGCAGGGCGCGACACCTCGAGCAGCTCGGCGTGGAGCTGCACGCGGGGGACATCCGCGACCCGTCGAGCATGCGCGGGCCCATGGCGGGCGTGGACGGCGTCTTCCATATCGCCGCCTGGTACAAGCTCGGCAGCGACGAGGCTGCGTACGCGCAGTCGATCAACGTCAGCGGCACGCAGAACGTCCTGCGACTCATCAAGGAGCTGGAGATCCCCAAGGCGGTCTACACCAGCACCGTGGCCGTGAACTCCGACACCCACGGCCAGCTCGTCGACGAGAGCTTCCGCTACGACGGGCCGATGCTCAGCGAGTACGAGCGCACCAAGCATCACGCCCACTACCAGGTCGCCCTGCCGATGATCGAAAAGGGCCTGCCGCTGGTGGTGGTGATGCCCGGCGTCGTATACGGCCCGGGGGACACCAGCGACCTGCACGAGGCCTTCGTGCAGTACCTGCGCGGCAAGCTGCCCATGGTGCCCAAGGGCGCGCGCTACTGCTGGGGCCACGTCGACGACATCGCCCGCGGACACATCCTCGCCATGGACAAGGGCCAGGTCGGCCAGAGCTACATCCTGGCCGGAGAGCCCGCCGGTCTGCTCGACGCGCTCGACCTCGCCGAGGGCATCACCGGGATCAAGGCGCCGCGCCTGCGCTTGCCCGCCGCACCGATCAAGGCCGTCGCCAACCTCATCGAGAAGGTCGAGCGCTACGTGCCGATCCCCTCCACCTACCGGGCGGAATCGCTGCGCGGCACGGCGGGCGTCACGTACCTCGCCCGCGCCGACAAGGCTCGCCGCGAGCTCGGCTGGACGGTGCGATCGCTCGAAGAAGGGCTCCGCGAGACGCTCTCCCACGACATGAGCGCCTTGGGCCTCACCCCGCCCGCGTAAGAGCCACGGCCGCCCGGCCCGCAGGCTGACGGCGCGCCGAACGGGACACCGTTTCGCGCCGATTGTCGCGCCCGACCCCCTCGCGCCGCGAAGCGTGGACGGTGGTCGGGTTCTTCTGTCATGGTGCCGCGCATGGCAGCCCCCCGCTCCATTCGCGGCGTCACGCGTGGTCTCGTCGCTCTCGGCCTGCTCGTCGGCAGCGGCTGCGATCGACTGCCCGGCGGGGACGACGGGGCGAACAAGGCCGACGCCGAGGCCGACGCGACCCCGAAGGCCGAAGAGCAGACCAAGAGCCTCGTCGAGGTCCAGCGGGAAGAAGAGGCGGCCAAGGCCAAGCAAGCCGCCGAAGCGGAGGCGGCCAAGGCCAAGCAGGCGGCCGAGGCCAAGGCCCAGGCCGACGCCGAAGCAGCCGCCGCGGCCAAGAAGGCCGCCGACGAGCAGAGCCGCCGCCCGGTGAAGCTCGACGAGATCGCGGTCAAGACCATGGGCTCGATGTTCTCGAGCAGCGGCATGATCGAGGTCCGGGCCAAGGCCACGCTCAACCAGGCGCTCGGCACCTCGACCTACGTGCACATCAAGTCCCTGTGCAAGCGCGAGGACGAGCTGCTCGCCGACGTCGGCTACCTCAACGCCCACTACACCAAGCCGCTCGAGCAATACGCGGTGGGCGAGCAGGCGGAGATCAAGGGCAACCTCTACACACAGGGCAGCAAGGTCACCCCGAAGCTGTGCCAATTCGAGTTCCGGGTGGGGGGCATGGGCGGCGGGCTCTCGGTGCCCGTGGGCCATGCGTGCTGGAAGGACGGCAGCGTCACCCCGGGCCAGTGCGACCCCGTGCTCGTGCCGATCGCGATGTCGGGCGCCAAGCACCCGATCGAGGTCTCGTCCCTCGACGTCACGCCCGGCGGCAGCATCGGCGGCTCCAAAAACCTCACCCTCGACTATCTCCTGAAGATCCAGGAGCCCATGGCCAACAACGTGCGGCTCACCTTCAAGACCGCATGTCGGGTCGGGGACCGCTCCTTCGCCGACCTGGGCCAGGCCAACCTGAGCGCGGGCCCCTTCAAGTACGAGTCGGGCGAGACCGTCGCTCGCACCGCCAGCCTGTACTGGTCGAGCGCCTTCGAGTTCGCCGACGCCCCCGACGACTGCGACGTGACCACCTCGCTGTGGCGGACCAAGACCGGCACCTTCGGCGAGTACGAGGAAGTGCGGCTCCAGGACGCGTGCTTCAAGGCGGGCACGCTCACCGAGACCCGCTGCGACCCCACGGCGGCTCCGCCTCCCGCCGCCGCGCCCTTGGCCGCCGAGTCCATCGTGGTCGACGAGGTGCAGCTGGCCCTGGCCGAGCCCTACGGCGCCACCGGGAAGTTCCAGCTCAAGATCCAGGCCGACATCACCCTCGAGCTGCCCGTGACCCAGAACGATGGCGTCACCGCCAAGGTCAGCTGCAAGGCGGGCAAGGACACCCGCGTCGAGTCGGCCTACCTGTTCGGCACCGAACTCTACTACCTGCTGCCGGGCGAGACCACGCGCATGACCGCCAGCGCCTTCGGCAGCCATGCCCTCGAGGTCGAGCCCAAGTCGTGCCGCGTCGAGTTCTTCGGCGGGCCCCGCTTCTCGCCCTCGGGCAGCGACGGGGTCGAGCTGGGCAGCTTTTGCCTGAAGAAGGGCAAAGTCAAAAAGGGCGGTCGCTGCTGAGCCGGCGCCGGGCGGCCTAGCGGGGCCGCGGGTGCTCGGCCACCCACCGATCGAGCTCGCCGCGGAGCTTCTCGTTCTCGGGGCCGTCCGCGACCCGCTCGCGCGCGCCTTCGACCAGCTCCACCGCTCGCGCTCGATCGAGACGGGCATCCCACAGCACATCGGCGAGGGACCGCATGAGGCTGGCCCGGGTGGCGCCGTCCGAGCCCTCGTCCGAGACCCGGCGCAGCGCCTCCTCGAAGATCTGCGCCGCCTCTTCGTTGCGGCCGCGGGCCGCCACCACCGTGCCCAGCGTCTGTCGGGTCACGGCGACCTCGACGTGATCGTCGCCCTGTGACTGTGCTCGAATGGCCAGGGCCTTGCGCACCGCAGCTTCGGCCTCCTCGAGCTCGCCTTCGGCCCGCAGCACCTGCCCCAGCGTGTGCCAGGCCTTGCCCACGATGATCTGCCCCGTCCCCGTCGATGGCGACAGCGCCTCGATGACCGCGTCCAGCTGGGTCTTCGCGTCCGCCAGCCGCCCCTGCTCGAAGCGCGTGGTCGCCAGGTTGACGCGCGCGGCGGCCATCCGCGGGTGGTGGAGCCCGATCGTCCGCGTATAGGTGTCGATGGTCCGCTCGAGCTGAGTGGCCGCCCCTTCGAAGTCGTTTTGCGCGAGCAGCACGACCGCGAGGTTGATCTGCATGCGCGACGTCTCGGGATGATCGGGACCGAGCGAGACCCGGTTGATGTCGAGCGCCTCTCGGAAGTCGCGCTCGGCCTCCTCGTAGCGCTTGAGGCTCATGAACACGGAGCCGCGGTTCCCCTGCGACATCGCGACCTCGGGGTGCCGGGGACCGAGGATCTCGAGGTAGATCGACCGCGCCGTGTCGTGCTCCGTCATCGCCTCGGCAAAGCGCCCCTGCGAGAACAGGTTGTTGGCGAGGTTGTTGTGCGTCACCGCGATGGTCAGCTCGCTGACGCCGCTGCCGCGCTGGAGCGCCAAGGCCTGGCGAATCTCTCGCTCGGCCGGCTCGAGCTCGCCCCGCAGCCGCAGCGTGGTGCCCAGGGCCAGCCGCGCCGAGGCCTCCTCGCGCCCGCCGAAGCCCGTGCGCTGCGACAGGCCCAGGGCGACCGCGAGGTAGGCCATCGCGTCTTCGTGGCGCCCGAGCCCCTGCCCGACCACGAACGACATGGTGGCCGCCGTCGACCGCACCAGCCCCCACTGTCCCTGCGCCAGCCCCGACTCGATGACGTCGCGCAGCACCTGCTCCGCCCGGGCGTACTCGCCTTCCTCGTACAGGGTCCGCCCGCGCATCTCCGCCAGCTCCACCTGCAGCGGGGAATAGTCGATGGCCTCGATCTGCGCCGTGACCTCTTCGACGATCTGGCGCGCCCGGGGGAGCTCGCCCGCCCGCAAGCGCACCGAGACCTCCGCCAGCCGCTCTCGCGCGCCTTCGACCGCCGTCGCGACCGCGGGGTCGTCGGGCGGCGCGATCTCGGAGGACAGCGCCTCCACGTCGGCGCAGCGCTCCAGGCTCGGCAGCCCTCGCGAAAGCTCGTGGGCGCGGGCCAGCGCGGTTGCATCGGCCTCGGCGAGCACCGTGGTCACCGCGCGTAGCTGCCCTCGCGCCCGCCGCAGGCACGACATCCGCAGGTCCATGACCGCGGCCGACTGATCGCGGCGAATGTTGGTCGCCTCGCAGGCCTCCGTGTACATCGCCGTCCAGTCCTCGGCGTAGCGATCGAGCGAGGACGCGCTCTCGGCCCACACCGCGTCGGCGAAGGCCACCCCCGTCGACCGCACCGCGCGTTCGACCTGCGCCCGCCGGGCCTCCCCCCAGACCTCGTCGAGCTGCTCTCGGGCACCCGTGCATGGCGCGGCCACCGTGGAGGCCGAGGGCGCGAGCAGGGCGATGACCGCACTGCCCAGCATCACCCCCACCACCACGGCCATGGTTCGGCGTCGTCGCCCCTCGTCGTACTGGAGCACCTCGAGCAGCGCGCTCATCGAGGGCCAGCGATCGGAGACCCGCGGGGCCATGCCTCGATCGATCGCCGCGGTGATCCGCCGCGGGATGGTCGACGTGCGCGGCCACGGCGGCGGCCCCCCGAGCTTCGCGTCGGCGAGGGCTTCACCTCTCCCGCGAAACGGATTCTCGCTCAGCAGCGCCGCTCGCAACGAGATGCAGAACGCATACTGATCGGCTCGAGCATCGAGGTCGGCATCGAGATGCTGCTCGGGCGCCATGTAGGCCGGCGTGCCCATGACCGTGCCCGCCTCGGTGAGCTCTCCCCGCAGCGACTCGCCGAGCGCCACGGAGGTCAGGTCCCCGTCCCAGCTGTCGCGCGCCACGAGTTCGTCCGGCATCTCGGACTCCGGCAGGGGCACGCGGGCCAGGCCGAAGTCGGTCACCCGCGGGCGCCCGTCTTGCCCCACCATCACGTTGCTCGGCTTGAAGTCCCGGTGGAGCAGCCCGGCGGTGTGGGCAGAGGCCAGGCCACGCCCGGCCCCGACGAAGACGTCGACGATCTCCGACCACGAACGCGGCTGTTCCTTGAGCCACGCGCGCAGGTTCGGCCCCTCGATGTACTCCATCGCGAGCACCACCATCTGCGCGTCGAGCTCCACGTCGTACACGGCGACCACGTTGGGATGCGCGACCTGGGCCATCGATCGCGCCTCGCGAACCATCCGTGCCCGAGCGGTGGACGAGAGCCGGTCGGTGCGGACCATCTTCAACGCCACCTCGCGCTGGAGCTTGGGGTCGTAGGCGCGCCACACGACGCCCATGCCTCCGGCGCCGACGCGACCGATGAGCAAGTAGCGACCGACCGAAGTCCCGGGCACGGTCGACGGCCCCGAGTCGACATCGGCCGGCGATTTCGATCGCGACTCGACTTCGATGTCGACCGTCTCGTCGGCCATCGGACCGGAGGGCGTCCCCGTCACCCGAGCATTCTGGCGCCTCCGCTGCACGCGGTCGACCGTTCGACTCGGCGCATCCGGCGAACCACAAGTGACTTCACCCGTCCGCACTCCGAACCGAGCCCGCGGCGCGAGGGGACGGTCCCGCCTGCCACGATGGAACCGTCCGGGGCGATGGTCACCGACTGGATCTCGGCGCCTTCCCCGTCGAAGTCGTGTCCGGTCTGCCAGAGGACTTCGCCCTCGGCCGACTCCTGTCCGACCGCGTAGAAGCGAGTTTCACTTCAGAGGCGTGGGGTCGGCCAAGCGCGGGGCCGCCGCGCGCAGGCGTTCCCACCAGCTACGTGCGAGCGCCCTGCTCGAATCGGTCCAGGGTGAGCGTTGCTGCATCCCGACCCATTCCAGCTGATCGTTGTCGATCTTGGTCAGGTCCAAGAACCTGCGGGCTCGGATTTCGTCGCCGAAGACCCGTCGCAAGAGTTCCTCGCTGAGCGAGTAGCGTTCGGCCAACACCATCGCGTCGTAGAGATCCTTGGCTCGAGGGTGCATGTCGCCCCAGAGCCATAGAATCTTCCACGCCAGCGACAGCTCCGGCCCGGCCGCGAGCACCCCCAGCTCGGGCAATCGCCGCGGCGGCTCGGGGAGCTGCTCTCGGTAGACGAGATCGATCTGGGTATGCGCCCAGGGAAAGTCCCCGCAGCGCCACGTGAAGACCAGCCGCTCCCCGGGCACGCGATCGTAGGTCCAGATCTCCGACAAGGCGGTGGCATCGGACATCACCGTGATCCCGGAGGGAGCCTGCTGCTCCACCTGCTCGCGCAAGCGTTCGCGAATGCGCCCTGCCTCCGCGGAACGGATGTCGACCGACGGTGGTACCACCACGAAGTCGATGTCTTTGGGCTCCCGCGCCAGGTTCCCCACCCAAAACGGCATCGCCGAGCTCCCCCGCAATACGAGCGATTCGCAGAGCGGGGAGGTTGCGACCCGCTGCAGCACATGGGCCATGAACTCGCCGTGAGCACGGCGCCACTGGGTGCGGGCCGGTTCGTCGAGCTCGGGCGCCTCGCTGCGCCAGCCGTTCATGAAGTGCTTCATCGCGGGGTCGAACTGGAGACGCCCCGCGTCCCAAGACTCGCCCGGAGGCGGCCCCGCCGTCTTTGGAGTATCCGCCTCCCGTGGGGGATCGAAGGACAGGTGGACCTGATCGCGGTCTCCCGTCTGAAGTTCCGGCAGGAAGGAACGAGATTCGAAACACTGCTTGAAGACATCGAGCGTCATGACAACCACCCCGCGTCCAGTTCGATGGCCGTATCGAGCAACACCGCCTCGCGCTCCAGCGCGTCGACGGCCCAGCCCGCGGCTCGCAACGCGTCGACCAGCGCGTCGAAGGGTGCGCGGGCGTGCGACCAGGGCCCCAGGTGCCGCTGCGTCAGGAAACGCCAGCTGAAGCCATCACCGCGACGACGAGCGTTGCGGGACAGATTGGCACCGTGCGACCGGCCGAGCTGCGCCAGGCCCTCGAGCGCGACCCCGTCGGGGATCCGCAGCTTGACGTGTTGCTCGAGATAAAGCTCCGTGGGCTCTTCGGGCGGTGCCTCGAGCTTCGTACGCAGGACCTCGTGCCCGGCCTCCCTCAGTCGCTCGCGGATCTCGGAGAGTCGTTCGAGTGCCCCTTCGACACTCGTCGACCCGGACCAGGTCACCATCGGCTGGCTGACGTGTGCGCCCCGATCGAGCACGATGTCGATGACGCGAAGGCCGAGTTCATCGGCCGCGGCATCGAGCCCCTGCAACGAGGCCACCGTGATGTGGGCTTCGAGTTCCATCGCGTTCGCGTCGATGCATCTTGCCAGAAACCCCACCGCGCGCCAGTCTGGGCGCATTTCGGCCTCAGGTCCGTTTTTGGAATCGGCCTTCGGGGTCGTCCAGGACACAGCGCACGCCGCCGTCGTCCATCGCGGCCACGCATTGGTTGCACGCGGTGCAGCGCGTGCGCTCGGCCTCGCCTCGCTCGAACCGCTGCACGAGGTCGGGATCGGCCAGCAACGCGCGCCCCATCTGCACGAACGAGAACCCGTCGGCCATGGCCTGCTGCACGTTGGCCCGCGAGACCACCCCGCCGAGCAAGATCACCGGGCACTCCACCCTCGCCAGCAGCTGCTGACCCGGCGCCCGAAAGAAGGTCTCCTCGAAGGGGTAGCGTCGCAGCACGGCCGGCCCCAGCAGCCGCAGCGCGACCCGCTGCAGTCGGCTTCGCTCCACCGCCACCATCGCAGCCAGCGGTCGTTGCCCTCGCATCAGAAACAACGGGTTGCGACTGGTCGAGCCGCCGCTGGTGGTGAGGCCATCGATCCCCGCCGCGTCGAGTTGCTCGGCGAGGGCACAGGCGTCTTCGACCGTCGCTCCTCCGGCAAAGCCATCCTCCACGTTGAGCTTGGCGGTCACCGCCAGCGAGTCGCCCACTGCCTCTCGCACCGCCCGCACGACCTCCAGCGGCAGCCGCATCCGCGCCGACGGGCTTCCCCCCCACGCATCGCGACGACGGTTGGTGGCCGGGCTCAGGAACTGGCTGAGCAGATAGCCGTGCCCGAGGTGCAGCTCCACCGCATCGAAGCCCGCCTCTGCCGCGACCTGGGCCGCCGCCACGAACTGCCCGGGGATGGCCTCGATCTCCGCCTCGGTCATCGCCCGGGCCCACGGCAACCCCGACGCGGCGCCGTACTTGTTGAAGGTGGGCGAGGGACCGCGCGGGCGGCCGCCGTCGGCCGGCCGCAGCTTGCTAAAGAACCCGCAGTGGCCCAGCTGCACCGCCGCCGCGGCGCCCGCCTCGTGCACCGCGTCGGTCAGGGCCCGCAGCGCCGGGATCCCTTCGGGGACCATGCCGAGCTGATCGTCGAAGGTCCGCCCGTCGGGATGCACCGCGGCGTAGGCCACCGTCGTCATCCCCACCCCGCCCTCGGCCAACCGACGGTGATGCTCCACCAGCGCCTCCGAAGCCACCCCACCCGGGCTCATGCCCTCGTAGGTCGCCGACTTGATGAAGCGGTTGCGCAGCGTGATCGGACCGAGTCGACCAGCGGAGAAGGGATCGGTGACCGGGTCCGACACGCGCGACGAACCATAGCGCAGCCCCGGGTCACACGACGCGCGGAGCATCGGGCGAGCCCGGGGCGACGAAGTGACCCGTGCTACGGGATGAAGTTGGCGCAGCCCTCGGCGACGCGGTCGAGCGCCTCCTGGAAGAAGCCGCCGTAGCCATCGCTGCACACGCTGCCCACGAAGTTGGTGGGGAAGCGCTCCACGAAGTCGACCAAGCGCGACGACTGCTCGGCCCCGTCGACGCCCTGCGACAAGTCGGAGCAGTCGGGGAAGCGGGGAGACCCGCCGAGCAGGCCGAGACCGACGACGTTCGCCTCGCGCCCGTTCTTGGCGGCCACCAGTGCGTCGTACCAGTCGGCAGGCTCGCCGAAGCTACCGCCCTGTGGATCGGGCGGCGACGCGTAGTTGTCCTCTTCGTCGCTGATGACGAGGAACACGAGCAGAGCCTCGTCGCGAACGAAGCCTTCATTGCACGCCCCGGCGTCCGTCAGGTCGTCGGAGACCGCGGCCACCAGAGCGCCCGCTTGCTGCTCGATGGGATTGCCCACCGCGCCCACGATGGCGGCGCAGCCGAACTCGTTGGCGAAGGTCTCGGCCGTGCCGTCCATGTAGCTGGCCCCGGTCGAGAAGTCGCAGGTCTGCGACGAGTCGACCGCGCTCTCGGGCTTGGTGAGGAAGGCCCCGAGCTGGTAGTCGCAGACGTTGCAGTCGTCGACGGCCTCGGGGTCGCACCCATCGAGCGGAGCCTCGAGCGTGCCCAAGCCGGGATAGCTGTCGGTGTCGATCACCCCGACGCGGAGGCTCTCGACGCTGGGCAATGCGTTCTGCATCGCGCTGATGAAGCCGGGCACGCCCTGCACCAAGAACTGCTGTTCGTCGAGCATGCTCGGCGAGTTGTCGACGACGAAAACGAAGTCGACGCTGTCGCAGCGGAAGGTCGGGCCTTCTTCGGTCCCGCCGGTCGTGTCGTCGGCACCATCGTCGAGGCTGTCGTCGGGTTCTCCGGTGGTGGAGCCGCCCGTGCCTGCCGTGAGATCGATGCCTCCATCCGAGGAGCCATCATCGGATTGGCCTCCTCCTCCGCAGGCCATGAAGCCCGCCGCAGCAACGACAGCCAAGACGAATCCAAAGGAACGTGGGGTCTGAACGCTGATACTCATTTAAAAGTTCTCGTAGACGATGACGACATTGTCACCGATGACGGGGACGTTGTTGAGAATCTGAAGGGTGCAACTCGCCGCGTCGTAAGTCCAGTCGGCGGCCGGCATTGGGATACCGTTGACGATCACGGTGATCGTCGCGGGATCGATCATCAGGCAGTTTCCAGCGGGGACTCCTTCCAGGATGTACAGGTCGTTGGGCACGCCGCTGAGGATGTCGGTGGCCAACCCACTGAGGTCCCAAGGTGCGTCACAGATCGAGAACATCGAGGGCAGCGTGTTGGTCAGCTGTGCGAGCTTGACGTACTCCTCGCCGTCCTCGACTCCGGTGATGCAGGAGTTGAACTCGTACATGTCGTCGGCGCCCGACAGCACGGTGGTGCCGGTGTTGCCGATGATGGGGAACACGCCCCAGTCCGCCTCGGGCGTAGTGCCCGGGAAGAAGTTGTTCATGAACGTCTCGAAGCCACCGTAGCCGGCGTGGTCGAACGCGAGCGAGGTGTAGTCGAGCGGGCCGGGGGCGACCCAGCGGCACAGGTTGTTGACCGTGCCGTCGAAGATGAAGCCCGGACCGCAGTCGTCGACGTCCGAGGGGTCACCGTCGGCGATCTCCCAGTCGGGGTCGTCCCCGTTGTCGTCGCTGGTGAAGATGAACGCCATGTACGAGTTGGGCTGCAGCCGCGGAATCCACGTGGACGCCTGCTGCATGGTCCGCCCGATGCCGTTGCTCGAGTGCACCATCTCGTTGCCGTTGACGTCGCCGTTGGTGTCGTAGTGCCAAAAGCCCGCCCCCGGGTTGTCCGTGCAGTTGGCTCCGCCCAGCGGCGGCGCGACGCAGATCTCGAAGTTCTCGAGGCCACGGTCGGCGATGAGGTGGAGCTGCGTCGACGAACCCGAGGCCGCCAGGTCGTTGGCGAACGAGTTGATCTCCGCCTCGACGGTCGCCATCTCGGCCGCCATCGAGCCCGAGGAGTCGACCACCCAGATCACGTCGACCGGGCGGGTCGCGGTGTCGGTGCCGACGAGGAAGCCCTCGGCGCACGGCGGCGCGACACCGTCGCAGTTGTTGTCGATGCCGTCGCCGCAGATCTCGTCGCCGCCCGGAATCGGCGCGCAGGTGTCCTCGGGCTGAGGCACGCCCGCGATGCACTGCGGCACGGTGACCTCGCACTCGTTCTCGCCGCAGGTCCAGTTGCCCTGGTCCTCGTCCTCGATGCAGTCGCAGTCGTTGTCGAGCCCGTCGCAGACCTCGGGGCCCGCCCCCTCGAAGGGATCGCAGACCTGAGGGAACCCGTTGATGCACGAAGGGATGGTGTGGTCGCAGACGCCACACCCACACGTGATGTCGGGCAACCCCTCGTCGGTCGCTCCATCGCAGTCGTTGTCGACGTCGTCGCAGGTCTCGGGCGATGCCCCTTCGAAGGGATCGCAGGGAGGCACGATACCGCCCTCGCACGCGGAGACCTCGTGCTCACACTGACCGACACCGCAGGTGATGGTCTCGTCTCCGAGCCCTTCGTCGATGTCGCCGTCACAGTCGTTGTCTTGAAGGTCGCAGATCTCGGGCGTCGCGCCATCGAGCGGATCGCAGACCTGCTCCTCCCCATTCACACAATTGGCGACCTCGTGTTCACATGGCCCAATTCCGCACATCGTGGTGCCGAGGCCATCGTCGATCTCACCATTGCAGTCGTTGTCGAGGCCATCGCAGACCTCCATCTCGGGCAATGTCTCACCTTCGCACTCACCCCACTCACCCACATCGAGGTCGAGCGCCAAACACTGTTGGGTTCCGGGAGTACACTCGCCCACGTTGTACGTGAGCGGGGAGCCTGTGTAGCAATAACGCACTGTTCCCGGAGGAGCACACAAACCTACTTCGACACCGGGGAAGCGACCCGGAACGGGCCCCGGTCCACCATCGTCGGATCCGGTGTCCATGCCATCGCCCTGGTCGTCTGCCGTGCCATCGGTGGCCGATGCAGAGACTCCCATGGACGTGCCACCCGTGGTGTCGTTACCGGTGCCATCGGGAGTGCCATTGTCACTACCCTCATTGCCATTGCCCGAGCCGACACCGTCGTCTCCGGTTGCTTCGCCAACACCTCCGCTGGTGCTCGCTGCCGTTGCTGCAGTTGCCGTCGTCGTCAGGGAACCCCCTGATCCCATTCCCGCCGAGGCAGACATTGCAACGGTATCGTCTCCACCGCACGCACCCCCCGATGCGGCGATGAGTACGGTCCCTAGTAGACCAAGCTCGTAGCGGCTCATGGTGCGGCCTTCCTTCCGTCTTACAGCCGTCATAAAGATTCCAGTTTTCCTCATACCCGAAATGCCAACTATCTTCCATCCGTAAAGCACTCACGTTTGATAGCTGATATCGTTGACGAGCAAGGTTCCTGCGGAGGGGCTAGCAATCGGAGAACTGGTTCGAGCTGAAGACTAACGAACTGAAGATCCAAAGCGAGCAACGCGCTGTTCGAGAACAAACCTCCTCGAGCGTTCCGCTGAAAAGTGCCCTGAAATGGTGATTGATCGTGCGTAATCCTGATTCTTGGACAGGCCTAACCAACGTGAAACGAGCCCACCTAATCCGATATTCGCCACTTCTGGTTACCTTGGCGACGCTGTCGTGCGGAGATGATGGCGGCGTTGCAGCCGATGGTGGGATGGGCATTGGGAGTCTCGATGGAGGCGCGTCCAGTGGAACCGCCGGAGGTGGAAGTAGTACCAGCGGCGCCGACTCTTCGACGGGTGCCGAGGTGTCGTCGTGCGAAAACGGAATGCTCGACGAAGACGAGTCCGACGTCGATTGCGGTGGCGCTTGTGATCCGTGCGGACCCGGTGGGCAGTGCGGTGCCAACGAAGATTGCGACACGATGATCTGCAGCGGTGGGTTCTGCCAGACACCGACCTGCTACGACGGACTTCAAAACGGAGACGAAGACGACATCGACTGCGGCGGCTCGTGCCCCAACGCGTGCGGGCAGGTGGGCTGCCGCGTCGATGGCCACTGCAAAGAAGGCGAGTTCTGCCTCGACGGCGAGTGCCAGGTCTCGTCCTGCGAAAACGAGATGCAGGACACCCTCGAGTCCGACGTCGATTGCGGCGGGCCCGACTGTCCCAACTGCGGGCCGGGCCAGAACTGCGACTCCGAAGCCGACTGCGACACGCAGGTCTGCGGCCCCGATGGGCTCTGCGCTTCGGCGGCCTGCGACGACACGACCCTCAACGGCGACGAGACCGACATCGACTGCGGTGGCTCGTGCGACGTGTGCCCCAACGGTAGCTCCTGCACCGACGGCAGCGACTGCGCCCAGGGGGTCTGCGACGGTGGAACCTGCGTCGCCGGCTCGTGCATCGACATGGTCCTCAACGGCGACGAGACCGACGTCGACTGCGGCGGTCCCGACTGCTTCACCTGCCCCGACGGTGGCAGCTGCGACATCGGAACCGACTGCGGCAGCGGAGTCTGCGACGCGGGCATGTGCCTCGGCCCGCTCTGCGACGACGGGGTCGAGAACGGCGACGAGTCCGACCTCGACTGCGGTGGCGTCTGCGGGGCCACCTGCAACCCGGGGCAGGACTGCAACTCCTCCAACGATTGCGTCGAGGCGGTCTGCGAGTTCGGCCAGTGCTCCGCCCCCGACTGCAGCGACGGCGTCACCAACGGGGACGAGTCCGACCTCGACTGCGGTGGCGTGTGCGGTGCGACCTGCGAGTTCGGGGAGAACTGCAACCTCGGTGGCGATTGCATCGAAGGCGTCTGCGGTGCAGGAGGCACATGCGATGCCCCGGTCTGCGACGACGGCGTGGAGAACGGCGACGAGACCGACCTCGATTGCGGTGGCATCTGCGGAGCCACCTGCGTCCCCGGAGAGAACTGCCTGACGGGCAATGACTGCACCGAGGGCGTCTGCGTGCTCGGGGTCTGCCAGGCTCCGACCTGCGAAGACGACGTACAAAACGGGACCGAGCTCGGCATCGACTGCGCGGGCCCGTGCTCGCAGCCCTGCCCCGTCGGCACGGAGTACCTCGTCAACTCCACGCTGCCCGACTTCCAGGTGCAGCCGGCCGTGGCCACGCCGCCCAGCGGCCTCTATATGGTCGCCACCTGGGCGAGCTTCCCCGTCAACGATCCACCACAAGACGGCGACGGAGCGGGCGTCTACCTCCGCGTCTACGATGCGGCGGGCGTGCTGCTCACGGGCGAGGTGCTCGTCAACGCGACCACCGCGGGCAACCAGGCCTTCCCCGCCATCGATGCGCAGGACACCGGGTTCGTGGTCGCCTGGCAGGGCCCCGACGCGGACGGCAACGGGATCTACGCCCAGCGCTTCAACACCGGGGGCGCGCCCGTCGGCAGCCAGATCGTCGTCAACGAGTCCCCGGACAACGAGCAACGCCGGCCCGACATCGCGATGGGCTCGGGCGGTCAGTTCGTCGTGTGCTGGGAGGAGCAGCCAGCCACCGTCGACATCGTGTGCCGCCAGTTCTCCGCGGCGGGCGTCCCCACGGGCAGCGAGCAGACGGTCAACTCGGTGACCTCCGACAACCAAAACCTCCCCGTGGTCGAGCTCGCCGACAGCGGCCAGTTCACCGTGGTGTGGCAGTCGGGCGGTGACCAGGACGGCGACGGCGTCGGCGTGTTCATGCGTCGCTTCACCTCCGGCGGCGTCCCCATCGACGTCGAAGAGCAGGTCAACCAGTTCAACACCCTCGATCAGCAGGGCCCGGCCATCGGGATGAACGCGGGCGGCGAGTACGTGGTCACCTGGTCGAGCGACGATCAGGACGGCAGCAACACCGGGATCTTCGCCCGTCGCTACAACGCGGTGGGCGTCCCGCTCGGCAACGAGTTCGGGGTCAACACCACCACCGCAGGCGCCCAGAACAACCCGACCGCGGCCGTGAACGCCGACGGCGACTTCGTCATCGCCTGGCAGACGGCCGACGACGGCGTGCTCACCGGGGTCTTCGCCCAGCGCTACGACGACGCGGGTGTGGCCTTCAACACCGAGTTCCTCGTCAACCCCACCGTCTTCGGTCTGCAGGAGGAGCCCGACGTGGCCATCCGCGGGGCGGACGAGATCGTCGGGGTGTGGAGCGAAGGCGACGTCGGGTTCACCGACCGCAACATTCGACTCCAGCGCTACACGGCCCAGTTCCCGTAGCGCTGCGCTCGGGTCCGCAGAAGGAGGCCATCGCCGCGCATGTTCGTGGCGGTGGCCTCAAAACATGGAGGTCTGGTCGCTCCAGCGCTGCAGGTACTGGGTGAGCCGAAGCTTGCGACGCGCGCTGTCCGAGCTCATGTAGCGCAGCTTGCCGAAGATGGGCCGCTCGGGGCCCCAGGCCCGGTCGAAGCGGCCCAGCACCCAGCCGATGCTCGACAGAGTGTTGGGGTCGCGCCCGTCCAGCGCCCAGCGATCGTTGAGCTCGACGAGCCGGGTGAAGGCCTCCTCGCCGCTGGCCGACCACTCGTAGATCTTCTTGCCCCACAGCATCCGCAGATAGTTGTGGATCCGTCCTTCGACGCGGAGCTGACGCTGCGCCGCGTTCCACAGCGGGTCGTAGGTCTCCGCGTTCTCGAGCTGCGCCGTGGTGTACAGCGACGGTCGCGGATCCTTGGCGTGCTCGGCCATGGTCTTCCGCGCCCACGGAGGCAGCGACTCGAAGCGATGGAAATCGGGGTCGCGGAGGTTCATGACGTAGCCCATCTCTCGCCACGTCACGAACTGATCGACGAAGGCCTCCGCCGCCTCGCTCATGCCCCAGAAGCCGCCTCGTGAGCCGCCCTGCGGAGGACCGAGCGACGCCGGGCTCCACCCTTCGCGGCGGCAGATGGCGTGGAAGACCTGGTGCGCCCCCACGTGACCGAAATGAAGGTGAGGAGACAGGCCGCTGCCCGAGTCCTCGTCGTCGGGGTGGTTGCGAGCCGAGCCGTAGTTCGCCAGCCGATCCGCCACGAAGGCTTCGAGACGGCGGGCTCCCGCGACCTCCCCGCCCGAGACTCCCTCGACGATGTCGGGCTCGCGATCGAGAGGCAGCGCGGCCACCAGGCGCGCGGGCTCGCGTAGGGCCGCCGCGCTCACGCCCGGCCACCGCTGCAACACCGTACGCGGGATGGTGGCGGCCCCCAGGTCGTACTTTGCGAGCGGATCGACGACCGGCAAGCGCTCGAGATGCGCCGGGAGCTCCCGCTGCAGATAGGCCCGAAAGGAGTGCGCCCGCGTGAAGTCGCGGTCGGGTGCGCGCAGGGGCAGCAACCCGTTGCCGTCGATGGCCTCCAGCCGACACTCGACCTGCGCGGCCGCGGCCCGGAGCATGCGGGGATAGTGGAACGCCGGCGAGTCGTCGGTCACCACCACCGCCGCCGACTCGGCGAGCGCCCGCAGCAGCCCTCGGGCAGCCCCCGGCTTCGGCTCGAGATAGGGCAGGTACCGCACGCCGAGCCGAGACAGCCGCGCCGCGTGGTCGGCCATGCCCTGGATCACGAAGGCGTGGTGTCGATCCGCCGCCCACGCGTAGCCGGCCCGCAGCGGCTCGAAGATCAGCAAGGGTCGGCCCAGGCGCTTCGCCCACTGCAGCGCGTGCTGAAGCGCGAAGTTGAAGCGGGTGCGTCGGGCCGCGATCATCCAGTACAGGACGTAGCGTCCCTTGGGATCGACCGGTCGATCATCGAGCACCCGCAGTCGCAGATCGGACACGACCGCGTGTTAGCAGACTCCGCGGTCGATGGCGTGAATTCGGGCTACCACGGCCCGTGTGGGGCCTCCCGTGGCGGCGGCCCGCGGGGCCTGCTTCAATCGTCGAAGCGACGGACCCGCGCGTGGCAATACGGCTTCTTGCCCGAGTTCGCGTAGTAGTCCTGGTGGTAGTCCTCGGCCGGCCAGAACTTCTCCGCCTTGCGCACGGTGGTCACCACGTCGTAGCCCCGTTGGCGCAGCAGGCCGATGAGGGTCTCGGTGTCCTTCTTCTGCGCTTCATCGGCATAGAACACCACCGACAGGTACTCGGGCCCGATGTCGGGCCCCTGACCGTTGGCCTGTGTGGGGTCGTGGATCTCGAAGAAGCGCTGGGCGACGTCGTAGTAGCTCACCCGATTGGCGTCGAAGCGAACCTCGACCGTCTCGAGGTGCCCGGAGGTCTGGCTCGAGACCTGCTGATAGGTGGGCGACTCCACGTGCCCGCCCATATAGCCGGACTCGACGCTGGCCACCCCGTCCATTTGCTCGAGGTAGTGCTCGACGCCCCAGAAGCAGCCCCCCGCGAAGTAGGCCACCTGCTCGCGCTTTTCGGCCTCGGTCTTGACCGCGGGCTCGGCCGCGGCCACGGGTGCCGCCGATGCGGACGCTGGCTCGGCCGTGGCCGAGGAATCGGAGACGGGAGACGAGCACGCAAAAGGCACCAGACAGACGAGACCGAGGAGGATTCGCATCGTTGCCTGGAGTATGCCTGGGAATGCCGAACGGTTTCGCACTCGGACGCCGCGCTCCCGCGCCCAGGGCGCAACCTCGCTCATTTCCGTCGTTCGAGACGAGAGCTAGCCAATGTTCATTGGGACATCGCCCGTCTACACTCGCGGCGTGGCAGACGGATTCGACTACGACGTGATCATCGTGGGAGGTGGGCCGGGAGGCAGCACCACTGGAGCGTTGCTCCGCAAGTACTCGGATGCCCGCGTCCTCATCGTCGAGCGCGACCAGTTCCCCCGCGAACACGTCGGGGAGAGCCAGCTGCCCCCCATCGGCCACATCCTCGAGGAGATGGGCTGCTGGGAAGAGGTGGAGAAGGCCAACTTCCCCATCAAGATCGGCGCCACCCTGCGCTGGGGTCGGGAGAAGGACCTGTGGGACTTCGACTTCATCCCCCACGGCGACCTCAAGCCCGAGCCACGCCCCGCCCGATTCAAGGGCCAGCGGCACCTCACTGCGTTCCAGGTCGATCGCGCCGTCTACGACGAGATCCTGCTCAACCAGGCGGAGCGCCTGGGCTGCGAGGTCCGGCAATCGTGCGGCGTGGTCCGAGTCGAGCGCGAAGAGGACCGCATCACTGGCCTCGAGCTGGCCGACGGCAGCACGGTGACCGCCCGCTGGTACGTCGATGCCTCGGGAGGCCCCGGCGTCATTCGCCGTGCCATGGGGGTCTCTGTCCACTGCCCCTCCTCGCTCAAGAACGTCGCCGCCTGGGACTACTGGGACAACGCCACCTGGGCCGAGACCATCGGCGTGGGCGGAACCCGAGTGCAGGTGCTCAGCATCGCCTACGGGTGGCTGTGGTTCATCCCCGTGTCCCCCACCCGCGCCAGCGTCGGCCTCGTCGTGCCCGCCGACTACGTCAAGGGCAGCGACAAGACGCTCGAGCAGCTCTACCTCGAGGCCCTGGAGCTCGAGCCCCGGGTCAAGCAGCTGCTCACCGACGCGAAGGCGCGCGGCGAGACCAAGGCCACCAAGGACTGGTCCTTCGTGGCCGACCGCAGCTACGGCGAGAACTGGTTTCTGGTGGGTGAGGCCATCGGCTTTGCCGACCCGATCCTCGCGGCGGGCATGACCCTCACC
This sequence comes from Myxococcota bacterium, assembly GCA_039028615.1. Taxonomy (GTDB): domain Bacteria; phylum Myxococcota_A; class Polyangia; order Nannocystales; family Nannocystaceae; genus Paraliomyxa. The sequence continues at coordinate 68,406 of JBCCHT010000032.1, read as the reverse complement.
CAGGTCGGCGCGCGCGAGCTGGCCTACTCGTTGGCCGCGATCCACAAGGGCCAGCACAAGGTCGAGTGGCTCCAGCGCCACTACGACGACAACCAGCGCACGCGCATCAAGCAGCACATTCGCTTCGCCGACTTCTGGTACGCCACCAACGGCCAGTTCTCCGACCTCCAGGAGCAGTGCCGCATGATCGCCAAGGACGCGGGGCTCACCATGACCGCGTCCAAGGCGTGGCGCTGGCTGGCCCAGGGTGGCTTCTCCAACGACGTGCTCGGGCAGGCCATGGTCGGCGGCTACGACCTCGCCTCCGTCAAGCAGGTCACGCAGCGCTTCCTCGGGGAGAACGCCAAGTGGCTGACCTCGTCGGTCAACAAGGTCAAGCTCGCGCTCGGCGACGCCGAGAGCGAAGAGGTGCCCTACTACCGCAACGGCGAGGTCGTGCGCATTCGGTCCTTCACCAAGAAGGGGCGTCGCCTGCTCTTCGTGGGGCCCATCGGTCTGGTCGCCCAGCTCATCCCCCATCACCCGCGGGTGCCCGACCTGCTCGCGGCGGTAAAAAAGAACCTCGAGCAACGCATGGACCCCCGCACGGCCCAAGAGACCTTCCAGCAGGCCGTACAAGGGCTCGAGCTGATGCTCGGCGAAGGGTGGGTGGTCGGCAAAGCCCAGAAGGGCAAGCCGTTCATGAACGTCACCACGCCCGATGAAGGGGTGTCGGTGCACAGCCACCGCGAAGACCGGGCCGACTGAACCGTCGGCGTCCGGACCAACCAAAGAAAAAAGAGGGGTGCTGCTGCACCCCTCTTTTCGTGTGACCGGTGGGAGGCGAACCGGGGTGCTCACGCGCCCCGGGTTCGCAGCCCAGGTCCTACATCACTCGGGCGTGATGTAGACACACCAGCCGTTGAGCACGCCGTCATCCGGACCAGCGTCATCCGCGACCACGAGTCGCCAGTCGCCCGCGATGGCACCACCATCGAAGGCCGACAGCGGGTTGTCGGGAGTGACGTTGCCCTCGAGCGCGAACGGCTCGACGCAGTCCGCCGGGCCGTTGCCCTCGTCGTTGAAGAACGCCCAGACGTCGTCCTGCAGGGTGCACTGGTCGAAGAACAAGTCGACGGAGGTGCCCGTGGTGTCGTTGACGAGGGTGATGTCCAGGTCACCGACCCAAGCGTGGTTGGCGTCGACGAAGACGTCGATGTCGCCCACGTTGCCGGCATCGGCGAGGTTGATGACGTTCTCCACCGGCGGCAGGTCGCCGTCGATGGTGAGCCCCAGGCCGTTGTTACAGGCAGCGATGACCGTGTCGGAGCAGCCGCTGGTGTCGAAGCCACAAGCCGGGAAGCCACAGTCGAGCGAGCCGCCCGCGAAGCCCAAGCCCTCGCAGTTGTTGCCCGCGATGCCTTCGTTGCCGTCGCAATCCTCGAAGGAGGTCACGCCGTCGTTCTCGAGGATGCCGTTGCCACAGACACCGGCCGACGCATCACACGCGGAAGTGTCGAAGCCACAGGTCACCGCGTCACAGGCCAGCGTGCCGCCAGCGGGGAAGCCCTGCGAGACGCAGTCGTTGCCCTGGAGGTCGGCACCTTCGCACTGCTCACCGAAGGTGAGAACGCCGTCGCCACACGCGGTGGGATCGGGGCCGTACTCGATGGTGACACACCACTCGTTGAGCGTGCCGCCGTCGCCGCCAACCTCGTCGAGGATGTCGAGCTGCCAGGTGGTATCGCCGTCGGGGATACCGGTGAAGACATCGAGGGAGCCCGGATCGGGCAGGATGTCACCGGAGATGGCCGGCACGCCAGCGCAGGCCGGCGCGGCGCCCAGATCCTGATCGAACGTGGCGAAGATGTCGTCCTGGTTTCCGCACGGGTTCTCCATGATGAGAGCCGGCACGTTGTTCTCGACCTGAGTGACCGAGATCTCGAGGTCGCCGACCCACGTGTGGTTGGCGTCGACGAACACGTTGACGTCGGTGATGAAGTCGCCGCCCGCGGGCACGACAATGGTGTCGGTGTTGACCGAGCCAGCGTCGGGACCAACCGGGGTACCCGGCGTCGAGCAGACCGTGGTGCTGGTACCGCCCGGGATGCACATCGCGGTGTCGAAGGTACAGTCGGCCGCGCAGGCGAGCGTGCCGCCTCCGCCGAAGCCCTGCGAAGCGCAATCGGCCCCCGCAAGGTCGGCACCGTCGCACTCCTCGGCTCCGCCGACGACGCCGTCGCCACAGGAGAAGCAGCCCGAAGTGTCGAGCCCGTCGCAGGTCGCGTTACAAGCGATGACGCCGTCGTCGAAGCCCTCGCCGACGCAGGTCGCCCCGCCGACGTCCGCACCGTCACAGACCTCGGGGCCAGTGACCGCACCGTCGCCGCAGACGTCCATCGTGCAGCCCGACGTGTCGAAGGTGCCGCAGTCCGCGTTACAGGCCAGCGTGCCGCCGCCGAAGCCGAGGCCGACGCAGGTCTGACCGCCGAGGTCGGTACCGTCGCAGGTCTCGGTGCCGCCGATGGCATCGTCGCCACAGGTCGCGCAACCGGAGGTGTCGTAGCCACCGCAGTCGGCGTTACAGGCCAGCGTGCCCTCGTCGAAGCCCTGGCTGACGCAGTCCTGACCGTTGAGGTCGGTGCCGTCACAGGTCTCGGGGCCACCCACGGTGTCATCGCCACAGACGAAGCAGCCGCTGGTGTCGAAGGCCATGCACATGCCCATGGGGTCGCACCCGAGCATGCCGCCGTCGAAGCCCTCGGAGACACAGTCCGCGCCGCCGAGGTCGGTGCCGTCACACACCTCGGGGGGCTGAATCGTGTCGTCCCCGCAGCTGATCATGAAGCAGCCCATGAGGTCGAACTCGCAGTCGGCCGTACAGCCGAGCATGCCGCCGTCCATACCTTGGCTGAGGCAGTCCTCGCCGCCGAGGTCCATGCCTTCGCAGTCCTCGTCACCCTCGATGATGCCGTCACCACACATGGCCTCGGTGCAGGCAGAGGTGTCGAAGGTACAGTCGTCGTTACAGGCAAGGTCGCCGCCGACGAAGCCCTGGTCAGTACAGGCCGCACCGCCGAGGTCGTCGCCGTCGCAGTCTTCGCCGTCGTCGAGGACACCGTCGCCGCAGGTGTCACCGCCGGAAGAGGACTCGTCCGCGCCTTCGGTGGTGTCTTCGCCCTCGGTGTCGACACCACCGGTCGTAGTGTCCATGCCACCGGTTGCTACGTCGGTCGTCGCAACGTCGGTGGTGTTCTGAGTGGGGAGGGTAGTAATGCCGGTGGTCGTCGCGGCGTCGGTCGTCGTGGTGTCGTCGCCGGACGTCACGGTGGGGATGTCGTCGCTGGGGCAGCCGGTGCTGCACGCGAGGACAAACAACATGGAGAGGCCGGCGGGTGCCGGAAGTCGGTAGTCAGGAAAGAGCTTTTTGCGGTAGGTCATTGGGCCACGTTTCGTCGGCACCAACGTTGGCCCAAGCGGCAGTTCAGGAGATGTAAGCTGCCCTACCGTGGCCGACTTTCGACTGACCGTCCGAGTCGGCCCTACAAATCCGAACATCGGGGGGCCTGGTCCTGATCTGGGAAGGCGGTCGGTGTCGGAGACGAAACGAAGTTTCTTCGCGTTTTGCCAAACTCCGAGAGCAGGGCGCACGCAGGTGCGAACGAACGAGCGCTCTCGATCTTCGGCAACTTGAGCAAAGCGGGTGTTTCGTGGCCGATTGGAGGGGGTTCGAAGGGGCCTCCGACCTCGCGAGGCGAGCACGATCACGAACTCGCGGTCGTCGATCGACACCGTCGTGATCGCGAACGAGCGCTCTGCGTTCACAATCCTGTCAGACCCAACGCATCGTCGGTGTCGATGCAGGCGAGCGCCGCTTCGTTGCTCACAAAGCTAATGCTCGATCGTCGTGCACGAACCTCGACACGTCGACGAATGCTCCACTCGAATCCAGTGCGTGTCATGAGCGCCGGAAACGGAACCCGGTTTGCGCATCGACGACGGTTTCGATCGACGAGTGCGACCCCGTGTTCGCACTCGATTCCCTCGCGACGAGGTCGCCGACAGAGCGACAAATTTCGTCGCTCGGGTGTGGTCTCGATACCCCGAGGCAAAAAGTCCCGTACCCGACAATTCGTGGCGACATGTTTCCCGGAACAGGACGTCCGAGTAAGGGAAGACCCGCCTCCCAGACTCGCCCCCGGTGGTGGCGCTTACATCCCTCAACGGCTGCTTTGGTTCAGGATAGGGGACACGAACGCTGCCCGAAGTTGCCCCCATGAACCCCGGGTGGCGACTCGCTGAGCACTTGCGTCGTGGTCACGAAGGTGGCCTGAAAACCGAAGCGTGAAGCGTTCGTCGAGCACCTTTCGGCAACGCTCCGCGACGACGAAACGACGCGACCACCTCTACGACACAAACCCTCGTGTGCCGCCGGATGGAGATCTAACCGGCGCGACCTCTGGTATGGAGGCACCATGTCCGACGCCAATCCGCTCGTCGACGATCGCGACATCGAGTTCCTGCTCTATGAAGTGCACGATGCCGAGGCGCTGACGCAGCTGTCTGCGTTCGGCGAGCACGATCGCGAGACCTTCGACCTGTTCATCGGAAGCTCGCGACGCCTGGCCCGGGAGACCTTGTGGCCCGCGTACCGCCCGATGGACGAGGCCCCGCCCGCCCTCGAAGACGGTCGGGTCCTGGCTCACTCCGCCATGCACGAGATCTGGCCGCGCATGGTCGACCTCGGCCTGCTCAGCGTGACGCGACCCGAGTCGGTCGGCGGTCTGTGCTTGCCCTTGCTGATCTCGACCGCGGCCGACCTGTATCTCATGGCCGCCAACGGGAGCGCGTTCGGCTACGTCGGGCTGACTCGCGGCGCGGCTCACCTGGTCGAGAGCTTCGGCAGCGACGAGGTCCGCGAGCGCTTCATGGTGCCGATGCTCGAGGGGCGGTGGACGGGCACCATGGCGCTCACCGAGCCGCAGGCCGGCTCGAGCCTGGGCGACATCACCACCAAGGCCACCCCCATGCCGGACGGGAGCTACCGGATCTCGGGTTCGAAGATCTTCATCTCCGCCTCCGACCACGGGATCACCGACAACGTCGTCAACATGACCCTGGCCCGCATCGAAGGGGCGCCCGAGGGCACGGCCGGGATCTCGCTGTTCGCCGTGCCGCAGCGCCGCGAGCACGACGGGCAGTGGGTCGACAACGACGTCAGCGTCGCGGGGGCGATCCACAAGATCGGCTGGCGTGGACTTCCCAGCCTGGCGCTGAACTTCGGTGAGCGCGGCGACTGTCACGGGTGGCTCGTGGGCCCCGAGCATCGCGGCCTGGCCTGCATGTTCCAGATGATGAACGAGGCGCGGATCATGGTCGGCCTCAACGCCACCGCGACGGCCTCGGTCGCGTATCACGAGTCTCTGCTCTACGCGCGCGGCCGGCCGCAGGGGCGCCCCATCGGCGACCGCGACCCGAAGCGAGCCCCCGTGCCGATCATCGAGCACGCGGACGTGCGACGCATGCTGGTGCGACAAAAGGCGATCGTCGAGGGCGGGCTGTCGCTGGTGATGGAGGCCGCGCGCTGGGCCGACGTGGTGGCCCACGGCGAGGACAAAAAGGAGCGCGAGCGCGCCCAGGCCCTGCTCGACCTCATCACGCCCATCACCAAGAGCTTCCCCGCCGAGCGGGGCTTCGACGCCAATGCCCTGGCGCTGCAGATCCACGGCGGCTACGGCTATAGCAGCGAGTACCTGCCCGAGGCCTGGCTGCGCGATCAGAAGCTCAACACCATCCACGAGGGCACCACCGGGATCCAGGCCCTGGACCTGCTGGGCCGCAAGGTCCTTCGCGAGCAGGGGCGCTCGCTGGCCATGCTCGCCGAGCAGATCCAATCCGACGTGCGGGCCGCGGAAGAAGCCGGCGTCGACGCTCGCTTCGGGCCGGCGCTGCTCGACGCCATGGGCCGAGCCAGCGGCGTGGTCGGTCATCTCGGTGCACGGGCACCCAAGGACCTGTCGGGGGCCCTCGCCCACGCGACCGACTTCCTCGATCTGCTCTCCACCATCGCGGTGGCCTGGCAGTGGCTCAAGCAAGCCAGCACGGCCACGCACATGCTGGCGGCAGGTCGAGGTTCCGAGGGGTTCCTGCGCGGCAAGCTGGCCGCGGCGGCGCATTTCTTCGATGCCGAGCTCCCGCGGGTCCGCGTGCTCGCCCATCGCTGCAAGCACGACGAGTCCTACGTGGACCTCGATCCGGCCTGGCTCTGAGCCCCTCGCCTTTGGCGCACCACGGCCGTGCACGGCAGCACGGTCGTGGCCAGCCTTGCCTGGCCCCGCCCGGTGGAACACCTCAGATCCACCGTTCACGGCCGAATTCGGGAGTTCATGGGGCTGTGCACGAATGCACGGCCGGTACGCAAACTCGAGCGTCGAAGCGTCCGCGGGTGCGCCCTAGCTTGCGAGCACGATGAACAAAACCAAGCTGACGTACCGCATCACCACCGGGCTGTTCACCGCGCTCATCGGGATGGGCGCAGTGATGTACTTCGTGCAGCACGACATGGTCGCCGACAAGTTCGCGACCCTCGGCTACCCCGCGTACATCATCTGTCCGTTGGCAATCGCCAAGCTCCTGGGGCTGACCGCGATCCTGACCCGCAAGTCCCCGCTGCTCACCAACCTGGCCTACGCCGGGTTCTTCTACGAGCTCATCCTCGCTGCCACGGCCCATGTCGCCATCGGTGACGGAGAGTTCGCGCCCGCGACGGCTGCGCTGGCGCTGGCGATCGCGTCGTGGGAGACCGGGCGACGGCTCTACCCGTCGTCCGCGGCCTGAAGACCCTGGGTCCACAGATCGATGGCGTCCACGTGTTCGTACCGTCGCTCGCCGCCGTCGACATAGGCCGCACGGGCACGAGAGGCCAGCTGTCGGGCGCGAGCCGAGTCCCGGTTGCTCGCCGCGAGCGACCGCGCCAGGGTGAAGCGGGCTCGGGCCAGCTCTAGCGGATCGATGGTCCGAGACTCGAAGATCTTCACCGCCCGCTCGACCAGCGGCACCGCCTCGGCCGATTCACCGTGCTCGAGCAACGCCAGCGCCTGGTCGGTGAGCGAGATGGCCAGGCTCGGGGAGTGATCCCCCTGGCGGGACCAGATCGGCAGACTGCGGCGGTGCAGGGGAATTGCCTCGGCAGGCCGCCCGGCGCCCACCAGCGCAGAGCCCAGATTGTCCAGCGCGATGGCGATCCGCCGGTGCTCGGCGGGAAACACCGCTTCCGCGATTCGCAAGGCCCGACGCTGATCGGCCACCGCTTCATCGTGGCGTCCAATCGAACTCAGCACGACCCCGCGATTGGAGCGAATGACCCCCACCCCGGTATGGTCGGGGCCGTAGCGCTCCTCGGTGATCCGGAGCGCCCGGCCGTAGTACTCGAGCGCATCCTCGGCAAAGCCCTCGGAGGCGAGCAACGACCCCCGCTTGACGAGCATGCTGACCACCTCGGGGTGTTTGGGTCCGTACGCAGCGACCAGCAGCGGGAACACCCGCTCGTCCAGAGCGTGCGCCTCGGCGAACTTGCCCTGCGCCCGATAGACCTCCTGCATCGACCCCAGGATGCTCACCGCCCCCGGGTGCGCCTCGCCCAGTGCGGCCGTGAGCCGGTCGTGCGCGAGCCCGTACTGCTCGATGGCCTCGTCGTGTTCGCCGAGCATCAACGCGATCCGACCCAGAGCCGAGTGCACATGCGAAGCCGCGACCTGGTTGTCGGGCATCTCTCGCTGCACGAGGGCCAGGGCCTCGCGAAGCAAGGCTTGCGCCTCCCGGTGGTTGCCCTCGCGCTCGAGGACGAAGGACGAAAACTCCAGGTAGTCGACCTGCAGCCGAGGTGGGCGGCCAAGACGAGCGATGGCCGCGTCGGCGTGGCGAGCCCATCGACGCGCTTGATCGGCGGTCGCGCCCATGGTCCATGCGATGTTGGTCAAGCGCAACGCCGACTTGGCCACCAGTTCGTCCATGCCCTGCGCCGTCGCGATCTCGAAGGCCCGCTCGACCTCCGCCCGTCCCCGATCGCTTTCGCCTTGGTGGTCGAGCAGCGTGCCGCGGAGGAAGGACACCTCGGCCTGGAGCGGCAAGTAATCGATGCTACGGAGCTGGGCCTCGATCTCGTCGAGCCGCTCCAGCCCACGATCGTCGGCTCTGGCCGACTGTAGAGCCCGGACCTGGTCGAGCTGCTGCTGCGCATCCTCGACCCGCGCGGCCAGGCGGGGTTCGACCGTACGCTCCGCCTCGGCGGCCAGGCGCTCGTCGTCGGCACAGGCCGAGAGTTCACCGAGCTCCAGCACGGCGCTCGCCGCATTCTCGACGATGGTGGGATCGGGGTCCTGCAAGACCTGGATCAGCGCGTCCAGGCTCCCTCGCCGCTCCTTCAAGCAAGCGATCCGACGATCGAGCAGGATCTGGGTCTCGGCATCCGCGTCCCGCCGCTCGAGACACTGGGCGCCATGGGCCTGCACCCAGCGCTCGGCGTAGTCTTCGAGCCGCCGCACGACCTGCTGACCGTTGGCCCGCGCCATCGGGATGCCGGTCGCTTCGAAGGCCTCCTGCAGCTGCCGCGCATCGTCGGGGCCCCACGTGGCGTCCATGCTCCCTCGCCCGTCGCACGCGGTGGTGCTCGAGGCGGGCAAATACGCCGCGAGGGCAACCCCACCCACGGCCAGGGCCGCGACGACGCCCAGCACCAGCGCCTTCTGACGAGGGGCCGCGGCCCGCTCCAGCTCGCTCAGCAGCGCCGGCATCGACGCGAAGCGATCGGCGGGCCGCGTGGACAGCCCTCGGACCAAGACCCGATGGATCCGCGGCGGCACGCCGTGCCCCGACGGCGGCGGCTGCAGCTCGCCCAAAGTGATCGACATCGTCAGTGACGTCAGCGAGCCCGCCGAGAAGGGATGCTGGCCGTACAGCGCCTCCCACAGCACGATGCAAAACGAAAACTGATCGGTGCGCGAGTCGACCGGCTCACTCAGGAACTGCTCGGGGGCCATGTAGCGCGGCGTGCCGAGCATCGTCCCCGTCTGCGTCAGCCGGTCGGAGATCTCGAGGTGTCGGCCATCATCGCCACCGCGCGAAGGCATCGAATCGCTCGACCCGGCCCAGTCGTCGTCGTCCTTGCTCTGTGCGATGCCGAAGTCGGCGACGAGCGCCCGCCCCTCGCTGACCATCACGTTCTCGGGCTTGAAATCGCGGTGCACGAGGTCGGCCCGGTGCACCGCAGCCAGGCCTCGCCCCGCCTGCAGCACGATGTCGAGCACCTCGGACCATGCTCGCGGTGAGGCCTCGAGCCACTTGCCCAAGCTCTGCCCCTCGACGAGCTCCATGGCGATGTACAGCAGGTCGCCCTCCGTGCCCACGTCGTTGACGGTGACCACGTTGGGATGACCGAGCCGCGCCAGCGCCTGGGCCTCGCGCAGCAGGCGTTGCTGCGCCACCGGCCCTCGCCGCCCCGGGTGCAGGACCTTCAAGGCGATCCGTCGGGCGAGCATCGGATCGTGCGCCGCGAACACGGCTCCCATCGCTCCGGCCCCGACGCGGGAGAGGATCTGGTAGCGACCGATGGTGGCGCCGACCGCCGGCTCTCCGGGGCGTGGCTGACCCGACTCCTCGTCGACCATGGTGGGAACACTTCCCCCCTCGCGCGTCGCCCGATCGCCGGCAGCAGTCATTCCGCCTGCGTCAAAAGCAAATCGCGTACCACCCCGAGCCGCCTCGACTCGGAGGAGACGAACACCGTTCGGTTCTCCACGGCGTAGCCGAGACTACGCCCGCATCAATCCAATCCGTGCGTCGGTCGTCGACCTCAGGACCTCACCCTGGCAACAGTCGCCATCGGCCGCGACGCGAACCTGCCCTTGAGCAACGCCCACATTTCCCGACCCGAGGGCAACCAGCCCAAGGCCCGAGCCGAGATCGCCCAAGCGAAGAGCCCACCCACGACGTTGGCGATGGCGATGCCCACCAGCACCCCGGGCAGACCCGCCACGAGCAGCCCGACGATCGCCGCGGGCACCATCAGCACGATCATCCGCAACGTGGCGACCACGAAGGCCATGCCCGGCCGCTGCAGCCCCAAGAACATGGGGCTTGCGATCATCGCGATGCCCAGCAGCGCATAGCTGACTGAGATGATGCGCAAGTACGACACCACGCCCGCCTGCACGATGGGCTCGGCGGTGAACAACGCGGCCAAGGTCGGCGCCAAGGGAACGAGCAGCGCACACACGGCCACGCCCGCCACCGCTGCCCAGACGATGGCGTGGCGCATGCCCTCACGTACCCGGTCGAGTCGTCCCGCGCCCGCGTTCTGACCCACGTAGGCGAGCAGGGCGTCGCACAGCCCGGCCGGGACCGCGACCACGAGCACCTCGATGCGGCTGCCGACCGCGTACGCGGCCACGCTCGTCTCCGCATCGCGGGCGACCAACGAGGTCACGATGGCCAGCCCCAGCGGGGGCACGGCCGCGATGGCGATGCCGGGCACGGCGACCGCGATGAGCTCTCGCCAGGACTCGAACATCCGCGAACCCGACCAGCCCTCGGAGCTGACCAGGCGGTCGCGCAGGCACAGCGCGTACAGGGCATAGGAGGTGCCCACCACCGCCGAGATCAACGTGGCATGGACCGCGCCCACCAGGCCGAGCTCGGGGAAGGGGCCGAGGCCGAACATCAAGCAAGGATCGAGCGCGATGTTCAGGCCGGCCGCCAGCGCCGACACGCGCAGCGGAGTCTTGGTGTCCCCCGCTCCTCGCAGGATGGCATTGGCGGCGATGAGCAGCGCCAGCACGACCATCGCGAAGTACCAGGGCGTCATGTACTCGCTGATGAGCACGCGCGAGGTCTCGCCCGCCCCCATCGCCCGGAACACCGGGTCCACCGTCGCCAGGCCCAGCCCGCACATCAGGCCCACGATGGCCAGCATCATGAGCAACCCGTCGGTGGCCAGGCCGCGGGCCCGCGTCGCGTCGCCGTTGCCCCAGGCGTGGGAGACCTTGGAGGTGACCCCGAAGCCCAGGCCGACGGCGGCGGTGAAGATGAACAGCCCGACCGGCACCGTGAACGACATCGCGGCGAGCGACTCGGGACCGAGCAGCCCCACGAAGTACATGTCGGCCAGCACGAAGACCATGAGGGTCAGGTGCGAGAGCACCCCGGGGATTGTGAGTCCACGCAACGCCCGAGCGGGCGACTGGGTGAGCAAGGCGTCGTTCGTGCAGGTGGTCATCGGCGAAGTCGCGACAGGCGAAGCGAAGGTGCACGGGGAGTACCCACATGTCCCGCATCTCTTCACCGCATCAAGAATTCGGCCCGTAGTGCCGGATTTCGGCCTCTGAGCACCGCCCTGGAAGCAGTAGCCGCGTGGCTCGAACAGTTGCCACCCCGACGGTGCGCAGGATGCTCCCCCGCGCGATTTTTTCTAGGCCCACGCTCGATCGAAACGCCCGGTCGCGGCACTACCTGGACAGATGAGAGCCGCGCTCCACTCCCTGGGTCTGCTGGGGTGCCTGATGGCATGCAACTGCTTCCTCTTCGGTGGGTCCGAGCCGCAGAACTTCGGGCCCGAGCCCGACTGTCAGGGCTGCGAGAATCCCAGCGAGTTCGAGCTCGATCCCACCTGCGAGCTGATGGGCGATCTCGACGTCACCCTGGGCCAAGGCGCCGACGAGTTCCAGACCCTGGCCGGAAGCCCCGTGCAGTACTCGGGGCCGCAGGGCGGCGGAGGGCACTCGTTCATCGCGCTACGCATCGGGGGCATCGACCCCGCGCACTACGACCGCGTCGAGGTGACCCTCACCTACTTCCAAGACGACGAGTGCCTGCCCGAGGACGTCCCCTGCGAGGACGGAGGCTTCGACGAGCGACTGGTCCTGGGCGGCGACCAGCCCTGGCGCATGGTCGACGGCAACGTCGAGGAGTACGGCATCCGCATGTTCTTCGACGACTGGGGCAGCAGCGCCCTGCAGGCGGTGGTGCGAGATCCTTGCGGCCAAGAGGGCTTCGCCCTGCACCAGTGGGACGGCTACGAGCCCTAGAGACGTGACGGAACGATGCGGGCGCCCCGTTGTGGGTAGCCGTCGGCGTATCCGCCCCAGATGATCACCTGGTCCCCCGCGAGCACCGCGGTGTGGTTCCAGCGTGCGGTCGGGGGCTCGTCGGCGCTCACCGGGCGCCAGCGATCCCGCCGCGGGTCGTACAGCGCTCCCGTGGCCAGCATTGCGGTGCCCCGGCGGCCGCCCCAGACGAGGAGCTCGTCGCCCAGCCAAACCGCCACGTGGTCCTCGCGCGGCTCGGGTGCACCCACCGTGGTGATGGGGCGCCAGGTATCGGAGACGGGGTCGTAGGCCGCACCGTTGCCGAGCTGGACGAGCCGCCCGCGGCCGCCCTTGCCGTACTCGAAGGAGACTTCTTCGGCATCGTCGAGCGCGTCTTCGAGCTCCGGCTCCACGCGCTCGATGGCGATGGCCTCCGCGGCCTCGGGCGCCTCGGCGTCTTCACTGGCGTCCTCGTCGGCATGCTCGCTCGCAGCCTCGGCGGACGGCTCGGGCTCGGCATAGCGATGCACCACGCCGCCCCACACGATCATCTCCGTGCCTGTCCACACCGCCGTATGGTCTTCGCGGGGCTCGGGAGCGCCGACGGTGGACATCGTCCGCCAGGTATCCGTCTCGGGATCGTAGCGGCCTCCGTCGCCGTGGTGATGGCGATCGTCGTCGTACCCCGACCAGCCTCCCCACACGATCATCTCCGTGCCCGTCCACACCGCCGTGTGGTCCTCGCGAGGCTCCGGGGCGCCCTGCGTGCTCGTCAGCACCCAGGCGTCACGGTACGGCGAGTATCGAGCCCCCGAGCCCACGTGCTGCATGCCCAAGGTTCGACCGCCCCAGATGATCATCTCCGTGCCCGTCCACACCGCGGTCGGATCGTCGCGCGGAGACAGAGGACCACCCGCGGTGGGGGTCCAGCGATCGTGGGCCGGATCGTAGCGACCGCCCGAGGCCAGCAGCTCCGAGTCTTCGTCGCGCTGGTTGCCGCCCCACACGATCATCTCCGTGCCCGTCCACACCGCCGTATGGTCGTTGCGGCGATCGGGCACGCCGACGCTGGAGATGGGCGCCCAGCGATCCTCCGCCGGGACATAGCGCGCCCCGCTGTCGAGCGGCTGGTTGCCGCCGCCTCGGGTCTCGCCGCCCCACACGATCATCTCCTGCCCCGTCCAGATCGCGGAGTGGTCCTCTCGCCCCACGGGCGCGCCGTCGGCCGACATCGCCCGCCAGCGCAGCACGGGCGGCGGGGACTCGGCCTCCGTCGCGGATGAGGATTCGGAGCCGGCCCCCGGGGCGTGGGCAGGGCTCGAGGTCGAGGCGCAGCCGGCCACAGATGCGAACAACGAACAGACGATGGGCAGCGACCTCGACATGGGGGCCGTTGAACGCACGACGCTGGGCAATGGGTCTCGACTCGACCGAAAAAATCAGCGCACGACGGGCAGCGGGGTCCGGTCGACGAACTCCCCGCGGGTGAAATCGGGGACATCGACCGAGCGGCTGCGATTGGCGACGGACTCGGCGGTGAGCGGCACCAGCACCGACCACGCGGCGGCGTCGTAGACGTCTTGGTCGAGCGGCTCGCCGTTGCGCAGGCAGGAAATCGTCCGCCAGAACATCAGAAAATCCATGCCCCCGTGGCCGCCGTTGCGCTCGGCCTCGGTCCCCATCCGCGTCCACAGCGGGTGGTCGTACTGCTGGTACCAGGGCTCCATGTTCCCGTCCCAGCGGTGGTAGCTCGCGTCTTTGCCTTCTTCGGGGCGCTCGATGGCGATGCGATTGGGGAAGCCCCCGAACACCCCCTTGGTGCCCTGGATCAGGTTGTGGCGCGAGTAGGGCCGCGGCGTGGTGGTGTCGTGCTGCACCATGATCGTGCGCCCGCCGTTGGTCTTGATCACGGTGGTGTTGATGTCCCCGCAGATGTAGCGCACCTGGTTGCGCTGATTCTCGGGCGGGAAGTTGGCCTCGGCGTAGCGCTGGCGCCCGCGGGCGGGGGAGCTGAACGAGCTGAGATAGTCGAAGCGATCGCCCCGGTTGATGCCCATGTACTGGGAGATGGGCCCCAGCCCGTGCGTGGGATAGAGGTTGCCGTTGCGCTCGGCGTGCCAGCCCGTGCGCCAAAAGCCCGTGCCCTCGGTGAGGTCGTGCATCTGGAAGCGCAGCTCGTGGATATAGGCCGCTTCCCCGTGCAGCAGCTCTCCGAACACCCCCTGGCGCACCATGTTGAGCACCATCAGCTCGTCGCGCCCGTAGCAGACGTTCTCGAGCATCATGCAGTTGAGCTGGGTCTGCTCGGCGGTATCGACCAGGTCCCAGCACTCCTGCACGCTCAACGCGGCGGGCACCTCGAGCAGCACGTGCTTGCCCGCGCGCATCGCATCGATGGCCATCGGCGCATGAAAACGCCAGGGCGTGGAGATGATGACCACATCGACATCATCACGCTTGAGAAGCTCGAGATAGGCGTCCTCGCTCCCGCCGTAGGTCGCGGGCTCGGGCCGGCCCCGCGCGACCACCTCTCGCTGCGATCGCGCCAGCGGCTCCGGTCGAAGATCACACAGCGCGGTGACCTCCACTCCCTCGAGGTTGCACATGTGGATCACGTGACCCGAGCCTCGGCGCCCCAGGCCGATCAAGCCGACCCGAACCGTGTCGAGCTTGGGCACGACCAAGCCGGCCACACTCTTGCCGCGGCGTGCAGGCACGACCGGGGTCGCAGGCGCAGCGGCAGCCGGTTCGGGAGTGGTGGTGGTGGTGGAGGGCTTCGATGGAGCACAGGCCGGCAGGGAGAGACCGACGGACCCGGCCCCGAGCCAGCGCAAGAAATCGCGACGACGCGTCTCGGACATGATGAACTCGGGGCGACGATACCCCGTCACCTGCGCGCACGAGGGTGCGCACCCGTGCCGCTCAGAAGCGCAAGGCCAGGCCGGCACCGTGGCTTCGTACGCGTGCCTGGGAGGGCGGTCGCGCCGACTTGCGACGCCCGCGAAGCACCATGATGACCCCGGCCACCGTCACCGCCACGCCAGCGCCGAGCAACGCGGCGCCCGCCGGGAGCGTGGTGTAGCGCAGCGGCACGCACTCCCCTCCGCGAGGGTTGGTGGCGCAACCGGCACTTTGTTTGTGCATCGACATGAGCACCACGCCGCCGAGCGTCGCGCCGGCTCCCGCCCCGACCAAGGCCCACCCCGCCGACAGCAGCGGCGATCGAGGCCGGGGCTCATCGGTGACCGGAGGCGGCGGCTTCACCTCGGTCGTCGTCTCCATCTCACGAGCGCGGCGGACAATCTCGGCGCGTGCATCCATCGCGCGCAGGCGCACCATGTCGCGGACCTCGACGAAGCCGCAGATGGAGCACTCGGCTTCGAAGGGCGCCAGCGGTTGCCCCGTGGTGCCGTCGAAGAGCGTCACGGTGACCGAGTACTCGTCCTCGGAGCCCACGACGTCCGCCTGCACGAGGAACGCAGCGGAGAGGCGGCCCGCGGTCGCGCTGCGGCAGGCCGCGTCGCACTCGGCCGCGACCCCGGCATCCGCATCGGTGAGCTCGAGGCCCTCCTGCGCCAGGTTGGTCTCGAGCAACCCGCGAACCTCGGCGTCGGTCCCGGGGGGCAGCTCACCCGACAGCCGCACGGGGAGCACCACCACCGTCGTGCCCGTGCCTCGTGGGCTGGCGCTGTCGCCGGGTGCTTCGGGTACGGCGGACACGGGCTCGGCACGGACGACACCCGGCACGGTGCCCATCGCCAGTGTCCCCGCGACCAGCCACGCCTTCCCGGCCCGGGCTCGCATCATCGACCCAGCTTCTTTCGCGCCATGGCCAGTCGCTCCTCGGCCTTGGTGTCGCCCATCGCCACCGCCTTGGCGTAGGCCGTCTCGGCGTCCGCGAAGCGACCGACCTTGAAGTACACGTCGCCCAGCGTGCGGCGGTACCGGGCATTCGACGGTGCCTGGCGGGCCGCCTTCTCGGCGTGCGGGACCGCCTCGGTGTAGCGCCCGGCATCGAAGCGCAGCCGACGAAGACCGTCGTGCGCCTTGGCGTTGCGGCTCTGCAAGCGGAGCGCGGCGAAGAACTTGGCCTCGGCCGCATCGGCTCGCCCCGCCTTGCGCAGCTGTTCGCCCTCGGCCACCAGGGCCGCGGCTTGTTTGCGTGCGGCCGCGCGAGCTTCTTCCCCGCCGGCATCCACCTCGGGTTCGGGCTCCGGCTCCGGCTCCGCGACGGGCTCCGGCTCCGGTTCGGGTTCTGGCTCCGGTTCGGGACTCCGCGCCACCCTACGGCGCTTCACGACCTTCTTCAGCTTCTCTTCGACGGCCTGCGTATCGGCCTCTTCCGCAGGATCCTCGGGCACCAGCTCGGCCAGCTCGGCCAGGTCCTTGCCCCCATCGAGCTCGGCTTCGGTCAGCTCTCCCACCAGGGCCCGCGCCCGGATGTCGGCCAGCTCGCCGTTGGTGAAGCCGCTGCGCGCCCGTGCATGCCCGGCCTTCCCGTCGAAGAGCGCCGCCTGCAGGTAGAAGTCCCGGGCGAAGACCCGCCCTCCGGGACGATCCCAGTAGTAGTCACCGAGCCGCGACAGGGTTTTCGCAAAATCGGCCCGCAGCTCGCTCGCCTGAGCCTCGGCCTTGTCGACGATCGCTGTCGGCTCGTCCTCGTCTTCCGCCAGTGCGTCGAGCGTGTGCACGCGGACCAGCGCGGTGTCCTCGGGAGCGTCCGCCACCGGGTAGACCCAGCGCGCCTGGGCCCCCGCTTCGATCGCCGCCTGGTAGATGGCCTCCACCCGCGAAAGCTCGGCCGGCGTGGGCTCGGAGCGCGTGAGCAGCAAGGTGCTCAGCACGACGATGATCACCACCGCGATTACCCCGAAGATCGGCCCCCACCACGAGCGTCGCTGAGTCCCGGCCGCGGCCTCGAGCGCGTCGACCAACTCCTGCATCGATGCCCACCGCTCGCGAGGCTCCTTGGCCAGGCCGCGCATGATCACGTCGTGAACCTTCGCGGGCACGGGCGAGTGGCCCTCGGGCGGCGGGTTCAGGTCGTCGTGCTGAATCGCGTAGGCGATGGCCAGGCGGTTGGGCCCGGTATAGGGCCGCACGCCATAGAGCACCTCGTAGGCCACCGCGGAGAAGCTGTACTGATCGGTGGTGGTGCTGGTGGGCGCGCCGAGGTGCTGCTCGGGCGACATATAGGCGGGCGTGCCCAAGATGGTGCCGGCCTGGGTGACCTCGGGTGCGATCTGCTCGAAGCTCTCGAGCGCGCTGCGAACCTCGACCTCCTCGGTGCGCTCGACCGACTCGTCGTCGTGGGCCTGCGCCAGGCCGAAATCCAGCACCCGCGCCCGCCCGTGGTGATCGACCATGACGTTGTCGGGCTTGAAGTCGCGGTGCACCACGCCGGCTCGATGCGCCGCCACGAGCCCCCGACCGGCCTGCACCAGCACATCGATGCGCGCGGCCAGGTCGTGCTGTTCGAATCGCCAGACCTTGAGCGTCGAGCCCCGCACGTACTCCATCGCGATGTACGTGCGGTCGTCGTACTCCCCGACCTCGTAGACATGGGCCACGCCCGGGTGCGAGAGCCGAGCCATCGCCTGCGCTTCGCGGCGGATCCGGGCCCGGTTGCTCTCGTCCTTGCCGACCCCGCGAGCGATGAGCAGCTTGATCGCGATGCGTCGGTCGAGTTCCTCGTCGTAGGCGGCGTAGACCAGGCCCATGCCGCCCTCACCGAGCTTGCCCAGCACGGGATAGCGGCCGATCCGACGCGGAATCGCGGTGGGGACCGACGTGGAGGGGGTGTGGGGAAGCCCGGCGGTAATCGTCCCGCCCGACAGAGACTCCTCCTCGTCGACGTACTGCGTCTCCTCGATTTCGTGGCTGCTCAACGCCCGGTCACCCGACTGCTTCAGAGTATCCGAGACGTACAGCGTGAAGAGCGCTGGAGCGCTCGTTTGCGGTCGTTTCGAGGGCATTCGAGGGCCGGCTCGTCCGAGGTCGCGCCCGAGATTCCCCGGAGGTCTAACGAAGCTGACGCCGCGTATGAAGTTTGTGCAATTGTGGGCCACCTCGACGTCGCGAGCATGACGAGATCGTCGTGAGGGTTGCCCGGGTTGGATCCCCGACGCATGCGTAGTGATTTTGCGGTGTACTCTGCGTACAGCGGTTCGTCGTTGTCACGACCCGCCGCACGCACACCTTCACGATGGCATGTCGAACTCCGCGATGCGTGGCCCGAGGCTGGCTGACCGCGGCGTCCTTCGTGGTCGTGGGCAGCACGACCGGCTGCGTCGAGATCGACCCCAGCTACGCGAATGTACCGACCACGGGTGAGAGCACCTCGACGGGTTCGCAGACGAGCGGCTCCGACAGCAGCGGGGGCTCGGGCGACGAATCGACGGCGCGAGGGCCCGTGGTCGAGATGAACCTGGCATTCGTGACCTCCACCGCCCACAACCCTTCGTTCGGGGGTTTGGCGGCCGCGGATGCCATCTGCAACGACCGCGCATCGGAGGCCGGGCTCCCCGGGAGCTATGTCGCGTACCTGTCCGACAGCACCGCCGACGCCGTGACCCGGCTGGGCTCCGCCAACGGCTGGACCCGCACCGACGGCCGCGTGTTCGCGACCGATCGCCAAGCGCTGACCTCGGGACAGATCAGCTATCCCCTGATGTACACCGAGTCCGGCACGCTGGTGAACGGCAACGGGGTCGCGAGCGCGTTCACGGGGAGCCTGCGTAGCGGCCTGGTCGCGCCCGAGCACTGCGAAAACTGGCAATCCACCGACGGCAAGGTTCGCGGACGCGGGGGCTATACCGACGGCGGCGACCGGTACTGGGTCGACTTCGTGCTGTTCTCCTGCGCGAACACGGGCCACCTGTTGTGCCTGGGGATCGACGCCGATGCGCCGCAGCCCGCCCCCACTCCGCCCGCCGACGCGCGACGCATCTTCGCGACGGCGGGATTGCTGACCGCCGATGCGGGGCGCCAAGCCGCCGATGACCTGTGTGCACTCGAGGCCAACGCCGCCGGGTTGGAGGGCACCGTCCTCGCCCTGATGGCGGAGCCCGGCGAGACGCTCTGGGAGCGACACGCTCTCGACGGCGGCGACTGGGTGCGGGCCGATGGCGTCACCGTGATCTCCACCGCGGGCGATCCCTCGCAGTGGCTGATCGCCGAGGCCCCGGTCCTGTTCGATGCGACCGGGACCGTCACGCCCTCCACCGCGTTCTGGACGGGCGTCGACTCGCCCACCAGCATGGCGACGGCAGAGACGACCTGCGATGGCTGGACCGACACGGCGTATGCGGCCCGGCCCTTCGGATCCACCGTCTACGCGGAGTGGATCCTGCCCAGCGCCAGCAGCGACTGCTCGGCGGAGTGGTCGGTCGTCTGCCTGCAGCAGTAGCCGCCGCCGTTCGCCTCCGCCGCCCGCTCCACGGGCACGAGGGCTCCCCACGCGATCCACCGGGTCACCAACGCCCGAAACTGCTCCTGCGTCGTGTCCCACTGCGCATCGATCTCGGCGAAGACGTCCGCGGGGCGTCGCGGTTCGCGGAATTCGGACAGCACTTCGACCTCGTGCCACGGCAACAGGAGCGTCTGCTCCGAGGTCCCGACCAGCACCAGCCCACCCGCTCCCACCGTCATCGACCGCGTGTGGTCCAGTCGATATGGCGTCTCCCACGAGTCGTCCGGCACGAGCTCTTCGCCGAAGCGCTGCTGCACTCGCTCCCGGACCAGGCCTTCGAGGTAGCGCCGATTCGCATCGAGCATCGGCACGCCGAGCACCCCGCGGTGGGCCGGCTCGGTCTCGGGATAGGGCTCGCCCTCGCGCAAGAACGCGAAGATCTCGAGCGCGTACCTCAGCGCTCGACGGTGATGGAGAGGCAGTCCGCGGGCCGCGAGCACGGTATGGGCAACCGTCGCGCGCAGCCGGGTTTCATCGTCGGTACGCTGTCGCGGATCGGTGCACACCAAGATTCCGCCCGCCACCAGCTCGACGAGCTGCTCACCGAGTACCGCCGCGTCGACGTCGAACTGCTCTTGCAGAGCACGGAGCGCATCTGCGGGCGTTCGTGGGCGGCCGAACTGCTCGAGCACGGGGGCGAAGTCCCAGTCCAGGGTTCGCGTGGCCCCGGTATCGTCGTTGCGCAGGCAGACGCCTGCCTCCCCCATCGTAGCCACGACGTCGGGGCCGAGCTCGAGTTCCCGGTCCCAGTCGAGCGTCCGCGCGGAGGCGGACGCTCGAACGGCGGTGCCGGCTCGCAGCGCATCGATCCACGGTGCC
The DNA here is from genome assembly GCA_039028615.1 of Myxococcota bacterium. Lineage (GTDB taxonomy): Bacteria > Myxococcota_A > Polyangia > Nannocystales > Nannocystaceae > Paraliomyxa. Next base: position 48,057 of record JBCCHT010000032.1, on the reverse strand, counting down.
CGCTCTTGGTCGTCGAGGGCGGACTCCACCTCGTCTCCGAGCGCATGCGTCGAGATCTCGGAGCGGAGCCGCTCCTGCAACGACGGCGGCAGCGTCCGGGCGCTCACCACCCCGTGGGCAAAGGCCGCGGTGACGTCGTCGAGACGCGAGGCTTCGACGTCGAGCCACCGCGAGTTGAACATGATGTTGAGCCCAAACGAGTCGACCGAGTGCCACCAATATGCGGGCAAGAACAACACGTCGCCCGGGCCGATGCGAATCGTCCGCGAGGCAGCCAACGCATCGGCGAACCGAGGGTAGCGCTCGAGGTCGGGCCGACGCGGATCGACGCGACTGCGCCACGGCCACTCGAACAGGCGCCCCTGCGGCGCGGTGTAGAGGTTCCGATGTTGGTCGGGCGGAAACAGGATGAACTCCTTGTGGCCCGAGACCATGCAGATGATGCTGTGGGTCGAATCCTGGTGAACGGCGAGTCGCTGACCGCCGCTGCCCATCCATAGCTGTCGGCTCTCGGCCTGCATGCGCTGCTCGTCGGCGAGCCAGATCGAGGTCAGGGGCAGCAGCTCGGGCAGCGCGGAGCCGATGGGCGCCGACTGCATGTAGGCACAGTGACCGCTGGGCTGCGCCCGCTCGGTACGAAGATCGGCGATGAAGGCATCGAAGGTCGAGCCCCGCCGCGACCAGTCGGGCCACAAGGTCTCGTGAAAACCCATCTTGCCCTCGGCGCTGGGCGGACACCCGGTCACATGAACCCGGCGATCGCCACACGTGGCCGACAGCCGATCCAGCAGAGGGTCGGCCCCATCGCGGGCGAGCTTCACGATCTCCATGTCGGAGACGGCACCGCGCCAGACGGCGGGTTCATGGCGGGGAACGATCGTGTTCCAAAATTCGTCGGGCGTGGGTCGTTGCGCGGACATCATCTCGCTCCAAAAAAGGGCAGACCGAGTGGACCCCCGACCACGAGGACGAACCTCGCGGCCGGGGGGCGAACGTGGCGAGCAGCGGTGAAGCTCAGCTCTGAGTGTTGGGGTTGTGGGGGGCAGCGGGACCCTGTCCCGGAACCTGCGGGCCGCCGTTGAATCGCCAAACCGACCACTCGTACCACTGCACATGGTGGGAGCCACTTCCGGCACTGATGCCGGCCAACTCTTCTTCGCCGATCTCGGCGAGGCCGGTGGCGGGCCCTCGGGTAGCAGTGAGCTGCGGCTTGATGTTCTTCTTACGCTTCATGATGACGGGTTCCTTTCTGTCCACCCCTTGGCCATGCCCCGTCGATCGATGACGCCTGCACTCGAAAAAAATACGGCCCGTCATCGGCCGGGCGACGAGCGACAACGGGCACATGGGATGGAACAAATCGGCAGGAACCAGACACCCGGGGGCCGCCCCATCGGACCGAGACCGCCCCCGCGGTCGCACGCCGGGCGTATCGGGGCCGGGGGGCCGCGAACCGCATTTGCCGGCGTCGATATCGAACCGGACCGGGCGCAGCCGCGGCTTGTGATAACACCGCGTCATGAGTTCGCGTCACGACGACGTCCAGCTGGTCGAGGCCGCCCTGGCGGGTCGACCCAGCTCGCGACGACGCCTGGCCGAACGACTGCTCGACGCGATCACGCGGGAGGTCGGCATCGCGCTGCTGCGGCCGGCCAAGGACCGCGGCCGGGACCCGCGACAAGACGTGCAAGACCTCGTGCAGGAGGTCCTGGTCACGCTCTTCGAACACGACGCCCGAGAGCTCCGGCGCTGGGACCCACAGCGAGGTCGAAGCCTGGAGAGCTTCGTGCGTCTGGTGGCGCGGCGTCGCGTGGCCCGGGTGCTCAATCGACACCGCGGGCACCCATGGGGCGAAGGGGAGCTCGAGTACCAAGAGGAACTCGATGGCGACCTCGACAAACGAATCGAGGACCGGGCCCGACTCAGTGAGATTTTCGAGGCTCTGCACGCACGAATGAGCCCACGCGACGTGGAGCTATTCGATCTCCTGTTCGTGCAGGGACTCGAGCCGACGGAGGTCGCCAGCCGACTCGAGATGTCGCGCGGGGCCGTGAACGCGTGGTGCTATCGCACCCGCAAACAGGCGCGCATCGTGAGCCAACGGCTCGCCAACGCTTCGACCACGGGAGCCGAGGCAGGAGGGACCGTAGGGGGATGACGGAGGAGGACGAGATCTTGCACGCGCTGGGCGAAGACCTGCGAGACCGAGAGGACCAGCTGTCCCGGGGCGATGCTCCCGAGGCGCTGAGTCGCCTCTTGTCGAGTGACGAGCGGGGCTCGGTGCTGGATGGCGCCTTCGCGCGCCTCGATGCGTCGGAGGACGACGACGCTTCGAACGACGCCGATACCGGTACCGATGATGGCGAGGCTACGAGCGACACGTCGGACAACGTGGTCCCGCTCGCACCGTCGCCCAGCCGTGGTCGCGGAGCGGCGATCACCGTCGTCGTCGCCGTGGTGGCCGTCGCCGCCATGCTCCTGCTGTGGTGGGGCAGCCCGCGCTCGCCGAGCCCGGAACGGGACCTGGTCGCGTCGCTGCCCTCGTACTCCATCACGCGCCTCGCCGCGGGCCAGGCCTCCGATCGCGCGGGCGAGCCCGAGCCCGGCCAGCGCATCGAGCTTCAGTTCGACGGCCCGCTCGATCTCGTGCTGACCCCGAAGACGCCGTTTCGGGACACGGTCGCCGTTGTCGTCGTGGCGCGCCGCAACGGCGTGCCCGCGAAGCTGGTACGACCGGCCCAGGGCGTCGAGATCTCGGCCAACGGCGGTATCCACCTGAAGGGGCCGCTCAATCGCTTCATTGCGCTCTCCCCCGGGGAATGGACGCTCGAGCTGTTGGTCGGCCCCCCCGACGCGCTCCCCGAGTCGTTGCAGCAGCTGCCGAGTTCGCCCGACGACACCGCGTGGCGTACGCTCAGCGTGCATGCGACGGTCACGTCGCCATCCGGCTGAACGCAGACGGCTCGGGGCACCGCTGGTCGCCCTGGTGGTCGCCGCGTGCTCGAAGGAGCCGCCGCCTCCTCCCGCGCCCGCGAGCCCCTCGACGATCGTCCTGGGCGAGACACCGACGGTCGAGGTCCGCGGATGCCGTTCGCGCCAGGGCCCGAAGTGTGTCGTGCGAGCGGGTCGCAAGGGCACCGCCACCCTCAACCTGTGGATCGATGCCGACGCATCCGCGACCTTGCAGGCCACGGCGGACGGGCAGCCCCTGGAACTGCAGACCCGGCCGGTGGACGGCGGTCAACACGTGGTGCTTCGGCCCCCGAGCGACACCGCGGTCGTGCAGCTCGGGGGCATCGACCCGCAGTGGCCCGAGCCCTTCGCCCTCCCGCTGCAGTGGACCAGCGCGCCTCCGATCTTGGGTGAAGCGAAGGCGCTCGGCAAAGCGGAGGGATACGACCGAGAGATTCAGGTGCTCACCGACGCCCTGCCGACGCTCGAGCCCGAAGCTCGGCTGGCCGTGCTCCAGCGCCTGAGGCGGTTGCACGACAACACCGGGGCGGTCGACGAGGGCACCAAGACCGCCGAGCGGGCGGCCGCACTCGCGCGAACCTTGGGCGCCGATCGAGACCTCGCCGACATCGCCTCCGCGATCGCCTACCGGGCCATCCTCGACAAATCACTGCACCGGGCGCAGCAGTGGATCGAGCGGCTCGAGCAGCTGACCGAGACGGTCTCCGAGGCGCGCTCCTGGGCGCCGTACTATCGCGGGCTGCTGCTGAGCGCCACGGGCGACCTCCACACCGCGGTGGCCCAGATCGCCGAAGCGGAGCGTCGAGCCGACCGCCTGGGCATGTTCAGCCACCAGGCGACGACCCTCGAGCAACACGCGGTGCTCCTCGGCGAGCTGGGACGCACCGAAGAGGCCATGGCCGTCGTGCAACGAGGCATGCGCCTGGCCGACTCCACCCGCCTGCGCTGCCATATGCGACGTGGCTTGCTCGGCAACCTGGGATGGGCCCAGCTGCGCATGGTGCAGATGGGGCACACCGCGGACGTGCCCTGGGAGACCTTCGAACGCTCGCTGCAGGCGTCCGAGCACGAGTGCCCCGATCCGACGCAAGCGGTGAACCAGCGCGTGAACCTGGCCATCGCCGCGCTGGTCGAAGGCGACTTCGAGCACGCTCACGATCGCTACCAGCAACTGCGGGCCGACGGCGTGCCGCAGTGGCTCGAGCCCTGGGTCGCGGAGATCGGAGCCCAAGTCGCGCTGGCCACCGGGCGCTGGGAGCAGGCCCCTCCCCTGCTCGCTCGCACCCCGCCCTCGGGTGAGCTCGGCCTCGACTGGAGCGTGGCCGTGCGCCGGGGCGCGCTGCTGACCCGGCTCGGCCTCGACGAAGCCGCCATCGAAGCCTACGCAGCAGCCGAAGGCCTGCTCGACGAGGCCTCGGCGTCCGGGGGCACGGGCGTGGGCGCGGAGAACTTCCTGTGGGATCGGTCGGCCAGTGCGTGGGGCCTGGTGCAGCGCCTCGTCGCCCGCGGGCAGCGGACCGAGGCCTTGTGCCGCGCACGCATGGCCCGGCGTCGGGCGCTGCGAAGAATGGACCGCGCCGCCCGCATCGCGGGTCTGCCCGCAGCGGAGCGAACACGATGGGAGCAGGTCTCGTTCGGCCTGCTCGAGACCCGGGCCGAACTCCAGGCCCAGGCTCGCGAGGACTGGACGCTCTCGGAGACCCAGCAGATCAACCGTCGCGCCCGGCGATCCGAACGACACCTCGAGGCGACGGCGGCCTTCGAAGAGGCCACGCGAACCCTGCTGCTCGAGCCTCCGCCCCCGAGCTGCGAGCAACTGCCTCCCGTGCCGAGCGGCGAGCGAGTGCTGCTCATCCTCTCGCACCAAAACCAGAGCTTGGCGTTCGTGGGCGACGATGCCGGTCGAGTCGAGGTGGCTCAGCTGCCCTCGAGCCCCGGGCCTACCCGCTGGACCCCCGAGACTCTCGAGACCTTCTCCGAGGCGCTGCACGGCGCCACGCGCATTCGCATCATGGCGGACGGCCGCGACCGAGACCCGACCTTGGCCAAGGTTCGGGTGGGCGACCGGACCTTGCTCGACGTTGCGCCGCTGGTGCATGCCCTCGACCTTCCGCCTCGTCCCGCCGCCGCGGTGGACTCCCGCCGGGCCATCGTCGTGGCCGACCCCTCGCAGAACCTCCCCGCCGCCCGCAACGAGGCCCGGGCCGTCGAACAGACCCTGGTGAGCGCGGGCTGGCAGGTGGGCCGCCACGATGGAGAGGGCGCGACCCGAGCCAACGTCCTCGAGAGCCTGAAGAGCGCGGCCTTGCTGCACTACGCCGGTCACGGGGCACATCGAGGAGCCGGTGGGTGGGATGCAGCCCTGTTGCTACACGGCGGTGAGCTGGGCGTCATCGATCTACTCGCCGTGTCCCGAGTGCCCCCCGCGGTGATCCTGGCGGGCTGCGATACCGGGTCCCATAGCGCGGGAGCGTGGGCGGGCGGCGTCAACCTCGGTCGAGCCTTCGTACTGGCCGGAGCCCAGGAGGTGCTGGCCGCCAGCGGGACCCTCGACGATCAGCTCGCGCTGCGCGTGGGTGAGGGCATCGCCGAGCAGCTCGCCCAACAGCCGAAGGCCGATCTCGCGGCCGCCCTCCGTGCGGTACAGCTCGAGCTCAGAGTCGATGCTCCGAGCTCGAGCTGGGCGACGCTGCACGTGCTCGTTCCCTGAGCGCTACTGCTTGACGATGATGTCGTTCGTGACGGGCGCGTCCTTTCCCGTGAAGTACATGTCGATCTCGGCCGCCCGGATATGGGGCGGCGCCACCCAAGAACCGAGCTCGAGCACCGTCACGCGGTCGGAGCTGAGCGGCACGGCACCGAAATCGAAGCGCTCCATGATGTCGCTGGTCACCGTCACCACGACCCGCTCGATGGGCGCGCCGTCGTAGAACGAGTCGAGCGAGGCGTGCACCTGCCACGCCTCGGCGTCATCGTCGGCATCATCGTCGGTCAGCGTGCAGTTGGAGCACGTGGGCAGGTTGGGCTGCGGGTTGACGAACAACACCACCGGATCGGGCTCGATCTCGTTGCAGACGGTCGACGTCTCGCTATAGGCCTCGCTGGGCACGCCACAGATGGGTGCACACGCCAGGGCGGCACCGAAGGCCGGCGCATACGAATCGGCGACGGGAATGTTCGCGACCGCATCCGCAACCGCATCCATGTCGTGGTGAGCCGGCGGCGTGCAGCCGAGGTTCACCCCCGCCGCGCTGCAGAGGGCATCCTGCGAGCACTGGTTTTGCAGGACCTCGCAGACGTCCAGCCGATGAACGGTGTCTGCACCGTTGCCCGCGATGTGCAGGTCGGCATTGCGCCCCAAGTCGGCGCTCCCCGCATAGACGAGTTCCATGACCTCGTGGGCTTGCAGCGAAGGATCGTAGGACCACACCAAGGCAGCCGCTCCAGTGACCGCGGCCGCTCCGACCGAGGTCCCGGTGAGCGAGCTACTCAGCACCGCACTGCCCGCGTAGGCATGGGTCGAGTGGGCGGCCATCCGCGGCATGCTCTCGGGGCGGGTGCCCGGCATGTCCTCGCCCTGGAAGGTCAAGCCGCCCACCGCGTGCACCAAGGGGCGATAGCCGGAGTTCCAGCTATTGGGCGGGAACCCGAGCTCCTGACAGCGAGCCGAGTCCGGGGCCGCTCGGTTCTCCCACATCGCAGGAGCCATGGCGCCCGCTTGGCACGCCGAGTTGGAGTTGCCGGCCGACGCCACCAGCAGGGCGCCGTGGCACGAGGCATACTCCATGGCAATCTCGACGGCTTCCGTCGAGACGGTCTCGCCGGATCCGAAGAGCGTAGCTTCCCAGCCCACGCTCAGGTTGATGATGAGCGGAGGACGAAGGGCGGGGATGGGGTGACCGAGGCGCCAGCGCTCGACCGACTCCACGATGCCCACCGCCAGATCGCCGTGGCTCCCCACGTAGCCGCCCCGATCTCGGTCTTCGCCCGCGATGTAGCGAGGCAAGCCCAGGATGCGACTGACGGACACGTCGCAGGGAAATCCACCCGAGCACGCCACGTCTTCGATGATGCGGGCCATGAGCTCGCCGTGCTCCGAACGCGGGTCGTCGGGCTCGCTGGTCGGCATCGTGTCGACCACGGCGACGGCGACGGGTGAGGACCCGGGCGGCAACGCCACCCCGGGGACCCAGCCGATTTGATCGCGGAAGACCTGACGCACCCCCGGACCGACGACGTCCGAGATGGCCGAGCCTCGCTGACCCCGTACGACCTCACAGTCGGAGCTGTAGTCGTGCAACACGGGCGGGACGGGTGGCTCCGGGTCATCGACCGTGGCGGCCAAGCCGGTCGCGGCCAGCTCGAGGTTGTCATGCGCCTCCCCCAGCTCGACCACCTCGTCCCACGAGTAGCGGCACAGATGTCCATCCGAGTCGGAGACCGCGGCCGAGGGCGCTGCCATCAGCCACGGCGAGCCTTCCTCGAACAGCGACCTCGCGATCCATCCGTCGATCTCGGGACAGTGGCTGGGGCTGATCGAGCGAGCGATGAACCGCGTATCCGGGCATGCACCCGCGTAGTCGGCCTCGGTCACGGTCTGGGTGTCACGCTCGTGGGCGGGCTCGTCGATGAACTCGGGCTCGATGTCGGTCACGTCCACGCAACCGGGAGCCAGAACGGACAACGCAGACAGTGCAACGAGGGGGGCGGGACGAGAGAGCTTCATGGGACTTGGAGGCAAGCGTTCGCACCCGCTTGCACATGGTGAAGGAGACGCACGAGCGACGATCGGATTGCGTCGCGATCGAGTGTCGGGACGACGACTCAGGGAACTAACCACACGAGATTCGAGCCAGGGCTACGCGCGATGGGGGCTGCGCAATTCAGGCCTCGTCTCATGTCGACCCATTGAGCGTCGACTCGGGTTCAATGACACGCGGATCCACCAGACGCCACATCGATCACGGAGCCCGGACCCGCCCGTCATCGACGGCGATGCCATCGGCAATGGGTCGTCGCCGGAAGGCCTCGAGTTCGTCGAACCTCAGTTTCGATCGCCCTCGGCCCACCCCGCACAAAACGATGGAGAACATCGATTGGCCGCGTAGGTGTTCGGATAACAACGTTATTCGGACCGAGAAGAGCTGGTTTTTAAAAACAGTCACACTTGACGGTTTTAGATCACAGCGCTAAACAGTCAGCTCTGACTGTAGAGTCGGCTGGCCATGTCCGCAGACAGCACACCCAAGCAATCGCGCTCGGAACAGACGAGGGCCAAGCTGATGGACGCGACGATCGAGTCGCTGGCCGAGTGCGGTTATGCGGGCACCAGTACCCAGGAGGTGTGCCGACGCGCGGGGGTTTCTCGCGGCACGATGTTGCACCACTTCCCCAACCGCAACGCGCTGCTGCTCGCCGCCCTCGACTCGATCCTCGCCGAGCGAGTCGCCCGCTTCGTCGCGTCGCGGCAGGGCCAGTCCCCGCTGCAGCCGACCGCGCTCGTGCAGCAGCTGTGGGCAGAGTGGCAGGGCCCCGTCTATGTGGCGTGGCTGGAGCTGGCGGTCGCGGCCCGTACCGACCCCCAGCTTCGTGAACCCATGCGGGCGCTGATGACCCGCTTCGACAACGAGGTCCGCTCCGCCTTCATGGCGCTGGTCGATCTCCGCCATGTGCCCCCCGCACTCGCGGAGGTCCTGCCCAGCCTGGTGTTTTCCATCTTCAACGGGCTGGCGGTCGGTGCCAGCTACGAACGCCCCGGCCAGTCGGACCCCGTCATCGCGCTGGTCGAGCAACTGGGCCGCATCTTGCCCGCCCTCGGAGGCTCCTCATGACCGAACTGCAGATGCTCGCGATCGCCTACCTCTTCTTCGTGGCGCTCATCACCGCGGAACTGGCGGTGAGCCGACTACGGCAGGACGGTGGCTATCGCGTGGGCGAGATGGTCGTGAACATCGGCCACGGCGTCGTCTACCAGGCCTTCGATTTTCTCACCAAGGGCCTGATGGCGCTCCCCTTCCTCGCCGTCGCCCAGCTGGTCACCTGGGACCTGCTGCCCACCGATGCGTGGTGGGCCTGGGTCATCGGCATCATCGCGTTCGACCTGTCCAGCTACTGGCTGCACCGTCACCACCACGAGATTCACTTTCTGTGGGCCATCCACGGGGTCCACCACGCGGCCGAGGACTACAACCTCGCCGCCGCGCTGCGCCAGGCCGCGTTCCAGAAGCTGACCTCCTGGCCCTGGCGCATCCCCTTGGCGCTCATCATGCCGATCGAGATGTTCATCGGCATCGTGGTCTTCGACTTCCTGTATCAGTTCCTGATGCACACCCGCTACGTGCCCAAGCTGGGCCCAATCGAGTGGGTGTTCAACACGCCGTCGCATCACCGGGTGCACCACGGCCGCAACGAGAAGTATCTCGACCGCAACTACGCCTGCATCCTGGTGGTGTGGGACCGGCTGTTCGGGACCTTCCAAGAGGAACACGAAGAGCCCAGCTATGGCCTCACCAAGCCGCTGCACACGCTCAACTCGGTGTGGGGCAACTTCGCGATCTTCCGCGAGCTGGTCGCGGCCACGCAACGAGCCCACGGTGCAAACCGCCTGCGCCTGTGGCTGGCGGGTCCCGCCCACCTCGCGCGGCTCGTGCCCGGCCATCGCAGCTCCTCGCCCGAGACCCACCCCGAGGCCCTGGGCACGAGGTCGTTGCGCTGGTACGTGGGCCTTTCGGGGCTGCTGATTCCGCCCGTGCTCGGCTGGACGCTGTTGGTGGGCGACGACTGGAGCCTCGGTTTTCGCGTGGCCATGGTCGCCTGGCTCGTGGTCTCCGTGGTCGCTGGCGGGGGACTGCTCGAACGACGACGCTGGGCGGTGCCCCTCGAGTTTGCGCGTGTCGCGGTGGGGCTGGCGGCCATGGTGGTGGTCGTGTCCTGACAGGCTCGACGTCGAGTCCGATTTCGGGCGAACCTGGGGGCGCCCATGAGTCGTCCCCGAGTCGATCCCCCGGTCCCCGCGACCAGCGTCCTCGTGGACCTGCGCAACTTCACGCCCAACCTCAACGCGGCCGCGCTCGACCCGGACGGAACCAACCAGTTCTGTCACTTCCTGGCGCTGTTTTATGCCGCCACCCTCGAGGCCTGCATGGTCGCGCTGGCGCCGAGCGAGCGCGAGGAGCCCACGCTGTCGGTCAACGGCACGGGCGACGGGCTGCTCGTCGTGTTCCTCGGCCCCCGGCACTACGCCAACGGGCTCTTGTCGGCCTACCTGCTCGAGGCGGGGCTACGGCGCTGCTGTGACCTGCGCGAGGACTCCACCGGCCTGCTCCCCTTCGTGTCCTTCGGCGTGGGCGTCGAGTCGGGCGAGGTCTCCCGGGTCCGCGCGGGCGCGGGCGCGGCCGGGGTCAACACCTTCATCGGGCACTGCGTCAACGTCTCCGCCCGCGTCGAGGCCCTCACCAAGATCATCTCCAACGCCAGCGTGATCATCGGCGACACCAACGTCGAGATGTGCGCCTCCGCGTTCTACGGGGAGAACTTCAACGACCTGCGGGCCAAGGAGCGAGCCGAGCGGGACGACGAGCGCCGCATCGCGATCCAAAAGCGCATGAACGAGATGAATCGGGAGCTGTGCCTGACCTTTCTCGATCGCTACACGCTCAAGGGCGTCGACGAGCCGCTGCCGCTGTATCGACCGGACGACTCAGCCACGCGCCCCGGGGTCGACCGCTTCCGCAAGCTGCTGGAGAAGCTCGTCGATGGCGACGCGCAGCACCTGGCCGAGGTCGTCGAGCACCTCGGGCTCGACAAAGCGTAGACGCCGACCTCAGTGAATCGGGCCGCTGCGGGTGACCGTGACCGCGCCCGTGCCCAGCCGCAGGCTTCGCGACGAACGACGGCGCTCCACCAGCTGCGGCGCCCCGCGAACCCCGATGGCACCCAGCTCCTTGCGGGCGCGATAGATCGCAGTGTTCAGGCGTAGATCGTCCACCCGCAGCATCTGGCAGACGTCCTCGACGTAGCGCCAGCCGTGCTCGGCCTCGGACAGGCCGGGTTGTTGGGCATCTTCGAGTCGGGCCCGGGCGAGCAACAAGAGCACGAAGTGGTGGGCTCGCCCTCCGAGTTCGAGCGGTTGCCCCTCGTGACGGACGATGAGCTCGACGTCTTCTTCGTCGCTGCTGACGGAGAAACTCAGCTCCAGCTCGCCGAAGGCCGGGTTCCGCTGGTCGACGTCGACGGTGGGCTCGAGGGTGGTGGGCAAGTGCAGTGCCCAGGCCTGGCCGTCGACATCGAGCACTTCGCCGTCCTCGACCGCCCGGCACCCCGCGGTGGACTCGGCCTGCCAGGTGCCGTGCATGTCCTGATAAACGGTGATCCAGGGCTCGTCCGCGCTGGGTAAGGCCAGCAGCTGTCCTTCGGCGACGAGGACCTCTCCGCTCCCCACGCGCCGCGCGGTCGCCACGGGCGGGCTCGCGTCGGCCAGGCGCCAGACCTCGTCGACGCCACCGAAACCCAGTTGGTCTCCTACGCTCAGCGGAACGGCCCGCCGAACTTCGATCCGCTGGCCGTTGACGAAGGTGCCGTTGCGGCTGCCGAGATCGCGAATCTCCCAGCGTTCCCCCGACCACGCGATCGTGGCGTGCTCTCCCGAGACACGGCGATCGGCGGGACGCACCGAACAGTTGGGCGCCCGCCCGACCACGGAGCGAGCCGCCAGCGTGACGGTCGACGACGGTCCGGGTCCCTCCAACCAGGCCATGGGCCCATCGTAGCAGCTGCCGAAACCCCGAGCCCCGTGAGAGACTCCCTCACGACGGTTGGAGACTCGAATGATTCGCTTGCCCCAACACGACCCTTCCACGGCCCGTGCCGACGAGCTCGAGCAACAGCGTTCGCTCTACCGCTGGGACCACGAGTACCTCGCCCCCTTCCCGTTCTTGCACATCCCGTACGTCGACGGCACCGGAGTGCTGTCGATCTACGATGTGCTCGCGGGTTCCTTTGCCGGGCTTCCTGCCGCCGAACAGCCGCCCAGCGAGTGGCTGATTCGCAAGACCCTGGGGGCCGGGCCGGCCATCTACGAGCTGCTCGAGCGGGTCCCTCGGACGCACTGGCTGGGCCTCATGCTGCAGTCGCGAAAGCTGGCGCGTGAGCAAGTGCCGCAGTGGGTCGGGCAAGCCCTGCGAGAGCTGATGCCGTCACCGGGTGAGCGTCGTGTGCTTCGAGTACAGATTCCCACCGCGCAGCAGCTGGCGATGACCCTCACGGATCTGCTGCTGCGTTCGGTCGACGAGCTGAGCACGTGGGTCCTCGACCAGGGCACCACCACCCCGCTGGGCCGAGCCATGGACGCGCTCCAAGACGAGGTCGTGGAGGCCACGATGCAGGAGTCCGGCGGCCTGTCGCTTCCCGATGCGGAGCAGCTGGCGACGATCGTCCAGGGCTTCGTCCGAAGCACCGTCGAGGCGGTCGTCGGCAACGCCCGCGATCATGCGCGTCAGCTGGTGGGGCGCGAACCCGAACCCGAACCCGAGCCCGAGCTGCCGCCCGAGCCGGGACGAGCCGCGGACCCGTGGCTGCCCGATTCCGTCAAGCGCATCGTCGCCCCCGCCGAGCTGCTGGTGAACTTCATGGCTCGCATGCGGCGGTACCACACGGTCGCGCCCGACGGGCAGATGTTCCTCAGCCGGCTCATTCGCGACCTGCCCCTGCCGACCGGGCCCAACCCCACGCTCGACGACACCGAGTTCGGACGTCGTCCGGTGGCGGGCACGAACCCGGTGATGCTTCGGCGTGTGGGGACCGACGGCGACCACGGCCTGCCCGAGGGCTTCGCCGTCAATGACGGACACTTGCAAGCGGCCCTTCGTGCGCATGGCATGGACGACGAAGCCGCGGGCAATGCCACGCTGGCGCAGGCGGTCGAGCAAGGGCGCCTGTTCCTCACCGACTTCGGGATGGTGGCGGACATCCCCTGCCAAAACAGCCCCGACCGCGATTTCTTCGGGCAGCTGCTCGGCCCCGAGACCGCCCGTCAGCGCTATCTACCTGCGCCCTACGGGCTGTTCTATCGCTGGGGAGAGGGCAGCGCGTCGGGGCTGTGGCCCATCGCGATTCAGCTGGGGCGCGACCCCGAAGCCTTCGAGTGCCTGACCCCGGCCGATGGCGACGAACTGTGGACCCGGGTCAAGGCGCTGTACCTGTGTGCCGAGTTCAATCACCACGAGATGGCCACGCATCTGGCGGGGGTGCACTTTGTACTCGAGGCCTTCGCCGTGGCCACCGCCCGCCAGCTGCATCGCGATCATCCCATCGCCGCCCTGCTCGCCGTGCACCTGCGGCTGGTGCTGTGGAACAACTTCCTGGGCCGCCAGACGCTCACCAACCCGCAGGGCTTCACCGAGCAGCTCCTGTCCGGGCGCCTCGAAGACGGCTCGATCGAGATCATGCGCCGTCACTATCGGCAGTGGGACTTCTGGGACCTGCACCTGCCGCAAGAGCTCGCCCGCCGCGGCGTCGACGACCGCGAGGCCCTGCCCAACTATCCCTTCCGCGACGACGGGCTGCGGCTCTGGGACGCCCTGCACGAGTTCGTCACCGCCTACGTGCAGCACTACTACCCCTCGGCACGGGAGCTGAAGGACGACCACGAGCTCGAGGCCTGGCGGGCCGAGCTGTGTGACTCGCAAGGGGGACACGTGGCCGGCTTCCCCGAGTCCTTCGATGACACCGAGGTGCTCGCCGACGTACTCACCTCCATCATCTTCCGCTCGAGCGTGTTCCACAGCGGGGTCAACTACGGGCAGTTCGACCTGCAGTGCGACCCCTCGCACGTGCCCGCCGCGATCTATGCCGATCCTCGGCGCGTTCGCGAGCTCGACCTCGGTGCGTTCCTGCCCGGCGGTGAGACGACGCTGACCCAGGCCGGCGTGATGTTCGTGCTCTCCGAGCTTCGCGGCGACTGCCTAGGCGAGTACGCCCTCGACTGGTTCGAAGACCCCGACGTCTGGCCCATGGTCGCGCAGCTGCGGCGACACCTGGCTCGGATCGAACGAGAGATCACCCTCGACAATCGGACCACCCGATCCGATCGCCCCTACGAGTACCTTCGCCCATCGCTGGTCACGGTGGCGAGCAACGTGTGAGGCCGATGTCCACCGATCCTCCCGAACAACTCCCGGGCACCCCCTGCCCTTTCTTGCGCTGCGCGGCGAACCCCGACAACGAGCCGCAGACCGGCGTGCGGCCGCTGGCGGTGGGGCGAGCCTCGGTACGACAGCTCTACGAGCACGCCCGGGCGCATAGCGGCTCACGCCTCTTCGGCGCGGTGGTGGCCGGGGTGGGGCTGATGGGCAACGGCTTCGGCCCGCACAACTTCCTACGGAACCTGCTCACCCTCAGCTTCGACTCGGCGGGCCTGACCGGCGGGCCCCTGGACAAGCCACGCGCGGACACCAAGATCTTGCAAGCGCTGGGCTCGGGCCGCTTCAGCCGCGAACACTTCGACCGGATCTTCGAGCGGTGGGGTCGGCCCTTCGTCCCCGAGGGTGGCGGACCCAACGAGCGGGGCTTGGCGCTGTCCGACTTGCACACCATGGTGCAGACCCATCGGCGTGAGGACGACGGCAACGGCCTCACCACGCTGGGCGCCTACGGGGAGTTCATTCCGCTGTGGTGGTGCTTCGCGCGTCGCGACGACAGCGGTACGCGCTACCTCAGCGAGGCCGACTTGCTGGCGATGTTCCGCGACATGCGATTCCCGGAGAACCCGGGCGCGTAGGCCTGGGCCCATCGCAGCGGCTGCTCGATGCCCAGCGCCGCGATCTCGGCTCGGGCCTCGTCGATGGCGGAGGTCGATGCACTCGTGATCTGGCGATGGCGAAGCTCGCACAGCCGGGCACGCCCGTGGCTACCCAGCGCCTCGAAGCGCTCCCGGGCCAGCTGCAAGCCCGCCGCCGCCGCATCGACGTCGCCGCCGTGCCACGCCAGCGCGGCCTCGATCTGCGCCACCTCGGCCGCCACATCCGCTCGTCGCAGGCGCTTGGAGTCGCCGACACAACGACGAACGAGCCGCAGCAGCGCTCGCTCGCCGACCCCGGCGCGGGTGGACTCGTCGGCACCGAGCAACGCCAAGCAGCACTGCGCCCGCCGAGCCAGAGCCTTGGCGCGCATGTGTGGCGACCGACCGAGGCCCGAGGCATCGAGCGGGCCGAGCAGCGACTCCATGCGATCCCACGCCGCCCGCGGCTCGCCTTCGTAGAGGTCGCAGAGACTGCGCCCCACCCCGACCATGAAGTGCGGGTAGTGAAAGCCCTCGACGGTCCACATGCCCAGCAGGTCATCGTAGTAGCGCCGCGCCTTCCCGGGTTGGTCCTGGGCCATCGCGCAGGCCGCCAAGAACGTGTAGGCCCCCTGCAGCCCGCCGATGTCGCCCAGAGACTCGGCCCGCCGCCGGGCTCGTCCCGCGAGCTCGGCCAGCGCATTCATGTCTCCGCCCTCGCTGACCGTCTCGCACAGCATGTTGAGGCAGATCGAGACCTCCCAGGCCACGCCGCTGCACTCGTCGGCGAAGCGTTCGAGGGCTCGCTCGAGCACCGCCGCCGCCCCGATGCCATCGCCCTGCTGAAGCCGGACGTAGCCCTCGAGGAAGTCGACATACGTGGAGAGTTCGACGTCGTCGACCGCCACCAACGCCCGATGGCGGGAGAACAGCGCCTCCCCGCCCGGCAACCCCATGGCGCGTAGCTGTGCGCCGAAGAACATGCCAAAGCGAGCCAGCCGCGTGGGCTCACCCGCCGCGACAGCGAGCCGCATGCCCCGAACGACGAAGAACAAGCCCCGCACATGATCGACCGACGACAGCCCACGCACGGCAGACCAGCAGGCATCGACCCGCTCGAGCACGGTGGGGTCGAAGCCATCGGCGCGGGGTTTGGCACGGCGCAAGGCAATGGCCGGGAGGTCCCGTAAGACTCCCGTCCAGGCCGCCCGGGGGCTGCTCGGCCAGCGCAGGTCGAGCCGCTCGAGCACGGTCTGTAGCGCCGCCGTGCCCCGGTCGATGTGGCCAGAGACCAGCCATTGCTCGCTCGCGATCCGCAGGTCGCGATGGTCGTCGCGGCCCTCGGCCAAGGACTCGTAGATCGGCGCCGCCTCGGCTCCACGCCCGCACTGCACCAGCGCCTGGGCCCGTTGGCGACGAATGGCATCGTAGCGTGCGTCGTCGGGCGTAACCCCCCGCAAGGCCAGCGCCCACAGCTGAGCCGCCCGCTCGAAGGCCAGCGCCGCCTCGGCCTCGGTCGCCGCCGCACGAGCGTGCTCGACCGCCTCGTCCGGGGCTCCCCCGTCCACCAAGTGTCGAGCGATGCGGCCTCGATCCGCAAAGTCCAGCGCGGCCATCGATCGCGCGAGCTTCAGGTGTCCCCGAGCCCGGGCCGACTCGCTCTGCAGCTCGAGCAAGGTCTCGCGAATGCGATCGTGGTAGCTCTCGACGCTGAGGGTCTCGCCTCGCTCCCGGGTGCGCACGAGGTGAGCGACCCGAAGCGTGTCGAGGGCCCGCCACATGGGTGAGGACGAGCCTGCCGCGTGCAGCAGCGGCTCGCGAGCAATGGGCTGCCCCGCCACCGCCACCAGCTCCAGCAATGCCCGCTCGGCCTCCGGCAGCGCGTCGATGCGCGCCCGCAGAGCCTGCCGCAAGCTGACCGCCGGATTCGAGTCCTCTCCGCCATGGGTCGGAGCCCGCCGCACCAGCTCCTCGACGAAGAACGGACTGCCTCCCGACTCGCGCACGAGCGTGCCCACGTCGACGCCTTCGACCCGGTGCTCGGCGAGCAAGGCCCGGGCCAGCGCCTCGCAGTGCCCCTGGGCCAGCGGCTGCAGCTCGATCGAATGCCAGCGTGCCCGCCCCCGCAGCGAGGCCGCGAGCTCCGCCCACGCGACGACGAAGGGTGCGTCCTCGCGTTCCTCGGCGCGGCAGGTCCCCACCACCAACACCCCCGCTCCGCTCGCTCGCGTCAGCAGATCGACGAGGCGCTCGGCCGACTCGCGGTCGCCCCACTGCAGATCATCGATGAACACCACCACCGGGCCGCGGCGCGCCAGCGCGAGCAACACCACGGTCAGGCTCTCGAAGGCAGCCCGACGAATCTCCTGCGCCTCGACGGGCAGCGACCGCGAAGGAGCGCCCGCCACCGCGGGCACCATGCGCAACACGGGAAAGACCCGCCCCAGGCGCTGACCGTGCTCGGCCAACAGCTCGTGCAGCGAGGCGTCCATCCACCGCGGGTCGAGCAGCGCATGGGCCAGCGCATCGACGATGCCATCGAGCGCCTTGAAGGGCAGCCGCTCTTGCTGGAAGCAGCGCCCGGCGAGCACCAGGGCCCCGTGGTCGGCCGCCGCGGCATCACAGAACTCCCGCGCGACCGCGGACTTGCCCACGCCGCTGGTGCCCACCACCAACGCCACGTGCGAGCCCTCGGTGCGGCTTTGGGCCAGCGCGCGGTGCAGGGCCTGCATCTCCGTCGCCCGCCCCACGAAGGGGCCGGATCGGCGCGGAACCAGCTGCGCGCCCCGCCCTCGGCCGGCCCCGAGACACTCGAGGATCTCCGCCCGGGACGGGCGCTGTTCCGGGTCGTCGGCGAGCAGGCTTCGACACAGCGAGCGCAGGGCGCTCAGCTCGGGATCACCGTGGTCCTCCATCGAGCCCGGCGTCGTCGTGCCGTCGTCGTTGCGCGGTGGAACGCGCCCGGTCAGCACCTGATGCAGCATGACCCCCATGGAAAACCAGTCCGCGGCGGGTCGGGCCGGCTCCTGCCGCCACAGCTCGGGGGCGATGTAGGGCACCGTCCCCACCGGCTTGGCCCCCGCCCCCGCTTGCTCTCGCAACGAAATGGCGAGGCCGAAATCGAGCAGTTTCAACGCCCCTTCGTCGTCGACGATGATGTTGGTGGGCTTCAGATCGCGGTGCAGCAACCCGGCCTCGTGCAGCGCCGCCAGCCCCTCGGCGATCTGTGCGAAACACGAGCGAATGCTGGCGGGCTCCGGCACCGAGAACGCCTCGAGCAGCGCGCCCGGCTGCTCGCCACGAGCCCGCGCCAACAGCTCGCTGGTCTCGATCGAGCTGGCATCGAGGGTGGCGGCAATCGGCGCCCGAGTGCCGAGCCACGACAGCAGATCGCGTCCACGCAGGCGCTCCATGGTGAAAAACCAGCGCCCTTCGTCCGCGTAGAATTCCAGCAGCCGCACCAGGTTTGGGTGGTGCAGGTCGGCCAGCGCCCGAAACTCCTGCTTGAAGCGAGCCAGCGCCCGGGGGTCCTCGTGGTGCAGCAGCTTGGCCGCGACCGTCGCCTTGGAGTCCGCGTCGACGACCTCGAACACCGTGCCGAAGGTGCCGCGCCCGAGCACCTCCCGCGCCGAGAACCGCCGCGTCGGCGGGAACTCACCGACCGCGGGCGCGCCTGCCTGCTCCCACACCGGCTCCGAGCATAGACCCTTTTCCGCGCCGGACCCTGGGGGATCCCCCCGCGACCGATCGTGCCCTCGCCTTCGACTCGCACTCGACCCGCAGCGACGAAGGCTCGTTTGCGCGAGCAGCGGGGCGCCGCCAACCGTCCCGGAGCGACGTTCCCCGCCCGCTGGCGCGTGGCCTCTCACCACGACTCGGGCATTGCCAGGTATCATCCCCAGGTGGCCGACGCCCCCGGCTCACCTCTGTCCCGACTCGTCCGACGCCTCACCGGCCGCGATCGCGAGGGCGCAGACTCGCAGGACGAAGACGGCGTACTCCGCCGCCTCGAAGCGGTCGCGCACGTGTCCGGCAAAGAAGCGGTCGACGTCGCCCTCGCGGCGTTGATGCAGCAGATCGGCGCCCAGCGGGGCTTCATCGCGGTGCACGACGAAGACGGCGAGCTGTGCTTCGTCGCGGCCCGGGCCTTTGCGTCGCTGCCCATCGCCACCCCCGAGGCTCAGCTGTCGCGCTCGATCCTCAAGGCCGCCCTCGAAGACGCGGGTGTGCTGGTGGTGGACGACGCGGCCTCCGACCTGCGCTTCGCCGATGCGGGCAGCGTCAAGGCGCTGCGACTCAAGGCGGTGCTCGTGGTGCCCCTGGTGCACGAGGACCTGCCCTTCGGCGTGCTCTACCTCGACAACCCGACCGAGGCCGCCGCCTTCGACGATGCGCGCCGCAGCTCGGCGCGGGAGCTGGCCGAGCTCATCGCCCCGCTGGTGGTGCGAGAGCTCGAGCTCGATCGGCTGCGCCGCACCGTGCAGGCCCAAGTCGAGAGCCTGCGGGCGAAGCGGGACTTCGACGCGATCGTCGGCGAGTCGGAGCCGATGCTCCAGCTGATGAGCACCATCGCCAAGGTCGCGCCCACCCGCGCCACCGTGCTCATTCGCGGCGAGACGGGGACGGGCAAGGAGCTGGTCGCGCGTGCCATCCACGAAGGCTCCCGCCGCTGCGATGCCCCCTTCGTCGCCGTCAACTGTGCGGCCTTGCCCGCCGCCCTGGTCGAGGCCGAGCTCTTCGGGCACGAGCGAGGGGCATTCACTGGGGCCGATCGGGCTCGGGTCGGACGTTTCGAAGCGGCAGAGGGCGGCACGCTGTTCCTCGACGAGGTCGCCGAGCTCTCGCTCGAGACCCAGGCCAAGCTGCTTCGCGTGCTCGAGCAGGGCCAATACGAGCGGGTGGGCAGCTCCGCCCCGCGCAGCGCCAACGTGCGCCTGGTCGCCGCCACCCATACCGACCTCCGACAGCGAGTCGCCGAGGGGGCCTTTCGCGAGGACCTACTGTTTCGGATCCGGGTCATCGAGCTACAGGTCCCGGCGCTCCGCGAGCGCGATGCCGATGTCCTGCTCATCGCCGAGCGGCTGCTGACCCGCCTCGCCGCCGACTATGGCTCGCCCGCCCGCGGTTTCTCACCCGCGGCCCGCCTCGCGCTGCAGACCTACCGCTGGCCGGGCAACGTCCGAGAGCTCCGCAACGTCCTCGAGCGCGCAGCCATCCTCGCCGACACCGACACCATCGACGCTTCGTTGCTCCCGCCCGAGATCGCCGGCCATGCCACGGGCGCGGATGCCTCGTCGCTCGACCTCAAGCAGGCGGTGCGCGAGTTCAAGCGCCGCTTCGTCCGCCAGGCCCGGACCGCGGCCGGCGGCGACCACAAAAAGACGGCCGAGCTTCTGGGCGTGAACCCGAAGTACCTGTACCAGATGCTCAAGGACCTCGACCTCGATGGCTGAGGTCGAGGCCACCCTGGACGACCCGACGCAGCAGCGGCGCTCGGGCGACAGGCTCGCCCGCGGGCAGCAGGTCGAGCGCTACCAGGTCCTGGAGTGCCTCGGCCGCGGGGGCATGAGCGAGGTCTATGCCGCCTACGACCCTCGGCTCGATCGCAGCATCGCGCTGAAGATCATGAAGGTCGAGCGCGGTGAGGAGGCCCACTCGCGGCTCGAGCGAGAAGGTCGGGCGCTGGCTCGGCTCGGGCATCGCAACGTGGCCTTGGTGCACGACGTCGGGCGCTTCGGCGCCGAGTGGTTCGTGGCCATGGAGCACGTGCAAGGCGTGCCGCTGTCGCGGTGGATCGAAGATGAGCACCCCTGGTCAGAGACCGTCTCGCTGTTCATCCAGGCGGCCGAGGGCCTGTGCGCCGCCCACGATGCGGGCATCATCCACCGCGATTTCAAGCCGGCCAACGTGATGGTGGAGCGCGAGACCCAGCGGGTGGTCGTGCTGGACTTCGGCCTGGCCCGCGTCGATCCGGACGAGCAACGCAGCGCGGAGCTGCCCATCATGACCGGCTCGGGCGAGTCGACCCATAGCGCGGTGGGCACTCCAGGCTACATGGCGCCGGAGCTGCTGCACGGGGATCGGGCCACCCCCGCCTCGGACCAGTTCGCGTTCTTCATCTCGCTGTACGAAGCGCTATACGGCGAGCGCCCCTTCGGCGGCCGCCATGTCTTCGAGCTGATCGAGTCGATCGAAGCGGGCCTGAAGACCCCCGAGGATCGCCGCGGCGTGCCCGGCTGGCTGCTCACCGCGATCGAGCGGGGCCTGCACGCCAAGCCGACGGAGCGCCACGACTCCATGGCACAGGTGCTCGAGCTGCTTCGACGGGGTATCGCTCCCCCCCGCCGCACGGGATGGGCCCTGGCCGGGGGCGCAGTGCTCCTGCTCGGCGGCGCGGCCTGGTGGAGTTCACAGAGCGTCGATCCTCTCACCGCCTGCCTCGAGCCACGCACCGCCGCGTTGACCGAGATCTGGGACGAGCGACGACATGCACCGCTGAGCGAGGCCATGGTCGCCAGCGGCCGGCCCCACGCCGACGAGACCGCGCCCCGGGTGCTGACCCACCTCGATCGCTTTGCCCAGGCCTGGACCGAGACCGCCACCCATCACTGCAAGGCACAGGCCCACGGCACGCAGGCCCGCACCGCCGCCACCGATGCATGTCTCGACGATCGGCTCACGCAGCTGCGGGTGACGGTGGCCGAGCTCAGCGGAGCACGCGAGGAGCCCGGGGTCGCCGACCATGCCCTCGAGCTGGCGCTGGCCCTGCCCCGCCCCGCGGCCTGCCTGGATGAACCAACGACCTCCGATCCCTCTTCGACGCATGCGGCGGACGTGGTCGAAGCGGTGGCCCGCAGCGCGGCGATGCGGGTGCTCGGGCGCAGCGCGGACGCCCTCACCCATGCCGACCAAGCCGTCTCGACCGGGCGACAGAGCCACGACCCGCGAGCGCTGGCCGATGCCTACGTCGAGCGCGGGCGGGTCCGCGACTCCACGGCCCGCTACGACGAGGCCCTGTCCGACTATGCGGCCGCGCTCGCTACTGCCACCGAGCACGACCTGGTGCGGCGCCAGGCCACCGCCAGCATGGAGCTGCTGCGGGTCGTCGGCGATCGCCAGCGCGGCTTCGACGAGGCCGAACGCTGGCGAGTGCTGGCCGAGGCCGCCACGAC
This sequence comes from Myxococcota bacterium, assembly GCA_039028615.1. GTDB lineage: Bacteria > Myxococcota_A > Polyangia > Nannocystales > Nannocystaceae > Paraliomyxa. Next base: position 26,136 of record JBCCHT010000032.1, on the reverse strand, counting down.
CCACCTGCCCGACGACGACGAGCTGCGGGCTCAGTTGGCGTGGATCTCGGGCACCGTCACCTGGCGTGCGGGGAAGCTCGAGGCGGCGCAGTCCCACCTCGAGGACGCGCTCGCTCGCTTCGACGGGCACGCCGGCTACGACGAGCGCATCGCCGGAATCCTCACCGAGCTGAGCATGGTGGTCGACCAGCGCGGCCAGTCCGACGAGGCGCGCGCCCATGTCGAGCGGGCGGTGGCCATGCGCACCGAGCTGTTCGGGCCCGACCACCCCGCGGTGGCCGATGCCCTCGCCGACCAAGCCGTCATCGCCGGTCGGGGGGGCGACCCGAAGCGCGCCTTGAAGCTGGGCCAACGCGCACTCGAGATCTACGAGCGCGGGGTCGACGCGTCGCACCCGCACGTGGCCACCATCGTGATGAACATGGGTCTCGAGCGACGCAACCTGGGCGAGCACGCCGAAGCGGTGGCGCTCTTCGATCGGGCGGTCGCCCTGCGAACAGAGAAATTCGGCGACGATCACCAGCTGGTGGCGAACGCCCGAGGCAATCGAGCGACCTCGCTGGCCCCGCTCGGCCGAGTCGAGGAAGCCGAGCGGGATCTGCGAGCCGCCATCGACATCCTCACCGAGCAGCTCGGCCCCATGCATCCCGACCTGATGAGCCCGCTGACGAACCTCGGCAACCTCGTCTCCGACCGCAACGACCTCGCCGCCGCGGTGGACCTGCATACCCGGGCGCACGAGATCGCGGTGACCACCATGGCGCCCGACCACCCGGCGGTGGGCATCGGCGTGCAGAACCTCGGCGACCTTTGGGCGCGGCGGGGCGACTGCACCAAGGCCGAGACCTACTTCCGCCGTGCGCTGGCGATCTTCGAAAAGAGCCGCGGCCCGCAGAGCACCGAGGCCGCCTATCCCCTGATGTCGCTGGGCGAGTGTGCATTGACCCGGGGCGAGCCCACCGCGGCGATCGAGGTGCTGCGCCGCGCCGACGAGATTCGCCGCACCGCGGTCGTCGACCCGGCGGATCGAGGCATGACCGCGCTGACCTTGGCCCGGGCGCTCTTCGAGGCCGACGCCCAGGACACCGAGGCCGTCCAAGTCGCGCGCCGAGCCCTGGTCGCCCTCGACCGCGCCGGTCCGGGCAGCGAAGGTCTGCGGAGCCAAGCCGAGGCCTGGGTCCGCGAGACGTGGGGCACCTCGGAGTTCCCCATCACCGTCTCCTGGTAGGCGGTCCACAGAAAAACTCGAGTCAGAATTTCCTGACTCGGGGCCCTCGTGGTCCGCCAGACCTGACCGGCCACCACCCGAAACACCGTGCGGGAGCGCGCGGCGAGCCGGCATGGCGCTTGCTTTGGCTCTCGGGCTCATGCGTACCCGACGTTTGCCCCCCCTGTCGCCCCTGATGCTGTTCGCCGCCCTCGCGCTGGCCGGCTGTGACGATGACGAGCCCACCCCGGACGACGGCGCGGGCACGACCACCACCGATCCCGCCACCTCGGGAGGCTCCGACGCGGCCGCCGATGCGGCCGCCGACGCTGCCGCGGAGGACAGCAGCGGAGCGGCGGGCATGGGCCGATGCGCGGCCGATCAGGCGGTCATGACCTGCGAGATGACCGACTGTGCCTTCGACTCGGCGACCATCGACTGCGCGGCGGCCTGCGCCAACATTGCCACACTGTGTGCGGGCAACGACTGCGACGCCCAGTGCACCGGGCTCGAGAGCGACATGACCCTGTGCATGGCCGGCTGCGAGGGCACCAAGAACCTCGCGTGCTCGAACGTGGTGTTCGGCTGCTACGCCATGGACTCGACCTGCGACGGGGTCGGCGGCTGCGTGGACGCCAACCTCTAGAGTCCGAGCGCTCAGCCCCCGCGCAGGAGCGGGGGCTCGGACTGTCCCGGGAAACAGGGCCAGCGCGCGCTCGACAGCCACTGCTCCCGGACCTTCGCGATGCCCTTGGCGGTGGGCCGCAGCCCGTGCTCCGCCGCCTCGGCGATGTGATGCGCGCACAGGTCGACATCGATCGAGACCTCGGCCATCTCGGACGACCCCGCGCTGGTGTCCATGCGCAGGTACCACGCCGCGATGTCGGCCGCGGCCTGGACCGGATCGATGGCCTGCGTCGGCCCGGTGTCGTCCTTCACCACTGCCGCGAGGCCCGCCTGCAGACGCTCGAGCTCGGCCCGTGCTTCGGCCGAGAGCCGAGCCGAGAACCCCGGCGGGACCAACACGCGGTGCGTCACCCTTCGACGCTAGCACTCGCGCACGCGCGAGAGTGCACGACGCGAGCAATGAAGCGCCCGCCCGACACCGCGTCGGGGCCTCCCCGAACGGGGGGTGTTGGGGAGCGTCTGGCGGTGATTGGCTAGTGCGATGCAGTCGTTCATCCCGTGCTCACCCAGGCTTCTTCGACCCGAGCTGCGCGGGGTCGCTCGGAAGCGCGCCCGACAGGCTCGCCCCGACAACGAGCAGGCGGTCGACGGACACCACAGCGACGCGGGCGGCCCCACCGCCCGGCTCGCGGTCGTCGAGCGACGACGATGGCATACACAAGGGGTTCACCTGACGGTCGAGTTCCTCGACGACCCCCCGGCCGAGCTCATCAACCGGATCCTCTCCCACATGAACTCGTGGGGAGACACGGCCGACGTCCGCTTCGTCCACACCCGAGACGTCGGCGATGTCCGCATCGCACGCCTCCCCAATGACGGACACTGGTCGCTCGTGGGCACCGACATCCTCGTCGAGCACAAGGACCAGCCCACCATGAACCTCGACGGCTTCACGCTGTCGACCAGCGAGTCGGAGCTGCGTCGCGTAGTGCGGCACGAGACCGGACACACCCTCGGGTTTCCCCACGAGCACATGCGCCGCGAGATCATCGACCGCATCGACCCCGAAGAAGCCATCCGCTACTTCGAGCGGGAGTTCGGCTGGGACCGCGACGACGTGTGGACCCAGGTGCTCACGCCGCTGGAAGAGCGCTCGATCATCGGCACCACGCACGCTGACGACATCTCGATCATGACCTACCAGCTACCGGGGCAGATCATGAAGGACCGCAAGCCCGTGCCCGGTGGCGCGGACATCAGCCGGCTGGATCGCGAGTTCATCGCCACCATCTATCCCAAGCGACCGCAACGTGCCGCGGCGCCTCCCCGCTTGCCGCGACCGGAGAGCGGGGGGCACCGAGCTGCAATGCCTCCCCCGCGCTGGAACGAGCCCGAACATCACGAACACCACGGATACGGGCACGACGAGCACCACGAGCACCACGGGTACGGGCACGACGAGCATCACGAACACCACGAACACCGTGGCCTGGTGTCACGTCGCGAGGGGGGCGTCTTGTACTTCACCCAGCCCGCACGACCCGAGTATGTAGCGTCGGTCGTGAGCGAGCTGGAACGCAAACGCTAGAGCCGGGCCGACGGCCACATCGCGGTTCGCTCGCGTCGAAGCCAGATCGCGTAACACGACGCAGCCCCCGACGGTCATGGCGACCACGGGGGCATGCAGTGGGGCCTCCCGGGCCTCGTCGCGTGGGACGAGCCCGGAGGCTTCGGAACAACCGCGGACTAGCGGAAGGGATAGCCCGGCACGGGCATGTCGTAGCGCAGCAGTCCCGGGGTGCCGTTGTTCGGGAAGAACGGGAACGCACCGTTGGCGATGTAGAGGCTGAAGCGATCGTGCAGGCGACCGAAGGTCGCCGCGGTCGGGCCATCGAGGCCGTCGTCGAGATCGAGAATGACCTCGCTCTCTCCATCGGGGTAGACCAGGATCACCGTGTTGAACGGGTTGGTCGTGCAGTAGAGGTTGCCGAACAGGTCGAAGGCGAAGTCGTCGCAGCCGGCCTCGACCTCGGCGTGGAGCCGGGGTTCCCCCGCCTCGTCGCCCCACCCCTCGAAGGGGATGGCGATGATCTCTCGGCTCGAGGAGTTCGCGACATAGACCTCGTTGCCGTAGATCTGGATGCCGTTGCTGCCCGGCGCGCCGACGTCGTTGGGCACGGGGTCGAGCCAGGGGTCTTCGAACCAGATCTCGGGGTCACCCCCGAATGCAGAGGTTCTCCACACGCGCCCCACCGCCGAGTCGGAGATGTACAAGTTGCCGAAGCGATGGGCGATGCCGTTGGCGACCGCATCGGCCGGAAGCGCGGCCACCCGGGCACTCTGACCGCTGTGCGTGGAGATCCACCACACTCCTCGATCGTCGAGGTCACAAGTATTGAGGTTTGTGTACAGACCCCACGGCGTATAGGTGATTGCACCCATGATTGCGATGAAGCCATGACAAGGCTCCAATGGCGTGGGAATGGGTAGACTCGCGAGTGTATCGACATTGCCAGCGGCATCGATGCGGCTGATCTCGCCGGTCAATGCGAGACTGACGTATCGGTTTCCCCAATAGTCAGTGGCTATTCCCTCTGGCGTTTGCAAAGCCATTGCATCGTACGAAGCGACGACTTCGGGAGGGCCTAGCGGACAGGCTTGGGCAGGTGTTTCACTCAGAGCTACGGAGAAGAAGCTGACAGACAGTACGAGGGACAGAGATTTCACAGGGAGAGTCGTCCGGGGGAATTGCCGCGTAGAGAGCAGCCCAACCGCATCGAGGTGGCAATCGTCCTCGCTGTGACGAAGCGGGGGCACAGGTGTGGTAAAACCAAACCAGTTCGACTTCGATCGAGGGAGATGCTCGACCGAGCTTTCGACAACTCAGTCATCGAAGGAAAGACGGGCTTTCCCGACAACTGACGGGGGAACGTTGCCGAAGCCTTGGAAGCCTAGCACGGATATGGTTCTACGCTTTGTCGTTCTGCCTTCAAATGGTGTTCCTGATTGCCCGATCGTCATCGGGGAACCCAGGAGGCGGTTCATGACTACTTCGATATACATGTGTGAGTACCGACCAGATCGGAGACGGTAGAGACACCTCCGTCGAGTCCGTGCCTACACCAACGCCGACCTGCTCTCGTGCGATGCTGCCCCCATGCGCATGGCTCCGCTCGCGTTCACCGTCGCGCTCGCTGCGTGCAACGACGCCCCTACACAACCCAGTGGCGATGGCGACGCGTCGGGCCTCGGTACGGGAACCGCTTCAACCGGAACGAAACCATCGGACCCGAGCCCTCCCGGTACGGAGCCGCCGCCGACCAGTGGTACCGAGAGCGAATCGGGCAAGCCGGCCGACTCGACCACCGACGATGGCGACAGCGGAAGCATCGAGCCCGAAGACCCCCGACAGACCCTCCTAGAGACCTACGCACCGCGGATCTGGTTCACCGCCGACGAAGCCTATTTCCCCTCGTCGGTGGAGTGGGCGTTCCCCTCTCTGGAGCGATTCGTGGGCAGCGGAGGCGAACACTGGGTGCGCACCATCGAGCCGCTCGACTCGCCTTCCGACACCCTCCCCTTCTTTGCGGGCGACCTCGAGACCGCGCCGGTCTACGCCTATTGGGCGGAAAAGAAGGGGGGCATCGTCGACCTCGTGTACTTCGTCTACTCGCCGTACAACCGCGGCAAAGAAGTGGTCGATACCATCTGGGGAAACCACGTCGGAGACTGGGAGCACATCACGGTGCGCCTCATCGAGAAGGCCGAGGACGAATACGAGCCGAGTCAGGTGTACCTGTCCGCCCATAGTTTCGGGGGCGCCTACGACTGGGACAGCGGCGAGGTCGAACTGTTCGACGGCACCCACCCCGTGGTCTACACCGCCAACGGCTCTCATGGTTTCTGGGCTCAGCCCGGCGACCATGCCTATGTGTCGATCGGCGAAGAGGACCCGCTCTTCGGGGTCTGCATCACGATCGTGTGCGTCGACCTCATCGACGAGACGGCGGCCGACCTCGCGTGGGATACCTGGGAGTCCGTCTACGGCATGGACTTCTTCGCGCAGGAGGGGCTCGACGGCCGGCCCTGGCCGGCATGGATGAGCGACGACTTCACCAACCCCGGCATGGGCGCCCCCACGCTTCCCGAGGCCGGCGCCATCGTGCGCTGGGGCAACCCGGAAGATTGCTCGGTGCTGGGCCTCGGCGTCGACATCACCGATCTCATCGGCGTGTGCCGCCTCGAGGACGGTCCCACCGGCCCGGTGTCCAAGGGCACCTGGGGCGAGGCGTTGCGCTGAGCGAAACGGGACGAGCCGCTCAGCGAGCGACTTCGTAGCGAACGCCGGGCAAGCCGTAGATCCGCTCGATGGCCGAGAGCATCACCGCGCCCGCGTCGGCCAGCGGATCGTTTTCGTTGAGCTGCCTGCGGTCGCGGGCCAAGTGCTCGCGATGCGTCTTGACCCGGGTCTCGATGAGCGAGCGCGCCCCGGCCCCGTCGAGCTGCCCCTCCAGGAAGAGCACGACATTGCGCGGCGCGGCTTCCTTGCGCTCGCGCTCGACGCTGGCCAGGTCGTTGAGCAGGCGCGCGAGCACGCCGATGTTGCGCAGGTAGCTGCGAAACTCCACCTCTTCCATGCGCTCGTGCATGTCGAGCCCGTGGAGCAGCGACAGCGTGGAGAGCATGTGCTGAATGGTGCTGTTGACCTCGGCCTCGAGCATGTAGTCGAGGAAGGTCCACAGCCGCTTCTCGCCCGCGCGGCGAGCCGCCCAGTCGCGCTCTTGCAGCTCGAGAAAGGCCACCCCCGTGCTGAGCCACAGCTCGAGCGCCTCGGGATTGCCTCCCCGATCCCGCATCGCGGTATGCAGGCGGTCGAAGACCACCGCCTCGCGGTTCGGCACAGGAGCCCCGGGAATGAGGTTGCGCCACGGCACCGGAGTACGCTCTTGCGCCCGGTCGAAGACATCGTCCACCCACACGAAGACCGCGATGTCGGTGAGGAGCAACAGCCGATCCTCTTCCGACAACATCGGCAACGAAGGATGGGCCCGTGCTTTGAGGAGCTGCTCGTAGCCCTCGATGAATGCCATCGCGGCTCCGACTTCACTGCTCGACAACTCGAACAGGCCGGCACCCCAGTTGGTCAACTGCGCTTGGAGACTCACTGCGTGGCGTAGATGTTATCAGCCTCGTGCGACGGTGGATCGAAAAGCCTCGTTCGTTAATTCAACGAAGCCCAAGGGTTTCCATGAACAGAACATCGGCCCGTTGCGGTCCGGCCTCCCTCACGTCGAGTTCGAAGGTCACGGAACGAGGGTCCGCGGGCGTGTGTCGAGCAACGACCTACGAAAGCGCGCGACCACCTGCGACGAGCACTTCGCCATCGGCCGCGCGGCACGATCCCCCGTGCACCGAAACCGAGTTTCTTCGTGCCGCATACGGCCGTTGTCGGCGTGCTCTTCTACGCACCGCACACGATCGCCCCGGCGTCGACGGTGCACGATGCCTCGCCGCAGAAGGCCGCGCCCGCACAGTCGCACTCGGCTGAGCCATCGCAATCGGGCGGCGCCTGCTCGCAGGTGGGTAGGGGCTCCCCTTCGAATTGCACGCACAGGAGGCCGGCCGCTTCGCAGGCGAGACAGTCCTGTACGTAGTCGCAGGCCGACTCGGGGCCGCACTCGCCCGACCAGCAGTCGGCGGCGGCGTCGACCAGCGGCACCAAGGGCGGATCGCATTGTGGGGGAACCCCATCACACCCCGGCTGAGCACAGTGCAGTTTGGACAGCACGCACTGGTCGAAACGGCACTCCGCGGTCGGGTCGCCCCACTGCTCGCACTGGGTCACCTCGCACGCGGGCGGAATGTCGAAGGCCGCCGGACCCTCGCCGAGCACCGCTCCGGGGCCGTGGCTGCCCGGCGCTCCGTTGCCCCCGAGGTTCGCTCCGCATGCGTTGCAGTTGTCGACGAGCACGCAGTCGCTGTCGTCCATGCAGGTCTCCAGCGGGGGCGCGCCCGTAGAGCCCGAATCGGCGGCCCCCGTCGTGTCCCCGCCGGTCGATCCCACGGGGGTCGCCGCGCTCGTGGCAGAGTCGCCGGTCGTCGCGTCCGAGGTCGCCACGCTCCCGCTGCTGCCCGCATTGCCACCATCGGTCGGTGCCGCCGAGTCACCGCAGGCCAACGTCGACAACAAGGGCAAGACAATCGAGCATCGCATCGACTCACGCTACCACACGGACGCCGCTTCATTTCACGGCAGCGCGGGCAACAGCATCGGTCGCGCCTGCTTGATCAACAGTTCTCCATTCGACCGCACCTTCCACTCGGTGTCCCATACCCGTCGCATGTCGGCCGGGATGGGCTCGTCGATCGGCATGACCTGCTCGATCTCCGCCAGCGCGGAACCGAGGGCCTCGAGCTGTCCGTCGGACACGACCACGATCTCCGGCTCGACCTCGCTGCTGGGACCCACCCGAACGATCTGCTGCACGACTCCCTGCTGCACGTCGAGCAGGACTCGCTCCGGCACCACGCCCGGCGCACTGGAGACGACGTCGAGCTCGCCGACCTGCGCATTGACCAGCCAGCGGGTGTCCTGCGGCGCGGTGGGGTTCCCGGTCAGGGCGACGAGGTTCGCCCGCTCTTCGGCGGTGCGATCGTTGACCAGAACCGCCATGGCCACCCGGCGATGATCGATGCCGTACCAGTCGCGCTCCTCGAACGCGGCCCCGTTCCACAGCGAGGCCCAGACCCGCAGCAGACCGCGCTCGATGGTGATCTCCGACGCGCGCGTGGCATCGCAGCGACTCGGGCCCAGCGCGTCGTCGTCGAAGGAATCGGCGGGACAGACACTGGTCGAGTCGTAGAGCCCAGCACCAGAAAACCGCAGCGAGTCCTCGGCGTTGCTGCTGCTCCGAAAGCGTAGAGTGACTTCGTCCGTGCCCCACTGAGAGATGATGCGCTCGTGCAGCTCGCGGACCCGGTCGGGATCGGGCGTAGCGCCGAGCATCGCCTGCCGTAGCGCCGCGAGCCGTTCGTTGCGCAGGGCCGCATCCTGGAAGAACTCGGGGTCCTCGAGCCAGTGCTCGATCGTCTCCGCGAACGAGTGCATCGTCGGACCGCCGCCGAGATCCACCATCCACGTGCCCTGCTGCATGAACTCGAGGTACCAAGAAAGCGGCACCAACAACCCCGCGACCTTCGGCCCGTCGTAGCGTTGATACAGCGTGGCCAGCCCGCGCCCTTTGCCTCCGTACGCCGCGATCGCGCTCGCTCGTTGTTCCGCCGTCGCGGTCGGCAGCGCCGACAGCTCGACGAGCGCGGTGGTCGATTCGTCGGGCGCCGGAACCTCGACCGGCTCCGGCCGCAGTCGGGCCCAGAACGCTTCCGCGTCCTCGAGGCTCGCCGACTCCACCAGCCACTGGCGCTCGGCACAGACCAAGCGCACCAGCTGCCCTTCCCACGGCCACAGCAACACCTCGGCGTCGCGGAGATGGCAGCTGGGCGTGCCCCGGGCCTGACTGCGTACGTTGAGATGAGACAGCGCGGCTTGTCGCGAGCCCGACACCACCCCGGAGACCACGGCCGTGAGGTCGAAGGGCGCCTCCGAGAGCACCAGGATGTCGCGCCAGCCCAGCGCCGACTCGGCCTGCGCCTGGGCGAGGCCGGGCAGGTCGTGGGTACGCACGGTCCCGAATCCCTCGGCCACGCTGTAGACCTCGTAGGGAATGCCCGCGCCCGGGTCATAGGTCACCACGCCACACTCGGCCGCCATCGATGCCTGCGCCTCCCCCAGGGGCACGAACAGCAGGGGTCGCGGCTCGAAGGTGGCCTGCAGCTGAGCCTCGGCATCGAGCAGCTGCGCGCAGGTCAGGCCCCGGCTGGGATCGAGCACCTCGTCCCAGATCGTGAACCCGTACACCCGGGCCTCGCCCGCCACCTGAAACTCGAGGATGGGCCCGGCAAAGAACTCCCGCTCGGCCCCACCGAGGATGGCGTCCTCGTAGTCCCCCAGGGTCATGCCAGCGAAACGCTCGGGGAACGCCTCGGTGAGCATCGCGTAGTGGTCGAGCTCATGGTTGGCGTCGAGGAAGAACGTGGAGATGCGTGCGTCGGAGCGAGCCGGCACCAGAAACTTGGTCTGGGCGACGACTCCGACCAACCCGGACGCTTGGGTGAGACCGCCCCAGTCTTCGGCAGCAACGTGGTGCACACACACCCGATGGCCTCGGCGCTCGCTGGCAACGTCGCAGTCGTCGGCGGTGGTGCTCGGGGCAGAGGGCGCGCCCTGACAGCTCGCGCCCCACAACACGAGGGGCCACCACCACCGTCGTGCTCCCGCGCTCACACCTCAATCTACCAGTCCTCACCCACACGCCCCAGGGTTCCTCGGACAGCAGCGCGCGAGCCCATCGTTCGGCGTCCTGCGCTGCTATGCTCGAGGGGTGGGTGCAGTGGAGATCGTGGCCGACCCGGGCGGCAGCATCGTGCTGGACGATCGCTACGAGCCGATCCTCATCGCAACTTGGTTCGGCGCCCCGGGAGCGGAGTCGATTCGGCGCTTCTTCGCGTGGAACGATGCCGTGCTCGCTCGGGCCCGGCTCCGCGGCGGCTATGTGCTCATCACCGATTCGAATGAAGCCAAGCGGCCCGCCCCGCTCGAGCGCCGGTTGATCTCCGAGCTCACCGCGGCCATGCCCGAAGATGCGACCGCGCTGAACGTGGGCAACTACGTCGTGCTCAACAACCCGCTGATCCGCGGAGCCCTGACCGCGATGCAGTGGCTGTCACCGAGTCCGTGGGCCATCACCACCGTGGCCAGCTGCGCGGAGGCCATCACGCGGAGCCTGGCCGATCTGGAGCAGGCGAAGCTCTCCGCCCCCTCCGGGCTCGTGGCCGCCGACTACAAGGCGCCGCCACGCCCCGAGAGCACCTGAGGGGTTCGTGTATGATCGAGGCGTGCGCCTGATCGTGCTGCCCTTCGTGCTCCTCGCTGCGTGCTCCAAGAACGAGCCCCCCACGAATCCTCCGGTGACGCCGCCGGACGAGACCGAAGACACCGCGACGGCCAAGCCCCCCGCCGATGCGCCCGCCCCCGCGCCCTGGGACGAAACGCAGGCCTTCGTGGACCTCTACGACGTCCTGCGCGTCGCCGATGCAGCCGGGTTCGCGAAGTTCACGGGCGCCGCCATCGTGTTCGAGCGCGAGCACAGCATCAGCGAAGATCCGCCGACCACCGTGACCATCGCGGCCGAGGATGCGCAAAAGTGGCTCTCCGAGGTCGCCGCGACCTGGGCCGAAAGCTGCCTCGAGACCTTCGAGCCACCGTGCCTGACCTACAACCCCCTGTCGCTGGGCACGCCCGACGGTGAGTCACCGCAGCTCGAGTGCACCGACGGGTGCTGCCGGCACCAGCCGGCCCTGCTGCACAACACACCATTTTTGCGCGAGGTGTGCTTCGACGACCAGCACCGGGTCACCAAGGTCTCGATTCTCGACGGCTGATCGAGGCCCTTCGGTTGAGGGCAGGCGGCGGGCGACGGTACCGTCCCCGCGATGCCGCGCCCGTTCGAGTCGAAGCTGCTGTCCCTGGCTGTCCTGCTGGCCGCGAGCGCCTGCAAGCCCACGGGTGCCTCGCCCGCTCCTGCGGCCAGCGCCGCGCAGCCCGAGGCGACCGACTTCGGAGCGCTGCGCGACTCGATCGTGGCCGGCTACTACGACCTATATCCCGCCCGGGCGGTGGAGCTAGGCCTGCACGAGTTCGATGGCAAACTCCACGACAGCAGCCAGGCCGGCCTCGAGCTGGAGCTCGAGTTCATCGAAGCGGCCATCGCCGATCTGGAGGCCATCGACCCGAGCACGCTCGATCGCACGCAGCGGGTCGAGCACGGCGCGCTGCTGGTCGCCGCCCGCAGCGAGCGGTTCGAGCTGAAGGACCGCCGGGCCCCGTGGCGCAACCCCATGTTCTACATGGGCGACCTGAACCTGACGCCGTATATCGCTCGCGACTACGCACCGCTCGAGCAGCGGGCCCAGGCCGTGATCGCGATCGCCAACGGAGCCGCGACCCACCTCGCCAACGCCGACGCCAACCTCGAAGACGCGCTGCCGCGAACGTGGGTGGACACCGCCCTGCTTCAGACGCGAGGCACCATCACCTTCGTCCAGACCGACGTGCCCACGGCCATGAAGGGGCTCCAGCCCATGACCGCAGCGCAGCTCGAGACCGCGCTGTCGATGATGGTCGCCGCGCTCACCACCTTCGAGGCCGCGCTGGTGAAGCGGCAAGCCGCCGCCACCGACGACTACGCCCTCGGGGCCGAGTCGTTCATCGCCATGCTCCGCGAGACGCAGGGCATCGACGTCGACCTCGCCACGCTGGAAGCGATCGGGCAGGCGGACCTCGAGCGCAACCTGGCGGCGATGGACACCGCCGCCAAGCAGATCGACGCCGAGGCGGATGTCCGCACCACCATCGAGAAGGTCCGCAACGAGAAGCCGGCCGCCGACGCGGTGCTCGACGTGGCCACCGAGCAGTCGACGCAGATGCGGGCGTTCCTGCTCGACCAAGACCTCATCTCCATCCCCACCGAGGACGTGGCCGAGGTGCGGCTCAGCCCGCCCTTCATGCGCTGGAACGCCGCCTTCCTCGACCCGGCGGGGCCCTTTTCCACCGGTTCGCTCCCGAGCTTCTACTACATCAGTCCGCCCGACCCCGCCTGGCCCGAGCAGCAGCAACGCGACTACATCCCCGGCACCACGGACCTGTTGTTCATCACCATCCACGAGGTCTGGCCCGGACATTTCCTGCACTCGCTGCACATGAAGGCCCATGCCACGGCCGCGCTGAAGTCTTACGGCAACTACGCCATGACCGAGGGTTGGGCGCACTACACCGAGGAAATGATGTGGGAGCAGGGGATCAGTACCGACCCCCGGGTACGCGTGGGCCAGCTGCAAAACGCCCTGCTCCGCAACGTCCGCTACATGTCCGCCATCGGCCTGCACACCAAGGGCATGACCGTCGAGCAATCGCTCGCGATGTTCCGCGACCAAGCGTTTCAAGACGAAGGCAACGCGCAGCAACAGGCGGTGCGCGGGACCTTCGACCCGATGTACCTGTCATACACGCTAGGCAAGCTCATCATCTTGAAGCTGCGCGACGACATGCGGGCCAAGGCCGAAGCCGAGGGCCGCAGCTTCAGCCTCAAAGCGTTCCACGACGAGCTGCTGTCGTTCGGCGCCGCGCCCCTGCCCGTGATCCGCGAGGCCATGCTCGGCCCCGACGCAGGCCCCGTGCTCTGAGCCCGCCCTAAAGAGGTACGCCGCCACGGGGGAGCAGCCAGCGGCTTCCCCGCGATCGATTTCTCGTTGCCTCACTACAAATGTAGTGATAGAGCTACATGCATAGTGACGCTGCTACAGGAGTCATGGGCGTGAACCCCACCGCCATCCTCGATACCGAGTGGGATCTGCTGGAGGTCCTATGGGCCAACGAGCGCGCGACCGCTCGCGAAGTCGCCGACGCGGTGCAGGAGCAGCGCGGCTGGGCCTACTCCACCGTCAAGACCATGCTCGATCGAATGGTCGACAAGGGCCTGCTGCAGGCCCGCCGCGTGGGTAACGTGTGGGAGTACAGCCCCGCCGTAGCGCAAGCCGAAGCGCGCAAGGGGGCGTGGCAGCGCTTCGTGGAGACCGCGTTCGGGGGCAGCACCGCCCCCGCGCTCCGCTTCTTGGCCAAGGGCACCACCCTGACCCGTCGCCAACGAGAGCAGCTGCTCGAGCTGCTCGAAGACCAAGGAACCAACGATGCTTGAGCCACTGCAATCTCTCGATGTCCTGGGCCAAGGCCTCGTTTCCTGGCTGCTGACCATCACCGTGTGGACGGGTGCGTTGTTGCTGGTGGCGCGAGCGCTCGACCACGCCCTGCGTCGCCACGTGAGCGCAGCATGGCGGCTTCCTCTGTATGGCCTGGTCTTCGTGCGCTTGCTGCTGCCATTGCAGTGGGAGAGCCCGCTCAGTCCGCTCACCGCCTTCACGGAGCCGGCCTCCGCATCGGCGATGATCACCACCTCGGCCACCGCTGCCGCCACCCCCGAGCTCATCGAGCTGAGCACGCCCGCGCTCATCGGGACCTCGGCGACCACGACTCCGGTCGCCGCGTCGTCGGTGTCGACCCCTTCCAGCCCCACGCCGCTGCCCTGGGGTCTGTTGGTCTTGCTCGCGTGGCTCGGGGGCACGGCCGTCCTGCTGGTGCGACTGGCTCGGGATCGGGTGCGCCTGCACGAGCTCACCGCGGACTCGCGACCCGCCACCTCGGCCGACCTCCGCGGCGCCGAGCCTCGAGCTCGGGTGCTCGTTCACGAGACGGCGGGCCCGCTCGCCTTCGGTTGGCGACAGCCCACCATCGTGCTGCCCCGAGCGCTGATCGATAGCGACGCCTCCACCCTCCACTGCGTGCTCGCCCATGAGCGGGCCCACCTGCAGCGTCGCGACCCCGCCGTCGCCACCGGGCTCACCGTGCTCGTGGCTCTGGCGTGGCCCGTGCTCCCGGTCTGGCTCGCCGCCCGTCGGGCCCGGACCCTGCTCGAGCTCGCCGCCGACGAACGAGCGGTCGCCCGCTTCGACGGCCGCTGGCGCGAGTACGGCCGCATCATGGTCGAGCTCGCCGCGGGGGCACGACCCGGCCCTCGCGCGGCCCTGGGCTTGTTCGGTCACGTTCGCGAGCGCATCGGGGCCCTCCGTCATCGCACGCGGCTCGGCTCGATCGCCCAAGCCACCGTGGGGCTCGGCATGCCGACCGTAGTCCTCGCCTGTGCGGGCGTCCCCTCGCAACCCGAGGAACCGACCGCCGTCGCCCGCTGCGAAGCCGATGCCGACGCGCTGGCATCGATCCCGGTCACCGACAGCGAGCGCCATGCCGTCGCGCTGCACCGACTCGCCGATCACTTCGAGCAGGCGCAGCTGGAGGGTGACCCCGGTGCGACGTGCCACGACGCGACCCGCGACGCGCTGCTCGAGGCCGCGACCCAGTGGCACCACCAGTCGTACGAGACCGGCACCGACCGGCTCCGAGCGCTGTCGGCCGACGCCTACGCCCGCTTTGCCGCCCTGTTCCCCGAGGACGACGACACCCACTCCGTGCAGTACTTCCACGGCGAGCTCTTGTGGGCCCGGGCGGTGCACGCCCAAGAGCACGCACCCGAGCAGGTCGATGAACTCTACCTTCGCTCCCAGCGTCTCTTCGATGCCTCGATCGACCGGGACCCCGAAGGCGAGTTCGCGAGCGAGGCGGCGTACGCCCAGGTGATGGCAGCCCGCAACGCGCACAAGCCCGACGCCCTGAAGCCTTCGGCGTCCGGCGATGCCCGCTCGGATTTCCCCGCCCATCCTTATGGTCCCGAGGCGGAGCAGCTGCTGGCGAGCTATCGGCGCTACTTCGATCACGCCGATGCCGACGACCCGCGGCGGGGCGAGGTCGCCTACTTCTGGGGGCAGCTGGCGATGCAGCACAATCAGTTCACCGACGCTCGCACGCCGCTCGACATGGCCATCACCTCGCTCGACGAGCGACCCGAGGTGCCCGACATCGCGGTGCGAGCCGCCGAGATGAAGCTCGACCTGCTGACGATCGCGTGGGTTCGGGACGAGTCCGCCGCGAACGAGCTCGCCGACTACACCGCCCAGCTGCCGCAGCTGGCCCTGTGGCAGCACGAGTCGGCGACGAAGTTGCACGATGCCGTCCCGCCGCTCGAGTTCGGCATCGCCTGGAAGGCCGCGGCCGCCGGGAACGGCCGGGCTTGCGGCGAGGCGTACGAGCAGCTCGCCGCCCGCTACCCGGAGCACGAGCGTCACGACGACGCCCTGACCAACGCGGCCCGGTGCTTCGACAGCGCGGGGGACCACGAGCGCGCCCGGGCCATCCGCGCCCGCCAAGGCCGGTAGGCCGGGGCCGGTCGGCCCCAACCATGACGGATCGCGCCCGGTGACGCGGCGACTTTGGCTCCCGAGCGGGACAAAGTCGCCGCGAAACCCTCAATTTCGGGCTGAGAGCGGACGGCGAGCGAAAAAGTCGTCCGAACGAGGGGGCAGTGAGGACTACGTAGTTCCAGCACGATGTCCGCGCCTCCCGGAACCCCCAGTCGCATTGGCCCGTATCAGCTCATCCGCTTGCTCGGGGTGGGGTCGATCGCGCAGGTCTACCACGCGCAGCGGCGGGTCGACGGCATCGAGCAGGGGGTCGCCCTCAAGGTGCCGCGGCTGTCGCTCATGCACCAGCGGGGGGCCTGCGAGCGCTTCCTCGAGCAGGCCCGGGCCAACGCCCGCATGGGCCCCCACGACAACATCGTCACCACCCTCGATGTCGGGGTCGACGGCGAGCTGCCCTATCTCGCCATGGAGTACGTGTGCGGGGTCGATCTCGGGCAAGTCGTCCAGGCCATGCGCAAGGCGAACCTGCGATGGCCGCAGCCCGCCGTCTCGTGGGTCATGGCCGGGGTCCTGCGGGGTCTGGCGCACGCGTACGGGGCCAGCGCGGATGGCAAGGCCCTGCATCGCACCCATCGCGACCTGAAGTCGAGTCATGTCGTGATCACCCGCGAGGGGCAGATCAAGCTCACCGATTTCGGCTTCGCGGGCCTGGTCGGGTCGGCCCCCGGGCTCTGTCATGGTGGGGCCGACCGGGTAGGCCCTGCCGCCGACATGCACGCGGCCGGGGCCCTGGCGTGGGAGCTCCTCGAGGGGCAGTCCCATCGCATGCCCGAGTCCTCCACCAGCGAGACCCTGGTCGTCACCCGTCGGGGCCCGGGTCCCCGCCTCACCCGCGGCAACGTGTCGGCCGGCCTGGCCGAGCTCGTGCACGGCCTGCTCGACTCGAACGAGCAGACCCGCATCCCCCACGCGCGGCGTGCCCTCGCGGCGCTCGAGGCCTGCCCCGATCTCAACCTGTCCGCTCCAGAGCCCCTACGGCGCCTGCTGGGGCGGTTTTTCGGCAACCGCCAACGCCCCCACCACACCATCGTCGAGCCACGCATCCACCCCGAGCTGGTCGCTCTGGAGTCCACGCTGTCTCCCCAGTCGGGCGCCAATGCTCCGCTCCCTCCGCCTCGTTCGATCATCGTGCGCCGTCGCGCCCACGGTGTGCCGGCCGTCCAGCGAAGCGGGGGCAACGACGACACCGTGCCTGCGTCCGTCGACGTCCGGCTGCCGGCCACCACCGCCTCGACCCTCACCTTCGCCCGCCCCATTCCCACCGCCACCGTCGATCCGGCCTCGAGCTCCGCGTCGACCCGCACCTTCGAACGCGACGCCTCGGCCTCGACGGCGCGCTTCAGCCCTACAGTGGCGACCCCGGCGGAGCCGTCCATCACCACCGCCACGTTCAGCCCGGCCGCACCGTCGCCCCCAAGCGGCTCGGGCCGAACGGTCGAGCCTGCCCCGGGCGTATCCGCGTCCACGCTCACCCCGTCGTACTCCGCTCGAGCGCGAGTCGATGCCCGCACACCCGAGCCCGCACCCCCTCGTTCCGCGGCACACTCTCTCCCCGCCGACTCGAGTTCGACCCCCACCTTCACCGCCCATTCCGGCCCTGTCTGCTCCACGTCCCATGGGCCACCGCCCTCGCCTCGCGACGACCGCTCCACCGGGTGGCAACCGGGTACGGGGCCGCTGACCATCGCGCCTCCGCCGTCGCCCCCACCCATCGTCGGAGAGATCGTGTTTTCCGACGCGTCTCGCCCGTTCCCGACCCCCATTCCTCCGCTGTACAACGAACCTGCGCGAGATGCGTTGGTCGTGCCGGTCCGCCTGCCGCCCCGGTCCGATGCAGCGCATCGCCGTCGGGCACAGCGATGGTGGCCGCTCGCGGTCGCCCTGTGTGCAGCGGGGCTGGCGTTGGGCGGGTTCGTCATCGCCAAGGCAGCGATCGACGGCGGTTCCGAGCACGGACATGTGGGCCATCCGGGCCGCACGCTCGCGCACGGTTAGCCGGGTTCGGCCTCCTTCCATTGCCGGCGAGTCCTCCAAACTGCGACGATGCGAGCGTCGCTGCTCGCACGATCCTCCTCGGTATTTCGTGAACGACTCCAATCAGCTGTCCCGGGTCCGCTACGCGGTGCGCATCGAGGTGCCCGAGCGGCCCGATCATCCCGCGCAGAGCTACGACGAAGAGCACTGGCAAGTGCGAGAGTTCGAGCTCGACGAGGGCGTCGATCGACCCTACGTGCTCGACATCCTGCTGCTCACGCCCGATCCCGAGACGGACATCGACGGGCTGGTCGGGGCCCGCTTCACCCTGAGCTGCCGCCGCGAAGACGACGAGCGCTTCGTGCAGGGTCTCGTCCAGCGGGCGTGGTACCTGGGCACGTTCACCGACCGCGTCCGCATCCGGCTCGAGGTCGGCCCCGCGCTGAGCACCCTCGAGCTCAGCCGGCGCAGCCGCGTCTTCCAGGCCCAGACGGCGGTACAGATCGTCGAGCAGGTGGTCGCCGAGGCCATCGCCCCGCACGACCGGTCCATCGACGCCTCCCGCCTGCTGCGGAGCTACGACCCCGCCGACTACTGCGTCCAGTTTCAAGAGACCGACCTCGACTTCGTCACCCGGCTGCTGGCGCGCGAGGGCATCGGGTACTTCTTCGAGCACGACGACACGGTCGAGACCATGGTGCTCTTCGACGACCCCAAGGCCTTGCAGGGGGTCAGCGTCATGCCGGGGGGCGAAGCGCAGCGGCCTCCACCCGTGGTCCCCGTGCGCACCTCGGGTCTCGGGCACGCCGAAGAGGAGACCGTCGTCGCCTTCGAGTGGCGCCGACGCACCCGAACCCGACGGGTGGAGCGCTCGGCGTGGGATTGGAAGCCCTGGGAGCCTGGGCCCGCCCGCAGCCGCACCGAACTCGAGACCGACGCCCCTTGGGCCATGGGAGAGCACTACGAGCACGGCGAGCGCCGGTTGCTCGAAGAGCACGGGACCGGCCCCCACCTCGACCACACCTCGCGCAGCGCGACCGACGGGCACGAGCGCCGTGTCGCGGCATCACAGGCGGCGATCGGGCAGGGCAACCTCCTGTCGTTCGGGCCCGGCCAGACCTTCGAACTCGAGGGTCACCCCCATGCGCCCCTCGATCGCGAGTACGCCCTGGTCCGTGTCGTGCATCGGGCCGATTGCCCCGACACGGAGCTATTCGACGACGGGGCGTTCGCCGGGGCCAACTACGAGAACCGATTCGAGTGCGTCCCCGCCGAGCTTCCCTGGCGGCCGCGGCCACGGCCTCGCCCCAGCGTGCACGGCCACCTGCTCGCCACGGTGGTGGGGCCAGCCGGCGAGGAGATCCACACCGACGAGCACGGCCGGATCAAGGCGTGGATCCACTGGGATCGCGAGCACGGCCCCGACGACGAGGATTCGTCCTGCTGGATCCGCGTCGCCCAGCCCTGGGCCGGTGCGGGCTGGGGCTCGATGTTCATCCCCCGCGTGGGCATGGAGGTGCTGGTGAGCTTCGCCGGGGGCGACCCCGACCAGCCGCTATGCGTGGGCTCGGTCTACAACGGCCACAATCAGCCCCCCTACTCGCTGCCCGACGATCGCACCAAGAGCACGCTCAAGTCGCGCAGCACCCCCGGCGGCGACGGGTTCAACGAGCTCCGCTTCGAGGACTCGGCCGGCAACGAAGAGGTGTTCTTGCACGCGCAGCGCGACCTCAACGAGGTCGTCGGCCACAACCACCAGCGCACCGTGGCCGCGCAAGAGGGCATCAGCGTCGGGGCCGATCGCAACGTATCGGTCCAGGGCTCGCAAACCGTCACCATCCAGGGCAACCAGCAGGTCTCGGTCAAGGGCCGCACCAGCGACGGCGCGCCCGAGCCCGCGCCGCACTACTCCATCGACGTCGACAGCGACTTCAACGTCGCCGCGACCAAGCACATCCACCTGAAGGCCGAAGAGTCCATCACCCTCCAGGTCCAGGGCACCACGCTGACGCTCACGCCCCAGG
Organism: Myxococcota bacterium; assembly: GCA_039028615.1. Taxonomy (GTDB): domain Bacteria; phylum Myxococcota_A; class Polyangia; order Nannocystales; family Nannocystaceae; genus Paraliomyxa. The sequence continues at coordinate 6,318 of JBCCHT010000032.1, read as the reverse complement.
GGCTGGTGCTCGGCGCAGGCAACGGGCCGGCGGGCGACGGCGCGTCGGTCTCCATCGATCAGAAGGTGCTGCTGCGATCGACCCCGGGGGCCACCCTCGAGCTCACCGCCGACGGCCCGCTCGCGGTCGCGGCCATGGCCGGGCCCCAGACGCCGGGGGCCACCCTCGAGCTCGATGCCAACGCCAAGGTCGCGAGTCAAGCCGGCGCGAGCTTGAACCTGGCCGAGGATGTCAACCTCACCGCCCCCGAGTCGGGGCCCGGAGCCGCGCTCACCCTCGACACCAACGTCTCGCTCACCGGGCATAAGGTCTTGGTGCAGGGCGAGTCGTCGTGCCTCATGCTCGACCAAAACGCCACGCTCGAGGGCTCCGGTGTCACCGTTCGCGGCGACGACCTGCTGTGCGAGGCCAGCAAGACCACCCTGGCCGGCCAGCAGATCACCGCCCAAGGTGGAGCGCAGGTCACCATCACCGCACCGCTGGTGAAGATCAACTGAGCGAAGGGTCCCCATGAGCGGTAGCCCTGCCGAAGCGCTCGTCGAGCTGCACGACCAAGCGACTCGGTTCCTTCGCAGCCAGGAGCAGCGTCTGTTACATGTGGTGACCACCGCCCCCCTGCGCAGTGGCGTGCTCGAGACCCTGCGAAGCCTCGAGCACGGACCCCATGCCCCGGGCCCCTTTGTCGTGCTCGAGGCTCCGCACGGCACGGGCGATCCCGGCTGGGACCTGCGCAGCGAGGCGCTACGGGCCGACTATGAGCATCGATGCTCGCTCGTCGAGCCGGGGCAGCCCGCCTGGCCGAGCCTGCCGCCTCCCTCACCGACCCGCGGCATCGCCGGGTTCGCCGAGCAGCTGGCCTGGGTGTCCACGACCGTGCCCGACGGCGCCCGCCCGCGCCCCTGGGTCGTCATCCTCAATCCTTCGCACGTCAAGGCGACGCGGCAGTGGTCGCGGGGCCTGGCCATGCTGCTGCGCGGCTCGGGGATCGAGTCCACCCGCTGGATCGTGGTCGATGCCGAGCGCTCCTCGATCGACGATGTGGTGACGAGCGAACGGGAGCTTCGCGAGATCGAGTGCAAGCCCGATACGGCCGCCGAGACCCACGCGCTGCAATCCATGCTTGCCGCGCCGCCGGTCAGCGGCGCTCCCGGGGCGCGCCCCGAGGGCATCGTCGCGCCGCCACGCCCTGGGCAGCCGCCCGCCCCTGCACCTGCCGACGATCCGGTCGCCGCCAAGCGTCGCGAGCTGGCGAAGCTGCTCGTCGACGCCAGCCAAGCCCAACACGATGGCCAGGGGCCGAAGGCCGTCGAGCTCCAACGACGCGCGCGCGACCTGTGCACCCAGGCGGGCTGGGCCTCCCAGAGCATCTCGATGGAGCTGTTGCTCGGGGGCTACTTGCTCGGCGCAAAGGCGGGTGACCAGGCGGAGCTGGCCAACCTGCGGGCGGTGGAGCGGGCGCGTACCCATGAAGACGACCCGCAGCTGCTGCCGCTGGCCGAGCTGTCGCTGGGGTCCACCCGCATGGCCTTGGGCAACCGCCCCGCCGCGATGCTCGCCTACTCCGAGGCGGCCCTCAGCGCTCAGAACGCGGGGTCAACCCAGCTCGCCATCGAGGCCTGCCGACTCACGGGAGACACCGCATTGCTGCTCGGCATGGATGCCCAGGCGATCGCGTTCTGGTCTCGCGGCGTCACGCTGGCCGATGCGGAGCCCGTGATGGCTCCGCTGGGGAGCGGCGGGCACTGTGCCCGCGCGTTGGCCATCGTGTGCAAGCAACGGCGGCTGCATCGCGAGTCCGAGCAGTACTGGGAAGCGGCACTGCGCCTCGAAGGCGTCGATGTCGAGGCCCTGCGCGAACGAGCGCGGCGTGAACAAGCCGCCCGGGCCGAAGCGATCGAGGTAGCGGCCAAAGAAGCCGAAGCCGCCAGGGCAGCCGCCGAACAGGTCGAAGCGTCGCCCGCCGTCTCGGTACCACTGCCCAAAGAGCAGCCGCTCCCGCCCGGACCCAGACCCGGGGAGCATGGACCACCGCCGTTGGGCGACGCGCCTCCGTCTGCCCCCGCCGCCGAACCCACAGGCCCTTCGGTTGGTCCCGAGCCAACCCCGGCCGCGCCGCCGTACGCTCCACCGCCAGCGCCCGAGCCACCGCCGTACGCCCCGAACCCCGCCGCCGAGCCTCCGCCCCCGATCGCCGCATCGAACCCCGACGCGACCCCGCCCGACGCACTGCCACCGTTTCACACGCCGTCGACCGGCACCGTCGCGCTCGGCGGCTCCACGCCGCCCGCGTCGTCGCGCACGATCGTCATCGGTCAAACCACCGACGCAGCGCAAGCCCCCGACGAAGGCACGGCCGACCTCTCCTTCGAGGAAATCGCCGCGATGCACTGGCCGGGCATGGCCATCGGGCCCAGCGCGGCGGGTGCGGCCGGCTCGGCCACGGTGGTGCATCGCTGGAGCTCCGACGAAGAGCACGCCATCCGCCAGGCAACCACCATGTTCCTCGACGGCTCCAGCCAGAGCCTGCTGACGCGGGAAGAGGTGTCGGCCATCGCGGGAGAGGCCGAGCTGCCGCCCGCCCGAGAAGTGAGCCCCGAGACCACGCAGCTGCTCGAGCGCGCCGCGGCCATGGCCGCGCTGGCCACCACCGATCCCGAAGCCGAAGGCACCGCCTGGCTCGCAGCCGAAGACCTCGCCTCCATTCGCCAGCGCTTCGCGGTCTCGCAGCCCGACTACCAGCCGCCTCCCGATGCCGCAGCGCCACCGATCCCGGCTCCCCGACGGGTCGTGCCCGACTTGCCGCCGATCGAACTCGATGCTCCCGGGCCCGGCGACGAGACCACCATGCTCACCCGCGAGCGCATCCTCGAGCTCGCCCGGGAGGCGGCCGAGCGCCGCAAGAACAAAGAGGGCAAGGGCGAATAGCCTCGCCCTCGCCCGTCCTCACCGTCGGCTAGATCGCGGCCGTACCGGACTCGCCGGTCCGAATGCGAATGCACTGCTCGAGCGGCACGATCATGATCTTGCCGTCGCCCTGCTCCCCCTCGCCGTGCCGCGCCGCGCTCAAGATGGCATCGATGGCCGGCTTCACGAAGTCGTCGTTGAGCGCGATGTCGATCCGCACCCGAGCCTGCAGCGCAGGCGCGACCTCGCGTCCACGAAACAGCTCCGGTGATGCATCGGCGCGGGCTCGGCCCGTCACGCGACACACCGTGATGCGTGAAATCTCGGCTGCGAGCAGAGCCTCGCGAACCTCTTCGAGCTTGTCGGGTTGAATGATTGCCGTGAGAAGCTTCATCGTCTGCGACCCCTTCCGCCTCAGCCGGCGTTCAACATCCCGTAGCCGTCTTCACCGTGCTCGCTGTGGTCGACCCCGGCCATCTCGGCCTTCTCGCCCAGGCGCAAGCCCAGCGTGCGCTCCACCAGCACCAAGATTCCCAGGGTCACGACCCCCGCGTACACCACGGTCACGCCGACGCCGGCCGTCTGCACCCAAAGCTGCTCGAGCATCGTCCACGAGCCGCCGGCTTCGACGGCCGCCTCGGCCATCCAGCTGTCGCGCACGAAGAAGGTCAGCGCGATCGCCCCCACGATGCCCGAGATCCCGTGGATGCCGAACACGTCGAGGGTGTCGTCGTAGCGGAGTCGGTTCTTGAGCAAGATGGCGCCGTAGCTGACCGCGGAGGCCAAGGCTCCGAGCACCAGCGCCCCCTTGGGCTGCACCACGCCCGCCGCGGGGGTGATCACGACGAGCCCGGCGAGGATGCCCGAGGCCACGCCGAGGCTGGTCGCCCGACCGTGGTGCGCCGCTTCGATGAGCATCCAGGCCACGGCTCCGGCCGCGGCCGCGATCTGGGTCACCGTCAGCGCCTGAGCCGTCTGCAGGTCCGACGCGATGGCGCTGCCCGCATTGAAGCCGAACCAACCCACCCACAAAAGGCCCGCGCCGATGAGGGTCATGACCAGGTTGTTGGGATGCATCACCGTGCCCGGGTAGCCGCGTCGCGCCCCCAGGTAGAACGCCGCGACGAGGCCGGCCACGCCCGCGGAGATGTGCACCACCGTGCCGCCCGCGAAGTCGATCGCCCCGCGTGCCCCGAGGTTGAACAAGAAACCGTCGGAAGCCCACACCCAGTGGCATAGCGGCGTGTAGACCAAGACCGCCCACAGGCAGATGAACACGCAGTAGCCGAAGAACTTCACCCGCTCCGCGAACGCACCCGCGATGATGGCCGGCGTGATGATGGCGAACTTGCCCTGGAACATCGCGAACACGTACTCGGGGACGCCTTCGTCCATGATCTTGGTGTCGGCCGCCTCCAGGAACAGGTAGTCGGGGTTCCAGCCGATCCAGCCTCCGGCCACGTTGGGCCCGAAGGCCATGGCGTACCCGCATACGGACCAGAACACGCCGATGATGGCCATGGCCGCGAAGCTGTGGAGCATGGTGCCGAGGACGTTCTTCGTCCGCACCAACCCGCCGTAGAACATCGCCAGCCCGGGAACCATCAACAACACGAGTGCCGTGGATGTCAGCATCCACGCCGTGGTCCCGGAGTCGACTGAAACTGCGCCTACCATGGGCGCGATGATTCGCAGCCCTCATGCGCCGGATCAACCTCGCCTCGCCGTTGCCGCACTCGCGTCGGTGCACCTCGAATACGAGTCGCAGCGCGGACCTTGTGGAGCTGTAAAGACCTTTACATCGGGCTTTTTCCGCCGGTAAAGGCCCATCACCGTCGGAACGAGTTAATCCACCCAGGGCCGTGCCTGTTTGATGGCCAGGTTTCCGTCGGCGTCGATCTTGAACTCGACGTCCATCGCGAAGCTGGGGTCACGCTGTCGTTCGTAGAGCGGAGCGAAGTGCTCGTGGATCGTGGCGAGCTGCTGCACCAATAGCTCGAGCTGCTCGCGGGTCATCACCGTCGCCCCCGGCTCGACCAAGCTCGAACGGCGAATGTACTGCATCTCCACCGTCTGGTCGGGCGGTAAGATCTGCACGAGGACCTCGTCGGGCGTCGCCCCGGGATCGGGGTTGGTCACCAGGGCCTCGCCGACCTGCACGTTGACGTAGAAGCCGGGCCAGGCGGGGTCGTAGATGTTCTTGGTCACCTGGCACGATGACAATCTTCTAACCTTTGTAAAAGTACATGGAATAGCTTTCACTCCGGCCAGCTGATGGGGGATTTTTAACCTGTTGTAGAACTGCGCTGCATTCATAAAGTGCAGACAATTACCATGAGCAGTTGAAGGAGTGGGAAGAATTATTGTTTGGTCACCCTATTTTTAGCATGGTACATGTACATCTGAACGTAAATGTACAATACTACGAAGTAACATTACGCAACAAAAAACTGCCGTTAGGATAGATACCTGATTCCATGTCTAATACCAGTGTAACAAACTTAGTCTTCGATTCTTTTGTTCTCTTCATATGTTTATGCGTTTGTGGGCAGGCCACGAGCAATTGGTTTCATCAAAGTTGGACGCAAATCCCTGTTTCTCACTGTAAGCTACACCGGGCCACTGATGAGTGAAAACTGGATGTTGATGCTGCTCACCTTTTACCTCTTTGACCATGCATGCTGCCCACTTTAAATTTTGCCACATTTGGGCCCGATACTTGCTTTTCTCTCCCCCTCCAAAAAGGCTCGCCCCGGGAGTCATTGCACAAAAGACTGAACAGGAACTCAGTATTCCATGACTTCGATCGAAGTCATGATTTCGTTAAGCCAGAAAGAAAGCATTGCAGTGCACCTGTTGGCCTGCACAGTTTAGAATCAGCCATGAAATATGACCCTGGTATTCATTAATGTTCACTTCATGTCATGTCATGATTGTTGTGTCCTTTCCTCCCACAGGATCATGGAGAGCACCCACTGAAATCCTACAATGCTCTCTGCGTGCTAGATTTCTTTGTTCATCCCTCATTTCAACGTTCTGGGCATGGAAAGAGACTTTTTGTGCACATGCTCGAGGTAAATGCCTGTCTATTTGAATTTTTTAAACCTCACACCCCACTTTTGGCCAGCAACCATTGAAGGGTTGGCATTGAACGCTCACAACTGGAGTTATTGGAGCTTTGATATGGGGCTTTGCGCTGGATACGGTATTTCTTTCACGTGAGGTGAAAATTTGTCTTTGTACTGCCCCAATGTGTGCATTAAGTCCTCAGTGCACAATTCTACTGTCCGATACCCATTCTAAGGATACGGACGTTCTGCTATGGTGCGTGTGCAATGAACGATGCTTTGGGTTTTAATTGGAAGAGAGTTGCTCGTGGGGGGTGTGTCACATCTTCACAAGACAGTGCTGTGT
>JBCCHT010000031.1:0-153424 GCA_039028615.1 Myxococcota bacterium | reverse complement strand
GCTCGCGACCATGGGCAAGGATGTCGATCCGGGCGCCCGCACGACCGCGAACGCCCGCCTGGCCCTCGCCCGCGGACAAGACGTCGCGACCACGCATCCCATGGTGCTGCTGCCTTCGTTCCGCGACCGCGAGCTCCAGCACGCCGTGCTCACGCAAGCGCTGTGGAAGCCGGCCGAAGGCGAAGAACCCAACGACGACGAGAACGCACAGCTCGTGAGTGCGCTGGAAGGTGCGGCTGAGCCCTCGGGGCTCGAGCAGCTGCTGCTCGCCGTCGCCCTCGAGCGCACGGGAGAGACCGAGCGCGCCGCCACGGTGGCCGACCAGGCCCTCGCGCGCGCCCCCGGTTCGCCCCTGGCCACGGGCCTGCTGAAACGCGTTCGCCCGAAGACGCAGGTCGCCGTAGCCGAACCAGCGGCACCCAGCGTGCCCACCAAGGCCGCGCCTACCGAGGCCGCCCCGCCGGCACCCGAACCCGCGCCCGCGCCCGCGCCCGAGCCTGCTCCCGCCCCAGTCGAGCCCACACCGCCGAAGCCCGCCCCGGCCGACACGACTCCGCCCGCGAGCCCGAGCACTCCCGCGGCCAAGCCCAAAAAGCCCAAAAAGCCGCCATCAGGGCCTCCCAAGGGCCGCATGACGCCCGCCGAGCTCACCACCCAGGGATGCAAGCTCGTGCGTGCAGGCAAGGCTCAGCAGGGCTTCGGCATGCTCCAGAAGGCCTTCGACGCCAACCCGCGCGACACCAAGGTCACCCTGTGCATGGCCGAGGGTCACATGAAGCTCAGTCGGTTGCCGTCCGCCCGCGCCATGGTCGAGCGCGTGCTCCGGGCCACGCCCCGCAACAAGCGAGCGTTGATGCTGGCCGCCAAGATCGAAGACCGCATGGGCAACAAGCGCAACGCGGTCGACTACTACAAGCTAGTGCTCAAGGGCGACCCGACCAACGCCACCGCGACGGCCTACGTCGAAAAGCACGGCGGCTGAGCGCCTCCAGGTCACCCGGGAGCACCGAGCCAGCCGCTGCCCCATCGTCGGTCGCGAGCCCGCGGCCCACCGCACGACGGATCGCAAGCGCGGGGGTTCGTCGAGCGCCCGGCTCGCGGCGCGCGACAGCACGGTCGCCGTCGTCGCTCGACCGTAGGGCCCGCGACGCGAACTCGGTACGCCCGAGGCGACGAGCGCGGCGCGTTGCCGCCAAGGCTCGGGCCGAGACCGGGCCAGGCCTTCGCCCCGCGGACGGGTTGATCGGCTCCGATCCCGGGGCGTTCGAAACGACGAAGGGCGGAGCCGAAGCCCCGCCCTTGGCGCCGTGTTGAAGGCCTCGGCCTAGAACCGCAGCTGGAGCTCGAAGCTCGCCGCCAGCGGCGTCTGGAACGAGGACTCGACCCCGAAGTTGCCCTGGGGCGGCAGCACCGTGCGCTGGAAGAACTCGGTGGGGTTACCGGCGTTCTGGATCTTGGTGTGCTTGAGGTCGTTGAGGTCACCGCCCGCGACCGGTCGCGTGTTCGAGAACGAGTAGACCTCGTCGACGCGAATGATGGCCTTGGAGTTGGTGACGTTGATGACGCGAGCCGAAGCCTCGATCTCGAGGTCACCCGGGAGCGGGTAGGCGTACGAGAGGCTGAGGTTCCACGAGTAGTTGGGCTCGACCCGACCACCCGCGCCACGCGGCACGACGTAAGTCGGGAAGGTGCCGGGGTAGCGGTTGTTGCCCGCGCGCAGCGAGATGGGATAGCCCGACTGGAACCGGAAGCTGGTACCCAGCGTCAGGCGGCCCGCCTCCTGCAAGTCGAAGGAGTAGAACCCGTCGACCTTGGCCCGGTGCGGCGTGTTGAACGACAGCGGACCGAAGCTGTTTCGCACCAGCTCGGGAATGTCGAACTGGACGCTCGAACCCAGGTTGATGGCACCACTGATGGGGTCGACGAAGCCGTCGTAGTTACCCACCAGGCGGCTGAAGGTGTAGGAACCCAGGACCAGCCAGTTACGCGAGAAGCGCTTCTTCACCTCGAAGGTGAAGGCGTCGAAGTTCCGGCTCGGCCGGTCGAAGATCTCGTTGATGCGGCTGAAGGCATCGGCGAGGAACTGGCACCGCTGCAGCTCGCGAGCGATCTGGTTGCGGTCCGGGTCGTCCATGTCCAGACCCTGGAGCTGCGTGTCGAGGTCGGTGCACTCCTGGTTCTGCCGGGAGATGTCCTCTTGGTCGACCGCGACGCCGGGGTTGGCGATGATGAAGTTGAGGCCGCCGTTGGTGGAGACGTCCTCGACCGCGCGACCCAGGTCGGTGTGTAGCCAGCGAACACCGAGGGTCAGGTCCTCGATGACCTCCTGCTCGTAGCCGACCTGGAACTGCTGGTTGTACTGACCGCGCAGTCGCGGAACGACGGCGCCCTCGGTCAGCTGGCTGGTGGTCGACGCGAAGTCGGTGCAGAACTCGGTGGGCTGGCCGTTCTCCTCGCGGGCGAAGGTCTCGCCGTTGATGGTGACCTGCTGACCTTGGCACTGCGCGTTGCGGTAGGTCCGGGTCACGTTGACCAGACCACCGAAGACGCGCGAGTTCAGCTGCAGCGGGAGCGTCTGGTAGAACCAGCCGTAACTGGCGAACAAGCGGCTACGGCCCTCGTCCGTCCAGTCGTAGACGACGCCCACGCGAGGCGCGACGTTGTCCCAGATGAGGATGGCGCGCTCACCGAGGATGTCGCGCATGTCCTGCATTTCCCAGCGAACGCCCGCCGACAGGAACAGGTTGGACAGGATCGCCCACTTGTCCTGGAGGAAGAGCCCGTAGTTCTGGGTGGACAGCCGCTCGTTGTAGGAGTCGGCCCGGACACCGGCGCCGAGCGGCGTGGCGATGGCCCGCAGCTCGCCCTGCTCCTTGCGAACACGACCGTAGCCGGCCGACGTTCGAAGGTCGGGGTTGTCGGTGTCGACGAAGATGAACCGGTGGTTGTTGACTCGGTTCGCCGTCGAGATCTGATAGTCGTTGGCGGTCGGGTCGTAACACCACTCGCCGCCCTCGTCCGGCGCCTGACCGCCGAGGCCGGCGGCCGAGCAGTTGCCGTAGAAGTCGGAGCGGTTGGTGCCCGAGTACGTGAAGATGCTGCGCCGCTCGGTGTGGTTGATCGACGCGCCGTACTTGAGCTGGTGCGAGCCGGCCGCGTTGAAGAAGTGGGTCAGGGCGAGATCGCCACCCACCGAACGCGAGACGTCGCGACTGAACTGACCGATACCACCCGACAGCCAGCTCCGAACGGGGCAGGCCAGGCCGGGCAGGTCGGAGTCGTTACAGGCCTCGGCGACGCCGGGCACCAGGTCGAGGCGACCGTCGCGGTCGAGGAACTCGAAGAGGTTCTCGCCCTCGGTGTCGAACTCCTGAGTACCGGGAGTGTTGCGGAACTCGGGGTTGTCGACCCGCCACGCCTCCTGGGAGGTGAACTGCGAGTACGAGATGTTCGCGTCGATCTCGAGCTTGTCGTCCGCGACACGGCCGAGGTAGCCCAAGGTCACGAAGAACGAGTTCGCGCGGTCCCAGCCGAAGTGCTCGTTGACGACACCGTTGGCGGTGTTCGAGCCACCACCCAGCGGGTTGGCGTTGGGGGTGGTACCGAACGCGCTCGGGTCGAGCGAGAACGAGACCGGACGACGGTAGGTGCGGCGGGTGAACTGCGGCTGACCGAAGAAGGTACCGCGCAGTCGGTGCCGGGGGTTGATGGCCCAGTCGAGACCGATCTGGTAGCCAGCCCCGAACCCACCGGTACGGAACCGCTGGTCGGCGAACTGCTCGGTGGCGATGTAGTCACCGCCCTCGGCACAGTCGAAGTCGCCGTTTTGGTAGGGGCAGTCCTCGTAACCGCCCGAGCTGTCCTTGTCGATGCGGTGGTGGAAGGTCTGAATCAGCGAGTTCCGACCACCGGTGGCGGAGATACCCGCCGACCAGAACAACTTGTCCTTGATGATCGGACCGCTCGCGGCCACGACGCCCTGCATGAGGAAGTCGGGGGTCTCCGTCGCCCGGATCGCGTTGTCGGTCGCGAGGATGAAGCGCGGTCGAGCGAGACGCGGCGTGTAGGTGAAGCGCGCAACACCACGGAGGGTGTTGGTACCCGACACACGACGAGCGCTGACCTGACCACCCGCGGCGCCACCGAACTCGGCGTCGTACCCAGACTCCTGGACCTCGACCGTCTCGATGAACTCCTGGACGATCGATGCGCCGACCGTACCGAAGGACGGGTTGTTCACGTTGGCGCCTTCGACCGTGTACTTGGACTCGGCGCCAGTGGTGCCCGCCAGCGAGATACCGGCGGAGTCACGTGAAGCGGTGGCGGAAGATTCGACGACCTGGGTGAAGTCCCGACCGGTGGAGTTGCCCACCGGGATGTTTCGGAACTCCTCCATGCTCACGGTCCGACCGACGGCGGTCTTCTGCTCGACCGGCTGAGCCTTCACGCGAACGACGCGCTTGAACTCGTTGTCGGGGTCGACCGTGAAGTTCGCTCGGAACTTCGCGCCGGAAGGCAACGTCGCAACCTTGGAGACGTCGGCCTGACCGGTGAGGATCTGGATGGTGTAGGTGCCAGGCGGCAAGTCGCGGAACGCGTACAGGCCGTTGCTGTTGGTCTGGGTCTCGCGAGTTCCCTGCAGACAGGAGCACTGGAGAATCACCAGTGCTTCGGGAATGCGGGACTTCGTCTTTTGGTCGGTGACCACACCGCTGATCGTGCCGTTGGAGGCAGCTTCGGCGGTGGACGGCGCGAGCAGGACGGCGGCCGAGACGGCAGCGGCCCCGACGGAACCGAGAGACAGCGAGAGAGGCAAAGACAGGAGCGTGCGAGCGCGCTTCACAGGGTAGAGCTCCTTGTGGCAAGAGCCGTGTTCTAGACCGCTAGATGAGCGATCTGCGTGCGCGGGTATAACATGATTGCTAGCCCCTGAGGACAGCCCCCAGGCCTTCTTGGGATGGCTCGACGATCCATCCCATCGGCCCGTCTCGCCCCGCGCGACGAGTCCTGGAGCTTCGCGCCGACCTTCGATCGACGCAACCACACCCGGGGCCATCGCGACCAACGAGCCGAACCCGAAGCACTTACGGCAAAGCATCCCAACGGATGCGCATGAGTGACCACACGGGTGTGGAAAAACTCCACACGTCGCCGTGAAGCCGGACTCACACCTCGCTAAAAACGGCCGCGCAGCGCCAGGCCTCGGCCGTTCGGTACCAGCCGCAGGCTCCCGGCGACGCTATTTTTCCACTCGGCCGTCTGCCGGTTGCCACGCAAGAAAAGGATGACGCCGGCGCCCAGCGCGACGGCTCCGAGCCCGCCGCCGATGCCGAAGCTCAGGCCCACGCCCAAGTTGGCGGAGCGGCCGTTGTTCCGTGCGTTGTCGATCGCCAGATCTTGCTCGGTGCACTCGATGCTGTCGGGGTCCATGCACGCGTCGGGTCGCTCGGCCTGGAGCTGACGCAGCTCGTCACTGAACTCCTGACCACGCACGCCGAAGTAGATCCCGAGCACGGTACCGGTGACGACCATCAGGCCGCCCGTGCCCAAGGTTGCCGCGCCCGCGATTCGGAGATTTCGCCCGGGATCGGGCCCCGTGGGCGTCGCTGGCGGCGGATCGTGAGGAGGCGGGGGCGGGTCGTCGGTGGGCTCGACTTCCTTGTTGGCCGCCGCAGCCGCCTCGGCCTCGGCGAGCAACTCCTCGATCTCGGCGATGCGGGTCTCGGCATCATCGGGGTCGATCTCGGGATCGGCCTTCGCGATGATGAAGAAGTTCTTCATCACCGCTCGAGCCTTGCGGAGGTCCTCGATGTCGCCCGTGATGCCGTAGCGACCTCGGTACGCGAGCGCGATGTTGTACAGCAGCAGCGATCGCTCGGAGGCGGCGTAGGCCTCTTCCCACTTTTCGACCGCCTCGCCGAAGCGACCCAGACGATAGGCCTTCTTACCTTCGTCGTAGAGCACCTCGGGGGGCTTGCCCGCCGGCTCGGTCCGCATGGACAGCATCGACGGGGCGCTGGGCGCTGCCATGGCCACACTCGTGGGGGGCAACGCCATCGACAGACCGAGCAGGGTGAAAAAGCAGGCCCTCATCGAACGCCGAAGGCTAACAACGTCGACGCCGGGGCACCAGAGCAACGCGAACGAGGCCCCAGGGCCGTCCCGATGGGGACCCCCTACCCTCTTCAGAGATCGACCAGCGACACTGCGTCGGAACGCAGATCCATGCCCAAGAAGCGGGCACCCACCCGGGCGAAACGCTCGGGTCCATCGGTGGCCAACAGCGTGACCTCGGGCTTCGCATCGATTGGCGCCAGGAGGTCTTCGTCCGCGAGGCGCTCGGCCACGGCCGCCGCGGTGGTCTCGGCCGAATCCACCAGGGCCACGTCGGGGCCCATGACGTTGGCCAGGGCCTCGCGCAGCACGGGGAAGTGAGTGCATCCCAGCACGAGGCAGTCGAGTCCATCGCGGGACGAAGGACGAAGGTCTTGGAGATAGCGCTGGGCGACCGCCATGGGAATCACCCCTTCGCACCAACCTTCTTCGGCCAACGCCACGAACAGTGGGCACGCGCGACCCACCACCGTGGCTTCGGGACGGCGTCGGGCGATGGCCCGCTCGTAGGCACCCCCGCGGATCGTGCTCTCGGTACCGATGACGGCGATCTGGCCGTTGCGGCTGGCCTTGCAGGCCGCGGCCGCGCCCGCCTCGACGACCCCCAAAAGGGGCAAGGGCGAAAAATGCTCGGCGAGCTCGTCTCGCGCGACCGCGGAGGCGGTGTTGCACGCGATGACGAGCATCTTCACCCCCCGCTTCACCAGGACCTGCGAAGCCTGGCGAGCGTAGCGGGAGACGGTGGTTCGACTCTTGGTGCCGTAGGGCAGCCGCGCCGTGTCGCCCAAGTAGATGAACGACTCGTGGGGCAGGCGGGCCCGCAGTGCGGCGAGCACCGTCAGCCCTCCGACCCCCGAGTCGAAGATCCCGATGGGAGCGTCGCGGCCGGGCGTCTCGCTCACCCGCGTACCAGGATGTTCTTGGCGATGACCATGCGCTGGATCTGCGAGGTGCCCTCGTAGATCTGAAGCAACTTCGCGTCGCGCATGAGCTTCTCGACCGGGTACTCCTTGGTGTACCCGTAGCCGCCGAAGACCTGGACGGCATCGACGGCCGCCTTCATGGCCATGTCCGCGCCCATCGCCTTGGCAATGGCCGAGGTGTTCGTGCGACGAATGCCTTGATCGACCTCCCAGGCGGCCTTGCTGTACAGCAGCTTGGTGGCCTCGTGGGCCATGGCCATCTCGGCGATCATGAATTGGATCGCCTGATGCTGGGCGATGGGCACACCGAAGGTCTTGCGCTCCTTGGCGTACTGCACCGACTCGTCGAGGCAGCGCCCGATGATGCCGGCCGCCGAGGCAGCGATCATGGGACGCGACTTGTCGAAGGTCTCCATGGCGATGGCGAAGCCGCGGCCCGGCTCACCCAGGAGGTGTTCGGGGCCGAGCTTCACGTCCTCGAAGATCACGTCGACCGTGTTCGAGGCGCGCTGCCCGAGCTTGTTCTCCTTCTTGCCGACGGAGACGCCCTTCATGTCGGAGGGCATCACGAAGCCGGTGATCCCCTTGTGCCGCAGCGAGGGATCGAGCGTGGCGAAGCCGGTGTAGATGGAGGCGTGGCCGCCGTTGGTGATCCAGCGCTTCTGGCCGTTGAGGATCCAGCCGTCGCCGTCCTTGGTGATGCGGGTGCGCATCCCGGCCACGTCGGAGCCGGCCTCGGGCTCGGAGCAGCAGTAGCTGGCGAACACGAACTCTTCGGTCGCCCAGCCCAGGTACTTTTGCTTCTGCTCCTCGGTGCCCGCGATCATCAGCGGGAGCAGCCCGAGGTGGTTGCACATGATGCTGGTGGAGATGCCGGCACAGCCGTAGGCCAGCTGCTCGGCGATGAGGCAGCCCTCGAGCGTGCTCAGGCCCAAGCCACCGTAGTCCTCCGGCACCTCGACGTTCATCAGCCCCAGCTCCCACGCAGCCTTGAAGACCTCGTCGGGGTGCTCGCCCTTCTCGTCGTACTCACCCGCCACGGGGATGATGTGCTCGGCCGCGAACTTGCGGGCCGTGTCCACCAACGCCTGCTGCTCTTCGGTATAGCTGGGATCGAACATCGCCGGCGCGTTCTAGCCCGGATCTCGACGTCGGTCCATGTCCGCGCTTCGCGACTTATTCTCGTTGCTCACGCGCACGTGCGCGGGCACGACGCGCTTCCTCGCGAGCCGCCCGACGCTTGTCTTTGTCGGCTTTTTCTGCACGCGCCATCTCGGCCGCACGTCCCCCCAGGACGTAGCCGATGGCCACCCCCAGCAGCACGATGCCGGGGATGTAGATGAAGTGCGCGAGGGTCATGCCCGCTCGAGGCGAGTGCGGAGGGTCTCGACGTCGGCGCGAAGTCGCTGCCCCCGACGCCACAAGAACACGCCGTAGAGCACGAAGATCGTCCACAGGACGCCGTACGCCCACACGATGTGCTCGTAGTCGGACGCGGTCTTGCGGGCGGCGACCGCCTCGTACTGGCGCTGGCACTCGATCGCGGCGCGGTCGAGTCCCTGCACCGCCTCGTACTCGTCACCAGCCTCGGCGACCTTCTTGGCCTCGGCGGGCTCCTGCGCGGTCTCGGACTTTTGCCCCTCGGACAAGTTCAACCTGTTCATGTCGCCTCTCCCTTCGCCGTGTCTCGCTGCTCGGTCAGGCTCTCGGCCTGCACCCACGCATCATCCAGCTCCATCTCGACCAGCTCTTGCCGCGCTCGAATGAACACCAGCGCGATGCTGGTGGCCAGCAGTGCCCCGAGCGCGGGCCACAGCGCAGCCCACATCTCGGGGGGCAAGGTGCCGACGACGTTGTTGCTGGGATGCGTCGTCTTCCAGATCTTCACCGCGTAGTAAATGATCGGCACGTCGACGGCACCGAAGATGGCCAGCGCCGCGGCCAAGCGCTCCGACCCCGCCGCGCCGTAGCGCCGCACCAACACGTAGGCCACGAACACCAGCCACAGCAGGCCAGTGGTGATCTGCCGTGCGTCCCAGGTCCAGGGCTTGCCCCACGAAGCGTGCCCCCAAATCGGCCCGGTGATGAGCACGCCCAGGCCAGCCACGATCACCAGCTCGCCCGCCGCGACGGCGAAGGCCTCGGCCGTCCGTGACTCGCGACGCAGCTGGATGCCCGCTGCGATCCCGCAGATGACTCCGAAGAGCATCATGATCCAGGCCAGGGGCACGTGGAAGTAGAAGATCTTCTGGACCGTGCCGAGCTCGCGCTCGATGCCGGTCTCGATGAAGATCTGGTGCACGCTCAGCGGGAAAATTACCGCTGCGATCGCCAGTAGCGCGACCGGGATCAATCGAGTCATCGACGCCTCCGTCCTCGCGTGGTTCGGCCCTTGTTCCGCGCGCTGCCGCCCACCAGGACCGACTCGAAGAGCGTGCCCGACAAGACCACCAGCACGACGTCCAGCGCCGCCAGTTGGGTGAGATAGATCGAAAAGTCCGGGTGCCCCTCGAGCAGGGCACGGGTCGCGACCAAGCTCCACATGAGCGCGGGGCAGGTCAGCGGATAGAGAATGACCGACAGCAGCACGTTCTTGCCGCTGCTCGTGGCCAGGCCGGCCGCGAACAAGGTGCCCACCGAGACGTAGGACAGGCAGCCCAGCACGACCAGCACCGCCGTCTCGAGCGGTCGCTCGGCGAACACCGCGGCCACGGGAAAGAGCACGGCGAGCCCGGGCACCAGCACGAGGCAGCAGCCGAGCAGCACCATCAAGGTGACCGAGGCCTTGGCCAGGTAGATCGCGAGGCGATCGACGGGCGCGGTCAGCAGAGCCCGCAGCGTGTCCGACTCTCGCTCGCGATCGAAGATGCGGGTGAGCGTCAGCGCGCCCACGAAGGCCACGCCCAGCCACAGCATCCCGGGCACGGCCAGCGGCTGCGCCTGTCGACCCAGGGCTGCAAAGGACAGGCCGAACATCACCAGCACCACCAGGGTGAAAAAGCCCGCCGTGGCCAGCAGCTCGAAGTCACGGAACTCCTGCCGCAGGTCGTTCGTGGCCATGACCCACGCCTGGCGGGGCAAGCGCATCCATGGGGTTGTAGCACGGAAGGCACGCGCACCGGGCTGCGGCAGCGCCACCGTCGAGTCGGAGGCGCTAGGCATTCGCCGCCTCCCGGTCGACCGCGGAACCGAGCATCCCCAGCGCGGCCACTCGATCTCGATAGGCCCGCAAGCTGCGGTCGCCATCGTCGCGCCGCGCCTCGCCGCACAAACGACCCGCTTCGAGCAGCACGACCCGGTCGGTGGAGGCGACCACCGCGTCGTGATCGTGCGACGACAGCAGCACGGCGAGCCCGGCGTCGCGCTCGGCGGTGAGCACCTCGGTGAGGCGGTCGCGGCCGGGGCGATCGAGCGAGGTGAAGGGCTCGTCGAGCAGCAGCAATCCGGGCCGCCCCGCGAGCGCGCGCGCCAGCGCCAGCCGCTGCATCATCCCGCGCGAGAAGGTGCCCACCAGACGATCGGCGGCATGCGAAAGGCCCAGCCGCTCGAGCAACGGGCCGCTCGGCGCGACCTCGGCCCCCGCGGCGCGACGCAGGTCGGCGAACAACGCCATGTTCTCCGTCGCGGTGAGCCGGGGGTACAGCTGGGTCGTGTGAGCCACGAACGCGATGCGAGCCCGTTGCTCCACCTCGACGTCGCTGACCGCCGCGCCCCCGAAGCAGCGCTCGCCCTCGGTGGGCGACAGCAGCCCCATGGTGATCGACAGCAGGGTCGTCTTGCCCGAGCCATTGGCCCCGATGAGTCCCACGATCTCCCCCGCATCCACGCGCAGGTCGACGCCGCGCAGGACCGATAGCCGCCCGAATCGCTTGCCGATCCCGCGGAGCTCGAGGGGGGTGACCACTTCGGTCATCGCTGCTTACGCCGAGGCGCCCTTGCTCCGCTGCGGTTGCTTGTCGGCCAAGGCCTCGAGCGCACCGAGCTGGCGATAGACCCGATCGAGGGCCGCGACCATTCGCCGTCGCTTGCGCTCGTCACGGCTGGTCTCGAGGGCGGCCAGCAGCGCGTCGCGCCGACGCTCGAGCCGAGCCTGCGCCGTGCCGCGAGGCGCCGTGACGACGCCGATCAACGCGACCAGAGCGAGCGCCAGGCCGACCACGATGCCGATCTTGGCGTAGATGCGCTCGGTGCCTCGTAAGCCGGAGACGGTGGCGCGGACCGGGCCCGTGCCCTGCTGGCCGAGCTCGTATGCGACGCGGGTGTAGTCGAGACCGGGCTGATCGGGAATCTCCCGCTCGGAGCGCTTGGCCCCGGGCGCGTCGAGGGTGAGCTGATCGGAAACCACCACCGCCGACTCGATGATCTGGAAGGGCGGCGCCCAGTCGAGCTCGATCGTGCCGTCGTGGCCATCGATGAGGTAGCCGATGGACAGCGCCGCGACCTCGCCCGGCGGGATGGGATGCGAGAGCGTGGCGAAGGGCGCCTTGTCTTCGTGGTCGAGCCAGTCGTCGGCGCCACGCAGCACCACGAGGCCCTTGGCCCCTTCGATGCCCTCGATCACCAGCGGCTCCTTGCCGGGCCAGTACGCCTCCTCGCCGGTCACGAGCACTTCGTAGATCTGGATGACCTGCGCGGAGTCGTTCTCGGCCTCGATGATCTCGAACTGGATCGCCGAGCGGGCGACGGCGGGATCGCTGGTGACCGGCCAGACGCGCATGGCCACCGTGACGCCGCCGCGCTTGTCGAGCCCGAAGAACGAGCTGGTGTAGGGCGCCGCGTCGTAGCTGACGGCGATGTAGTAGAGCGCGTCGTTGACGACCGGGAGGTCGGCATGGGTCGCGATGCCATCGGGACCGGTCTTGGCCTCGAAGCGCGTCTCGGTGCCCGAGAAGTCCTTCTTGACGATGGTGATCGCCTGGTTGGCCAGCGGCTGGTCCTTGCTGTCCAGGACCAGTGCCGACACCGTGCCCGGCGCGAGCTTGGTCGAGATCTGCGGGGGCGGCAGCTTGCGCCGCGCCGCGGGGGCATGCGGGTTGTCGCCGCCGGCCCCGGACGCCGCCGCGCCGCCTTCGTGGGGGCTCCCGCCGGCCCGCGACATGCGACCGCGCGCGAGCACGATGGCCTGCCCCTTGGCGGGCTGGGGCGAGAACACCATGGAGCGATAGGGCTCGGGCCCATCGTCGAGCACGGTCTGGACCTGGAGCGTGGCGTCGGCCGGGATGTCGGCGATGCCCTCGAAGGTCGCCTGCCCCATGGGACCGGTCTCGAGCGCGTTGGTGCTCTGTTGGCCGTCGGCCGTGGTCACCACCAGCTGGACTTCGACGTCGGTCAGCCCCTGGCGCTTGCCCAGGTCGAAGACACCGACCATGAGCGTGCCGGGCGGGGTCTTGGGGAAGTCGAAGACGATGCCCGGCAGCGAGATTTCCTGGGTCGGCGCGCGCTTGGGCGCCCCCTTGACCAGCATCACCGCGGTGCCCGTCTCGGGCAGGATGTCGATCTGCTGCGAGCGAATGGTCTCGCCGTCGAGCACGACCCGAGCCACCGCCTGGCCGCCCGTGAAGTCGCCGAGGTCGCGGAAGTGCACGCGCCCCTGGTTGCCGGCCTCGGAGGACCGCAGCGCGGCGAGCCGGCCGTCGGGGGAGCGCAGCTCGAGCTCGACCACCGCATCCAGGGCGGGCTGGTCGAAGCTCCCTCGCAGCACGCGAACGGTGACCTCACCCGCGGGGATCTGCGGATCGGGGCGAGGGATGCCGGACATCTGCCGGGGATCGGGACGACCGGGGCCGGCCCACGCCGGGCTCGACGCCAAGCCGAAGCCACCCAGCAACAGCCCCATGAGCAGCGCCCGAAGGCCACGCAACAGAGGAATCGAGCGACTCATGCGCTGGCCTCCTCGGCGCCCAGCTTGGCGCCGCAGTGCTTGCAGAACTTCGCGTCGGCATCGTTCTCGCCGCCGCACGTGGCACAGGTCGCCGCCGCCGTCGTGGCTTCGGCCTCGCTCGACTCGTCGTCCGCGGCATCGCCGTCGGCGGAGTCCTCGTCGTCCGAGCGGGTCTCGGCGTCGGACGCTTCGCCGTCGGCCTCTTCGGCCTCGGTCTCGTCCTCGGGTGCCGACTTCGACTCTTCGGCCTCCGCCTCGTCCTCGGACACCGACCTCGACGCTTCGGCCTCGGCCTCGGTCTCGGCTCGGTCCTCGGACTCCGCCTTCGCGTCGCCCTCTTCGAGCAACCCGCGGCGGCCGAGCTCTTCGAGCAGCTGCGGGTGCAGGGTCGACTCCTTGTCGAGCTCCCGCATCACCTCGACCGCGCGCATCTCGTAGCCGGCCCGGACCTCCTGATAGTCGTCGTCGGAGAGCTTGCCCATCTCGTAGTCGAACTGGAGCTCGTTGATGGCCCGCAGGACCCGGCGACGCTCCTCTCGAAGCTCCCGCTGCCCCACGTTGGCCGCCACCCCTTCCCGATCGAGCACGGCTTCGACGGCGGGCCGCGACAGCGCCACCGTCATCGCGTACAGCGAGCGCAGGGCGAAGACCATGGCTCCGGCCGCGACCACCAGGCCCCAGGTGGCCGACTCGATGCGGCCGCCCATGGCCACCACCGCGGCCAGCAGCGCCGCCACGGCGATGGCGGCTCCGACGAGCCAGGCCATCATCTCGCGACGAGGCGAGGCCGCCTCGGCTTGCTCAGGAGGCACCTTCGGCGTCCCCCTTCCGGGTACCGATGCAGATGAACCCGCCGATGAGCATGACCGCGAACCCGACCCAGACCCAGTTGACCAGCGGGTTGTAGTAGAGGTTCACCCGCGTCCAACCAGTGGACAGCGTCACGTCGGCGATGGAGGCGTAGACGTCACCCTCGAGCGCCATGTAGCGCGAGGCCTCGGTCGTGGGCTGATCTTTGAGCTGGTAGTACCACCACTTGGCGGGCTCGAGCTCGGCCAGCTTTTGGTCCTGCTGATCGAGCACGGTGAGCTTCACCGTGAGCATGTCCTTTTGCCAGTCCTGGGTGGCGATGATGCCGTCGTGGCGGATCTTGTACTGGTCGAGCTCGACGACCTCGCCCGGGTGCATGACCAGCTTGCGCTCGACCTTGTAGGAGTTGCCGGCGAAGCCCAAGAACATCAGCACGATGCCCAGGTGCACCACGTAGCCGCCGTAGCGGCGCCGGGCCTTCATCATCAGGCCCATGAGCGCCTCGATGACGCCCTGCTGGCGGTTCTTTCGGCGCACACGAACGCCCCGGTAAAACTCCTGCACGATCGTCCAGCCGGTGAAGCCACACAGGCCGAAGCACAACAGGCCCTTGACCGACATGAACTGCATCCCGCCCACGCAGTCGTTGCAGACCCCGGGGACGTCGGCGCCCGAGCGCACGACGGGAGTGACCACCGCGGCGAGCACCATGACCAGCAAGCCCACGATCAGCGGCCACATGAACTGAGAGACCAGCGACTTGCCGCTCGTCTTGCGCCACGCCACCAGCGGGCCGAAGCCGGTCAGGAAGATCAGCGCCAGCCCCAGCGGGGACATGTAGTAGTTGTAGAAGCTCGGGCCGATGGTGATGCGGCTGACCAGCGGCTTGCTGTCGGAGCTGATGAGCTTGACGATGGGATACAGCGCCGCGTTGTAGAACTCGCGGAACCACTCCAGCTCGGTGAGCGTGGGGAAGATGGTGGCGATGCCGACGAAGAGCGCCGCGATCAGGAACAACCAATTGTTGAGCAGGAACGCGAACTCCCGCGACATGATGCTCTCGAGCTCGTTGCGCGAGCGCAGCAGCGGCAGCCGCCAGATCAGCAGGACCGCCGAGACCACCACGATGGCGATCATCAGGCCGCCGAAGCTCCAGGCCAGCTCGGGCGACTCGCCGAACGCGTGCACGCTCTGGACGACGCCGCTGCGGGTCAGGAAGGTGCCGTAGATCGTCAGGAAGAACGAGGCGATGACCAGCACCAGGTTCCAGACCTTGAGCATGCCGCGACGCTCCTGGACCATCACCGAGTGTAGGAACGCGGAGCAGGTCAGCCAGGGCAGTAGGCCCGCGTTCTCCACCGGGTCCCAGGCCCAGTAGCCACCCCAACCCAGCTCCTCGTAGGCCCACAGCCCGCCGAGGATGAGACCGATGCCGAGGAAGAGCCACGAAAACAGCACCCAGCGACGCACGCTACGCTGCCACGCCGAGTCGACCTGACCGGTGATGAGCGCGGCCATGCCGAAGGCAAAGGGCACCGCCATCGACACCATGCCCAGGTACAGGCTGGGCGGGTGGAAGATCATGTACGGGTTCTGCAGCAGCGGGTTCATGCCCTTGCCCTGCATCGTGGCCCCGGGGGTCAGGATGTAGGGCGAGAACGGGTTCTTCAAGAACAGCAGCAGCGCCGAGAAGAACCCGATGATGAGCCCGAGCACGAGCACCGCGTGCGGAATGAGCACGCGGTGGCGCTGGCGATTGGCACGAATCGCCAGCGACGAGAACAGGCTCAGCAGCAACACCCAAAAGAGCAGACTGCCGTCGAGCGAGCCCCAAAACGCCGTGATCTTGTAGAAGATCGGCATCTCCGGGTGCCCGTTTTGTTGCACGTACTGGATGGTGTAGTCGCCGGCCAGGAACGCGTACTCGAGCAGCATCGAGGCGAACAGGGCCACGGCGAACACCCCGTGGATGCCCTGCACCGCCCCTTCGACGAGTCGTTCGGAGTGGCGGACGGCGCCGAGCAACGCCAGCACGGACGTGGCCACGGTCATCAGGAACAGGACGAGCAGCGCGGCCGTCCCGAGAGCTGAAATTGTCATGGGTCGTGAATCCCCGGGCTCAGGTCTTGGAGACGGGCTTGTCGGCGGCGCCCTTGATCTCGCCCTGCTCCTCGTACTTCGAGGGGCACTTGGCGGACATCTCTTCGGACTCGAAGGTATCGCCGGCCGCGTTGAGCTTGCCGGTCATGATGACCTCGGCCTCGTCCTGGAAGGTGTCGGGCGGGATGTTGGTGAAGTGCACCGCCAGGCGCTCGCCCTTGTTCTCGATGACGAAGTGGTAGTCGCCGGTCGCGCCCTTCTTCGCCTTGATGGAGCCGGGCACCACCTTGCCGTAGATCTTGAACGTGCGGCCCTCGTAGTGGTCGACGTCCTGCATGACCTCGTCGACGTGGGCGTACTCGAGCAGGCCTTCGCCGGGGTCGAGCGCGACCAACAGGCCAATCGCTCCCGCGACTACCACCCCTAAACCGATCTTCGTTGTCGTCGACAATGCCATCGTTTCGCTCCCCTGATGTCCCGTTGCTCGAAAGCTAGCCGCCGATGCTGACCATGGCCTTCATCGGTCCGCCGCTCCCATCGATATTAAACCCATGCGCGTCCCGCTTGGTTCCAAGCGAAGATCGAACGACGGCCTCGAGCCGGTCGGGGTCGGTCGACCTCAGCGCTGCGCGAAGATTGCCGGTATCGTCGCGGGCCAAGCACGCGTGCAGCTGGCCCGTGGCAGATACGCGAAGCCGGTTACAGCTTTGGCAGAAATTCTCGGTCATGGCGGCGATGGTGCCGAGGCGACGCCCGTCGAAGGGGCCTCCCACCGCGCGCCAATAAGTGGCAGGACCCGCACCTCGCACCCCCTCGCCGTCGTCGGAGCGAAGCTCGATGCCCAGGCCCTCGGCCACGGTGGCCCGGATCTGTTCGGCGGACATCAGCGTGCCGGGGGTGAACAGCTCGCCCGACCCCATCGGCATGAGCTCGATGAAACGGGGCACGACGTCGCGCTCCCACGCCCAACGCACGATCGAGGCCAGCTCGTCGTCGTTGAATCCGGCCATCGCCACCGTATTGAGCTTGACGGGTCCGAGACCCGCGCGCTGTGCCGCCTGCAATCCCGCGAGCACACGCGACAGATCGCCACGGCGCGTAATTCGGGTGAAACGCTCGGGCCTCAGGCTGTCGAGGCTCACCGTGATGCCGGACAGCCCCGCTGCGGCCAGAGGCTCGGCCATCGCTTCGAGCCGCTCGCCGTTGGTGGTCATCACCACCTCGAGCCGCCCCCGCGCCGTAGGGATGGCTGACAGCTGTTTCACGAGCTCGACCAAGCCACGCCGCAGCGTCGGCTCGCCACCGGTCAGGCGCACTCGCTCGACGCCCCACCGCGCAAACGCAGCGCACAACCGAGTCACTTCTTCGAGGGACAACACGTCGTGACGCGGTCCGTACTCGAGCCCCTGCTCCGGCATGCAGTAGGTGCACCGATAGTTGCAGCGGTCCGTCAGGGAGACGCGCAGATAGCGGACCGTCCGTTCTTGACGGTCGACCAGCGGTCCTCCACGAACCCCGAGGTCCGCAGGTGCGACGCGAAGTTGAACGAGCGACAACGTTCGGCAGGGCTCCCTTGCGCCTGAAGCTTGCCACACGTGCCCCCACGGGGCATCGGGGCCCAGGGCGCAAACCCGTGATTTAAGGCTGAAAATGCGGTCTCGGCGGGTAATTTTGGTTGCAACCGCGCGGCGCGAGTCCCGTCGTTTCAAACGTGACGATCCCCGCCCCTTTCGCCTACGGATTCAACGGCCGCTGGCTGACCTCGACCCACGAGCACGAGGTCTTCATCTGCGACGGCAACGAGGACCACACCGTCCACATCGTGGCGCTGGATGCCGCCGTGGCCGGCGTTCGCAACACGGTCGAGCAGATCCTGGCGGTCGACGTCCAGGGCATGCTGCGGGGGATCGACCCCCTCACCGGCCAAACGGTGTGGACGCACTCGGTGGGACATCCCGCCGTGGCCCTCGCCGCCACCGAAACGGGACGCTGGGCGGTGGTGCACGACGGCGGGATCAGCTGGGGCGAAGGCGCCGAGGCCAAGGGCCAGTTCGCGCTGCCCGACGCTCGCTTCGCCCGCTTCGACCCCAGTGGTCAGGTTCTCGCAGTCGCCGGCAAAAACGGTAGCTTCCGCACCGTGGCGCTCGATGGGCAGCCGGGCCCCGCCAAGGAGCTCGGCTTCGACGCCACCGGGCTCGCCCATAGCCGCGTGGGTTGGTGGCTGGTCTCCACCACCCGCGGGGTGTTCCGCATCCCCGTCGACGGCGGCGAGCCGGAGCTTTACCTCAAGTGGGGCGGCGAGCATCCGCCCATGCACGTGGCCTGCTCGCAGAACGGCAAGCTGTGTGCCTTCACCACCGAGGACACCGCGGTCGTGCTCTTCGGCGTCCAGCGAGACGCCAACTGCGGCGCCATCGTCTACCACGGGCGCGTGCCCGGTGAGCTCGAGTTCGGGCCCGGCGCGTGGATCGGCATCGGCATCGGCCAGGGCGACGGCAACAAGATCGACCTGATCGAAGGCGCCTGTCACCGCACCGATCCTCCGCCCGATCGCGAGCGCAACCGCTGGATGGTCCAGCTCGGCTTCGACAAGGACGAAATCGCCGAGGTGCACGGCCCGGTCGGTTCTGCTCCGGCCGGGGGTGGCGGCTCGGCGGATCCCCGCACCCAGTGGGGCGCCAACGCGGAGTCCGGCGGCGACGCCCCGCCCACCGCAGGCATGCTCGTCTATGCGGTCGGGCTGCTCGGCATCACCGGTTTTCTGGCCTACACCGCCCTGAGTGACTGGTGGGACGACCCGTTCTGGGCGTGGCTGGGCGTGTTCATCCTGGGGCTGTCCGGCATCTCGATCCTCGTGTCCAGCATGCGCAGCAGCTGAGCCCCAAGCCCCCGAACGCAACAACGCCCGGACCCTCAGGCCCGGGCGTTCGTGTTTCGACCGCGGTCGAAGCGAAGCTTCGGCTCAGTGCGCGGGCGCGGCCTTGGCTTCGCCCTCGGCGGCGGGGGCAGCCTCGGCGCCGGCGGCCCCTTCGGCGTGGCCGCCTTCTTCGCCATGCCCACCGGAGACGACAGGCGTCGGCGGCGGCTCGCGGTCATTGTCCTTCATGAAGAAGGTGCCCTGCTCTTCGCTCAGCTCGGCGCGGCTGTTCAAGTCGAACATGGTCACCGTGAAGAAGATGCCGACGAAGATGAGCGTGCTCAGGAAAATGAACACGTGATACTTGTCGTCGTACGCCAAGTGCATGAAGTAGGCGCACACGAGTGACGCCTTGGCGAGGGCGACGAGCATCGCCACCGGGAGGCTCGCCGGGCCCAGGTTCATGTACGACACGGCGTAGGTCAGGCCGGTCAGGACGAGCAGCGCGACGAAGACCGCGATGTAGTTCTTGAACGGGCTGATGTGCTCGTGGCACTCGACGAAGCCCTCGACGGGCTTGCCATGCAGGTGAAGCTTGGTCTCGCTCATGGCCTTTGTCCTCCTACCTGACCAGGTAAAGTAGCGGGAAAAGGAAGATCCAGACGAGGTCGACAAGGTGCCAGTAAAGGCCCACGTTCTCGACCGGGGTGTAGTAGCTGGGACCGAACTGCCCCTTGGCCGCCCGCAGGTAGACCCAGGTCAGCACGCCGATACCGATGAGCACGTGGATTCCGTGCAGACCGGTCATGCAGAAGTACACCGCGAAGAAGATGTGCGGGTGCCCCTCGATCAGGTACCCGTGCTCGTGCGCGTTGTAGAACTTCCCGGGAAGCATCCCGTGTTCGATCTTGGCGGTGTACTCGAAGTACTTGACCACCATGAAGACGAACGCGAAGGCGATGGTCAGCAGCAGGTTCCGCTTGATGGCCGGCGTGTTGCCGACCTGAGCGGCCCGCACCGCGAGCGCCATGGTGAGGCTCGAGGTGATGAGCACCACCGTGTTGACACCGCCGGCAACCTTGTTCAGGTGCTCGTGCGCCGCCAGCACCATGTCCGGGTAGTGCATCCGGACGATGAAGTAGGCGAGGAACAGGCCACTGAACATCAAGATTTCAGTGGCGAGGAAGACCCACATGCCAAACTTCGCCGCGCCCGCCTGCTGGCCGGGCGTGTTGAAGTGGTGGGCCATAAAGGCGTGAGGCTCTTGCGCCCCTTCGGGGCGATGCGCCTTCGGACTATCGTGGTCGCTGCTCATGGTCGAGTCGGCCCTCGGTGAAGAGTCGGCGAGGTGGCACCTCGCCGCACGCTAGTGATGATCCACCTCACCGGTGCGATCGATCTGCGGGAAGTTGTACGGATCGGTGTCGACCCGCGGCTGCCCGTGGAAGTTGTGCTCGATGGGCGGCGTCTGCGTGTCCCACTCGAGCGAGGCTCCGCCCCAGGGGCTGTCGGGCAGGGGCTCCTTGGGCGCGTTGCTCTTGGCGAGCGAGCGCAGCAGGTACCACGCGGTCAGCAGTAGACCGGCGAAGAGGATGTAGGAGCCGATGCTGGACAGCAGGTGCTGCTGCTGGAACTGCGGGTTGTACGTGTAGTACCGCCGCGGCATGCCCTGCTGACCCATGACGAACTGGTTGAAGAACGTCATGTTGAAGCCGATGAACACGAGGAGCGCGCCGATCTTGGCCTGACCCTCGTTGTACATGCGGCCCGTCATCTTGGGCCACCAGTGGTGGATGCCGCCGATGAAGGCGATGATCGTTCCGCCCATCATCACGTAGTGGAAGTGCGCGACCACGAAGTAGGTGTCGTGGAGGTGCACGTCGACGGAGAGGGTCCCGAGGAACACGCCCGTCAGCCCACCGATGGAGAAGGTGAACAGGAACATCAGGGCGTAGAGCATCGGAGTGTTGAACTCGATGCTGCCCTTGTAGAGCGTCGCCACCCACGAGAACACCTTGATGGCGGTGGGCACCGCGACCGCGAAGGTCAGGAACGAGAACACGATGCCCGCCAGCTCGGACTGACCCGAGACGAACATGTGGTGGCCCCAGACCACGAACGAGATGATCGCGATGGCGACCGAGCTGAGCGCAATGGCCTTGTAGCCGAAGATGTGCTTCCGGCTGTGGACCGCGATGAGTTCGGAGATGATCCCGAAGCCCGGCAGGATCATGATGTAGACGGCGGGGTGGCTGTAGAACCAGAAGAAGTGCTGGAACAGCACCGGGTCGCCGCCCATGGCCGGGTCGAAGATGCCGATGTGGAGCGTGCGCTCGATCATCAGCAGCAGCAGGGTGATGGCCAGGACCGGCGTGGCCAGGACCTGAATCACCGCCGTGGCGTAGATGGACCAGCAGAACAGCGGCATGCGGTTCCAGGTCATGCCCGGCGCGCGCATCTTGTGGATGGTCACCATGAAGTTCAGGCCGGTGAGAATCGACGAGAACCCGAGGATGAAGGCGCCGAAGAGCGCCGAGACCACCGCTGTACCCGTACTCGAGGAGTACGGCGTGTAGAAGGTCCAGCCCGTATCCAGGCCGCCCGCGAACAGGGTGTAGATGAAGAACAGCGCGCCCAGGGTGTAGACCCAGAAGCTCAGCAAGTTGAGCCGGGGGAACGCCACGTCCTTGGCCCCGAGCATCAGCGGCAACAGGAAGTTGCCGAGCGAGCCGGGTACGGACGGGATGATGACCAGGAAGACCATCACCGCGCCGTGGACGGTAAAGAGCTTGTTGTAGGTCGTCGCACTCTGCGCGAGAGCGGCGTCCAGGTCACCGGCGGTGCCACCGAGCCAGGTCGGCAGGGCGGCGAGCATCTGAGCGATGTAGTCGCCTTGCGGCGTCAACAGCTCCGTGCGGAACATGATGGCCGCAACGCCACCGATGAAGAAGAACAGCAGCGTGGAGCCGAGATACATCAGCCCCAGGCGCTTGTGGTCGACGGTGAACAACCAGGACTTGAGTCCCTTCGTCGCGACCAGATAGCTGGGCTCGCGCTCGTGGGTCTCGGCGTGGTCCGCGTCGTTCTTGGACTTGTCGTCTGCCATGTCGCTAATCCCCGATGACCCGCTCACTTGAGGGTCTTGATGTACTCGATGAGGGCGGTGATGTGCTTGTCCTCGAGCTGGCCCTTGTAGCTCGGCATCTTCACGCCGTTGAACCCAGAGACGATCTGGGCATTGGGCTCGAGCACGGACTCGCGCACGTAGTTGTCGTCGACGGTGACCGTGCCCTTGTCGGTGGTCTCTTGCTTGCCCCAAAGGCCCTTCCAGGTGGGGCCGGTCTTGGGCGAGCCGTCGATGGAGTGGCAGGCATTGCAGCCGCGGCGGCTGTAGATGCGCTTGCCGAAGTCGGCGAGGCTCTCGCCTTCGTCCTGCTCGAGGCGACCGGCCTCGGCCAGAGCGGCGTCGAAGAGCTCGGGCTCGAGCACCTTGACCACGCCGACCATGGCGGAGTGTTGGTCACCGCAGTACTCGGCGCAGTACATGTTGAACTCGCCGACCTGCGTCGCCTCGAACCACATCGTGGTGTAGCGACCCGGCACGACGTCGCGCTTGACGCGGAAGGCCGGGATGTAGAACGAGTGGAGGACGTCCTCCGAGGTCATGGTCAGCTGCACCGGGCGCCCCTTGGGCACCATCATGGTGACGGTGCTGTCGTCGACGCTCGAGGTCAGCTGCACGCCCGGGTGGTCGGGGTAGTCGACCGTCCAGTACCACTGACGCCCGGTCACGCGGACCTGGATGGCGTCGGAGGGCGGCACGGCCTGCTTGAGGAAGTCGACCTCGCCCCAGACGAAGATCACCACCAGCAACACGGCCGGGATGGCGCTCCACAGGAACTCCAGCTTGCCGTTGTGGGTGATCGAGCTGGTCTTCTGATCCTCGCTGAGGCGGCGGTACTTCCACATGAAGTACCCCTGCACGCCCATGATGAGGACGAAGAAGAACACCGACAGGACGACGATGAACAGGTAGACGTTGTCGGTCCCCTCGGCGAACGTGGACGCCTGAGGCAGCGTGGACCACGGGGTGAGGGTCTCCCACGGCGGCGGGGTCTTGCCCGCTTCCGTGGCGGTTTCGGCGGCTTTTTGCGCGGTCTCGGCGGCCTTGGCCGCCTGCTCCGGTGCCATCAACATGCTGAGGATCATACTGCCTCCGCGCTGCGGGACGCAGCCAAGCGGCCCGCGGGGTGCGTGGTTTCACGGCGTGCCTGGCGACGCTCACGCCGCCAGAGGAAGAAGAGCACGAGCCCGAGGATCAGCGCGGTGAGACTCCCGCCGAGGCGCATGATGCCCATGGCGAAGGGTCCGTACCGACCGATGGTGGGGTCGTAGCTGAAACAGCTGAGGAAAAGCTGCTCGACGGGGCCTCCGACCTTGCCGTCACTCGCCTCGTGGAGGCCGAGCTTGACGTCGAGAGGGTCGTAGGTGAGCCCGTAGACGTAGCGTGAGATCCGCCCGTCCGGGGTCAAGAACACGATGACCCCGGGGTGAGCGTATTGGTCTTGCTCGGCGTCGTAGGCGTAGCCAATGCCGAGCTGTGAAGCGAGGGCCCGAACCGGAAGTTCGTCGCCGGTCAGGAAGGTCCAGTCGATGCCGTCGCCCTTGCCGACCGCCTCGACGATGGTGGAACGCTTTTTCGTTGCGTCCTCCGGCGTCTCGTGCGGGTCGATGCTCAAGGTGACGATGCGGAAGTCCTTGCCAGCATTCCAGTCGAGCTCGGCCACCGCGTCGGCGAGACCGTTGAGCTGGACGCTGCAGACCACCCGGCATCGGTAGTAGTTCAGCGTGAACGCGACCGGGCGCTCGCCGTCGAAGAAGTCGGCGAGCTTGACCGCGTTGCCGTCGTGGTCGACGAAGGTGAGTCCAGTGTCGATGCGATCGCCGCGATGATCGGTGACCTCGATGGCCCTCATCTCGGGAGACAGGGGCTGCTCGGGTTCCGCCATGGCACGCGCCGCCCCGCCGACCCACAGAACGAAGGTCAGCAGCGCGAAAGCGGCGATGGAGCGAGCGGTACGCATCGGAAGGACTCGGGCCTCGTCAGTTGGGCGTCGGAGCCGGGGCGGCGGGCTTGGGCTGCGCGGGAGCCGGGGTCGGCTTCGGCGCGGGCTTGGGAGGAGCCTGGGCCGGAGTCGGCTTCGGTGCGGGCGCGGCCCCCTTGGGCTGCGCGGGCGCACCGCGTGGCGGCACGACCACGCCGGGCGGAAGGCCCTTGGTGGGCGCACCGGCTCCGGCAGGTCGGCGAATCTGCGGGGTCGGTCGACCCGCAGCACCGCGAGGCTTGACGGACGGCTTGGGCGCGTCCGCGTCCGGGTTGGTCCAGCCGCGGTAGCGACGGCCAGCCTTGAGGGACTTGTCCGGCGCATCGAGCACGCGCTTACGCGCCTCGCTCAGCGGCATCTGGTAGCGGCGCGCCTCGTGCGGGCCCTTGCCACCCTGAGCCTCGGTGAGTCCGTCGTCGTCGTTGATGGTGACGACGGACCACTCGGCCTGAATGGCTTCCATCTCTTCCTTGTACTCGGTGAGTTGGAAGGACTCTTTTTTGGCGCGCTGGGCTTCGATGCTGGCGGTCTGCTGGTGGAACAGCTGAACCACCCCGATGCATGCCGCCAGGGTCAGGGCCGACAGCCCGAACAGCAGGTTGAACAACTTGCCGCTCGGCATGTTGTCGACCTCATGGGCCCCCGCGTGATCGTCGTGTTCGTGGTCGCTCACGATTGACCTCCTTTACAATCCAAAGGCTCAGAAGTTCTCGTGATTGATGGACTCGAGCAGACGCGGATCCTTGGTCGGGATGAGCGCGTTTTTGCAGGTAGCCCAGGTGAAGACGGCGAGCACGAGGCCGCCGATGCCGAGGAAGGTGGTCACGTCGGCGAGGCCGATGTGAATCGAGAAGAACGAGGCCTGGTCGACCACGCCACCGCCCGCGGCCTTGACGGCCTCTTGGTACTCGAGCTCGGAGTGCGCCGGCTTGATGAGCCAGAACATGTCGATGGCCTGAGCAAACATGACCCACACGCACCAGAATGCGAGCGTCTTGGGGTTGCGCTTGATCTTCTTCGACATGAGCCCGAGGAACGGGAACACGAAGCGGATGAAGATCATCGCGATGCTCAGCGCCAGGAAGTCGCCCTGCCCGCGGTAGGAGAACCAGTGGGTCTCCTCCGGGATCGACGCGTACCAGATCAGCATGTACTGGGAGAACCCGACGTAGGTCCAGAACACGGTGAACGCGAACATCATCTTGCCGAGGTCATGGAAGTGCTCCGGGGTGACGACCCCGCGCAGGTGACCCGAGCGATGCAGCAAGATGGTGACGAGGGCCAGGAACGCGTGAATGAAGATCACGCAGCCCGCGAAGTAGTAGACGCCGAAGATGGTCGAGAACCAGTGGGGGTCCAGCGACATCAGGAAGTCGAACGCCCCGAAGGTCAGCGACAGCGCGAAGAGCATCACCGAGACCGGTGCGGCCCAGCGCATCTTGTGCGTGAGCGCGATGGGGTCGCGCGCGTTGTCCTGCTTGGTCGACCAGTTCCAGTACATCAGGGCCAGGCCGGTCCAGATGACGATGTAGACGGCCGAGCGGATGCGGAAGAAGCCCTCGTTGAGGTAGCCCTGCTTCGCCGAGAGCATGGGGTCCTCGGCGACGACCTCGAGGTGCGTCCAGTGGTACAGGTCGTGGGCGCCCAAGAAGACGACCGGCAAGGCCAGCAGGCCGAGCACCGGGAGCGTCATCATCGCGTTCTCCGCCAGGCGTCGCACCACGATGGACCAGCCGGCCCGGGTCGCGTGCTGCACGACGACGAAGAAGAGGCCACCGAGTCCCAGCGCGAGCCAGAACATCAGCGCGACCAAGTACGAGAAGAAGAAATCAGCGCCGTGCTCGCCCTTGGTGGCGAAACCGATGCCGAGGCAGGCGATGCCCACCACGCCAAACACCGCCGGCAATTTGCGCCAACCCGAACGAGAGCCGATGTGGATCTCGTCGTGGCTCGGCATGCCATCGTCGTGCGCGCTCACTTGATCCTCCTGGGAGCTTGCTTGGCGAGCTGGGCCGGAACCTCTTGGGCCGTGCCGTTACCCGCGATCTGAAGAGTCCGGACCCAGGCCGCGATGGCCCAGCGATCCTCGACCGGGATCTGGGACTTGTAGCCCTTCATGGAGCCCTTGCCCCGGGTGGCCACGTCGTAGAGGTAGCCGAGCGGAACGGGCTGGAACTTCTGCTGATGGAAGTTCGCGGGCTTGACCGCGAATCCACCGCCACGGCGAGTCGCCGGACCGTTGCCGTGACCGGTCGTGCCGTGACAGGGCTGACAGTAGATGTTGTAGCGCTCCTCGCCGCGGTCGAGCAGAGCGGCGTTGAGCTTGATGCCAGAGGGAAGAGCGTCGGCGAGCTGCCCGTTGGGCAGGCGGCCGCGCCACATGTGGTCGTCTTCCCGGAGCTGGCCCATCGCAACGGTGCCCTCGACCGGCAGCCGCATGACGCGACCGTCGGCGAAGAAGTCGTTGCGCTCCTGAGCCTCGCCCTTCTCCTGGAAGTCCATGTTCTGCTGCAGGTGCACGGGGGGTTGGTCGGAGGTATTGCCCCGACAGCCCATGACCGTCAGCGTCAGCAGCGCGGCGGCTGCCGCCCACGTTTTGCGTGAGTGAGCCATGACTAGTCCTCGACCTCCTCGATGTGGAGGGCTTGGGTCGAATCGAGCAGCTCGCGGGTCTTCTCGGGGTCGTACTTGGGGTCGCGAGCCTCGATCGAGATGTAGAACCGATCGTCGGTCACGCGCGAGAAGCGAGAGCTGTTGAACAGCGAGTGGTAGAGCGTCGGAAGCCGGTTGAGCCCGAACATCCCGAAGACCGCCCCGAACGAGCCGAGCAGGATGCCCAGCTCGAACACCACCGGCACGAACGCCGGATAGCTGTTGTAGGGCTTGCCCGAGATGATGAGCGGGTAGTCGACCACAGAGGTCCACCACTGGAGCAGGAAGCCCAGGCTGGCCCCCGAAAAGCCCATCACGAAGACGATCCACGGCACGATGGAGGGCCGCAGGCCCATCGCCTTCTCGAGGCCGTGCACGGGGAACGGGGTGTGGGCATCCCAGGCGCCGTAGCCGGCGTCGCGGACCTTCTCGCAGGCCTTGTACAGGTCGGCGGGAGTCTCGTACTCGGCCAAGAGGCCGTAGACCTTCGGTCGTTTAGCCATTGCCCTTGTCCTCCTCGTCGTCGGAGCCCTTGTCGTCCGAAGCCTCGTCGTCCGACGCCTCTTCGGCCTTGTCCTCCGAAGCTTCCGCCTTGTCGTCCGACGCCTCTTCGGCCTTGTCCTCCGAAGCTTCAGCCTTGTCGTCCGACGCCTCTTCGGCCTTGTCCTCCGAAGCTTCAGCCTTGTCGTCCGACGCCTCTTCGGCCTTGTCGTCCTCGGAGGCCTTGGCCTCCTCGGGCTCGGGTTCCGGCTCGGGTTCGGCGGCTTTGCTCGCTCCCGAGACGACGACCTTCACCGACTGACTCTCAGAGACCTCGGAGCTGGGCTCGTCGTGGCCGCTGGTGTCTTGCGACTCCACGATGCCGACGGCGCTCTTGGTGATGTGTCGCTTGCGCTTGGGCTTGGCCTCGTAGTGAGGGCTGGCCTGCGGCATCACGCTCTTGAGCTCGGCGATCGCGATGACCGGCAGGAACCTCAAGAACAGGCAGAAGAGGGTGAAGAACAACCCGAAGCTACCGATGAACAGCGACACATCCCACACGGTCGGCGAGAAGTAGTCCCAGCTCGAAGGCAGGAAGTCGTGGTGCAGCGAGCTCGCCACGATGACGAAGCGCTCGAACCACATGCCGATGTTCACGAAGATCGACAGGATGAACAGCGCCATCGGGCTGCGTCGAATCTTCTTGAACCAGATGAACTGCGGCGTGATGACGTTGCAGCTCACCATGATCCAGTAGGCCCATGCGTAGTCACCGAACGCGCGGTTGACGAACGCGAAGGACTCGTACGGGTTACCGGAGTACCAGGCGATGAAGAACTCCATCGAGTAGGCGTATCCGACCAACGAACCCGTCAGCAGGATGACCTTGGCCATGTTCTCCAGGTGCTTGATGGTGATGAGCTGCTCGAGCTTGAACCAGGCTCGGAGCGGGATCATCAGCGTCAGCACCATGCCGAAGCCGGAGAAAATGGCGCCCGCGACGAAGTACGGCGGGAAAATCGTCGTGTGCCAACCCGGCAGCTGCGAGACCGCGAAGTCGAACGAAACGATGGAGTGAACGGACAACACCAGCGGCGTGGCCATGGCGGCCAGCAGCCCGTAGGCGGCCTCGTAGTTCACCCAGTGGCGATGGGAGCCGCGCCAGCCCAGAGCGAAGACGCCGTAGGCGATCTTGCGAATCTTGGTCTTGGCCCGGTCGCGCATCGTCGCGATGTCCGGGATGAGGCCCACGTACCAGAACAGCAGCGAGACCGTGAAGTACGTACTGACCGCGAACACGTCCCACAGAAGCGGGGACCTGAAGTTCGGCCACATGTCCATCTGGTTGGGGATGGGCAGCGGCCAGTAGATGACCCAGACACGACCGACGTGGATGGTCGGGAAGAGCAAGGCGCAGATGACCGCGAAGATGGTCATCGCCTCCGAGGCCCGGTTGATCGAGGTCCGCCATTTCTGACGGAACAGGAACAACACCGCGGAGATCAGCGTCCCCGCGTGACCGATGCCGACCCAGAACACGAAGTTGACGATGGGCCAGCCCCAGCCGACGGGGATGTTGTTACCCCACACGCCGACGCCCTCCCACAGGAGGACGGCCAGGCTGACGGCCAGCGAGCTGAGCATCGTCAGCGAGATCATGAACGCGATCCACCAACGCTTGTGGGGGATCTCGATGGGCCGGACGACGGCTTCCGTCACCTCGGCAAAGGTCTTGTTGCCCTGAACGAGCGCCATCCGCCCCTCGACGGGGTCGATGTCGTGCTCGTGGGTCGTTGGGAGGTAGTGGCTCATGGCTACACCAGCTCCGGGTTCGGGTTACGGATGCGCGCCAAGTAGGACGTCCGAGGCCGGACGTTCAGGTCGCGAAGCACCTGGTAGTTGCGGCTGCTGTTCCTCGCGATCGACACCTTCGACTCGGGGTCGCTGATGTCGCCGAAGACGATGGAGCCGGAAGGGCAGGCCTGGTCGCAGGCCGTCATGATGTCGTTGTCGGCGACCTTGTCCTTGCCGGCAACGTGGGCCTCGATCTTGGCCTGGTTGATGCGCTGCACGCAGTACGTGCACTTCTCCATGACCCCGCGGAACCGGATGGTGACGTCCGGGTTCTTCTGAAGCTGCCGCAGGCGGGCGCCGTCGGCATCGTCGGTCCAGAACTCTCCGGGCCGAAGGTCGAGGTTGTAGTTGAAGAAGTTGTAGCGCCGTACCTTGTACGGGCAGTTGTTCGAGCAGTACCGCGTGCCGATGCAGCGGTTGTAGGCCATGTCGTTGAGCCCCTCGGGGCTGTGCGTCGTGGCCGCGACCGGGCAAACCGTCTCGCAGGGCGCTGCCTCGCAGTGCTGACACGACATCGGCTGGACCACCGCAGTCGGGTTGTCCTCGTCTCCCCGGAAGTAACGGTCGATGCGCATCCAGTGCATCTCGCGACCGTTGGCCACCTGCTTCTTGCCCACGACCGGGATGTTGTTCTCGGCCTGGCAGGCGACGACGCAAGCGTTGCAGCCCGAGCAGGTGTTGAGGTCGATGACCATGCCCCACTGCTGCTTGCCCTTCATCTCCGGGGGCTCCCACAGATGCTTGAGCCGGGCAGGCTCCATGAGGTTGACCTTCTCGACGAAGCTCGGGTCCTTGGCCCACTCGTCGCGCGTAGCCTCGAGCACGATGGGGCGCTCGGGGTACTCGACACCCATCAGAGTGGGCGGCTTGAGCCGACCATAGTCCTGAGTGCTGACCAGCTGGTGGGTTCCACCCGCGGCGGCGACCTGGCCACCGGCGAACCAGGGGATGTCACCGTCGTCGCTGGCGGGCAGGACTTCGTAGACGTTCACGCCGACGTCCTTGCCCACCGAGCCCCAGTCGTGGCCGTAGCCCAGGCTGACGGTGATGGCGTCCTCGGCCTGACCGGGCGCCACGAAGGCGGCGATCTTGATGGACCGACCGTTGACGGTGATGCTGACGAGGTCGCCGTCGCTCACCCCGAACTGCTTGGCCGTGGCGGCGCTCATGTAGGCCGCGTTGTCCCAAGTGATCTTGGTGATCGGGTGGGGCAGCTCCTGCATCCACGCGTTGTTGCCCAGGCGGCCATCGGCGACCTTGGGGCACAGGCGGAAGTCGATCTCGGTGCCTTCCACCGCGCGACGACCCTTGGCCACCGCCTCGGCGAGCTTGGTCCAGTCGAGCTTGGGCAGCACCGGCTCCCGGGGGATACCGCTGACCACGCCGTCGTGAACCCAGCGACGCCACATCTTCTCGGAGAAGGCGCCTCCGAGGCGCTCCGAGTAGCCGTACTTGACGACGCTGTAGCCGTCGAGCATCGAGCCGCTGGCGACGAAGCCGAGC
Organism: Myxococcota bacterium; assembly: GCA_039028615.1. Classification (GTDB taxonomy): domain Bacteria; phylum Myxococcota_A; class Polyangia; order Nannocystales; family Nannocystaceae; genus Paraliomyxa. Next base: position 123,145 of record JBCCHT010000031.1, on the reverse strand, counting down.
CACTCGGTGATGCTCCAGGTGTCGTGCAGCGGAGCGATGAGCGGCTGCACGATGGCCACGGTGCCGTCGAGCGCCTGCAGGTCACCCCAGGTCTCGAGCCAGTGCGAGACGGGGATGTGCCATTTGGCGATGGCCGCGGTCTCGTCGCGGTACAGACCGAAGTGGATGGTCTGCAGCCCGGCGAGCTTGTCGGCCAGGCCGAGCACGGCCGGCGTGTCGTAGGCGGGGTTGGTGCCCAGGCACAGCACGGTCTCCACGTCGGAGGCCTTCGCGAGCTCGGAGACCGGCGTCAGGCGGATCGCCTCCCGGTCGAAGATCCAGCGCTGCGAGGTGCCGTTGTTGCCGAGACCGGCGTTGATCAGCGTGCCCAGGGCGTGCACCCACATGGGCTGGCGCTCGCCGATGAGAACGGCCGTCTTGCGCTTGTTCTCCTCTTTGGTGAGGTCCTTGGCGAGCGCGTTGACGAACTTCGTCGTGCCCTCGTCCAGGGTCACCTGAGGCAGCTGAGCGATGACGCCCGCGGCCGCGGCCGGCCACGTCACGCCCTGGCCGTCGAGCGACCGGGCCAACGCGATGACCACGTCGCCCACCAGGCTCGACTTCACGCGCAAGCGGTGGTCCGCCATCACGCCCGTGCTGCTCAGGTGCGGCTCGATGACGTACAGACGGCTCATCTCGTCCGTGGTCTGCACGACCTTGCGGGTCGCCGCCCACTCGCGGTTGAGTCGCGTCGAGTCGGTCTCGCCTCCGAGGAAGTCGGAGTCCGCCGAGAACACCACGCGGGTGTCGGTCAGCGAGTGGAAGTTGCGAGCGCCTTCACCACCGACCAGCTCGGCCGCGGCGATGACGTTGCCCGGCATGGTCGCGTCGTCGACGTAGACCTTCGCCTCGGGCATGCGCTCGCGCAGCTGCTGGAGCTGGTAGCGCTGCGTCGGCGACAGGACCTGCGGCAGCACCAGCGCCAGGCCTTGGCCCTTCTTGGCGACGTGCGCCTCGATGACCTCGCCCACCGCCGTCTTGACGTCGGCCCACTGCGCGACCTGGTCGCCCTGCAGCGGGGCCCGGGTACGATCGGGATCGTAGAGGGTGAGGACCGCGGCTTGCGCGAAAGTGCTCGTTCCCCCCTGCGAGCCCGAATGCCGGGGGTTGCCCTCGATCTTGGTCGGACGACCGTCCTGGCTCTCCACCAAAACGCCGGCGACACTGCCGCACTCGGCGAACGCGCTCGCGTAATATAGAGGTTTACCGGGGATCAGGTCCTCGGGGCGCTCCGCAAAGGGGAGAATCTCCTCTTTGGGCTTGCGGATGCAGCCGGTCGTGGCAACCGAGCCCGCGAGCGCGGCCGAAGCCCCCATCACCCCGACGAACTTGCGTCGAGACAACGAGTCGGCCGGAACCGGCGGTGCTTGCTTCGCCCCTTCGGGAAACTCTCGCCACGCGTCGGCTTCCTCGTCATGGGACTGCGCCCGATGGTCGAGGCTACGCCAGTAGCCGTGACGGTATGCTTTGAGGTCTCTCATCGGTGACACCCCGAGCAGTGCAAGGGCGGGTTGACCTGCCGCTTGCGTTCCGGATCCTGCTTGGGGTCGTAGACCTCTTCAGCAGGATCCCAGTTCATGTTGGTCACTTGGTCCAAGGGCCGCAGGTTCGGCTCTGGGTCTCGATGACAGTCGAGGCACCACCCCATCGACAGGGGCTGCTTCATCTCGACCACCACCATCTTATCCACTCGACCGTGGCAAGACGCGCACCCAACGCCAGCCGCCAGGTGGGCGGAGTGGTTGAAGTACGCGAAGTCCGGAAGCTGATGGACGCGGACCCAAGGAATGGGCTCTCCCGTCTTGTAGCTTTCGCGGACCTTGCGAAGCCGCAGGCTCTCCGTCTTGACCTGCTCGTGGCAGTTCATACACGTGGCCGTGGGTGGAATGGAGGCGTGGGCTGATCGCTCTACCGTGTTGTGGCAGTAGCGGCAGTCCATGCCCATGTCGCCCGCGTGCAGCTTGTGGCTGTACGGCACCGGCTGCTCGGGGCGATACCCGACGTCGGTGTAGCTGGGCGAGAACCAGTACCAAACCGCGAAGATCAGGCTCGCTCCCACAAGGGGGGCGAGAAGACCGATCGCAATCGGAATATTATTCGTCCAACGAGGAAAAATCGCCGGCACGGTCGTTCACCTTTGCTCGTTGGGACCCTAGTTGCCCCAGGCCCCGTTGCTCCCGTTCAGCAGCGTGTCTCACGCTGCTAGCGGCGCGGACCGTAGCAATTGCGACATGCGGTCGCAAGCTTGCCAAACACACGGTCGCGCCATGGGTTGAGGAAGAGAGTTGCGCGTGATGATTCATGATTCGGCGACCTCCGGCCCTTTGGGCGCTTCGTGAGACCACCGATCGGAAAAAGTCTTGAGGTATTGGATCACGGCGTGGCGATCCTCAACCGAGAGGCCATCCCAGGCGGGCATGCCATTTTCTGCCCGACCCTTACGTAACGTCAGGTCTAGATCGTCGTCGGTAGGCAGGGAACCCTCAGGCCCCGACACGTACCGGAAGTCCGCTTCGCGGAAATCGCGTGGGGGTACCTTGAGGGAGCGGGCAGCGTTGCCCTGCCCCGAACCGTCGATCGCATGGCAGCTGACGCAGTAGAGCGCATAGACCCGCGAGCCACGGTTGAGCACCTCGGGCGGCACTTGCTTGCCGCCGAGCGTGACCGGCTCGGTAAAGCGGGGCTTCGCGTCTCCGCACGCTGCGACGGCAACGAACATGGTGGCGATCAGGCAACGACGAGAGCTCGACCGTAGGCCGGACGTCTTCACCGCTGACGCTCCTGTTGGGCGAGCACGTGCTGTGCTCGTTCGAAGATTTCGTCCGTGCCGTACTCACCGTCGATGCCATAGAAGCCGCGCACGGCTCCGTCGGCGTCGACGAGCGCCAGCTTCGTGGAGTGCGCGATGTCGTAGGCCACGCCTTGCTCGTCGGCCTCGCGCTCACCCACGCCGAGCTTGAAGCCCTTGCGGACCAGCTCGAGGACTTGGGCCGGCTCTCCGGTCACGAAACGCCAGTTCGGCGACTCGATGCCTTGGGAATCGATGTAGTCGGCCAGGACCTTCGGCGTGTCGTTTTGCGGGTCGACCGTAAAGGAGACCATCTGCACGTCGACGCCGTAGCGATCGTAGCGATCGCGAAGCTCGGACATCGCCTTGGTGACTACGGGGCAGCTGCTCGGGCAGCTGGTGAACACGAAGCCGGCGACCCAGACCTTCCCGCGCAAGGTGTCGGGGGTGAAGGGCTCGTTCCGGTGGTCGACCAGTTCGTAGCTCGGCAGCTCGAACAGCACCTGCGGCGGGTCGGGGACCTGGCGAAGACGGCCGCTACACCGCAGGGCGGTGAGCGTGAGGACCCCAGCCACAAACGAGATCAGCCACAGATAGCGTCGAAACCACTCGAGCCACCCGGGGCGTTTGAGGTCTGGAGGAGCAGCAGGCATCGCCGGGTCGCCTCCTACCTCCGTTAGAGCGCCACGTCCACCGCCAACGCGAGCGCCAGCGCGGGTAAGTAGATGAGAGATGCGAGGAAGTATCCTCGCGCCCAGCGATCACCGGCTCGGTTGTCGAGTCCGGTGAATGCCCACCCGAGGAACACCATGCCGAGCAGCATGGCGAACCACATGTAGAGGCCTCCGGCGACGCCCAGCGGGGTCAGCATTGCCGACAGCGGGACCAAAATCATAACCCAACCCACGGCTTGGATCTTGGCGACGGCATCCCCGCGAACGACCGGGACCACGCGGATTCCGGCCCGGGCATACTCTTTCTTGCGATACAGCGAGATGGCCAGGAAGTGAGGGATCTGCCAAACGAGCAAGATCCCGAACAGCACCAGGCCGCCGGCATCGAGGGAATCGGTGACCGCCGTCCATCCCAGCAGCGGAGGGATGGCTCCCGGCACCGCGCCGATCACCAGCGCGAGCGGAGTCTTGTACTTGAGCGGCGTGTAGACCAGTACGTAGCCCACCAGCGCGAACGCAGCGAGCCCGGCGGTGAGGAGGTTGGCCGCGATGCTCAGCACGACCAGCGAGCCGAGCGACAACGCGATGGCGAAGGCCAGAGCGACGGCCGGAGACACGCGCCCGGTGGGCAGCGGCCGACGTCGCGTCCGAGCCATCAACTTGTCGGTATCGCGCTCCCACCACATGTTGGCGGCATTTGCCCCGCCAACGGCCAATGCGGCCCCGAGCACCGTACCGAGCCCGGCGAACCATCCGATGTGACCCGATGCGAGGGCCAAGCCGCCCGCGGTGGTCAACAAACACATACGCGTGACCCCGGGCTTGGTGAGCTGCCAAAGATCGGATGCGCGGTTCATGGGACGGTTGCTCCGGAAAAAAATCTCTCGCTAAAGAGACACGCCCTTTTGGTCGTGCCGACAAAAACTATCGACGGTTCGATACGCGTCGGCGCAGGCGCACTTCTTCTTGTTCCGGCAAGGGGTACCGCGATCGAAGCAGGAGTTGAAGACCCATTGGGCCTTCGCGGAGCTCAGATCGAGTTCTTCGCAGGTCGCGCTGCGATCGCGACCCGCCAAACAGTGAGTCATCACCTGGGGTACTCCATTGTCGCAGAGCGGTTTATTGGCCTCGCATTCCCCATGCCACTCGAGTACGGCGCTGATGCAGCCCTCCGTATCGAGTTCGGGCGACTTGCGGTCCATCTCGGCCAGGACCTCGGCGAAGTGGTTCTCGGAGACGACGTAGCGCCAGTAAGACGCGACGCCCATAACCACAATCACCACAGCCATAACACCCAATACCAAGCGTAGGCTGGGTCCCGAAGTCTCGACCTCCGGGTTCGTCACGCCGGCAAGCTAGCGCCGCGCCTGCACATCGTCAACGTGGCATCCCACACGTAATTGGCAGTCGTCGGGGCGGTGCCCACGGCCGACGGCCTGGCGTTGTCGGGCACGATGCCTCGTCGTAGGTCGTCCGGGGCCCCACCACCATGTAGCGTTGCCTACGATGCATCTGCGCCCCCGCGACTGGACGCTCGCTGCCGCAGGCCACGCGTGGACGGTGCTGCCCGAGCTCCGCCAACGCGTACGCCCGGTGTCCGCGCCCCCGACCGAACAGTGGCATGTCGACCTCGTCGATCCACAAGTGGGCAGCGTGCGCCTGCAGGGTCGGTACCACCGAACCCCCGGGGCCAGCACCTTGCTGCTCATCGTGCACGGCTTGGGCGGTACGCCACGCAGCCCCTACTGCCTGCGGGCGGCCTGCGAAGCCGAGCGGCGGGGCTGGTCCTCGCTGCGAATCGGCATGCGGGGCTGCACCGGCGATGGCGAGGACCTCTACCACGCAGGTGTCGGCTCCGACCTCGGATCGGTCCTCGGCGCCCCTTCCCTCGCCGGCTACGAGCGCGTGCTCGTGCTCGGCTACTCGCTGGGCGGTCACATCAGCCTGTCGCACGCCCTCGACCCCGCGCCCGCCGTCCAGGCGGTGGCGGCCATATCCTCTCCGCTCGACCTCGAGCTGTCGTGCCAGGCGATCGATCGCCGACGCGGCTTCGTCTACCGCCATCACGTGCTCAACGCCCTCAAGGCCTGCTACGCCGTGACCGCGACCCGACGCTCCTTGCCGCACCCCGCCGATCAGGTCCGCCGCGTCAGGACGATCCGCGAGTGGGACCGCTTGGCCGTCGTGCCTCGCTTCGGCTTCGACGACGTCGCCGACTACTACCGCCAGATGAGCGTCGGGCCGCGGCTACCGGATCTGCGATGCCCTGCGCTGTACCTCGGCATGCGGCACGACCCCATGATTCCCCCGTGGGTGGTCGAGCCGAGCCTCGACGCTGGTTCGGGTGGTCGCTTCGAGTACCGCTGGCTCGAAAACGGAGGCCACGTGTTCGCGCCGGGCTCCTGGGAATCGGACACGATCGACTGGCTCGACCGCCAACGGCGCTGAGACGACGCTGCTACGCTGCGGCCGATGTCGAGCGCACCGCGGCTTCGTGTAGCCCTGATCTCCGAGGTCTTCGTCGGAACCGACAGCGACGCCCGGCTCCGTGAACGGCTGAGCCACGCTCGCGATCACGGGGCACAGCTGGCCGTGCTTCCCGAGCTGCCCTTGCTCGCGTGGGCGCCCGCCACTCGCCAAGCCCGAGACCACGACGCCGAGGCCCCGCACGGTCCGCGACAGCAGCGGCTCGCCGCGGCCGCGCGAGAGGTCGGCATCGCCGTGCTCGGCGGGACCATCGTGACCGTCCCCGCCACCGGGCACCGCGAGAACCAAGCCATGGTCTTCGACGCCGAAGGTCAGGAGCAGGGTCGCTACTCCAAGCTGCACATTCCCCAAGAGCCCGGGTTCTGGGAGGCCGACCACTACCAGGCTGGCGCGGGAGCCTTGCCGCTCGTGGCCTTGCACGGGGTGCTCTTCGGTATTCAGATCTGCTCGGACATCAACCGCCCACAAGGCAGCCACATCCTCGCCGCTCGCGGAGCTCGGCTCATCTGTCACCCCCGCGCGACCGAGCCCGACTACTTCGACGAGTGGGAGCTGGTCATGCGGTCCACCGCCAAGACGGCCAACACCTGGATCCTCTCGGTCAATCGTCCGGCAGAAGATGGCGCGGCCTTGGGCGGCCCCTCCATCGCCATCGACCCGACGGGGCAAGTCGTCGTGCGCAGCGAGGAGACCTTCACCTTCGTCGACATCGACACCGCTCGCAACGAAGAGGCCCTGGGCGAGTACCCCGGCTACCTCGCGGTGCGCAGCGATCTATATGGTGCGGCGTGGAGCGAGACCCTGCCGCGTCCTCTGCTCCCGCCCGACGACACCAAGGCCTCGTAGCGCAGGCGTGCGCCGCGGGGTGCGGTCGGGGCCCGATGCTACAGTGGCTCCGCAGTGCCCCACTTCTCCCATCGCTCGCGCATCGCAGCTCTCGTGTCGTGGCTGGGCCTGCCGATGCTGGCCGCGTGCCCCGGGCAGGACCCCTACGGGCACCGTCCCGCGCCCACCCAAAAGAGCGGGCCCTCCCCCGCCGCGAGCTCGGCCAGCACCACCGATGTCGCCGCACGGGACCCCGCGACCGTCCGCCGCAAAGGCAATCACCTCGTCGGTCAGCCGAGCCCCTACCTGCTCCAGCACGCCCACAACCCCGTCGATTGGTACCCCTGGGGCGAAGAAGCCCTCGCCCGCGCCCGGCGAGAGAACAAGCCGATCTTCTTGAGCATCGGCTACTCCACCTGTCACTGGTGCCACGTGATGGAGGAGGAGAGCTTCGAGGACGACACCGTCGCCGCCTTCCTCAACGAGCACTTCATCTCGATCAAGGTCGACCGCGAGCAACGGCCCGACCTCGACGCGATCTACATCGATGCCGTCTCCGCCCTGGGCAGCTCCACGGGCTGGCCCCTCACCGTCTTTCTGATGCCTAGCCTCGAGCCCTACTACGGCGGCACCTACTTTCCCCGGCACTCCCGGGGTGGCCGCCCCGGGTTCCTCGAAGTCCTCGAAGAAGTGCGGTCGCTGTTCGCCGAGCAAGGAGAGCAGGTCGCCACCAAGGGCCGAGAGGTCCTCGCCGAAGTCGAGCGCCGAGCCCTCGCCGCCGTGGGAGCCCCCGCCGCCCTCGAAGCCGCCCGCATGAGCCGGGCCATGGCCCGACTGGTCGGCGGCCGGGACTCTCGCAACGGCGGCTACGGACGCCGCAACAAGTTCCCCCAGTCTCCGCTGCTGCTCGCGCACCTGCGGCACGTCCAGCGCGTCGATGACCCGGGTACGCGCGACCACCTGGTGCTCACCCTCGAGAAGATGATGCGAGGCGGCATTCGGGATCACCTCGCCGGCACCTTCCACCGCTACGCGGTCGACCTGCACTGGCACCTGCCACACTTCGAGAAGACCCTCTACGACAACGCCCAGCTCGCCGCGATCTACATCGAAGCCGGCCTCAGCCTCGACCGCCCCGACTTCGTCGACGTCGGCCGCGCCTTGCTCGACGACATCGTCGCGAACTGGCAGCAGCCCGACGGAGGCTTCGTCGTGGGCTTCGACGCCGACGACCCCGGCGGCGAGGGCTACTTCTACTCCTGGACCCCCGACGAGCTCGCCACCGTCCTGCCCGCCGAAGATGCCGCCATCGTAGGCCGAGCCTTCGGCGTCACCTCGGCCGGCGATCGAGAGATCGAGGGGCGCAGCGTGCTGCACCGCGAACCCGACGAGCGCGTCGCCTCCCCCCTGGGCCTCGACGTCGAGGCCGTCCGCGGCGCCATCGACCGCAGCCTCCCCAAGCTGGCCGAGGCCCGCGCCCAACGAAAGCCCCCCGGAGTCGACGACAAGGAGCTGGTCGCCTGGAACGGCCTGATGATCATGGCCCTCGCCGACGCCTCCCGCTGGCTCGACGAGCCCCGCTATCGCGACGCCGCCATCGAGGCCGGCAACTGGATCCTCGACACCGCCTGGGCCGAGCCCGTGCTGCGCCGCGGCGTGTTCAAGGGCCAGAGCTTGGGCGATGGATACCTCGACGACCATGCCATGGCCGGGCTCGCCTTCGTGCGCCTCCATGCTGCGACCGGTAACCTGCTGTGGCTGACCTCGGCGCGCCGCGTCGCCGACGAGTTGCTCGCCCACTTCCACGACGCCGATCGCCACGTCTTCTTGCACGTGCGCGGCTCGGCCCTCGACGGAGAATCAGGCCTGCCCCTCCGCATCGCGGACTTCGACGACAACGCGCTGCCCAGCGGCGGTGCGACGGCGGTGCAGCTGATGCTCGAGCTCGGGGCCATCACCGGGGACGAGACGCTCTACGACGCCGGCTACCAGGTCCTGGCCCGCGCGGCGGTCCACGCCGAGCAGCGCCCCTACTGGTCGGGCACCCTGCTGACCGCGCTCGATCACGCCACGGCTCCCGTGCGCGAGGTCGTGATCGCGGGGGCGCCGGTCGGAGAAGACACGGCCGCCCTGTGGAACGAAGTCGTAGACAGCCGCCCCTCCCGAGTCCTCCCCGTGCGCCTCCCCGCGTCCGGCATCCCCCCCACCCTCGCCGAGCAGTTTCCCGCGCTGGCCGGCAAGCGAGCCAAGCGAGGCCAGGCCACCGCCTACGTCTGCGAACGCGGGCGCTGCGAGGCTCCGACCTCCGATCCCGCCGTACTCCGCCAACAGCTCGCTGCCGTCCGCGAACCGGGCACGCAACCAGAATGAGTGAGCGAACCGGGGTCCGCTCCGATCGGCTCGCGCGAGAGATGGGTGTGGAACTGCGTCCTCGTCGGTTGGGTTTGTTTGGCGATACGCCTGCGAATTTTCGAACGGAAGGCTCGCCTGTTTAACGGATGGAACCCTCCCCGGACGTGCTCGGCGGCCGTTGCAACTGAGTGCTTCGCGACGGCTGTCGGCGGCCGCCTCCGCGCGACCGGGCCCCCTCCATCCTACGCGGCTTCGCTTCAGCCCTCCCCGCGCGGCTTCTCCCGTCCGAGCATCGGCTGGGTGTTGCTTCCTCGATGGGAAGCCTGCTTCGAGGAGGTTGGTCGAGTAAAGGCCTACCCCGTTCGGTGCTCGTGCGCATGTCGTCGACGGTTCACTTCAACGAATGTAGTCCGCAACCCGGTCGATTCGGAGGCAATGAGCGTTCGTTCAATCTCGAGCCAAACGTTGTAGAGGGTCCGAGGGGGAACGACGCCCACCTCCATCGAGCATGCCGGCATGGTCACAACGCGACTTCGGCCAGCCCCCAACGCCCGTACCTCCCTCTCCTCCAAGCCAGCCTCCCCCACACCACAGCAAAGCCCAACCGACGCCCGCTCGGGACAAGCCGCCACGGGGAGAGCTGAAGCGAAGCCGCGTAGGATGGAGGGGGCCCGGTCGCGCGGAGGCGGCCGCCAACACCCGTCGCGAAACACTCAGCGACAACGGCCGCCGAGCATGTCCGGGGAGGGTTCCATCCGTTAAAACGGGCGAGCCTTCCGTTCGAAAATTCGCAGGCGTATCGCGAAGCAAATCCAGCCCACGAGAACAAAAATGCAGCCCCTCCCCTCGAAGTCAGCACGACCGCCCCGGATGGCTCCCCCGCTCAATCCTCCTCGAGCCCGAGCACATTCCCCTCGTGATCCCAAAACCAAGCATGCCGCGGACTATCCCCCGTCTGCTGAATCTCGCTGACCCTCGCCCCCATCCCCTCCAACCAAGCCTTAGCCTTCACGATGTCCCCCACTGCAAAGTTCGGCAACGGCCCCCGCCCGACATACGAATCGTCCGAAGTCGGATGAAAGTCGATGCGCCCCATCTGCGCATGCTTCATCGACAAGAAGGCCTTCGGCACGTAGTACAGGATCTCGAAGCCCAGCTGGTCCTGGTACCACTGCTTCGCCGCATCGAGGTCCTTCGAGTACATGATGACGCTGTTGAGTTGCTTGATCATCGTGGTTCCCCTTTCGTGGTCGTCTTGAATTCCGCCTGGAAGAGCTGAGAGGTGAGGTAGTAGAGCGTCGCGCGGCGACTCGTACGCGACAGTCGCTTGACGTCCTCGAGGCAGCGCTCGATGAGCTGCTGGGCCTTCTTGACCCCGCGCGCATCGAGGAGCAGGGGCTCGTGCACGAAGACGTCGTGCGACCCCGGCTCGCGCGTGGCCGCCGTCGCCCGGCGAAGGAGCTGCTCGTAGTCGACGTTGAGACGGCGCCCCTTGCCCAGGTAGGCCAAGAAGGCGCGACTGGGAGGCGCGTCCTCGAGGAAGCCGAGTCGGGTCAGGAAGCGAAGAGCGAACTGCACGGTGAAGGTCGGGACCTTCAGCTCGGCCGCGGTGGTCTCCACGGACAGCTGCGTACCGCGGCGCTCGTAGAGCTTGAGCACGGCCTCGGTGACCCAGCCGACGATCGTGGTCGTCTTCGGGCGCCGATCACCCCCACGCGACGCCAGCGCGGCCAGCTCGGCCTCGGCTGCACTGCGGTCGACGGCGGCCCGGGCGTGCTGGGCCCGAGCCGACAACACGAAGACCTCGGCCAGGTCGTGGCTGAGGCCGAGCCGCCGGGCGAGCTTGCGTGCACGGGCGCTGGAGATGCCTTTGCGTTGGTTGAGCACCTCGTTGAGGGTGGATGGCGGCATCGCCAGGTCGCGGGCGAAGGCCCGCAGCGAATAGCCCGAATTGCGCGACCTCCGGTACTCGAACTCGGTGACGAGCATCGCTTGGTAGGTGAGCGACTGGGCCATCTCGATGGGCCCCAACCTACCCTGCCCGCTGCCTCACGCAACCATGTCAGCGAACAAAGTGTTCGCTGAACTTCGCCGAACCCGGACGCCGACGACGATCCACCGCCCTTCTTCGTCGTACCCTGGGGCCATGACCGAGCTGCCGCCCGTCGCCGCCTTCGTGCACGCGTTCCACGACGACCTCACCGCGTGGTTTTCGGGGTCGGGCGATCGCACGGAGGTCTGGGCTCGACTCGAGGCCGCGTGCCGTCCGCTGCAGGGGCTGGTCTACCCGAGCGGCACGCGACTCACCGGTCCGGAGTTTCTCGACACGATCGCCGACCGCTTCGCCAGCAGCCCGGGCTTCGTCGCGGCGATCGAGAACCTCGAGGTGGTGCACCAAGCCTCGGACCACGCCGTGGTCGCGTACCACGAGGTCCAAGCAGGCGCGCGCCAGTCCAGCACCCGGAACCGACGGGCCGCGCTCGCGCTGGTGGCCCTGACCGGCGAGGGCTGCACCTGGCGCTTCATCCAAGAGACCGCCCTCCCCGACTGAAGGGCCACGGGCTCGGCCGAGCGGATCGACGCCGAGCACCGTGGGTCCACCGAGGTGCGCGGGCTAAAACTGCAGGCCGATGTCGAACTGAGCGAACATTGGGATCTGGAAGGCAGTCTCGGTGCCGAAGTTGCCCTGCTTGCGCAGGATCGCTCCGGTGAAGAACTCGTTCGGGTTACGAGCCGACACCGCCTTGGCGTGCTTGAGGTCCCGCATGTCACCGCCCGCGATGGGCCGAGCGTTGTCGAAGGTATAGATCTCGTCGACCCGCAGCACGGCCTTGGCGTTGGTGACGTTGATGAGGCGGGCCCCCGCGGTCAGGACCATGCGACCGGGCAGCGGATAGGCGTACTGCACGTTGGCGTTGAGCTGGTAGTTGGGCTTGACCCGCCCGCCCGAGCCACGCGGCAGCACGTAGATCGGGAACGAGCCCGCGAAGCGATTGCTGCCGCCGCGCATCGAGATGGGATAGCCCGAGCGCACCCGCAGGCTGCCACCCAGCACCAGCTGCCCCGCGTCGCCGAGGTCGGCGGTGTAGTAGCCGTCGAGGTTGACCCGGTGCGGCGAGTCGTAGGACAGCGGACCAAAGCTGTTGCGCACGAGCTCGGGGGTGTTGAACTGCAGCGACCCGCCCACGTTGATCGCCCCGCTGACCGGGTCGACGAAGCCGTCGTAGTTGCCGACCTGGCGAGAGTAGGTGTAGCTGCCGTTGAGCAGCCAGTTGTTGGCGATGCGCTTGTTCAGGGTGAAGCTGAACGCGTCGTAGTTGCGAACGGGGCGGTCGTACAGCTCGCCCACTCGCGCGTAAGCATCCGCCAGGAACTCGCAGCGCTGGAGGTCACGCAGCAGGTCGCCCTCGCGCGGGTCGTCGGCGGTCAGGGCTGCGACCTGGGCATCGAGCTCGCGGCAGCTCTGCTCCTGGCGCGCGATGTCCTCGGGCGAGACCGCCTCCCCCGGGTTGGCGATCAAGTAGTTGTTGCCGCCGTCGGTGCTCACGTCCTCGACCGCGCGGCCGAGGCTGCGGTGCAGCCAACGCACGCCGAGCGTGAGGTCCTCGATGACCTCCTGCTCGTAGCCGATCTGCCACACGTGGTCGAACTGACCGCGCACCTGGGGCACGGTGGCTCCGGCCTGCAGCCCCGAGGTGAACATCGCCGTGTCGCGGCACCACTCGGTGGGCTGCTGGTCGCGGGTCATCGGCTGGTCACCGTTGATGGTGGCGACCGAGTTGCCGTCGCAGATGCTGTTGTCGTAGTTGCGGACGACCTCGACCATGCCGCCGTAGACCCGGTTGAGCAGGGCGAGCGGCATCTGCTGGAAGAACATGCCGTAGCCCGTGTAGAGCCGCGAGCGCCCCTCCTCGGTCCAGTCGTAGACCATGCCCGCCCGCGGCGAGACGTTGTCCTTGATGAAGAACGCACGCCGCCCTCGAACGTCGCGCATGTCCTGGGCCTCCCAGCGCAGGCCGGCGTCGACGAAGAGGTTGGTGGTGATCGCCCAGCGGTCGTGCAGGAAGGCGGCGTAGTTCTGCGACGACACCGTCTCGTCGTAGGCGTCCACGCGCACGCCCTGCCCCAGCCCGGTGGCGATCGCCCGCAGGTCGTCCTGCTCGTGCCGCACCCGGCCGAAGCCCTGCGTGATGCGGCGATTGGGGTTGTCGGTGTCCGCGTAGATGATGCGGTGGTTGTCCACGCGGTTGGCCCGGTTGACCCGGAAGGCGTAGGCGTCTGCCCCCTGGTCGTAGCACCACTCACCGCCGCCCTCGAGCCCCGCCTCGGCGCAGTTGTTGGTGAAATCGGCACTGTTCTCGCCGGAGAACTGCAGCCGACGTCGCCGCTGGTTGTGCGCGAACTGGCCGCCCCACTTGAGCTGGTGGGCCCCCGCCGCCTCGAAGAAGTGCGTCAGCGCGACCCGACCCACGGTGCTCGACGAACGATCGAGCGCATACTGGCCGATGCCCCCCGAGCGCCAGCTCCTCACCGGGCAGGTCAGGCCGGGCAGGTCGGCGTCGTTGCAGGCCTGGGTCACCCCATCGACCAGGTCGAGGCGGTTTTCACGGTCGAGCAGCTTGAACAGGCTCTCGCCCTGGGCGTCCCGCTGCTCGGTCGCGGGCTTGTTGCGGAGCGAAGGATCGTCGAGGCGCCACGCTTCGTCGAAGGCACTCTGGAGGTGGCCGAGGTTGGCATCGATCTCGACCGTGTCGCGAAAGACACGGCCGTTGTACTCGAGGCCGGCCTGGCCCGAGACGGCGCGGTCCCACCCGAAGGCACCGTCGACCACCCCGTTGGCCACCGTGGAAGCGCCGCCGAGCGGATCGGCGTTGGGGTTGGCCCCGAACACGTCGGGATCGAGGTTGCCGCCCGCGGGTCGTCGATACGATCGCCGCAGGAACGTGGGCGTGCCGGTCGCGGTCAGCCCGATGCGGTGCTTGGGGTTGATGGCCCAGTCGATGCCCAAGGCGCCCTGGCCACGAACCCGCCGGGTGGGAAAGGCCTTGTCACCGAACTTGCGGGTCGCGATGTAGTCCCCGCCCTCGGCACAGTCGAGCGCTCCGTTCTCGTAGGGGCACGCCTCGTAGCCGCCCGAGCCGTCCTTGTCGACGCGGTGGTGAAACGACTGCAGCAGGGTCGAGCGCGAGCCGGTCGCGCCGAAGCCCACGAACCAGAACAAGCGATCCTTGACGATCGGGCCGCGCATCGAGACCGCGCCCTCCATCTGGTAGTCGGGCGTCTCGGTGGCTCGGATCGCGTTGTCGGTGGCCACGATCAGCCGCGGCTGGCCGATCCGCGGCGTGAACGTGAAGCGAGCGCTACCCCGCAGCTTGTTGCTGCCCGAGATCCGCCGCGCGCTGACCCGACCGCCCGAGAATCCGCCGCGCTCGGCGGAGAAGTTGGCCTCCTGCACCTCGATGCGCTCGACGAAGTCGGTGAGCAGCGGCATCGCCACCGTGCCCGTGGAGGGCCCGTTGAGCGACATGCCGTTGAGTTCGTAGGAGACCTCGGCCCCCGAAGAGCCCGCGATGGTCGGGCCGGCCGCGTCCTTGCCCCCCGTGGGAGCCATCTGCACGACGGCCGAGAGCGCATCGCGAGACACGTCGTTGCCGACCGGCAGCTTGCCCAGGTCACGCCCCGAGATGCTCGTGGCCGAGGTGGTGTCGCCACGCACCGGTCGATGCACCACGACGTCGCGCACCTCCGCCTTGTCGGGATCGACGGTAAAGCCCGCGCGGAGCTGCTCGTTGCGGTCGAGCTCGATGTACTTGGTGACGTTGGACTGCCCGGCGAAGACCTGAACCGTATAGGAGCCCGCGGGCAAGTTTCGGAACGCGTACAGGCCGTTGGCGTTGGTGGTGAGCTCGCGCGGCTCGGCCAGGCAGGTGCACTGAATGATGACCAGCGCGTCCTTGACGTGCTTTTTGGTCTCGGAGTTGCGCACCACCCCGGAGATGCCTCCGCCCGCCGCTTGGGCGAGCGAGGGCAAGGCCAGGGGCACCAGAAGACCGAGCGCACGAAGGATGGCCAGACGACGGAAAGACGATGAGGAACGAACGCGGGACACGGTGCAGCCTTCCGGCAACGTCGACCCCGGGAACGGCTCGCGGCTTCATCACTCGCCGTGGCACGGGACCACGGGGATGCGCGGACGCCAGGCGAGAATCAAAGTCGCGAGCCGGCCCGGAGGCGACGGCGGGTTTGGATACGGTTGTTGTCCAGGCAACGCCCGACTTTGGGCCGGGCTTACGCGCGCCGACCCCACCGAAACGGCGAACCATCCCTCGCCAGGGATGGTTGCTCCCGATCGAGGGATGAGTGCCCCCGCCGGGACGATTCAGCGCCCGATCGACGACTCGACGCAGTGATAGGCGTCGGGCGATCCCCACTCGCGGACGTTCACGAACACCGCACTCACGCGGCCCTGCTCGTCGACGAGATAGGTGTCGGGAATCTTGTCGCTACCCAGACCCACATGCACCTTGGAGGTGGGGTCCCACAGCACCCCCACGGGCGACTCGGCGAGCGACATCCGCTCGAGGAAGGGCTTGATGGGCTCCGGGTCCTCTTCGACGCTCACCGCCAGCACGACCACGTCGTCGCGCCCTTGGAGGCGTTGGGCGAGCTGGTGGAGCTGCGGCCACTCGGTGATGCAGGGCTCGCACCAGGTGGCCCAGAAGTTGAGCACCACCGTCTTGCCCCGGTAGTCGGAGAGCCGAACCTCGTTGCCTTGGAGATCCTTGGCGACGAAATCGGGCACCTCGAAGCTCGCCCGCGACAGCTCCTTGAAGGTGCTCTCGCCCCCTTCGTCGGCCAGCCGAAACTCGACCTCGATGACCTCGCCCGGCTCGATCACGAGCTCGGCGTCGGCCTGCAGCTTGCCTGGGGCCCGAGCGATGATCGATTGCGAGCGCTTGGGCAGGAACAGGGAGAAGCCGCCGTCGGGCAGCGTCTTGATCGGCGTGCCGGTCCGACCCGCGGTCACGGGCACGATCTCGGCGCCCGCCACCGGCTCGCCCGCGGCATCGAGCACCGTCCCCTGCACCCGAGCGTGCCGAGGCGCGAGCGAGCGACACGGGGTGTCGTTCTGCGTCTCGATGGCCGAGGACAGCGACCCACCAAAGCCCCAGACGAAGAACCCGCCGACCGCGACGTAGGCGGCAATGGCCACGCGACCGAGCAGGTCGAGGCGGCGAGGAGAAGACTCGGTCTTGGGTGCGGACATGCGCTCAGCTCCCCTGGGCCTGCTGGTTCAAGGTGTCGAGCACCGCCGCGGGTGCGGTCCCCTCGGAGACGAGCTGCTGGGCGACCTCGCGCTCCTGCTGGATGAGGGTGTCGAAGCGCTCGGCCGGCTGCGCCCCGCTGAGGAAACGGCCGTTGACGAAGGACGAGGGCGTGCCAGAGACCTTCAGCTCCTTGGCCAGCGCGGCGTCTTCGTCGACCATGGCGGCCAAGGCGGAGTCGTTGAGGTCGGCGCGGAACCGGTCCATGTCCAGGCCGATCGACTCGGCCATGTCCTCACGCGCGTCTTCGTCGATCTTGCCCTCGGCCGCGAACAGGGCGTCGTGCATCTCCCAGAACTTGCCCTGGCGATGGGCGGCCAGCGCTGCGATGGCGGCCGGTCGTGCCTCGGCGTGATTGGGCAGCGGCAGCTGGCGGAAGACCACCCGGACGTCGTCGTGACGGCCCGGCAGGTCGTGGATGGTCGGCGCGACCCGGGAGCAGAACGGGCACTGGAAGTCCGAGAATTCGATGACGGTGACCAGCGCGTCGGCGGGGCCGAGGCTGGGGCGCCCCTCGCCCACGGGCACCACGTGGCGCTTGGCGGGGTCCGGGCCGCGGGTGGCCGGCTTGGCGCGCTTCTTCTTGGCCTTGGCCATGAGCGCGTCGTAGACCCCCGCTGGCGCGACACCACCATCGACGATGACCTGGGCCTCGCTGCGCTCGAGCTCGATGACCCGCTCCCAGTGCGACTCGGCCAGCGCGCCGCGAACGTGGCGGCCGTTGATCACGAAGTGCGGCGTGGAGCCGATGCCCAGCACCGATGCGGCGTAGCGATCGCTCTCGAGCGCTTCGCTGGCCGCTTCGCTCAGCATGTCGCGCTTGAAGCGGTCGACGTCGAGGCCCATGCGCTCGGCGACCTGATCGATGTCGTCGACCTTGCCGTTGACCTTGAACAGGTGCTCGTGCATCGGCCAGAACTTGCCCTGCTGGTGCGCGGCCCAGGCCGCCCGCGCGGCGGGAATGGCCTGCGCGTGCATGGGCAGGGGGTGGTGCTTGAAGATCAGCCGAACGTCGTCGTTGTCCTCGAGCACCTCCATCAGCGGTGTGTTCGCCTTCTGGCAGAACGGGCACTGGTAGTCGGAGAACTCGATGATGGTGACCAGCGCGTCGTCGGGGCCGAACTGCGGCTCGTCGCCGCGCAGGTCGACGCGATACCGACCGTGGTCGTCATAGCCGGCCCAGTCGACGTCCTGGTTCTGGATCGCCTGACCGATCCAGAAGCCGCCCGCGAGCGCGAGCAGGAACCCGAGGATGCCCACCGCAGAGCCGAAGCGCGGCTTGTCCTCGGCCTTGGCCTCCGCCTTGCTGGCCTCGGTGCCCTCGCCTTCAGCCGCCTCGGTGTCCTCGCGCCCCTCGTCGTCGGAGGCACGGTCACTCGTCTCGGGCTCTTGGTCTTCACGGTCCGCCATGGCAGCCCGCGGAATGTAGCAGGGCGGGTTGTTCGCCGCACGACGCCCCTAGAGCCTATGGACCCCCGTGGCCCCCGGCCCGCTCCCGTGGCACCTGCGGCCGCCTGAAGGGCCGAGATCGCCGGATTAGGGCTTCGCCGGAGTCTTGGCGCGGGCCTTGGGGTGCTGGTCGAGCGCGGCCCGCATGAAGCGGGCGTAGACCTCGCGCCGATCGGAACCGGCGTCGACCAGCTGCTGCGCGATCTTCCGCTCGCTCTCGATGAGCTTGCTCAGGCGCTCGGGCGGCAGGGCCCCCTTCACCAGCCGACCGTTGAGGAAGAAGTTGGGCGTCGAGCGCACGCCGATCGATCGCCCCTTGGCCTGCTCGTCCGCGACGCGCTTGGCCGTCGCCGGATCTTCGAGAGCCGCCTGGAAGGCTTTGGTGTCGAGACCCAGGTCATCGGCGGCACTCACGAGCGCATCGGTGTCGGGGTGGCGCTCGCGGAAGAGCCGGTCGTGCATCGCCCAGAAGCGACGTTGGGCCTGGGCCGCGATCGCGGCTCGGGCGGCGGGCTCGGCCCCCGGGTGCATCGGCAGCGGAAACTGCTGGAACACGATGCGCACGTCGTCGGGGTAGGCGGTGACCAGCTCGTCGAGCGTCGCCGCGAAGCCGCTACAGAACGGGCACTCGAAATCGGAGTACTCGATGATGGTGACCAGCGGCTGCTTGGCGCCCTTGATGGGCGCTCCCTCGCCGTAGGTGGCGGGCCAGCGCTCGGCCCCGATCATGCGGGTGAGCGTGCCGTCGACGTCGTCGACCCCGGGCAGCGGCTCGAAGGTCTCGTCGGCGGCCGAGGGCTCGCTGCGACGACACCCGGCTTGGAAACCGACGCCGCCGAGCAACGCAAGCGCGAGACCGCCTCGCACGGAACCGACAGCAAACGCGCGGCGCTTCATCGGTTCGGAAACTCCGAGGCGGGCACGGCGTCTTTCATCAGCTCGTCCACGACCTTGTCGGGCGGCGTCCCAGCGTCGATGAGGGTCTGGGCCGCGACCTGCTCCTCTTCGACCATCGCGGTGACCACCCCGGGCGTGAAGCCGTTGACGTAGCGGCCGTTGACGAAGAAGCCGGGCGTCCCGGTGACGCCGACCTTGTTCGCCAGATCGAGGTCGGCCTCGACTTGCTTGGCGATCGCGGGGTCGGACAGGTCGGCGAGGAAGCGAGCCTCGTCGAGCCCCAGCTCCTTGGCGTAGTCGACGAAGTTGCTGCGCCCGAGCGTGCCGTCGTGCTCGACCAGGCGATCGAACATCCCCCAAAAGCGCGACTGCCGACCCGCCGCGAGCACGGCCTGGGCCGCTCCGGTCGCGGTGGGATGGATCTCCAGGGGCAGCTGGCGAATGGCCAGGCGCACGCCCTGGGGCTGGCTACGGACCAAGACCCCGATCTCCTGCTTCCACGCCCGCCGGCAGTAGGGGCAGCGGAAATCGAAGAACATGACCAGCTCGACGGGCGCGGTGGCGTCTCCGGTGGCGGGGGCGTCCCCCACTCGGATCGCGTAGCGACGGCTGCCGTCGGGCGCGACGAGGCGGCGAGGATCGACCACGGACGCGGCCTGCCCGGCCAGCTTCTCGCGCAGCTCCTGCTCACCCGGGGCACCCCCCACGCGTCGCGTGGTCGCCCCCTCCATGAGCTTGTCGTAGAGCCCGGCCCGCGGCGTGCCCTGCTCGAGCACCGTGCGGGCCTCGGCGATCTGCTGGTCGATGATCCCGTGCCAGGTCGGCTCGTCCTGGAAGCCCGCGAGGTACTTCCCGTTTATGAACATGGCGGGCAAGCCCACGACGCCGAGCGACTTGGCCTGCCGCCGATGGCGAATGCGCGGCCCCGAGTGCGCCCCCGTGTCGAGATCGTCCATGAACCGGTCGACGTCGAGCGACAGCGCCTCGGCGTGCGCTCGCAGGGTCGGCCGCTCGAAGTCGGAGCCCTGGGCCGAGAGTCGACGGTGCATCTCCCAGAACTTGCCCTGCGCGCCCGCAGCGAACGCGGCCTCGGCCGCCCGCTCGCTGCCGGGCAAGGCCTGCACCGTGTACGAGCGGAACACCACGCGGAGATCGGCGCCGTAGTCCTCGACCAGGTTGTCCATCACCTGCCACGTGCGGCTGCAGGGCGGGCAGGCGTAGTCGGAGAACAGGACGATCGTCACCAGCGGGTTGTCGCTGCCGAGCGCCTGGTCGTCGTCGAACAGCTCGACCTGGTGGCGATCTCCCTCGAGCTTGACCCGGGGGTGAGCCTCCTTCTCCGTCTCGGTACGACAGGCCGGAGCCAGGCTCGTGACCGCCAGCAAGGACGCCACCAGAGCCCAGGTCCCGATGCCCCGACGCGACAACGCCCCGCCGGGTTTCCGGTCGGGGCGAACGAAGCGTTCTATGGAGCGGGAGACGAGATTCGAACTCGCGACTTCAACCTTGGCAAGGTTGCGCTCTACCAACTGAGCTACTCCCGCGCGTTGGGGTTGCGGACTCTGCCCGCGTCGTCGGGAGCTGTCAAGAGCCAGGCTTCGATTCTTCACGGCGGGCGCGATGATGCACCAACCCCGGCGCAGCACCAACATACTATGCAGCCATGCTGCATAAATGCAGTTCTAACCCACGATTGTCACACGAATTCGCTTGCGCCTCCTGGCGACCAAAGTTATCGATTTGGTTATGCCAACGGCAACCAACGTCGCCCTGATCGGATCGAGAGGCTACGCGGGCCAAGTTCTCCATGCACTTTTGATGCATCATCCATGCATCGATGTGCAGGTGATCGACGCGCGCGCCCCCGATGACGAGGCTCTCGCGGCGTGTGCGCAGTGCGATGTGGTCGCACTCGCGACGCCCTCGGAGGCCGCCCGCACCTGGACTCCCGCACTGCTCCAGCGCGGGCTCCGAGTCCTCGATCTCTCCGACGCCCACCGTCGGCAGGACGACGCCCACTACGGCCTGCCCGAGCTCCGCGGTGCGCCCTCGGCAGAGACTTCGCTCGTCGCCAACCCGGGTTGTTACCCGACCGCCACCTTGTTGGTGTTGCGACCTCTTCTGCAGGCCGGCCTCATCGCCGAGGAGAACATCGCGGTGGTCGGGGCCAGCGGAGCCTCGGGTGCGGGCAAGGGCGTCGCGCCCCACCTGCACTTCTGCGAGCTCGAGGGCAACACCTTCCCGTACAAGGTCGGCGAGCACCGCCACATCCCCGAGATCGAGCGCTACCTCGGCGCGCCCATCAGCTTCGTCACCCAGCTGCTGCCGCTCGCTCGCGGCATGCTGGTCACCGCCTTCGTCCGCCCCTTGGTCGAGCCGAGCCGCCTCGTCGACGGGCTGCGAGCGTTCTACGAGACGCACCCGTGGGTCAGCGTCCTGCCCGAGCCCGGAGCGGGCCTCGGCATCCGCCACGTGGTGGGCAGCCACCAAGCCCTGCTCGCCGTGGGTCCAAAGAGCCGCAGCGGCCTCGTGCCCGTGTTCAGTGCGATCGACAACCTCATGCGAGGCGCCGCTTCACAGGCCGTGCACAACCTGAACCTCTGGCTGGGACTGCCGCCCGAGCTCGGCCTCCCCGCTCCTCTGCCCGCGCTGCCCTCGGGCGTGCCCGGCATGTCGAGGATGCTCTCATGAGCAAACAATCCCTCCCCGAGCTCCCGCCCGTGAGCGTGACGCTGGGCGACCTCGATTCGTTGCCCCAAGGCTTCCACTTCGGCGCGACCCGCTGCGGGATCAAGCAGGGGCGGCCCGATCTCGGGCTCATTCGCAGCACGCCGCCCGCCGCCGCGGCCGGGGTCTTCACCCGCAACCCGGCCCGGGCCGCCTGCGTCGATCGAGACGCCGGCCTCGTGCCCAACCCGGGCGTCGCGGCCATCGTCGTCAACTCCGGCAACGCCAACGCGATGACCGGGCCCAGCGGCGAGCAAACCAACGAGCAGGTCGCCCGCGACTCCGCGATCGCGCTGCGCGTGGATCTCTCGCAGGTGCTGACCATGTCGACCGGGGTGATCGGCCAGCCCCTCCCCGCCGACAAGATCACCGACGCCCTGCCCGGCCTGTGCGAAGGGGCGCAGGACGACCCGATGGTCTTCGCCCAGGCCATCCTCACCACCGACACGGGGACCAAGGTCGCGCAGCTCAACGTGCCCATTCCCGGCGCCTCCGAGCCCATTCGCCTGCTCGGAATCGCCAAGGGCTCGGGCATGATCCACCCCAACATGGCCACCACCCTCGGGTTCGTGTGCACCGACGCCGCCATCGGCCCGGCGCGGCTGCAGGCCATGCTCAGCGAGCACATCGACGACACCTTCAACGGGATCTGCGTCGACGGGGACACCTCCACGAACGACTCGGTCGTCGTGCTCGCCAACGGCACCAGCAAGACCTCCATCCATACCGAGGAGGCGGAGCAGATCTTCAGCGCCGCGCTGCGAGCCGTGCTCGCCTCGTTGGCCCGCCAGGTCGCGCTCGATGGCGAGGGCGCCACCCGCATGCTCGAGGTGGAGGTCAAGGGCGCGCCCGATCTTGCCACCGCGCGCTTCATCGGGCGGGCCGTGTGCCGCAGCAGCCTGGTCAAGTGCAGCACCTTCGCCGGGCAGGCCGACTGGGGCCGCATCGCCGCCGCCACCGGGCAAGCGGTGCTCGAGCACGACCTGTCCGTCGATCCTCGCCAGATGACGATCTTGGCCCAGGGCATCGCCCTGTACACCCGCGAGGGACCCTGTGAGGGCGTGGACATGGACGAGGTCAGCCGACGCATGCGCGACGGCACCGTGCGCTGGACCCTCGAGCTCGGCGACGGGCCGGGCGAACACCTCGCCCTGGGGTGCGACCTCAGCTACGACTACGTGCGCATCAACGCCGACGAGGCCACAAAGATCGAGACCACCGCCGAAGGCGTCGTGCGGCGCAACCTCGGCCTCGGCGGCTACTCGCCGCGACTCAAGCATCAGCTCATCGTCGACGGCCTCGCCTATGTGCGCCGCTTCGTGGGCCTGCACCTGATGGTCCACATTCCGCAGGCGCCCGTCCGCGAGGACCTCATCGCCAAGCTCGCCCAAGACCTCGAGCTGTGCCTCGATGCCAACATTCGGCCCCTGCTCGTCGTCTCCAACCCGGAGATCGCCGAGCAGGTTCGTAGCCACCTCGAGGCCACGGGGCACTACTGCGCGTCGGTCACCACCGGGTACGAGGATGCCCGGCACCTGCTCGACCGCGGGCACCTGTGCACCGTCGTGCTCGACGAGCCGAATCCCACCCAGCTCGTGCGCATGGCCATCAACCTCGGCATGCAAAAGCTCATCGTGATGGGCCCCGAGCGCGGTCTTCGGGACGAGCACGGCTTCGTCCAGACGATCTCCCACCGTCAATTCCTCGTGGGTCTCGAGCAAGAGCGCTTCGCGACCGTCAACCCCGAGCTACTGGCCCTGGCCGAGCACGCCGCTCGACAAGGGGTCCCCGCCGTACACCTCATCGACCAGCGCTTGCCTCATGCGCTCGTCGGCGAGCTGTTCACCGACGAGGGCATCGGTAGCTTGATCACCCGCCAGGCAGTCCAATGATGTCACGTCCCAGCCTCAATCGTCGTTCAGCGCTTCGCGAGCTGCTCTCCGAGGGCCGCGCTGCTACTCAAACCGAGCTGTGTCACCTGCTGGCCGCGCAGGGCTATCGCGTCACGCAGAGCACGGTGAGTCGCGACCTCAAGCGCCTCGGTGCCCAGCGTCGAACCGGAGCGGACGGCGTGGGCATCTACCAGCTCGACGGCCCCCGCGGCTTGCCGCGTGACATGGTGATCGACATCGAGCACAACGAGGCCATGGTGGTGATTCGAACCGAGGTGGGTCGAGCGCAGGCGGTGGGCCTCGACCTCGATGCCCTCGAGCGCCCCGACGTGCTGGGCACGCTGGCGGGAGACGACACCGTGCTCGTCGTGCCGCGCACCGTCGCCAAGACGGCCGAGCTGGCCGAGACCCTGCGCCAGCTCTCCGGGCTCACGGCGGAGCCCATCGCGGCGAGCGCCTGACGCCGCGAACGGCCCTCCCAACCCCCGTGCGGGGCCAATTTCGGCCCCGTCGGAACTTTCATGGGGTGCCGAGCGTCAATGATCTCGTGCCGTGGTCTCCGCGCCCGCTCGCCGTAGCGCTCGCCGCCCTCGTGTCGGCCTGCGCTCATCGGCCCGCGCCGGCGCCCACGCAGCCCACCGCCCCCGTCTCCGTCGCGCGGGGCCAAGCCGTCACCGCCGAGCAGAACCTCGTGGCCTTCGCTCGGGTGTACGGCTACGTGCGATTTTTCCACCCCACCAACGCCTCGGCCGACGCGGACTGGCAGCAGCTCGCCGTGTCCGGGGTCGAGCTGGTGCACGACGCTCCCACCCTCGACGCGCAGATCGAACGGCTCGAGCTGCTCATGCATCCCTACGCGCCGTCGCTCCAGCTATGGGCGCACGACGAGCCCGCGCCTCCCGATCCCGCCGTGCCCTCACGGCGGCAGGGGCTGGTGTATTGGCAGTACCAGGGCTTCCCCGGCACGCCCGTCTCGCTATTCACTCCGCCCTACCGCAAGGTGCGGGTGCACCCCGACGAGAGCTGGCGTCGGCACTTCCCCGAGACCCCGTCCGCCGACACCCGCGTCCGCACCCAGATCTCCGACGAGCTGTTCGTGCAGCTCCCCGTCGTGCTCAGTCGCGAGCAGGCCGCCCACGACACCACCGACATGGCGGCGCCCGGTCCCCGGGAGCGCCACGACACCGCTCGCCTCGAAGTGCGGCAGGCCGCGATCATCGAGGTGTGGAACGTGCTGCGGCATTTCTATCCCTATCAGCACGAACTCGAGCTCGACTGGGACGCGATGTTGGTGGCCGCGCTGCGCGACGCCAGCGACGACCACGACCCCGAAGACTTCCGCAACACGCTCCGCGGCCTGCTCGAGCCGCTCGAAGACGGGCACGGCTTCGTGGGGCACTCCCAGCAGTCGGCGTGCACGCTCCCGCTGCGCATCGAGCTGGTCGAAGGCACCCCCGTGGTCACGGGTACCCGCGAGCCCGAGAAGTTCGAGGTCGGCGACGTCATCACCCACATCGACGGGTCGCCCGCGCTGGCCGAGATCGAGTCCATCGCCTCGCGGCTGTCGGGCACCCGCCAGTGGCGTGAGTTCCGGGCCGCCGCGTGGGAGACCACCCGCGCCCCCATGGGTCACGAGGTCGAGATTCAGCTCGAGCGCAACGGCCAGCACCATCGCATTCGCACCGAAGCCGAGCGCTTCCCCGTGCCCATCAACCCGCGGCCGCCCGCCATCCACAGCTTCGACGACGGCGTGTTCTACGTCGATCTCACCCGCGCCGACTGGAAGGCCATCGAGCCTCGCCTCCCCGAGCTGGCGGCCGCTCCGGGCATCGTGTTCGACATGCGGGGCTACCCCGTCAACAACGATCCAATCCTCGATCACCTGCTCGACGGCCCCGAGGACACGCTGTGGATGCACGTGCCGCGCTACGTCGAGCCCGACGGTGAAGTGGTGGGCTGGCACGACCTCGGCTGGCACCGCCGCCCCGCCGAGCCCCACCTCGACGCCCCCGTCACCTTCCTCGTCTCGGCCGAGGCCATCAGCTACGCCGAGTCGATGCTCAGCTACGTCGAGAGCCACGAGCTCGGCACGCTGGTGGGGCAGGCCAGCGCGGGGGCCAACGGCGACATCGTTCGCTTCGACACCTTGGGCGGGTTCTTCGTGATCTACAGCGGCATGCGAGTGACCCGCCACGACGGTAGCCCTTTCCACCGCGGCGGGGTGCGGCCCGACCTCGAGGTGCACCCCACCATCGCGGGCCTTCGGGCGGGCCGAGACGAAGTGCTCGAAGCCGGCCTCGAGATCGTGCGCGAGGCAATGCCCGAGGTCGAGGTCACCGCTCGTCGCTAGCTCCCTCCCGCGACCTCCACGAAGGTCCACTTGAAGCTGTTGGTGTGCTTTCGCGTGTAGGTCTCGATGATGATGCCCTCGTTCTTGGAGCCGTTGGGCACGGCCCACACCAACCCGACGTCGGAGGTGAGCGTGAGCGTCGCGTCCTGTTGCTGGTCGAAGGCCCACGTCTGGCACGGGGCCGAGCTGGCGTCGCTGAAGTCCTCCCGGGTGGGATAGCCGACCAACATGGACTGACTCGCGTCCTTCCCGTTGGGCACATAGATGACGCCACTCAACTTCCGTTGAAACAGCAGGCAGGCCGTACCCGTGGAGATCAACCCGAACTCGGTATAGGGCTGCTGCTGTGTCGTGACCGGGTTGGTGGACGTCAGGAGGTTCGTGTACCGATTCGGCAGCCAGTAGGGGCTTACGATGCACTGCCCGGGGTTGTTCTGGGTCTGCACCTGGTAAGAGCGCACCGGCTGCAGCCACAGATTCAGGCTGTAGACGTCACCGTGGGCGCCGTAGATGTTGCTCTGATTGTCCGCGGTGGGCGACGTGATCTCGGTGGCCGACTGAAAGAGCCGAACCGGAAACCCGCCCATGTCCTGCTCCCAGTAGACCATGCCGTAGTGGTGATGGTCCCCGACCGTCTCGTCCTTGTAGTACACGGGCGCGAAGTAGACCCCATCCTCGGACGTGCTCTGGGTCGAGACCGAGTAGGTGTCGGTGTCGTCGTCGTAGCGTCCCCCCGAAGCGGTCCAGCCGGTTGCCGTGAAGGTCAGGTGCAGCGCCGGGATGCCGGTCTCGCTCGACAGCTGGATCTTGGGATCGCCGCTGACCTGGCGGACTTCGAGCCCAGGTGAGCCGCTGGTGTTGGTTTCTTCGTTCGTCATGGGCGTTCGTCCTCTCGCTCGCGGTGATGGGTGACCGGCACAATCCTGCCATCCTTTGGGCTGCGCCGATCACCTCGGAACGCTACGAGATCTCCGCGAAGGTCCACTTGTATTTGTTGCCGGATTTTCGGGAGTAGGTCTCGATCACCGTGCCCTCGGCCTTGTTGCCTCCGGCCACGCCCCATATCGACCCGACGTTGGAAGTGAGCGTGAGCGAGGCGTCCTTCTTCTGATCGAACGCCCAGGTTTCGCAGGGAGCCTTGCTGGCGTCGGCGAAGTCCTCCTGCGTGGGATAGCCGACCAGGAGGCTCTGATTGCTGTCCTTGCCGTCGGGCACATAGACGACGCCGCTCGACTGCCGTTGAAAGAGCAGGCAGGCGGTGCCCGTGGAGATCAACCCGAACTCCGTATAGGGATGTTCTCCCTGCGTGGGGGGGTTGGAGGAAGTGACGAGGGTTCCGTACCGATTCGGCAACCAGTACGGGGCATAGATGCACTGCCCGTCGTTGTTGTTCTGGGTCTGGACCTGGTAGAAGCGAACCGGCTCGAGCCACAAGTTCAAGCTATAGACGTCACCGTAGGCACCGTAGATGTTGCTCTGGTTGTGCGCGGTGGGCGACGTGATCTCGGTGGCCGACTGAAAGAGCCGAACCGGAAAGCCGCCCATGTCCTGCTCCCAGTAGACCATGCCGTAGTGGTGATGGTTCGTGACCGTCTGGTCGATGTAGGTCACGGGCGCGAAGTAGACCCCATCCTCGCTCGTCCGCTCGGCGGAGACGGCGTAGGTGTCTGTATCGCGGTCGTAGTCGCCTCCCGAGGCGGTCCAGCCATTGGCGGTGAAGGTCAGCGTCAGTGCCGAGATTCCCGTATCGCTGGAGAGTTGGATTTTTGGATCCCCGCTGATCTGTCGGACTTCGGATGCAGGGGTTCCACTCGTGTTGGTTTCGTCGTTCGTCATGGGCGTTCGTCTCTTTCGCTCAATGGGTGACTGGCACAATCCTGAATCTTCTAGCGATGCTCATCGATCCACGTGGCGAGCGTCGCTGCGGCTTCGTCCTGGCCATGCTCACGCAAGCGGGCATGGGCATCCTCGGCCACCAGCAAGGCACGTTCGCGCTCACCGAGCTCGAGCAGCACTTCGGCGAGCGTGCGCTCCACATCCGCACGCTCCACCGGCTCGCCGGGGTTGGCTTCGTGCAACAGCAGCGCTCGTTCCAAGTCGATACGAGCCCCCGCCGCGTCGCCCAGCGCGAGCCGAGATTGCGCCCGCCCTTTGAACGGCAAGGCGAGATCGGCGTGCTCGGGGGGCAGAGTCCGCTCGAGCAGGTCCAACGCCTTCGAGAATGACTCGAGCGCGCCTTGGTGATCACCCAGCGCCGCGAGGGTCTCGCCCGTGTTGCTGTCGAGCACGCCCACGCTGGGATGCTCGGGACCGAACGACGCCAGCCGATACGTACGCGCCCGTCGGTAGGCCTCGAGCGACCCCGGCATGTCTGCCTGGTAGAAGCGGATCACGCCAAGGGCTTCCCACGCCTCCGCTCGGCGTCGGTCATCGGCCCCGATCTCGATGACCCGCTCGAAGCTTCGCCGCGCTCCGTCGAGGTCGCCGCGCATGAACGCCAGCTTGGCTTCGGCCAGCTCGAGCAGGTTGAGGCTCCCCGAGTCCTCGCTCACCAACGGTTCGAACACCGCACGCGCCACGCCGAAACGCTCGCGAGCGGCGTCGAAACGCCCGCGGGTCAGCTCGAGCATGCCCCAGTTCAGCTCGATGCTGGCATCGACCAACGTGCTGGGGCCCTGCACACGCTCGTACGTCGCCCGGCTGTCGGCATAGGCCCGCTCCGCCTCCTCGAAGCGCTGCAGGTCCACGAGCAGACGCCCCATCCGCAGCTGGGCGACCGCGACCAGCCATAGGTCGTCGCGCTTCAGCGCCTCGTCGATGCTGGTTCGGTAGCCCGCGAGCGCCCCTTCGTAGTCACCGCTGGCCTGGATCCACCGCGCCTTGGCCAGCTCGAGCAGCGAGACGCGGCGCTCGTCGGGGCGGCCGATCCGAGCCACCGCCGTCTCCGCGCGCTGAAGCTCGAGGGCCTGCACTCCCGGCGAATCCCAGTCACCCACCGTCTCGATCGCCAGCCGGGTCGAAGCGGTCGCGCTGAGTTCGTCGAGCCCTGCCACTTCGGCCTCGTGAATCACGGCGTGCAACACCGCAACCGCGTCACCCAAGCGCTTGCGACGAAACGATCGCAGCGCCTCCGCCAGCCGTACTTCGAGACTCAGCGGCAGGTAGTCGAGCGCCTTCGCGGTCGCCGCGATCTGCTCGGCGAGCCCGTCAGCCTCGTCGAGACGGCCTACATTGGACAGACCGCGCGCACGACCGAGCTGCTCGTAGGCATCCAAGATCGCCTCGCGGCGCTCCCCCGCCTTCGGCAGCGGATGGGGAGCATCGGCCAATCGAGCATCGTCACAGACCGCGGCGTCGGGGAGCTCGTGCAGCAGCTCGAACGCATGACCGACGTCGACTCGCTCGGTCCCGGTCAGCAGCTCCACGATGGCATTGGCATCGCGCCGTTGGTGCTCCAGGCACGCGGTGCGTCGATCGAGCAGCGCCTCGGACTGCGTCCCCGCCACTCGGGTCGCCTCGCACGCGGAGCGCAGACCCTCCACCCATCGCTCGCTCCACGCGGACATCGTGCGCTCGGCCGCCTCCGCCGACGCGGCGGAATACCCCGGCACCGACAACGCCTCGGTCAGCGCCTCGCGGCGCTCCGCATCCCACGTGCCCGACAGCGTGCTTTCGTCGATGTCGCAGGGCGGGCGCTCCGCGGGCGCGAACATCGAGCGCAGCCCCACCCCGCCGGCCAGCAGCACCCCGGCCACCGCGGCCCCCTTCCAACCTCGCCCCCGCGGCCGCGACAGCTCGTGCAGCAGCGTGTCCATGTCGGCAAAGCGCGCCTCGGGCTCGACCGAGAGCCCGCGCTGCACCACGCTGCGCAGCCATCGCGGCACCGACACGCGATCTTCGGGCTCGGCGATCGACCCCGTCGTCACCGCCAGCAAGTGCGCCGCGAAGGTCCTCCCGATGAAGGGGCGCACGCCAAACAACGCCTCGTACAGGGTGACGCAGAAGCTGAACTGGTCGGCGCGAGCATCCAGCGGCAGCGCGCCGATCTGCTCCGGGGACATATAGGCCAGCGTGCCCACGACGCGACCGGGTTGCGTCAGCGCGACGATGTCCCGCCGCGATCCCGACCCGAGGTTCTGCCCCGAGCCGCTCGCCGTGGGGTCATCGATCGAGACCGAGGCCATGGTGACGGCGCTGTCTTCGAGGTCCGTGCCCGGCCGGGCCAGACCGAAGTCGAGCACCCGAACCCGGCCGTCGTGACCGACCAGCACGTTGTCGGGCTTGAAGTCGCGGTGAGTCAGGCCGGCGGCATGGGCTGCGGCCAGCCCTCGACCGGCCGCGAGCATCACGGGCAGCACCTCGGACCGCGGCCGCACCTTCGCCCCGTCCGGTCGCTCCTCCAGCCACTCGCGCAGCGTCACCCCGTCCACGAGCTCCATCGCCAGGTAGACCTGCCCCTCGTGGACGCCCGCCTCGTGGATCTGCACCACGTTGGGGTGGCTGAGGCGTGCGAGCACCTGCGCCTCGCGGAGCAATCGGTCTCGCGCCGTAGGATCGGAGGCTCGCTCGCGCAGCAGCAGCTTGACCGCAACTTCCCGATCGAGCTGCTCGTCGTAGGCGACATAGATCTCTCCCATGCCGCCTTGGCCAAGGCGCCGCCGTAGCTCGAAGCGCCCGACCTTCACCGCGTGCGCGCCCACGTCGGGGAACAGCGCCTCGTGGATGTTGCGGCGCGCGACCATGAACCCGGGCGCTCCCGAGTCGGTGGGCACGACCGCCCCCAACGCGTCGTCCTCGTCGGGTTGGGTGTCCGCCTCGCCCACGGACAGAGCATCCGCTTCGCTCCCCACGCTGGCAAGGCGCCCGTCCCCTTCTCGGCGTGGACGGGCACCGGTCTCCTCGACCGTGGCCTGTTCCGACCCCGTCATGGCTGCCTCGCCCGTCGCATTCGATGGGTAGTGACGGCCGATTGCCAACGGATTGCGGGAGATTTCAAAAGAATCGAAGGGGCCCCGGAGCGCGTCGCCTATGCTCGACCCACGTCCCCATGGGCTCCCGACCCGCCACCGATGATGCTTCCCTCCTGCGCGCCTGGCAGGCCGGCGACCAAGTCGCCGGCTCCACGCTGTTTTCGCGCCACTACTCCTGCATCTATCGGTTCTTCATGAGCAAGGTGCCCGACGCGGCCGAGGACCTCGTCCAGCGCACCTTCCTCGGCTGTGTCGAGGCTGCCGACCGCTTCCGCGGCGACTCGAGCATGCGCACTTTCCTGTTCGGCATCGCCCACAACACCCTGCGCCACCACCTGCGGAAGCGCCACCGCCTCGCCGAGCCCCTCGACTCGGGCGTTCACTCTGCGGCCGAGCTCGCCCCGGGCCCCTCCACCGCGCTCGCCCACGCGCAAGAGCAGCGCCTGCTCCTGCGAGCGTTGCGGCACATCCCCCTCGACTATCAGATCGTGCTCGAGCTGCACTACTGGGAGCAACAGAGCGCCACGCAGATCAGCGAAGCCCTCGGGGTCGCGGTGGGGACGATCAAGACTCGGATCCGTCGCGGGCGTCAGCTGCTGCAGGACAAGATCGCCGCGCTGGCCGAGACGCCCGAGCAATCGACCAGCACGCTCGACGGGTTCGACGAGTGGATTCGAGCGCTGCCCGAGGTCGGCCGCGCGCCGACGACCCCCTGAGCCCACCGAGCCGTCGCGTCGGCCGCGGCTCAGCGCGTTGCGTGCCGGGTCACTCACGAATTACTCGCGTCCACCGAGGCTCCCCGTCCGTGGCCGGGATCGGGCTCGGAAGACCCAGAAAAGTGCCGGCGGGGTGCATAAAAAATCGCCGCGCGGTGACTCCCTACGACGGCTGGACAGCCGCCCCCGGACGCCGCTCGCCATGACCCGACTCCGCTTCCTCGTAGCCCCCTCGATTCTCGGACTGGAACTCGTGACCTCGGCCCTGGCGGTCACCGGCTGCTACCAGGGACTCCAGAGCATCGATGCCGACGGTGGGAGCACGAGCGGCTCGACGGTGGGCTCGGGACCCACGGGTGATGGCGTCGCCGACGAGACGGGCGACGTCGACGTCGACACCGATGGCGACGACGACGACGACACGGGGGCCGATACCGGCGAGGACATCGACTGCCCGGCGCCGCTGCTGCCCTGCGACGAACAGTGCTGCCACCCCGACGAGCTGGTCGAGCTGCCCATCGAGGTGCTCGGCCGCGAAGGCACCACCGAGACGAGAACGCTGACGCTGGGCGCCGGGGTCGTGGACGGCGCCGACCGACTGTGGCTGCGCGTCAACAACCTGGGCTACCAGGACAAGGGCTCCGTCCAGATCAACGACGGCGAGTGGATCTCGCTCAATCACGACACGGTCGAGGTCGAGGAGCGAGCCCTCGCCCGTGGCGGCATGGTGCACGGAGGGCTCAGCACCATGCGCATCGCCCTGCCCGCCACCGACCTCCAAGACGGCGACAACGAGCTCCGCTTTCGCTTCGACCTCGGCAACGCGATCTCGATCGGCTATCGCATCGTCGACCTGGGCATCGAAGACGGGGCGGGCATAGAGCTGCTCCCGCCGTGGGCGACCTACGAAGTCGACCCGGCCACCTGGAGCGCCCCCATCCCGGGCGAGGGCGCGATCGAGGCCGGGCGGGCGCTGTGGTACGGCGCCCAGCTGTGGAGCCACGACCTGCCCGATGAGCGCACGGGGTTCTGGTACGGCAAGGTCATCGCGCCGCGGCAGCTCGTTCGGGCGACGTGCACCGACTGTCACACCCAAGATGGTCGCGACCTCGAGCTGTTCAGCTACTCCAACCGCAGCATCATCGAGCGCGCCAAGTTCCACGGGCTGAGCGAAGAGCAGGGCGAGCAGATCGCCTCGTATATTCGCTCGCTGTCGGACTCGATCGAAGACGTCGGTCGCTACGGCAGGCCCTGGAACCCGCCTTTTCAGCCCGGGCCCGCCGTCGCCGACATGCCCGTCGAGCAGTGGCCGGCCGGCGCCGGTCTCGACGCGGTGCTCGACCGCGACGCCGACATGGCCGCGCACATGTTCGGTGATCCGGTCACCGAGTCGAGCGTGCACGAGCGCCTCGACCCGGACGCGATGGTCGACCGCACCACCTTGCCCTTGGCCATTCAGTTCCCGGACTGGAAGCACTGGCTGCCGCTAGTCCACCCCATGGACGCCTACAACGACGGCGGGTGGTACGACGGGCTCGTCGCCGACTACGACCCCTACTGCAGCGGGGGCAGCAACGGCTGCGTCGTGCACCCCGACAGCGGCTACCAGCACCTGCGCGCGTACCTCGAGGCCGAGCCGCCCGAGGACCGCGACGTCGACGAGCTGCTCCGAGAGTTCGAGGTCTACTGGTTCGCCAACCGGGCGTTCTTCGCCATGGGCACCCAGTGGCGACACTGGCGGTCCAAGGACAGCGCGGCCAACCTCATCGGCCTGGGCCCCGACGCGAGCTTCGCCGACATGGAGTTCGCGGCCACCAGCCTGGCCCGCCTGATGGCCGTCAAGCAGTTCGAGCTCCACCACGAGTTCCAGCTCGCCGACAAACCCCAGCTCATGCTCGGCGAACGCGGCGACCAGGTGCCGCCCCGGCAGTGGTTCGGCGACAACTACCAGGTCTTCGAGATACCGCCGCACTTCACCGCCTGCTTCGACCCCGACCCGCCCTCGGGCAAGGACTGCAACTACTTCACGGGCCAGCTGCTGGAGACGGGCAAGTTCGAGTCGTCCTCCTGGTACCACCTGCAGTCGATCGTCAACGGCGGCAACGGGCAGATCAGCCACAACTCGCCCGTCGACTACAACTACCAGCAGGATCACACCATGGCGGTGTCCAACATCTCGGGCATCCACGAGCCGCTGCGCATGGTCCACCAGCTCAACACGATGTATCAGACGCGGACCTGGAGCGGCGGCGACTCGCCCAATACCGGCCGTGGGTTCCGCATCCGCGTCATGGGCCCCTGGGTGTTCTACGCGGTCAGCCAAAAGGGGCACTTGCAGGGCTGGGAGTTGGGGGACGTCCCCGCGCAGCTCGACGACGTCGAGCCCGGGCTGCAAAAGTGGGTCCTCGACGCGTTCCTCGAGGGTTTCCTCGGCGAGATGGCCGACCCACAAAACGCCCTCGAGACCTGGGATCGGGTCGCGCCCCACGGCACCGACAACGCCCTCGATCCCGCCGACAAGACGATGGCGGACCTCATCCTCATCGACGAGCCCGACTTCGTGCACATCGGCGGGCGCTGGGCGGACAAGACCTACAGCCTGGTGCCGCTCTACGCCGCCGCGGGGGTGGAGTGCAGCATCCTCGATGGCTACGTCGACTGGGGCGAGGCCGCGTGGCCCTTGCTGGAGTGGGACGCGATGCGGGCCGAGTTCCGCGTCACGGCGGCACTGCACGAGACGAGCGACGGCGTGCGAGCCATCGTGGGCAGCCCCGGGGATGCACCCGTCGTGCAGTGGACGGTCAACGGCCTCCCCGTGGACGACGATGGCCTGACGCTCGACCCGGCCATGTACACGGCCGGAGACACGGTGGAGTTTTCGGTGCAGAGCAACGACTCGTGCCTGCCCGAAGGGGCGCGGCAGGCCACCGTCGAGCTGCTCGTGGATTCGGAGAGAGGGAGTGAATGATCGGACTGGAAATCTCGCTCACCAGCAATCCCGAAGACGAACGGCTGTGCCGGGAAATCGTCCTGGAGATGATGAGGCTCTTCGCCCTCTCCGATATCGAAGCTCTCGCTCGGCTGAACGACGCCTGGCGCAACGTGGGCTTCGAGGTGGATGACCTGCGGCACCACGAGACCGCCGACTTCTGGGCCACCACGCTCTACTACGGCCAAGCTTCCGCGTGGTGGCTCGACCCGACCGCGCTGGCGGCGGGTCCTGGCTGCGGCTCGGCGTAAACCGGACGCAAACGCCCGCGGGAAAGCGATCGACTCCGGTAGACTGGTCCGCGTGGTCGGACCCCTCGCCGCCTGGGTGCTCGCGGCGACGCTGGGGCCCCCGGCGAACGAGGCACCCGAGCGGCCGCTGGGCGAGGCCATCACCGTGGCCTCCGAGACCGGGACGTGTGCCGACCACGATGGCATCACGGCGCAAGTCGCCACGTGGACGGGGCGTACCACCCTCAGTCCACGTATCGCGGTCGACGTGGAGTCGCATGCGACCGAGCCCGATGCGCTCCGCATCCGCATCCAACGCGACGGCGAGACGATCCTCGACCGCGTGTTCGCGCCCCTGCCCGAGGACTGCGCGGCCCTCGATGCCGCGGTCGGCCTCGCCATTGCGATCGCGCTCGACTCGACCGTGCTCGACGCCCTCGCCTCCCCCTCGACTCCCGAGTCACGAACTGTCTCCCCGACCACGACCACCGAACCGACGGAGATCGAGACCCCTCCGACCGCGCCCACCAGCCGACGCCCGCTCGACAGCGCAATGCGGCTGCAGGCTGGGCCCAGCCTCGGCGCCCCCGTCCAGCTCGGGCTCGCGGCGCAATGGCTCGCCGTCTTCGGACTTCATCGCCTCGTACGGCTCCGCTTCGGCGCGCGTACCAGCTGGTCTGCCCCGCAATCGCTGGCGGGCGGTCAGGTGTCCGCGTTCGCCATGCACCTGCGGGCCGACGCGTGTATGGGCACGATCCCCGACAGTGCGCCCGTGCTCCGCATCGAAGGCTGCCTGGGCGTCACGGGTGGACCCACGCTGGCCACGGGTCGGGGCTTCGACGGCGCGCGCCGAGACTTCGGCGGACACGTGGAGCTGGCCGGGGCCCTCGCGTTGAGCCTGTTTCCCGAGCATCGCTTCGGGCTCGGGCTGGACCTCGACGTGGGCGTGCCCGTCTGGCGCCCCCGCTTCGCCCTGGTCGACCCTGCGTCGGGGCAGGTGACCGCGGCTCTCACGAGCCCGTCGGTGGCGGTGGCGCTACTGCTGGGCCCGATCGCTCGGTTCTGAGCCCGACGCGGGGGCGGAGACCAAGGCCGCGACTCGCTCGCTCAGTGGTCCCGACGGATAGCGCCGCGCGAAGCGACGAGCGAGCGTCGCCGCCTCGTCGGTACGCCCCAGCGCGTGCAAGGAGAAAATCTCGTAGGCCCTGCGCTCGCGCACGAACATACCCTTCGGAAAGCGCTGCTCCCCCTCCCGGGCCAGCTTCAACGCGCGCGACGGCTCCCGCGGCAGCGAGGCTCGCATCTCGGCCACCAGCTCGACCTCACTCGTGGCGCTGAGCTCCGCCGACGACGTGGACGGGGGATCCGACTCGGCCGCAGGGGTCGACGGACGAGGCCGAGACCGCGCGGGCCTCGGTGCGCGCCCGGACTGCGGTGCCGTGGCATCGTCGGGGGACGGACGAGGCGGGACGTCCACTGCCGGTCGCTGTCGTTCGTCGGCCTCCTCGCCAACGACGGGTCGAGCCGACCGCGGCGCAGCCGCACCCGCGACGGGAGCTTCGGTCGCCCCCATCGCGAGCCGCCGCCCCGGGGGCTCCGTGCTCGTCGGCGCTCCGCTCGGCCGTTCTCCGTCTCCGCTCGAAACGACCCCGAAGACTCCCGCCCCGAGCACCACCGCCCCGAGCAGCACGAGCTTCACCGCCGATCCCCCGGCACTCGCCGCCACCGCGGGTTCGTCTCCCCCCGGCCACGGAGGGAGCGGCACGGGCTCGCCCAAGTCCTCGACCCGAACCTGTCGCAGCAACGACGCCATTGGCTCGCCCGCCTCACGCAAACGCTTTGGGTCTGAAGTCATCGTTCGTCGTTCTCCTGCTCGAACGCGGCCTTGAACTTGCGCCGCGCGCCATGCAATCGGGAGTGCACCGTCCCCAGGGCGATCCCGAGCCCCGCCGCGATGGCAGCGCATCGCTCTCCTTCGAGCTCGTAGAGCATGAAGACGATGCGGCTGTCTTCATCCAGGCGGTCGAGGGCACGCTGCACGATCTGCAGTCGCTGACGCCGGTCGAGCTGCTCGTCGAGGCGAGCCACCGCGCCCAAGTCGGGTGCGTCGTTCACCGCCCGCGAGTCGGGAGCCACCGCCGACCGACGGCTCTGCTTGCGCCGCAGGTTGCGAACCTTGCCGACTGCGAGATTCGCCAGCCACGTCCGAGGACTGGCCGCTCCCTCCCGGTAGCCCCCTTTTTCGTGCGCCAACAAGAACACCTCTTGGACCAGATCCGGCACATCGGTCGCACGCACTCCCAGGCGCTGCACGAACCCCGACACGAACGTCGCGTACTCGCGATGGAGGGCGGACACATCCGTGCCGGCCGTACGCCCTCGCTTCCGTTCATGGTCTTCGGCCAACACTCGGCTACTCTCTGTCGCGACCGCGAAAAAACTTCAAACCGCCCTCAACGGGGGTCTTCACCGCGTTTTCGGCCGATATGCACCCGGTGGCCTGCACGCCCGCCCGAAGCATTGTTCGATTGATGACAGAGAACACGCATGCCGATCAAGACCCTCGTTCGCTCCGGCCCCGTGTTGATGCTGTCCCTCGGCGCCTGCACCAACAACGTGATCGTGGGCGACCAGGCGTTCGGCTCGGGCACAGGGCTCGGCGATGGCTCCACCGCGGCGCCCTCGGCCCAGACCTCGGAGACCGGCATCGCCAGTGGCGGCCTCGACGATAGCGGTGGGCCCGTGCTCGACGTCGCCCCCAACGAGACGGGGGGACCCGCGGACGCCTGCTCCATCATCCCCGACCCCGATGGCCTCGACGCCCCGCCGCCCTGCGTGGAGACGGCTCCGCCCGACTCGTTCACCCCCGCCGTGCAGTGGACGTGGACGCCGGACGACAGCTGGACCTCGAGCGTGGTGACGCCCCTGGTCATCAACCTCACCGACGACGACGACAACGGAGTCGTCGATCTGTGCGACATCCCCGACATCGTGGTCGTGACCTACGACCCCGAGGTGGGCTGGCCTGCCGGAGGAGGCAACTTCAACGCCGGACGCATCAGCGTGCTCGACGGGGCAACGGGCACCCTGCACTACCAGACCGACTACCCGATCTCGCACGTCTCCAACCCCGCCGTCGGCGACATTGATGGCGATGGCTCGGCGGAAATCGTCACGCTGTCACAGACCGAGGTCGTCGCGTTCGAGGCCGACGGCACCGTGTCCTGGACCGCGCCCCGCCCCGAGCTCAACGGAGGGATTCAGCTGGCGGTCGCCCTCGCCGACCTCGACAACGACGGCACCGTCGAGATCATCGCGGGCGAGGCCATTCATGCGGGCAGCGATGGAGCCTTGCTGCGAATCTTGCCCCGCACCGCCGCCATCCCGATTCCCGTCGACCTCGATGGCGACGGCGACCTCGAGATCGTCGAGAACTACTCCGCGTGGCACCACGACGGCACCATGTACTGGGACCACCCCGATGGCCAAAACTGGATGACCTTCACCGCCGTGGCCGACTTCGACGGCGACGGGCGGCCCGAGGTCGTCGGCATGGAAAACGGGAATACCGCCCCCAGCTATGTCTTCGAGCACGACGGCACGGTCGCCTCCGTCGGTGGCAACCTCCGCTCCCCGCCCGCGGTCATGGACATCGACGCCGACGGCATGGTCGAGATCGCCTCCGCCGACGATTCGCTCTATCGGCTCGTCGACGGCACGCTACAGCCCATTTGGGAGGTCCCCGTGAGCGACGGCTCGGGAGCGGCCTCGGGCACCGCCTTCGATTTCCTGGGCGATGCGGGGGCCGAGGCCATCTACGCCGACGAGGACGAGCTGTTCATCGTGGACGACCAGGGCAACGTCGTCCTGCAGAACCCCCGCAGCAGCTGGACTCAGACCGAGTACCCCGTGGTCGCAGACGTCGACAACGACGCGTCCGCGGAGATCGTCGTGGTCTCGAACGTCGGCTACCACGGCATGACCTCCCCCACCGTCCAGGTGATTCGCGACGAACAAGACCGCTGGGTCGCCAGCCGCCGCATCTGGAACCAGCACGCGTATCACATCACCAACGTGCGCGAGGACGGCTCCATCCCGCAGTTCGAAACGCCGCACTGGGAGACCTTCAATACGTTCCGGGTCAACTCGCAGGTGCTGGGCAAGGGCGGGGTCGATTGCATCCCGCCCGTTCCGTAGCGTGACGGCGCCGCTACTCCATGGGCGGAGGCGGCGGAGCCCCGTCGACACACACGAGCACGATGTCCTCCGCCGTACATACGTCGTCGCGACAATTCAGGTCGCCCAGGCACGGCACCGACCCGTCACACGCCTCGCCCTGCCGCAGCAGCGCCACGCAGCTGTCCTCCACGCACACCGCATAGCCGGCGCACTGCCCCTGCACGCAGGCCTGCCCGGGGCCGGGCGCAGCCACACACTCGCCCGAGCAGACCTCGTTGAGCGACAAGCACGACCCGCGCTGCAGGTCCGGGTTGCACATCTCCCCCGACGCGGAGAGGCGATAGCAGTTGCCCGAGCCTCCCAGGTCGCAGCGCTGCCCGTCGAGGCACCCGTCGAGCGCGTCGCAGGGCAGGCCGTTGTCCACCCGAGCCACGCAGGTGCCCTCGGTGGGCGGCTCCTCGCTGCCATCGTCGGGCGGGACTTGGCAGTAGGCCGTGTCCTCGCAGAACGCCCGCATGCGCACGTCGGCCTGCGGCAAGGGGCATGTCTCTCCCACCGTCAGGGTGCGCAGAGGCAGGCACTCGCCCGTGCAGCACACCTGGTTGCCGGGGCACGCACTGCGCTCGCAGATCGCCTCGCCCGCACACTCCTCGTCGGAAAAGCAGGCGCCGTTGGTCTCGATGCGACCGGCGAACACACCCGCTCGCGCCTCGGCCAAGGCCCGCGTGTTGGCGATGGTGCCCTCGCAGCTCAGGTTCCGCAGGGTGTCCAGCCACACCGCGGCGGCCTCGGTGTCGTAGCCGACGCGGTCGAAGCTGGTAGCCCCGACCGCCTGCACGAGACCGGCGTCGGGCTCCTCGGAGGCGAGGCAGGTGTCTCGGTCGGGCATGAAGCCGCAGCGCACGAGGAACTCGCAGCGGGCGTCGAGTTCTTCGGAGCGCAGGTCGGCGCTCTCCACCTCGGGCTCTTCGGTCGTGTCGCAGGCGCTGCCGAGCAGGCCGACGATGAGCACGGAGACGAGACGGAGGCGAGCCGCGGCCTTCATCCGGCCATCGTAGCAGGCCGCCGTGGGCTCGGTTTCACTCCACGAAGCCGACGAAGGACATCATCTGGCCGATGCCCTTGCCGTCGCGGCGGTACGAAAAATAGCGCTCGGGATGGTCGTGGGTGCAGCCCCCCACCCGGGTGATGGCGCCCCCAGGCAGTCCGGCGGTCCGAAGCTGCGCGCGCACGACCCCGACGAGATCGACATGCGGCTTCGGCCACCGCTCACGCTCGACGAAGGCATCGTCGAACTGGTCGGCGACTTCGGGGCCGACCTCGAAGGCGCGCTGCTCGATGCATGGACCGATGGCGGCGACCATCCGGGCGGGATCGACCCCCGCCTCCGCGAGCACGCGCACCGCTTCACCCGCGATGTTGGCCACGGTGCCTCGCCACCCGCTGTGCACGGCCGCCACCGCCTGGCCGTCGAGATCCGCGAGCACGACGGGCACACAGTCGGCGGTGAGCACGGCAACCACACGAGGGCCATCACCACGAGCACACCACAGACCATCGGCCTCGCTGCCGGGCCCGACCTCGCTCGCCCGCAGCACGGTGGCTTCGTGCACCTGCTTGACCCGCACCAGGCACTCGGGGTCGTAGCCCGCCTCGTGCGCGACGGTGGCGTAGTTGCGCTGAACCGCCTCGGGGTCGTCGCCCCACTTGCCACCCATGTTCAGCGACTCGTAGCGCCCCTGGCTGTGCCCGCCCAACCGCGTGGTGAAACCGTGCACGATCGAGGGAGCCAGGGCACTCAACGAGGGCGCGCGCTCGAGCATGTCCACGTCATCGCACGGGACGAGGCCGGTGCCAAGACGTACCCGGATGCTCGTGCGTCAGTCGAGCTTCGGCGCCTGCCCTCCGAGGGCGGTCACCACGGACTGCAGCTCGGCCGGCAACGCCGCCCGCCAGCACACCTCACGACCATCGGCGGGATGCCGCACGGCCAGCAGCTCGGCGTGCAGTGCATGCCGCGTGAGCCCCTCGACGCCCCGTCGCAGCGCCGGATCCCGGGGCGCACGACCGTAGAGCGCATCGGCCAGGATGGGGTGCCCGAAATGCCGCGCGTGCATGCGAATCTGGTGCGTGCGACCCGTCTGCAGGGTAAAGGCCATCACGGTCGCCCCCTGCAGCCGCTGGACGACCCGGGCCCGGGTCAGCGCGCGGCGGCTGGCGGTCTCGATCGGCGCGAAGCGTTTGCGCTCCCGCGGGTCACGAGCATGACCGGTCTCGATCTCTCGCTCGTCCCACGAGACCACCCCGTCGACGATCCCGATGTAGCGCCGCCGCAGCGAGTGCACCCGAAACTGCGCCGCCAGCTTTTCCTGCGCCACCGGGTGCTTGGCGATGACCATCACCCCGCTCGTCTCGCGGTCGAGGCGATGCACGATGCCGGGCCGTGTGGGGTCGTTGCCCGGCAGCACGGGGAGGCCGTCGGCATCGAGGCCGAGGTGATGCAGCACGGCATTGACCAGGGTCCCCCGCGGGTGCCCGGGTCCGGCGTGCACGACCATGCCCGCGGCCTTGTCGACCACGAGCAAGTCCTCGTCCTCGTGCAAGACCGACAGCGGCAGGTCCTCGGGCTCGGCCCGCAGCGGCTCCGGCTGCGGCAGCACCACGCGAACCTCCAGCGGCACCTCGATGCGCAACGAGGGCTTGAGCCGCCGCCCCTCGGCGGTGACGTCTCCCGCGGAGAAGCTGCGGGCCAGCTGCGAGCGCGTGCACTCGTGGCCCGCGGCGACGAGGGCTTCGACCAGGGCCCGATCACAACGCAGGGGCGGAGAGTCCGGCTCGAGCCGAACCCTCACCGCACCGTCGTCGGAGGGACCTACCAGATCGACGACTTGAGGGCGGCCATCGGCTTGATCACGCGATCGACGATGGCTCGGTCGTAGAAGTTCTTCTTGAACAAGGCCGGCGACACGCTCGAGCGGAACAGGTCACGCCCCTCGGTGATGAACTCCGACATGTCCTCGAAGAAGCTGTCTTTTTGGAGCGCCTCTTCGATCTTCGCCTTGTTGTAAAGGTAGATGTCGGACGCGATCGCTCGCGCCTTTCGTTGCGCCCGCTTCTCGTCCTCGATGATCGCTGCCACGGATAGAGCATGCCACGGCCCCGGTCTCCCCGCCAAACCCGCGGCAGACTTCGCGCGTCACGGCCCCTTCACCGGGTTTTTGGCGTGTAGGTACGCGGCACGGCCCGGCGAAGCGGCGGCCGTCAGGGCCCTTGGTACTCCGCCAGCCGGACCTCGACCCGCCGAAACTCCTCCCGAGTATCGGTCAGCAGCCGCACCGCGTCGTCGTGTTCTCCGGCCTCCGCAACCTCTTGCAGCTGGACCGCGAGCCGAGCCAGCGGGGCCGCGCCGAAGCTGCGAGCCGAGGCGATGAGCTTGTGCGCCGCGCTGCCGGCCTCGGACACCTTGCCGCTGCCGAGCGCTTCGTCGGCCCACTCGAGGATGACCGCGGTCTCGGCCAGGAACTCGTCGACCAGCGGCGCCAGGCCCCCCTCTTCGTCCCCCATCAGCGCGCGGAGTTGTTCGATGGCCTTGGGATCGACGGAGGGCTCGGCCGCGTCGGACTCTGGCTTCGCTCCCCCGAGCCGAGCCGGGCTGCGCTTCAAGATGGCGAGCAGTTCCTCGAGCTGGAAGGGCTTGCCCAGGTGGTCGTCCATGCCCGCGGCCAGGCAGCGATCGCGATCCTGCCGGGTGGCGTGAGCGGTGACGGCCACGATGTGCGGCTGCACATCGGGCGCGAAGTCGGACCGGATCCGAGCGGTGGCCTCGAGCCCATCCATGTCCGGCATCTGCACGTCCATCAGCACGATGTCGTAGGGCTGACGCCGCAGGGCATCGAGCACCTCCCAGCCATTGCTGACGACATCGGGTCGGTAGCCCAGGCGCTTGAGCACGGCCACCGCGAGCCGCTGGTTGATGACGTGGTCCTCGGCCAGCAAGATGCGACGCGGCTCTCGCTGGCCGAGCTCGGGGTCGTAGGCGGACTCGTCGCGGCGACGCCGGGTGCCGCGGCCCGCCTCGGCCAGGGCCTCGCTGAGCTTGTCGTAGAGCGGCGAGGCCTTGATCGGCTTGGTGAGGAACGCGGCGAAGAGCGCCAGATCGGGGTCCGAGGGCTTCCACGCCAGCGAGGTCAGCATGACCATGGGCAGCCGCTCGTCCCAGTGCCGGATCTTCTTGGCCAGCTCGACCCCGTCCATGGTCGGCATGTGCATGTCGAGGATCGCGATGTCGAAGGGGCCCGTGCCCTGCTCGATGAGGTCGACCGCCTCGGGCCCGGACGAGCTCTCGGTGACCTTCATGCCCCAGCTGAGCGCGCGGCGACACAGGATCTCGCGGTTGATGGAGTTGTCGTCGACGACGAGCAGGTGCTTGCCCCGCAGATGCGGCTGGTCGGGCTGCAAGAAGGTCGGGACCTCGTAGCCGGCCTTCTTGGTGCGAATGGTGAAGTGGAAGGTCGAGCCGCGATCGGGCTCGCTCTCGACCCAGATCCGCCCGTCCATGGACTGCACGAGCCGCCGACAAATGGCCAGGCCGAGCCCCGTACCGCCGAAGCGACGGGTCGTCGACGCATCGACCTGGCTGAAGGGATCGAAGAGCCCCTGCTGCCGATCCTCGGGGATGCCCATGCCCGTGTCGCGGACGCTGATCTGAAGCTCGCACCAGTCGTTGTCGTCGGCGTCGGCCGACTTGGCCGGTGCTGCTTCGACGGTGACGCACACGCCCCCGCGCTCGGTGAACTTGACCGCGTTGCTGAGCAAGTTGGTGATGACCTGACGGACCCGAGTGACGTCGCCCCGGAC
The DNA here is from genome assembly GCA_039028615.1 of Myxococcota bacterium. Taxonomy (GTDB): domain Bacteria; phylum Myxococcota_A; class Polyangia; order Nannocystales; family Nannocystaceae; genus Paraliomyxa. The sequence continues at coordinate 79,399 of JBCCHT010000031.1, read as the reverse complement.
TGCGCCCGGCACCCGCTTGCCCATCAGGTAGCCCAGCTCCAGGTGCTTGTACGCTGCCTTGGCGGCCACCAGATCGAGCGAAGACTCGAGGCACTCGCGAATGGTGTAGGGCTGATCTTCGAGCTGGACCTGGTTGGCCTCGAGCTTGGAGTAGTCGAGGATGTCGTTGATGATCGACAGCAGGGCGTCTCCGCTGTCGCGAATGGTCCCCGCGAAATCCCGCTGCTCGTCGCTGAGCTGAGTGTCGAGCAACAAGCCGGTCATGCCGATCACCGCGTTCATCGGCGTGCGGATTTCGTGGCTCATGTTGGCGAGGAACTCGGACTTGGCCACGTTCCCCGCCTCGGCTGCCTCGCGAGCGCTGACCGCCTCCTCGCGGGCCACCTCGAGCCGGGTATTGGCCTCGTTGATCTCGTGGGAGGCCTTCTCGAGCGAGTTGTACTTCTGCCGCATCGCCACGAAGACCGGGTAGGCCAGCGTGATCGCCGACGTCATGGTGATCGCGGCGTAGGCCAGCGGCTGCCCCCAACCGCTGCGCAAGTACACCGCCACCAAACAACTGGCCATGATGAGCCCGTCGTAGAGCAGCGAGGTCCCCGAGCCGTAGAAGAACGGGATCGCAAACAGGGTGGGCAGCGCGACGATCCAGATCGGATAGCTCGGGTTCCCCGACCAGATGAGCAGCGGCAGAAACCCCAGCGAGATCACGGCGTGCGCACTACCGACCAGGAACGGCGCGGGGCGTCGCTTCTGCTTCAGCATGGCCGTGATGACCACACTCAGGCTCACGTTGGCGCCGAAGAACCCGGCGGACAACACCGCGGGCAGGATCCAACTGTCGGCGGTGAGCACCACCAAGACAAACGCCGGGATCATCACCAGCGGCATCACGCTATCGAGCGTGCGCCAGGCGAAGACCTTGAAGTCTTGGCTCTGATCGGGCGTCATCCGGCCCTCTTGTCGGGCATGAAGCCATCGGCGTCGAGCCGGACCCGCCTGCGAACCATGCCCGTTGATGGAACCATCGATCGGCGGCTCGTGCACGATCGGAGAACGTACGCCGTTCACGGGCCACACACCCGCGCTTGCGCCCTTCGTGCCATGCGTCCGCCCCCGAAGTGTCCCGTGTCCGTTCGTCCCTACCCGGCCCAACGCGGGCCGACCAACGCGTTCTCGCGCACGCTCGACGACCACCGAATTGGAACTCCGACCGATCGCGACGACGCACTATCGTTCGCATCGATAGGACCTCCACCGTGGCGAAACATCAGAGCCGAGCAAACTTCCTTCGCAAGAATCCTTCGGCCCGCGCATGGGCTGCGCTCCGTCAGGCGACCGCTCAACAAGCATCGGTCACTCCCGGCGCGGTCAAGCTCAAGCCGAAGCAGCACCACGGCAAGCGAGCGATCGTCATCGGCTCCGGCGTCGGCGGCCTGACCACGGCGTACGAGCTACTCGAACAAGATAGCGGTATGGAAGTGACCGTGCTCGAAGCCCGGCATCGCACGGGCGGGCGCTGCCTCAGCCTGCGTACGGGTGACACGTTGATCGAGGACGCAGACAGCGAGCTGTTCGACTCCAAGCCGGGTGAGCCGCAGGTCGTCCGTTTCAAGCGGCCCCTAGGCGATGCCGAGCCCTACCTCAACGCGGGCCCCGGGCGCATCCCCTCCAGCCACAAGCGGTTGCTCTCGTACCTCGAGCAGTTCGGCGTGGACGTGGAGGTCTACGTCATGAACTCGGGCTCCAACCTCGTGCAGATGGAGGGCGGGCCCTTCGAGTCGAAGCCGGTCGTGTATCGCCGCCTCGAGCACAACACCCGCGGCTGGCTCGCGGAGCTGGTGTTCAACAATGCCGAGACCTTGCTCGAGCAGTCGGATCTACCGCTGCCCGACGACGACGAGGCACGCAAGGCGCTGCTCGAAAAACGCACCGAGCAACTGCAAGAGCTGATGGTCTCGTTCGGTGAGCTGACGGAGGACGGCGAGTTTTCGCCCACCGCGGGGCAGTCCGGTCTCGAGAACGGACGGACCCGCTCGGGCTACGACGTGCTACCGGGGGTCGCCGCGGGCGAAACCGCTTCGCCCCTGCCCTTCGACGAGCTGCTCGAGTCCGAGTTTTGGAGAATCACCCGCTTTTATCAGCCCGTCGATTTCCTCTGGCAGCCCACCCTGTTCCAGCCCGTGGGCGGCATGGACCGCGTGCAGCATGCGTTCGCCCAGAAGGTCTCGGCCCTCGGCGGCACGATTCACCTCAACAGTCCGGTCAAGCACATCGACTGGGACCCCGACGCGCGCGAGTTCGTGGTGAAGGTGCAGCAGCTGGGCACCGAAGAGCTCGTCGAGTATCGGGCCGACTACTGCTTCTGCAACCTGGCCATGCCCTTCCTCAGCCGCATTCTGTCCGAGCGCCTCCAGGGCGGAGGCGAAAGCAGTGGCTTGTCCGACCCCTTCAAGGCCAGCCTGCGTGCCGTCTACGAGGCGCAGTTCAACCCGCCGCCGCCCGAGGAAGGCAGCGACTATCAGCCGCGGTTTCTGGCCGACACCACCAAGGTCGGGTGGCAAGCGGCCCGCACCTCGTGGCAAGGCTCGACCATCGTGGCCAAGCCCGACTCCAGCAGCGGCGAAGACCTGCTCGGCGTGCCCGACTCGGAAATCGGCGTGGTCCCGATCTTCGGCGGCATCTCGTGGACCGACGACGAGATCGCGCAGATCTGGTACCCGTCGTGCGACTACCACGGCAAACTCGGCGTGCTGACGGGCGCCTACAACTTTTCCGAAGTCGCCAACGAGTGGGGCAAGCTCGACGTCGGAACCCGCCTCCACAAGGCCCGCGAGGGCGCCAAGCGCTTCGGTGAGGCCTTCGGCGATGGGCTCACCGACGGGCTCGCGATCGCCTGGCAGAACATGGCCTACATCAAGGGCGGCTGGGCGCAGTGGCACGTGGTCGACTCCCCCGTCGAGCACTTCAACACCATCGCGCAGGGCTCGGGGGTTCACGATGCCGAGGGCAATCTCTCCGATCCCGTGTTCTTCATCGTCGGCGATCAGGTTTCCTCGTTGCCCGGGTGGCAGGAGGGCGCCATTGCGTCGGCCCTGAATGCGCTCAGCCGGGTGTCGCGGCCCGACCTGGCGGTTCAGCACCTCGACGTGCTGCCCGACACGCGGATCATCTGCGAAGGCATCTAGTACTTCGCGGTGCCCGAACGAGGCGGGTGCGAACTCGCCTCGTTCAATCGTCGATGGCCTGCTGGCAGCCGCCGTTGAAGCAATAGGCCGCGTCGGGATCGGGGCACTCGGGGCTCGGCTCGACCACCCACGGGTTGCCCGGGATGATGGTGTCCGTCTCGCAGGGCTGGCGACAGTAAGCCTCGTTGGTCGTGCCGCTGACGGGGATGCAGCGCAGATCCATCGCGCACTCCCCCTGCTCGTTGCAGGCCTCGCCGATCTCGGGCAACGGCTCCCCCATGTCGACCTCGGGCTCGGCACAGGAGAGCCCGACGAGTCCGACGATGAGCCCGCTCGTGAACAGTGCCGCCTTCACGAAGCGATCGTAGCACCGCTTCGCTCGGGGCGGTGCATCACGGCACGGTCAGCGTGACCTGGGCGTAGCCCTCGGCGTAGAACACCTTCGACTGGCGGCCGATCTTCAGCCGCAGCAGGCCTGAGTCCGGGATGGTGATCGACTTGTCCGTGCCCGGCACGACCCCGACCTCCTCGCGAAACCCGTCGGGCCCCTTCACGGAAATCTCGATCATCGGCCCGCCGCTGTTGTGGAACACGATGACCGGCTCTGGGTCTTCGCGGAAGACCACGGGCATGGGATAGGCCGTCTTCAGCTTGCCCTCGAGGTCCGCCATCCAGGTCGGCATCCAGGGTGCGGTGAAGGGATAGGTGGTGTCGCGCTCGCTCAGTGCCCCGTGGACCCAGTCGAGCTCGGCCAGGGCCTCGCCGAAGCGAAAGACCTCGCCCGGATAGGTGACCAGCGACTGTCGCCCGAGCAGCGCCCGACGCTCGCCGCCGCTGAGTTCGTCCGATGGCGTGTGGGCCAGCATCATCGCGCCCGCCAGCCGTACCTCGGGGAGATCGGAGTGCGCCCGCTTGGCCTTCTCGAGCGTCTCGGCCGCGGCTTCGCGTTCGCCTCGATCGAGCTGCTCGCGGACCTGCAGCGCCAGCAAGATCGCCTTGGCGTGGGCCAGCCCCGCGGTGGCGGGGACCTTGGACAGGCTCGCCAACGCCGGCTCGGCGCCGATGGTGCCCGACAACGCCAGGATGCGCTGGAGCTTGAGCGACCAATCCTCGGGTTGGAGCTCGATGGCCCGCGAAAACCGACGGTCCGCTTCTTCGGGGCGACCCGCGTGCAGGTCTTCGGTTCCGAGCGCGGCGTAGATGAAGGCGGTCTTTTCCTCGATCGCGGGTCGCTGCGCGTCGGTCGGGGCTTGCTCTCCGCTGCCGCCCAGGATGTTCTCGTAGCGGGTCAGCGCACCGACGCGGTCGCCACCGTCGAGCACCGCCTTGGCCACCAGCAAGGCCAGCTCGGTCTGGCGCTCGGCCGGCTCGTCCGCGAGTCGCATCACTCGCACCCGGTCTGCGCCCTCGATGTCTTGGGCGGACAACATCGCGTGCACGAGCGCGCGATGGGTGCTGAGGAAGCGTTGGATGCTCGAGGCGTCGGCCTTCAGCATCGACGGGTGGGCTTGGGTCAGCGCGGCTTCGGTCTCGGGCAGCTTGCCCGCGGTGAGCGACGTGGCTGCGATCGCGACCGCGACCGTCACCTGCTCGCGGATCTGTTGGGCTGCCGTGTAGGCCGCGAGTGCCTCGTCCCATTTGTTGGCGGCTGCGGCTCGATCGCCCTGCTCGAGCAGCACGATGAGCGCCAGTCGGTTGCACGAGGCACCGCATTGTCCCGAAGCCGATGCCTCCTCGATGGCTTTGCTCGCGTCGTCGAGTCGTTTTTGGGCGCGGAGCAATCGCACCAGCCCGGTGAGCGCTTCGTCGTGGCCGGGCTGGATCTCGAGCGCCTCGCGGTACTGCGCCTCCGCTTTGGCGGCGTCTTCGGCTTCCGCCTCGGCTGCGATGTCGGCGTGCAACGTGGCCAGGCCTTCCTTGGCTGCCTCCGCGGATTCCTCGTCCTTCGCCGCCTCGAGGTACAGCTGCTCCGCTTCCTCGTACGCCTTGCGTTTATGCGCCTGCTCGGCCTTGTCCATGGTCGTGGCACAACCGACCGCCGCAACAAAAGCCAACCCGCACGCCAGGCGCCATCGTCCACGCATCGCCCGGTGATACCACAAGGCCCTGCGGCCTCCGGCGGGTGGATCCGCCCGGACGCGGGACGTGGTGTGGGGTGCGGCGGACTGACGTTCGGAGCTGGGTTGTGGGGTCGGCGTTCGGTGGGTGGGGCTGAACGGTGGTTCGACGGCCGGGAGGCTTCGGCTGGGTGGAAGGCAGTCGTGGCTCGATGGCGACGGGAGGTGTCGGGACGGAGGTCGAGTCCGGTGGTCAGCTCGAAGTGGACGTGAGACGGTAGGGCTGAGGTGTCGTGCCCCCGCGACGCCGTCCTCTGCCCCGCGACCGAGGCCCCGTGCAGCCCGCCACGCTAAAGTTCGACATCGACTTCTATGTCTTGTTTCCATACAAGCAACGGGAGCGAGCGGAAGCGCTGCAGAGCGCACTCCATTCTCGGGATAGGTCCACGTTCATCGACGACTATGTTCCGGGGGCCAAACCTCGGATTGTTCACCAGTATCTCGACTCCAGCGAGACGGTTCTCGTACTGGTTGATGCACCAGCGGGCAAACGCCCGCACGCCCTTCTTGAAGTCCTCGACGCACTGAACTCGTCGGGAAGACCGAGCAGCTCGGATCGACTCGTTCCGATCTTGCTTGGACCTGCCCTCGAATCCTTGCGCGCAACAGTTCGGGAGTTCGGAATACTCCGCTGGGTGGAGTGGGTCGACAGTCAGGAAGACGGTGGAGTGGTCGACTCGCTGGAGGAGTGGGGACTGTTCGAGAACACCCAGCGAGCCGCAACGAAGGGCTCGGCCCCGCCATCGCTCGAAACGTCCAAGTACGAGTTCGTGGTCGAACTTCAGGGGCAGGACGCACTTGCGTTCATCGTCGGCCCGGAGTTGGCACTCACCTCCGCCGCGGCGGTCCAGGACCTCACGGAAACCGCCTTGATGTTTCCCGACGGTACGAGCATTCGGGCCTCGGTTGGACTCACCGACGACGGCTACGGCTACGCGACGCTCGTGCTGGCCGAGAGAACCGACGCCGACCGCCCGCCTTTTGCGACGCAACGGCTCGAGCCCGTGGAATCCCGAATCGCCACGTTGCCGGGCCCAAGGCGATCGCGCTGGACGCTGCTTACGAGCGCCACGGGGTCTTTCCTCGAGTTCGAGCGCGGCTCTGGGAAGTCGGGCCGCGAATCCATCCCCATTGGAAGCCCCGTACTCGTCCAAGGCGAGATCGTAGGCCTCGTGACTCCCGGACCCAATGGGCAGCAGCGTGTCGTGTCGTCGCAGGTGCTGCTGTCGGACCACCGCATCCTCTCGGGCATCCCCACGGCCCGCGCTCCGACACCACCACCCCGCTTCGTCGCCGTCGTCGGAACCACCGCCGCCGACGAAACCACCCAACAGTGGGCCGAAGCCGTAGGCAAAGCCCTCGCCGAAACCGAGTCCCCCGTAGGCCTCATCCTCGGCGGCTGCGCAGGCGCAGACGAGTTCGCCGCCAAGGCCTTCGTCCAGCACTCGATCGACAACGGCCGCTACCCCCACATCGTCATCGTCCACGACGGCCAAACGATCACCCCCTTCCTCCAACGCGCCCCCGTCGTCCCCCAGCAATCCCGAGACTGGCGCATCGACTACGCCGACCGAGCCGCCGCCGTCGTCGTGCTCGACGCCCAACCGATGGACCTACTCGCGAGCGAGACCCGACGCCGACTCAAGCCCATCATCGCCCTCCCATCCTCCCCCGAGGGCCCCACCGCCGACCTCTTCGCCGAGATCGGCGAGCAATGGCACGAGCGCCCCCTGCCCGGCGTCGTCAAGGCCGACTACGACGCCCTGCGCCCCGGCGACCTCGAAGCCCACATCACCGTCCTCCGCCAAGTCCTCGACGCGGTGGACGGCCGCCGCCCTTCCACCGACACCAGCCTCTGGCTGACCGACACCGCGACGGGCGACGACCACCTCGACCGCAAAGCCCAGGCGGAACGCTTCGCCCGCGGCATCGCGTCCGACCAGATGAAGGCCCCCTTCGCCATCGGCCTGTTCGGTGACTGGGGCGCGGGCAAGTCCCACTTCATGGGCCTCGTGCAGGAGGCCATCCGCGCCGAAGAACAAAAGCGCACGGGCGCCGACCGCCTCCGCGTGTGCCAGATCGAGTTCAACGCCTGGCACTACATGGACACCACCCTGTGGATCAGCCTCGCGGGGCGGATCTTCGAGGGCCTGGCCGAGAGCCTGAACGTGGGGGTGAACAACGACCCCGCGGAAATCCGAAGGCGACTACGAGCGGAGCTGCGCGAGTCCAAGGAAGAACGCAAGAAGGTCGAAGCGGAGTTCAAAGCCGCAGAAAAGGAATTCGAGGACGCAGGCAAGGAAATCGAGCGCCTCGAACAAGCGCGCCGCGACGAGCTGAATACTCTCCGCGGCGTACTCACCAACAAGAAGGTCTGGGAGGCCGCGGCCGAACGACTCGGGCTGAAGCGCGACTTCATCGAAAAGGGCCTCAAACAACTCAACCTCGAAGAGGACCAGCTCGGCGCGCTGCTGGCCGCCCCCGAAGACGCCAAGCGCCTGCGCGAAGAGCTGAACACCACCGTCGGCACCACCCGCTCGCTGGTCGCCTCCCTGGCCCCCGACAGCTGGGGCGAGTGGATCATCGGTTTCTTCCTGCTGGGCGCCGTGGTCGGCCTGCCCTGGCTGCTGGAACAGGAGTTCGACATCTCCGCCGTCGGCACGGTGATGTCCCAGTTCATCGTGCTCTTCACCGCCGTCGTGGGTAAATCGCGAGCCGGTCTGAAGCGGGTTTCTTCGGTGGTCCAGTACCTGGATGGGATCCGCAAGGAGGGCGCAGAGCTCCGCAACGAGATCCTCGAAGAACTCACCGACGAACAGAAGTCGGCGATCGAGCGCTACGAGAAGGCCGAAGAGAAGGTCGCGGAAGCAGAAATCGCCCGCGACCTGTTCGAACAGCAACTGCTCGAGAAGAAGGAACAGCTCGAGGAGCTGAGGGCCGACCGCGTCGTCTACGATCTGCTCGAAGAAAAGACCTCCGAAGACAGCCTCTACCGCCAGTCCGAGGGCGTCATCTCGCTGGTGCGTCGCGACCTCAGCGAACTCAAAGCGGCCCTTCAGGGCTGGCGAGACGACCACCCCGACGAGTCGGTCGATCGCATCGTGCTCTATATCGACGACCTCGACCGCTGCCCGGCCGATCGCGTGGTCGAGGTCCTGCAGGCGGTGCACCTGCTGCTCGCGATCGACGATCTGTTCGTGGTCGTCGTGGGGGTCGACGCGCGCTGGCTGTCGCGCTCACTCGAGCAAGGCTACGAGCACCTGCTCGAAGCTCCGTCGGATGGCGAAGGCGCCGCGACGGCCGAGGACTACCTGCAGAAGATCTTCCAGATCCCGTTCACCCTGCCGCGCATCGAGGACGAAGGATTCGCCGAGCTCGTCGAGGCCCACATCAAGGTACCCGGTGAGCTGGCGAGCCCTCCCGCCGACGAGTCCGAACGCTCGAACGCGGGGCACGGCCACGAAACGCCCGAGCCCGAACCGGAGGCCGAGGCAGACGAGACGGCCCCCACAGGAGAAGAGACGGCCCCCGCGGAAGAGCAGCCTGAGCCCGAACCCGAAGAAGAGACAGAAGCCGAGACCGAAGAACAGCCCGAGCCCGAAGAACCCGAGCCCGAGCCCACCCGCGGCGTGGTCTCCTCCACCGCCTTCGCCGCCGCGGGAGCCCACGCGAACTCCAACGCCCGCGTGGACATCGACGCCCTCGTCGCGACCCCAGCCCCCGAGACCCGGCGCGCCCCGACCAAGCTGACCCGCTTCGTCGTCGACCCTTGGGAGCGCCGCTTCATGACCACGCACCTGCGCCCCTTCCTCAATACCCCGCGGGTCATCAAGCGCTTCATCAACATCTATCGCCTACTCCGCAGCGAGGTCGCCGACGAGCGCTACGCGGCATTCCGCCTCGACGATCGCAACGGCGAACATCGAGCGGTCGCGGTCCTGCTGGCGATCAACGTCGGCTTCCCCCGCCTCGGCGCCCGCTTCCTCCAGATCCTCGCCCACGCCCACTTGCCCAAGGGCCCCTCCCCAACCACATGGGCCGAAGCGGTGGCCCTGCTCGACCCCACCGCCGCGTCGCAATCGACCGACGGCGATCCCTTGCACGGCGCGACGCTTCCCCGCGAGCGCGAGCGCCTGCTCCACCTCCTTCAACGCCTCGAGCCCGAACTCCCCGCCTCGATCGACCCCTGGTGTGACTGGGCGGCGAAGGTCGGCCGCTACTCGATGTTCTGGAGCCGGGGCTGAGCCGCCGCGCCCACCGTGCATCCCCCTTCGCCCCCGCGCCCCGTCCCCGCGAAAACTCGGGGCAGGAGCACGTTTGCGGCCACATCCGATGCGCACGCACAGACCCGGTTCGCGGCGCGACGGGCCCGCGTATGATGGCCGACGAACGTGGGTAGCGAGAGTCTCAGCTCCCTATTGGCCGCGACCGTCGCCTTCGCCATCGGCACGAGCGCGGTGCTGCGCGACCGCAGGCGCAGCCAGAACGTCCGCTTCGCGGTGTTCTGCTTCAACCTCGGCTTTTACCACCTGGCCCGGTTCTTCTACGGGTTCGTGGAGGTCGAGTTCTTCAAGTGGTTCGGCCAGACGGTGGCCCTGCTGCTGCCGTGGTCGGCCGACCGCCTGCTGGTGAGCTTCGTGCCCTACTCGGGCAACCGACGCTGGCAGCCGGGCAGCGGCCTGCGCACGACGCTGGGCTTCTTCCTGGTCTTGGCGCAGACGGTGTCGCTCGTCTACCCGCCGGTCACCGAGTACCTGTGGTGGGACGTGGTGCCGATCTCGCTGGCGGTCTACGTGGTGGGCGGCCTGTGGTTTTCGAGCATGCGGCTGTGGTGGGCCTCGCGATCCGCCAAGCAGACCGCCCTCGCCCCACGGCTGCGCTACCTCTTTTATGCCAGCATCGCGGCGCTGATCTTGGGTGTGTTCCCGGTGGCGGGCTTCGGCCCCATCGTGACCGCGGTCTATCTATATTTTGTGGAGCAGACCCTGCGGCGGGAGCGATTGCTCGACCTGCCCGAGATCGCGACCCGGATCTTCAGCCTCACCGTCCTGGTGCTGGTGGTCACCATCCTCTATGCGGCCCTGCTGTTCTGGATCGACGAGGACCTGTCGCTGTTCATGTTCAACGCGGCGGTGGCCTCGTTCGCGGTGGTGATCCTGCTCGACCCCATCCGCCGCGAGATCGACTACCGGATCGAGGGCTGGCTGTTCCACGACCGGCCCGTGCTGCGCCGCATCCTGGTGCGCCTGCGACAGCGGCTGCTCAACGTCATCGACGTGCAGGAGATGGCCCGGCTGGTCATCGAGGCGCTCGAGTCCTCGGGGCGACTGACCCGGGCCAGCCTCTATCTGCTCAATCGCGAGGGCACGGCGCTGGTGCTGCAGCGCTGGACCCACGCCGACGAAGACGCGTCCGCCCCTCTGGCCCGGCTCGACCTCGCCACCCGCCGCCCCGTGCTCGAGCGCATGCAGACCCAGGGCACCGTGCTGCGCGACGTGCTGGAGCGCGAGCAAGAGCGGGCGGGACCGGAAGAGCGCGCCGAGGCCCAGGACGTGCTCGAGACCCTGGCCACGCTCGAGGCCAGCCTGGCCCTGCCGATCCTGGGACCGGGCCTGCCCGACGACGACCCCGATCTGCTGGGCGCGCTGTTCGTCGACGACCAGCGCCTGGTGGAGCCCTTCGCCCGCGAAGAGGTCGAGCTGTTCGAGGGCGTGGTGGCCCAGGCCGCCATCACCGTGCAGAACTCGGCGGTCTACGAGGCCCGCAAGGAGCGTGAGCGCCTGGCCGCCCTGGGTGAGATGGCCGCCGGCCTGGCCCACGAGATTCGCAACCCGCTCGGCGCGATGAAGGGCGCGGTCCAGGTCCTGCGCCCCAGCGCGGAGGCCATGGATGAGCAGACGCGTGAGTTCCTCGACATCATTCTCGAGGAGGTCGACCGCCTCAACCGCGTGGTCAGCCAGTTCCTGACCTACTCGCGGCCGTTCAAGGGGGAGATGGCGGCCGTCGATCTCCGCGACGTGATCACGGCGACGCTCCGGCTGGTCCCCGAGGAGCAGCGCGCGGCGATCACCGTAGGGGAATCGCCGGACCCCGCCCCGATGATCCGGGGCGACGAGGACGCCCTGCGACAGGTGATGCTCAACCTGGTGCTCAACGCCCTGGATGCCATCAGCGGCCACGACGAGGGCGCCATCGAGATCTCCATGTCGATTCGCCGCCGCGGCTTGCTGCGCGCCGACGCCGTAGCGCTGGACGTGTGTGACAACGGGCCCGGGCTGTCTCAGCAGACGATGACCAACATCTTCGTCCCCTTCCACACGACCAAGAGCGGGGGGACGGGGCTCGGCCTACCGATCAGTCAGCGTATCGTGCAGAACCACCACGGCGCCATCGAGGTCGGCCGGAGCGCGGATGACGGGGCCCGGTTCACGGTCCTGCTGCCGCTGGACGAGCCGGACGCGTCGAGCACCAGCATCCCCGTGGTGGCCAAATCCGCGTCGAAGCCGACCCCCGAAGAAGAGTCGGGCACCGAGACTCCTGCCGACGCTCCGGTTGCGCTACCGTAGCGGCCTTCATGCCCTCCGCACGAATCCTCCTGGTCGACGACGAGGTCAACATCCGCAAGGTCCTCGGGGCACTGCTCAAGCAGGCCGGGTTCGAGGTCCATGCCGAGCCCGATGGCGAGGCCGGCCTCGGCCGGATCCGAATGAGCCCCTCGGGCACCTTCGACGCCGTGATCTCGGACATTCGAATGCCGCGCATGGACGGCATGGAATTGTTGCGCGCGCTATCTCAAGAGGATCCGCAATTGCCGGTCATCTTGCTGACCGCCCACGGCTCGGTCGACTCCGCGGTCGAGGCGGTGAAGGCTGGTGCGTTCGACTATCTCGAGAAGCCCTTCGAGATCGAGCAGGTCAAGCGCGTGCTCGCCAAGGCCCTGGCCACGCGAGCGCGCTCGGGTGCCTCGGTCGGCAAGGTCACGCCCGAGCCCACGCCTTCGGACCCGAGCGAAGAAGTCGGCATGATCGGGAGCTCGCCGCAGATGCTGCGGGTCCGCGAGATCGTCCGCACCGCCGCGGCCAGCCCCACCACCGTGCTCATCGCAGGCGAGAGCGGGACGGGCAAGGAGCTCGTGGCCCGGGCGCTGCACCTGGGCTCCCCCCGTCGCGAGGCCCCCTTCATTCGGGTCAATTGCGCCGCAATCCCCAAGGATCTGACGGAGAGCGAGCTTTTCGGCCACGAGCGCGGAGCGTTCACGGGCGCCGTCTCGAGCCGCCAAGGTCGCTTCGAGCTGGCCGACGGCGGCACCTTGTTCCTCGACGAGGTCAGCGAGATTCCGCTGGAGATCCAGGTCAAGCTGCTGCGCGCGATCCAAGAGTCGGAGTTCGAGCGCGTCGGCGGAACCAAGACCAACCGCGTCGACGTTCGCCTCATCGCGGCGAGCAACCGCAACCTCGAGGCGGACATCAAGTCGGGCCGCTTCCGCGAAGACCTCTACTACCGGCTCGCGGTGGTGCCCATCGACCTGCCCTCGCTGCGCGATCGCATCGAGGACCTGCCCGCGCTCATCGAGCACTTCGTCGGACGCTGCAACGATCGACTCGACAAGCAGGTCACCGGCTTCAGCCCCGAGGCCCTCGAGACGCTCTCGCAGTACCCGTGGCCAGGCAACATTCGCGAGCTCGAGAACCTCGTCGAGCGGATGGTGTTGTTCGCGTCGGGCCCCACCATCGAGCGCGACGCGCTGCCCGACACCTTCCTCGAGCCCGACGCCTCGGGGCGCGGCGCCGACGGGACCGGAGCCGAGGGCGACGCGGGTGCCCCGCTCGATCCCTCCGACTCCGGCTCGGGCCGGCTCGACGACGGCGAGCGGCTGCTCCGCCTCCCGCTGTCCTCCCTCGACCTCGACCTCAAGGAAGCGGTGAAGCAGGGTTCGCGCCTGGTGGAGACCGAGCTCATCACCGAGGCCCTGGCCCGCACCGACAACAACGTCACCCGATCGGCCAAGATGCTGGGGATCAGCCGCCGCAGCCTCCAGTCCAAGATGAAGGAGCTGGGCCTGCGCAGCGCGTCCGAGGAGAGCACCACCAAAGGTGCTCCCCCGACGACGGCGTGAGCCGCGAGGCCGGCCAGCCCTCGCTCGGCCGGAGATCGGCCCCTCCATGTCCCCGCATCGCGGCGTTTTGTGTCCGTGACGCGGGGACTTTCCGTCCTGGGGGCCATCGCTAGCGCAAGCAACGCAGCTGGGGCGGTTCAGCCCACGTGTCCTTCTCGGCCGCCGAAGGGCGCTCTTGGCGGCGGAACGCCTCCATCGGCCGCCACGAGGCCATCCTACGGGAAATATTGACGGAACCGACCGTGCGCTGGTAGCGTGCCGCGGGCCGCCGAAGGTCAACCGCATGCGGAATCTCTTGCGCTTCCTCCCCCTGCTCGGACTGGTCGCCACTGCCGGCCTGAGCCAGAACGCTCAGGCAGCGGAGGTCACGCGGGTTGCCTCCTCCTTCGAGGACGACAACCCCTTCGACATCCACTTCGGGGTCGCCTACGACTACAACTTCAAGCGGGCCGCCATTCTGCGCGAGTGGAACGCCGGGCCGGGCGACGACTCGAATCGCTTGGTCAAGGACCTGCTGTACCGACAGCAGCGCCACACGCTGTATCCGACCATGGAGATCGGCCTGTGGCACGACCTGGCCGTCTACGTGACGCTGCCGGTCATCCTCAGCGACACCCGCGACTACTCCTTCGACCAGCGCCCCGACGACTGTGTGTTCGGCGACCAAGCGGCGGCCAACTGCGTCGACAAGGACAACAGCACCACGATTCGGGACCAGATCATCCCGGATTCGGGCTTCGACGCGACCAACTCGGCCAACCCCTTCGGCCAGTTCACCGGGTCCACCACCGAGCTCATCTTCCGCGGTCCGGTGCGACGCGGTCTCGACCAGCTTCACGTCGGCCTCAAGTACGGCATCTTGAGCCAACGAACCCGCTCGCACATGCCCAACTGGCTGATCGGTCTCGAAGGCCGCTTCGCCGTGGGCCGGGCGATGACCTTCAGCCGCGACATCATCAACAACTCGCCCCAGGGCAACTCGCGGGTCGGCCGTCGGGTGCACGAGCTCGGGGCCTGGACCGCGCTGTCGCGTCGCTATCGCTTCCTCGACCCGTTCTTCACCGCGTACTGGCGTCAGTCGGTCGTGGCCTCGGGCAGCCAGTTCCAGAACCTGTCCAACCTGGGCGCGCAGGGCGACGTGCTGCCCCAGTCCACGGCGGGCATGACCTTCGGTACCGAGATCGTGCCGTGGGAGCGCAAGGCCAAGAGCATGAAGGTCGCCGTCTACCTCTCCGGTAGCGCCATCCTTCACTACGGCGGCCGCGGCTACAGCGAGATCTGGGAGCTTCTGGCCGACAGCCCCTCGCTGGTCGGCTCCGAAGATCCCACCCAGTCCGATCAGTGTGACCGTGACGCGGCCCTGGCCTTCGCCGCCGACAACCCCGGGGACTCCGGCTACGTCGGCGCGGGCGGCAGCTCGTGCGCGGCCTTCAGCGGCGTCACCGACCTCCAGGACTACGGCACCTTCGGCTTCGACACCGGCCTCAACCTGCATCTGGGCAAGAACGCTCGGATCAACCTGGGCGCCAAGTTCTCGACCGACACCCGTCACTTCGTCACCTTCGCCAACCGCGGTGACGCGAGCGCCAGCTCGGCGGCGGGCACCGATCCCCAGCGCGTCGACGAGGGCACCGTCGAGGTCAACCCGCTGCGCCGCGACGTGGTCGACAACGTGGGTCGTCGCTTCGTCGTCGACGACGTGACCGACCTGCACGGCTACATCCGGGTGCTGCTGACCTTCTAGTCGGTCACCGCCCGCAGCCAAAAGAGAACCGAGCCGTCGCCTGCGACGCCTCGGTTCTCTTCGTTTCGAAGCCCGCCCGCTCGCGGCTCAGACGTCGTGGCCGAGCGCGATCTGGACCGCGTCGCCGAGCTGCGAGGTCAGGTACTCGCGCAACCGCAGGACCAGCCGCTTCTCGAGCTGGCGCGCCCGCTCGCGGGAGACCCCCCAGCGCGTACCCAGGTCTTGCAGCGTCGCGGGCTCCTCGGCCATCAGGCGATCGCGGAAGATCTCGAGCTCGCGCCCGGCGAGGTCGGCCCCGAAGGCCATGAGCTTGTCTTGCAACAGGTTCTTGAACTCGGCCGCGTCGACGTTGTCCTCGGGGTCGGCGAAGTCGTCCTCGATGAGATCGAGCCGAGTGCGAGTGCCGTCGCCATCGTCGGTGCCCAGCGGGGCGTCGAGCGAGACGTCGGGGGCGGACATGCGCCGCTCCATCTCGCGAACCTCTTTGGGCGAGACGTCGAGTTCCTTGGCGATGCGCTCGGGCGTGGGATCGATGCCCGCCGCCGTCAGGGCGTCCCGCTGCTTGCGGAGGTTGAAGAACAACTTGCGCTGGTTTTGCGTGGTGCCGATCTTCACCAGCCGCCAGTTGTTGAGGATGTACTTGAGGATGTAGGCCCGAATCCACCAGCCGGAGTAGGTGCTGAGCTTGACCCCGCGATAGGGGTCGAACTTCTGCACCGCCTTCACCAGGCCGACGTTGCCCTCTTGCACCAAGTCGAGCAGGTTGTGATAGGCGCGGCGGTACTCGTGGGCGATCTTCACCACGAGCCGGAGGTTGGAGGTCACCAGCTTGCGACCGGCCTCCTTGTCGCCGTTTTCCACCCAGCGCACGGCCAGCTCGTACTCTTCCTCGCGCGACAGCAGCGGGTGCTGACGCACCTCGGACATGTAGGCCGCCATCGGGTCGCGCCGGGCCAGCGCGGTCGAGCCGGACGGCGCCGCCTTGGCGCGACGAGCCAGATCGGTCGCGATGGCATCGAGGTCTTCTTCGCTGACCTCGACCTCGGCCAGCGCCTCGCTCCCCAGCTCGTCTTCGTCGGGCTCTTCGTCCGCGGGAGCGGCTTCGATGACCTCGACATCGACCGGCTCGGGCTCGCGGGCGGCGCCCTTCGAGCTGGCCTTCTTGCGCGTGCGGGGCTTGCTGGCCTTTGCCATGCGTTGCGGCAGTGTAATCCCGGCGTCCACCGCACGACCACCGTCACCCGGGCTTCGGATGTTTCACCGCAGCAACCGAGTCCGGGCTCCCTCACGCGGCCGATCGCGCGAACAACGCTGGATGCGGGGCCACGGTCGGCAAAGGGCATCTGGGCCCGCCAAAGTGGCCGCTGTCCGACCCCGAAGGTAGACTGCGAATGTGACTTCTCCCGCCTCCGGCCGTCCGCTTCCCTCCCACGGCCGAGCGTCGGCACCGATCATCGTCGTGGGCTCGCTGCTGGCCGCCTTGGGCCTGACGGCCATGGGCGACACCTACGCCCAGGCCCAGCGCACGGACCCGCGCAAGCACGCCCGCCTGGTCCCCGACCACGACGCCACGGAGCTGCGGGTCCTCGACTGGACCCTCTGGAACGTCTCCAAATACTACGTAGAGCCTGATCGCATCGATCCCCAGGCCATGACCCTGGGCGCCCTCGAGGCCCTCGAGCAGGACATCGCCGAGGTCCTGGTCGAGCCGAGCGACGACGGAAAGACGGTGCTCGTGCGGGTGGGCACAGCCGAGCAGGAGTTCGACATCGGCGAGGTCGAGGCCCTGTGGGCGGTGGGGCCCCATGTGCGGGCGGTCTTCCGCTTCGTCAACAAGCACACCACCCTCGACGAGGACGAGCAGCGCAAGGCCGAGTACGCGGTAGTCGAAGGGGTGCTCGGCACCCTCGACCCGCACAGCAACCTGCTCAAGCCCGAAGACTTCGAGGACATGCGGGCCAGCACCAAGGGCAGCTTCGGCGGCTTGGGCATCGAGGTCGGCATGCGCGACGGGGCGATCACCGTGATCCGCGTCATCGAGGACAACCCCGCGTCTCAGGTCGACATGCGACCCGGCGACCGCATCGTCCAGATCGACGCCGAGTCCACCGTCACCATGAGCCTCAACGACGCGGTCGGTCTGCTGCGCGGCCCGGCGGGCACGATGGTCACCGTCTATGTCATGCGCGACGGCCTGCAAAAGCCCAAGCCGCTCGAGATCACCCGGGCCACCATCGCCCTCGACAGCGTCATCGGCGACGTCCTGCGCGACACCGACGAGCAGGGCAAGGAGCGCAAGGTCGGGCTGGTGCAGATCCCCCGCAACTTCTCTCGCAACACGGGCAAGGAGCTCCAGGCCAAGCTCTCCGAATTCGAGCGCGAGGGCGTGGAGGGCGTCATCCTCGACCTGCGAGGCAACCCCGGCGGCCTGCTCAACGCCGCGGTCGAGGTCGCCGACGCGTTCCTGTCCTCGGGCACCATCGTGGCCACCGAAGGCGTGGCCTCGCCCCGCAAAGAGAGCCGGGCCAGCAGTCGCGGCGACTTCCCCGATCTGCCCGTCGTGGTGCTCATCGATCAGGGCTCGGCCAGCGCCTCCGAGATCGTGGCCGGGGCGCTGCGCAACCAGGGCCGAGCCGTGCTCATGGGGCGCCGCAGCTTCGGCAAGGGCTCGGTGCAGGAGCTGCGCGATCGCAAGGTCGCCGACAAGGAGCTCGCGCTCAAGCTCACCGTGGCCCAGTACCTCACCCCCGGTGACGTCTCCATCCAGTCGGTCGGCGTGGCCCCCGACATCGAGACGCTCCCGGTCTGGATCAGCAAGGACCACGTCGCCTACTTCGGCCGCCAGCGCTTCGATCTGCTGCGCGAGGAGTCGCTGTCGGCCCACCTCGAGTCCGACCTCGTCGAAGAGCGCAAGCGCAGCCCCTTTGCCCTGCACTTCCTCGACCAGGGCTCGCTCGACCCCGACGATCCCAGCAAGAAAACCGACGCCCAGACCCGCGCCGACGCCAAGCGTCAGGCCGCGCCCGTGCGCGACTCCGACAAGGAGCAAGACCTCGACAAGCGCACCGCCATGCTGCTCGAGGATCCCGAGATCCGCATGGCCCGTGACCTCGTGGCCTGGGCTCCCACCAGCCGCCGCGACGACCTGCTCGAGCAGATGGGCGAGTTCGTGCGCGACCAAAAGCGCAGCGAGCACGAGCGCATCACGGGCAGCCTGGCCGCCCGCGATATCGACTGGACCCGCGGCCCCAAGCCCGGGACGGGGGCGCCCAAGCTGTTCATGACAGTGAAGAGCGACAAGCCCAGCAACACCATCAAGGGCGGCGACAAGGGCACGGTCGAGGTCACCGTCGAGAACCGGGGCGACGGCACCGCGTACCAGGTGCGGGCCATCACCGACAGCGACTACCGCTACTTCGACGAGCGGGAGCTGATCTTCGGCCGCATCGACCCCGGCGCCTCCAAGTCCTTCGAGATCAAGCTGGCCGTCGGCGAAAACGAGATCAGCCGCACCGATCGCATCGACGTGCACCTGTTCGAGCAGTACGGCGCCATCCTGGCCAAGGGCTCGCAGACCTCCATCGACATCAGCGCCGAGGGCCTGCCCCGGCCGCAGTTCGCGTTCGGCTACCAGATCCTCGACCAGCCCACCAAGGGCACCAAGATCGACGGCAACGGCGACGGCATCTGGCAGGTCGGCGAGCGCGTCCGGCTGCGGGTCAACGTCACCAACAAGGGCGAGGGCGAGGCCCTCGACACGTGGATCAACCTGCGCAACCTCAGCGACGAGGCCTTGTTCATCCACGAGGGCCGCGAGCGACTCGAGCGCTTGCCCGTGGGCGAGACCAAGGTCATCGACCTCGACGCCGAGCTCCGCCAGCGCCCGCGCGGCGGCCAGACCCGCGTCCAGCTTTCGGTCTCCGACACCAAGGTCGGCGAGGCGGTCTCCGAGAAGCTGCTGTTCCCCGTTGCCGAGGTGGGTGAGCCCGTCGAGTCGGTCAGCCGCCGCTCGGTCATCACCCGCGACGAGGTCGACCTGTACGCCAGCCCGCTCGAGGGCAGCCGCCCCGTGGCTCATGCCTCCGCGGGGCAGCGCTTCCGCGTCAACGGCCAGACCAGCACCTGGCTGCGCCTCGACCTCGGCGACGGCGGCTTCGCCTTCGTGCCCAACGAGGCCTGCGACGACGCCAAGGGCAAGGCCAAGGTCGGCGCCCACGAGCCCGTCCTCGAGGTCTCTCCGCCCAAGATCACCCTCGAGGGCATGGTCACCCAGACCGAAGAGACCAGCCTGCACCTGTCCGGGGTCGTCGCCGACGAGACCCGGGTCCAGGACATGTTCATCACCGTGGCCAACCCCTCGCGCGACCTGTTCGCCAAGCGCGAGAAGGTCTTCTACGAGGCCAGCGCCACCCCCAGCTCCGGCAACCTGGACTTCAGCGCCGACGTCCCGCTGACTCCCGGCAACAACCTCATCGAGATCTACGCCCGCGAGGACGACGACGTCGTGTCTGTTCGCCGCATGTGGGTGCTCCGCACCAGCGGTCTGGCCGAGGCCCGAGCCGGCGAGTCCGAGTTCAAGAGCAACGGCCAGCTCAAGGTCGACCGGCTCCGCTGAGCCGCCCGAGCTTCTCGCTCCCGACCGCCTGGTGGCTCGCCACCCGGCGGTTTCGTTTTGCCCGCGCACCGAGGACACCCGTCGCCGGTTCGCCATGCCAACGACTCGCCCGAGCCCGCAATGACGCGGCTTCATGCCGCTGCGGTACGAGCCGCCGTCAGCAGGGCGGGTTCAGCTGCCCGGGCGTGCCGTACTCGGTATCGGTGAAGGTCGGCAGCTCGTCGGTGGCGAGGCACCAGGAGTCGGGGTCGTCGTTGCTCACCGCGTCGAGGCTCACCCCCGACAGCGACCACGCGATGCCCTCTTCCTGGTCGATGTCGAAGAACCAGGTCTGGTCGATGATGCCGCCCGCGTTGACCAACACCGCGCGCTCGGGCGAGCTGTTGGTGAAGCCGGGCTGCGGGCCGTAGATGCCGTCGGCCCCAAAGTCGTAGGGCCAGAAGTCCACGCCGCGGGTGATCACCACGACGTCACCGGACTCGACCAGCAGGTCGGTGGTGATGCGCCCTTGGTTGCCGGGGTTGAAGTTGTTGTCCTGCACGAACAGATCGAGCAGGTTCACCGTGTGGGCGGTGGCGTTGTAGACCTCGAGCCACTCGCAGGTGTCCTGGGCGCAGGTCGGGTTCCACATCACCTCGGAGATGACCAGGTCGCCTTCGAGCAGCTCGTCGACGGAGAGCACGACCTCTTCGCCCGTGCTGTCGTCGACCATGTCGGAGGTGCTGCCGCTGTCCTCTTCGCCCGTGTCGGTGGTGTCGTCGCCCGTCGTGTCGACACCGGTGGTGGTGGCCGCGTCGTCCGTGCCGTCGACCGCGTCTTCGGTCTCGGCGCTGACCGTGTCGCCGCCGCTGTCTGCCGGGACGGTGCCACCCGAGGTCGTGCCGACCGGGGTGTCGTCGTCGTCCTCGGGCATCATGAAGGTGTCTTGGAAACAGCCGCTGGTGCCGATGATGAGGCCCACCGTGATCGCGAGACTTGCTCCCATCCGTGCCCCCCGATGAATCCTCTGCGTCGGCATCGACTCGCTTCCTCGCTTCCGCCCTATGGACGGACCGTGGGCCGACCTGTTGCACCCCCGTGGCACCGACCCGGCCGCGCACCATCCTAAAACGAAGTGGACGACGGTTGGCGGGCGATTCGGCGCCACAATTGAAAACCGGCGGCAAGCGCGTTGCGCCTGGCCACCGGCCTCGTGCACTAGGTGCGAACCGCGGTCGGGTGGAGCCCGACCACCGGGTGCAACGCGGTCAGCGCGCTAGCTCGCTTCCTTTTCCTCGTTCCGATAGACGACGACCGGGCTCTTGTCCTCGGTGATGCAGTCCTCGTTGACGACCGCTTCGACGATGTTGTCGACACTCGGGATGTCGTACATGACGTCGAGCATGGCGTGCTCGAGGATGGAACGCAGGCCACGAGCGCCGGAGCGCTGAGCCTTGGCCTTGGTGGCCACCGCCTTGAGAGCGTCGTCGGTGAACTTGAGCTCGACGCCGTCCATCTCGAGCAGTCGCTTGTACTGCTTGACCAGGGCGTTCTTGGGCTCGGTGAGGATCTTGACCAGGGCTTCTTCGTCGAGCTCCTGGAGCGGCGCGACCACGGGCAGACGACCGATGAACTCGGGGATGAGCCCGAACTTCATGAGGTCTTCGTTCTGCACCGCCTGCAGCAGCTCCCACTGCCGCAGCTCTTTCTTCTTTTGGATGTCGGCACCGAAGCCCATGGTGCGAGCGCTCATGCGGTGATCGATGATGTCTTCGATCCCGGCGAAGGCTCCGCCACAGATGAACAGGATGTTCGTGGTGTCGACCTGAAGGAAGTCCTGCTGGGGATGCTTGCGACCACCCTTGGGCGGCACCGAAGCGATGGTCCCCTCGAGGATCTTCAGCAAGGCCTGCTGAACGCCCTCGCCGGACACGTCACGCGTGATCGAGGGGTTGTCGCCCTTGCGAGCAATCTTGTCGATCTCGTCGATGTAGATGATGCCCCGCTGCGCTCGCTCGACGTCGTGGTCGGCGTTCTGCAGGAGGCTGACGATGATGTTCTCGACGTCCTCGCCCACGTAGCCGGCCTCGGTGAGGCTGGTGGCATCGGCGATGGCGAAGGGCACGTCGAGGATGCGCGCCAAGGTCTGAGCGAGCAGCGTCTTGCCGGACCCGGTGGGACCGATGAGCAAGATGTTGCTCTTTTGCAGCTCGGCCTCGTCGGGCTTCTTCTTCGCGGTGATGCGCTTGTAGTGGTTGTAGACCGCGACCGAGATGATCTTCTTGGCGAGGTTCTGCCCGATGACGTAGTCGTCCAGGATGACCCGGATTTCCTTGGGCTTGGGAACCTTGCCTTGACCCTGCGAGCGCTCTTCCTTCTGGACTTCCTCGGCGAGGATGTCGTTGCACAAGGAGATGCACTCGTCGCAGATGTAGACCGACGGCCCGGCAATTAGCTTTTTGACTTCCTTCTGACTCTTTCCGCAGAAGGAGCAGCTCAGGTTGCCGTGGCCGTTATCGCGCTTGGAAGAGCTCATGCGTCAGAGGGTCGGGATTCGGGTCAGGACCCCTGTTTGGGGTCGGGATTCTTGCCCGTGCCCAAGGGCCTGGCCAGAACCTCGTCAACCAAACCGTAGCCCTTGGCTGTCTCGGCGTCCATGAATTTGTCCCGGTCGGTGTCCTTGAGCACCTGCTCCACTTCAACGCCGCAATGGTGCGCCAGGATTTCATTGAGCCGCGCGCGCAGGCGCAAAACCTCTTGCGCCTGAATCTCGATGTCGGTGGCCTGCCCTTGGGCGCCGCCGTGCGGCTGGTGGATCATGATGCGGGCGTTGGGTAGCGCGGTGCGCTTGCCGGGCGCGCCCGCTGCGAGGATCACCGCGCCCATGGAGGCCGCCTGACCGATGCAGTAGGTGGCGACCGGCGGGCGCACGTGCTGCATGGTGTCGTAGATGGCCAGGCCCGCGGTCACCACGCCACCGGGCGAGTTGATGTACAGGCGGATGTCCTTCTCGGCGTCGTCGGACTCCAGGTACAGCAGCTGCGCGATGATGATGTTCGCGACCTGGTCGTTGATGGGCGTGCCCAGGAAGATGATGCGGTCCTTGAGCAGGCGGCTGTAGATGTCCCAGGAACGCTCGCCGCGGTGGGTCTGCTCGATGACGAAGGGGATGTTCGCCGAGGGTGGAGAATCGAAGTGGTCGCCGTGACTCATCGAAGGCTTGTCCTTGGGGGTGGGAAAGACGTTTCGGGGCAAGACGCAGCGCCTAGGAGGAGCACGAGCCTATGGCTCCTCTCCGACCTTTGCGTCCCCGTGGGCGTCCCCGACCGCCTCGCTATGGTGTACGCGTGCGCCAGGCGATGCAAGTGGCCCGGCCCGGATGCGATCGTTGGATTTCGACCACACAATGGCCGACTAACCCTGTTTGGCGGGATCCGCCTCGGGACGTTCCGCCCACCTGGGGAGTAGTGCCCCGCCCGATTGGGGGGGCACAGTGTGGAAGCTCGCGCGTCGATCGCTCACCTCCAGCCCAGATTGGGGCGTCCCTCATTCGGAGTCGCTGGACTGCGTCGGGCTGTCCGAAGACTCGCCGTCGGCCGCGCTCTCGTCGGAGGACGCTTCGTCGCCGCCCTCTTGGTCTTGCTCTTCGACCGGGTCCTCGGCCTCGGTGATCTCGGCCTTACCCATCAGCAGGTCGAGGATCCTCTCCTCGCGCATCTGGGCCTTCACGAGCATGATCTGCCCGTTCTTCTCCATGGTGGCCTTCATGCGGTCGAGGTTCTGCCCGCTGTCCTCGGCCATGTCGGTGAGCTCCTTTTCGAGCTCCTCGTCGGTGACCTCGATGTTCTCCTTCTTGCCGATCGCGTCGAGCAGGAGGAACGCTTTGACGTTGAACGAAGCCTGCGGGCGGATGCGCTGCGCGAGCTGGTTCTCGGTGGTCCCGATGGCGGACAAGTTCATTCCCTGCTGGGCGAGCTGACGCTTGGTCTGCTCGACCTGGGCCTGGACCTCGCGGGCGACCATGGAGGGCGCGGGCTCGAAGTCGTTGACCTCGAGCAGTGATTCCACCAGGCGGCGTCGAGCCTCGCGCTCGGCCTCGTCACCGTCGGCCTCGCGGATCTTGTCCTCGATCTTGGTGCGAAGCTCGTCCATCGACTCGGCTTCGCCCGTGTCGCGGGCAAACTCGTCGTCGAGCTCGGGCACCACGCGAACCTTGAGGCTCCGCAGGCCGACCTGGAGCACGGCTTCCTGGCCCTTGAGTTCCTCCCGCATGCGCTCGGGCGGCGGGGTGAAGCGAAGCTCGCGGGTCTTGCCGACCTGGTCGAGACGGGTGTCGAACATCGCCGCGGCGAGGCCGGGGATGAGCTCGTTCTTGGTCGAGCCGATCTCGATCTCGACGTCGCGACGGGTGAGGCGCTGGCCTCCGACCTGGCCGTCGACGTCGACCGTCCAGACGTCGAGGTTCTGGGTGACCTCGCGGGTCTCGTCCTCGGCCAGGGGCTGCAGCTCGGACAGCTCTTCGCGCTTCTTCTCGAGCTCGGCGTCGACCTTGGCGGAGTCCGCCTTGGCCGGACGACGACGCACGGCGACGCCCTCGTAGTTGTCGGGCTCGATCTCGGGCGGAACCTCGAAGCGCGCCTCGTAGGTGAACGGCTCACCCTTCTCCAGCGAGTGCGTCTCGAGCACGGGCTGGGTCAGCGGCGTGGTCTCGTGGGTGGTGACCGCGGTCTGGAAGGTCTCCTGCACCAGGTCCTGCGCCAGCTCCTGGCGAACACCCTTGCCGAACATTCGCTCGAGCACCTGGGGAGGCACCTTGCCAGGGCGGAACCCCGGGAGTCGTGCCCGCCGCCGCAGGTCTCGCATCTTGTCAGCCAGGCGCCCGGAGACATCCGTCCACGGAATCTCAACCTTGACCCGACACTCGACCGCGCTGATCCGTTCGATACTGCTATCCATCTGTCGACTCGTGCTCGAAAAGTCCCGGGCTAATATCAACGCGCGTCGTGGCGCACAAGTCGGCGAGCCGAGGGGCGACCGGAGGCTGGCATCGGCCGATCCGGGCGAATGTGAGGGCTCCCGCACACTCTGAGCGAGGTTGCGACGGCCAGCCCAAATGGTGCGCTGTGCGCGATCCGAGGCGGCGCCGGGGACCCTGGGCTCGTGCCGCGGGCCGCCTCAGAGGCCCACGGGGGCGTCACACAGGTTCGGACCCAGCGCCCGGAACGAGACGCGCCGATCGCTGGGGTCGTCCGAGAGCAGCGACGCGATGCCGAACCCCGACTCGTTGATGACGACCTCGCCACTCTCCAGGTAGGGCGTGGACTCGATGCGAACGCTCCCCCCGATCGGCTCGCAATTGTCGCCCACACGGAACAACACCCACTGCTCGTCCACGGCCGCGAGGATGACGGCGGTCGATCCGTCCGTGTCCATGTCGGCGAAGACGGCGTGCTCTCCATCGGCCAACACGATGGGGCCGCAGCGCAGAGTCCCGTCCGGCTCGTACTCGACGTACTCGATGTGCCGGTCGGGACGGGGAAAGGCACTGATGCCATAGGCCAGGCCGAAGCCACTCCCCATGGGACCCATCCCGAAATTGCCCGACACGAGCCCGTCGGGATCGACCCCCAGATCGACCGTGGACGGTGAAGAGAAGTCGCCCGCGAACAAATGCAGTATGAGGGTGGCGCCGTCGAAACCGACCGCCGTCACCCCGCCGCTTCGACTGATTCGCGGGAAGGTCCCCCCTCCCGGGACGGACAACTCGACCGTCTCGAGCGGCACGAGGTCGTCCCCGACGAAGCCGATCGCGGGTGCGCTCCCCTCGGATTGCCAGACCGCGCCCACGCCACCGCCCTCGAGTTGCTGGGCGGTATAGCGGGATCCGCCTTCGGAGATCGTCGAGGCAGACCCGAAGTTCCCATCGGCATCAATCGGCAGAAACTCGAGAACCCGAGGTTCTTCACTGGTGCGATAGACCGCACCGAAGCCAGTGCCGAGCGCCTCGAGGTACACGGGGAACCCTCCCGGGCCCATGCTCGGAAACGGCACTGGTCCCGCGCGCGGCGTCTGGTCCAGCTCGAAGGAGGCAAAGCGCCACCCTTCGTCGGAGAAGTACGACAGAGCGTACGTGGCGTCACGGGGCGAGTAGGCCAGCGCGGGGCGAGTGAGGCCGTCTTCGACGATCAGGGCCGAGCCGAACAGCTCGAGGCCGTCTTCGATGTCGACGAGCTCGTCGCAGTCGTTGTCGAGGCCATCGCAGATTTCCTCCGCGCCCGGGAAGATCGCCGCGTCGTCGTCGTTGCAGTCGTCTCCCGAGGCGGCCACGCAGGCGAGGTCGCCGTGCGCGTCGCCGTCGTCGTCATGCGCGACGACGTTGCACTGGGCCCCCTGCCCCGACTCCCCGCACGTGACGTCGCAGTGCTCGGCATCCGGGTTCGGGCACGGGTCGGCGCCTTGCGAGCAAACGCCCGCGTCGCAGACCTCCACGCCGTTGCAGGCGAGTCCATCGTCGCAATCCGCATCGCCGACGCACGAGGTCCCGTCGGCACCGGAGCCATCGGCCGGCTCGGTCGCTCCGTCGACCGCGGAGGTCGCATCGCCGGACCCTCCACCCGACCCGCTGCTCGCGGAGCCGCGGTCGACACAGCCGACGAGCACCGCCACCATCCCCGCCGTAGCCAGCCGAGCCCATCGCATCGTCATTCGACGGTACGTGAGGCCCAGTGGCCCGACAACACTTCAACTCGGGCCAGACCGACGAGTCATCCCTCGTCGGCACCGGCCATCGAGCAGGGCGCGGATCCGGTCACGCCCCGATGGGGGCGTCGCACAGGTTGGGTCCCAGCGCCCGGAACGAATACCGCGGGTTGGCGCCGCCATCGTCGAAGATCTGCGAGACGATGCCGATGCCCGACTCGTTGATGTCGACGTCACCGATCTCGCCGAAGAAGGTCACCGACTCGATCATCACGCCTTCGTCCACGAGCTCGCAGTTCTCCCCCACGCGATAGAGCGTCCAGTCGTCGCCCACGCTGGCGTAGATGACCGCGGTCGAGCCATCGGTGTCCATGTTGAGGAACGAGGACTGGCTCGAATCGGCGAGCACGATGGGCCCACAGCGCTCGGTGCCGTCGGCCTCGTACTCGACATACTCGACGCGCTGCGAGGCCACGCCGCCGTTGAAGGCCACACCGAACCCGGTACCCATGGGGCCCACGCCGAAGGTGCCGTAGATCGTACCGGTGGGGCTGCTGGTGACTTCGACCGCGGCCTGCTCGACCAGGTCGTTGTCGTAAAAGCGCATCCACGTGCTCTCTTCTCGCGTCCCGATGGCGAAGGTGTCGCCGTTGCGGGAGATCCGAGGCGTGTTGCCCTGGAAGGGCAACGAGAGCACCTGCCCCAGCGGCGCGAGGTCGTCTCCCAGCAGGCGCAGTCGCGTCTCCTGGGTGTTGTCCTGGTTCCAGATGACCCCGAGGCCTCCGCCGTCGAGCTCGCTCGCGCTGTAGAAGAAGCCCACGCCACCCGACGACGAGACCACGCCACCAATGGCGATGTCGCCGTCGGCATTCACTTGGCGCTGGCGGATGAAGTCACCGTCGGCGTCATCGCGGTAGATCCCCGCGTAGCCGGTTCCGGCCGCCTCCAGGAACACGCGATCGCCGGGCCCCAAGTCGGGCGGGAAGCTCCGCGGCGTGGCGCGGAGCGTCTGGTCGAGGTTGTAGGAGACGAACTGCGGTCCCGTGGGGCCGTTGTAGGCGATGGCGTAGTTCTCCTCCGCGGGCGAGTACGCGAGCTCGGCGAAGAACACGTCGGGCACGATCACGGGCGTACCGTAGAGTCCGAGGCCGTCTTCGAGGTCCGCGAGGCCGTTGCAGTCGTTGTCGAGCCCGTCGCAGATTTCCTCCGCGCCGGTGAAGACCGTGGCTTCGTCGTCGTTGCAGTCGTCGCCCGGGGCGGCGGCGCAGGCCATGTCGCCGTGCTCGTCGCCGTCGTCGTCGGCCGCCACCACGCCGCAGTTGGCTCCCTCGGCCGACTCCTCGCAGGAGATGTCGCAGTGCTCGGCGTCGGGGTTGGTGCAGGGGCCGGCGCCCGGTGAGCAGGTGCCGTCGTCGCAGATCTCGGTGCCGTTGCAGGCGAGGCCATCGTCGCAATCGGAGTCCTGCACGCACCCGTCCACGTCATCCGCCCCGGTGCTGTCGGCTTGGTCGGTGGTGGTGTCGTCGGCCGCGGTGGTGGGCTCGGCCGTCGCCGTCGTCGCGCCCGAGTCCCCCGAGCTGCCATCGGTATCCTCGGTCGCGTTGTCCGGGTTGAAGCAACCCACGGGCAATGCGACCAAGCTCCCCCAAACAAGCCATGCACGCTTCATCAGGGGGCCGACGGTACGTGACGCATTGGGGCCCAGCAAGACGTCGCCATGGCCGCCGAGACCGCGCGAAGCCGACCGCCGTTTCCGAGCCGGCCGCGCGATGCGACGCGCCGGACTACGCCGTTCCGCCCTTGGCATCGACCGCAGCGAGGGCCTGCCGCAGGTCGGCCTCGAGGTCGTCGGCCTCTTCGATGCCCACGCTCAGTCGCACCAGGCCCTCGGAAATGCCGATGGCGGCGCGCTCGTCGGGAGACAGCTCGTAGAAGCTCATCAAGGCCGGCTGCTCGACGAGGCTCTCCACGCCGCCGAGGCTGGGCGCGAGCTTGGGAATGCGCATCGCATCCACGAAGCGAGTGCCGGCCGGGAGTCCGCCGTGGAGTTCGAACGAGACGACCCCGCCGCCCCCGCTGAGGTAACGCGTGGCCATCTCGTGGTCGGGGTGGCTCGGGTGCATCGGGTACCACACCCGCTCGACCCGAGGATCTTCGGCCAGCACTCCCGCCAGCCGCAGCGCGGTCTCGTTTTGCTGCCGCACCCGCAGCGCGAGGGTCTTGAGCCCGCGCAGCAACAGGAAGGCCGTCTGCGGATCGACGATGGCGCCCACCATGCCCAGGTGCTCGCGGATCGCCCCCACCAGCGGCGCCTTGCCGATGACCGCCCCCGCCAACAGGTCGTTGTGACCGCCGAGGTACTTGGTCGCGGAGTGGATCACCAAGTCGACCCCGTGCTCGAGCGGCCGCATGTTGACCGGCGTACCGAAGGTCGCGTCGATGACCGTCTTGATCCGCCGCGCCTTGGCTTCCTTCACCACCCGCGCCAGATCGATGACCCGCAAGTAGGGGTTGGTCGGGGCCTCGGTGAACACGATGCGGGTGTTGTCCTTCATCGCGTCGATCACCGCGTCGGCGGTGGGCTCCACGATGTCGACCTCCACCCCGTAGCGGGCGAGCACCTGCCGAGCGAAGACCCGCGTCTTGCGATACGCGTCGCGGGTCAGCACGATGTGCTGGCCCTGTCGGAGCATCGCCAGGAGCGTCGTGGTGATCGCGGCCATGCCCGAGGACAAGAGCAGGCCCGCCTGGCCGCCTTCGAGCACAGCCAGCTTGGCCTCGGCTCGCTCGACGGTGGGGTTGCCGTAGCGCCCGTACTCGGCCGGTCGCTCCACCCTCCCCTCCATGTAGTCCACGAGCTCGGCCGTGTTCTCGAAGGGATAAGCGCTGGCGTTGACGACCGGAGTGGTGAGCGAGCGATCGATACGCACCGCCGGCTCTCCCCCGTGCACAGCCAAGGTCGAGGGGCCGAGTTTCGTCTCTTCGTCGCTCACGCCCTCACTTTGGCGTGGCAACGGGGCCCGCAACAAGCGGTGGACGACCGGAGATCAACCCCCCAGCGCAGCCAAGCGCTGGTCGCGGTCGCGATACCCGGGGGTCACGCTCTGCAGCTGTTGCACTGCCGACGACGTGTCTCCCAGTTTTTCGTAGAGCACCGCGAGCTCGTAGGCGGCCTCGGAAGACTCCGGTCCGGTGCTCGCCAGGCCGACCGCTTCTTGCAGGTTGGCGATGGCGACTTCGGTCTGGCCCTGATGAACTCGCAAGGCGCCCAACATGGTGAGCGCGCGGGCTCGCCACTGCGGATCGCCAGCGGCCCCTTCGAATTGAGCGATGGCCGCATCGACCAGGCCCATCTCTCGGTACGCCACGCCCAGGTCGAACGCGGTGGCGGCATCCACCGACTGGCCCTCGGCGAGGTTGGCCCCCGCACCGCCGCCATCGGAGGTGGCCGCCGCACTGGGCTTGTTCTCCCGCTCGCTGGGCTCGGCGAAGATCGAGCTGAGGTAGTCGTCCTCGTCCTCGTCCTCGTCGAAGCTGAGCAGAGGCGTCGCCGCGCTGGGCTCGTCGACATCGAACAGGGGCTCGGCTGCCTCGGCCTCGAGCAGCACGGCGGGTGCTTCCTCTTCCTCGGCGGGACCGCCCCGGAGGGCCCGGATCTCGGGGTGCCCCGGGTAGCGCTGATCGAGGTCTTCGAGCGCCGCCTCGGCGTCCTCGTCGAGACCCTGGTCGAGATAGAAGCGCACCTCGGCCAGATCGTCGGAGATGTCGGGCCAGCCCCCCGCGGGTGCTTCAGCCGCGACCGGGGCCTGGGCCACCGCCGGCTCGGCCTCGGCGGCCGCGGGCTCTTCGGCGACGGCCGGGGCCTCCGCCTCGGCCATGTCGGGCGGAAGATCGAGCTCGAGGTCGTCGTCCGCTCCGGTCCCGAAGTCGAGCGATGGCGTCTCCCCGCCTTCGGGCACCTCCACGCCGTCGTCGCCCATGGCCGGGATCTGCACGAGCGTGCGACCGGTCCGCGGTGCCTCCTCGGGCACATTGCCGTACGGGGTGAGCGTGCGGCCGGTCTGCGCCGGCTCCGGCTCTGGCTCTGGCTCCGCCGGGACGGGCTCTTCCTCGAGCAGCGACGGATCGACGGGCGTGAAGGGCTGCGTCGACTCCTCGACGTCCTCGTCGGAATGCTCGTGCGCGTCGATGAGGTTGGCGGCGGGCTCGGCCGGCTCGTCCTCGACGGAGATGGGAATGGGCCCCGAGGTGCTGCTCTCGACCGGCATCCCCGTGGCGCTCTGGCCCGCGTAGCTGTCGGTGAGCAGGTCGAAGGCTCCGCTGTCGCCGTGCTCGTCGTGCTCGGCGACGGGCACGGGCACGGCCACCGAATCGCGGGGGGCGACCTGAGCCGCCAGAGCCTCGGCTCCGGCGTGGCCCTCGACCAGCGCCGTCGCGGCCGACAGGTGCTCGCGCGCCAGCTTGGGATCGTTGGGCGCGACCAGCTCGGCGACCTTGACGTGGACGTCGGCCGCTTCTTCGCCGCGCTGCAGCTCGGTCAGCGCCCGCGCCTGCAGGCTGAGCGCACCGATGTGCATGGGCTGCTGCCCCAGCGCGGTGAGGATGTGGTCGAGCGAGTGCTCGAAGAGCCGGTACTTGATGTAGACGCGGGCCTCGAACAGGATCTTGTCGAAGTCGGTGAGGCTCTCGACATCGGGGGAATCGCCCGCGACCTCGGACAGCACGCTCTGCGTCAGCGAGGACTCGACGGAGGGCACGGCCTCCATCTCGGTGGTGCGTCGCGTGCCGGGGGCGGAGCTGCCCGCCTCGGGCAGGGCCACCTTGGTGGGCGGCTCGCTCGGCGTGACGGCGGAGACCTGGTCGGCGGCCCGGGCATCGCTGCCCTCTTCGATGACCAGATCGTCGTCGTCGAGCTCGACGAGGTCGCCTTCGTCAATGGTGTCGAGATCGATCTCGTCGGACTCTTCGGCCGCGGCAGCGGCCGCCGGCACCGTGGGCTGCGGACCGCTACGGCGACGCCCTTCGAGCTCGGTCAGCGCCTCGCGGAACTCCACGTGGGCGGGTCGCCACTGCAGGCCTCGCCGCAGGATTCGAATGGTGTCGGCCTTGGCGTCGGGGCCCTTGGCCTTGAGCGCCCGCGCCAGCTCTTCGAGAGCGCTGAGCGCCTTCTCGGGCTTGCCCAGGCTCATGAAGGTCTCGGCGAGCAGCTCGATGCCCTCTTCGTCCCGCGAGTTGGTTCGAAGCAGCCCGTTGAGCTTCATCAGCGCGCGCCGGGGATCCCCCAGCTCGAGGTAGGCGCGCGACAGCTTGCGGATGACGTCGACCTGGCTCTCGTCGTGAAAGAGCAGGCGCTCGGCCACCCGCACGTAGTCGGCCATGCGCCCCGCGTCGTGCAGCTCGTCGCCGGCCATTTCGAAGGCGCGGACCGCCTCCTTGGTGCGTTTTTCTCGGGAGAACAACTCGGCCAAGCGCAGGCGCCTCGCGACCGCGGTGGGATCGATGTCGGCGACGATCTCGTAGGTCGCCAACGCCTCGCCCATGCGACCGAGCTGCATCTGCGCGTGACCGATCCGCTCGTACAGCGCGATCGCGTCTTGGGTGTGGCCGAGCCGAAGGTTCAGCGCGGCCACTTTGGTCTGCACGTCGAGCCGCTGCGGCGCCAGGTTGAGCACCTGGCGATAGACGGCGAGCGCCTTGTTGTCCTCTTTGGCCTCGACGTAATAGGTGGCCACTCGCTCGTAGCGCTCGACCGCGCCCGGTCGATCGCCACAGCGCACGAGACAGTCGGCCCACATGAGCCACGCGCGAATATCCTTCGGATCGTGCTCGACGATCGTCTGGTACTCGCGGGCGGCCTTGTCGTGCTGCCCCTTGGCGGCATAACGCTCCGCCCGCTCGTGCGCCTTTGGCTTGCTGAAGGCCACCGGTTGCCAGCCGCTACTTTAGTTCTGATCCTCCGCGACCGCGAGAATCGCTTCCGGATCCAGGTTCTGCTCCAAAAAGTGCGTGTCGTAGCGGCCGCTTAGGAAGATGGGGTGCTGCATGATCCAGCGGTGCAGCGCGGTGTTGGTGCGGATCCCCTCCACCACGAGCTCCCCCAAAGCGCGCTTCATCCGCGCTACGGCCTGATCCCGTGTCGGGGCATGGACGACGAGCTTGGCGATCATCGAGTCGTAGTGTGGGGAGATCCGATAGCCGCCGTAGACGTGGCTATCGACCCGAACTCCGTACCCACCGGGGAAGTTCACCTCGGTGATCACGCCGGGCTGCGGCGTGAACTTGATGGGATCTTCCGCGTTGATCCGGCACTCGATGGCATGGCCCCGTGCGCGATGTTCGCGATCGAGGTGGCCCAGGGGTTCTCCGGTAGCCAACCGGATTTGTTCCTGGACCAGGTCGACGCCCGTGATCATCTCGGTCACGCAGTGCTCGACCTGGATCCGGGTGTTCATCTCCATGAAGTAGAAGTCGTCGCCGTCGAGCAGGAACTCGACGGTGCCGACCGAGTGGTAGCCGATCGCCTTGGCTGCGGTGACCGCGGCCGCGCGGATCCGCTGGCCGACCTCCTCGGGGAGGCAGGCGGCGGGGGCTTCCTCGATCACCTTCTGGTGACGGCGCTGGATCGAGCACTCGCGCTCGAGCAGGTCGATGCAGTTGCCGTGCTGATCGGCGACGACCTGCACCTCGATGTGGCGCGGGCTCTCGACGTAGCGCTCGACGTAGACGGAGCCGTCACCGAAGGCGGCGAGCGCCTCGGCCTGGGCCGTCTCGACCATCCCCGCGAGCTTGTCCATGTCGCGGATGATCTTCATGCCGCGCCCACCACCGCCGGCCGAAGCCTTCAGGATGACGGGAAGACCGATGCGCTCCGCGGCCTCGATGGCCTCTTGCGGGCTCTGGAGCACGCCGGTGCCGGGCAGGACCGGCACACCGGCCTCCTGCATGCGCTCGCGGGCCTGCACCTTGTCGCCCATGAGCCGCATGTGCTCCGGCGACGGGCCGATGAAGTTGAGCCCACACTTGTGGCACACGGCGGCGAAGTCCGGGCGCTCGGCCAGGAACC
The DNA here is from genome assembly GCA_039028615.1 of Myxococcota bacterium. Taxonomy (GTDB): domain Bacteria; phylum Myxococcota_A; class Polyangia; order Nannocystales; family Nannocystaceae; genus Paraliomyxa. The sequence continues at coordinate 45,881 of JBCCHT010000031.1, read as the reverse complement.
CGTAGCCGGGGTGCACCGCGTCGGCCCCCGCCAACTCGGCGGCTGCGATCAGGTTGCGGATGTTGAGGTAGCTCTCGGTGGCCGAACCCGGCCCGACGCACAGCGCTTCATCGGCGAAGCGCACGTGCAGGGCCGCCTCGTCGACGGTCGAGTAGATGGCTACCGTACGGATGCCCATCTCGCGGCACGCTCGGATCACCCGCAAGGCGATCTCGCCGCGATTGGCCACGAGAACTTTGCGAATCTCTTGGGTCACAGCTTGGTTACCCGGAACAGCTTGGTGCCGAACTCGACGGCTTCCGCGTTCTCGACCAGGCACTCTTCGATGCGATAGGCCTCTTCGGCCTCGATCTCGTTGAAGAGCTTCATCGCCTCGACGATGCACACCGTGGCGCCCGGCTCGACCGTGCTGCCGACCTCCACGAAGTGTGGGGTGTCGGGACGCGCGGCGCGGTAGAAGGTGCCGACGAAGGGTGAGGTGATGAACTCGCCGACGGGCTCGGCCGGCGGCTTGGCAGCAGGAGCAGCGGCGGCGGGAGCCGGGGCGGCCGGAGCGGCCACGGCGGCGGGGGCCGGAGCCGCGACGGGCGTCGGCACGGCAACCACCGGAGCGGGGGTGTCGCTGCGACGCAACAACACGCGCTGCTCACCGGTCTCGATCTCGATCTCGTCGAGTTCGTAGCGCTTGAAGACCTTGGCCAGCTCGCGAATGTAGTCGAGGTCCGGCAGGTTCGGGTCACGGGTCTTGGACATGAAAGCTCCGCGAAATCGGGGTGTGCGTTGGAGAAAGAGGAGCGTCAGGACTGCTCGCCCGCGGACTCGAGTCCCTGGGCGAGATGGTGCAACGCGAGATGGTACGACGACGGGCCGAGGCCCATGATCACCCCCTGGCATGCCGCCCCGGTCAGGGAGCGATGCCGCAGAGGATCCCGCGCAAAGATGTTGGAAAGGTGAACCTCGATCGCGGGTATCGCGATCGCACGAAGGGCATCGGCGATGGCCACCGAAGTGTGGGTGTACCCACCGGGATTGATGACCACTCCCACGCAGGTTCGACCGGCTTCGTGTAGCTGGTCGATGAGCGCCCCTTCGCCATTGGCTTGCTCGCAGCGCACGGCCAAGCCGAGCTGTCGACCACGCTCGACCAGCGATGCGTCGAGCTGAGCCAAGGTCTGCCGACCGTAGTGCTCCGGCTCGCGCTGGCCGAGGAGATTGAGGTTGGGGCCGTGGAGCACCAACACTGCGGGCATGGACTCAGCCATGAATTCGCCGGCCATTGTGGAGAGGATTGGGAGGCGACGCTACCCCTGCCAGACCCCTTCGCTCACGCCGTACAAACGCTCGTACGAGCATGACCCAAGGGTGCGAGGGCCCTTGCACGGTCCCCTGCGCAGGGCTCCGCGCCACGCTCGAACGAACGGCCGGTCTGCGGCTTCGCTCCTCAGAGCTGGGCGACCAACTCGTCGGCCGAGGACCGCAGCATCCAGCGGCCCTTTCCGTACTGCGCCGGATCGTGCATGACCACCGCGACGAAGTATTCGTCGGTCAGCACGCGGCACAGCACCGTGGCCCCGGCCGCTTTGATGGTGATATCGCTGACCTCACCCATGTCGAGCGACTTCGCCGCTTTTTGCAGCTCGATGAAGCGGAACGAGAACTCCATCGCCATCGACTCGATGTCGGTCTTCTCGTGACCCTTGGCGAGCGCTTGCATGACGGCAATGCCGTCGAAGCCCATCAAGATGGCCCCAGTGGCGCCGTCGGTCTCGTCTACGATCTTTCGGAGGGTGTCGAAGAGCATGGGCAAACGGGACGGGCCGCCACCGGACATGGAGCGCTCACCCGCAAAGGTAGCTTGTCAGAGGTGGGGCCCTGGGGTCAAGCGCCCTTAGCGCAGGTTTCGGTACCTCGAGGATCCATCGCGCAAAGGCCCGCACGGGGACCGGTGGCAAGGGATCGCCCGATGAGAGGAATCAACCGGTCGCGGTGGTCGTGGGGGGCGGGTCCGGGGGCAGGCTGGTGCTGCCGTCGTCCATGTCGCCCGTGGTCGCGCCCGTGCCGGTCGCGGGGAGCGGGTCGGAGCAACTGAAGCCGTCGCCGAACACGTCGGCCCCGACGCCGCAGTGACCCCAGAAGGTCTCGCTGCCGAGCTCGCACTCGTCGTTGGTGTCGCACGTGCACGAGAAGACCAGGCACCCGTTGCACAGCGAGATCGGGAACGAGTAGCGCCGCGAGTCGAGCACGCCCGCGTTGCCCCGGGAGTTACCCGTGCGCGTGGCGTGGAAGATGATGTCGACCGAAGCGTCGACTTCGTCGCCGTAGGCGATGCCCTCTTGGAACGCGACCGCGTAGTCGGCCGGGATGACGTCGAGGATGGCCACGAACTCGTCGCTGGGCCCGATGGAGTCGGTCGCGATGTTGGCCGTGAACGTGAGCGGCAGAGCATTGCCCGCGTCGTCGGTGCCCATGGCATCGCGCACTTCAGAGGGCACGTTGAGCCGGATGTCCACTTCGGACATGAGCTGCAGCTCGCTGTCGTTGACCCCGGTATTCGAAGCGTTCACCCGCGCGGCGAGGTTGTTGAGCACGACGGGCGCCATCTGGTAGGCGACCCCCGTGCGCACGTCGAAGCGACCCGAGGTGCGCACCGGTCCGCCCGAGTTGTACTCGCACTGGACGATGCCCTGCTCGTTCGGATCGGAGGGCTCGCCCGCCAGCGTGTGCAAGACGATGAGCGGCTCCTGCTCGTTTGCGCAGCTCAGCCCCGAAAGACCCAAGAACACGACGCCCGCAAAGAGCCCCGTACCCGCCAAGATTCCTCCGAAGCGTGCCATCGACGGATCGAGCGTAGCAGCGCGGGATTCAGCGCTGCAACAAAGTCAAGATCTCGTCGGGCGTCAGCTGAGCGGTGCGAGGTTCGCCGATCGCGGCCAGCCCGATGTAGGTCACCGTGGACCCCGCGCGCTTCTTGTCGTTCATCAACGCGGGCCGCAGCGCGTCCGCTCGATCGCCGGTGAGCCACGCGTCCAGGTCGGTGGGAAGGCGGAGAGCCGTGAGCGCCTGGACGATGCGCTCTTCGAGCCCAGCCGGGGCAAAGGACTTGGCCTCGGACAGGCGCGCCGCCGCCCGTAGGCCGAGCGCGACCGCCTCCCCGTGACGAAGTCCGAATTCGGACGCCGACTCGATGGCGTGGCCGATGGTGTGACCGAGGTTGAGCAGCACCCGCCCCTTGCCCGCCGCCGCCATCTCGAGCGGATCGCGGCTGACACAGGCCGCCTTGAGCGCGACCGAAGTGGCGACCAAGCGAGGCAAGATCGCCGCGTCGCGGGCATAGAGGGCATCGGCGTGCTCCACCAAGTGATCGAAGTGCTCGACCGAGAACAACGCGCCGTGCTTGAGCATCTCGGCGAGGCCGCAACCGAGCTCGTCGTCGGGCAGCGTGGTCAACACCGAAGTGTCGATGAGCACCGCCCGAGGAAAATGAAACGCGCCCAGCAGGTTCTTGCCCGAAGGAAGGTCGACCGCGACCTTGCCTCCCACCGAGGCATCGACCTGGGCCAAAAGCGAGGTGGGGCACTGCACGAAATCGATGCCGCGCATGAACAGCGCCGCCACCAGGCCGCCCAGGTCGCCCACCACCCCGCCGCCGAGGGCGACGACCAGATCGCGGCGACCGATGCCGCGCTCGACCAGCGCCCCGACCAGGCGCACGAGCTCGTCGGGGTTCTTGCTCGCCTCGCCCGCTTGCACCACCTGCTCGATGACGGAGAAGCCCGCGGCCTCGAGGCTCTGCCGGACCCTCGGGCCATACAAAGGCAGGACGTTGGTGTCGGAGATCAGCGCGACGCGGCCCGGCTCTCGCCCGCGAGCGAGCTCGGCCCCGAGGCGGGACAGCAGCCCGTCCCCCACCCGTACGTGATAGCTGAGGTCTTCGGAGGGGACCCGGACGTCCAAAACCAGGGGCTTTGTGTTCATACGGCCTCGCTGTCTCGGAGCTGGGCGACGCCGTCCAGCGCCGCCACGATGCGTTCCGCCACGGACACGGGATCGGCCTCGGCATCGACCACGATGGAGCCCGCTCGATAGAGCGAACGACGAGCCGCGAGCAAGTCTCCGAGGCGGGCGCGTACCCGAGCCGGCTCACCTTTCAATAAAGGTCTGGCGTCGGGGTCGGCCTCGACGGTGGGCAGCAGGCGTCGCACGAGTTCGTCGACCCCGACCTCGAGGTACACCCGAGTGCCCACGGCGTCCATCGCGTCGCGGTTGCGACGGTCGAGTACGGTTCCGCCCCCGCAGGTGACCACCGTGCCCTGGCCGCCGAAGCCCGGCTCGGCCAGCAGCGAGCGCAACGCTTGGTGTTCGTGCTCGCGAAAGCTCGCTTCGCCGGCCCCGAACAGCTCGGCGACGGTACGACCAAAGAGCCGCTCGATCCGCTCGTCGAGGTCGACGACGGTGCGCTCATGGTCATGGGCGAGCACGCGGCCGACGGTCGTCTTGCCGCAGCCCATCATGCCCGTCAAAAACAGCGGCCGCTGCACCCCCCAAGCCTGCGCCGACATGGCGTCGCGAGCAAGGGGAACGAACTCACCCGCACGGCATGAACCCCAACGACTTGGGACCGTTCTTGCAAGGCGCCCCCCGGCGATTCCGCGGCTACGACGCGGTCTCGGGCGGTGATTGCAAACGACCGCCCGACGTGCAAACGCCCCGAGGACCGCGACCCCACTTGCAAATGGGAGGCGACTCGGGGCGCGGGCGGAGGCGGCTTGGTTCGATCAGCCGCCGATGGAGCTGGCGCGGTTGACGATCTTCGGAGTGAGGAAGATGAGAACCTCGGACCGCGTGTCCGCTTCGTTCTTGTTCTTGAAGAACCAGCCGATGAGCGGGATGTCGGCGAGCCAGGGAACCTTGGTGAAGTTGACGGCCTTGTTCCGAGAGTAGATGCCGCCGATCACCGCGGTGTCGCTGTCGTTGACCAGCATTCGCGTCTGCGCCTGCTTGGTCAAGATGGTGGGGTCGCCCCGAGCACCCGTGTTGACGAAGTCCGCCTCGTTCTTCTGCACCTGGACATCGAGCAGCACCGCGCCCTCGTTGGTCACGTGCGGCGTGACGCGGAGGGACAGCGACGCATTGACGAACCGAGTGTTGACGCCCTGCGCGCTGACCTGAGAGATCGGGATCTGGACGCCGTCTTCGATCTGCGCCTCGATGTTGTCGAGGGCGACGATCTTGGGCGAGCTGATGATGCGGACCTCACCAGTCTCCTCGGCCTGCGACAGGCGGAGGTTGGTATTGAGGTTGCCGCTGATGCTGCCGAACGAGAAGCCCAGCGCACCACCAGCCCCGGTACCGACCGGCGCGGGCAGGTCGACCACGTAGTTCGGGTTCGCGGCGGCGGCCGGGAGCACCAGACCACGCGAGTCGACGGGAGTACCCGTCGCACCACCACCGATGCCGGCCGAGTTCGGGAACAGCAGACCGGTGGGGTTACCCGTGCCCGGGCTCGCGGTGAAGTCGAAGCCCCACTGGATGCCGAGCTGACGCTGGAAGTTGGTCCGCGCCTCGACGATCCGCGCCTCGATGAGGATCTGCGGCGTCTGGGTGTCGAGGCTCGAGACCAGCTGCTCGGCGAGCGCGATGTTCTCGGCCACGTCCATGATGATGAGCTTGTTCGTCCGCGCGTCGGGGGTCACCGAGCCACGCGGCGAGAGCACGCTCTGCACCTTGGGCACCATCTCGTCGGCGGTGGCGTAGGACACCGACACCAAGCGGGTCTGGAGCGGCTTGAGCTGGACCCGAGCGTTGGCCCGCTCGATGGCCTCGCGCCGCTCGGTCTCGAGCGCCTCGGAGGTCGCCACGCGGATGACGTTGCCCTCGCGCACCATGCCCAGGTTCAGCGAGCGCAGGATGATGTCGAGCGCCTGGTCCCAGGGGACCGCGGTCAGCTTCATGGTGACGCTGCCCTCGACGCCCGTGCCCGCGATGATGTTCACGCGGCCGATGTCGGAGAACAGCAGCAAGACGTCCTTGATCGGCGCGTCCTGGAGCTCGATGTCGATGCGTTCGCCTCGCCAGCGCGTGCCTCGGACCGGGGCCGAAGAGCTGCTGCCGGAGCGCGACTGGCCGAGGGTGCTCGAGGAGCTCGCGGGAGCCATGGCGGCGGTACGAGCCGCGGCGACCGGAGGCACGGCCGCGGCGTAACCCCCGACCTTGGTGCCGGGCAGGCTCGCCACCTCGTGGGCGGGTGGCCGGGCTGCCTCACGCCCGTGGGGGAAGTGCCACACGAGCACGCCATCGCCCTGCTCGATGCGAGGCTTGGTATTCCCCGCGGTGGCGACGATGACCTTGGCTCCGCCGTCCTCGGAGAACGACGTGATGCGCTGCACCGGACCGCCGTAGGCCCGGGCGTCGAGGCTGCGCTCGAGCCGAGAGTCGATGCGGGCGCCTTCGAGGGCCAGCAGCTGGATGTCGGGCGTGAGCGTCTTGCCCTGGAAGCGCACGGGGCCCTCGAGCTCGACGATGACGCGCGACTCGGTGCCGTCGTCCTCGAAGCGAACGTCGCGGATGAACGCGCCGTCGCCCGGCGGGGGATTGGACGCCTTCGGGGCGACCTTGGCCGGCGCAGCCGCGCCCGCCGAGGCTTCGCGCTTGGCCACGCGAGACTCGAGCTTCTCCTGCGCTTGCTCGACCGCCTGCTCGGCGTCGCTGAGCTTGTTCTGCTCCCGCGTGATCGACTTGCGGAGGGCGACCAGCTCGGCCTCGGCTCGATCGAGCTCGGCCTTGGCCGCAGCGTTGCGCTTGCGCAGCGAGGCGCCCTCGCTGGCCAGTGCCTTCTGCTCGCGACGAAGGCGATCCTGACCGCCCTGCCCCGCCTTGCGGGCCTTGGCGACTTTGTGCTCGAGGCGCTCGAGTTCTTGGCTGCGAGCCTCGATCTTGCTCGCGAGGGCCTTGCTGGCCTTGCGCTGGTGGGCCAGCGTGCGCTCGAGCGCATCGCGGTCACCGCTGAGTTTCTTGATGTCCCGCTGGACCGACGTCAGCCGGCCCTGCGCCTGCGCGGAGGCCTTCTTGGCCGCCGCCAGCGAGCGCTCGAGCTCGGCGCTGGCCTTGCCCCGACGCTTGGCCTTTCGCACGCGGCGTTCCGTGGCCGCGAGTCGGGCGTCGGCTTCGCGACGAGCCGCGGCTGCGGCATCGCGCTCGGACTTGGCCTGGGACAGCGCTCGCTCGGCTCGCGCCAGGGCATCCCGGGCTCGGCCTTCGAGAGCGGCCGCGCTCTTTTTCTTGGCGCTGGCATCCGCCTCGGCCTTGGCCAGCGTGGCTTCGGCGGCGGTGAGCTTGGCCTGCGCCCGCGCTTCGACCTTCTCGGCCCGCACGCGCGCCTGCGCGAGATCGGAACTCGCCTCGCGCTCGGCCTTGGTCTTGGCGCGGGCCACTTCGCGGGCGACCTCGCCTTCCGCCTTCTTGCGCAGCTCACCGAGCTCGCGCTCGGCCTTGGCCACCGCGTGGGTCTGCGCCTTCTTCTTGGCTTCGGCCAGGCGTCGCTCGGCCTCCGCCTCGGCCTGCGCCAGGCGCTTTTGTGCCTTGCGACGCGCGGCCTTGGTCGCGGCGTCGATCTTCGCCTGGGCCTCGGCTTCGGCGCTGGCGAGCAGAGCCGCCGCCTTGCGCCGGGCATCGGCCTCGGCCTTCTCGGCTGCGGCGAGCTTCTTCTTGGCCTCGCGCTCGGCTTCCTTCCGGGCGTGCGCCATCGTGCGCTCGGCCTCGTGGGTCGCCTTGGCCCGCGCCTCCATCAACAGGAGTTCGGCCCGCTTCTCGGCCTTCTGGGCGGCGGCGAGCTTGCTGGCCACCGCCGCTTCGGACTTCGCCACGTCGGCCCGCGCCCGCTGCAGCTGCCTGTCTGCCTTGGCCGCGGCTTCATCGAGCTTCTGCTTGGCCGCCGCGTCGGCGCGCCGAGCCGCCTTCGCTGCCCGGGCGGCGTCCTTTTCGGCCTTCGCCAGCTCGGCCTTGGCCTTGCGGTTGGCCGCCTCGGCGGAGCTTCGTGCCTGCGCCAGCTCGACCTTGGCCTGCTCCACGAGCTTGGCCGCGTTCTGCTCGGCCCGCTCGGTCTTGGTTCGCGCCTTCGCCAGCTCGGCCTCGACCTCACCCCGGGCGGCCTCGACCTCGCCACGTGCAGCCTTCAGCTCGCTACGCTCGGCCTCGAGATCACGACGCGCGAGTACCAGGGCGGACTCGGCCGCACGGCGCTGGGACTCGGCCGCGGCCCGGGCCTCTTCGGCCTTGGATCGCGCGTCCTCGGCCTGACGCAGCTCGCGACGCAGCTTCACCTTGCGCGACTTGGCGTCAGCCAGGGTCTTGCGTGCCAGCCCCTCGAGATCGGTCGCTCGGCGCTCGGCCGCCTTGGCTCGCACCTCGGCCTGCCGCGCCGCATCGGCCCGGCTCTCGGCCTCGGCCACCTTGCGATCGGCGACCTTCGCCTGCTTGTGCGCGTGGGAGCTCAGCGCCCGCGCTTCGGCCTGCAGGGCCTTGGCATCGCGGTTGCTCTTCTCGATGTCCGCCCGGCGCTCGTTGGCGCTCTTGCGGGCGAAGTACGCCTCGGGGGCCACCTGGCGCGGGGTCACGGTGATGACCAGCTCGTCGCCCTTGGGCAGCACGATGTAGCTGGCGTCCCGCTTGAGCTCGACGACCAGGCGAACCAAAGAGGCATCGCGCTCGGAAACCCCGTCCACGGTCACCCGACCGCAGGCCCAGGTATCCAGGGGCACGTGGGGCACCACCTTGCCCGGCTCGCTCCCCGCGATGTCCACCACGAGGCGCTCGGGCGAGGAGAGTCGATAGACGTTGAAGGTCGGCTTGCGGCTGCCCGTGACGCGCAGCACGGTGGTGCCGTCGTCGAGTTCCTCGACGCTCAGGCCATCGATGCGGTTGGTCTCCGCGGCCTTGGTGGGAGGACTGGCCGCCAGTAGCGGCAGCAGGGTGCCGCCCGGCAGCGCGGTCGCGTTGGCCTCGGTGGGCGCCTGGGTGAGCACCACCAGAGCCAGAGGCGCCGCCAAGCATTGCAGGATCGAGTGGGGCGTCGACATGGTGTGGCTCATCGCTACGGAAAATCCCTGGGTGAAATTGAGTGCGGCTTAGTCGTTCCGCAGGTACAGCGCGCGGCGCTCGCCACGTTCCATGCCGAGGCTGGCCGAGAGCTCTTCGTCGACGACCTCGATCTCGACATAATCCCGATTGACCGCCACAAGCAAAACTTCGGCGCTCGAGAAGAATTGGCCTTGTCTGATGGACCCGCTGATCCCGTCATTGGCCACGAACAGCGCCCGGGGGCTCGCCCCGGATCGCCGAGTGCTGGTGATCCCGATCAGCTTCAAGTCCTCGAACGAGTACTGACGCATCTCGACCTCGCGCTCGGCTCGGATCGGATCGGGCTCGGGCTCGACGGGCTCGGCCGCCACGAAGCCCTGGAAGGGGTCGCGAAACTTCGCGAACGACGTCGCGTCGAGCAGCGGCGGAGGCCGCTTGACCCCGGGGTCCTCGACTTCTTCGTCGAGCAGCCCGTCGCCGGCGGCAGCACCCTTCCCGGTGCGGCGGCTGCCGGCCTTCTTCTTGCCCTTTTTCTTGCCGCCGCCCGGAGCTCCGCGCTGGGCGGTCGCGGGCAGCTCGTCGTCGCCACAGGCGGGCCCGGACAACGCCAACGCCAGCACCGAGACGCCGAGGCCCAGCCATCGGGGGCGGGAATTCGAGTGCGAAGTGCTCATTTTCTCTTCTTCGCTCCCTTACGGCGCGACGGCTTGGCCCGGCCGTTGCTCGGCGCACTACGTTCTTGTTCGGTCAGCGCGCGGTAGGTCGCCGCCTCGAACTCCAGATCCAGCACGGGGTTCTCGACCTGCTCGGCCTCGCTGCGGTTGGCCTTCACGTTCAGCCGGATGTTCTCGATGCTGACCGTCTGCTTGAGCTCGGACAGCTGCCGGAAGAACTCGCCGGTCTGGGCCCAGGTACCGCGCGCGGTGACCAGCACGGGCAGGCGGGCGTAGACGTCCTGGCGCTGCTCGCCCTCGTTCTTCCAGCTGTCGAAGGAAAGCCCCACCTGGCGGGCCTTCTGCTGGAAGGTCTGCATGAGGTTCTCCACCGTGGCGGAGCTGGTGGACAGCTCCGTGCGCTCGGCCTTGAGAGCGGCCTTGCGCTCCTCGTGCTTGCGCAGCTCCTCGAGGTGGTTGGCCTTCTTCTCCTCGAGCCGGACCAGCTCGGTCTTGGCCTTGGCGAGGCTCTGCTCGGCCCCTTCTCGAGCCGTCACCGCGTCGAGATAGAAGATGTAGTACCAGACGGCCGCGATGACGACGGCAAAGAGGAGCCATACGACCAGCCTCTGCCACACGGGCATCTTTTCGATGCTATCGAACGCTGACGCCATACTCGCCTCTCAATCCCACCGCCGCACGGCTACGTTGAGCGCCCAGGTGAGGTGTTGCTCGTCTTCGTCGCTCCGGGTTCCGACCCGCTCGAAGTTGGGGTGGGAGACCTTGCCGAAGCGGGCACTGACCCGCAGGCGACGGGTGAACTCCGACAGGTCGGTCGCGTCGCGGGCTCCGCCCTCGATGACCAGGGAGCCGCCTTCTTCCTCGACCTTGGTCAGCCACAGGCCCGTGGGGTCCCAGAGCGGGTTGGGCCGGGCGCGCGGGTCGGACTTCTCGAGCTGACGAAGCTTCTCCTTGTCCTCGTCGGCACCGCCCCCGTCCTTGTCGTCGGTGAGGATCGACGCCAGCTCGTACATCACGTAGACCGGCGTGCGGCGCTTGGTCGCGACCTTCGCCCGGATGGCCTGCTGCATCTCGAGCTCCTTCTTGCTCGCCTCGAGGCCCTCTTCGTCGATGTCGTTTTTGATCTTCTCGGCGGCGTGGTTCTTGGCCGCGGCCTGCTCGCGCATCGCGGCGGCCGCGTCTTCTTCCATGGTCAGCAACCAGTAGCCGGCGCCACCGATCAGGAGCCAGCCGATGAGCCAGCCGAACACCCACAGCTGACCGGCGTTGGCGCTGCCCTCCCCGCCGCTGGCACGACGAGCACCGCCGCGCGCGGCCTTCTTCTTGGTGGGCAGCAGGTTGATGCGAATCATGCCGAATCTCCTGGGCGGCGCAGGGCCAGACCAAATGCGATGGCGGCCACTGGCGCGTTCGCCCGCAGGTACTCGACGTCGAAGCGACGACCGTCGACTTGAGCGCGGGCAAAGGGATCGAGAATCTCGACCGGGATCCGCGAGCGATCCTGGATCGCCTTGGGCAGCTGGGGCACCAGCGACGATCCTCCGGCCAGGTAGATGCGAGACAGCTGCGTGTCGACCGCATCGTTGATGTAGAAGTCGAGCGAGCGCTGGACCTGCTCGGCCACCTGCTCGGAGACCTGGGCCAGGATGCGGTGGACCTCTTGCGGCACCACGTCGGCCGCAGCCCCGGCCGCAGCCGTCGCGCCGCCGACCTTATAGGCCTCGGCCCCGTCGGTGCTCACCGCCAAGCGCTGCTGGATCGCCTGCGTGTAGGTATTGCCCCCGGCCGCGATGTCGCGGGTGAACGAAGGCATCCCGTTGGTGACGATGCTGAGCGTGGAGTACGACGCCCCCACGTTGATGATGGCCACCGTCTCGCCCGGGGCGTAGCCGATGCCGCCCTCGACTGCGTTCTGCAGAGCGAAGGCCGCGGTGTCGACCACGGTGGGTGAAAAACCCGCATCGCGGACGACCTGGTTGTACTGGCCGACCAGGTCTCGCTTGGCAGCCACGAGCAGGACCTCCATCTGGCCCTGCGGGGTCTGCTGCACCAGGACCTCGTAGTCGACCACGACATCCTCGCGAGAAAACGGGATGTTCTGCCGAACCTCCCATTCCATCTGCTCTTCGAGCGAGGGGCCGTCCATCGCGGGGATGGTGAGGCGCTTGATGATCACCGCGTTACCGGAGATCGCCAGCGCCATGCCCTTGCCGCGAAGGTGAATCCGCCGGGTCAGGTTCCGAATCGCGTCGACGACCGCGCTGTGGTTCATCACGGCGCCGTCGACAATCGACTGCGGGGGTACCGGTTCGATGCCGAAGTTCAGGAGCGAGATGCCGCGCCGCCCGATCTTGAGCTGCACGAGCTTGATCGCGCTCGACCCAATGTCCAGGCCGATGCACTGCTTGGCCATGGCGTTACGCCGCCCTCCCGGGTCCTGGGGACCACGGATGTGCAGGCGCGCCGACCGACGATGCGAGACGACCGCGCGCGCCTAGGGAGTTTCGAGATCGGGGAACACTTGCTTGGCCGCCGAAGGCTCCAAGCCGAGTGCCTCGAGAATCTTGCGCTTCGTGTCCATACGACACGGGCACCCGGCTTCGACGCGATCGATGGTCAGGGGACTGACCCCCGCCCGCCGCGAAAGCTCGGCCTTGCTCATCATCGCGCCTTGGCGAAGCTTGCGGACGTTGTTGGGATGCGTCCCCGCCTTCGGCCGCGTACGTGACTTCTTCTTCTTGGCCGGGGCTGGTGCGGCCACGACGGGCTGCGGCGCCTCCACGGCAGCTGCTGGCGAAACCTCCGCAGGAGAGGATTCGTCGCGCGGCGTCGGCTCGACGGGCACGGCTGCGATTGCAGACGTGTCGTCGCCACTGGTCGAGGCTTCGCCTCCGTGGTTGGTTTCCGGGTCCATGCGTTGGAAGCACGTACATTGTCGACGCCGATTCGTAGTCCGTCAACGCGACGATTGCGCGTCAGAGATATGTAAGTGAATGACAGTGATAGGGAATTGATAGGTCATTGTAGTGATCTGAATCGCGCACCCGCGGGGCGGCCCGAGGCCCGGTAAAGGGGCAAGTCATTGAGTTTGTTAGGCAAAGCGGTCAAGAAGCGGGCGGAGTACGGCCCTGCCCCCGGAGGTACGGCTCAGCATTTCACGACGGCTCGGTTGCGCCCAAAAAGTGAGGGAATTGCGTGGCCGCCCTTGCCTCACGTTCGATCTAATTCGCGTGAAAACCGCGGCGCCGAAGTCGGCGCAAGGGTCCCACCGACAGCGGCCATCACGCGTTTTCGGCCGCCGAGCCTAAAAGCCGAACTCTTTGATCTTGTAGAGCAACGCGCGGTGGCTCAGATCGAGCAACTTCGCCGCGTGGGTTCGGTTGCCGCCCGTTTGTTCGAGCGCCCGCAAGATGAACTCGCGTTCCACGGCCCGATGCGCCCGCTTGACCGATAGGTCGTCCTCGGGAAAGCGCATCTGATAGCCGCCGGACGCCGCACGATTGCGACTTCGCGTGCGTTCGGGCAGCGCCACCAAGCCGATCCATGGTCCTTCGGCCATGACCGATGCGTGTTCGATGGTGTTCTCGAGCTCACGCACGTTGCCCGGCCAGTCGTAGGCCAGCAGAGCCTTGAGCGCTTCACCATCGAGACCCTCGACCGTCGTTCCGAGCCGAGCATTGGTCGCAGAGACGAAGTGCTCCACGAGCGGAGGAATGTCGTCCTTGCGCTCGCGCAGCGGCGGCAGCTCGATGGGCATGACCGCGATCCGGTAATAGAGGTCTCGCCGGAACTCGCCGTCCTCGACCATTTGCCCCAAGTCGCGCGAGGTCGCAGCCACCACGCGAACGTCGACCGCGACGGGCTGGTTGTCGCCTACGCGACGAATCTCGCCCTCTTGCAGAGCGCGCAGCAGCTTGACCTGCAGCGGAGGCGGCAGCTCGCCGATCTCGTCGAGGAAGAGCGTTCCGCCGTCGGCCTCCTCGAACAGCCCGCGCTTGTCGGCCGTGGCGTCGGTGAAGGCTCCCTTGCGATGGCCGAACAGTTCCGACTCGAGCAACGCTTCGGGGATCGCGCCACAGTTCACTGCAACGAACGCACCATCGCGACGCGGGCTCTCGTCGTGCAGCGCCCGCGAGGCGAGCTCCTTGCCGACCCCCGACTCGCCGAGCACCAACACCGTGGTCTTGAACGCGGCGACCTTGCGCACCATCCGCGCTACGCGTCGCATGCCCGCGGAGTGAATGAGCAAGGCGCCGAGGCGCTCTGCGCTGGCCACTCGGTCGCGGAGCTTGGCCCGCAGCGATGCGTTCTCTCGCCGGAGCCGCTGCCGTTCCTGCGCCTTGCGCAGGGTGAGCACCACCTCGTCCTGCTTGAAGGGCTTGGAGACGTAGTCGTAGGCCCCGCGGGTCATCGCGTCGATCGCCAGCTCGATGCTGCCGAATGCGCTCATCACGATCACCGTCAGCTCGGGGCGCTCGGCTCGGGTCCACTCCACCAGGCCCAGGCCACCCATGCCGGGCATGCGCACGTCGGTGAGCACGACGTCGTAGTCGGCGTCGTCCTTCGACAGCTGGATGACCGCGTCCTCCCCGGTCGGCGCGGTCTTGACCTCGTAGCCCTCGCGCGACAGCAGCAGCGAGAGCATGTGCCGCATCGGCTCCTCGTCGTCGACCACCAGCACGCGCGAGAAACCGGGCGTGCTCGGTTCGAGGGGTTCGAGGTCCGGGGCCGGGGCTCCCACCGCGAGCAGCGTACCACCACGCGTCAGAGCGCGGGGCGGTCGTCGAAACGCGGAGCGCCTGGTTCCGGTGGCAGGGCCAGCGCGTTCGTCATCATCGATATCGCGTGGTAGAGGCCGACCAGCATCACCAGCTCCACGAGCTGAGCGGCGGACCACACGGCGCGCAGCTCGGCGAACAAGGGCTCCGGCACGGTGCAGCCCTCGTGCAGCGCATCGCACAGCTGCACCAGCAGCGCCTGCGCCTGGGTCCACGCCGGATCGTCGGGCGTCCCGCTCACCGTCGCTTGGACCTGGGCCGGACTCAGGCCGACCCGGCCCGCGAAGAAGGCGACATGCACGCCCCACTCGTACTCGCTGCCGCAGCGCGCCGTCGTGCGCAGGATGACGAGCTCGCGATGGAGGGGCTCGATCGATCCGGCGTCGAGCAAACCCCCCTTTCGCATGCGACGGAGGACCCGGGGGTTGTGGGCCACGGTGCGAAACAACAGCAGGGGGTCGTAACCCGGCGGCATCAACCGCTCGAGGTCGTGCGCGACCTCGGGGTCGTACGGGGGACATAACGGGGGAATCCGAGCGCTCGTGGTCGCGGAAGTCATTGCTACGTTTTGAGTAGCATCGCATCGACATCTTGCTACTAAAATCGTAGCAACGTACAACCCCTCGGTGGCGGCCCCTCGTAAACCCCGCGGTTCCCAGCGTCCGGTCATGGTCCTGCTCGACATGCTCGGGCGGCGCTGGGCCCTGCGCGTGCTGTGGGAGCTGCGGCACGGCCCCCTCAACTTTCGGCAGCTACGCTCGGCCTGCGACGACGCCTCGCCCAGCGTGCTCAACCGGCGACTGTCGGAGCTGCGCGAGCTGACGGTGGTCGAGCACGGGGAGCGCGGCTACCAGCTCACCACCGAAGGCGAGCGCCTCGGCGCGCTGCTGCTGCCGCTCGATGCATGGGCCCGCAAGACCGCCCGACGCTGGGGCGATGCGGACTCGTGAAATCGATCCCTCGGCTGCCCTGATACGATGAGCGGGGGGGGGGACCGATTTTGCAACGACGCCATCTCTGCGCCATCACTCTGGGTCTATCGGTCTGTGGCCCCGAAACGCCGCTGGACCCGGGGACGGCCACGGGCAGCTCCAGCACCGACCCGACGATGGAAGCCGCGTCGAGCACGGGACCGGTCGCCACCTCTGCGCTCGACTCCACCGGGCCGGACCAACCCACGGGGGACGGGACGACGGGCGGCAGCAGCTCGACGACCGAGGCCGGCGGCGACGATGTGCTGTTCGACCTTCCCGTCCCCGACACCCGCATCGTGGGGCCGAGCTGCACGGTGGATCGCGATGGGTCCGGGGTCGGCACCTGTGAAGAGACCGCCCCGCCCGATTCCTTCGACCCCGACGTGCAGTGGGAGTGGACGGGTGCGACGCTGACCCAGTCGGTGACCACGCCCGTGGTGGCCAACCTCACCGACGACGACGGCAACGGGACCATCGACCTGTGCGACATCCCCGACGTGGTGATCGTCGCGTTCGGCGGCTTCGGCGGCGCGGGGCGAATCGTGGTGCTGTCGGGTGACGACGGCAGCGAGCACTTCGAGATCCCCGCCGACGTCAACTTCACGGTGACGCCCGCGCTGGGTGACATCGACGACGATGGCGTCCCCGAGATCATCACCACCACGACGCTGGGCAACCTCATCGCCTTCGAACACGACGGCAGCGTGGCCTGGACCAGCCCCACCACCGCGGGCACGGTGGAGTTCGCCGGACCTGCGCTGGCCGACCTCGATGGCGATGGCCGCGTGGAGATCATGATCGGCGGTGCGGTGTACGACGACATGGGCGTCCAGCTGTGGAACAGCGGCGACGTCGCCGGCCCCAGCATCGGCTCGCTGGTGACGGCGGCCGACCTCGACGGCGACGGGGACCTCGAGGTCATCCACGGCACCGTGGCCTATCACCACGACGGCTCGCCCTACTACGACACGGGGCTGCCCCCCGGCTTCCCGCACGTGGCGGACTTCGACGGGGACCCCGACCCCGAGATCATCTTGATGAACCAAAATGGGATCAACCTGATCGAGCACGACGGGACCATCGTGTGGCAGGACCAGCGTCCCACCGGAGATCCGAACACGCCCTTCACCGTCTGGCTGAAGCCCGGCACCGTGCACGACTTCGACGGCGACGACGTGTCCGAGTTCGCGACCGGCTCGGCCAACAACTACACCGCCTACGAGATCACCCCGGCCGGCCCCTCCATCCTCTGGCAAGCACCCGTGCTCGACGCCAGCGGCTCGGCGGGGGGCACCGCCTTCGACTTCGACGGCGACGGACTCGCCGAGGCCATGTACGCCGACGAGACCCAGCTGTTCGTGTTCGATGCGATGGGCGCCCCGCTGCTGGCCAGCCCGCGTCAGAGCGGGACCGGACTCGAATACCCGGTGGTGGCCGACGTCGACAACGACGGCTCGGCCGAGATCGTCGTGGTGTCCAACTTCCAGCCCATCGGGGGCTCACCCGCGGTGGCCGTGATTCGCGACGTCGAAGACCGCTGGATTCAGGCGCGCCGCATCTGGAATCAGCACACCTATCACGTGTCGAACGTGCGCGAAGACGGGACGATACCCGCCGTCGAGCCGCGCTCGTGGCAGCAGCTGAACACGTTCCGCACCAACGCCCAGATCGAGGGCGGAGGGATCTGTGTGCCTCCGGGTTGAGCGACCTCGCGCGCCCTACGGCGTTCGATGCAACCTCGGCCCATAACGCAACCCTCGCGGCGTCGGGATGGTCCTGCGCAAGGCTCTGTTCTAAGCTCGCGGCCGCTGCGATGCATCCCGCTTCCCCCGCGCCCGGCGACGACATGGCCGACCCTCGCCCCATCCACCGGGGTGAAGGCAAACGCGCGGTGTTGTTGCTGCACGGCCTGACCGGCACTCCCTACGACGTCGCGCCCTTTGCCGAGGCGCTGTACGCCAAGGGCTTTGCCGTGCGCGCTCCCGAGATGGCCGGTCATGCCGACCTCGATGCCCTCGAGGAAGCCTCCTGGCGAGACTGGTACGCCACGGCAGAGAGCGCCTTCGACGATCTGTCGGCCCAGGGTCGCCGCAAGGTCATGGTCTTGGGTTTTTCGATGGGCTCGCTGCTCGCCCTGCGCCTGGCCGCCCTGCGCACGCCCGACGTGACGGGCCTGGCCGCGCTGTCGGTGCCGCTGTCGTTCCCCGCCTGGAAGCGCACCGCCATCGAGGCCATGGCCCGGGCCCGAGCCACTCCCGGCCTGGGGCGCCTGGTCGGCTTCTTCCCCAAGGACGGGGGCCCCGACGTCCGCGTCGAGCGAGCCGGCCGCGAGAGCCCCAACCTGCGTGGCTTCCCCTTCCCTGCCCTGGCCGAGCTCGTGGCCTTGCAGCGCGAAGTCGGCGACCTGCTGCCGTTGGTCCGCGCTCCGCTGCTGCTGCTGCACGGGCGCCACGACCACACCGCCTCGGTGGAGATGGCCGACCGCGTGGCCCAGCGCGTGGCCAGCAGCCAGGTCCGCAAGGTCGTCCTCCCCCGCTCCTTCCACATCCTCGCCCACGACCTCGACCGGGACCGCGCCTGCGCCGAGCTCGTGGACTTCGCCCTCAATGTGCTCGGGTCACCCGACCCCGCCGACGGACCACCAGACACTCACTCGACCTCATGAGCGCCGATCTCATCATTGCCATCGATCAGGGAACCACGGGCAGCACCTGCCTCGTCGTCGACACCGACTTGAAGGTCCTGGCTCGCGTCAACCACGAGTTCCCTCAGCACTTTCCGAAGCCGGGCTGGGTCGAGCACGACCCCGAGGAGCTGTGGGACTCGGCGCTACGGGCCGTGACCGATGCCCTCGCCAAGTCGGGCGTGGGCGCCGAACGCATCGCCGCCATCGGGATCACCAACCAGCGCGAGACCAGCTTGATCTGGGACCGCAAGAGCGGGGAGCCCATCCACCGCGCGCTGGTGTGGCAGGACCGCCGGACTTCGGAGCACTGCGCCGCCCTCAAGGCGGCCGGTCACGAGGATCGCGTGCGCGAGCTGACCGGGCTGGTCATCGACCCCTACTTCTCGGGCACCAAGATCGCCTGGGTCCTCGACGAAGTCGACGGTGCCCGGGCGCGCGCCGAGTCGGGAGCCCTGGCCGCGGGCACGGTGGACACCTACTTGCTGTGGCGACTGACGGGCGGCCAAGTGCACGCCACCGAGCCCAGCAACGCGTCGCGCACCCTGCTGTGGCCGCTGGCCGGCGGGGGCTGGAACGACGAGATGTGCGACCTGCTGCGCGTGCCCAAGGCCGTGCTCCCGCAGGTCCGCCCCAGCGCGGGCGAGTTCGGTCGCACCAAGGGCGTGCCCGGCCTCCCCGACGGCATTCCCATCTGCGGCATCGCGGGCGACCAGCAGTCGGCGCTGTTCGGCCAGGCCTGCTTCGCCGAGGGCCAGGCCAAGTGCACCTACGGCACCGGAGCCTTCGTGCTGCTCAACACCGGCTCCCGCGTGGTGCAGTCCAAGCACGGCCTGCTCGGCACCGTGGCCTGGCAGCTCGGGGACACCACCACCTATGCGCTCGAGGGCTCCTCGTTCATGGCCGGCGCCGTCGTGCAGTGGCTGCGCGACCAGCTGGGCATCATCGACAGCGCGGCCGAGATCGAAGCGCTGGCCGCCAGCGTGGAGGACAGCGGAGGGGTCGTGCTCGTACCGGGGCACGCGGGGCTCGGCGCTCCGCACTGGCGCCCCGACGCCCGCGGCCTCATTCGCGGCATCACCCGGGGCACGGGCAAGGGGCACCTGGCTCGGGCCGCCCTCGAAGGCATCGCGTTGCAGATCGCCGACCTGCTCGAAGCGATGGCCGCCGACCTCGGCGGGCCGAACAAGCTGCTGCGCGTCGACGGAGGTGCGGCCGCCAACAACCTGTTGATGCAGATGCAGGCAGACCTGCTGGGGATCCCGCTCGATCGACCCACCATGCTCGAGACCACCGCCCTGGGTGCGATCTCGCTGGCGGGCCTGGGCGTGGGGCTGTGGGCCGATACCCAGGCGCTGGAGAAGGCCTGGCAGCAGGACCGACGCTTCACGCCCGATCCCGACACCGCCAAGCTCGCCGCGCTGCGCGAGGCCTGGCGCACGGCGATCGAGTACGCCTAACGCTCATCTCAACCCCTCGCGAGGCGACAACGCGGCCCCCGTCGACGAGGGCCGCGTTGCCGAGCCTGCTGCGCGGGAAACGAGCACCCACACGAGCCCACGGTGCGACCGCCGTGGCGGAGCCGCCTGTGCTTGCTCGGGACTACTCGGGCGCGCGGACGATCCCGTCGACCGCCGGATCGATCGGCAACTCGAACGTGTAGTCGAAGGTGTCGGCCGTCAGGTAGGGAAACGGCCACGCCTCGACTTCGTCGACGATGCACTCGGCGACCCGGGGGGGCAGCTCGCTGTGCTTGATCTCCAGTCGGGACACGGCCGGTTCGCCGTCGAAGGTCACCGCCAGCACCAGCGCGCCCTTCGTCTCCCCCGACTCGAGCTCGCAGCCGCGAATTTCGGAGAGACGAGCGAGCGCGACCCCCTCGAAGATCGTCTGGACCCGGCGGTCTCCGGCGACCTGTGAGAGGTGGGGTCCGAAGGTCGACCGGGTGTCGGTCTCGCGAAATGCCTCGGTGGGAGCAGGCCCCGAGTAACGCTCGAGCTCGGTGTGCATGCACTCGATGAACGCCGTGTCGGTGCCGCGATCATCGAGGACCTCGAAGGACTCGAAGGTGGTACCCCGCTGCGGGTCACCCACGATGAGCGTTCGTAGGGTGAACACACCCACCGAACCCATCGACGGCTCCTCCACGCAGTACTTGGACGCGGCGCTGCGGGCCGCCTTGGCCTGCTCTAGCGGTGTGTCTTCGTCGGACTCGGCGGCGGCGAGGATGGGCATGGGGGCCGAGGGGACCTCGGCATCAACCCTGCGCGGAGCCACCGAGCCCAGGCTGGGTCGGGGGGCGGGGGGCAGGTTCGGGCTTGCGACCGCGGGTTCGAGGGCGACGGGTGAGACGTCGTCGGCGGGCGTGGTTTCGGCATTGCGCTGCACCAGCCACAGCCCCACCCCGAGGGTGATCGCGGTGGTGATGGCAGCGGTGACTTTCATGGACTGACTCATGGCGATGGCTTCCGGTTTCACGGAACCGAGGGGCAGGGCCACCACGACCGACCAGGCCGCGCGGTCCCCTCGGTGATGCTCATCGAGTTCCTCTCGTAGCCGTTGCAGGCTTCGCTTGAGTCGAGACCGGACCGTGGCGGCAGGCATCCCGACGTGTTCGCCGATCTCCGAGGCATTGAGGCCATCGAAGAAGCGACGGACGATGATCGTGCGATCGATCTCGGGGAGGCCTTCGAGCCGCTCGACCACCAGCCGCAGCACGCGGAGTCGTTCGAGCTGGGTGTCCGAGCCTTCGACCCCCGCCGGGGCGCCCGACTGGGCCTCCCGGGCTCGCCGTCGGATCTCGCTACGACTACGCAGCCGAGCCCGATTGCGAGCAACGGTCGACAGCCAGCCCCGGGGCGAGCGCGGTGACTCGTTCGGAGATTGCTGCCAGGCGGCGACCAGGGTCTCTTGCACGAGATCCTCGGCTTCTCCCTCGTTGCCCCGGGCGAGCCGGGCCGCGAAGGATCGAAGCCAGGGAAGCTCGTCGAGCGCCCCCGCGAATGCATTGGAAGAGGTCATCGGTGAAGCGCCCCCGGGATGCCGCCGCTGCCCCGAGTGTTGCAGGATGTTGGAGATTTTTTGTAGCGGGGGGTCGATGCCCCGTTCCTCCGCTGTCGAGCGATTCTCTGGGCCGAACCCGCGCGATGGGGCTGCGGCGTGCACCGCGGTGTTTCCGGCCGCCGCCGACGAGCCGCTCGGGCATCTCGGCTGGAAGGTAATGTTCGCCGCCGCTGGCTAGGAGTCGGGCGCGGACACACACCGGCCCGACCGGATCGCTCGCTTCACCATGGTCACGACGATGTCGGCGGGCGAGACGGCGATCCACTGCTCCGGGGCAAAGGCCCCGCGGCGCAGCCAGTAGCTCATACGGGTGGCCGAGCCGACGCGCAGCTGTCTGGCGTGCACCCATGGCCGCAGCACGCCGCCCAGGCCGGGGCTCGGAATCACCCCGAGATCGATCAGCACGCCGCCCGGTCGTAGCGCCTGCCACGGTGCGTCCTCGATGATCTCGGCCGCGCTGCGGAGCGTGGACAACACCAGCAGCACCTCCACCGAGCCGCGGGCCGGCTCGGCCGGCAAGGCTTCGACCCCCTCGCGCGCGATCCACTTTCGCAGCCCCCGCGGTGGGGTCCAGCCCTTGGCCGCGGTGGTGGTGGTCACAGCCACGGCGCGGCCCTTCCACTGCGGAGCGAGCCACCGATCCAAGGGCGGACACGGCAAGTGATCCTCGAGGCGCGACACGCGAAGCCGACAGGCTACCGCAGGGCTGCACCAGCTCCTATGCTCCCCGCATGAATTCGTCCGTGCCCTGGCTCGACTCCGCAACCGGCGAGGACCTACCCGCCAAAGCGCGGCGTCTTTGCGGCCTGGCCCGCGCGGGTCTCCCCGTCCCTCGCGGCCTCGTCGTCGCCCCCACGGCCGAAGCCCTCGACGACCCCGCCGTGTCCGCGGGGGTCGCCGAGCTGCTCGCCGAAGGTCCGGTCGTGGTGCGCAGCGCTCTTTATGGCGAAGACGAAGCCGAAGGCAGCGCGGCCGGCCTGGGTCGTTCGCAGCTCGATTGCCATACCGATGCCGAAGTCCGCTCGGCCCTGGCTGCGCTCGCCACCTCGCGCGCCGATCCGTGGCTCACCGCGTACCGCCAGGGCTCCACACGGGCGCCGCTCGATCGCGCCGTCATTCAGCATCAGATTCCACGACGGGCCTTGCTCGTCATCGCCGTGCCGCCCCAAGGCCGCCCCGAGGTCGAGCTGCATACGGCCGCAGGCGAAGCGCTGGCCGCCGGCCTCGATCCCGACTTCGCCGGCCCGCTCGCCACCCTCGACGATCCGGCTCGGGCCGAGGTGGAGGCGCTCGTGCAGCGAGCCATGGATGCCCTCGGTCCGGCCCCGCATGGTCACGATCTCGAGATCGTCGTCGGCAAGGATGAGCGCGTACACATCGTCCAGGCACGACCGCTCACCACCGCGCTGCATCCCGGCTGGCGGGGGTTTCTCCAGGCGCTCAAAGATGAAGGGCTCACCGACCAGCTGCGCGGCGGCACGCTGACGCTGGATGCCGAGCACAACCCCGCCCCGCTGAGCCCCGCGCACGCGTGGTTGATGGGCTGGCTTCGCGAGCAACGACCCGCGGCCGGCGATCCCACGGTATTGGCCGGATGGCTTTACGTGCGGACCCTGCCGCGCGACCTGGCCCGTAGCTCGAAGCCCAAGTCCGCCTCGACTCGCCCCACGCCGACCGCATGCGACGTCATCCAGCAGCTGCACGAGCACACGCTGCCGCAAGCTCGCGCGCGACTCGAGGCGCTCGAGACCCAGCTACGACAGGCCGACGCCGCCGCGCTGGTCCAGGCCCTCGATGAGGCCCAAGCCGCCTTCCTGGCGATGATCGATACCTATATCGGGGTGCTGGTGCCCGCGCGCACCCGGGCCCGCCGCGCGCACCCGGAAGGACCCGCCGCCGGCTCGCGCCCGCTATCGACCCTGGGGCGCGACGACTTCCTCGATGTGCTGCCCGCGACCTGGGACCTGGCCAGCCCCAGTCTGGCCGAGCTCGGCACCACCCGCAGCGAACAACCCTTCGAGCTGCCGCGCGACGAGGCCACGGCCGCGGTGTTGCTGGGGGAGTGGGACGACCACTTGTTCGCGCTCGGGCTCGCCCCGTTGCGGGCGTGGTTCCTCGCCGCCGGGGCGCACCTCGGCCTCGGCGAGTCCGTGTTCATGCTCAGCGCGACCGAGGTGATCGATGCCATCGTCCCTCCGCCGCTGAACACCGCCGCCATCATCGAAGCCCGCCGGGTTCGGCTACGACAGCAAGCGCGCCTGCGGCCCCCGCTGCGCATCGAAGATGGCCACCCCGTCTCGTATGGTCGCCGCAGTCGATTGCGAGGCATTCCGCTGGGCGAGTCGTTCACCGGTCGACTCGCGCCCCGCCGGGACCTGGCCGCGCTGCTCGACGATCCGCCCGGCCCCGATGCCATCGTCACCCTGCCCGCGCTGACGGCCCCCGCGGCCGTGGCCCTGCAGCAGCTCGGCGTGCGCGCGGTGTGTTGCGAGCACGGGGGTCCCCTCAGCCACGCCGCGTTGATGGCCCGCGAGCTCGGGCTCTCGGCGTTGATCGGCTGTCGCGGCTGCACCGATCTTCCCGCCGATCGCTTCGCCCGCGTCGACACCCAGGCGGGGCGGCTGATCCTCGATCCGTCGCGACCGGGTTGAACCCGCGCTTTCGCTCCCGCGTGAAGTCACGCCGTCCTGCGGCCGCGTGGCCGCGGCTTTTTTTTCCCGCGCGTGATGGTTTGGCCCCCCTCGGGACACCAACCGAACGTGCACAAAACTCTCCGCAGCACGCGGCCCGACGAACGAACGCCGTATCGGGCCGACCGATGCGGGCCATCTTGGGCTCCCGTTCGATCATGGACGACGACGGGTCCCGCCGTTCTTGCCTCCAACCAGCGTTTGGGAGCACCCTGAAGCCATGGCTTGGAATACTCGATGGTGCTGTGCGGCCCTGCTCGCACTCACCGGATGTCCCGACGACACGACGATGGCGAGCGGGGGCGGGGGCGGCACCACGTCGCAGCCCGCCGACACCGACACCGACAGCGACTCGCTGAGCGACACCGACGCGGTCGACAGCACGACCGCCGAGACCGGCGACACGGACTCGAGCGACCCCGACACGACGGCGGCCGACGAAGAGTCCACGGGCGAACCGCCGCCGCCTCCCCCCGAGATCGACCCCGAGCCTGATCCGCCGGGGCTGTCCACGGGGCTTTACAGCTCGTGTCGCGTCGACGACGACGGCACGCTGACCTGCTGGGGCGACGGGAGCTGTGGGCTGCTCGCCGACGGGGGCGCGGCTCCGGCCCCGCCCACCGTCACGGGCACGCAGAACACCTGGGCCTCCGTCAGCATCGGCTGGGACCACGCCTGCGGCATCGCCGAAGACCGCTCGCTGTGGTGCTGGGGCAACGGCCGCGACGGCAAGGTCGGCGACGGTGTGCTCGACGACGGCTTGCCCAGCGATTGGTGCCGCTTCGAGCTGATGCCGATCGCCGAAGGCACGCAGTGGGCCCGGCTCTCGCTCGGGCAGGACCACTCGTGCGGAATCCAGACCGACGGCACCCTGTGGTGCTGGGGCAGCAACGAGGCGGCGCAGATCGGCGACGGAGCGGTGGGCGGCAACTACAACCGCATCGCTCCCGTGCAGGTCAGCGGAAGCCACTGGCTCGAGGTCTACGCGGGCGACCAGCACACCTGCGGCCTCGACACCTCGGGCGCGGTGTGGTGCTGGGGTCGAGCCGGCAACGGCAAGCTCGGCATGGAAGGCGTGGTGTTCAGCAGCCTCCCCGTCGAGGTGCCGGGGCTGCCCCCCATGCGCTCCCTGGCCACGGGCGGCGTCAGCAGCACGATGTGTGCGCTCACCGAAGACGGCACCGTGTGGTGCTGGGGCCGTAACCAGGGCGGCGTCGCCGGGCTCGGTCACGACGAGCAGGTCTTCATGCCCGAGCCGGTCGATCTGCCCGAGCCGATCGCGGAGATTCACCTGTCGGTGAGCAGCGCGTGCGCCCGGTCCGACGAAGGTCAGATGTGGTGCTGGGGCAGCGGAAGCCAGGGACAGCTGCTCGATGGCGTGGCCGAACCGGGGTACAGCTCCTCGGTCCCGGTACAGATGCCCGGCGACGACTGGATCGACATCGCCGCGGGCGGCATCCACCTGTGCGGACGCACCGAAGCAGGCGAGACGCTGTGCTGGGGCAACAACGAGGCCGGCCAGGTCGGCGACGGCACCTCGGGCTTCGACAACAATCGACTCGACGCGGTCCCCGTGGGGCCGTGGGGCGGAGGCCCCGTCGCCGACGACTGGGTCGGCGGGCAAACGGGCAGCGCCCATGGCTGCGGCGCCCGCGAGGACGGCTCGATGTGGTGCTGGGGCAGCCGCCGATCGGGGCGGCTCGGCAACGGCGACCCCACCGACGACTGCTCCCCCGCGAGCCCCAGCGAGTGCATCTACACCACGCCCGTCGCGGTCACGCCCACGGGCGCGGGCAACTGGGACCCACCCTCGGTGGGCTTCGATCACACCTGCGCGGTACAAGACGACGGCACCCTGTGGTGCTGGGGTGCCAACGGCGTGGGGCAGCTCGGCCAAGACGGCGACACCGCCCTCAGCCCGGTTCAGGTCGAGGCGGCCACCGACTGGCTCGGCGTCACCACGGGCAACGGGGCGACCTGCGGCCTCCGGGGCAGCGGAAGCGCGTGGTGCTGGGGCTCCAACTCGGTCGGCACGCTGGGCAACGGCTCGACCGGCGCGAGCCAATCGAGCCCCACCCAGGTCGGTGTCGCCACCGACTGGAGCGCCCTCGCCCTGGCCAGCGACAACCATGTGTGCGGCCTGCGAGGCACCGACCTGTGGTGCTGGGGTCGCAACGACTTCGGCCAGCTCGGGCTCGGGGTCGAAGGCGACCCGGTGGCCACGCCGACCCAGGTGCCAGGCGCCTGGTCCGACGTGGCCGTCGATGGCCTGCGAACCTGCGCCATCGCGACCGACGGCAGCCTCTCGTGTTGGGGTGCCATCGACCCCACGACCTCCACGCCGACCCCGGTCGGCACCGACACCGACTGGGCTCAGGTGAGCGTCGGCTCGTCCTTCCGCTGCGCCCGCAAGCTCGACGGCACCCTGTGGTGCTGGGGCTCCAACACCTACGGGCAGCTCGGCCAAGGCTCGATCGGAGACTCTCGAAGTACCGATCTCCCCGTGCAGGTCGGCACCGACACCGACTGGCTCGACATCGCGGCCCACGAATCGACCGTCTGCGGTCGTCGCGGCTCCACCCTGTGGTGCTGGGGTCGCAATTTCTCCGGTCAACAAGGCAACGACACCATTTTCCCCAGCGGCACCCCCCGGGAGGTTCGTAACGATGGCTAATCCGACTCGCATGATCCCGCTGGCCCTGCTCCTCGCGATGGCCGGTGCGTGCCCGGGCGACGAGGTGGCGCCGCCCGCCTCCGGCTCTTCGTCGACCACCGGTCCGATGACCATGGCAACCAACCTCACCGACGGCGCCACGAGCTTCGACGGAGATACCGACGACAACCCGTGGGAGAGCAGCTCGGGGCTCGCCGATACCACCGAGGGCGCGGCCGAAGACACCACGGGGGCACCCCCCGATCCTCCCCTGCCCTGTCCCGAGGACTGGCCCTGCCAGGCCGATCGCGATGAAGACGATCGACCGATCAGCTGCGACAACGCGCCGGACCACTCCAACCCCGACCAGAGCGACGTCGACTTCGACAGCTTCGGCGACGTCGTCGACCTGTGCCCGACGATCCAGGGCCTGACCAACACCGCCGACAGCGATCGCGACGGCGTGGGCAACGACTGCGACCTGTGCCCGCTGAACGTCAACACCTATCCGGGCCCCGACGACGTGCCCGCCCCCTACGCGATCCGCAACGTGCCCGCCCAGGTGGACACCGACGGTGATGGCGTGGGCGACCCCTGTGACAACTGTCCCACCGTGCCCAACTGCCACGACTACGGCAACGGCCCCGGCCTGACCCCGTATGAGCTCGGTATGCCCCGCGACTTCGAGGACCCGAGCTGCCAAGCCGACGCCGACCTCGATGGCGTGGGTGATGCGTGCGAAGGCGAGCAAGGCCCCGACGCCGCCGGACCCATGGATCTGGCCCCCAGCGGCGACTTCGACCAGGACGGCATCGCCAACCTGGACGACCTGTGCCCGCGGCTCGCGACCGGGCTCTCGACCTGTGGTGCGGACGCCGATTGCCCCGAGCACTCCGCCTGCGTCGATGGTTTCTGCAATCACCCCGATCCCGATGAAGACGGCGTCGGCACCGAGTGCGATACCTGCCCCTTCGCGCCCAACCCGGAGCAGATCGTCGATGGCATGCAGGACCTCGACGACGACGACGGCGACTTCGTGGGCGCTGCCTGCGAGACCCACCCCGACTGCGAGACCCGCCGCGACCCGCGTCGCCTCGCGTTCTACGACGTGTCGGTGGGCGGCTACTGCTGCACCACCGTCTACCAGGGCCAGGCGCTGGCCGACCCCGACGGCAACCCCATCGACGTCGCCGATCTCCCCATCGACGAGCCCGGCGTGCTGACCTTGCCTCCGGGGTGCGAAGAGGCGCTGGCCGAAGCGGGGGTGGGCGAAGCCACGGCCGTGAGCCCGGCCGACGTCGGCGGCAACGCCCAGCTGTGGAGCTACCTGTGCTTCCTGCCCCAGTGGGACCAGGACTACGACGGCCTGGGCGACGCCTGCGATCTGTGCACCCACGACCATGATCCGCTCAACACGCCGTTCGTCGATTCCAACGGCATGGAGTGGCCGAACGACGGCGCGTTCTGCAACGGCGAGTACAGCTGCCAAGCGCAGGAGGACTGATTTCGCCGGTTCAGGGCCACGAGACGAGCAATCTCGTGGCCGATGCGGCACGCTTGATCGCATGCGCGTCTTCGTGACCGGAGGGACCGGGTTCCTGGGCTCGGCCGTCGTGCGATCCCTGCGGGCCTACCACCACGAGGTGGTGGCCATCGCCCGCCCCAACGCCGATCGCCGAGACCTCGAGTCGATGTCCGGCGTCGACGTAATCACGGGGACCTTCGACGACCCCGATGCCCTGCGCGAGTCCATGCGAGGCTGCGATGGGCTGTGCCACGTCGCCGGAGCCGCCGGCCGGTACTACCGCGCCCGCGATCACTACGATCGCAGCAACGAGCAGCTCAGCCTCACCGTGTTTCGAGCCGCGCGCCAGGCCGGCATCCGCCGGGCGGTGTACACGGGTACGGTCGCGATGATGTACGGGCAGACCACCCCGTACGCCGCGTCCAAACGGCGCGGGGCCGAGGCCGCCCGCCGCGAGGCCGAGGACGCAATGGAAGTCGTGGCCGTGCACCCCTCGGGGATGATCGGGCCGTGGGATCGCAAGCCCACCCCCATGGGTCGGGCCATCGCCTCGTTCACCGCGGGCACCATGCGCGCGGTCGTCGGAGGTGGCTCGGGCTATATCCACGTCGACGACGCCGCCGCCGGGCACGTGGCAGCGCTCGAGCGAGGCGAGCCCGGCCGCGACTACATCCTCGATGCCGAGTACTGGACCACGCCCGATCTGTTCGCCGCGCTGGCCGAGATCACGGGGCGCAAACGGCCGATGGCGATCCCGGTGGGGCTGGCCAACGCCCTCGCCGTGGTCATCGAGCCGCTGTACCGCATGTTCGGCAAGACGCCGCCGCTGACGACGTTCACCACGTCGTACCTGTCGCTACCCCGCTCGGCCCACCACGGGGGCGAAGAGGCCCGGGTGGCGCTGGGGCTGGGTGGGTACCGAACGATCGAGACCGCGCTCGAAGACGCCGTCCGCTGGTTTCGAGATCGCGGTGAGGCAGCGGAAAAAGTGCGATGATCTCGGGATGAAGGGCGGAGCGCTCGCGTGGGTAGGGCTGTTGGCCGCGGGCTGCACGAGCAACACGATCACCGTGGTCGGTGACGGCAGCGGCTCGACCACTGCGCCGCCTCCCCCGTCTTCGGCCGACGGCAGCGACGGCGTCGTCGATCCTTGCGACGACCTCGATTGCGGCATCTGTGGCGAGTGCTCGGCCGGGGTCTGCACCAACATTCCCGGCTGCTGTGAAGCCGCCCCGGGGCAACCCTCGCAGTGGCGATGCTCGAAGCCCAACTGCTTCGACGACAGCGAGTGCGGGGAAAACCAGATGTGCGTGGGTGGCATCTGCGTCGACGGGGTGCCCCCTCCGGTCGACGTACCGACTCCCTGTGGCGACGACATCGTGTTCGAGTTCTCCATGGAGGAGCTTGCGGTCACGCTGCGCCACATCACGCGCTCGCCCGGCGTCTTCGACACCCTGGTGGGGATCGACGATGCCCACCAGCTGTACACCATCACCGGGCTGAGCCCGACGGGCACCTTGGGCGACCCCCTGCCCGGAGACCAGGTCTTCGATCTCATCGATACGCGTGGTGCGGGCGCCATGGTGGTCATGCTCACCACCGACGAACGGGGTGGGCCTGCGTACTCCGTCACCCGCGTCAACTCCACGGGTACCGGCATCGAGCATTCGACCAGCGAGGTCCTCTCCGGCGAGCCACGCGATGCGATCTGGGGCTCGTGGCCGGCCGATCTGCTCGTGCTGCAGAGCAACGGGCTCGACCTGTGGGAGTCCGACTCGCCTCCGCTGTTCGACGAACAGCTCAGCCAAGACATCGACCCCGGCATCGACCGCATCGCCCCCGTGGCCATCGCCGGTCACGACGTGGGCTGGGCCGGCACCGCGAGTTCCGACGGCAGCGTGGGCATCGTCTCCACCTCGAACGGCACCCTCATGGACTCGGCCACGGGACTCGTCGGCACGGTCATCGATCTCGATGCCTCCCGCGATCCCGCGATCTTCGGCTGGGTCCAGCTGCTCGCGCTGACCTCGGTCCAGGACGAGTCGGGTGCGACGTGGTCGTCGGTCACCCCCATCGCCATCGACCCGCTCGACGTGCAGCTGCCCTTCGGGGCCGAGGGCGTCCCCACCTCGATGGTGGTCGCCGACCTCGACTCCAACGGCTTCGACGACATCGTGGTCGCCAACGCGGACTCGCGGCTCGACATCTATCTCCGCACCGAGACCGGGGTCCTGTGCCGTGGGTTCTCCCAGCTCGATACGCTGGTGGATCTCGTCGCCGTGGACAGCGACAACAACGGGCAGCGCGAGGTCATGTTCCTCGACGGTTTCGATCGCCTGTTCGTGATCGAAGGCGTCAGCGGGACCTAGTCACGGTCGATCGACGCGTATTTCGAGCCGCGGCCGTGCCAACGACTACGGTCTGCGCGGTGCCGCGAAACGAAGTCTGATTTTCTGCCCCTCGATTGATCGATTCGCCAGCGAGCCTTCCCCTCACTCAGACGAGCAACGGATGTCGCCACGATCGCCAGCCCCCAGGTGGGGTCGGCAGGCACCAAGGCACATCACGGAGGTCGAGGGTGAAGACACGATTCGAAGACGCGGCAAACGAACCGCATGGACTCCGTAGGCGCAGGACGTGGACGTCGGCCAGCGTCGTGATCGCGCTGGCGCTGGCCGGAGCGTGCGGCGAAGGGCGAGACGGCGCGGGCCAAGACTCCGCGGGGACCTCGGGTGCAGGAGAAGCCTCGGGCGGAGCCGACGACACGGCCGACGGCGGAGGTGAAGACGGGCAAGGCGAAGAGCTCGACGACTCGGTCGAGCTGCTGTCGCCCACCGACCGACTCGTCCGCATCGCCATGGCGCTCAAGGGCACGCGCCCGAGCCTCGAAGAGCTGGCCGCGGTCGCCCAAGACCCGGACGTGATCGAGTCGCTCGTCGACGAGTATCTCGAGTCCCCGGAGTTTGGCGAGACGATCCGCGACCTCGAAAACCAGACGCTGCTGATGCGCCTGGAGCTCCCGCCCAACGGCGAGCTCCCGGCCGACGTCGACCCGATCCACTGGGTCGAGTACACCCGCATGTACTACGAAGAGCCGCTGGTGCTCATCGCCGACGTGGTGATGAACGACCAGCCCTATACCGAGATCGTCACGTCGGACACCACGATGAGCACGCACCTCGGGCCTCGCTTTTGGGCGGGCATCGAGGATGGCTTCGATCCCGACGGACCCGAGTGGCAGCGCCTGGGCTACACCGATGGTCGCCCCGCCGTAGGCATCATCTCGTCCGGGGCCTTCATCAAGCGTTACGCGTCGTCGAACCGCAATGCGCACCGCGAAGCGGCGGCGGCGGTGGCCGAGACCCTGCTGTGCACCAGCTACAGCGATCGCGACATCCCGCTGGGCAGCGTGGATCTGACCGAGAACGACGCGGTCGAAGAAGCGATCCTGACCAATCCGACCTGCGTCACCTGTCACCAGACGCTCGATCCCCTGGGCGGCTTCTTCGATGGCTTCCCCCGCCAGACCGGCTTCGGCCTGTTCCCGTCGGTGGCCTGGGAGCCCGAAGAAGTCGGCAGCAACCGCAACAAGACGGGCCGGGACAACGGCTACTACGGGCTCGGCGGCGAGACCCTCGACGACCTGGGCGAGCTGATCGCCAACGACCACCGTTTCTCCGCCTGCACCGCGCGGCGCTACATCTCGTACTTCTCCCAGGTCCGACGCGAGTCGATCCCCATCGCCGACATCGCCGCGACCCAGCGGGTGCTCACCGAAAGCGGCATGAACATCAAGGAGATGGTGCGCGCGATCGTGCTGGCCGATCGGTTCGCCGTCTCGCACTCCACCGACGAAGAGGTCGCGGAGGGCGTCATCGGCTACCTCCAGACCCGCCCCGAGCAGCTGCAGCGCATGATCGAGGACCTCACCGGCTTCTCCTGGCGAGCCACCGCGGGCAACCCCAACGAAGGCATCGTCTCGATCATCGATCTACCCACCAACGCCAACTTCGGCTTCAAGGTGCACGGCGGCAGCCTCGACAACGAGACCAAGGTCCTGCCCGTGCATCAGTACTCGGCCCACGCGAGCGTGTTCCTCCGGGGACTCGCGGCGGAGGCCGCGGGAGCGGTGACCGCCCGCGACTTCGCTCAGGCAGCCGACCAACGCGCCCTGCTGCGCTACGTGGAGGCCGACACCACCGACGAAGCCGCGATTCGCGAGCAGCTCGCGTTCCTCCACCTGCGCATCCTCGCCGAGGACGTCGAGCCCGACTCCGAGACCATCGACGAGACCTACGCGCTGTTCACCGCGCTCCACTCCACCACCGACGACGTGCCCACGACCTGGAAGCTCGTGCTCGGGGCGTTGTTCCAAGACTTCCGCGTCGCCTACCACTGAGGTCCATCGTGAAGCTCAACCGCAGGACTTTTCTCGGCTCGATGGGCGCCCTCGGGGCCCTCGGCCCGCTGTCGCTCCTCAACCCCTCGCGCGCGTACGCGGCCAAGGGACCCGCCAAACACTTCGTGCTGATGTTCGCCCGCGGCGGCTGGGACCCGACCTACGTTTTCGATCCCAAGCCCGACTCCAGCTACGTCCACACCGGGGTCGGCCAGGCGTCTGCGTTCGGCAACGGCATGCTGTGGTTCGACGAGGGCCGGCCCAACGTCACCGAGTACTTCGCCCGCTACGGCTCGATCACGAGCGTGGTCAACGGCGTCAACGTGCCGTCGATCGCACACCCGAGCAGCACCACCCGCATGCTGACCGGCACCCGCAACGCGAGCAAGCCGGACATCGGCGCGATGATCGGGCACGACCTCAGCGACGATGCCCCCATGCCGTATCTCGACATCGGCGGCACCGCCTACCCGGGGCCCTACGGCGCCGACATGGGCTACCTGGGCGCGCGCAACCAGCTCAAGAACCTCGTGATCGACAGCTCCGCCTACCGCCCCCCCGAGGGCAACGCGAGCTGGGAGCGACACTTCTCGTCCGCCGAGCAAGAGGTGCTCGTGCGTGACTTCGTCGAGCGCCGGGTCGAGCGCAACGCCCAGGAACGCGCCGCGCTCGGCTACAACGCCCGCATCAACGAGTCGTACCTGCTCGGCCTCGACCGCGGCCATCAGCTGCCCGGGTACACCGATTTCTTCGCCGACATGACCTCGGCCAAGACGCTCGAGGCCCAGACCGAGATCGCGGTCAATGCCCTGTCGGCCGGCGTGAGCCGAGCGGTCCACATGACCGCGGACGGCAGCTTCGACACCCACGACGACAACACCGAGCAGATCGCTCAGTACGATCAGACCTTCGCCGGGCTCATGCTCCTCATGGGCCTGCTGGAGACGACGCCGAGCCGCTACGGCGGCATGCTGATCGACGACACCGTGGTCATGCTGGTGTCGGAGATGGGCCGCACTCCCCTGCTCAACGGCGACGGCGGCAAGGACCACTGGCCCTTCACCAGCAGCCTCATCGCCGGCTGCGGCATCCGGGGCAACACCATCGTGGGGGGCAGCGACGAGACCTTCGCCGGTCGCACCGTCGACCTGCAGACGGGCGTGCCCAGCGACAATGGCGAACTCCTCAACAACGAGTACATGCTCGCGGGGGTGCTGGAGCTGTTCGGCATCGATCCCAGCCGCCACCTGCCCGACATCATCCCGTGCCGAGGCTTTCATGCGTAGGAGCCTTCGGCCCTTCACGCTCGGACTGCTGTGCGCGGCGCTGCTCGGCACCGCGTGCACCAACGAAGACCCGGAGGACCTCGGGGACGAGCTCGGCAGCGAATCCGGCGACACGGGAGCCGAGCCTGCAGAAGAGCCCGCCACCGAGACCGGTGAGGACGAACCCGAGGCGAGCACGGGGGCAGTCGACGATCCCTTCATTCCCGGCCTCGAGTGCGACGACGAGCTCGGCATCACCTGGGAGAGCTTTGGGCAGGGTTTCATCCTCAGCCAGTGCGCGGGATGCCATAGCTCCTACATTCCCGAGGACATGCGCGCGGGCGCACCGGTCGGCATCGACTTCGAGACCCACGAGCTGACGCAGCAGTGGCTGCTGCGGATCTACGCGCGGGCGGCCGACGAAGACACCATGCCGCCCATCGATGGCGTCCCCTCCGACGAGCGCGTCATGCTCGCGGAGTGGCTCGCCTGCGGTGCGCCCTGACCGACCACGCGAGCGTGCGTCAGGGCGTTTCGAAGGCCTCGCACGCGGCCGTCATCGCAGCGCCCGCTTCGTCGAGACAGTCCGAGTAGTCGAGCGAGCACACGCTGCACGCGACCCCGCGATCGCCATAGCTGTCCACGAACTGCCGCAGCCGGGGCGCGTTCACGGCCTCGTCCGCCTCGCATACCGGTTGCGGGAGATCGCCATCGCCGAAGATCCCCAGTACCACGATCTTCGACTCGTCCCCGCCCTTGGCCGCGGCCAGAGCCTCGCGCCACGCCTCGAGATCCGCCGGGCTACCGGTCATCGCCGCGTTGGTGAAGATCGCCACGAGCAAGACCGCGTCGTCCCGCACGAACCCCTCGTTGCAATCGCCGGCCTGAGACATCTGCAGCGCGCGCGTCATGGCGTCGGCGATCCGCTCGTCGGGATTGCCTCCGTCACCCACATTGCCCAAACACCCGAAGGGCCCCGCGAGCGGCGAGTCCTCGCTCACCGCATAGCGATTGCCCTCGAGCCCGTTGCAGTCGCGAAACTCCCCACCGTTGTAAGTCCGCCCGGCCCCGAGCGAGCGGTCGCACTCGCCGAATTCGACCTCCAGGCGCCACTCTGCGCAGGTGCGCATCGCCCCCCCGTCCTCGGAGCAGTACGGGTAGGGCTTGATGGCTCCCTGCTCGCACATCGCCACGCAGCAGTCCGCGCCCTGACACTCGTGCACGGGCAACGACGCCGGAGGCTCGCCGCCGCTGGTGTCGACCACCATGAGGTTGACCGGGCTGACCCCGGTCATGTTGCGGAGCCGACGGATGAAGTCGGGCGCAGTATCGATCAGCCGATGGTGCGCCGCGGCCATGCCCTCGGAATCGTCGATGACGAACAGCATGTCGTACTGCTGGCAGCCCGGTAGCAGGCCCGAGTCCTCGTCCGCGCCCGTGCTCGAGCCCATGCCCGTGCCCGCGGTCGTGCCCTCGCCCGTGGTCGCGGTGCCCGAGACCCGACTGTTCCCGATCTCGGCCGGGGTCGTGCATGCGCCCACCACCAACGAACAACCGAAGGAGGCGAGACCGAGAACACGCATCCACCCCCGCGTAGGGGCCGTGATTCGCGACCAGCCGAGCATCGACACGTTGATTCTAGCCAAAGTTGATCGATTTGGTGGCGAGGGTCCCCCCTATTTCGTTGGAGCAATGGCGACCATCCTCTACCTCGCGCGCATGCCGTTGTCGGCGGCGTATGGCTCGAGGGAAACCGATTTCCATGTGCTAGCCTCCCGAACCGCCTTGGCCTCGTCCGACCACGCCTCGCACGTTCCCGGCGCTCAGCGCGGGGACGCAACGGCGATGAGGAAGCTCCTGGAAGGCCTGGCTCCGATCATCCTCGGCACCACCCGACAGATCCTCGGCCAGCGCGAAGACGCCGAGGATGCGGCCCAGGAAGCCATGGTCGATCTGGCGCGGAGCATCGATGCCTTGCGCGAACCCGAGGCGGTCGTCGCCTTCGCCCGGCGGCTCACCACGCGCGTCGCCCTGCGCCACCGCGCCAAGCGGACGAAGTACGGCGAGCGAGCGGCGGGTCTCGCCGACGACGACGCGACGGTGGCGCATGTCGAGCCCAGCTTCGGCATCGCGGAGCAACAAGCGGAGCGCCTGCGCGACCACATCGCTCGACTGCCCGAGAACCAGGCCGTCGCGTTGGTCATGCAACACATGCTGGGCTATCGGCCGGCCGAGGTCGCCCAGGCGACGGGCGTCTCGGTCAATACCGTGCGCAGCCGAGTTCGGCTCGCCCGCGAGGCGCTGACACGCTCCCTGGCCGAGGACGGGGCCTTCGACGAGGCCAGAAAGAGCGAGGCGAGCTGATGGTCGACGAACTCGATCAGCTCTTCGATGCCGCGCGTCCCAGCGTCGACGCAGCCGCCGCTCCCCAGCCGGGCGACGACGAGATCAACGCTCGGATCGTAGGCGAGAGCCTGCGTCAGTGGCAGGTGGGTGCCGTCGCCGTCGCGGCCACGCTCACCGCCACGAAGGCCGCCACCGCGACCAAGGCTGCCACCGCGACCAAGGCCACGACCGGAGGACTGGGTCTGGTCAGCAAGCTCGTGCTCGCGTCGGTGGTCGTCACGGGTGGAGGCGCGGTCGCGGTGTCGCTGGCCACGAGCGAGCCCAGTGAGCCGACTCCCGCCGTCGTCGAGACCACCTCCACTCGGGCCCCCATCGCGAGCGCAAAGGCCAAGGCGACGCCTGCCGTGGCACCGCCCGTCGCCGAGCCAGAGCCAGAGCCCGCCGTCGAGCCCGAGCCAGAGCCCGCCGTCGAGCCCGAGCCGAGCGTCGAGCCCCTGCCCGACCCGAGCCCGACCAAGACCCTCAGCGCGGCCACGATGCTCGAGCGAGCCAACCGTTCCCGAAGCGCGGGGACCCACGCCACCGCGGTCACCCAGTACCGCGCCATCTTGCGCGACCACCCGGGCAGTCGCGAGGCCTCCGTGGCCCGCATGAGCGCCGCCGAGCTGTTGCTCAAGAACTTGCACAAGCCCGGCCAGGCGCGTCGAATGTTCCGGGCGTATCTGCGACACGACCCCAACGGCAACCTGGCCGAAGAAGCCCTGTGGGGCAGCGCCCGCGCGAGCCGAGCGCTGGAGGACCCGGCGGGTGAGCGCAAGGCCCTGGGCAAGCTCCTGTCCCAGTTCCCGTCGTCGGTGCGCGCCGGGCCGAGCAAGAGCCGACTCGAGGCGCTCGAGTCCAACGAGTAGGGCCATGAAACTCGCTGCGCTCGCGCTGGCGTTGGTCTACGCCGCCGTCCCCTCCCCGTCCTTCGCCTCGGCCGTCACGGCTCCCGCTCAGAGCGAAGCCCGGGTCTCCGTCACCTGGGTCGGCCCTCGCGAAGGCATCGATGCCGCCGAGCGTGCGACGGCCGAACGAGTCGAGCGCATCGGGGCCGAGCTGGCGCAAGGTCGCACGGAGACTCTGACCCTGGCCGACTTGTTCGCGCCTCCGGGCGCCGCCCGGGCCGTCGCGTACGTAGACCTGCGCGAAGAAGGCATCGCGCGGGTCTACGTCATCGATCCCGAGCGCGAGCGGATCTTCATGCGGACCCTCCATGGCGGCGAGCGCCTCGACGCGGTCGTCGTCGACGAGCTCGCGCATGTGCTCGGCTCGTCGTTCGAGGTCTTGCTGACGGGCGGAGAACTCGGCGTCTCGCGTGCGGAAGCCCAACGGGCCCTCGAGGAAGCGCTAGGCTCCGAGAACAAAGAGGACCCCCCCGAAGCCAAAGAACCGACGGAAGAAACCGCCACGCCCCCACCGACGTCGCCGCCTGCCGAAGAACCCGTCGCCCCGGTCCGCCCGCGCCCCTGGGTGGGCGCCGACGGGGGCTATCGATTCCGGGCCCTCGCCTCCCGTGCGTGGCTGCACGGACCGACCGTCGCGATACGCGGGGGCATCGTCCGCGGCCGGGTGTCGCTCGGCGGTTCGCTCGAGGGCACCTACTACGTACCGAGCCCCGAGGTCGCCAACGACGAGCTCGGTCTACGGCTGACCGGCGGCGACGTCTCGCTCGCCTTCCGGGCTGCGTTTCAGGTCGCCCCCGTCGTGCTCGTGGGCGTGGAAGCGGGGCCAGTCTTGTCCCTGCTCTCCGATCGCACCCGGGTGCTCAACGACCGCGCGGAAGCCTTCGCCCCGCAGCTGCGCGTCGCCAGCTCGGGCCGACTCGCCTTGGGCCTCGACATCGTCCTCGGTGGCCCCGCCAGGCTGGTGCTCGGCCTCCACGGGACCCTCGACGCCGAAATCGCGGGCCACGTCTACCAGACCGCGGACACGAGCACCGTCGTGCTCGATCCGTGGCCGGTACAGCCGGGCGCCGCCCTTCGAGTCGGCGGCGCCTTCGACCTTCCCCGCGGTCGCTAGTCCATCCAGCCGCGGGTGGGCTGCTGGGTCCTTTAGATCACGTCTTCGGTCATGCCCGAGTCGGGCACGGGCAGCGGCTTGGACACGCCGCCCGAACCACCGCCGGAGCTGGCCGTGTTCTTGGCCTCGCCCCGCCGCGGGCTTTCTGTACCCGCGCGCTGGCCGTTGACCCGCAGGCGCAGATCCTTGCCCACCTTGAAGAAGGGCAAGCGCTTGGGGGCTACATGTACGGGATCACCGGTCCGTGGGTTCCGCCCTTCGTACGCCTTGTACTGGCGCACGGTGAAGCTCCCGAACCCCCGGATCTCGATCCCCTCTCCGCGCTGCAACGCCTCGACCATGGACTCGAAGATGGTGTTGATCACCAACTCGGCGCGCCCCTTGGTGAGGTTCGTCTCCTGCGCCACGTACTCGATCAGCTCGGACTTCGTCACGGCTCACTTCGAGCAAACGACTGCTCGCGAAGAGGCATGGTAGAGGAAAAAACCCTTAGATATCAAGGCCCCTCCGAGATTTTCCCGGTTCAGCGGGGCCGGACGACCGGCAGACCGTCCAACGGAGCCTCTGCGCGGCGATATCCGGGGAAGAAGTCGAGCCGGTGACAATTGTGCCGGCTGTAAAAGTCGACGATGTCGGCCCACTTCGCGGTTCCGGCCTGCAGGTAGCCCAGCAGCGCCTTGGTGTCGAGCTTGGTGCACTTGGGCACGGAGATCGACGGGCGATGGCCGGCGTCGGAGGTGGCGTCGAGCCCCAGCGCCCGCGGCGAGATCTGGCTGAGATAGTAGTGCCCCAAGGGGCTCACCTCGAGCACTTCGACCGCCTCGATCTTCACCCGATCCCGACCCGCGCAGACCACGATCTCCGCCGACTCGCCGGGCACCAGGGTGACGGCGTTGTGCTCGCGCGCGCCTCGGACCTCGCACTTGCCCTTCTCCCCGCGGAGGATCGCGCGATACGCAATGGGCACGGTGGAGATGTTCTCGATGCGCGCCAGCGAGTGCACCGAGCTCACCCGAGCCCCGTGCTGCATGTAGTTCACGCGATCGAGGTGGACCTTGATCTTGAGGTGCGCGGACGTCCACGTCTTCTTGTTGCCGAGCACCACCGGCTCCGGCAGCTCGTTGAAGTACGCGTTGGGCTGCCCCAGCGCCTCTACCGTGACCGGCTCCAGCGCGAAGGTCTTCACGTCTTCGGCCAGGCGCATCGCGAACTGCTCGGGATTTTCCTCGAGTGCGACCGGCGGCGGCTCGCCCCGAGCCTCGACCTCCCGCTCCGTGCGCTCGACGCCCGCATGCAGATCCTCGAGCCGCTGCTCCGTGTCTCGTCTGGCTTTGCCCGACAAGAACACGCCCGTCAGCAGGGTCAGCCCCAATACGGCCGCGCCCAGCATTCGCAGCGAAGAAGACGTCACCGAGACCACCATGCCGATCTGCGCCCTCAGCACGCAAGCAGCGGCGGCCGCATTTTTTTTGGGGACTTTGGCCGCCCATGGCCATTCAAAGGACAGGGTCGAGCGCCGTCTCCGGGGCCGATGGGTCCCAGGTGCCGATCCCGCGCGACGTTTCGCTTTCGCACCCTGAACGGGCGGACATTAAGCGCGAGCAAAACCCCTTTTCGAGGTATAACGGTTACTTCCCAAGAAAAGTTGGTACTCCAGCGTGCACAACCGGAGTCATATCCTCAGAACCCCTCGGAAACCGCGATCCACGCTAGGTTCCCGCGAATGGAAGAATGAGGTTAACTCGATCGAGGCCCGGAAATTCGAGCCGAGAGGTTGTCATAAAGGTGCAGACGCCGCGCCCCAAGTCGACGCACATGCAAAGCGCCGAGAACATTGCGATCGCTCACGTTCCTTCGGAACGACCCGAGGAGTCTCGGAACGACGCGACCTTTTTGTCCCACGAAGAACGGGACCTGCTCGCAGGTGCCAAGGCGGGGCAGCACCGGGCGCTGCGGCAGTTCTACAGCACCTACCAAGGTCAGGTGCGGGCTCATCTGTTCCGACTACTCGGCCCCGATTGCGAGATCGACGACCTCACGCAGATCGTCTTTGCCCGGGCCTTCAACGCGTTGTCCACCTTCCAGGGCAACTCCACCTTGAGCACATGGCTGTACCGCATCACCGCCAACACGACGCACAACCTGCTGCGTCAACGGTTTCGACGAGACCGGGTGAAGACGGCCCTGAGCTGGTTCAACGCCGGAAGAGGAACTTCCGTCCAATCGAGTCGCGTGGAAGCTCGCGACGAAGCGCATCGCATCCTGCAGCGCGTTCGCCCGGAGCTCCGCGAAGTCTTCGTTCTGTATCATTACGAGGGTCTGACGCTGCAGGAGATCAGCGACATCCTCGGCAAGC
This sequence comes from Myxococcota bacterium, assembly GCA_039028615.1. Taxonomy (GTDB): domain Bacteria; phylum Myxococcota_A; class Polyangia; order Nannocystales; family Nannocystaceae; genus Paraliomyxa. The sequence continues at coordinate 5,339 of JBCCHT010000031.1, read as the reverse complement.
CGGTTTCGACGGTCGGCGACCGTCTCACCCGTGCTCGCAAGAAGCTCCGAGAGCTGGTGTCCGCCTAGGACAGTGGGGTTGGCAATGACCTTCGAGACAAACCCGACGCGATACAGCTGCCACGAGTGCCGAGAGGACGCCGAGCTCGTCATGAGCGACCGCGCCACTCAAGGCGTCGCGGACCTGTACCGGGCCCACCTCAAGGAGTGCCGGGACTGCCGCAAGATGCACCGGCTGCTCTACGCCCTCTACGAGGGCCCCGTGGTGCCTCCGCCTCCCACCGGCCTCGCCGAGGAAAAGGAGTTCCACGCAGCGCTTCGGCGCACCCGCGAGGATCTACCCGCGCCCTGGTACCACAAGTGGTCCCTGCGAGCGGGCGTCACCGCCATGGCTGGCGCCGCGGCTGCGCTCACCCTCGCGTTGTTCGGGGTCGGCCCGGGCACCTTCACGCCCGTGGAGACCGTCGCCGATGCCGAGCAGATCGGCGCCCCGAACTCGCCCGTCGAGCCCGAGGCTCCCGACGCCCAAGGCGGCATCGACCACCCCGCGCAGAGCTACGGCCGCGTGCTCGGTGGTGATGCAGACATCGTCGCCATCGCCCGACCCGAGCGCTCGCTCGGTCACACCGATACCTTCCCCGTCGGCACCCGCTTCGCCGTCGACGCCCACGAGGCGCTGCAAGTGGGCATGGTCGGCAAGATCGTCGCCAACTTCACGCCGGGCTCCGACATCCAGTGGACCCAGGCGACGCCCAGCTTGATCGAGCTCGAGGTGCATCGCGGCATCGCGGCCGTCCGCTACGACCGTCGCCCCTCCGATCCGATCCTGTACGTCCGCACGCCGACCGCCGTGGTCCGCGTGATCGGAACCGTCTTCACCGTCGAGGTCGACGCCAACGCCGAGACCATCGTGTCGGTGCTGCGCGGCCAGGTCGACGTGCTCAACCCCGAGACCAACAGCCTACGCGCCGAGGTCGAGTCGGGTGATCGCTACGAGGTCGCCACCTCGAGCCACGGCAACGTCGGTCGGGCCGAGGTCGCCGCGGCGCTGCCTCTGTCCAACGAGGTCGACGCCGAGTCTTCGGACTTCACCGACTCCATCGACCTGGCGGATGGGCACATCCCCAGCAGCTGGAACGTCCCCGGCCTCCCCGAGGACCCCCACCAGCGCACGCTGGTCCACGTGCCCGCGCCCACGGCCGAGCCCACGACCTTCGAGATGCCCACCACGCGGCGCCGCTCCGGCAGCGCGCAGGTGGACAGCTACGAGGACGAGCCCGCGCCGCTCATCATCGACGACGAGGCCGGCGACCTCATCGAGCGCTTGATGGAAGACGTCAAGAAGACTCGCGGCAAAGAGCTGCGGGCCGCGCTCGACAACTGCCGCAAGCTCTACCGGTCGCAGCGCACCCGCTACCGCGCCGCTCGCTGCCTGTCGAACTTCATCTCGCAGTACGGCGACGAGCCGGCCGCCGTCGAGGGCTACCTCTTGGTCGGTATCCTCCGCATGGACTACGCGCTCGACTACCGCGCCGCGGACAATGCCTTCGAGGAGTTTCTCCGCCGGGCGCCCCGCAATCACCACAGCGTGGAGATGGCGATGTACCGCCTGTGGCTGTCGGCCACCGAGGACGGTCGCATCTCCGAGGCGCTTCGCCGGGGCCGTCGCTATCTCGACCGCTTCCCCAACGGCAAGTACGTCGGCAAGATCTTCCAGCGCTTCGACGAGCTGAAGACCGGCGGCTTCTAGCCCACCGCGGCCCCTCCGGTCGCAACAAAACGACGCGCGAGCCAGAGGCTCCCGCGTCGTTTTTCGTTTCGGCCGGCGGACGCCCGGCTCAGAACTTCGTGAGGATGTTGGGCGGGCGGTAGCAGGTCGCCCCGTGGTCGTCGAAGCCGGGAGGGCACGCCGCCCAGCACACCGAGCCCAACGCGGTGAAGCCCGCCCGGCACGGGTCGTAGCACAGCCCGCCGTCGTACTCGCGACCGCCGTCGCAGCCGGGGAAGGTCACCGCTCGGTCGCGCGTCTCCTTGGCGAAGATCCACGCATCCAGACGGCAGGTGCAGCCGTCGTTCTGATAGCCGTCCGGGCAGGTCGTGCAGTTCTCGAACAATCCGCACGCGTCCCACCACGGGCAGCGGTTGGTAGCGTTGCGGATGTCGACGTCGCGGCGACAGAAGGCCCCGTCGTCGGTCATGCCGGGCGGGCAGTCCTGCCAGCAGTGAAAGCCCACCGCGTCGAAGCCCGCCGGGCAGGGCCCGTGGCACAGCCCCGCGTGGTTGGTCGCCCCCGGCTCGCACGCGGTCGGGATGTCGCCGTGGCGGGGATACGAGTCCTTGGCCACCACGTCCTGCTGCCAGCAGGTGGCCCCGTGGTCGTCGAAGCCGGGGGGACAGGAGTTCTTGGTCCGAAGCGGGCGCCGGGTCGTCGGATCGCAGTCCGGGTTGGGCATCGGCACGGTCGCGCAGTAGCGCTGCTCGAACTCCCACAGCGTATGGATGACCCCCGGGTTGGCGATCAAGATCGAGACCATCGTCGCGTGGCCGACCCCGGGTGCCGACGACAGCGTCATCAAGCGTCGACCGAGCTGGAGCTCGTTCCAGTCGGCGAAGGCGTCCACGTCACCCAAGGGCGGGGCCGGGACGGCGCCCGGGTTGGCGCCGTCGATCGCGGGACATATCCCGGCCGCCCCCGTTCGCGTGCACTCCCAGTACTGACTCCAGCCTTCGTTGAACGCGTACTGCTCGTTGAAGACCTCGTTGCCGCCGCGGGCCCGAGCGTAGGTCCAGCGAAAGTTGTCCCAGCCCCAGTGGCCGAGATCGCCATCGGCCGCGTGCCGGACGGTATGGGCGAACTCGTGGAACATGGTCGCCCGCCGACCCGTGCGGTCACGGAAGTTGATGGGGAACACCGCGTAGTCGTGATAGGCGTAGGGCGTACCGAACACGTGCTCCACCCCGTCCCACCGCTTCATCCGGTAATTTCCCGCGGGCGGGGAGGCGCCCATGAGGGTGTGGTACTCGCTCAGCGCGTCGAAACCCAGCTCGTAGAGTTCGCAGTCGAGGGTATCGACGGTCAGCGTCCCGGTCTGGAGCGTGTCGCCCACCGTGGTCGCCGTCGCGTCGGTCACGTCCGCCTCTCCGCCGCGGGGCTGGTGGAAGTCGTCCATCACCGTGAGCGGCGACGTAACGCCTGCGTTCGTCACCGTGCCGTCGTAGGTGATCTGCACGACGTCGACGTCGGTGAAGGTCCCGGCCACGCTGAAGTTGCCCACGCCGTCGGTCACCCCGCCGACCCCCGAGACCTCGATCGGAGCGAAGGGCAGGCCGTTGCCCGTGCCGCACAGGATGCGCCCCTCCACCGTCGTCCACGAGCCGGTCAGCGCCGCGGTCGTGCTGCCGACCTCGTTGCCTCCGCCCGGGCTCGGCGTGGCCTCGGCCAGCTCCGGCCGCAGCCGAATCACCCCGGGTCGAATGATGTCCCACGCGTCGGGCCACGTGAAAAACCGCGGCATGCCCTGCCCGTCTCGGATCTGCGGCAGCCGTACCTCGGGGAAGCCCTTTTGTAGCCGACCGTCCGCCTCGAGGAAGGGCAGCAGGTCCTTGCGGGTCGAGGCGTCGCCCGGCAGCACTCCGAGGTTGGCGACGAGATACTCGAGCATCTCGTCGGAGACCTCGGGCGTCGCTTCGATCTCGAAGCTCAGCCCGGGCAGGGTCGTGACGGCCGTGCTCCGAACGCCGGTGGCGTCGACGAACACCGGTTCCTGGGAGGGATTCGAAGAGCCATCGGGCTCCTCGTTCGAGGTCACCACCCCCTCGATGCCCGAGACGAAAGGATGATCATCGGAGGCCCGCGGCTGGTAGGTCCCGTCGCCCGACTCGGCCGGTGGCGGAGACTGGCAGCCCAGCTGCCACCCGCTCACGATGCTCAGGGCAGCCATGACGCCCATGCGTCGCTTCGCCCATGCTCGGTTGGATTCGACCCCTGCGTATGACCTCATCGAGGAGTGAGTGGGGAGCGGCCCCAGAGCGTTCCCGAAAAACCACGGAAAAGGCCGCACTCCGAGGAGTGCGGCCTTCGCTGAATCCCGAGGCTCGCGGATGCGAGCCGGGCTCGGCTAGCGCATGCCGCCGGGCGGGGGGTAGCCGCCGGGCTGACCGGGCTGACCGGGCATGCCGGGGTACCCACCGGGAGCGCCCATGCCGGGCTGCGGCGGCAGACCAGCGGGGGCCATGCCCGGGACCTGACCCGGCATACCAGGAGCACCCATGCCCGGGGCCTGACCCGGGAGCTGACCGGGCATGCCCGGTCCGGGCGGCATCGCGCTCGGCATCGCGCCGGCTCCGATGTCGTTGAACTCCATGTGGTTGAGCTGGAACTTCCACAGCTTGACCTGGAACCAGGGCATGTAGATGCCGAAGGTGAGGGCCGTGAGCAGGTAGCCGACCAGGAAGGTCACGAAGAACTCGCCGCCCGTACCCTGGAAGCTTCCGCCGAAGACGCGGCCCTGATAGTGGACCCGAGTGTTCTCGGCGGTGAACTTCATGAGGTTCACCTGGAACCAGGCGAAGTAGATGCCGAAGGTGATCATCGTCAGCAGGTAGCCGACGAGGAACTTCACGAACAGCTCGCCACCCGTGCCCTCGAAGTCGAAGTTGCCCGCCTGCTGCTCGTTCTCGAGGAGCGTGGTGCGGGACAGCAGCACCTTCTGCAGCTTGCAGATGAACCAGGGCATGTAGATGCCGAAGGTGATCATCGTCAGCAGGTAGCCGACCAGGAACGTCACGAACAGCTCGCCGCCCGTGCCGTCGAACTGGAGCCGGAACCGCGTGCCGTCTTGCGCCGTGGCTATCGTGTTGGCGCAGTAGAACTTGATCAGCTTGGCGATGAACCAGGGCGTGTAGATGCCGAAGGTGATCATCGTCAGCAGGTAGCCGACCAGGAACGTCACGAACAGCTCACCACCCGTACCGGAGAACTCCAAGCGCAGCTCGCCGCGCTTGGTGGGCCCGAGGGTCGTGTTCGCCATGAGGAAGTTGGTGAGCTTGCACAGGAACCACGGCATGTAGATGCCGAAGGTGATCATCGTCAGCAGGTAGCCGACCAAGAACGTGACGAACAGCTCGCCACCCGTGCCCTGGAAGTTGGGACGGACTGCACCGGTCGCTCCACCCATGCCCATCGGCGGGGCCATGCCCGGGGCGCCCATCGGCGGGGCCATGCCCCCCGGAGGAACGAGCGGGGCCGCGCCCGGAGGAGGTGCTCCCGGTGCGCCCATCGGCGGGGCTCCCAGACCACCGGGTGCTCCACCCGGAGGCGGTGCTCCCAGTCCGCCCGGC
>JBCCHT010000030.1:0-156150 GCA_039028615.1 Myxococcota bacterium | reverse complement strand
GACCCGATCGTCGGCGCCCTTCTTGCTTCGCGCCAGCAGCACCGCTCCCGCCACGCCCACGCCGATGCCCACCACGGCCAGCCCCGCTCCCACGCCGATGTCGATGTTCCGGGTGCGCTCGGCTCGGGCGGCCTCGGTGGTGTAGTCGGGGTGGTCGGGGGTCCAGCCCAGCTCTTCCATCTTTCGCTGGAACCATGGGACCTGCTGGGTCCCCGCCACGATCAGCGCCAGCCCGCCCAGGGTCGCGACCCCGCCGGAGATCGTCAGCGCGAGTCCGAGCGTGCCTTTGCGATCGCGCGGTGGCTGGTCTTCCCCGGGCTGGACCGGCTGCAGATCGGAAGGCTCGGGTTCGGCCGACTCGGGTTCGGGTTGTGGCTCGGGTTCGGGCTCGGGCTGTGGCTCCGGCTCGGGCTCGGGTTCTGGTCGCGGCACCGCCTTCGACGACGGAGCCGCAGCCTCGAGCTCGTCGAGTTTTTCTCGGGCCGGCGCGAGCGAGGGCGGATTGGAGCCCGCGTTGGACGAGACCGCGACGATGAAGTCGACGAGCAGCGCCCGGCCTCGTTTGAGCGACTCGACATCTCCGCGCGCTTCGTAGTCTTCGAGCGCCGACTTGCTCGCTGCGATGACGACGAGCTCACCGACGCTGGTTGCGCGAAGGTGAGCGGGCATGGCGGCAAAGGCCAGTTCGTATTCGGTCAGGGCCTCGGCATGTCGGCCCTCCATCGCGTGTCCATCGGCATTGGCCAACAATTGCTCGAAATCGCCCTCTGCCGGGGCGGCCATGGCCATTGTTGGGAGGCCACCGAGAGTCGTGACCAACGCCACTGAAGTTGCGATGGAAGCAACGAATGGAGTCCTTCGATTGAACATGACCAGTGTCGAGACAGTCATGATCGCTCACCGGTAGGAGTCGTCAACCTCTCGGGGGCAACTTGCCCCGCGGGTGGCCAGTTGTGTCGTGTGGTCACCCTGTCCGACAATCGGAGTTCGGACACCGTCCATGCCCGCCGCACAAGACCTCTGCGGAAAGACGCTCAAGGAGCGTTATCGCCTCACCGAGTTGCTCGGTGCCGGAGGCATGGGGCAGGTCTATGCGGGCATCGACCAGACCCTCGATCGTCCGGTCGCGGTCAAGGTGTTGCTGAACAAGTTCGCCGACGACAGTCGCTCTCAACAACGCTTCCTTCGCGAGGCCAAGGCCGCCTCGAAGATCCAGCACCCCAACGTCGTGCAGATCCTCGACTTCGGCGAGACCCCGGACGGGGCGGCCTTTTACGCGATGGAGTTCCTCGATGGCTGCGATCTGGCGGCCTTGCTGCACGCCGAGGGCTCGCTGTCGTGGGCTCGTACGCGAAACATCTTGTTGCAGATCGTCAAGGCTCTGGCCGCGACCCACGAACGCAACATCATTCATCGCGACATCAAGCCGGCCAACTTCTACGTGCTCAATGCTCGAGGGCACCACGACTTCATCAAGTTGTTGGACTTCGGCATCGCCAAGTCTTCGTCCGATTCGAATACCGACAAGTCCATGGGGGCGAGCCTCACGGGGGCGGGCGAGGTCATGGGCACGGCCAAGTACATGGCCCCCGAGCAGGCCTACGGCTCTTCGAATGACCCGCGGATCGACATCTATGCCGTCGGAGTCGTGGCCTATCAGCTGCTCACGGGCGTGGTGCCATTCACGGGCAAGAGCGCGTTCGAGATCCTCAAAAAGCACGTCGAGGAGCAGCCGAAGCCGCCTCGCGAGCACGATCCGCTGATCCCTCCCGAGGTCGAGACGATCGTGCTGCGGGCCATGGCCAAGGACGCCACCCAGCGCTACTCCACGATGGACGAGCTGGGGCTGGCGCTGGCCGGGGTGTCGGCGCGAGCGCGGGGCAGCGCCGCTCCGCCCGTGGCTCCCCACCGCACCCGGGATCCAGGCGCCACGGTGCCCGCCGGATCGGGATCGGGGGCGGGGCGAGGCCCTCGTAGTCGGGCCGGTCAGTCGTCGACGCAGTGGACTCCCGTGGGGGCGTCCACCGCCGTCGTGGCCACGACACCGCGTCGGCCTTCGTCGGTGGCACACGGGGAGATGGGCCATCGCGATCGTTCAGCGCCCGGCAACACGGTGCTGCCGCCGGGAGGCGCGGCCGCGTCGACGCCCGGCTCCGCCGTCGCGCAGCACGTGCCCGCGGGAGGCACCCTGCCGCCTCCGCCTTCGCCGTCGCCCGACCCCGGGGGCAGCCTCGTCGACGATCCCAGCACGGGCGCCACGGGGCGCAACGAAGGCCTTCGCGACGAACGCATCGCGACCTTCCCTTCGGTGGGGGCGATCACCGGGGTGGAGACGAGTCCGCAGCTGCGACCCGCACCGCCGCCAGAAAAGCGCGGCGGAGCGGGGGTGGTGCTGGCCGGTCTCATCGGCATCCTGGTGCTCGGTGGGGCCGGGACCGCAGGGGTGATGGCGCTGAGCTCCAGTGATCCCGATCCGGTGAGCGCAAAGGGGCTCGCCATGACCAACGAGCCGGAGTCCGAGGCCGACGACGAAGCCGCCGCGGGTGCTCCGGTCGCCGCCGACTCGGCCGAAGAGGCAGCCGCTCCCGATGCGACGCCCGCCGAAGTCGACGCGGCCGCAGCCGAGCCCGCGTCGCCCGACGCCGTGGCGGCGCCCGAACCCAACGAGCCCGAGCCCGCGGCCGAAGTTCCGAGCGCGAAGAAGAAGTCGTCGCGCTCGAAGTCTCGTAAGTCCGGTTCGCCCAAGACTCGGAAGCCCGCGCCCGCGCCCGCGCCGACGGGGCCCGGCGAAGACAGCCAGGTCAGCGCGCGACTTGCGAAGTCGGTGGCGCGCAAATGCAAGGAGCACGGAAGCGGCCAAACCGTCACCGTAGATCTCATCGTCAGCTCGAAGGGCAAGGTCGTGACGCGCACCGCTGCAGGGGTCAGCGCGGAGCTGCGCAGCTGTCTGCTGGCGGGTGTCGGCGGGGCGACCTTCCGCGAAGGCAGCACCCGCAAGGTGTCGCTGCGTGTCGCTCTGTAGCGATTGCACCGCGATCGCCTCGGCCCTGCCCCGGGCGAAACCACCGGGTCTCGGCGGCGCGCCGCCGATGGTTTCGCTCGCTTCGACGCGTGTTCGGCTTCGCTCCGTGAGGACGGTCCCGGAGTAAAACCCTTACGCGTACCTTGCCTCAGAACGTTGAACGGGTATGAATTCAACCCGGTTGGGTGCCTTTGGGGGGCACGCGCGGGACTTCACGATGCGCCACTGTCTGTTGCTGCTTCCGACCCTGCTTTGTGCATGCGTCGGTCTGCCCAACCCGCCCTCGCCGCTGGGGGCGGACGACGAGGGCAGCACGACGCAGATCGACGACGGCGTCGAGTCCTCGCCCGCCGACGGCATCGGGGCTACGAGCACGCCGGGCAACCCCTCGGACGACGACAAAGGCGAAGACCCGGGCGAAGGCTGCGGCGACGGGAAGGTCGGTGAGGACGAGGAGTGCGACCTGGGCCCGGACAACGGGGCGGGGGACTACTGCCGGGTCGACTGCCAGATCAACGTGTGCGGGGACGGCTACGTCGCGCACAGCGAGCTGTGCGACGACGGCAACGACATCGACGACGACGAGTGCAGCAACGAGTGCGGCCCGCCCAGCTGCGGTGATGGCCAGGTGCAGGCGCCCGAGGAGTGCGACGAGGGCCCCGCCAACTCCGAGACCGGCGCCTGCCTGCCCAGCTGCACCGCGGCGACCTGCGGCGACCTGTTCATCCAGCTGGGCGTCGAGGTCTGCGACGGCACGAACATCGACACCACCTGCAAGGGCGAAGGGTTCGCGGGCGGCCCGATCGCCTGCGCCGACGACTGCACCGCCGTCGACACCAGCGAGTGCTTGCGCTGCGGCGACGGGGTCGCCGAGGGCGACGAGCAGTGCGACACCCACGACTTCGGGGGCCGAACCTGCGAGACCTTCGCCCCCGTGGACACGACGGTCTCGGGCGGCGCGCTCAGCTGCACCGACGCGTGCACCATCGACGCCAGCGACTGCACCTACTGCGGCGACGGGCTCCGCGAAGGCACCGAGGTCTGCGACGGCAACGACGTCGGCGGAGCTACCTGTGTAATGCAGGGCCCCCAGTTCGGCGGCGGCACCATGGCTTGCACCAACGATTGCTCGAGCCTGTCCACCGCCGGCTGCTGCCTCGCCCTGGCGCAGCCCTGCTCGGCCAACTTCGAGTGCTGCACCGGCTTTTGTGGCTCCGACGGGTGTACCTTCAGCGACGCCGAGCCGCAGTAGCCCGGCCGCTCGTGCTCAGAGCCGGCCGCGCACGGCATAGGCGGCGATGGCCGCGACCTCGCGCAGCGAACCACGAACGCGGGGCCACACGCGGGGGTGCACCATGCCGACCGCGTGGACCTCGTCGAAGTAGCGGGCAAAGACCCGCTCGCTTCGCAGCACGTGATAGGCGTCGGTGACCAGCAGCACCCGCCGCCCGTCGAAGAGCTCGGCCGCGAAGCGGGCGTTCTGCTCGGTCGAGGTGGATCGCATCTCGAGCACGAGCGCATCACGAGGGACGCCGAACTCCGCCGCGAGGTCGGCCGCCACCTCGGCCTCCGAGACCTCGACATCGCCCACGCCCCCGGTCAGCACCACGGTGGGCGCTCGGCCTTCCGCGTGCAGCTGCGCCGCGATCCGAACGCGCTCGACCAGGGTCACGCTAGGGACGCCGCCGGGGTAGACCCGGGCGCCCAGCACGACGATCGCGTCCCACTGTCCTTCGCTGGGGTGTCGGTCGAGCCCGTGGCGGTGCAGGCACCACGCCAGGCCGCTCCAGGTCAGCGCTCCGCTCAGCGCGATCCACCCCCCGATCTTGCGCCACGGCAGGGCGCGCAGGCGGTCTCGGATCGTGGTCGGGGCATCGCTCATCGCGGCAACGAACAATCCTGCCCAAGCGCGGGCACGGGCTCAACCCTCGGGGCGCGGACGCCCGTTTGACACGCTCGCGAGCCGCCGACTAGCGTAAACGCGCGGAGACGCGTTGCCATGCCCGAGGGCGATTCGCTTCACAAGCTCGCGGCCACGCTGCGTCCGGCCTTCGTGGGGCAGCCGGTGGAACACCTTCGGCTCCGTGAGCGAGGAGAGGTCGCGGCCGTGCGTGGTCACGCGATCGATCGCATCGAAGCGGTGGGCAAGAACCTGCTCGTGCTGATCGATCGCCGGTTCACCGTGCGGGTGCACTTGGGCCTCAAGGGGCGCTGGCGTTTGCTCGACGCCACGCGGCCCTGGGATCGGGCCGCGCATGCGGCCACGTTGGCGCTGGCCGTGCCCGCCACCGTTTTGGTGGTCTACGGTTCGATGCGCCACGAGTTACGCCCCTACCGAGACATGCGGCTGGAGCAGGAGCTGCGCCGCTTGGGCCCCGACCTGTTGGCGCCCGAGGTCGACTTCGAGTCCGTCGTCGCTCGAGCGCGGGCGCCTGGCCATCGTGACGAAGCGATCACCGATCTGCTGTTGAACCAACGCGTGGCCAGTGGTTTGGGCAACGTGTATCGCTCTGAGGTCCTGTTCAGTGCCCGAGTCTATCCCTGGCGACGGGTGGCTTCGCTCGACGACGACGCGCTACTAACGCTGTTCAAGACCGGGTCCGAGCTGATGCGCAAGAACCTGGGCCCGGGTCCGCGCATCACCGTCGAGGGCGGCGACCGACCCGATCCGCTGCTGCGTCGGCGGTCGGTCTCGCCTCGATTCCACGTGTACCGTCGTGCCGGATTGCCGTGCCTGCGATGCGGCACGCGGGTTCGTCGGAGCACCGAGGGACGAATGGCTCGATCGACGTATTGGTGCCCACGATGCCAGCCAGGGCCGGATTAGTCCCCCCGCCCTGCACGCGAAAGTGGTACGTGAAGGGTGCGGACCCGTGACGGGCTCGCTCGGTCTCCCCCACAGATCGCCGTCCCGCGAACTCGCCAGGTAACCGCCCCCGGCGCCACCGCATACCACCCATCCCGGAGGAACAATGAGCACCACTCTCAGCATGTGGCTGGGCATCACGTTCTTGATGCTCGCCATCATCGCCGTCTTGCTGCAGGCCTGGTTATGGGGCCCGAAGTTCTGGAACGAAGAAAAGAAGAAGACCGAAGCGCCGAAGTTCTGGCTGCGGATGCACGCGCTGGCCGGCTACAGCTACGGGATCATCTATGTCTTCATGATGTGGCACATGCTCCCGCGACTGTGGGAGTACCAGTACGAGCTGCCCGCCCGCACGGTCTTCCACGCCGTGCTCGCCATCGCCATCGGCGTGCTGCTGATCACCAAGATCATGATCTTGGTGTTCTTCCGGCACTTCGAGGAGTCGATGCCTCAGTTCGGCTTCGGCCTGCTGATCTGCACCGTGGCCATGACCACGCTGTCGGTGCCCTACGCCTTGCAGGCCCATGACCTCAAAGGTCGCACCACCGACCCCGACAACATCGAGCGCGTAAAGACGCTGCTCGCCGAGATAGACATGGGCGAGGGGGTCGATCGCGATGCCCTCGTCACCGAAAAAGGGTTTGCTCGCGGCCGCGAGGTGCTCGTGCGTCAGTGCATCACGTGCCACGACATGCGCACCATCCTGGCCAAGCCCCGCACGGCCAAGGGCTGGTTCAAGGTCAGCGAGCGCATGCTCGACAAGCCGGCCGTGTTCGGCGATCCGCTCGAGCCCGACGACATCCCCTACGTCACCGCGTACCTGGCCGCGATCACGCCCGAGATCCAGAAGTCGGCCAAGCGCAAGCGCGAGCAGAACCGCGAGGTGGCGGCCCGGACCGAGCGCATGGTCGATGCGGCACACGAGGCCGAGGCCGCGCCCAGCAAGAAGGTCGACGAAGCGGCGGGGGCAGCCCTGCTCGAGGCCAAGTGCATCGACTGTCACGAACTCGACGAGACGGAGAACCACGGGGGCGACGACGAGGCCGGCTGGCGCTCGGTGATCGCCGCCATGGTGGAAGAGGGCGCCGAGATGACCGACGAAGAGGTCAGCTTGCTCTCGGCCTATCTCGCGGTGCGCTACCCGGCCAAGGCCGTCGCAGAGACCCCGGCGGACGTCGAAGCGCCGCCGCCCGAGCCCGAGCCCGAACCGGCCGAAGCCGCGGCCGAGGGCACCGAGCCGACCGCCGAGGGCGGTACGCCGACCGAAGCGGGTGCCGAGGGGGGTGAAGCCACCCCGGCCGAGCCCGTCGAGGCCACGCCGCCCGCCGAGGAGCCGAAGGCCAAGAAGCCGAAGAAGCCGAAGGCCAAGAAGCCGAAGGCCAAGGAGCCCAAGGACGCGCAGCCCAAGCCCAAGCCGAAGCCCAAGGCTCCGCCGAAGCCCAAGGCCGACAAGGCGGCCGGCAAGGCGCTGTTCCTCAAGAAGTGCAAGACCTGCCACGGTGCCGACGGCAAGGGCGACACTCCCTTCGGTCGCAAGCTCGAGATCAGCTCGCTGCGCGGGACCGGTCGCTCGCAGTCGAAGATCCGTGCCATCATCGCCAACGGCGTGCCCGGGACCAAGATGAAGCCCTACAAGGGCAAGGTCACCGACGCGGACCTCGACAACATGGCCGCGTTCGTGAAGTCGCTGCGCTAGCGCCGACGTTTGGGCCGGGCCCATCGGGCCCGGTGTGCGGGGGAAGGTTCACAGTGGTGTGCCTTCCCCTTCGCACATTCGGCGGTCGAGCGCCGTCCTATGCTCGCGCCGCGAATATTCGCCCTCACGGCGCACTTGTGCGGCATCGCGACCGGAGGGCACACTCGGAGTGCCGCTTCGCCGTGCGCATCGTAGACTCCCGCCGATGCTTGCCTGGCGTGCCCTGGAGTACGGTGCCTACCGCGAGACCCTCGAGCTGCAAGAGCAGCCGGAGCCCACTGCGCCCAAGGGAGGCGTGGTGGTCGAGATCGCGGCGGCGGGTCTGAACTTCTTCGACATCCTCTCCATCGCCGGCCAGTACCAGGTGAAGATTCCGCCTCCGTTCACGCCGGGGACCGAGGCGGCGGGCACCGTGGTCGCGGTCGGCGAGGGGAGCCGCTTGTCGGTGGGCGATCGGGTGATCGCCAGCAACATGAAGGGGGCCTTCGCCGAGCGCATGGTCGTGCCCGACGTGGGGTGCCTGAGCATTCCCAAGGGCATGAGCGACGCCCAGGCGGCGGGGCTGTTCATCAACTACCAGACCTCGTACTTCGGCTTGAACCACCGGGCGCAGCTGGCCGAGGGCGAGACGCTGCTCGTGCACGGGGGCGCGGGGGGATGTGGCCTGGCCGCGATCCAGCTCGGCAAGGCGATGGGGGCCACCGTCATCGCGACGGCGGGCTCGGCCGAGAAGCTCGAGGTCTGCACCAAGGCGGGGGCCGATCACGTCATCAACTACCGCGAGGACGACTTCGTGCCCGCCGTGAAGTCGCTGACCAAGGGGCGCGGCGCCGACGTCATCTACGACCCGGTGGGCGGCGACGTGTTCGATCGCAGCACCAAGTGCATCGCCTGGTGCGGTCGGCTGATCGTGGTCGGCTTCGCAGGCGGGCGGATCCCCGAGATCAAGCTCAACCGGGTGTTGCTCAAGAACATCGCCATCGTCGGCTTGCACTGGGGCAGCTATCGACTGCAGGCGCCGCAGGAGATCGTGAAGACGCACGGGATCCTCAGCGAGCTGTACGAGTCGGGGAAGATCAGCCCCACCACCTACGGCGACTTCACGCTGCCGCAGCTGCCCGACGCGCTCGATGCCCTGGCCAACCGGCAGAGCTACGGCAAGGTCGTGCTGAACGTCGCGTCCGCCAAGGGCTGAACGTCCTGCGCGCTTCGCCGACCTTCAGAACAGTTCTTCGCCGGGCAGCGTTGCGGCCTGGCGGATCCACTCCCCGAGCTGGGCCTCGTCGAGGTCGTCGTCCTCGTTGATGTGGAAGTAGCGGACGTTGGCTTGCTTGGCCTCGATGGGCGGAGCGGGCCGCAGGGCGCCGCCGTTGAGCCAGGTCAGCTTCAGGTACTTCGTGAAGCAGCGGTACGACAGGAACCATCCCTGGCCTTCGATTCCGTAGAACGGAGAGTTGTAGCGGACGGCTTTTTGGACCTTGGGGATGGTGGTCTCGACGAGGGCATCGAGGCGACGGCCGACCTCGCTCTTCCAGCCCGGCATGGCTTCGATGTAGGCCTGGACCGGAGCGTCACCATCGCCTTTGGCGATCTGCGGGTTGCCGCCGGACAAGAGCTTCACCGCTGCTTTTTTCTTCGTCGCCATCGTGCTGGTCCGATGCTCACACGAAGCCGCGGTTTCGGAAACGGTCGTCGTCTCGGAGGCCTCAGTAGTTGGAATAGAGGCCGCCGATGTAGCGGGCCGCGGGTTCGTAGTCGGGGTCGCAGATCGACTCGACGGCGCAGCGTCGAAGACGAGGACGGGGAGGCCTCCGAACCCGTGCTTCCATCGCCAACGCCCGCCACCTGAGGCCCACAGCCGACCAGCCCTACGAGCCCCAGCGCCACCATTCGTTCCACGATCTCATCGTAGCGCTCGCGCCTCCGCCCGTCATGCGAACCGGCCGACAACCCACGTCTTCGATTTTCTTCGTCAGAGGTCCGACGGTCGCGGCGTACAGAAGACCTTTGCGTTTCCCGTGTGGCTTCCGGGCCGACGCTACGGGCACGACTATGTCGCAGGCACTCAGGTCATCGTGGCCTGATCGCCGTCAGAGCACGCCCACGGTTCGCAGCAATCGCCCCACCGCCAGCAGCGGCAGCCCGATGATCCCCGTGTAGTCCGAGCCCTCGATCCGCTCGAAGAGCTTGATGCCCGCGTCCTCGATCCGGTAGCTGCCCGCGCACTCGAGCGGTTGGTAGCGACGCACGTACGCCTTGGCCTCGGCTCGGTCGAAGCTCCGCAGCGTGAGGCGCTGCTCGTCCACCGCCTCGAGGGTCTCGCCCCGGCCGGGGTGCGTGAGCACGACACCCGTGGTGAGCACGTGCATCGTGCCGCTGAGCTGCATCAGGTGCTCGACGGCGACCTCTTCGGTGCCCGGCTTGTCGAGTCGTCGTCGCGGTGGCCCGGGCAGCACGGCGACCTGGTCCGCGGCCAAGATCCACCGATCGGAAAACTCCGCGGCGAGGCTCTGTGCCTTGCCCTTCGCCAGCATCAACGCGAACGCGGCATCGGTCATCTCGTCGAAGCGATCGCGGTGCGCCTCTTCGTCGAAGCGAGGCGAGGCCGCGTCGAACTCCACCTCGAGCCGACGCAGCAGCTCCCGCCGAGCCTTCGACGTAGACCCCAGGACCAGCGGACCCGGCACTACTGACACTGCTTTTTCATGAAGCCGAAGGGGCGGTTGCACTCGGCGGGTCGCTTCGAACGACCGCTGCCCGACTTCTTCTTCGGCTTGGCCGAGCTGCCGCCGCCGCCACCGTTGTCGGAGGACTCTTCTTCGTCCTCGTCGTCGATGATCACCAGGTCGCCATCGGAGTCGCCCTCGGGATCGAGCGCCGCGAGCAGCTCCATGACCTCGTCCCGGTACTCTTCGATGCCTTCGCACTGCTCGGCGTCGGCGAGCTCTTCGTCGGTGAGCTCGGGCCCGACCTTGGCCTTGGGCAAGGAGGCCCGCTGCACGCGGGTGAGGTACCAGTAGTCCGGCGACTCGGCGATCTCGTCGAGCGCGCTGCGGTAGGCCTTGCAGGGGGCGAGCGCCTTGGTGGCCTGCAACAGGTCGAGCGCTCGGTGCAGCCGCCAGTTGACCAGCGCGCCGTTGTCTTCGACCGTGGACAGCTCTTGCAGGGCCCGACGACGGTCGCTGTACCCCATGGGGTTCTTCTCGTCGTTGACGAGCTCGAGCAGGAACTTGTGGCCGCGCTGGCCCATCTTGCGCAGGGCGAAGTCGAGGGCCTCGCTGCGCAGGTTGGTGTTGCTCAGCAGCGCGAGCAGCTCGGCGTAGAAGTCGTGGTCTTCGAGCAGCGCGGGGTTGGCATCGAGCGCGTCGCCGTAGGAGGCCAGGGCGCGGGAGTGGTGCTTTCGACGCTTGCGCTTGGCGAGGATCCGACCCTGACGCCACGCCAGCACGGCGCTGTCGGGGTCTTCGTCGAGCATCGGCTGCAGCAGGGTCTGGGCGTCGTCGAGCCGGTTGCGGAAGGTCAGGCCGTCGACCTCGGCGAGGCGCGGGTCGTCGTCGTAGCCGTGGTCGGCCCCCGCGGGCGTTGCCCCTTCGCCGCCCGCCACGGCCGGAGACGAGTCGGCGGGGTTTTCTTTTTGTGCGGTGGAGACGGGGTCGTCGCCCTTGCCCTCGGTCTCGTCACCGCCGGAGCTGAGTACCCAGATGCCCGCGACGGCCACGATGACGCCGGCGATGATCATCGGGCGCTTGTTGCTGCGCTTGCCCCGGAGCGTGGTGCCTTGCGGCGGCAGGGTGGGCAGGGCCGAGGGCGAGAAGGTGGTCGAGCTCTCGGGCGGCCGCAGGTAGGGCACGCTGGAGTCGCTGGTGTCGGCAGCGAGGGGGAGCGGGCCCGAGTTGGTGCGGTTGATGAGGATCGGGCCCGAGGTCGAGGAGCCGAGAATGGTGGCCCCGCTGATGACCTCGGCGGACGCCACGGCCGGCAGCACGAGCTCGAGGGCTTCGCGGCTCTCGGTGGCGTTTTGGAAGCGCTCGTCTCGATCCTTGGCGAGCAGCTTCATGGTGACCGCGACCAGAGCGGGCGCGAGGGTGTCGGGCAGCGGCGGCGGGTCTTTGCTGACCTGCATGCGCACCAGCTTGACCGGGTCTTCGTTGGCGAAGGGCGGCTGCCCCACGAGCATCTCGTAGAGGATGACGCCCACCGAGTACAGGTCGGCCCGAGCGTCGGCCTCCATGCCCATGGCCTGCTCGGGGCTCATATAGGCGGGCGTGCCGAAGATGAGCCCCGCCTTGGTCATGCGGTCGTCGGCGCTGCCGCCCAGGAGCTTGGCGATGCCGAAGTCGACGAGCTTGAGCACCTCGCGGCCCTCGTGGTCGCGCGTGGCGAAGATGTTCTCCGGCTTGATGTCGCGGTGGATGACGCCGTTTTCGTGGGCGTGCTCGAGGCCGCGCAGGACCTGGAGGACGAGCAGGACCGCTCGCTCGGGCGTGAGGGGTTTACCGAGTCGATCGGCAAGCTCCTCTCCGTCGAGCAGGTCCATGACCATGAACTTCACCCCGTCGTCCGAGCTGCCCACGTCGGTGACGCGAAGGCAGTTGGGATGATCGAGGCGCGAGGCCGAGTGGGCCTCGCGATCGAAGCGCTTGGAAATTTCGGGGTCGCGGGTCAGCTCGGGGTGGAGCACCTTGATCGCGACGTCGCGCTCGAGACCGAGGTGCCGACCACGGAAGACGGCTCCCATGCCACCCACGCCAAGGATCGAGTCGACACGGTACCGACCGACGATGGTCGAACCCGGCAGATCCCGCAACTTGGGATGCAGGCTGTCGAGAACCTCGCTCATGGGCGGCGAGCCGAGGATAGCAACTGCGCTGCCGTCGTGCCTTGGCCTACGACGATGACCGGCCAAGAAGAGCGTCCAGTCGGCGTGAGTCTTTGCGCACGGGGCGCTAGCGAGGGCCCGGCCGCGCTGATGAACCCCTCGATTGAGGGGTGACGAAGCTCAGCCCTTGACCGGTTTGGTCCGAACGGTGTCTTGTTCGGGATCGGTATCGCCCGTCTCGGCCGCGTCCGGGGTCTCGATGAAGGCGGTACCGAGATCTCGTTCGATGCGAGCCAGCGCTTCTTGAGCCCAATGGGCCAGGCTCAATTCGTTGGCGGCATGGAAGTCGGCGAGCATCTCTTCGAGCTCGCGCCGGGCCCGTGCGCTTTGCCCCAGCATGTGGGCGACCTCGGCGTCGAGCAGTCGGAGCTGCTGGACCGCGAGGTGCTCACCCTGGATCTGCATCATGCCTCGCTTGGCTTCGCCGAGCAGGCTGGCGCCCTCTTCCACGTCGCCGCGGCGTGCCATGGCGTAGCCCAGGAAGCCGCGGTTGAGGTGGTACTGATAGTCGACGCCGTAGACGCTGGCGAGCCGGATGGCCTCGCGGAACGCGTCCTCGGCGAGGGCGAGGTCATCGTTGCGCAGCCGCAGGTCGCCGAGGTTGTGCAGCGGCGTCATCATCAGCCGCGGCAGGCGAGCGGCGTGCAGCTCTTCGAGCGCCTGCTCCGTCTCGGGGACGGCTCGCTCCGGGTCACCGCCGAGCACGGCCAGGTAGGCGATGCCGGAGAGGTAGCTCTGCCGCTGCACCACGGGGACACCCGCAGCGATGGGCTTGGCCAGCTCGTGGAGTCGTCGTGCTTCGCCGAGCTGGCCGGACAGCGACAGGCAGCGCAGACGCACACCCATGATGTGGCACTTGTCGACCATGCTCGCGTCGTCGACGTCGAGGATGGCCATGGCCTTGCGGCTCCACTGGTTGGCCTTTTCGATCTCACCGGTGGAGGCGAGGACCTCGGCCCGACGGTTGTGGATGCGCAGCAGCAGCGCCTGGTCGCGGGCGAGATCGGCCGCCTCGGAGGCGTGCTCGAGGCGCTCGAGCGCCAGTTCGATGTCGGAGTCGCCCGCGGTGGTGGTGTAGCGGTCGACGAGGCCGAGCCAGAACAAGGCCTCGGCTCGGTAGTCGCCCACGAGCTCGGCCACCAGGATGCCGGCCTGGTAGTGGCTCATCTCGCGGTGCGGATCTTCGAGGGCGCCCGCGGCTTGGTTGAGCAGCTTGAGCTGAGCGGAGAGCAGCCGCGGCAGCCCTTGCGCGCGGCCGTAGCGACGCAGGCGGCGGATGATCCGCTCGAGCACCTGCGCGGCGAGCTGGGGCTGGTCGGCGACGAAGAGGCTGTCGGCGGCCTTCTCGAGCTCGTCGAGTGACTCGAGGGTCTCGGTGGCGTCGTCGAGCAGCCGCGCCCGCAAGAACACGTAGTGCGGGTCTTCGGTCTCGAGCTCTTCGATGCGCTCGGCGAGGTCGGTGCGGGTCTCGTCGAGGGAGTCGGAGTAGCGGTTGCGGACCGCCTCGCGGACCGACTCGTGGGCGAGAGCGACGATGCTGGCCCCGGAGGCGGCGCTACGGGTGACGAGGCCTTCGCCTTCGAGCCGGTCGAGCGCGCGCTTGAATCGTTCGGAGCGCAGGTCGGAGAGCGAGCCGAGCTGCGCCTCGGGCAGCGGCGCCTCGACCAGGTACAGGATGCTGGCGATCTCCCAGCCGGACACGCCGAGGCCATCGAGGCGCGACTCGGAGCGCTGGGCGAGGGTCTTGTGCAGCTCTTCGGCGGCGGCCGAGGCCCCGCGGAGCACCCAGGTATCCGCCTCGCGGATGAGGATGCCTTCCTCGATGAGCACGCGCAGCGTCTCGCGGAAGCTCAGGGGGTGACCCCCGGTGAGCTTGTCGAGCATGGTGGCCAGCTCGCGCAGCGTGGGCGTCTCGCCCAGGATGCCCTGGAGCACCGAGTACATCTCGCGCTGCGTGAAGGGACGCAGGCCCCAGATCTCGGCCACCTGGTCGCGACCCAGCGCGCCGAGGATGGGGGTGATCTTGGTGTGCGGCTCGGTGGTGGCACACAGCAGGATGGGCGCGCCGCTGTGGTCGATGGCGCGGCACAGCTGCTCGAAGGCGATGCGCATGGGCTCTTGGGCCCGCGACAGGTCGCTCAGGTGCAGCACGTAGGGGCGCTCGTCGGCGGCGGCCAGCAGGAACTCGGACAGCTGCTGGGCGGCGGTCTCGGCCCCGGGTGCGTTGGGAGCCCGGGCGGCCTCGATCAGCGCCTTGAAGCGCTGCACGGTGGGCGAGCGATCGCCCAGCGCGGTGGCCAGCATCGTGACGATGTTGGCGAAAGGGCCGAGGGTGGTGGAGTCGTTGCCCCAGCAGCTGCCCTGGACGTAGAGCCCGTCGCCGAGCTGGACCTCGCGGCGCAGCTCGGACATGAGCCGCGACTTGCCCATGCCCTCGGGGGCCTTGACGATGACGGTGCGGATGAGCCGAGCGCGGCCCATCAAGCCCGAGTTGGCGGCCGGGTCTTCCCCGGTGAAGATCGGGCCGTCGTTGATGGTCGCCGAGGCGGACTCCTCGGGGCTGATCGGCTCGCCGTCTTCGTCGAGCAGAGCGGGCTCGGGGGCAGACGGCGCGGCGCTGCCGAGGATGTCGGAGGCCTTGTCGAGCAGCAGCTCGAGGTAGTGGGCCCGATTGACGAAGGGCAGGTGCTCGACCAGGACCCGGGCGAACTCTCGGCGGTCGCGCTCGCTCTGCTGGCGGTCGCGCATGTGCGTCGCTTCGCGCCGAAGCAGCTCGAGCACGATGCTGCGCGCGCTCTGAGGGCGCCGGTTGGGATCGGGCTGGAGCATGCGCCCGATGAGCTCGGCGACCACGGGGCCACCTTGCTGCAGCAGGGCACCCGCCAGCTCGGGTCGCCAGTCTCGCTGGGCGCGGAGGACCTCTTTGAAGGTCTTGCCGCTGAAGGGCTTTTGGCCCCCGCGCATGGCCGCGTAGATGGTGGCGGCCAACGAATAGATGTCGGAGCGACCGTCGGTGACCTGGCCCTTGACCTTCTCGGGCGCCGAGAAGCCGGGGGTGCCGAGCACGGTGATGCCCGCGCCCTCGGGCAGCTCTTCGGCGTCGGCCTCGGGGTCGCGAAGCATGCGGGCCAGGCCGAAGTCGATGAGCTTGGCCTGGGGCATGGCGCCCTCGGTCTCGGGGCGGCACACCAGCACGTTGGACGGCTTGATGTCGCCGTGCACGAGCCCCAGCGCGTGGATGTAGTCGAGAGCGCGTGCCAGCTGCACGAACATCTCGACCACCACTTCACGGCTGGCCGTACGCAGAAGCTCGGTCAGCTCGACGCCGTCGATCAGCTCTTGGGTGAAGTAAAAGCTGTCGCTGCTCTTGCACCGACCGAAGTCGTAGACGCCGGCCAGGTTGGGATGATGCAGCTGCGTGAGCAGCCGGAACTCGTCCTTGAAGGCCTGCGCGACGTTGTCTTCGCCGTGGGTGCTGGGCGGCCCGAAGCTCCGCGTGACGTGCCGATGCACGGCGCGGCTGAGCTGCTGCTGCGAGCTGTCGTGCGCCTGAGTGAGGCGCGGGTCGGAGCTGATGTCACGGCGAATCAACTTCACCGCGACGGCACGATCTTCGAGGTCGTCGTGGGCCTCGTACACCGCACCGAAACCGCCCTTGCCCAACAGGCCCTTGACCCGGTAGCGGCCCGCGATGTGCTCGGGGACCTTGCGCGGCGGATCTGCCTCGGACTCGGTCATCGCTTGCGCGGCGTCGTCGTTGACGTCCGGGGGTGTCATGGGGCTCACAGGCCGATTGGGAAGTGACGTCGGCACTTCGGAGATCGCGCCGCGACTGTAGCCATAAGCAACGGGCTCGGACAACCGCCGCATGGCGGCTGACGAGTGCTGGGGAACGACCGGGTGCCCTTCGCGAGTTCGTTCCTCAGGTTGCGGTTATTTCATCCGAATATAGCAGGTAGACCAGGTCGCGCCTCATTGACGGTGTTCTTCGTTGCCTCTGATCGCGGCGCTACGTGCGTTCGTTCGATGTTCCTGTGGGGGATCGCCGTATCGCACGAGGCCCTACAGCCGAACTCCACCGGGCAAGGTCACATCGAGGCGTTCGAAGAGATCGAGAGCCACGGCGGCCGAGCCGATCACCCCGGTCGGGAGACCCGCTGGCCGAAACCCTGTGGAAAACGTGTCGGAGGCCACACTCCGCACCCAAAGGCGCATCGCGGGCCTGGTTTTGGGTGCTAGCGGCGAGGTCCCCAGTCGGGGGTGTCGCCGTTGCGGATGGCGGCAAAGCTCGCCCGGCCGATCGCCGCTTCACCGGTGTCGACGGTGTGTTCGTAGGCGGCCCGCTCCAGGTCCAGCCGCACCGCCTCCGGTTGCCCCAGACCGTCGAGCAGCGCGCGCTTGTAGGCGGCGACGGCGGTCGGCGATCGCTTGCACAGTCGTTCAGCGAGCTGTTGCACGCGCGAGATCCCGGCGTCGACGTCGTCGACGATCTCCTGCACCAGGCCCATGCGCAGCGCTTCTTCGGACTTTACCGGCTCGCCCGTGCATCCGAGGCGCAGCGCCTGCGCGGGGCCGACTCGATGCGCGAGCTCGGCCGTGCCGCGGGCCCCGGGCAAAATCCCCAGTCCCGTCTCGGGCAATCCGAAGCTCGCGGTCGGAGTGGCCAGCGTGTAGTCGCAGGTCAGCAGGAACTCGGTGCCCCAGCCGAGGGTGACGCCGTGGCTCAACGCGATGTTGAACAGGGGCAGCCGGCGAAGCCGTCGCATGAGCGTCCGCTGGGCGAGCACGTGCGCCTTGACCCGCTTGTCGTCCCAGCCCGTGCGCTCGGTGACGTTGGCCCCCGCGATGAACAGCGGGGTGCCGCGCTTGGAGACGCGTCGGCTGGTGGTGCACAGGCAGGTCACCGACGTCTCGCTCTCGAGCAGCGCGCACAGCCGATCGAGGGCCTCGAGCTGCTCGCTCCCCATCTCGTTGGCCTTGCCGTGGTCGAGGGTCAAGACGAGCAGTCTGCGCTCGGTGTCGAGGCTCGGGTGCAGGGCGGAGATGGAGGACAGATCCATTGCGGCGGAACATATCAGCCCGCACCCGCGGGCTTGCCCCTGCGGCCCGGCCTCGTGCCGTGAGCTGCCCCGCAGGTCGACGGTCGGCGGTGACGTTCAGGCGTCAGGCGTCGACGATGAAGGGGGCGTCGCTGATGTAGACCGGCGTGCGGGGCCCGGCGGAGATCTCGATCTTGGTGGCCTGGCTGTTGCGGCGATAGCCACCCTCGTGGGACCTCGACGTCGGATCGTCGTCGAACGAAACCGCACCGCGGCCGAGGACCGCCACCGTCTCGCCGAGCTCGAGCGCGCCCTCGCAGAACCGGAGCGAGCGGTTGAGCGCGGTGCCTTTGGTCGACTCTCCGTGGCGGGCCAAAAAATCCGCCTCGCGGGAATCGGGCTCCTTGAAGATGCCGGACTGCGAGCGGGAGTCGCGGGTGATCGCCAAGGTGGCCCCGGCCGGATCGACGAAGGCCCGACCGGTGCCGTCGTCGACGATGAAGGGCTCCGCTCGAACCTCTCGCGCGATCACGGTCCAGTGCGTGCCGGAGTCCTGGCTGGCCTCCTCGACCACGACCTCGTAGGCCGCACACGCGCGTCCGGTCAGCGGCGCGACGAGGGGCTCTCCGTTCATCGACAAGGTCCCCACCACTCGCTTTTGGCCGCCTTGGGGGTACTGGGAGATCGCGATGCGCTCCGCCCCGCGAAGCAACTCCGGGGTCTGCTCGGCCCGTGAGCGCGTCCACGCGAGCACGAGCGCGAGCGTGGCGAGGAGCAGACCGATGGCGACCAGGGGCATGGGTCAGTACAGCGTCGACGGATCGTCGCTGATGTACAAGGGGTCCTTGGGTCCGGCGCGCAGCGTGACCTTGGTGGACTGACTCCCCTGGCGGTAGCCGCCCGCGTGGGGGTCCTGCGCCGGTCGATCGTCGAAGGACACCGCGCCGCGACCGAGGACTGCGACGTCTTCGCCGGGCTCGAGCACGCCTTCGCTGTAGCGGAGGGTCTTGTTGAAGACCCAGCCTTCACCCGATTGTCCGTACATGTCCAAGAACGCCTGCTCGCGGGGCGTGGGGTCGTCGAAGGTGCCCGACTGCGAGCGCTCGTCGCGGGTGATCACGAGCTTGGCCTCGCTGGGCTCGACGAAGGCGCGACCGGTGCCGTCGTCGAGGGTGAAGGGCCGAACCTCGATCTCGCGAAACACGGTGTGCCAGCTGCTGCTCTTGCCCGAGCTGCGCAGCTGCTCCAAGACCACCTCGTAGGCGGCGCAGGGGCGGCCGGTCAGCGGAGCGACGAGCGGCTCCTCATTCATCGACAGCTTGCCGACGATGCGCTTGAGGCCGCCGTGGGGGTACTGGGCGATCTGCACCATCTCGGCGCCGCGCAGGGCTCGTTTGATGCGCTGGGTCTCCGAGAACCACCACGCGCCGATGAGCACGAACAGGCCGACGACGATGAGCGTGGAAACGATCGGCATTGCGGCGAATCCTACACGGGTCCGCGCGCGAAAAATCCCGTGATCCGCGGCTCACGGCGGGAGGCGGTCGAGGTCTTCGGGCCGATCGAGGTTGTCGAGCACGGTCGAGTCGTTCACCTCGATCTGGCGACGACGGGCGGCGACGGCCGGGCGGCTCAGCAGGTCGCGCGGGGTCTGAGGGGGCTGCAGCGCACAGATCTCGAGCGCGAGGTCGGCCGGGTACACGATGGGATGACCGCGGCGCTCGCCGTGGCGTGGCTGCCAGACCGCCTGAGGATCCGCCTCGCAGGCCGCGGCCAACGCGGTCACCGTGCCCGGGTCGATGTGCGGGCGATCGACGGTCAGCACCATCACCGAGGCGCCGGGCTGGG
The DNA here is from genome assembly GCA_039028615.1 of Myxococcota bacterium. Taxonomy (GTDB): domain Bacteria; phylum Myxococcota_A; class Polyangia; order Nannocystales; family Nannocystaceae; genus Paraliomyxa. The sequence goes on along the minus strand of JBCCHT010000030.1, from coordinate 136,800 downwards.
CCGCGGTCGCTGCTCTCAGGCCGCACTGCAGGCTGCCCAGCGGTCCTTCGGCCCAGGCCTCGTTGCGAGCCCGCGTGGACCCGCCCAGCGCGTCGTCGGGCAGCGGCACCGCTCCTTCGACCACCACGATCGTCTTCGCGCCCGCGACCCGAGCGAGCTCGATCGCATGCAATACGAAGGGCCGACCCCGCCACCGAAGTAGCGCTTTGGGTCGGCCCATCCGGGTGGAGGCCCCGGCGGCGAGTACCACCGCGGCCAGCCGAGTCATCTTACTTCTTGCTGGCCTTCTTCAGCTTCTTGCCGCCCTGGCGGTTCTTGGGCGTCTCTTGCTTGGCGTCCGCGGCGTTCTCGAGGGCGAACTCGGGATCGTCGACGAAGTCGTTGATCTCGCCGAGCTTCTCCACCGTGGATGCCGGGGCGAACAGGGTGGTCTGCGGGATGACGATGCCGAAGGCGGCGCTGTCGGCCTCGATCTTCACGCCCGCACCGGGGTGGCCGATCGTGCCCAGCTTGCTCAGCTGGTACATCTGCTCGCCCGCCTTCTTGACGATGGCTTTGCTGTCGCCCTGGTCACGCACCAGCATGAGGCGGAAGCGGAAGTAGGCCATCGGGTCGCCGGCCATGCAGATCTGGCAGCCGCCGATGCTCTTGCGGAGGTTCTCCAGACCGGCGTGCTGCGCCAGGCTGTTGCGGTTGGGCTTGTCGGCCGACTTGGCGACCTCGGTGACGAGGCCGCGAGCGCCCGCGCCGATGGCCATGATCCCGACGCCCTTGCTGACGTGGGTGATGACCGTGAGGGTGTTCTTGCGCAGGAACATCTTGGCTTCCTGCACGTCCTCCTCGAAGCCCTTGGGGATCTTGACGGCGAGGCGATCGGCGGTGCCGCCGGGGACCTTGAGGCCGTCGAGGTCGAGCTTGGCCGTCAGCGCCATGGTCTTGTCGCCGCCGGCCATCGTGGCCTGCATCTCGACGGCCTGCGCCAGCTGCTCGTGCACGCCGCGGAAGACGGCCGTGGTCTTGGCGTCGTCCTTGACGTCGGCGGCCATGACGAAGGTGGCCTGGCCCTTCTTGTCGAGGTACAGGCCGATGGCGACGTCACTGGCGATCTGGTTGAGCAGACCGTGCGCGCTCTCGACCGCCCGGGCGGCCATGCTCTTGGCGGGCTCGGGGAGGTCGCTGATCGGCAGGGCGTCGATCAGGCCGTGAATCATCGTCGGGTCGCCCCATGACAGCGTGGTGACGAACACCGGGTTGCCGGGCAGTCGGGCCTCGAGCGCGGTGCTGGCCGCACGCGGGCCGCCCAGCGGCTTGAGCCCCAGCTTGTGGAAGGGAGCGACCGCGCCGAAGCGCAGCTGCAAGTCGCGGGTGCTGCCCATGTCCGCGCCGACGGTGACCGAGTCGAGGTCCTGCACGATGGCGGACAGGTCCTTGGCCAGCTGGCTGTCGGCGGGCAGCTCGTCGAGCACGGCCGAGGGATCGATGTCGTCGGTGGGGATGTTCTCGGCCTTGAGCTGCAGTCGCATGCCGCCCTTGTCGAGACCACGGAGCTTGCCGGCCGACTCGATGTCCTCGGTCGAGAACCCGAGCAGCAGCTCCTTGCCCGCCTCGTTCATGAGCACGCGGGTGGTGTCGATGGCCAGCTCCCACATGCCTTCACCGAGCGGCGAGGGGCGCTGGGACTGCGGCATGTTCTCGATGAGCTTGCGCCCGTCGACCACCGCCACGCTGGCGGCGAGGCTCGAGTCCTCGGGGCGACCACCGTCGACCGGAGTCTTGAGCGAGAAGCTGTGGAGCCCGCCGAGGTCGAGGTTGCCCCAGAACCCGGGGCCGAAGCCCTGGCCCAGCAGCAGGGCCTGGATCTCCGCCTGGGGATCGGTGGCCTCGTCCGGCATCCAGCTCTCGGAGAGCTTCTTGAAACCCTCGAACATGTCGTCGAGACCTTCGAGGCGACCGGAGACGGTGATGCGCTCGACGGCGGGCTGCGGCTCGGCTACGACCTTGGGTGAGGGGTCGGCCGGGGCCGTCGTCACCGGGACGAGAGGGGGCTGCGTCTCCTCGGTGGTCTTCTTCTTGCCGCATCCGGCGAGGGCGATCGGGGCCGCCAGCGAGGCTACGAGCAAGACGCTACGGGGCGTGAACATGCGGCGGAATATACACCCCCGGCTCCGAGTGCCCAGACCCCCGGGAGGCCCAGATTCGTGCGCTTTGGGTCACTTGAACTCTGAAACTCGCGGATTGGTAGTCTCGAATCAGGACCCTGCCAGCGCCCGGGCAAGTGCCATGGGGCTGACCAGTGCGTGATATTCGTCGGGCGAAATCTCCAGGCCCCGAGCGATTTCCACCAGGAGCGCATCCTCGGCGTCCGGGACCTGCCCATCGGCCGTGGCGATGATGTACGCCGCTCGCATCACCGTTTGGCGACCGCGGCGGTCGAGCGTCGTGCGGGCCTCGTCGAGCAGCTGAGGCAGCGGGATCGCGCGACCCACGACGTCTGCCACGTCGTCCCGAACCTGCTGTGCCGAGGGAGTGGTGCCGGTCAGGCGCCCGACGTTCCAGCGCAGGCGATCGACCTCGGACGCGTGCAGCTCGCCGTCGACCATGGCCACTCGGACCATGATCCGCCGCGCCAACGCTTCGACCGATGCACCCACCGACCCATGATACCGCCCTATTGGGCCGCGGGAGGGGTCCAATCCGGTCGGGGGGGAAGCGCGGTATTGGGACTCTTGCCGTCCATGCGATGGGCGATGAAGTCCGCCACCGTGCCGTGCTGCAGGTAGGGGTTGTCGCGCAGCTGCTCGTCGAGGGTGGAGGTCGGCGTGCCTCCGTAGTCGTGCCCGGGGTACATGCGGGTCTGCCCCGGGAGCTTGTCGGACAGGCTCTGGAGCGTGCCGAACATGACCTCCGGGTCGCCGCCCACGAAGTCGCAGCGCCCACAGCCGTTGACGAACAACGTGTCGCCGGTGACCAGAGCGTCGTGCACCGAGTAGCTCGTGGAGCCCGGCGTGTGCCCGGGCGTGTGCATCATGGTGATCTCCACGTGCTCACCGAGCTTGACCGTGTCGCCGGGCGAGCTGCTCACCAGGTTCTCGCACTTGAATCCCGAAAACTCGACTTCCGGGCGCAGCATGTGAACCGGGACGTCCACGCTCTTGAGCAGCGGGTCGACCTGGTCCACGTGATCGAAGTGGCTGTGCGTGCACAGGATGCGATCGATGCGAACGTCGAGCCGCTCGGCCTCGCGAAGGATGGTGGCGGCGTCCCACGCCGGGTCGACTACCGCACAGCTCCGCGACGCACGGTCGCCGATGAAGGTGATGAAGTTGTCCCAGGGGCCGAGGGCCAGTTGGTGTACGAACAATCCTTCGCTCATGGTCGACCTCGCATTCGTCGTGCCGGGGCAGCGAGCAATAGCAGCCAAAACGCGGCGACTCCACCGAAGTCGCCGGAATTCGAGCGACAGCCACACCCTCCGCTTCCGCCCTGCTGGCCCGCGGTGGAGTCGGTGCCCTCCGTGTCCAGCCCGCCTGTGTCGCTGCCGCTTTCGTCGAGCCCGTCGTCCTCGGGGATCGGTCGGCACTCGCCCGCCTGGCAGCTCTCGCCTTCGGGGCAGGGCGTGTCCTCGTCGATGATCCCGTCGCAATCGTCGTCGAAGAAGTTGCAGGTCTCCTCGCGGGGCTCGCCCGGGGTGCAGCCCTCGGGCGTGCAGTTGTAGGACTCGCGGCGGCACCAGCCCACGCCGCACTGGGGCTGGACGCGCTCGTCCACGTCGGTGTCGCAGTCGTCGTCGAAGCCGTTGCAGACCTCTTCGATCCCCGGGTGCACGGTGGGGTCTTCGGGGCGGCAGTCGCCGGGCTCCGCCGCCCAGCCCTCGGTGGGCACGCAGCCCATCATCATGTCGCCCGCGAACTCGTCCGCCCCGTAGAAACCGTCGCCGTCGGCATCGCGGTACAGCGCCAGGGGCACCGCGTTCTCGTCGGTCTCGTCGTCGCAGTCGTCGTCGATCTGGTTGCAGAACTCGGTGGCGCCCGGGTGGGTCTGGGCCCGGTTGTCGTTGCAGTCGTCGGGCAGCGGGGCGTAGCCGGCCGGGCTCGAGTCGGCGCAGAAGTCCCGGGGAAAGGTGGACACGCCGTAGCCGTCGCCGTCGAGGTCCCGGTAGTAGGTCTGGGCCTCGCAGCCGTAGACGAAGTCGAAGACCTCGTCGCTCCACTGGTCGCCGCCGTTGTTGTTGTTGCCGTTGGCGGCCACCGCCCACACGCCCATGCGCACCGCACCCGGACCGTCAGGGGCCGTCCAGCGGAAGGAGATCTGGGCCTCGCCGCTCGACATGGCGCGGGGCGAGACGTGGGTGAGGCCCGCGCTCACCGAGGCCATGCCCTGGCCCGACAGCGTCGCCAGGTCTCCGGTGGTGGCTTGCACGAACAGCCCCGCCTCGGCCGCGGACGCGGAGATCGTCGTGGTCATGGTGACCGTCTGGCCCGGGGCGATCGACGAGGCCGCGTCGAGATCGATGCCCACCGAGCCACCGCCGTGGCACCCGCAGCCGCCACTGGCCACGCCGCCCGCACTGGCCGCCGCCAATCGGGGGAGCAGAGCCAGCGCCACGCTGGCCGCGGTGATTGCGATACGCATTTCGAAGCGAACGAAGTTCGGGTCTCAATTATCAGATTTAGCGGGCGTCAGCCCCGATCTTCGCCCGGCGGGCCCGGCGAGCCGACGAAACGATCGCACATGCGACCACCCGAAGCGGAAACCAAACTCGACCCTCGGCGTATTGGGTGTGGGCGATCGCCCGAGGTCGTGATGGAGACCGACGTAGAGCCCTCCGCAACGTTGTACGAGCTGACCGAGCCCGGCTCGTTTCCCACGCTCGGCGGGGCATCAGGCCCGTATGCGCGCGAGATCGAGAGCGGCGAGCAGCTCGGGCACTACCAGGTGCTCGATCGGCTCGGCGCGGGCGGCATGGGAGCGGTGTTCGCGGCGGAGGACCCCCGGCTCGACCGGCGGGTGGCGATCAAGCTGCTGCATCGCAATGACGCCGAGGCCCGCAACCATCGGCTGCGGCGCGAGGCCTGGGCCATGGCGCGGCTGGAGCACCCCAACGTCGTCACCGTGCACGACGTCGGCGAGTACGAGGGGCGCACCTTCATCGCCATGGAGCTGGTGGACGGTGTCAATCTACGGCGCTGGCTGGAGGCGGCGCCGCGCCGACCCGCAGAGATCCTCGATGTGTTCATCGCCGCGGGGCGAGGGTTGGCGGCCGCCCACGCGGCGGGCGTGGTGCATCGCGATTTCAAGCCGGGCAACGTGCTCGTCGCGAACGACGGGCGGGTGCTGGTCACCGACTTCGGCCTCGCCCGCCTCGAAGCCACCGCCGAGCTGACCGAGAGCGCCGAGCTGCTGCCGGAGATCGACGTCACCGTCGACTTCACGCGCGACGGGGCGATCTCCGGGACGCCGGGCTACATGGCGCCCGAGCAGTGGACGGCCACTCCGGCCCTGCCCGCCGCCGATCAGTTCGCCTTCTGCATCGCGCTATACGAAGCGCTGATGGGGGCGCACCCCTTCGGGCGCGGCGCAGACCTGTACCTGCGGACGGTCGAAGGCCGGTTCCAGCCCGCGAAGCCCCCGTCCCGGCTCGCCGCGCGGCTGCTGCCCGTGCTGCGTCGAGGCCTGCGACCCGAAGCCGGTCGGCGCTGGGAGTCCATGGCGAGCTTGCTGCGGGCCCTCGAGCGCGGGGCGGCGAGGCGCCCCCGGAGGCGCTGGGCCGTGCTCGGGATGCTCGCGCTCGGGGCGGTGGGGCTGGCGGCGGTCTGGCCGTCGTCCTCGCCCTGTGAAGCGCCGCCCGTCGAGCAGCTATGGGGCTCCGAAGTCCGAGACGCGGTGCACGATCGCTTCGAGGCCTCTTCGGTCTCCTTCGCGTCGGCGCAGTGGGACCGAGTCTCGGGGGCGGCCGACGAGTACGTCGATCACTGGCGTCGAGGCTATGAGCAGGTCTGCGAAGCGGCGGTCGACGGCACCGCCGCGGCCACCGTGCTCGATGCCCGCATGTCGTGCTTGCGCCAGCGTCGAGTCGAGTTCGAAGCGGCGGTCGAGGTATTGGCCGATGCCGACGACCAGGTGGTGCTGCGGGCCAACCGAGTGCTGCCGAACCTCGCGGGGCTCGAGCAGTGCGAGCAGGGCGACCCCGCGGTCGATCCCGCAGCCATCGCCTTCGGCGATCGCCTCGCGCTGGCGTTGGCTCGCGAGCGGGCCGGGCACTACCAGGAGGCGCACGACATCGCCGCGGCGGTGATCGAGGACGCCCAAGGCCTCGATGTGCCGGGGGTGCTGGCCTCCGCTCATCTGCGTCGGGGCAGCGCTCGGGACTGGCTGGGTCGCTACGAGCTCGCCCGCGAAGATCTCGAGGCCGCGTTCCTGGTCGCGAGCGAGTCGGGGGCCTACCGCGTGGCCATGCACGGTGCCCGCTTGCTGGGGTTTTTGGTCGGTATCCGGCTTCAGGAGTACGAGGCGGGGAGCGACTGGCTGCGGCACGCCACCGCGCTGGCCGATCGCGTCGGCGCCACCGCGACGGAGCGCGCCTCCATCGAGCGCAGCTTCGGCAACGTGGCCTCGGAGCGCGGCGACTTGGCCGAGGCCGAGGAGTACTACGAGTCGGCGCTGGCGCTGTACGAGTCGTCGGCCTCGGGGCTGCGCGACGCCGAGCGCTACAAGGTCTTCAGCGATCTGGGCGGGCTGGCCTTCGCCCGCGGCGACTACGACGAGATGCTCGACTACTACCAGCGGGCGCACGTGATGATCGAGGCCGACCTGCCGCAGGGGCACACCGGGCGGGCGCACTCCAGCGAGAACCTCGGCGTCGCGCTGGTGCTGCTCGGGCGGGCGACCGAGGGCGAGCGATGGCTCCGCGAGGCGCTGAAGGTCCGCCGCGAGACGCTGGGCGAAGACCACCCCAGCACCGCCAAGGTTCGGAGCTCGTTGGGGCTGGCGCTGTCGCAGCTGGGCGAAGAGGCCGAAGCCCTCGAGCAGTACGAGGCCTCGCTCGCCGCCACCCGACGGCAGCTGGGCGAGACGCACCCGCAGACCGCCCGCGCCTACGCGAACACGGGCAGTGCGTTGCTGCGCATGGGCAAGTACGAAAAAGCGGTCGACATGCTGCGCCACGCCCTGCGCGGACTCGAGGAGCACATCGGCCCGACTCGCTTCGAAGTCGGTCACGTGCTCGCGCGGCTGGGCGAGGCCCACCTCGGGCTGTCGCAGCCGTACGACGCGTTGCCCCTGCTCGAGCGCAGCCTGGCCATCGTGCGAGCCGACCACCGAGACCCGCACCTGATCGCCGCCGTCGAGCTGGGGATCGAGCGCGCATTGGTCTCGACCGGCGGCAGCCTTCATTGATTCAATGAGATAATTTTAGATACCCTTGGATATCTAGATCGAGCGCGAAGCCCCACGTCCACGTTGAAATCATTCGGCTTTTGTCCTTCGGCCGCGGTTGGTCCGAGCCCTGCTCCTGGGGGGAGCGCCTGGGCGGCAACCAACCCCGCCCGAAAGGACGAACCCCGATGACCGACCAAAGCGGCAAGATCAAGAAGACCGACCTCGTGCTCTCCAACGGCGAGTTCGCGTTCACCCAGGACACTACCACCGGATCGGTCAAGGTTCTGTCGGGACCCACCGTCCTCAACATCACGGGCCAGGAGTACCCCGTCGTCTACGAGGCGGAGTCGCGCAAGTTCCGGCCCGTCGATCTCGAAGAGGCGACCCAGCAGTGCCCTTTGGCGGCGCAGGGCTACTACATCGAGCTATGGAACCCCCCCGCGTCGGGGGTGGCCACCCAGCCGTCCATGGGCAGCAAGGAGAGCCCCCCGCCCTTGCTCATGGGTCACCGGGTCAACATCCCCGGGCCGGCCACCTTCTCGCTGTGGCCTCAGCAGTTTGCCAAGGTGATCTCCGGCCATCACCTGCGCTCCAACCAGTACCTCGTCGCGCGCATCTACGACGAGGAGGCGGCCAAGGAGAACTGGAAGAAGGCCGTGCTCAAGAGCGCCGCGGGCTCGAGCGCCGAGTCGGGCTCGAGCGCCGACGAGGGCACCATCGGTGAGCTGACCGAAGACGACCTCACGGTGGGCAAGCAGTTCATCATCAAGGGCACCGAGGTCTCCTTTTACATGCCGCCCACGGGTGTGGAGGCGGTGGCCGACGAAGAGGGCCGCTACGTTCGCGAGGCCCTGACCCTCGAGCGCCTGCAGTACTGCATCCTCGTCGACGAAAACGGCGACAAGGACTACCAGCGGGGCCCGCGGGTGGTCTTCCCCAAGCCCACCCAGCGCTTCTACCAAAGCGGTGCCGGCTCGAGCGTGTTCCGGCCCACCGAGCTCAACCCCATCCAGGGCATCCACGTGAAGGTGATCGCGCCCTACACCGAGGGCGATCGTCGCTACGAAGAGGGCGAAGAGCTGTTCATCACCGGGCGGGACACCCCCATCTACTTCCCCCGCCCCGAGCACGCGCTCGTGAACTACGACGGCTCGGCCAAGCACTTCGCGACCGCCGTGCCCGAGGGCGAGGCGCGCTACGTCATGGACCGCAACTCGGGGGAGATCCGCACCGCGCAGGGCCCCACCATGCTGCTGTGTGACCCCCGGACGGAGGTCGTGGTGCGGCGCGTGCTCAGCGAGCGCGAGTGCGACCTGTACTACCCTGGCAACGAAGAGGCCAAGGACTACAACCGGGAGCTCAGCTCCTTGCTGCCGCGGCGTCCCTCGACGCGGGCCTCGGTGAGCGAGGGGGAAGTTCGTCGCAACCTCCGCAAGGACAAGTCGCCCGGCAAGGGCCGCAAGTCCACGGGTGACGAGCGTAGCTCGGTGCACTCCGCTGCGGCGGGGGCCTTCGCCGACGAGTGGCAGCGTGGTGCGACCTACTCTCAGCCGCGCACGCTGACCCTGGACACCAAGTACTCCGGGGTTCCCACCATCTCGGTGTGGGATGGCTACGCGGTCATGGTCGTCAACAAGCGAGGCGAGCGTCGGGTCGAGGTCGGCCCCGTCGACGTCGCGCTCGAGTACGACGAGGTCCTGCAGGTGCTCGAGCTGAGCACGGGTCGGCCCAAGTCCGCCGAAAAGACCGAGTCCACCGTGTACCTCCAGCTCTCGGACAACCGCTTCGAGGACGAGCTGGTGGCGGTGACCTCCGACCACGTCGAGGTGAAGCTCAGCGTCGCGCTGTGCACCGACTTCGTGGGCGACGACCCCGCGCGGTGGTTCTCCGTGGGCAACTACGTGCAGCGCCTGTGTGACCGGGCCCGCCGCATGGTGCAGGACGCCATCCGTGGCGTCTCGATCGACCGCTTCTACGACGACCCCACCGGTCTCGTGCGGTCCGTGCTGCTCGGCGGCGAGGACTCGGGGTCGGGCATCGACCTGGGTGATCTCGGCATGGCCCTGCGCCAGGTCGACGTCCTCGACTGCACCATCACCTCCGAGCGCCTGGCGCAGCAGGTGGAGGAAGCACGATCCTTCGTGGTGGCCTCCCGCTACGGCCTCGAGCGCATGAACCATAAGCTCGAGATCGATCGGAACCGCCAGCGGATCGAGCGGGAGCAGGCGAGCGAGCAGGCGCAGACGGCCCGCTTCCGGGCGGAGCTAGAGGCCGAGCAGATCGGTCGCGAGCGCTCCATCCACGAGGCGCGGCTCGAGGCCACGGTGGCCAAGCTGACCAAGGAGCTCGAAGAGCGCAAGGCGTCCGAGACCCTCGCCGACGAAGAGGCGGCGCGGAAGGTCGAGCGTCGGCGTCGCGAGGCGGCCAACGAGCGAGAGATCGCGGCGGCCGAGCTCGAGCTGCGCCAGGCCGAGCTGTCGGCCGACACGGCGGCCGCGGTGGCCCGCTTCAAGGCGGCCGAGGGTCCCCTGGCCGAGGCCATCCAGCTTTTGGGTAACCAGGAGATCTTGGCCAAGGTCGCCGAGGCCACCTCTGCCCAGCGCCTGTTCGGGGGCAAGGACGTCGCCGATGTGGTGAGCAAGCTGTTCGAGGGCACTGCCCTCGCCCAAGTCTTCGACAACGTCCAGCAACGAGCCTTCCCCACTCGCACGCTAGGCACGGCGAAGAACGTGCCGCTCGATGCCGAGTAGAGGAAACGGCCGGCCCAGGTCCCGCGGTATGGTGATGCCGCACTCGGCCTGGCCGGCCGTGCTCTTCCAGACCACGGCGCGTATGTAGGCTCCGGGGCCCCGGTTCGAACGACCGGGGCTTCGGGGCCGCGTTCGTTGGTCGCGGCTCGACGAAAGAGGCCACCTCCAGAGCATTCCGGGGGTGGCCTCGTTGCGACTCGCGTCCGCGCGGGCGGCTAGAACATCACCACGCTGCGGATCGACTCGCCGTGGTGCATCAGGTCGAAGCCCTTGTTGATGTCCTCGAGCGGCATGGTGTGGGTGATGAGATCGTCGATGTTGATCTTCCCGTCCATGTACCAGTCGACGATCCGGGGCACGTCGGTGCGGCCCTTGGCGCCGCCGAAGGCAGTGCCCTTCCAGACGCGACCGGTGACCAGCTGGAACGGCCGCGTGGCGATCTCTTCGCCCGAGCCGGCCACGCCGATGATGACCGAGGTGCCCCAGCCCTTGTGGCAGCACTCGAGGGCCTGGCGCATGACCTCCACGTTGCCCACGCACTCGAAGGAGAAGTCCGCCCCGCCGTCGGTGAGGTTGACCAGGTAGGGCACGAGATCCTCCTTGGTCTCCTTGGGGTTGACGAAGTGGGTCATGCCGAACTTCTCGGCCAGCTCGCGCTTGGCCGGGTTGGTGTCGACGCCGACGATCTTGTTGGCGCCCGCCATCCGAGCGCCCTGGATCACGTTGAGGCCGATGCCGCCGAGGCCGAAGACCACCACGTTGTCACCCGGGGCCACCTTGGCGGTGTTGATGACCGCACCGATCCCGGTGGTCACGCCGCAGCCGATGTAGCAGATCTTGTCGAAGGGCGCGTCCTTGCGGACCTTGGCCACCGCGATCTCGGGGACCACCGTGTACTGGGCGAAGGTCGAGGTGCCCATGTAGTGGAACAGCTTCTTGCCTTCGACCGAGAAGCGCGAGGAGCCGTCGGGCATCAGGCCCGCGCCCTGGGTGGAGCGGATGGCCTGGCACAGGTTGGTCTTGCCCGAGGTGCAGTAGTCACACTGGCGGCACTCGGGCACATACAGAGGGATGACGTGGTCGCCCTTCTCGAGGGTCGAGACGCCGGGCCCGACGTCGACCACCACGCCCGCGCCCTCGTGGCCCAAGATGGCGGGAAAGAGCCCCTCGGGATCGGCGCCCGACATCGTGTACGCGTCGGTGTGGCACAGGCCCGTGGCCTTGATCTCGATCAGGACCTCGCCCGCCTTGGGGCCTTCGAGATCGATCTCTTCGACGGTGAGCGGTTGACCTGCGGCGTGAGCGACGGCTGCCTTGACCTTCATGGTGATTTCCTCGCGGGTGGGGGGCGAAAACATACCGTGCGTAGAGCAGCCTCACCAGGCCAGGGGCGGGGTCATCTCGGAGATCGACGGCCGGGCGGGCGGGCCGGCCCGACTTGGTGCACGTGCTATGTTTCGTGGCGATGAGCGACCCGGATCGGCGCCTGCTCGAGGCCTGGCGCCTCGGCGATCGCGAGGCGGGCAATGAGCTCGTACGGCGTCGAATCGGCGAGATCACCTGGTTCTTCCGAAACAAGGTTTGCAACGAGTCCGACGTACCCGACCTGGTCAGCCAGACCTTCCTCGGCTGCCTGCAGTCGGCCGAGGGCTTCCGTGGCGAGACCTCGGTGCGGCGCTTCTTCTACAGCGTCGCCCAGAACGTGCTGTTCACGTACATCCGCAAGAAGGGCAAGCGCGAGCGCGAGAGCGTCGACTTTGCCACCGTCTGCGTGCACGACCTCGATCCCCGCTCGCCGTCGTCCATCGTCATGCGTCGCCGCGAAGGGCAGGCCTTCGTGCAGTCGCTGCGGCAGATTCCCGTGCGCGACCAGGTGGTGCTCGAGCTGAAGTTCTTCGAGGGGCTGTCGGGACGGGAGATCGGCGAGGTGCTCGACATCCCCGAGGGCACCGTGCGCGGGCGGCTGCAGCGGGGGCTGGCCCGCCTGCGCGAGCGGGTGCAAGACCAGCTGGCCGAGCACGCCGAGCTGCGCGGCGGCGAGGCGGCCGAGGTCACCATCGAGGACCTCGAGCGCTGGGCCGAAGAGGTCCGCGAGCAGCGGCTCCGCGAGGCCGACGAAGGCTGAGCCGGCCGGGCTAAAGCTCCACCGTCTCGAAGCGCGAGGGCAGGACCTCGACGGCTCGATCGACGAAGGCCCGCACCTTGGGCTCGATGTACTCCCGGTCGGCATGCACGAGGCAGACGGGAAACTCGTCGCCGATCTCGTCTTCGAGCACGGTCTTCAGCCGGCCGCGGCGGAGCTCGTCGCGGACGACCGGCCAGGGGATCAGCACGAGGCCCTCGCCCCGCAGCGCCGCCGCCTTGAGCAGCGCCAGGTCGTTGGTCGCGACCCGGCCTGCGATGGGGACCGACCCGCCCGCGCGCAGCGGCCAGGACTCCATGGGCCCGCCGTCTTCCATCGCGCGACGGATGCAGGGGTGCTCGCCGATGTCTTCGGCCCGCTCCGGTCGACCGTGGCGGCGCAGGTACTTCGGCGATGCGACGACCACGGTGCGGATGGTGGTCAGCTGCCGGATGTACAGATCCGGCTCGGTGGGGCGCCCGTAACGAATCGCGACATCGATGCCCTCATGCACGAGGTCGACGTAGCGAGGGGTCTTTCGGACGATGAGCGAGACCTCCGGGTAGTCGCGCAGGAAGTCGAGGAACAGGTCGGGCTCGATCCCTTCGCTCACCGACACGTGGAGCTCGCCGCGGGGCGTCTGGTCGAGGCGTCGCACCGCGTCCCAGGCTTCGGCCGCCTGCGACGAGATGCTGCACGCTCGCCGATACAGCTCCTTGCCCGCATCGGTCAGCACCAACGATCGCGTGCGGCGGTGGACCAGCCGAACGCCGAGCTCTTCTTCCAGGTCGGAGAGGCGGCGACTGAGCGTGGCGCGAGGGATGTCGAGGGCCCTCGCCGCCGCGGAGATGCTGCCCTCGGCGATGATTCGGGCGAATTCCTCGAGCCGATCGGTGCTGGGCATTTGTGATCTGAGTGAGCAGGACGTGCTCAACTCGTTAGTCTAGTCGATCAGGCGGAAGCGGGCTACTTCAATGGGGGCAGGCGGTCCTGCCCATTGCCACTCACGATTCTCGGAGCACCCCCGTGTCTACTGCACCCCTCATCGCCCTTCGCATCTCCCTGCTCGTCGCGGGGGTCTTCGCTTTCGTCACCGGGCTCGACCAGGCGCTCGGGGGCTTCCACACCCTCGGCTGGCTGGGGCAGCCCCAGTGGTTCGAAACGACGAATCAGGCCGCGTTCTTGGTCGCCGACAACCACCAACGATTCATGGGGGGCGTCTGGACGGGGATCGGCCTGATGCTCCTGTTCGCGCAGCGTGACCTCGTGCGCCACCAGGACCTGCTGAAGGCCAGCTTCGCGATCGTGTTCGTCGGCGGGCTGGCCCGCTTCAGCCAGATGAACCCGGACATCGTGTTCGGGCCCGACATCATCGTTGCGTTGATCGTCGAGCTTTTGGGGATGCCCCTGCTCTTCGTCTGGCTGACGCGAGCGGTGGCCGACGCGGGGCCCGGTCAGCCTTCGAAGGTCGGCTCGTAGAGCACGTCGTCGATCGACGCCTGGCCGCCCTGCGTGCTGTCTTCGGTGTCGTACTCGCCGTCGTAGAACGCCAGCGCGTCGTAGCGGCCGAAGTCGATGTCCCACCCGGGCACGAACACGGTGTGCTCACCGAGGGACTCGTCGGTGGTCGGGTCGAACACGAGGGCATGGAACGAGCCCTGGTCGGCATCGACCTCGAGCATCACGCGATACCAGCGGCCCTCTTCCACCGCGGCGGCGGGAATGGCCGCATCGAGCACGTTGGCGCCCACGGAGCCGTTTTTGATCTGCAGGTGCCAGGTGCCGTCGGCGGCCACCATCACCACGGCGTGCGGGTCGTCGTTGAGGTCTCCGGTGTCGTCGTCTTGAGTGAAGCCGACGGCGATGGGCCAGGTGGTCCCGGTGGTGGCATCGGAGAACTGGTCGATGCGCACGTTGGCCGCGACCTGGTGGCGGTTGCCGTCACTGATCGGCGCCAGCAAACCTTGGCTGGTGCCGATCGCATCGGTGAGCTGCAGGGCCTGGGTGCTCTCGCCATCGGGGTCGTCGGTCGCGATGACCACCGCGGTGGGCGAGACCACGGAGGGGTCGTCGATCCGCGACACCACATCGCTCCAGGGCTCGCCCGGTTGCTCGCCTATCAACACGCTCTCGAAGCTCTCGTCGAGCCCTTGGGGTCGCGCATCGGTATCGGTGGTGTCGTCGTCGGGGCCCACCGACAGACCGAAGCCGTCGTCGGAACCACCGGTGTCGCCGGTCTCGTCTCCGCCGGACGAACCATCGGGGCTGACGATGTCGCCTCCGCTGGTCGTGCCGCTGCTGCTCGCGGCCGCGTCGTCGGTCGTGGATTGTTCGTCATCCGACGCACACGCGCCGAGCGACAAGAGCATGATGAGCACGGGGGCAGTGCGTCGCATGTATCGGGAGACCCGTGCTCTCGCGCGACGGTTTCGAAACGCGAGAGCGAAAAGGTCCCAACGTTTCGAATCGAAAAACGTGAAACTTCGCGATCGAAAGAGGAGTCGTGCCACCCGTCAAGCTGCCAAAGATCGCGAGTAGATTCGGTTTGGTTGATGTGTCGTCGGTGGTTGGCAGCTTCGGTGTACAGGGGTTCCCGCAATCGTTCCGTTTCGGTTTTTTCATCGCGTGGGAATCGATCGCGGGCGGTGGCGGTAGGGGTCGAGCCGCAACCTCCAACCAAAGTTCACCGCCCTCTCGTGCGTCAGATCGGCAGGGGGCGGCAGCGAATGGCATTCGAGTCCGCGCCGACATGTGGCATGGCATCATGCCTTCCGCGTGGGCAAGACCTCCCGAAGGCGACGACGACAGAAGCGAAAGCGACGGGCCTCGACCGCGCTGGCCATGCCCAGCAATGCACTGCGAGCCCGGCTCACGCTCGAGCACCTCGAGCTGGCCAAGGGCTACGACGGCTTGTTGCGCGGCACGCCCGAGCCGACGCTGATCGCGGGGCTGTACGCCATCGACAGCTCGACCCGCTTGCTGGGTCGCTACCTCTACCGCTTCCAACGCCCGGCTGAGTTCCCCACGAAGGTGGCGCCGCGCAAGGCGTCGAAGGAGCAGGTCACGTTCACGCGGGGAGCGGGCACGCGGGTGGTAGCGGTCGTGCTCGCCGTCGAAGAAGACAGCGGCGCGGGCCTGCCCCGCTTGTTCGCCGCGCTCGAGCAGGCCGAGGCCATCGTCGCCTGGACCGACCAGGGCACGTCGTCGCTGCCCACGCCCTTGTGCGAGCTGTGTACCGCCGAGGGGCTGGCGCCCGGCCGCGGGCACGACGTGCACGTGATGTTCGGGCAGCACGATCCGAGCAAAGAGCTCGCGGGCGACGACTGGATCGGCGCCGGTCTGCTGTGGGTCGCGGGCACGCCGACGACGAGCGCCGATCGGGTGCACCGCATGAACTTCGTGTCCGCCGATACCCGCAACGACTGGACGCTTCAGTTCGAGCTGATGATACGACCCGCGTAGGCCGTGGCTATTGCTGCGTCAGCGATCGGCAGCGCACTCGCAGGCGGCGGATCTTTGCGTTGCGGGTGTCGTACTTGAGCTGCAGCCCGCTGACCACGTGCTGGTCGGGGCACTGTAGCCAGTGCAGCGGCCCGATGATGGGAAACACGTTGATGTCCGGCACGCCCGGCGTGTAGTCGGGGTCGTCGTAGTCTCCCAGGCTCCCGTCGGCCTGCTCGGACACCGTGATGAGGCGGAAGGTCTTCGCGTAGCCGTCGCCGGGCGCGGTCTCGATGAGCACGCCCACGGGATAGTCGTCGGCCGCCTCGACCGATGTCGTCTGGCCCGGGCTGCGGTGATTGCCGGCAAAGATGTCCTCGGTGATGTGTTCGCCCGTCTGCACGAAGTCGCCATCGTCGTCGGCGTAGCGGGAGCAGGTGCCCCGGAGTCGGGCGGTGAAGTTGTCCCAGTTGCTGGCGGGCTCTCGGAACGCGCGCAGACGGGTCAGCAGGAAGCCGGGGCCGTGATCGGTGACGCAGCGCAGCTTCTGCCACGACGACAGGCTCACGGTCTTGCCCGAGTTCCACTCGACGTTCACCGTGTTCGAGCCGAGCACCCACTGCGGTGGCAAGGGGGTGGGAAAGGTGCCGGGCTCGATGGGAGCGGGTGCCGGGGCGCCCAGTGGATCGGGCTCGTCCACGAGATCACCAAACGGCTCCGAGCCATCGGAGTCGAGGTCGTCGTCGAAGGACAGGGCTTCGAGGTCCTCGGATGAGCCCGGCTCCACGCAGCCGAAGGCGGGCAGGGTCGACAGGATGACGAGAGGAATGAGTCGAGTTCGCATGGGATCCACACCTGTCGAGACACCCCGGCCCCGCGCTCGGATCGAGCAAAGCGTGCTGCGTCGCCGTGAGTGACCTTCGTCCGCGACCGTGTCATTGGAGCCGTTTGGCGGAGCTCGGTCCAAAGTGCCGAAATCGAGAAATTGCGTGAAAATCATGACCTCGCGGGTCATGGCTGCGGTGCAGGGCGGCGCGCAGGTTGGGTCCATGCTCACCCGCTGGACCACCGTCGTTCCGCTCTGTCTCGCCATGTCGACCGTCGGCTGCAACGCCAAGCGCTTCGTCATGACCAAGGCGATCGAGGGGCAAGTGGACTACTTCGACCACGAGACCTCGAACTCGGGCCTCGAGCAGCTCACCGAACGCGTGTACACTTTCTCCCATCACTGGGAGCGCGGGATCGTGATCCGCACCGATGAAGGGCTGGTGGTGAGCGATACGTTTGGACCGAGCTATACGCGGGCGCTGCTCGATGCGCTGCGACGGGCAGGCATCGACGATCCGGTGCACACCGTCATCTACTCGCACTATCACCTCGATCACGTGGGCGGCGCGGCCGAACTGAGCCCCACACAGATCCTCGTCCACGAGGATGCACCGCATTTCTGGGCTGAGGCGGCACCGCGCGAGCTGGCGACGCCCACCCGCTACGTGACGGGGGAGCCGACCCTCGAGATCGGCGGCGTACAGATCGAGCTGGTCGATACCAGCGCGGCCCACTCGGCGACGCTCTACGCTCTGTATCTACCGCAGGAGGGGCTGCTGTACGCGCCGGATACCCTGGCCCCCAATGTGGTGCTGTTGGGAGGCGCTCCGGCGGTGCCCCTGCGGGCGTACTTTGGGGTCATGGCCAAGCTCGATGCGCTGCCCTTCGAGACCTTCGTGGCCAGCCACTTCGGCTACGGCAGCAAGCAGGACTTTCGCAACACCGTGGCCATGCTCGAGGACGCATGGAGTACCGCTCGCACGATCTTTGCCGACTATGGCTGGACCGAAGGCAACCTCCACACGCATCGCGACGACACGGCGGAGGCCTTCGGGCGCTTCTACGACGAGCTGCACCAACGCTACGGCGACTGGCACGGCTTCGACCAGAACATCCTCTCGGCGTTTGTGCGCCTGTACACCGCGGAGCTTTCGGGCGACATGACGGCGAGCCCGGACGTGCTCGCACCCGAGTTCGCCTCCGCGGCGCACGTTCACTGAAGCGGGAGGGGCTCAGTCCGCGCAGACGGTGCGGCGCTCGAGCATCGCCACGGGCAGGCTGGTCCGCGAGCGCCACAGGTAGGCGCCCTCGGAGCCGCCGCAAGGTCCGAAGCTGGTGTGCACGCCGGCCGTGCTGAGCGAGCCCGCCCGCATGCCGCTGATGTGGTGGACGACCTGTTCGTCTCGGATCTCGCCGCTGTTTTCGATCTGCAGCAGACCCGAGCTGCCGCCGTTGGAGCGCTCCCAGACGCGGGTGCCGTCGGCGATCTCGAAGTCGACGAGGTGAGTGCGGCTGTCGGTGAACACCGAGTTCGTCGCGTTGGCCGACGAGAGATCGGCGTTCATTCGGACCACGCGCACGGCCTTGTACCAGGGGCCGCCGTAGCTCACCCAGTCGGTCTCCGCCGTGTAGACGAAGCCGGTGTGGTGATCCACCGCGATGCGCTGCGTGCTCGGGGGCAGGGGGAACGCACCCGCGCGGTTGATCGCGACGCTGGCGAGCTGGAGGCCGTTGAGCGCGTAGCGGTGGGCTTGGTGGTCGTCGATCACGTAGATCGAGCCGCCGTCGCTGGCGACCGCGATGTCTTCGCTCTCGTCGACGGCAAACAGCTCATCCGAGCTCAGCAGGGTCCCGTTGGAGGCAAAGCGCAGGCGGTGGACGTTGTGGCTCGTGTCCAGCGCCCACAGCTCGCGGTTGGGGCCGGGGGCCATCACCTTGATGTCGAAGTCGAGGGCGTAAGAAAGCGGCGCGGGCAGGTGGCCGTCTTCGTCGTCCACGACGATCGTGTCCCGGCCCTCGGCGATGATCACCAAGTTGTCGCCGGTCGGGTTTTCCAGGACGGCGACGTTGGAGTTGAGCACCAGAGCGTCGTCCTTGTCGTGGAAGGTGATCATCTCGGTGATGCTGATGCAGCTCGCCGTGGAGACGATGGCGGCGAGTGCGATGGATCGAAAGCGGGGTAGTCGTGGCATCTCGGGGTCTTCGATCGCGGTGGTTCCACCCCGCGCCGAAGCGTTCCCGCTTCTCCCGAAAAAAGATCAGCCCCGCCCGGCAAAGGGCGGGGCGCGATGTCGACGGCGTCCGCCAGCGTCTGTGCCCATCAGGCTCAGAGGCTGATCGCGAGCATCACGTAGTAGGTGTCCTTCTCGACGAAGGGATTGCCGATGACGCCCATCGGTCGGATGAACTCGGCCTGCGGCATGATGCGGAAGCGCTTGCGCCACAGCAGGTTCACGCCGGCCACCGCCCGCACCGCGTCGTTCTGGCTGACGCCGATGTCGATGTCGGTCCACTCCGCGAGCACGACGGGCTGCAGGGTGAACTTCTTGGGCAGGTCGATGTCGTAGGTGGTGTAGCCCACGATGCCGAGCGACCAGGGCTCGCCGGGCACCAGGTAGTCGCGACCCATGATGAAGTCGCCGAGGAACTGGAAGCCCTTGTACTTGACGCGGAAGTCGGCCCCCGCGGCGCCCACGTCGACCTTGTCGCCCGTGCCGTTCTCGACGCGCTTGTACAGGCCGCCCGCGCCGATCGACAGCCACTTCCAGGGCTTGGCGGTGAGGCGAGCGACCGCGTCGACGCCCTCGGTGCTGCGGGCGGGCGCGAACACACCGACCGCGTAGCGCAGGCGGGCGGCGTCGATCTTGCCGTGCAGCATGCCGCCCACGGAGCGGTCGCCGTAGTTGCGGTCCTCGATGATGCGGTCGTTGGCCAGGCCGCGACCGCGGAAGGGCAGGTCGGTGGGGCTGCGCAGCTCGAGGCGCGAGAAGGGGCGCTTGAAGTAGCCGAAGCGCAGGCGCGCCGTCTTGTGGAAGCGGGCCTCCGCGTAGCCGTTGCGCAGGTAGGAGATGCGGTCGACGTTGAAGTTCTTGAGCGCGTCGGCCAGCTCGATGCTCATGCGCAGCCGGAAGATCTTCGCGTAGTCGATGCCCAGCTTGACCCGCGCCTGCCGCAGGAAGAACTCGTTGGCCCACCCGGCGGTGGCGGTCTGTTCTTCGGAGGGGCGCTTGTTGTCGGTCTCCCAGCCCGCCATGACGCGGCCGGCGATCTTGAACGAGAGCTTGTTCTTCTTCTTGCCCTTCTTTTTCTTGCCGCCGTCGTCGTCTTCCCCGGGCTCGTCGGACCACGCGTCGTCGTCATCGGCGACGTCCGAGGTCTCGGGGTCGGGCTCGGGCTCGGCGGTCGAGACCGTGGCCTCGGCGCTCGCGACCTCCGTCGTCTCGGCGGTCTCGGGCGGCTGTTCGGTCTCGGCGGGCGGCGATGCTTCGGCGGGAGGCTCCTCGGTGGTTGCCGTGGTGTCGCTCGGGGCCTCGGCTTCGGTGGGCTCGGCGGCGGGAGTCTCGTCGGCAGGCGCCGGGTCTTGGGCGGCGGTCGAGGACTCGGGCGCGGCGTCTTCGGTAGGGGCCGAGGGGGACTCGGGTGCCGCGGGGGCGAGGCCGAGGGTCAGCGCGATGGACCAGGAGACGATCATGAAGGGTGACTTCCGTTGGCGGCCGAAGCGACCGCACTGGATGCGGCGACGAATTTGCTGAAGCGCGCGGGCGCGGCGTCCTCGGCTCGCAGCGTGTCCACGAGCCACGCGGGCAGGGGCCCGACGCTCTTGACCTCGAGGACGCAGCCCTGCTCTTCGCCCACCGCGGGACCCAGCAAGTTGCGCTCGAGCCCGGGCGCGGACTCCCACAGGTCGTGGGGCGGGGCGAAGAACGCGAGGTTGCGATCGATGGTGACGCGCACCGTCTGCCCCTCGCCCTGCCAGGCGGAGCGGCGATAGTTGACCAAGGCGCTGGCGCGCAGGGGGCTGTCGAAGCGCAGGCACACCTCGCGCAGGGCGTCGATGACCTTGCTGGCGTCTTCGCCGTACTCGCGGCGTTGGATCTCGAGCAGCTCCTCGGTGATCGTGCCGTGGGCGAAGAAGCTGTTGATGTCGCGCTTGGGGATGCCGATGCGACGCTTGCCCGAGCGATGGCCCGAGGTCTCCTTGAGCTCGACCCACAGCACGGGTGAGGCACGGAACAGCGCCGAGCGATCGCGGGCGACCTCGGTGAGCGCCACGTGCTGGTCGTAGTACTCCTTGGCGCGGACCTTCAGGCTGCCGGCCTGGGCCTGTGCATCGGCGAAGAGCCGGCCGTCGGCGGTGTCGAAGTAGACGGTGGTGACGTAGTGCCGCGCCCCGGGCAGGCGGTTGGCCCCCGGCCCGGTGAAGCGATGTCGCTCGAGCCGCTCATCGAAGACCTTGGCGATGGCCCGCGCCTGAGGCACGGAGATGCGGTACTTGAGCTCGCTCCGGTTGGCGGTCAGCCGCTCGTCCGCGCTGAGGGACGCGCTCAAGGAATCTGATACTCCGCGAGCTCTTCGACCGAACCGGTGCTCAGCGTCTCGTGCTTGATCTTGCCGATGCCCTCGGCGAACCAAAACCGCTTGGACTCGCCCGTGTCGCCGCGCGTCCGCAGAAACTGCACGCAGTCGAAGGTACCCGCGGGCACGGTGACCTCGGTCGACAGCGACTCGAGCTGGAAGATCTGATGTCGCTCGGCCTGGTCGGTGACGGCGGCCATGTCGTCGTACTCGGTGCGGTCGTAGAACCAGTCGGTACGCTCGTCGGAGCTCCAGCCGTTGTTGAAGCGCAAGAAGCCCGGGGCGTAGTCGACGGTCATCACCTGGGTGCCGGCGAGCAGCACCTCTTTGTGCACCCGCATGACCTGCCCGCCCATGTCGACCAGCGTGCTGATGGTGTTCTCACCGTTGTTGCCCGCGTTGTCCTCGATCTCGAACGCAGCGGCGCCGTCGAAGGTCACCTGCCGCATCTGCACGATCTCGTCCCACGTGGTGCCGTCGGACGCGACGTGGCGATAGGTCCACGTGGCCCCGTCCACCAGGGGAAAGTAGTCGCCCTCGAGCATGGCGGGCTCGGAGTCGGTGGCACCGTCGGCATTCCCGGTGTCGGCCGACTCGCTCCCGGGGTCGGATTGGTTGCACGCGGGCAGAGCCAGGGTCGGAAGGGCGGCCAATAAGCAATGAGCGATGGTCTTCATGATCAATCCTCGACGTCTTCGTCGGAGTCGCGGGTGCGCTTCCACTCGGGGCGCAGCTCGCGTTCCTTGCGGGCTTGGAGCTGGCGCAGGACATGGAGGTCTCCCGCGCCCGCGTCCGTGGCTCGAGCCAGCAGCTCCGCGACGCCGGGCTCCGTAGACAGGTGGGTCATGCTTCCGAGCACCGACGAAGGCCAGGTCTCGACGTGCTCTTCGCGGAGCTTCATCGATGCTTCGTCTGCGAGAAGGCCCACGCTGTCGATCACCTCTCGCCCAGTATTGACCAACTGGCGGCGCAGATCATGGGCGAAGTCGGTGCCGTTGCTGGTGAGCGCTCGCAACACCGACTTGGGCGCCTGGGTGGAATAGCGGGCGAGCAAGCGGTGGGTCTCGGCGTCGCTGAGGCCCCGGACGCTCTTGAGCGCCATCGCGGGGTCGCGCTCGAACAGCTCGTTGCGCTGCGTCCAGGCCTCTTTGCCCTCGCATCGCACCAGGCTGTTGGCGGCTTGGGTCACGGTGGCTTGGCTCCACAAGCGCGCGCGCAGCTGGGTGGCGAACGCATCCTCACGACCGGCCAGGCTCTCGATGACCTCGCCGGGCGCGGCTTCGGCCAGCTGGGTGCGAAGCGCGTCGGCTTCAGGGCTGAGGTTGTGCCGGAGCGAGGAGGCCACCGCAGCGGGTTCCTTGGTGGCCAGCCGTACACGTAGATCATCGGGGCCCGACAAGGGCTTGCGGATCCAGCCCGAGAAGACCCGCTTGGCGTCGGTCTCGGCGAGGCCGGGGCCGAGCGGATCTTCGGGATCGAGGGCCCACGCTACGAGCCGGGGCTCGCGCTCGACGGCGGCGCGTCGTCGCTCACGGCCGGCGATGAGTCCCCGCGTCATGTACAGCGCGAGGTCTTCGGGCACCTGCTCGAGCGCAGCCTCGAAGGACAGCCCGGGATCGACCATCCACCGCGGAGTGCCGTCACCCGGCTGCTCGAAGTCCGAAGGCGGGGACCCGGTGGCCAGCGCCTGCGTGACGCGGTCGGCCAGCTCGCTCGGGTCGATGCGCTCGGTGTGGAAGAGCAGATACCCGCGCTCGGCCGCGACCTCGCGATACCCCGCCCACTGGCGCTCCTTGAGGCCCGACCCCGAGAGCCCCTTGCGCGATGGATTGCGAACGGTGGGGTTGCGGGCGCGACCCAGTCGCTTGCGCAGCCGACTGGTACGAGGGTGTACGTCGAGGATGATGGTGACGTCGGGGTTGAGGCCAGCGCTGGCCGCCTGGGCAATGGCTTCGCAGTCGGCGAGCGGAATGCCGCGGCCGTAGCTCCCGAGCACGACCGGGGTCAACATCGAGCGATCGAGCAGGACGGCGTGTCCCGAGGCGACCGCAGGACGGACTTGTTCCGACAGGATCTGGGCCTCGCGGGCCGCATAGAGCGCGAGCTCGGCCCGAGGAATGAGGTCGAGGTTGAGCCGCTCGCGGGTGAGGTTTCGGATCATCCGCGCGGGGCGAGACGTGGGGTCCTTGCCCGTCCGCGGCAGGAACACCGGGCACCCGGCTTCGCGCAGGCGCTTGGCGAGAACGGCAATGACCGTGGATTTTCCGGCGCCGTCGAGGCCCTCGACTGCGATGACTCGACCTGCTTGTGCCTTCAGTGAAGGTTGTTGTCGTTGATTTCCCGCCAAGGTCTTCTCGTTAGTCATATGGAGGCACGGAACCGGTTCGGGATGGTACTGCCGGAGTGTAAACCGAGTATAAAGGGCATTCGCCGTCCGCGTCATGACGGCTCCTCCCGCGCCGTGTTATCGAGTCGCAGTGGATGACGAGCCCTTGCAGACCCAGTCGGCTTCGCCGCTGCGTTTGGCCAAGGGTCGGGGCTTTCGCATCCTCGGCTGGTGGGTGATCGTCGCCGTGCTGCTGGTTGCCTCCATGTGGGGCGATGGTGAGTCCACGCCCAAGGCCTCCGAGACGACGTCGGCGCCAACCCAGCGGGCGGACGGCAAGCTGCGGATCACGTCGATCAAGCCGGCGGAGGCCTATGCGGGCTCGACGGTGGTGGTGCATCACAGCCACCTGAGCGAGGCCGAGCGCGCCACGGTGCGGATCGAGATCGCCAAGGAGTCCGCCGAAATCCTCCACCGGGGGCCGGAGCAGCTCGTGGCCCGCGTGCCGACGGAGATGAGCCCCGGGCAGGCCAAGGTGCGGCTGTTTCAGGGCGATCGTCGCAGCAAGCCCAAGGACATCCGGGTCAAGCCCCGCCGGATCCGCCGATTGCTGCGGAATCTGGTCGGCGGCCTCGCGCTATTGATTTTTGGTCTACGCACGCTGGCCCGCGGTCTCCGGGGTCAGGCGGGTCATCCCGCGCGCGCAACCATCGGAGGCTGGACTCGCGGCATCGCCCGCGGGCTCGGCTTCGGGGCGCTGCTGGGCGGTATCGGCCAGTCGATCGTCTCTGCGGTGGCCTTCGTGCTGGGCCTGCTCAAGACTCGACTGCTGAACTTCCGACGGGCGCTCTTCGTGCTCATGGGGGCTCATATCGGCGCGGGCGTGGCCATCGTGGTGCTTCCGCTCGGCATCTCGCGGGAGTCGCTGTGGCTGGTGGCCGCAGGTACGCTCATCGTGACGCTGTCTCGACGGGGCCGGGGCGAGTCGCTCGGAATGGCGGTGCTGGGCGTCGGTCTGGTGCTGCACGGGCTGGGTATCGTGCGCTCCGGGTTCGAGCCCTTCGTCGGCGATCCCGACGTGCTGCCGTACCTGGGGGCCCTGCGCGAAAGTGGGATGACGGGCGGGCTCACCCGGATGCTGGCCGGTACCGTGCTGGGCGTCCTGCTTCAGGCTCCGGGGGCGATCTTCGGGCTCGTGCTGGGCATCGGCGAGTCGACGGCGTTGCTCGGTCCTCGCCAAGCGCTCGAGCTGCTGGCGGCCTCGAACATCGGCATGAGCCTCGGGACGGTCGTGCTGGCGCTGCCCTTCGGGCGAAGAGCCCGGCGCTTGGCGGTGGCTCACGTGGGGCTGGCCGTCGCGCTCACGCTGGTGTTCTTGGTGCTGGCCGGGGTGGCGCTCGAGTTCAGCGGCCTGGTGCTGGGTACCGATCCCAACGAGCTGGCCTACGGCAAGAAGGTGCTCGTGCCCAACCTGGCGGCCCACCTGGCGGTGTCCTACGTGATGGCGCAAGGGCTGGCGGTGGTGCTGGTTCTGCCCCTAGTGCGCCCGCTCGCGGTCTTTTTGCAGCGCACGATCCCCGATCGTCGGCCCACTGCCACCGACGAGGGCCAGGACTCCAAGACCCTCGCTTCCGACGCGCTACAGCAGGCCTTGGCCTCCAATCGCGAGACGCTCGGCTCCGCCTTGGCTGCGCTCCGGGCCGGACAGCGGGCGCCGTTCGTCGCGGGTGAGCGGGCCATCTCCGAGGTGCGGACGCAGCTCAAGGACTCGGTGGCAGAGCTGGTCGCATCGGGCTCCGAGAGCGAGCAGACCGAGGCCTGCGTGACCGTGATCCGCATGCAGCAGGCGCTGGAGCAGCTGCTCGCGCTGGGCACTCGGGGGCTCGAGAAGGACTATCGGCTCGGCGACGAAGCCATCGAGGCATTCACCGTGCTGCACGTGCTGGTGGTCGGCAGCATCTCGGCCATCCA
Organism: Myxococcota bacterium; assembly: GCA_039028615.1. Classification (GTDB taxonomy): domain Bacteria; phylum Myxococcota_A; class Polyangia; order Nannocystales; family Nannocystaceae; genus Paraliomyxa. Next base: position 111,410 of record JBCCHT010000030.1, on the reverse strand, counting down.
GGGCGAGCTGGAAGGCACGCAGCCGCTGGACATCGAGAGCGCGCGCGCTCGGGAGATCGAGACCAACACCAACGAAGCCGAGCTGCGGGAGAAGCTGTTGGCCAGCCTCCCCGACAACCGCGGGCACGAGCGCGACGTGTTGTGGTGGATCGAGGTGATCGGCGCCTACGAGGCGCTCGGCAACCACCTGTATCGGCTCGCCGAGTCGCTGAGCGACCCCGCCGACGACTTTTAGAGCCGCGCTAGGCCGATTCCCACTGGATCGCGCCGCGCTGCTCGGGGGGCAGCTTGCCGAACTCGGCCTCGAGTCCCTCGCGATCGATCTCGCGTGAGGCTCGATACACGAATGCGGTGATGCCCTTGAGGACGTTGCGCTCCTCGCCCAGGATCTCGCAGCCCGCCGCCTCCAGCAGCTTGGCGTGCGCGGCCGCCCCTTGGGCGATGGACTCGCGCTCGAGGCCCTGGATGACCAGGCGACCCACCGAGCGGCCTTCGAGCGCCAAGATGATGAGCCAGCCGAACACGGTGCCGAGCACGGCCACGACGTACAGCTCGAGGCCGCAACAAAGGCCTACGACGGTCACCAAGATTACACGCCCGGTGTCTTTGGCCGCGCCGACGAAGGTCCGAAAGCGAAGCAGGCCACCGATGCCGAACACCACCAGGGCCATGCTCGGCTGCACTTTCACGATGAGGGCGATGATCGCCCCCACCATCGCGTACATGATGAACGTCTTGGGTTGTTCGAAGTCGGCGAGGGTCGACGCCTTGCGCCGCGACGACGGGTGATAGGCGATCGCGGCCGACAGCAGCATCGAGATCAGCAGCACCAGCGCCATCTGGCCGATGAATTCGAAGTTTGTGAACGCGCCCCAGCCCACTGCGGTTTCCTGCAGTAGTGCTTCTCCTGCCGCTGAGCTCATCGTGGTGGGGTCGTCGAACATGATCGTCTCGTGCCGGCCAGGGCGGATTGTGGCACGGCCGGATCATCAGCGGAATCGTTGGTGCAAGTCGACTCCGACGTAAACGCCGAGCAAAGGTGCAACCCATCGCCCATGGAGTGGTCTATCTACTTTCCCTAATGCCTGTACTTCGTTGGCGTTTCGCGGTTAGGACGCTCGGATCGACCGTTTTGGCCTCCATTGGGCTGCTGGCGGCCTGCGAAGGCGCCGAGGGGGATGCCGAGGCAACGACCGACGCCGCGGGCGACGAAACGATGGACACGGGGGCCGAGGGGGGCGAGGGCGAGTTCGCCAATGCACCCTGCGGCTCGGCCCTGCGGGCGGGAGGCTTCACCGTTCAGCTCGAGGACGGCTACACGCAGGTCGAAGGCCAGGTCTTCGATGCGGCCAACCCTGCGCCGAAAGCCGAGCTCGATGCCGAGGGCGACTGTCGGCTGTTGGTCAATGAAAACCACTTCTGCGACCCGGCGTGCGGGGCTACGGAAATCTGCACTGCGGATCTCGCCTGTGTGGCCAAGCCGGTCGCGGTCGAGGTGGGCAACGTGACCATCTCGGGCCTGACCGCCGCGATCACCATGGAGCCCAACGTCACCAACTTCTATCTCAACCTCGACGAGCTGCCGCACCCGGGCTTCATGGCGGGGACCGAGGTCTCGCTCCAAGCGGCAGGGGGAGCGGGGGCCGATGGATTCTCGCTGCGGGGCGTGGGCAGTGAGCCCTTCGAGATCTCGGGCGGAGACATCACCGTCGTGCGCGACCAGCCCGTCTCGCTGAGCTGGGTGGCGCCCGCCGATCCCGACCTCACCGAGGTCCACCTCGACCTCGACATCGGTCACCACGGGGGCTCGCCCGCGACCATCGAGTGTGACACCGCGGACACCGGCTCGTTCGAGATCCCCGCGTCGCTCGTCAATCAGCTCATCGACTACGGCGTGGCCGGCTTCCCCGAGCTGCGGGTCACCCGTCGCACCATCGACTCGGCCGACGTCGGGGGCCGCTGCTTCGACCTCACCGTCGCCCCCAGCTCGGCCTCGCTCGCCGTCGTCATCGATGGCCTCGATTCCTGCAGTACGTCTGCCGACTGTCCCGACGGTCAGACCTGCCAAAGCGATCTCACCTGTGGATAGCCAACGACCCATGACCTTGCCGACCTTCGACATGAATCGCCTGACCCCCCTGCTCGCGGGTGCCTGCCTGGCTCTCTCGCCGCTGGCCTGCGGTGACGACTCGTCGACCGACGACGGAGCCCAAGCCGGCTCGGCCGGCGACACCAGCCCCAGCGCGGCCACCAGCAACGACGACGCGGCCACCGACGACGGCGACACCGACGTGGCCACCAGCGCGGTCGGTAGCGGAGACTCCACCGATACCAACCCCTCCGTGGACGAGAGCTCGGACACCGCTCCCCCCGAGCTGGACGACTTCAGCTTCTTCATGACCAGCCTCGCCGGTCTCCAGGAGCTGTCCGGCAACCCCCAGGGCTTCGGCGGCAACCTCAGCTACGACGGCTTCATCGGGCGCGAGGGCGCGGACCGGATCTGCGAGGTCTTGGCCGAGATGTCGATGCCGGGCTCGGCCACCAAGGAGTGGCGTGCCTTCTTGAGCACCTCCGAGGGCGACGCCATCGACCGCATCGGCGAGGGCCCCTGGTACGACCGCAACGGTCGACTCGTGGCCGAGGACCTCGCGGGCCTGCTGCAAGAGCGCCCCGCGGGCGACCCGGCCTTGGCCGATGACCTGCCCAACGAGTGGGGCGTGCCCAACAGCGCGCCCGAGGGCGAGTTCCTCGACAACCACGACACCATGACCGCCTCCGGGCCCGACGGGCGTCTGGTGCTCGAGGCCAACGGCATGGGCCCGATGGGCGGCGGGGCGCTGAGCACCTGCCAAGACTTCACCAGCGCCGAGCCGGGCCAGGATCCGCCCGCCATGGGTCACTCGTGGCCGGCCATGAGCGGTCAGAGCTGGGTGTTCGTGGGTCGACACGGCAACGGCTGTGAGGCGCTCGTCCACCTCGAGCAGACCGGGGCCGACTGTGGTGGTGGCAGCGGAGTGGGCTGTGGCGGCGGCTACGGTGGCTTCTACTGCTTCGCGCTGAACCCCTGAGCCCGAGCCCGAGGACCGCATGTTCGACCTTCGATCGACCCTGGCGCTGTGTCTTCTCGCCGCGACCTCCACCGTGGCCACCCTCGGCTGCGGTGGCGACGACGGCCCCGCGTGGAGCTGTGTGATCCCCGACGGGGAGGACGTCGACTTCACGGCGCAGATCGGCTGTGACGCCGACTTCCGCGTGGTGGCCTCGCCCCCGCTCGACGCCACCACGCCCGGGGCGATGTCGGTCAAGACGGTCCTCGACCGCTTCGACGACAACACGCTCTACTTTCAGAACAGCAACCGCTACCAGGTCCACTACGACTTCGTCTCCACCAACCTGTCGGGCAACGGGCTGCCCATCGTGGGCTCGCTCGCCGACTTCAACAGCGTCGAGTACTACTCGCCCAGTCGGCGCTTTGCCCTGGGCGCGGTGACGTACTACGAGGGCCCCGCCGTCTGGGTCTACGAGATCTCGCCCTACGACACCGCCACCGCCGATCTCATCGCCCAGACCTACTACGAGATCGTCAAGTCGTCGTTCTTCGGCGAGCAGCTGTACTTCCATCCCACATCGGTGGCGGTGGAGACCGAGGCCGCCAACCTCCCCGACGACGTCAAGATCATCACCACCGACGAACTCTACGCGGGCACCGACTATCAGCCCCTCAACCTCGGGGAGAGCCTCGGTCGTCTGCGCTTCATGACCGCCCAGCAGCTCGAGACCGAGTACGTCACCTTCCGCGACATCGTCGTGCTCGATGCCGTGCCCAACGACATCTCCGTCGTCACGGGCATCATCACCGGCGAGTTCCAGACCCCGCTGTCGCACATCAACGTGCTGTCGCAGAACCGCGGCACCCCCAACATGGGGCTGCGGGACGCCCACGAGGACGAAGACCTGCGGGCGCTCGACGGCCAGTGGGTGCGGCTCGACGTCAACGCGCTCGACTACGAGGTCACTCAGGTCACCAAAGAGGAGGCCGATGCCTGGTGGGAGGCGAATCGGCCCGAGGCCGTCGGCGTGCCCGCCATCGACGACACCGTCACCGATCTGCGCGACGTCGAGGACATCATCGATCCCGAGCTGCCGATCTACGACGCGGTCAAGGCCGGAATCCCCGCGTTCGGCGGCAAGGCCAGTCACTACGGCGCGCTCGCTCGAATCGAGGACATGCCCGCGCCCAAGGCCTTCTCGATCCCCATCCACTACTACCTCCAGTTCATGGAGGAGAACGGCTTCAACGAGCGGGTCGACGAGATGCTCGCCGATCCCCAGTTCGTCGACGACCCGGCCGTGCGCGACATGATGCTCGAGGAGCTGCGGGACGCCATGGAGGTCGCGCCCGTCAATCCCGACTTCGAAGCGCTGCTGCTCGACAAGCTCGAGACCGAGTACCCGGGTATCCGCATGCGCTTCCGGTCCAGCACGAACGCCGAGGACCTCGACGGCTTCACCGGGGCGGGCCTGTACACCTCCCGAAGCGGCGAGATCGCCGATCCCGAGTCGCCCGTCCTCGATGCGGTGCGTACCGTCTGGTCCAGCGTGTGGTTCTTCCGCGCCTTCGAGGAGCGGAGCTATCGCAGCATCGATCACACCGCCGTCGGCATGGCTCTGCTCGTGCATCGCTCCTTCCCCGACGAGGAGGCCAACGGCGTCGCCCTGACCGCCAACCCCTACGACACCGCGGGCATCGAGCCGGGCTTTTACGTCAACGTGCAGCAGGGCGAGGCCTCGGTCGTCCAGCCCGAGCCGGGCGTGACCACCGACCAGTTCATCTATCACTACGACCTGCCGGGTCAGCCCACGGTGTACATCACCAACTCCAGCCTCACGCTGCCCGGTGAATCGGTGCTCACCCCCGCGCAGGTCAACGAGCTCGGCCGCAAGCTCGCCGACATCCACAACCACTTCCGCGAAGCCTACGGCCCGGCCGACAACGACCCCACCGTCTGGTACGCGATGGACGTGGAGTTCAAGTTCGACGGCGAGCCCGGGGAAGAACCGGCCCTGTTCATCAAGCAGGCCCGGCCGCACCCGGGCCGGGGCGAGTAGCGCCGCGGGCGGAGCTCAGCGAGCCGGCGGCAGGGGGTGGTCGGCGAGCCACTCTCGCGCCCGCTCGAGCTCGTCGGCATGCGCTTCGCCGAGTCGCTCGTAGGTCTGAAGCGCCACGGTGGCCAGCGCATGCGCTCGCGGGCTTGGCTCGGTGCGTCCGCACGCTTCGTTCCACAGTACGGTCGCCAGGTCCAGCTGGGCGTTGGCGATGCGAGCCGGGCTCGCCTCGTTGGCCTCGCGCAGCGCCAATGCCCGTATGAGCAGTGGCTCCGCGGTTTGGCACCGATCGGCAAACAGCTCGATTCGTCCCAGGCTCGAGCTGGCATTGGCGGCGAGCTGCCCGTCGGGCTCGCCCAGCTGCTCGGCGATCTCGAGCACACGTCGCAGGTGGGCGGTGGCCAGCGGGTCGTCGTCGAGCTCCTGCGCCACGTTGGCTGCGTTGAGGAGGGCAAACGCCAGGTGGGGATGAACGGTCTGCCCGCGCTCGAGGATGGCGATGGCGCGCTCGAACTTGCTGCGGGCTTCGGGCCAGTCCTGCTGGGTCATCGCGCTGACCCCGAGGCTGTTGTAGGTGACGGCGACCTCGGGGTGGGTCGGGCCCAGGGAAGCCTCCTGGACAGCGAGGGCGCGGTTGAAGGTCTCGATCGCGCGTTGGGGCTGTCCGCGGTCGTCGTAGAGGTTGCCGAGGGCGAGCAGGGAGCGCGCGAGGTCGGGATGTCCGGGCCCCAGTCGTTGCTCGCGGAGAGCCAGCGCCTGCAGGTAGTGCTCTTCGGCTCGATCGGTGCGTCCGAGTCGCGCGGCCATGTGTCCCAGGTTGTCGAGGGTCGAAGCGGCACGGGTCGACCCGAGGCCCCCGCTTTGCTCCCACAACGACAAGGAGCGCTCGAAGGCCCGCTCCGCGGACGAGAACTCGCCCCGAGAGGCATGGATGGCCCCGGTCACCGATTCGAGCTCGGCCGCAATGGTCTCGTTGCCCAGCTCGAGGCGACGGAGCTTGGCGTGGGCCAGCTCGGCCCAACGAAGACCCTCCTCGGGTCGTGCCTGGTGATAGCCGACGCCATAGGCTCGTTGCACGAGGCTCTGGGCGGCGAGCATGTCGTTGCCCTCGGCTTCGGCGAGGGTCAGCGCCGCGCTGGCGGCCGCCTCGGCGTCTTCGGGCTTCCCCGTCTCGAGCTGAAGCTCGGCGACCAGCAACAGTGCTTCGGCGCGGAGCGAACCCTGGTCCTGACCGTCGGCGCGATGCTCCACGGCTCGTGCGATCTCGAGGGCGGGGCCGAAGTCTCCGAGTTCGCTGAGCGCCTCGGCACGAAACAGATCGACGGTGAGCGCTCGCTCCGACGCGGAGTCGGTTGGGGGCAGCACCAGGGGGTTGGCACAGTGAGCGAGCTGCGCGGGAGCGGGTACGGCTTGCACCGCGCGGGTCCATACGGACGGGCCCTGGAGCTCGATGGTGAGCACGCGTTGCTGCAGGCGCAGGCGTTCCCGCTGCAGGCAGGCCAGCGAACGATCGCGCACCGCGGTGGACAGCTCGCCGCGCTGCCCGGCGATGCACTGGCGCTCGTAGAGGTCACCCCAGGCGTCGGCTTGGGCGTCCAGGCGCTCGTGCAGCCGCGCGGTGGTCTCGGCGGGGATGGGCGGGTCGCCCTCGGCCATCGCCGACTCCAGCCGTTCGCGCATGGCGGGATCCCAGGTGCCGACCAGATGCTCCTCGCGGGCGTCGTGGCAGCTCGAGTCGCCGCTGGGTCGGGCGGCGGCATAACCCAGAGCCCCAGTGACGAGGGCCAGCCCCAGCACCACGACGCCGCGCGGGCGGACACGACGGCGGGCCCGGAGCAGACGGACCAGCAGCGCGTCCATCGATGGCCATCGGGCGGCGGGAGCGGGCGCGAGTCCCCGGGCCACGATCGGATGAAGGCGTGCGGGCACGGGTCGTTCCCGTGAACGAGCCGGCCGCGGCGGTACGGCCTCGGGCACGCGTTCGTCCTCGGGGAAGGGCCGCTCGCCGTAGAGCGCCTCGTACAGGGCAACGCAGTAGCTGAATTGGTCGCTGGCGGGACCGACGGGCTCGCGTACGCGCTGCTCGGGCGACATATAGGCGGGCGTGCCCATGATCATCCCGGTCTGGGTGAGCCGTGGTCGCGGTGTGCCGGGGTTCGACTCGGGAGGAAGCGGCGAAGGCTCGGCCGAGCTGTCCGTGTCGTGCTGAAGCGCCAGCCCGAAATCCAGCACGCGCACCCGTCCGTCGGCGCCCATGATCGCGTTGGCGGGCTTGAAGTCGCGGTGCACGATGCCCTCGGCATGCGCCGCCGCGAGCCCTCGACCCGCTTGCACGAAGGCGTCGACGATCTCGGTCCAGGGTCGAGGGGCTCGTAGCCACTGGCGCAGGGTCTTGCCGCGTACGAACTCCATGGCCACGAACACCTGCCCCTCGTGGGTGCCGACCTCGTACACCTGCACCACGTTGGGATGCGACAGTCGGGCCTGGGCGCGCGCTTCGTTCAGGATGCGTTCGTTGCTGCGCTCGTTGCCGCCGCCCCGCACGAGCTTGATCGCCACCCGCCGGTCGAGCTCCTCGTCGTAGGCCGCGACCACCACCCCCATGCCGCCGGAGCCCACCTGCTCCAGCACCACGAAGCGGCCGATCCGCAGCGGTGCGCGGTCGAAGCCGAAGAGTCGCTCCTCGACCTTGGCCAGCAGGCGGTGCTCGGTCAGCGGATCCACGGCGCCACCCGATGGTAGCTCATCGGTTTTGCTACCCTTTCGACCAGCCGTGGACCTCCAGCTACGCATGGTGCAGGCGGCCGTGGAGGCGCAGCTCTTCGGTCAGTCCTCTCACCCGGTTCGGGTGGGGCGCTACGCCGTGCAGGGGTCGATCGGTTCGGGGGGCATGGGCAGCGTGGTGCGGGCCTACGACCCCGAGCTCCAGCGCGACGTGGCGCTCAAGCTGCTGCGAGCCGAGCGCATGGGCGATGCGAATACCCGCGCGCGCTTGGTCCAAGAAGCGCGGGCGATGGCGCGGCTGGCCCATCCCAACGTGGCGATGGTGTTCGAGGTCGGCGAGGCGGACGGGCACCTGTTCGTGGCGATGGAGCTGGTCGACGGTCGCAATCTTCGGCAGTGGCTCGACGAGGCGTCTCGGCCGTGGCGACCGGTCCTGACGCTCTTCGAACAGGCGGGGCGAGGGCTCGTGGCCGCGCACGCGAAGGGACTCATCCATCGCGACTTCAAGCCGGACAACGTGGTCGTCGATTCCGAGGGGCGAGCACGGGTGGTCGACTTCGGTCTGGCACGCGAGCAGGGCGAGACCGTCGTGCCCACCGAAGACGAGCTCGAGGAGCCGGAACCGCGGCCCGAGACGCAGGCAGTCAACCTCACGACCACGGGCACCCTGCTGGGCACGCCGGCCTATATGTCGCCCGAGCAGTGGAAGGGCGAGCCGGTCGACGCGCGCAGCGATCAGTTCAGCTTCTGCGTCTCGCTGTGGGAGGCGCTGTGCGGCGCACGACCCTTCACCGAGGAGCGCATGGGCCCGCTGATGGAGGCGGTGACCCACGGGCGCATGACCGAGCCGCGCGCCGGGGCGGCACCACGTCATGTCTTCCGTGCGTTGCAGCGAGGGCTTCGCCCCGACCCGGCCGAGCGCTGGCCGGACATGGAGAGCCTGCTGCACGAGCTCCGCCCGCGGCGACGAGGCGCGTGGCTCGTGGGCGGTGGCTTGGTGATCGCGGGGGTGCTGGGAGCGGTGGGAGCGGGAGCGCTGACCCCCGAGCAGGACCCGGCGGCAGCCTGCGACCAGGAGCGTGAACGCCTGGACGGGGTCTGGGACGACGAGGTGCGCGAGGCGGCGAAGCGAGGCGTGGCGTCCACCGAGCTCGCGTATGCGGACGATGTGTGGCGAACCGTCTCGTCGCGTCTCGATGGCTACGCCGACACCTGGGTGAACGAAGCGCGGACCCAGTGTGTGGCCGACCTGGCTCGGACCGAGGGCACCGCGGGGGGCAGTCGCCGGGCCCGGTGCCTCGAAGATGCTCGCCGAGCGCTGGCCGGCCTCAGCGGAGCGCTGCGCGAGGCGGACGAAGCGGTGGTCGTCGATGCGGCTCATGCCGCGACGCGCCTGCCCGACCTGAGTGCCTGTGCCGACGAGCGTCGACTGCTGAGCTGGGCCGAAGAACCCACGGCCGAGCGTCGAGCCCAGCTCGACGACGCCGAGGCGGCGCTGGGCCGAGCCCGGCGCTCGCTGGCGGTGCTCGATACGGCCAAGGGCGCGTCCCGCTACGAGCAAGAGCTACTCGCGGGGCGGGGCGCGGCCGAACAGGCACGCGAGGCGGCGGCGGCGGGGGGCAATCGCTCGCTCGAGGCGGAGGCCTCGCTGACCTTGGCTCGCACGTTGCTCAAGGTGGGGCAGAAACACGCCGCCGAGCGAGCGCTGATCGAAGCCATGGAGGGGGCCGAGGCCACGGGCGACGCTCTCACCCGAGTCCGCGCGCGCATCTATCACGTCTACGTGCTGGGGACCGATCGCGATCGCACCAGTCAGGCGGTCGAGCTGGGCGAGCAATCGCTGGCGCAGCTCGATGGCTTGGGCCAGCGCCCGCTGCTCGAGGCGCGGCTGTTGGGCAACTTGGCCACGGCGGTGGCGCGTGCTCGCGAGCCCGACCACGCACGTGCGCTCGAGCTGCACGAACAGGCGGCCGCCTTGCTGGGCGAGCAGCTGGGCGAGCACCACCCGTCGATGATCTCCGCCAAGCTCAACCTCGGTCGCGCCCTGACCTACGCGGGGCAGCCCGACCGGGCAGTGGCCGAGCTCCGCGACGCCCTCGAGCGGGCCAACGGCGCGTGGGGTCGGGACCACCCGCATACCGCTCGGGTCTGGGGCACGCTGGGCACGGCCCTGTCCGCGCAAGGCAACCAAGACGAAGCCGAGCAAGCCCTACGGCACTCCCTCGAGGCCCGTGAGCGCAGCTTGGGTCTGAAGCATCAAGAGGTCGCCAGTGCGTCGTTCAACCTCGCCTCGGCCCTGCGTCGCTCGGGTCGACACGCCGAGGCGGTCGAGCATCTACGACGCGGTCTGGCCATCCGTCGCACATTGCAGGGCGAAGACGGCTCCGGCCTCATTCCTTGGCTGTACATGATCGGCGACTCCGAGCTGTCCCGCGGCGAGCACGAGGCGGGCCGCAATGCCCTGCGCGAGGCCTTGTCGCTGGCCGAGACCGACGGCGCATCGCCGCTCGATTTTGCTCGCGTTCGCTTCGGCCTCGCCCGCGCAACCGCCCCGACCGACCCGGTCGCGGCCCGCCTCATCGGCGAAGCGGCCCGCGATGCGTTCAAAGACCAAGGCCGGCCCCGCAGCGCGGAGAAGGTCGAAGCGTTCCTGCAAACGTTGCCCTGAGCATCAGACCTTCGTTCGCGCGACCCCGAGCCGAGCTCGCTTCGGAGCCGATTGGCCCGCGGGGGTCGAGCCGTCATACTCGTATGCCGTGGCTTACCGATCCGTTCCGTTGCTGTCTTCGTTTGTGCTGCTGATCCCGTTGGCGTGTGGGACCCAAGACCCGGGCGCCGATTCGTCGGCGGTCAGCGGGGGGTCGTCGTCCTCGAGTGGCTCGGTGTCGGCGACGAGCGAGGCCTCGACCTCGGGCGTCACGCCCACGTCGCAGGGCGGCAGCTCGAACGGCACCACGACGTCGGGGACCACGACGGGGCTCGATTCCAGTGGTCCCTTCGGTACGGACGACGGACCGATCTTCGATCTGAACGTGCCGGACATGCCCGATGGCACGGTGCCGCTGACGGACATCGGAGTGGTGATCACGGCCGACAATGCCTATGCGTTCGGCTATGGCACCGAGGACGAGATGTCGAACTACTTCGGCGGGGTCGCGGCGGTGCTGGCTTCGGAGATCTTCAGCTGTGGCTCCGGGCCCGAGGAGTACACGGTGCCCGCCGAGGACACGGCGCAGTATCTGTACATCGTGTCGTATGCCGACAACGCGACGACGCAGGGCGTGATCGGGCAGTTTCGTCGGCTCAGCAAGATGCCCGATGGGACGCCGGGCGAGGTGGTCTACACGGGCGACGAGGGCTGGGAGGTCTGCGCGACGGGAGTCGATTATGGCTCGGGCGATCCCACGCCGCCGCTCGAGGTAGTCAACGAGCAGATCGAGCTGTGCAACATGGCCAACACCGATCCCACGACGACGAGCCAGGGCTGGGTCGACGAGGTCGGCACGTCGCTCGGCGCCCTGGCGGTGGGCGAGACGAACGAGACGCCGTACGCGGGCGGGCCCCAGGTGGGCAACGAGTTTCCGCTGGTCTGCCAGACGCTCATCGACGAGCAGGCGCGCTGGATGTGGTTCAACTGGGATCCGGACAACATCATGTGGCCCGCCCAGTCGCCGTTCATCTATCCGGGCGGGGCGGGCAATCCGATGCACGACTTCATGATCTTCCGGCTCGCCGCCGACTCGGTGCCCCAGCCGCCCGCGGGCTAGGGCTTGTCAAAAAGCGAAGGCCGCCCCGATGCACATACGCACCCGGGCGGCCTCGTCGATCGACGGGTCCGACTAGGGGGCCCCGGCCGCCTCGATGTGTCGCCGGGCGGTGTCCCAGTCGACGGGGAAGCCGTGGCCGCCGAGCAGGAAGTCGACGTCCAGGCCCATGGTCTCGATCTCCTCGATCATCGGGGCCGCGTACTGGGTGAAGGGAGGCACGAGGGGAAACTCGCTGCCATCGGGCCCGAGGAAGTAGAAGTACAGGTCCGACTGGAACAGCTGCTTGAGCGCGGGCAGGTAGGTGACCACCATGTCGTCGGCGTGGGTATTTTCGAAGTCGTGGACCTCGACGGCGAGCAGGCCACTGCCGATCCGCAGGACATCGCCGTCGGGCACGGTGACGATCGGGACCTCGCGGCCGGAGATCGACAGCGCATCGGGAGCGACCTCGAAGGGCGCCGCCAGCATGTCCTCGTAGAACTTCCTGCCTCGCTCCGACACGACCAAGGTCGGCTCTCCCTCGGCCAGCGCACGGCGCAGGCCGCCCGTGTGGTCGTAGTGATGGTGCGTAGATACGACGTGGGTGATGGGGTCCGTCGGGTAGAGCTTGCGGACCTCGGTGAGCACGGCATCCATGCGGCGCTCGTGCAATGGCGCCTCCACCAGGATCAGCCCCTCGTCGTGCTCGACCAGCAGGGTGCTGTGCGAGCCGGCGAAGAGGTAGACGCCGGACATGCCGGAGCCCGCCAGCAGATCGACGACCTCGACGGAGACCTGGTCACCGTCGAAGGGCACGCCCGCGCAGGCGGACCGGTCGACCCACTGGCTGTGGGTCTGGCCCCACTCGTGCAACTCGTGGTCGTGGTTGTCGTCCAGCTCCTCCGCGACGGCGAAAGGGGCGTCGTCGGTCGGGAGCACGCGGGCCACCCGATCGTAGGCCGCGGAGGTCAGCAAGCCACCGCTGGTCGCGACGGCCTCGCTCGGGAAGCGCAGCGCGCTGTCTTGGACCGACTGCCAGCCGTCGAAGGCGACCTCGACCTCCACGTCCCCGAGAATCGGCTCGATCTCGGTCGTGACTGCCCGCCGCAGCTGCCCCGATTCGGCGTCGATGTACAGGCGAATGGGGCGAGGGTTGGCGTCAATGGCCACCACCCGATGGGTCCGCCCGTCGATCGTCTCGTCTTCGAGCTCGGTGGCGATCGAAGGGTCGTCGACAGCGGCGGCCAGCAGAATGTGCGGGTTGAACAGCTCGACGCTCTTGCGCGTGGCGGCGACCCGATTCGATCGCATCTGCCCCGTGCAGAGCCCGAACACGGAGTCGCAGCCGACGACGACGCCGGCGTTCCCGCTCACGACCTCTTCGTAGTACAGCGGCATCTCGACGCCGAAGTTGTCGATGGTGCGGTCCCAGCTGGTGTGGATGCGGTCGCCCGGGAGGTCGACGGTCGTGATGGACTCGAAGCTGCCGCGCAGCTCGTCGCCGAGCTCGGGCTCGTAGCCTTCGCCGAACAGGTACATCTCGCCGTTGCCCGTGACCTCGAAGCTGGTCAGGGTGGACAGCGCGTCCCGGCCACCGACCGCGTCGAAGGCCATCGTCAGGGCGGATGCGTCCGTCTCGGTGGTCGACCCCTCGGGATCGCAGGCGAGCAGGAGCGAAGCGCCGACCGCCAGGGCGGCCCATCGCGGTGATTGGAATGGGAATCGGAACATCGAATCGTCCTCCGTCGGTGGCTGGCCGCCACGTTCGGTGAAGCGGAGCAGCCGGCACGGATAGGCATGCGCCGACCTCTCGAGCGCGGCCAATCGAAGGTTCCAATGTGCCCATAGGGGCGGTTGATATGGGGGATGGTGCCCCGTACGGCCACGAATTCAGCCGTTTTCGGCCTGCAGCGCCTCCACCACCTGTCGACGTAGCCATCGATTCGCCGGGTCGCCGTTACCCCGGGCGTGCCAGGCCATGCTGACCGGATAGGTACGCTCTACCAAGGGGTGATCGATGACCTGCAGCCCGATCGACGCATGCGGCGAGCGCAGAAAACGGGCGGGGCCCGAGAGCAGCAGGTCGGTGCCTCGAACCGCTGCGAGGCCGAGCGGGAACGATGGCACTTGCAGCACGATGCGTCGCTCGAGGCCGCGCTCGGCCAGGGTCTCGTCGACGGCGGTGCGCTCGGCGGTGGTCTTCCGCGTGACGATGACGTGCTCCGCCTCCGCAAACTGCTCCGCGCTGAGCGAGCCGCGGATCGTGGGGTGGTCGGCACGCGCGGCGCAGGCGTAGGGCTGGTCGTAGAGCACCTCGCGGTGAACCCCGGGGTGATCGGACAGGGCCATACCGATCGCGAGGTCGAGCTCGCCGCTCTGCAGGCGCTCCTCGTAGGGGCGTAGGCCCAACAGGCCGAGGTGCAATCGAACTCCGGGTGCCGTGGTGGCCAGGCGGATCTGGAGCGGAAGCAGGGTCGTGTAGAAGGTGGAATCGGCGGTGGCGATGGAGAACCCGCGGGTCGACGTCGAGGGGTCGAATTGCCGGGTCGTCAGCGCGCGCTCGAGCTCTTCCAGGGCCGCGCGGACACGAGGCGCCAGCTCCTCTGCCCGTGCGGTTCGAATCATCCCCTGTGGCCCACGCACGAGCAGGGGGTCGTCGAGCAGGTCTCGAAGCTGCCGCAGGGTGTAGCTCATGGCCGGCTGACTGACCCCGATCCGCGCCGCCGCTCGGGTCACATGACACTCCTGAAGCACTGCATCCAGGGCGGGCAGCAGGTTCAAGTTGATGTTCGACAGGCGGATCGCGGACACGCGACGACAGTAGCACCGAGGCTTGCGGCGCCGCGGGGTGGAGCCTCGTCTACGAGCCGGAGTGCCCCACTCGATGCTCGGGTCGTTCGTGGGTCTCGAGTCGCCACAGGTAGGCGGTCACGCGCTCGATGCCGGTCGCGAGCTGGCGGCGGAAGGTCCCGAAGGGCATGCTCTCGAGCTCGGCCGCCTCGCGCTGGGTGCGGGCGGGATTGACGAAGCTTCGATACAGCGCCCGGTAGGCCTTGCGCGTCACGGGCGTGGTGCGGACCGAGTCGCACGCCTCCTCGATCAGCTGGGCGAGCATCTCACCGTCCGCATGGGACTCGGCGTCGACCTCGGCGCGTCGACGTCGTCGAACCACCAGGCGCGAACCGGCGAGAGGGTTGGCGGCGAGCTCGTTGCGCGCGGGGTAGCTGCGCAGGGCGGTCTTCACGGCTTCGGCAAAGTCGTCCTCGCTCAGCACGACTCGGCTGGGGCGCGGGGCGGGGCGCTCGACGAGCAGGTGTTGCCCCGTCACCAGCCCCGTCAGTCGCATCAACCATTGAGCCGAAGACTCGTGCCGAAAGTCCCGGATGAACGCACCGTAGGAGTGGTCGCGGCCGCGGAAATCGGCATCGGGGCAGCGCTCGAAACCCATGAAGGAGAACGCGGGCGACCAGGTGTTCGGCTCGGCGAAGTAGGCCACCATGTGGGCGACGTGGCCGTCCCGTACACACTCGCGGACCCGGTTGAGCCATAGCTGGCTCTGCACTTCGTTGACCTTCTGTCCTTCGTGGGTGCACCACAGGCGCCCGACCATCGCGTATTCGCCCGGCCGCAAGGGGTCGCGGCGCTCGAGGGCTCGTCGTAGGGGGCCGGCGGCGGGGTCGTGCGCTTCGGCCTCGGCCAGGGTCTGGTCGGTTACGCGCAGCGACAGCTCCATGCCCACGATCTCGCGGCGACGATTCCTCATCACGACGAGCGAGCCCTCGGGGCGGGCGCGCCAGTCATCGAGCCAAGGCAGGGCCTCGCCGAGCCCGTGCGCGGTGAGCATAGAGGCGACGGCGGGCAGGTCCGCGTCGGTGCCGACCTCGGGGTACAGGGTGGCCTGCGGCTCGAAGGCAAACATGCCTCGTAACGGCGGATGGTTGCGGTACAGGTGCGCGAGATCGCGGAGGGCATCGAGCTCTCGTCCGCGGGCTGCCGCCGTCTCGAAGCCTTCGACGTAGTAGGTGCGGAGCCGCTGCCGAAGATCGTGGGCGCGGTCGGGGTCTCGCCAGCCGACCTCGTGCAGCAGCAGATCACGCACCAACGCATGCGGCACGAGCCCCTGGGGATGCGACGAGACGAAGCTCAGCTCGCGCAACCAACGGAAGACCTCGAAGCCGTCGTCGAGCCGGAGCATGCGCTCGAGCAGCGACTGGGTGGTGACGCGAGCCTCGGCCAACACGGCCAGGGCATGGCGCTCGAGGGGGCGCTGCACCGTCCCGCACAGCCGGTCCACGAGGTGGGCGACCAGCGAAGGGTGCTCGGCCAGCGTCGAGCACCCGGGCGAAGGATCGCGAGCGTGCGCTTCGGCGAGCAGGGCCAGGGCCAGCGGGTGCCCGTGACTGGCTTCGATCGCGGCGTCGTGGTCGGCGGCTTCGATGCGAGTGTGTACGAGGAAGTGTCGCGCCTCCTCGGGGTCGAAGCTGGACAGCGCAGTGGTGCGCACGCGATCGGTCTCGGCCCACGAGGTCGTCCACCACGGCGATAGCGGCCGTCGCCCCAGCAGCACCAAGCGAGCGTGCGGCCCGGCCTGTTCCATCAAGCGCTCGCGAAACCACCCTTCGATGCGCTCGACGTGCTCGAATCCATCGAGGAAGAGCACGGTCGGTCGCTCGAGGGGGTGGAGGCTCGAGGTATCGAGCGAGTCCAGCCATGCGCGCTCGATGGCATCGGGCGTGGGCTCGACGATGGCGGCATCGACCCATGCCGTGGCGAAGCCTGCGCGTTGGGCCTGCCGGGCAAACTCCCGCCCCAGCGTCGTCTTGCCCACACCCCCTGGTGCATGCACACCGTGGACGCGAGGGCCGCTCGGCTCCAACAACGTTGCGAGCTGTCGAAGCTCCACGACGCGACCAATGAAGGGTCTCGATTGCACCACCACCGTGCCTCCATTGGATCCGACGAGCGGCTATGCGGTCGGTTGCGAGTACGAGTGGGCAAGCTACGAACTTCTTGCAACGAGGCTCTCGCAGCCTCGTCGGATCCAATAGAGGGTAGTGCGATCAAGATTAGAATCTCTGGCCGCGAAAAAGAGACGAACGTCGTGCTCGATGCCCTGGGCTCGTCTTCGAATGCAGTGTTCCATTGTTGGGGACCGGGTGGCGTAGGTAAGACAACGTGGGTTCGGGGCCTCGCTGCGGCTGCCCGTGAATCGGGGGCCTCGGTGGTGGTCCTCGATGCGCGCGACCTCGACGGCACACCCGCCGCGATCGAAGCCGCGCTCGGGCGGGTCACGGGACGTCGGTCCATGTGTGCCCTCGAGGCGCTGACCGAAGCGGCACCCGGCCTGTTCATCATCGACACGCTCGAGACGGTCGGCGAGGCGCTCCCCTGGGTCTTCGAGGAGCTGCTGGCTCGGCTCCCCGCGGGCATCGTGACGGTGCTGGCGGGTCGAGATCCGCTGCCGTCACGGTGGCGCACGGACCTCGAGTGGGCGCCTCGGCTGCGCTTGGTGACGCTCCACAACCTCGGTCGTACCGACGCGGGCTCGCTGCTGGCGGGGCTCGGGGTGCATGCGTCCGAGCATGACGAGATCTTCGCCTTCACCTCCGGGCATCCGCTCGCGCTCGCCCTGGTGGCCGAGTCGCTGCGCAACCGGGCGGTGCGCTTCGACCGGCTCCCGCGGGGGGACATCGTGCATTCGCTGGTGTCCTGCTTCACGCAGGAGATCCGCGATCCCGACCGTCGACGCGCGCTCGAGGCCGCCTGCGTGGTTCGGGTGACCAACGAGCCCTTGCTCCGGGCCTTGCTCGATCGGCAGGACTGCTACGGCCTGTTTCGGTGGCTCCGCGAGCGCTCGTTCTTCGAGACCCGCGACGACGGCTCGTGCCCCCACGACCACGTGCGCCGAGCGGTGCTCGAAGACCTGCGCTTTCGCGATCCCGACTGGTACCGCTGCCTACGGGAGCGTGCCCACGGGTTTTTCGAGGCCCAGGCCGAGTGCTCGGCTGCGGCCAACGAGGCGGCCCAGATCGCCTCGATCTACGACCTCAGTTTCTTGCATAGCCACAACCCGCTGGCGAGGCGCTTCTTCGACTGGAACCGGCACCTGCCGCTGTTTCCCATCTCGCCCACTGCGGACGAGGCCGACGAGGTCGAGGCCGTGCTGCGCGAGCGCGAAGGCGACGAGGCGGTGCGTTGGTTTCGCTACTGGCTCGAGCGCCAGCCGCATGCCTGCCTGGTGTTCCGCGATCACGACAATCGAGTGGTGGGCTATCACTGCGCGCCGATGCTCCGGGCCGAGGAGGTCGACACCGCGGTGGGCGACCCCGCCTTTGCGGGCGCACGCTCGCTCATCGCGTCGCGGGGGCCCTTGCGAGGAGAGGAGGTCGTCATCGTCACGCGGTGGTGGCTCTCGTTGGCCGACTACCAGGCGGTGGGCCCGGTGCAGAGCCGGATGTGGCTGCACATGGTGAGGACCTACGCCCGCACGCCCAACCTCGCCTATGCCATCGCCACTTTCCGCGACGTGGCGTTTTGGCAGCCCATCTTCGAGTACATGGGTTTTTCTCGCACCGACGTCGGCGACTTCGCGCTGGGTTCCCACCGCTATGGCACCATGCACCACGACTTCCGGGCTCGGCCCTTTCGCGACTGGCTGCACTTGCTGGCCCGTCGCGAAGACCAAACGTCACCCGTGGTCGCTCCCGAAGCGCCACCCTCGGTGGTCGTGCTCGAGCGGGCCGCCTTCGAAGCCGCGGTGCGGGAAGCGTTGCGTCACCGCGGTGATGCACGAGCGTTGGTCGGCAACCCCTTGCTCGAGACTCGGCTGGTGCGAGAGCGAACGGGAGCGAGCGCCTCCGTACAGGCGCGGGTCGGCCGGCTCCGGGCCTGCCTCGATGCGGCGCTCGATGCCCTGCAATCGGCGGTCGGTCGCCAAAAGCACGCCCGCGCGGTGCAAGCCAAGTACGGCCGCAATGCGCCTTCGCAAGAGGCCGCGGCCGAGACCCTCGGCGTGCCGCTGAGCAGCTTTCGGCGCCACCTCAAGAGCGGGGTCGAGTTCATCGTAGAGTACCTGTGGCAGCGCGAGCTGGGCATGGTGAGCGGCGAATGAGCACGATCTGAGCAGCTTCCGGGCACCGACTGACCTGGCGCATCGTCGCCGGAACCGGGCACGCTGGATGGCATGGATCGCATCGTGTTCATGGCGTCGACGGTGGGAATGGCGGCGCTGAGGTTCGTGCGCAAGCACGCCGATCGAGAGCTGCGACGCTGGTCGACGCGGCGGCAGAGCGCGCGGGGCCACCCCGAACCATCAGCGCCGCCGTGGCCCCGCTGGCTGCACCGGGCGCGTACGCTCAGTCAGCGACTGCGCCGAAGCTGAGCCCGTCGCTGTCCCAGGCGCACGATGTACAGCACGTCCAATCCGAAGATGGTCACGTAGAGGACGTAGTGGAAGGTTTGGTCGGCCTGCGGCCAGACCATGGGGAACAGCCAGAGGTACGAGAAGCACACGAAGGCGCTCCCCAGCATCTTGGTCCAGGCCACGGTCATCGACAGGCCACCCAACCCGGGCCGCCGACGCAGCAGCAACAGGAACGACAACGACGTCACCCCGTTGGCGATGAAGGCCGTGCGCTGACCCGAGACGTCCTCGAAGAACTCGGCGCACTCCCACTGGGCGATGAAGCCGAAGACCAGCCACGCCAGCACGGTGACGACCCAACGTCGACGTGCGGCCACGGTCGAGCGGGCCGACCACCCGTAGACGACGACCTGGGCCAACAGCACGAGATCGACGAGAAACCACACCCGCTGGGCCCACACGACCACAGGGAGCAGGACGCCGCCTGCGACCACGGGCACCCGCAAGAACCCCCACGTCAGCTCCCAGCCGATGTTCACCGAGATCGCCGCCAAGGGCATGCCGTACTGCCGATCACGTCGGGCCCGGAGGGCGATGAGTCCATACGTGATGACCCAGAGTACAGACCCGAGAGTGGAAATCGAGGCGACGACGATCCACGACATGGTCGACCAAGGTGGCATGTGAAACCCGAGTCGTCGAATGAAAGTGTGCAATTGATTCGAGACGAAGTCGTCATACTCGGGGCGGGTCCGGCGGGGCTGTTGGCTGCGCTCGAGCTCGTTCGCCGCCCGCAGATCGAGCAGGTCTGGGTGATCGATCGACACGCGGGTGGCCCGCGGCACGACTTCTTTCCCCATGTCCTGCTGGGGCTGGGGCTCGAGAACCTGTGCCGTATCGCGCCCGGCGTGCTGGAGGCCCTCGAGCGTGATGAACGAGCCTGGGGATTGCCTTGGGATGCCCGCCACGTGCAGTTCCACGGGGGCAGCCAGCGCGCCGTAGGGCCTCGAACTGCGACGATTCACACCGTCTTGTTTCGCCGTAGGGACCTCCAGCGGGCCCTGCGGGAACGGGCGCGGGCGCACCCCCGGATTACGGTGTGCGACGAGACGCGCCTGTTGGAGGTCGGGCTCGGTGCTCGTGGCCAGGTCGCGTGGGTCGAGGTGGCACCGCGCCGCGAGCCAGTCCGGCGCATCGCCTGCGACCTGTTGGTCGACGCGATGGGGCGCAGCAGCCCGTGGCCGAAACTGTTGCAACGACACGCGAGTGTGCAAGTGCCCTACGAACGAGTGCAGTCTCGTGCGTTCTATGCATGTCAGCACTTCATGGGAGATTCGCCTCGCCGACCGTACTTCTACTATCGCAAGCTGCACGCGCGGGCGCGTCCCCAGGGGCTGCTGGCGCACTCGCTGCCCGACGGCTGGATCGTCAACGCGATGGGCCTCGAGCCCGATCTCCCCGAGCCCTACGGTCGTCCCCACGGCGTTCCTCCCCGCACCAATGCGGCGATGCTCGAGTTTCTGCGCGCTCAGGATCGGCCCTTTGCGAGCGAGCTGCAGTCGCTCACGCCGAGCCTCGAGCGCCCCCGGCTGTGGCGAAGGCTGTCGAGTCGAGTCAACCGCTATGATGCGGTCTCCCGAGCGCTACCGCCCAATTCCGCGTCGATCGGTGACGCTCTGCGCTCGCTGAACCCCGCGTACGGCACCGGGCTCACGTTGGCCACCCTCGATGCGCTGACCCTGGCCCGGACCTACGACGAGGTGGGGACCGGGCCCAGCTTCGCCCGCCGTTTTCATGCCCGCGCCAGTCGTGAGTCGCTCATGGCCATTGCCTTCGCATACTTGGATGATCTCGCTCTGCCCGGGACCCGAGTACATCGCAATGGCGAGCCCGTCGACGCGTCGGCGCTCCGACCCTGGCTGCGGGTCCAGCCCACGCTGCACACCGCAATCGAGGCCCTAATGGAGCGCACGACTCACGATCCCGAGTGTACGGATCGAGTGTTCCAACTCCTGTATCGACCCTTGCAGTGGCGCAGTTGGTCGTCGCTGTTGTGGCTGAAGGCGGCTTCGCTGGCGAACCGGCGTTCGGCGGGTGGAGACCGCATCTCGGTGCTGAGGCCATGAATCGGCGCGTTCCCTCGATTGGGCGAACCATTGCGCTGCACCTCGCGCTCATCGGGGCCGCGCTGCTGTTGGGGGTCGTCGCGACCGCGCTGCGTCCGGGGGGTTTTGCCCAGCGCGAGGCCATGGCCGCCGCCATCGGGCGCAATTGCGGGGTGATCGACCGCGGCCCCTTCGTCGCAGCCGGAGGGGCTGTAGCCGTGCTCCTGTGGATGTCGACCTACTCCTCCATCATCCTGAATCGAAGCCGCGAACCCGGTATCCCGTTGCTCGTCGCGTGCCTGATGTGGGGACACGAGCTGTGCCACACCGTGTTCATACGCTTCGACGGTACCGCGGCCATGGACGTGCTCGAGGGCACCTGGCTGGTCTTGAACTCGGTGATCGTGGTGCAGGGGCTGAGGCGGACGCGGTCCATGGTGGTGTCCGGCGTCGTTCTCGTTGCCCTCTTCGGCGCGACGGTGCTCAACCTATGGGCCGTGCAAACGTGGGCCCTGGGTGCGACGCTGGCGTTCGGCATCAACCTGGTGATCGCGCTGGCGTTCGCGGTCCGGGTCGCCCGGGGAGGCGAGGTCTCGGGCTGGGGTCTGGTCTTCCGTGCCGCCGCGGGCGTGGTGGTCCTCGGGGTCAACACCCTCGGTTTTCCCCATGACCCGGGCTTCGCCGCCGAGCTGTGCCAGCGCTCACCCAACAATGCGGTGAGCGTCTGGCTGCTGTGCGCGACGGTGCTCGTGGACGGCTGGACGCTGCTGCGCTGGCGCTACGGCACGAGGTCGTCGGCCGAACGCGGCGCGATGGCGATGCCATCGGGGGTCAGCAGCAGCGGCCCCAGTGCCTCGGAGAGCGTGTCTCCGACCTCGAGCGGGGGCAGCTCGCCCGAGTAGCGCTCGTCGACGACCACGCGCCCATCGAGCACCGCACTCCCGCTGGGCTGCACGCTGGTGACCTTGAGGTTCTGCAGTCGCACCACCACCGCCTGGTGAGCGGGCAAGGTGGGGCTGAAGGGGAAGATGGTGTTGACGTCGAGGTCGACCGGCGTGAGCTCGGGCCAATCGTCGCCCGTCACGTCGATCTCGTCGTTGCGGCCGGTGGCATCGATATACACATAACCGAGGCCTTGTCGCACGACTCCGACGACTTCGACCGGGTCGCCGGGTACGAAGAATTCGTTGTTGTCGGGTACCTGCACCACGACACCCGAGTACTGCCCACCGATCGGGTCTTGGACACACAGCTCGCGCCAGCCCTCTTCGTAGCCGACGTCGCGGGTCGTGGCGATGGCATCGGGAATGTGGACCCACTCGCCGATCGCCACTTCGCCCATCTTGATGCTGGGGATGTCGGCGACCAGCGGCATGTCGTCGTCCATGCCGAAGCCGGTCCCCGACTCTTCGGCCCCACCCGAGCCGCCGTCGTCGATGGTCCCGTCGCCCTCGGGCTCACCCCCGCCGTTTCCGCCCGTGGTGGTGGTCGTGGTGCCGGGGGCGCTGTCCAGAGGGCCCGGGCCATCGTCGTCGGCGTTCGACCCGGTTCCGGCGCCGTCCGCGAGCGGCTCTTCGCCGCCGTCGGTGCACGCAGGGGCCACGAGGATGGCCGCCAGCAGGCCGCCCGCCGCAGCGGATTTCCAAGCTAAGTCCATGTTCGAAAGCATAGCGATCGATCGGGTCGAGGTCGACACTCGTGGGTCGACGTTATGAAGACTTGTCATTCTTGCTCCCGTTTCATCGCCGCCCAGGCGGGGCGGTGCCCCTTCTGTGCGACCGCTCAACAGTCCACTCCTGCCCCCTCCCTGCGCATGGTGCTCGGCCTCGGTCTCATCCTCGGGTTCGGGGCCACGGGATGCATCGACGTCCCCGAGCCGACGGAAACGGCCGGAGACGGCGACTCGGAGGCCGACCCGGATCCCGATTCCGACTCCGCGGGCAACACCAACCCGGGACCGGGAAATACCACCCAAGACCCCGCTACGTCGCAGTCTGGCGGCAATACGCAGGGAAACGACAGCGCGGGTGATCCGACGACCTACGGCGAGGCATCGACGTATGCGGGTCCCGACGAGACCGACTCTTGGTGGGACAGCGACAACTACGACACCGAGGTGGCCGGCACCACGGGCGGCACCACCGACACCGATACCGACACGTACGGCAGCACCACCATGGGAGAGACCTCGACCGGCGGCACCACGATCGGAGAAGACTCGGAGGGATAAACCGCCCCCTCGTCCCCACCCATGTACGGCATCGGTGCCCGACCCCTGACACCAGTGTCGTACCCCGGCCACGCCCCCAGGGAGCATTGAGACGGGCCTGCTACGAGATCATTGGGCTTTTCCCCCCGCCCGCTCTGGCCTTGCTCTTGCTCCCTTGGGGGGCGGCTGGGCGCCATACGCAACGCGAACAATCAACGCGCGGTGCCGAGCCAAACGACGGTCGTCCCCCATCGAACCCATGACGCCCCCTCGATCCGAAGGGGTCGCCGGTCGCTCCGACCGGTTCGAATCTGGAACGACCTCGAACGAGGAGTTCGAACGCGGCGATGTGCTCATGGGGCTCATCGCCGTCGTCAATTGTACCAACGATGAATCCATCACTTTTTCGCTGTTGCTCACGGCGAGATGGTGATTGATCGATCGATGTGAAGAATTGATCGAAAAACTAATGAACCTCCTGCTTGTCGGTGACACTCTGAGTGCAGAGCTTGTCGATGAACAACGGAGCCCCGATCACGCGTAGCGAGTCGCTTGCCCTGTCGCCCCGGGAGGCCGCCGAGGTCGCCTGCGAGCGCGGCACGTTTCGGGTCCGTGCCGTCGACGGCCACGCGATCGAGGTGGACTTCGATCCGACGAGCATGGACGTCTTGCTCGAGGTCGCGGTGCCGACCGAGCTCCACGACGGAGACTGGATCGGGGCGGGTCGTCAGTGGCTGCGCTTCGAGGCGGGTGCCGGGGTACCTCGGCTCCATGTGCTCGACGTCAACGGCAACGTGCTCATGGCGATGACCCTGCGCGGTCGTTCGCTGACGCTCGGTCGGGAGGCGGGCGACATCGTGTTGCCGGGGGACGAACGCCTGGCCGAGCTCCATCTCCAAGTGATGCTTCGCGACGAGCGAGCGTTCGTGCAGAACCTGGCCGGCGATCGGAGCACGTGGATCGTGCTGCGTCCGGGGGCCGTGGTGCCCTCGGGTAGTACGCTGGTGGCCGGTGAGCGCCGGGTGCAGGTACGTATGGCCACTGCCGCAGACGCCGTGACCACGTGCACGGAACCGCCGAATCGTCAAAGGTCCTCAGCTCACGCCGCCGCGTGAAACCTCTGGCGAGGGTCTCGCGAGCGGTCCCGCGCACGCGGGGGATCGCGGCCGCGGTTCATCGGAGCCGAGCGATCCCGAACTACGGTCGCGCGTGATGAGACCGCGAACAATTTAGTTCGGCGACGTCCGTCAGATTCGAATGTGCCGGCTGCAAAGGCAGGGCACGGACATTCGCTCTTTCGGAGCGCCCACGGGTGCGTTGCGCCCGGAGACGGAACCCACCATCGACTGCGTGGCCGGGCCGGAAGACTTCATCCCTGAAGCGCAGCACCGCTGCGATCGCCCCGGGACCACGACGCGTGCGTGGCCCTGCTTCGGTATGGGCCGAAACCAAGACCGCGTGCATCATCGAGGGCGCCCGCCCGATGTTTCACTCGTTTTGGGGAATCGTGACAGTCGATGAACTGTGATGGTTTGCTCTTCTCGGGGAGACCCTTGTTGTGCATGTTTGGTTTCAATGCGTGATTCCGAATCTCGAGTACGAATAATTTTCGACACTATGATCCAGCGTTTAAATAAGCTCTGCGACGCCTTGTGTGGTTGATGGCTGCGGAATCGGCTCGTAGGTATACAACTGTCAACTGGTTGATGATCGATTAAATTGTGGTTGTTTGAGTTGACATCATTGATTCGTAGGACTAGCTCTCACAACATGAAATCCGCAAAGGCGTTCATTAGCCATCTCCGCAGCAACCCCGAGCTGCAGACCAATATCAGCAGCGCTGACTGGAGCGTCGACTCGGTCGTGGCCGCGGGCAAAGCCGCCGGCTTCACCTTCACGGGTGACGAGTATCGTGCCGCCTACGGCGAGCTGGCCGAGGCCGAGCTTTCGGCCGTGACCGGCGGTGCCCAGTGCACCCCGGTCTGGAAGGGCGGCGCGAGCCAGCTCTAAGGCTCCAGATTAGCCCCCAAACTAGCCATTGGGCGCGGGTCTCTCGGGACCCGCGTCCTCCCTTCGCCCCCCAGGACCCATGACTCCAGACAGCGCAGCCACCCCCACTCCCGCCCATCCCGAGGGTCCGATCGGTGATGTCATATTCGGAAATGCGCTGGACTATTATCGCCATCGCCTCGGCTTCATACAGTCGATGGTGAGAGATTTTGGTGACATCAGCCGTTATCGTATCGAGTGTGATTGGTATTACTTGATCAACGATCCTGCGATCTGCCGATCGGCGCTCACCGACTGGACTCGTATCGACAATGCGATGACCGACGGGTGGCTCTACCTCGACAAGAGCTTCTTGGCCGTCCACGGCCGCGGTCGTGCCAAGCCGCGCAGCATCGTGCATGCGGCCATGAACCCGCGCTCGCTCGCCGCTCGCCACGACGCGATGTTGGGTGCGCTCGACGAGGGCGTCGCCGGCTGGGAAGACGGCAAGGTTCGCAACACGCTGACCGACATGATGGGGCTCAGCCTCGACATGATCGCGCAGACCCTCATCGGTGACGCGGCGCGCGAGGGTCTGGCCCCGGTTCGAGAGTTCTTGACGAACCTCGAGCGCCTCGCTGGTCGTTCGCACATTAGCGAGGAAGAGCGCGAGCGCTTCAGCTTCGAGAACCGTCGGGCCGCGTTCGTGGCCCTCGACGAGGCGGTGGGCGAGATCGTGGCCCAGGCCGAGAAGTCTCCGGGTCCGCACACGCCGGCCATGACTACCCTGATGGAGGGGGCCGAGGGCAACTTCCCCGAGCGGGGCCTGGTGCACGAGCTATGCGTGCTGTTGCTGTCCCACTCGTCGACCGCGGTCATGGCCTCGTGGGTCTGGTATGCGCTGTCCAACAACCACGAGGTGGCGACCAAGGTCGAGCAGGAGCTCGATCGCGTGCTCGAGGGTCGTCCGCCCGGCGTCGACGACTTGGCGCAGCTCACCTACCTCGACGCGGTGCTCAAGGAGACCTTGCGCCTGTATCCGCCCGTGGCCCTGATGCCGCGCGTGGTGGTCGAGGACTGGACCTGCGGGCCCTATCTGGTGCCCGCGGGCAGCCGCCTCCACATCAGTCCCTATATGCTGCATCGCCATCCCGAGATCTGGCCCGAGCCCGACGCGTTCCTGCCCGAGCGGTGGATCGAAGGCTCCGAGCACCATCGCAAGGTGCCGCCCGCCGCGTTCATCCCCTTCGGGTATGGCGTGCGCCGCTGCATCGGAGAGCAGCTCTCCCTGCGGCAGGCCAAGATCATGATCGCCGCCATCGCCTCGCGCTTTCGCCTGAAGCTCCGGGCCGAGCACGTGGTGGCCTACGACGCGTCGCCGGCCGGGGTCATTTATCCCGCCGATCTCGAGCTGCCGATGGTGGTCACCTGCCGGTCGCAGGAGTCCGCATGAGCGAGGCCGCGAGCATCGAGCCGCACGACGTCCTCGAGTACTGGTTCGGCCACGACGAGTACGACGACGCGACCTACCGCCAGCGCATGAACCTGTGGTTTTACGGCGGCGAGGCGGTCGACGGCCAGGTCCGCGCCCGCTTCGGCGCGGCGGTCGAGCTCGCCGCCACGGGCGCCCTCGATCACTGGGCCACGACGGCGCGCGGCAGCTTGGCGTTGGTGGTGCTGCTCGATCAGTTCCCTCGCAACATGCACCGCGGCACGCCGCAGGCCTACGCCTACGACGAACTCGCGCGCGACCTCTGCCTGCGTGGGCTCGGTGAAGGGCTGCACACGCAGCTGGGGCCGGCCGAGCGTGCGTTCTACTTCCTGCCGCTCCAGCACGCCGAGAGCCTCGAAGACCAGCAGCGGTGCGTCGCCTACTTCGAGCAGGAGCTCGCGGCCACCCCGGAGCACAGCTGGTATCGCCCGCATGCCGAGCACGCCCTCGAGGTGGCCAAAGTGCACGAGCGCATCATTCGTCGCTACGGCCGCTATCCGCATCGGAACGAGGCGCTCGGTCGCCCCGATACCCTCGACGAGCGCATGTACCTCGATGCCGGGGGCCCGGCGTTCGGCCAAGAACGGTCGCAGCCGCAGCGGGCTCGCACCGCCGAGTTTCGAATTCACCGCCCGGGCCTCGATCCCGCCGACACCTTGTGCGTCGATGGTTTCGTGGTAGGCCTGCGGTGCCTGAGCCACTGGCCGGGGTCGAACCCCCCTCCTGCGCTCAGCCATGATCTCAGCACGGGCATGGCCCTGCGTTGGGCGAGGCTGTCGCCGGCCGAGCGCACCTCCGCCTTGGGGCCCTTTTCGGTGGTGACCAACGATCATTACGACACCGACGGAGCCCTGGCCGCGTTTGCCTTGCTGCACCCCGAGCGCGCCCTCGAGCACGAAGACCTCATGGTGCGGACGGCGGCGACCGGCGACTTTCGGACGTGGAACGGCGAGGATGCGCTGGCCATCGATCTGACGATCTGGGCGTTGCGCGACGCTCCGCGCTCGCCCTTGGCTGGGTCATTGGCCACGGTCACCGACTACGACTCGCGGGCAGAGCTCTGCTATCGCCACGCCATCGCGCATCTGCACGAGTACCTGCGCGAGCCCTTCGCTCTGCGCGAGGTCTGGGCCGAGCGCTTCGATCGCTGCATGGCCGATCTGCGGCGGGTGGAGACCCGGTCCGGGGTGCAGGTCGAACACCACGAAGCGGCCGATCTCGCGGTGGTGCGTGTCCGAGAGCCGCTCGCTCGCATCGCGCTGATCCACGCCGCGGGTGAGCACTCCCGGGTGCTGCTCGTGCACGACGCCCCCGACGGGCCGCGCTACCGCTTCTTGTATCGCAACGAGTCGTGGTTCATCGGGGTTCGCGATCGCCTGCCGCCGCGGCGCCCGCTGCAGGCGGTCGTCGCCGCGTTGCAGCGCCACGAGACCTCGCTCGGCGGCCAGTGGTGGAGCACCACCCTCGAGCAGACCTCGCCCCAGCTCGGCTTCGGGAGCCCGGGTGCGGCGGCAGACATCTTCGGGGACCTTCGTCCCGACCTCGACCCGGCCAGTGCGCTGCCCGAGGCTCGAGTCGTTCGCGAGCTGTGCCTGGCTCTGCAGCGGCCGGCCCCGCGCGCTTCGTCGGATTCGATACACCGTGACCTCGCGGTCACCCAGGGAGCCACGTCATGACCGATAGCCCACTCCTCGACATCCTCGAGCCCTCCGTCGGCCGCTACATCGCGGGCCTGGCCTTCGAGGGTGATCCTCTGGTGATCCGCATGGCTGCGTTCGCGCGCGAGCGCGGCTTCCCCTGGCTGGGCCACGACGCGGCGCGTTGGCTCGAGCTGCTGACCTCGATGATCGGCGGCAAGCGAGTGTTCGAGTTCGGCAGCGGCTTCGGGTACTCGGCCTACTTCCTCGCGCGCGGGGCAGGCCGCGAGGCAGAGGTGCACGGGTCCGAGCCCAACGCGGACATCCTCTCTGCGCACGACGAGATCTTCGCCGGTCATCCCTACAAGTCGCGGATCACCCTGCACGGTACCGATGGCTTGTCCGCGTTGGCGAGCTTGCCCGGGAGCTTCGACGTGGTGTTCATCGATCACGACAAGCCCGTCTACCCCGATGCACTCGAGGCGGCCATCGAGCGCGTGCGCCCCGGTGGGCTCATCATCGCGGACAATGTGCTGTGGAGCGGTCGAACCACCGAGGACTCGGGCTGCGACGACCCGGCCACGAGTGGACTGCGGCGCTACAACAAGCGGGCGCACAACGACTCGCGGCTCAAGACGGCGATCATCCCCATCGGCGACGGGTTGAGCGTCAGCATGCGCGTGGGCTGACGCGCGCCCACGGGCACCTGCGCGCGCTGCGGACACCGAGCAGGGCCGAAGGGCGGTGGCATGACCGTGGTTCGATCGGCGCGTGTTTCCGTTTTCATCGCGCTACGCGAGGGGTGGATTCGAGGCCTGGTCTTTGAGGGCATTCGAAGACACCCTCGGAGCCATGACTTACTTAGATTTATCCTATGCATGGTGTAGCCGTATCTCGCTGACATTCGCCGCGTCGATGGTGGTCGCATGTGGCCCGTCGTCGTCATCGCCGCCGGGTCAGGGAGGCACCGATGGGGGTGAGGCTCCGACCAACGACGAATCGTCCGACGGTGCCGGGGCCGACGAGAGCAGCTCCGGCGAGGTGTTCGAGCCCGATGATTGGGGCGACCTGCTGGAGCCCGTCGCCGGCTCGCGGTTGCGCCCGGTCTTTCGCGTGGCCGACGACGGCACGCGAATTCCGAACGGGTGGCACGACACTCTGCTCGATACCCGCTGCGAGTTTCGATACACCGATGACGCTGGCCTGCGCTGCCTGACCGACACCTACGGGGCCACCGAGATCTGGCACTACGCCGACCCGGACTGCACCGAGCCCGCGATGCAGACCGGGGCGATCCCCGACGGAGCCAGCGTCGTGCGGGTGCGGGGCAACAGCTGCTTCGACCAAACCTACTACCAGCTCCTCGAGCCGGTCGAGGCCATCTACTACACCGCGAACGGGCCGTGCGAGTTCTTCTCCAACGACGAGGCCGTCCGCGTGGCGTTGGTCTCGAACACCGACTTCGTCGGCGCCACCGTGACCCCGCTGGAGGGCAATGATCGCGTCGTGCCCATGCTGCTCGTCGCCGACGACGGAGCCCAGCAGATCTTCGGGGCGTGGGACACGGTGCACGAAGAGGAAGTGCGGCCCTCCGCCGACGCTTCGGGGCAGCGCCGGTGGTTCTCTCGCCACCAGCCGCGCCTCTCCGAGCTCTACTTCACCGACTCGACCTGCTCGGAACCGGTGGCGCTGGCCCAGTGCGTGCACCCGTCCGAGGTCGTCGGTACCGCTCGCGAGGAGGAGGGCGGGACCGACTTCTGCCAGGACGTGGTGGGCCGACACGAGGTCGTCGAGGAGATCGAGACCGTGTACCGCATGAGTGACTCGGGCTGTGTCGAGGCGAGCTTGTCGGGGTCGATTCGGACGTGGACGGTCGGGGCGCCCCTCGATGATGAGGCGTTTGCGATCGCTCCGGTCGAGAACGAAGGCGGCACTCGCCTGCGGCACGAGATCTACGCGGGCCCCTCGGGAGGTCGGCTGATGGCCTCGGGGCGGACCTTCGACACCCTGCTCGACGACATGGCGTGCGACTGGCGTGACTCGATCTCCCCCGAGGACCCCGAGGCCGAGGTCTTCGATTGCGCGCCGATCAATCCCGCCCACCTCCGCAATCGCTACCTGGATGCCTCGTGCACGGAGCAGGTCGCTCGGCACTACGTCTTCGAGGAGAGCTGCGAGTCCACGCCGCTATACGCGTGGGCGGCCGGCGTCGTGGCGACGATCGCCAGCTCGATCGCATCCGAAGGCGGCTACGAGCTCGACGAAGAGGAGGACTGCGTGGAGGTCGAGCCGCTGCCGGGCGGCGGCAGCGGGGGTGAAGAGGACTTCTACGTCATCGACGACGAGGCGGTCTTCGACGCCGTGCAGGCCACGGACATCGTCGAGTAGAGGCGCTCAGAGCATGCCAGTGTCGCGGAAGAACGCGAGGCTGTCGGCCACCGTGTCTTCGAAGGGGCGGACCCGCAGGCCCAGCTCTTCGCGGGCGCGGCGGTTGTCGTAGAAGCAGTTGCCCATGCCGTAGCTGAGCATCTTCACCGGCAGATCGGGGCGGACCCCGCGAGCCAGATCCATCAGCTGCATGACCGCGGCGACCTTCAGCACGACCTTGCGCGGGAGCTTCACCCCGACCGGCCGTCGTCCGGCGGCACGAGAGACGACCTGGAGCAGCGCCTTGTTGTCGATGTTGTGGCCTACGAGGCAGTAGCGGCGCCCCGCTTGGCCCTGCTCCGCCGCCAGCACATGGCCCTCGGCACAATCGCGGACGTCGATATAAGAGACGCCGCCCGAGGTGTAGCCCGGCGCGCGGCCACGGGCGATGGCCATGACCAGCTGCCCCGAGGGCGTGGGCGAGCGGTCGCCGGGACCGATGACGTAGCCCGGGCACACGATGCGCACGTCGAGCCCCCAGTCGGCGAAATCCTGGGCTAGGCGCATGCTGTGGAACTTGCTGCGGCTATAGGGAAAGTCCACGTCCCAGGCTTCGTAGGGCGTGTCTTCGTTGCCCAGCTTGCCCGCTTCGGCGCGGCCGAGGGCCACGATGCTGGCCGTGTAGACGACCTTGGCCCCCGCCTGTCGCGATGCCTCGAGCACGTTGTACGTGCCGCGCATGTTCACGTCGTACATGACGGTGGGATCGGGCGCCCACGACTCGTACACGGCCGCGGCATGGAACACGGTGTCGACTCCGTCCATCGCTTCGCGGGCGCAGGCGGGGTCGCGGACGTCACCCTCGATCATCTCGACATCGAGGCCGGCGAGGTTGTCGCGAGGCTCTCCGGCGCGACCCCAGCCTCGGACTTTGACCCCGCGCTCCAGCAGGATCTGCACGATATGGGCCCCCAAGAAACCAGGCGCTCCGGTGACCAATGCGTGTTCCATGGACTTTGGCCTTGTACCACCGTCGAAGGAATTCGCCGCTCCGTGATACACCCACGGCCATGTGCGCGCGGTCTCGCCTCTTTTCATTAGGGCTGTTGGCATTCGGATGTGCACCCGGAGCGACGGTGCCCGCCGATCCTCCCGCCGCCGATGAACCGATCGTCGATGCGGCAGGAGCCCCCGTTGCCGAAGAGCCGAGCGAGTCCGAGTCCGAGTCCGAGCCGAAGCACGAGGGCATCGCACCCGAGCACGTCGAGCTGGATATCAACGAGCCTTACCAAGAAAACCAAGACGCGAAGAAATGGTCGCGGCGCTTCGAAAACATGAGCCGCGAGGTCACGGCCCGACAGCCGGAGATCTTGGCTGCGCTGGCGGTGAAGCCCGGCCAGGTGGTGGCTGACGTGGGTGCAGGTACGGGGTTGTATACGTTGCCGCTCGCCAAGGCGGTGGGTCCCGAGGGCACCGTATATGCGGTGGACGTGCAGTCCTACTTCCTCGATCACATCGCCAAGAAGGCGAAGGACGCGGGGCACGAGCACGTGAAGTTGGTGCGAGCGAAGCAGGATTCGTCCGGCTTGCCCGAGGCCGCGGTCGACCTCGTGTTGATGGTCGACGCCTATCACCACATCGAGCACCCCGCGGCGTATCTCGCTTCGCTGCACGCATCGTTGCGCCCGGGGGGACGGTTGGTGATCGTCGACTATCGGCGGGGCAGCGGTGACTCCTGGCGACACGAGCACATCCGGGCCTCCCCCGAGGAGTTTCGCGCCGAGATCGAGAGCGCGGGCTTCGAGCTGCGATCGACCCACGAAGGGGTGGTCCAAGAGAACTTCATGTTCGAGTTCGATCGCCGCTGAGGCGCCTGGCCGAAGCCGGCTGGTAGTCGAGGCGAGGGCTTGGAATACTTCGCCGAATGCCGACTTGGTTTCAGACCTATCGCGCCGTGACCCACCCGTGGATGTGCGACCAGTTCGGTCACCTCAACGTCCGTTTCTACGCGCACATCTTCGATGACGCGAGCTTCGCCCTGTGGCCCCTGGCCGGGGTGGGCCGCGTGGTCTTCGAGGAGGCGGGGGTGCACACCGTGGTGGCGCGGACCGAGACGGACTTTCGCTCCGAGGTGCCGCCCGGTCGCGTGGTGATGGTGCGCAGCAGCTACATTCGCATCGGCGAAAAGAGCGTGCACTACCGCCAGGAGCTGCGGGACTCGGACACCGATCAGCTGCACGCCGAGCAGCGGGCGGTGGAGGTGTTCTTCGACCCGAAGACGCGAGCGTCCTGTGCCATGCCGCCGACGATCCGCCAGCGGCTGCTCGCCGTCGTCGGCGATGATCAGCCGGGGAACTGACACGCGCCGACGGACGTGCACATCATGCCGTCGGGGCAGGTCTGGCCCATGTTGCACAAAAGGGCGCAGTGGGAGACCGGCAGGGCGCAGCCCGTGATGCCCCCGGGGATGTTCGAGCAGGTCTCCTCGCCGATGCACATCGGATCTTTGGGATCGCAGGGCGTGTTGGTGCTGTCGGGGTTGAACACGCACTGTCCCGGGGCGCTGCCGGACAGCGGGGCGGGGCAGGTGCCGGCATCGCACGCGGGCGCGCAGAACTCGAAGCCGTCGGAGACCTGGGAGTAGCGGGTGCCGTCGGGGCACTCGCCGGCTTGGGGCTGCGGGTAGCTGTCGGTGCCGCCGTCGGTGGTGGGCGGGTTGCCGTCGGCTCCGGTGGTGGGGTCGCCCGAGGTCGCCGGGGTGCCGCTCTCGTCGGAGGGCTGGCTCGAGGTCTGCTGCCCGCCGTCGGCCATGCCATCGGTGAAGCCGCTGGCGGCCATGCCCCCTTCGGTCGCCGCTTCGGTGTCCTCGGCGGCGTCGGTCTCGGCCGGCGTGTTGTAGATGTGGATGTGCACGTCGGGTGCACAGGCGCTCGCGATCGAAGCTCCGGCCAGCAGCACGAGGACGAACGGGATCCGACGCGACATCGTTCGATGGTAGGCCGCCCGGGAACACGCCGACAAGCGGCGCCGGCTCACGCGGTCTCGTTCAGCTCGGCCCGAGCGCAGCCAGTGCCTGCGCGACCTGGCGCTCGTGCTCGAGCGCGGGATCGTGGACGGCCAAGCCCATCTCCACGGTGCGCGCGAGCAGCGATCGGGCCTCCAGCAGTCGGTGAAACACCTCGGCGCGGCGGTCTTCGAGCGCGCGCAAACGATCGAGTCCCTGGAGCAGAGGCTCGCGTTTGGTCGGTCCCTCGCCTCGGGCCTCGCAGGTGGCCAGGGCGCGCACCATGGCGCCCTCGTCGAGCTCTCGCAGCTCGTGGCCGATGCGATGGAGCTGTTGCACCAGGCCCTCGATGGCGCTGACCAGCGGCACCAGCGGTTGCGCCAGCATGTCGAGTTCACGGTGGTCGCGGATCACCGTGGCCCGGTGGTCGACCAGGCGCTGCATGAGCAGCGCGAGCTCGCCCACGACCTCGCGTACGTCGCCGGGAACCTCGCCGTGCTCGGTAGTCTGCAGCAGCGCCGCCAGGCGGGCGACCAGGGGATCGGACGCGGGCAAGGCCGCCGGCTGGGGCCGCACCCGAAAGCGAGGATGGGTCTGCTGCACCCAGCCCTTGACCGAGTTGTAGCGGGCGGACATCGACAGCGTGAGCACCAGGCCGAGCCCAAAGACGACCCCGGCCGCGATGCCGAGGCCCACCAGCCCCAAGATCAAGGTGAGGCCGAGCGTGGCGATTGCGGTGCGCCTCACGACCTTGCCCGCGGCGTGGATCTGCGCGGGGCCGGAGAGGTGGACGTCGAGTCCTTCGCTGCGCATGCGCTCGGCCATGGCCTTCGCGCTGTCCTGGCTGAGGTTGCCGAACAGGCGCGTGGGCAAGCGGATGCGACGGTGTCGCTCTTCATCGGCGTACAGGTGGGCGGGGCCGACGATGAATTCCGGTATGGACACCGGAGGATTGGCGATGTCGGTGATGAAGCCTTGGAGCCAGCGCAGCTTGCCCGCGTCTTCGTCGAGGCGACGCAGGTCGATGCCGATGCCGGGCTCGCCGGGGGTGGGCGGCACGAAGCGCACCGCGACGCGGCCACACGATAGGCACAGCCGTTGACCGACCCGGAGGCGGTGGCCGCAGTGCTGACACACGGTGGTCGCCTGCTCGGCGAGGGAGGTCGGAGCCCCGCCGCGAAGCACCCAGGCGACATCGCTGGCGGTGGCCGGTCGTCGGCTCGGGTCTTCGTGCAGGCACGCTCGCACCAGCAGGTCGAGGGCGGGCGGAGCATCGGGACGTAGCGTGGCCAGGGCGGGCAGCGGCGTACGCTCGCGCAAGAACGCCGGGCCTTCGCCGAAGGGCAGCATGCCGGTCAGCGCCTGCCAGAGCATGACCCCGAGGCCATACAGATCGGAGCGCTGGTCGACGGCGGTCTGGTGCACTTGCTCGGGTGCGGCGTAGGCCGAGCCCTGCATCAACAAACTCGAGGCGGTATGGCTCGACAGCACGTCCACCCGCGACAGGCCCACGTCGATGAGCAGGATGCGGCCGTCGTGGGCCCGCAGGACCTGCGACGGGCGGAGGTCACGGAGCACCGCGCCGCTGCCGTGCACCGATTGCAGGGCATCGGCGAGGCCGGCGAACACGGCCACCAGCTCTTCGAGCGCCACGGGGGCGCGGCGCAGCCACTGCTCGAGGGTCTCGCCAGTGGGATCGAGACGGGCTCGCCACGGGGCGATGTCATCGGGGGCTCG
This sequence comes from Myxococcota bacterium, assembly GCA_039028615.1. Taxonomy (GTDB): domain Bacteria; phylum Myxococcota_A; class Polyangia; order Nannocystales; family Nannocystaceae; genus Paraliomyxa. The sequence goes on along the minus strand of JBCCHT010000030.1, from coordinate 75,931 downwards.
GGGATCCGGCTGCGGCCCGACGGCGAGCGTGGGCACCAGCGCGTGGGCGGGCAGGCCCTGCACGCGCTCGGCATCTCGCGCGTAGCGGCGGCGGATCGACTCGTCGCGCGCGAGGTCGGACGCGAGCTGACCCACCAGCACACGGCGACCGTCTTCGAGCTGCACGCGCCAGCGCTGCTCGGTGCCGACGTCGATGGGCCCGTCGAGCACGGTATGGCCCCAGGGCAGCCACGGCAGAGAAGAACTCATGCGCGCTGGACCTCCTCGAGGGCTTCGACGGTGGCACGCAGCTCATCGAGCTGCCCGGGCACGCTCGCCGCGTCGAGGGCCTGCACCTGGGCGGCGGTTTGTCGGGCGGTCAGGGCGTCGAGCGTCGCGGTGAGATCGAGCAAGCGGGCGGCCCAGCGATCGCGCTCGTGCATCACCGCCCGGGCCGTGGGCTCCGCGGGATCGAAGCCCGGCGCCGACATCTGCCGATCGAGCCCGTCCATGCGCAGCGTCGCGGCGGTGGCCAGCGCCATCGCATGGTTCATCTCGGCATCGATCTGTGGCTGGATCTGCGCGGGCGTGTTGCGACTGAGGGTGATGACCCGGTGCACCACGGCCCGCAGCGCCTCGCGATGCCGTCGCTGCCCGAGCTGCCCCACCACCTGCGGCATGCCATCGAGCCTCGCCTTGACCTGGGGCGGCAGCCCGTGGCTCGGCACCCGACTCAGGCGCACGGCGGGTCGCGACACCCGAGCCAGGGTCAGGCCGTAGACGAAGGGCAAGCAGGCGACCAGCGCGGGCAGGGTGAAGATCGCGAACGCGGGGTTGATCATCATCGGAGCCCCGAGCACGGCGAAGCAGATCGCCATGGTGCGCCCGGCGAGCTTGTTGGTCTTGTTGAACAGCTGCAGGTTGGCCAGGCGCCCGCCCGGGTTCCACGACGTCTCGATGCCCAGGTGCTGGAGCGACGCACGGAGCGTCTCCGCGCTGCGGGGGCTGATCCCCGTGAGCAAAGGAAACGGCAGTCGAGGGATCCGCCGCTCGAGCTCACTGGGGTCGAGGCCGACGGCCTCGTTGGCCTGCAGCCAGCGGAGCAATCGATCGCGCAGCTCACTGTCGAGCTTGTGGGACACCGCGCCCGGACCGGTGACGAACAGCGTGCTCGACCCCGGCTCGATCATCGCTTGCAGCAGGCCGCACCCGAAGCACACCCGGGTCTCTCGCAGCACCGCTGCGCCGCAGCCCGCACAGCGCCCATCGGCCGCTTCCTTCGGGTCGACGCCGACCAGGGCGGTGGAATCCGACACGGGTACCAAGGCCCCGTGGGCGGTCGCGCAGCGCTCGAGCGCTTCGATCACCGCATTGGCCGACTGGGGTCGATCGCCGGGCGCCTTGGCGATGAGCCTCGTACAGAGCTTGCGTAGGCTGGAAGAGAACGTCGCGGGCAGCTCGGGTCTCAGCGCATTGCGGTGTTGGTCGAGTACGGCAAAGGGCGTGGCCCCGCTGTACGGAGGTGCCCCCGTGGCCAGCTCGAACAGGATGCAGCCCAGCGCGTACAGGTCCGTGCGCGGGTCGACGGCCAGCGGCTCGAGGCACTCGGGCGCCATGTATTGCGGCGTGCCCAGCACGGTGAGCGCCCCTTTGTCGGCGCTGGCGAACGACGACGCCCGGGCCATGCCGAAGTCGGCGATCTTCGGGACCAAGCTCGGCGTGAGCAGGATGTTGGCCGGCTTGAGATCGCGATGGATCACTCCCGCCGTATGGGCGTGGGCCAGCCCTCGCGCGATGCCCAGTAAGAGTGGCACCAGCTCGGCCTCGGCCAGAGGCCCCTGCCGGGCGAGATGCTGAGCCAGCGTCGGACCCTCGACCAGCTCCATCAACAGTGCGATGCGACCGCGAATCCGAGTCGTGCCGTAGACCCGCACCAGGTTGTCGTGCCCCAGGCCGCAGGAGAGCTCCGCCTCGCGATGAAAGCGACGGCTCGCCGCGGGGTCGCGCCCGTGCCGTTCGTGCAACAGCTTGCCCGCGTACACCGAGCCCGTGTGGCGCTCGACCAGGCGCACCACCGTTGCGATCGCCCCACTACCGATCTCGTTGGTGAGCTCGTAGTCCGGCGACGGAGAGGATGAAGCTTCGGGCGGCACGGAGGGGAGCGCTATCGTCAGCCTAGCGCGCGGCTGTGGTCCGGGCACACGACGGCCCCGATTCGGTGTTCATCGCGCCCCACGGGTTGGTTTCGGGGCGATAGGATGGGTCTTCCATGTTCGCCTCCACCCGATGGACGGTCCTCGGCGCGCTGTGCCTGACGGCCCTGTGCTGGCTCGGCCTCGCCCCCCGATCGACTCGCGCCTGCGCGCCCGCGCCACCCGAGGGCTACGACGTCACCATCGCCGGCGAAGAGGCCGTGATCGTCTGGGACGCCGAGCGAAAGCTCGAGCACTTCATCCGCCGCGCCGACTTCGAGACCGAGGCCGAGGGCTTCGGCTTCATCGTGCCCACGCCCAGCCCTCCCGAGCTGGCCGAAGCCGACAACGGTTTGTTCGGCAACCTCCAGTGGCGCACTCGCCCGCGGGTCGTCACCCGGCGCAAGACCTCCGGCATCGAGTTCGGCTCCTTGTTCTGGGCCATGACGGCCGACGGCGCCAAGGCGGGCGAAGCCGGCGTGCAGGTCCTTCGGCACCAGATGGTCGGGGGCTACGACGCGGTGGTGCTCGCGGCCGACGACCCCGCCGCCCTCGTGAAGTGGCTCGGCGACAACGGCTACCAAAGCTCCGACTCGCTCACCGCGTGGGCCGAGCCCTATGTCGAGCAGGGCTGGACCTTCACCGCCTTCAAGCTCGCGCGACCCGAAGGTCAGTCCGGTCTCAGCACTTCCGCCGTGCGCATGACCTTTGCGACCGAGCGTGCCGTGTATCCGTACCGGGAGCCCAAGGCCCAGCGCGAGGGCGAGCTGCCGCCCGAGCGAATGCTGCGGGTGTTCTTCATCGCCGAGGGACGCTACCAGGGCACGCTCGAGGGCGGTGGCGCGTGGGCGGGTGAGACCATCGTCGCCCAGCCGCTGGCCGCCGATGACATCGAGCGGTTCTTGCCCGGCCTGTTGCCGAAGTCGCCGTACCTCACGATCTTCTTCGACCACTCGAACCCGCGACCGCCCGACGTCGAGCTTTATTTCGATCGGGCGCCCGATGATGCCGAGGTCCATCCCGAGCCGGTGGTGCGCACGGTGACCAAGCCGTTGCTGATTCCGCTGGAGTTGGTGTTGCTGGTGGTTGGTGTGGGGGCGGTGGTGTTCGTGTTCGTCCGCCGCCGCCGCAGGCGATCGTGAACGGGTCCGTCGGGCACGGCTGTACCAGCGAACCCACCGTTCATCGGTCGTTTCTCATGAGGTTTGTCCCATTTCCGCATCGTGCCCCCGACCGGTGTCGTGGGGGCGGATTTGGGGCCGGCAGGCCGTGCGACGCTTGTTGCTGGGTCGAGCTATCGGCGCGTGCTAGGGTCGTCCGTCGTGGGGCACGCCGACGACGAATTCCTACGGACGTTCTACGGGGCGCTGAAGGACCAGCCTCTGGAGCCCACCGATGACGAATACGTTCCGATCTACGAAGGCGATGCGTCGTCGCCCGCCGACCCCGTAGACCGACTGGCCCGAGGTATTTCCTGGGCCCAAGGAGACTCCACCCAGCTGTTCAGCGGTTTTCGGGGCACGGGCAAGAGCACCGAGCTTCGTCGCCTGCGGCGCAAGCTGATCGAGCAGGGCTACCAAGTGGTGCTCTGCGACATGAAGGACTACCTCAACACCTCGACTCCCGTGGACATCAGCGACTTTCTGATCTCCGCGGCGGGGGCGCTGGGGGAGGCGCTCGCCAAGGACAAAGAGCTACTCGGCGAAGACGTCGCCAAGCGAGGCTACTGGGAGCGTGCGGTCGACTTCATGTTCCGAACCCAGGTCGACGTCGGCGAGATCAAACCCGGCGTCGGGGTGGGGGATGCGAGTGCGAGTCTCAAGCTCGGCCTGCGTCAGGACCCCACGTTCCGGCAGCAGCTCCAAGAGCACATGAAGGGTCACTTGGGCCGGCTCGTCGACGACGTACGCGATTTCATGGCCGATTGTGTGCACGCGGTGCGTCGCAAGCACAAGGACGCGAAGCTCGTGGTGCTCTTCGATTCCGTCGAGCAGATCCGCGGTAGCTCGGTCAACGACGCCGAGGTGTTTGCCTCAGTGGAGACGCTCTTCGCCGGCCATCCCGACAAGCTCAAGTTTCAAGGGATGCACGTCGTGTACACGGCACCGCCGTGGCTCAAGATGCGCTCACCCGGGGTCTCTCGTAACTACGACGGGGCCTACTTGCTGCCTTGCGTGAAGGTGAGGCGCCAAGACGGAAAGCCCTTCGATCAAGGCCTTGGCGTGCTCCGCAAGATCGTGAAGGGCCGTGGCGACTGGGAGAGGGTTTTCGAGAATAGTGAGGACCTCGATCACGTGCTGCTCCAGACGGGCGGATACCTGCGCGACCTCTTTCGGGCGCTGCAAAAGATGCTGATGAGCGCCGCGGAGCGTGGGACCTTGCCGCTCAGCCGAGCCGCGATCGACGAGGAACTCGCGGCGTTGCGCAACGACTACCTGCCCATTTCCATCGCCGACGCGAAGTGGCTCCACCAGGTGGCTCAGTCTCACGAGGCAGAGCTTCCGCGGCATGAAGAACTGCCCGAGCTGTCACGCTACTTCGACAACCACCTGTTGCTCTGCTACCGCAACGGAGAAGAGTGGTACGACCTTCATCCGCTCATCCGTGAAAAAGTGGAGAGCCTGGCGCGGCGCAGCCAGCCTGCGAAGAGCGATTCATGAGCGGCGGCCCGTCGCGGAGCTTCGCGCCATCGCCCGAGACTCTGCACGCTGCTTCGCGTCTTCAGCGTCACATCGACTGGGGGCGGGGGTTTTGGCTCGCGTTTGTGTTTACGAAGTCGCCACCCCAAGCCCATATCCTCCAGCGGCGGCTGCAACGAGCCCTCGAGGGGCGCGAGGGTGAGTCACGAACGCAACGGATCCTACGACCGGGGACCCCCGTGGAACTCGGACGGACTCTTCGGCAGCTGCTCGACGGCGACGCTGCGGGCTGCACGTGGATCGAAGCGGTACGAGGTGGGACCGTGGACGGGCCGGCGTGGACAGATGCGTGGGTTCGCCTGATCCTGAGAGCCAACGAGCGGCGGGAGCTCATTCGAGACCGTTTGGCGGGGGGCCTGGTGTTCGTCGCCCACCCTGATCTCAAGCCCGAGCTTCGCCGAGCCGGCCCCGACCTTTGGTCGATTCGAAACTTCGTGTTCGAGTTGCCAGCCGGGGCCGAACTGGAGGACTCCCGGCTAGATGGTGCCGAGCTGGCCAGTGAGGGGCTGGAAGAGCGATTCGAGGGCGTGTTGCCTTCGTTCGTGGACCCCGTGCTTCTCGACGAGGACGTTCGTCGCAGTCGTGACCTGCTCGAGTACGAAGGGCTGGCGGAGCAAGCACGAACCAAGGAGAGGCTCGCCGAACGGCTGAGTGCAGCGGGTCGATTCGAGAAGGCGGCGGAGACATCGGCGGAGGTGGTCGCGATGTACCGCGTTCTCGCGAGTCAGGACCCGGCCGCATTCGAACCGGAACTTGCGCAGGCTCTGAGCAACTTGGCGGTGAGCTTCGTTCAGCTGGATTCCCATCGAGAGGCACACCGCGCCAGCGAGGAAGCAACGTACATCCTGGAACGGCTCGTCTACGACCAGCCGGCCGAGGAACGGTCCGAAGAGCTTCTTCCCGAGTTCGCTCGCGCCCTGAGTACGCTCGCCACGGCTGCTAGCCGTATGGGGCGTTTGAGCGATGCATTGGAGTCCGATCGGAGAGCGGTTTCGATTCGGAGGGGACTGGCCGAAGAACGACCGCAGGACTTTCTCTCCGACTTGGCGGGCAGTCTCAACAACCTCGGGAATCGACTGAGTATCGTCGGGCAGCACGAAGAGGCGCTCGATGCGATGGCCGAAGCGGTCGAGATTCGACGGGGGCTGGTCGAGGAGCGGCCGGGAGAACTGCTTCCCGACTTCGCTGCGTCGCTCAACAACTTGGGCAAGATGTTGGGCGACTTGGGACGTCGCGAGGAAGCGTTGCGGATCACACAGGAGTCCGTGGACGTCCGTAGAGCCTTGGTCGAGGACCAACCCGAGAGCTTCCTGCCGAGTCTTGCCTACAGCCTCAACAGCCTCGGCATTCGATTGAGCGAAGTGGGGCAACTCGAGGATGCGCGGCAAACCAGTCGAGAAGCCGTCGAACTCTACAGGGAACTTGCGGAGAAAAAGCCCGACGTCTATGCGCCCGATCTGGCGCGTTCTCTCACTAATCTCGGCAATCGGTTGGGGGAGTTGAGGCGGCACGAGGAAGCGTTGGAGGTCGCGGAGCAGAGCGTCGCGATCCTTCGCCAGCTGGCCGACGAGCAGCCTGAAGTCTACCTGGGCGACCTTGCACATGGCCTCAATAACCTCGGTATTCAACTCGCGCACAGAGATCGACCCGACGAGGCTTTGCTGGTGACTCAGGAGGCCGTCTCCATTCACCGAGTTGCGGCCGAACAAAACCCAAGCGGGACTCTGCCGGACCTTGCGGGTGCACTGAGCAATCTCGGCAACCGGCTGAGTGACCTCGGAAAAACGGAGGAGGCACTGGAGGTAACGAGGGAGGCGGTAGAGTTTTGTCGAACCTTGGCCGAGCAGCGGCCGCACGAGATGTCCTCCAACCTTGCGCGTGTCCTCGGGAACTTCGGTGCAGATCTATGGAGAGCGAGTCACGGTGAAGAGGCTCTGGAGGCGCTCGATGAGTCGGTTGGCATCTACCAGCGGCTGGCAGACGAGTCTCCTGGTGCATTTCGCTCCGGGTTGGCTCGCGTACTTGGCCTGAGGGGAGTCGTGCAAACCGCGATGGGTGAGCATGCGAAGGCTCTGAAGTCGTTCGCAGAGGGGCTACGTGCGATTCACCCCGTTCTCGCCGAGTTTCCGGAGACGTTCCAACCTCTGACCGAGGAGATCCAAAAGGGCATCGTGATGGCCAGTCGCGCCGCTGACTTGCCGCTCCCCGACGATATCAAGGTATTGCTTCCGGCTGCTATCGCTGACGCGTGAACTCGCCGCCGCAGGCGGTGACGTGGAGCCTCACTCAACGAAGCAAACGCCAACATCTTCGTAGTTCGGCGGCGCCCCGCCACGCTCATACCAAGGCACACAGCTCTGCCCGGGCAAACACGGCGGCATCGGATCCGCCAAGCTACACACGGACGAGCAACAGCCCACCCCCGACGCACACCCGGGCGTGGCATCGGGATTGAGGCACAGGTTGCCGGGATCGCAGACGTTGGTGAACTCGCAGGAGTCTCCCGCAGCGCCCTGGCGACCCGAGGCGTCGAGCTGGCAGAGGAAGTCGTCCGAGACCGCGTAGCACCCCTGACCTTCGGGACAGTTCTGTGCCACCGGGTCGCAGTTGAACTGGCACAGCAGAGGCCCGGCACCGGAGGCGGTGATGATGCAGGTGCTGTTCGGGTCGGCACACGTGGGGGCCGATGGATCGCCGATGCACATCGCCGCGCAGATGCCTTCGAGTGTCGCGTTGTTCACCTGCGCACAGACGGCCCCGAGCTCGCAGTCGTCGAAGCCGCTCTGGGCGCTCACTTCCACCGTGCACGGATCACCCGGGGCTCCTGGATCCTCGGCGATGGGTACACAGATCGTAGAGTCCCAAGTCCCACCGTTCATGGCGGCGGCCATGCACTTTTCACCCTTGGGGCAGTCCTGCTCGAACAGATCGCATTCGAAGTTGAACGGACTGCCGTCGGGGTGGTCGATGAATCCGCTGGCGTCGGCGGTGGTGTCGGTGGTCGAGTCGGCGGCGGGGTCGTTGGTCGTCGGGATGCCGGTCGAGCCGGGGTCTGGAGTCGAGGCGGTGGTGCCCGTCGATGCACTCGTCGTGGGATCGTCGTCGCTGCCCGTGGAGGGGTCGCTACATCCGATGAGCACGCCGAACCCGGCCGCGGTGAGCCATCGGAGTCCAGATCGATGCGTCGTCGTTGGCCTCATCATCCAGTCCTGACGCTCTCCACTATAGCTTACAAAACTAACTTTTGCGTGCTCGTTTTGGGGTTTTGTTATCCGTCCGGCCACCCGGTCCTCATCCAATGACTTCGGGGACCAGTGCCGGCGCTGCGACCCCGAGGATGGAGACCATCGAGCGGCGCCGGACGGTTCGCGACGCCAATAAAGGGAACCGACGTACACCCACTCGTTCGCCGAGAGGGCGCGACGGCCACCAAATTCACGATGCGTTCGGCCAGCGCTGGTCAGCGGATGTTGAGACCAGAGGTCTCGGGAGGCGGCGGCCGACCTGCGTGCCTGCGGCGAGGTCGAGTGGTGTCGACGACAACGGCATTCACCACCTTGGCCTTGTCGATCTGGCCCGTGTACTTGACGGCGCGTCGGCCAGCGGCGATGACGGTTGATGATGAGCCACGGAGGCGGCTGGGCGTGGGCCTTCTCGAGACTGCTCGCCGCCGAGGCGGGCATGTCGACGGTGGTTCCCGAAGGGCGGGAGCGACTCGAGCAGGCGCGCACGCTGATCCACCGCTGCTACGATCAGCCGCTCGATCTGAGCCAGGTGGCAGGCGCGGCCCATCTGTCGCGCCACCACTTCGTTCGGGAGTTTCGCCGAGCGTTCGACCTGACTCCTCATCAATACATGACCCAGGTGCGGCTCGAGCGGGCGCGTGAGCTGCTGATGACCACCGACCGCAGCGTGACCGAGATCTGCATGGCGGTGGGGTTTTCGAGCCTGGGGTCGTTCAGCACGCTCTTTGCTCGGCACGTGGGGCATTCGCCGGCTCGCTATCGCCGGAGGGTGGTGCAATCGCTGGGCGTGCCTTCGCCGCTGCCGCCGATCCCGGGCTGTTTCCTGGCCAAATTCGGCGTCGGGCGGCCCGGGTGAGGACGGCGGTCGAGGTCCGCAATTTTCGAGAAGCCGGGGGCGGCGGCAGGGGTTTACAACCCTGTCCATGATCAACGCGATGTCCCATGTCTCTCTTTACGTTCTCGATCAGGATGCCGCCCTGGCGTTCTATACGGAGAAGCTCGGGTTCGAGGTCCGTACGGACGCGAAGATGGATGGATTTCGGTGGCTGACGGTCGGGCCGAAGGATCAGACGGACATGGAGCTGGTGCTGATGGCGTTGGCGCCGAGTCCGATGTTCGATGCGGAGACGGTGGAGCAGATGAAGGCGTTGCTCACGAAGGGAGCGATGGGGGCGGGGGTGTTTCGGACGGCGGATTGCCGGGCGACGTACGAGGAGCTTAAGGGCAAGGGCGTGGAGTTCTTGTCGGAGCCGCAGGAGAGGCCTTATGGGCTCGAGGCGGTGTTCAAGGACAACTCGGGGAACTGGTTTTCGCTGACGCAGCCTCGGTTCGAGGGGTGAGGCGGAGCGGAGTTCGATCTTCGGAGGTCGCCAGTTCGACTCTCGAGGGCCGGTTGTTCGGTCTCGCGTAGGTTGGGTCGTCGTGGTGAGGCCGCCGCGGAGGGTTGTGGTGGCAAGTGGCGCTGGCGGGTAGTGAGTTGGCGGCTGCGGCTAGGTCGTCGTACGCGGGCGTTTGATACCCTCCGGGCGTGTCGGCGTTGCGCATGGTCGGGGTGGTGATGGCCGTGCTCGGCATCGTGATGGCGGCGTTTCCGGGCTGGTTCGGGGGGCTGACGGGAGGGCCGGAGCCGGCGGCGGATACGTTCGAGGCGATTGAGCGTCGGGTGCGCGGCGGGATGGTGCTGGGGGTTGGGCTGATCTTCATCGCTCGGACGGAGCTGCGGCCGTGGTCGGTGACGATTGCGTCGGTGCTGTTCTATTTCATGCTGGGGGCCCTACTGGCGCGGGTTCTGGGGCTGATCGTGGATGGGGTGGTGGCGAAGCAGTGGTCGCTGGTGGCCATTGAAGTGGGGGTGATGGCGTTGGCGTCGTTGTGGCTGTGGCGGGTGAGTCCTGGGAGCTGAAGGGTCGAGGAGTGGCGCCCGGGGGTAGCTTGGTGGCGCGGAAAGACAGGGCGTTGGAGGGCGACGCTGGCTAGACTCGGGTCGGGAGGTCTCGATGGCGAGCAACCACGTGTATGCGATCGGGGAGGGCTGGAAGGGGATTTTGGCTCAGGCGGGCGTCGAGCATGTCGATGTGCTGCGGCGAGCTCGGCTTCCCGAGGATCTGCTGAACCGGGGGCAAGTGCGCCTGACGACGGAGTCGTTCCTTCGGTTCTTCGAGGCACTCGATGCGAGCGTGGGCGACCCGAGGTTTTGGGTGCGGCTGACGGAGGCGATGAGCCCGGAGTTCTTCGAGCCGCCTGTGTTCGCGGCGCTGTGCAGCCCGGACCTGGCCACCGCCGCCGGGCGGCTGGCGCGGTTCAAGCCGCTCATCGGACCGGTTGCTCTCGAGGTCCACGATCGGGCGGAGGGGCTCGAGCTGACGTATCGATGGAAGGACGCGACCGTCCGTAAGCCGGCGTATATGCACGCGCTGGAGGCGATGTTCGTGACCCAGCTGGCGCGGCTGGGGACGCGGGAGCACGTTCGGCCGCAGGTGGTGGTGGTGCCCGAGTTGCCTCGGGAGCCGCAGCCGTTCGAGGACTATCTCGGCGTTCGGCTGGTGTGTGGTGAGCCCAGCCGCGTGACCTTCAGCGCGGCCGATGCCCACCGGCCCTTCCTCAGTGCCAGTCGTTCGATGTGGAACATCTTCGAGCCCGAGCTGCGCAAGCGACTGTCCGATCTCGAGGGTGACGCGAGCTTTGCCGAGCGGACCCGCGCGGTGCTCATGGAGGCGTTGCCGAGCGGCCAGGTCGGGATGGACGGGGTCGCACGTCGGCTCGCGGTGAGTGCTCGTACGCTCCAGCGGCGGCTGCGGGACGAGGGCACGAGCTTCAAGGCGGAGGTCGACGCGACGCGACGGAGGCTGGCGCTGCACTACCTCCGCAGCACGCACCTGACCGCCACCGAGATCGCCTTCTTGCTCGGCTTCGATGAGGCGACGTCGTTCTTCCGGGCGTTCCAGCGGTGGACGGGGACGACCCCGGATTCGTTGCGGCAGCAGTCGTCGGCGGAGCCCATCCTCGCGGTCGAGACTCGGGCGTAGGAGCTCCGAGGCAAACCATCCCATCGGGGGGATGGTTTGCGCGCTCGCGTAAGGCCCGAATGTCTGCGTCGTTCGTCTGCAGTGGATCTAGTGCACCGCAGTCAGATTCCGATTCCCGAGCCGTGCCCGGAGGACCTGTCCTCCGTGGCGCCCGATGGGTCGGGGCGGCGGCACTGCGATCGCTGTCGGAAGTCGGTGCACGACCTCAGCGAGATGACTCGCGCGCAGGCGAAGCTCGTCGTTCTCCGCTCTCGCCGGGAGGAGGTCTGTGTTCGGTATGCCTGCGGTGCGGATGGGCAGCTGCGATTCCGACCCTCGCCGACCCGCGCCCGAGGGCCACTGATCACGGCCCTCGCCGGGTTTGCGCTCGGCTGCACGGGCACGGGGGAGAAGGTCGACGCTCCGAGCATCGAGGAGATCGACTGGGGCGACGAGGCCAACCCCACCATTCCAGATCAGGATCCGCGCCTCACGATCGAGCACGAGCCGGGCATCGTGCGGGAGCTGATCGTCGAGTCTTGTTCCACCGTCAGCATGATCGGCGGAGCGGTGATTCACGAGGTCCACGCCGGGCTACCGGCAATTCCGGTGCCCCACGAGCCCTTCGAACTGTCGCATCGAATCCGGGGCTCCGATGGATCCTCGGGTGCTCCGTCTGCGCCGCTCAGCGCCCGCCAGAAGCGTAAAGCGGAGCGTAAGGAGCGTCGTCGCCGTCGCAAGGCGGCCAAGGAAGCCGAGCGGCAGGCCCGGCGAGTCGAGCGGGAGTACCAGCGGGAGCTCGTCGAGGCCGAGCGCGAGGTACAGCGGGAGACCCGGCAGGCGGAGCGTCGACGCCGTCGGGCCGAGCGGCGGCAGCGACGAGCGCTCCGTCGCGAGGCCCGTCGCGCGCGTCGTGAAGCTCGGCGGACGCGTCGAGTCGCCCGGCGAGCGGCCCGACGCGGCGATGGCCGAGGTCAGCGTTCGAACACGTGACCGCAGATCTCGACCTCGGGTGGCTCGGCCGTCGACCCGAGGTAGATGGCCTCGAGCCGGAGCTCGTCTTCCGCCACCGAGGCGGTGCCTTCGCCATCGAAGTCGGCGGGGATCGAGCCCGAGCTGAGGGTGGACGACAGCGCGCCCGTGCTCGGGTCGAAGGTGAACGAGCCGCCGTAGTCTTCGTCGAGGGTCTCGGGATCCCAGTCGACGAAGATCTCCTGGCTGGTGGTGAAGGCCAGCTCGGCGGGCTGGAGCGGCGCGAAGGGATCGCTGCCATCGCACGGCACGCGCTGGGTCTCGTGCCACAGGCCCACCACGGGAGAGTCGACGGGCTCGTAGGTGATGAAGTCCTTTTGGATCACCCGCGCCCCGTTCTCGATGTCGACGGTGATGGACAGGGTGGTGTTGGGAGGCACGGACTCGTCGATGTCGATCTGGATGCCGGGCGCGTGCCGAAACCAGGTGATGCCCTCCGACGGCGTGATGTCCCACTGCGAGCAGGGGTCGACGTGATGGGTTCCGCCGCCGCTCGTCTCGTGGGTGAAGGTGACCGCGGACTGGGCACCGATGGCGAGGCGGTCGGACCAGGCCGACTCGCCCATCAGGAACAACTCGTCGAGCAGGGGCTGCCCCACCTCGGCCTCGGTGCACTCGTACCCCATCTCGCCGGTCGAGTCGGCGCCGCTCGAGTCGCTGCCCTCGCTGTCGGTCGAGTCGGTGTCGGAGGCGGGGGGGTCGGTGCCCTCGGGAGGCCCACAGCCCACCGCGCACGCGAGCAGCAGGAGCGTGCCCGCGACGCGCCATCGCGCCCTGCCATCTACGGTTCCACTAAGACAATCCATGCCCGTACAGTAGCAGTCGCCGCGTACCGTCGTGGACGAACCGATTCGAAAAAAGTGAACCAGGGGGCCGGGAGCCCCTGCCGGAAGGCGCTGTAGGGGCATCGAAATCGACTACAGCGTTCGCTGCATTTTGCGCCGGCTGCCCTTCACAAGCGGGTTTCATCGCGTATCCCGATGCCCATGAAGACCCCCAATCAATCTTCGCTCCTCGTTCGCATCGGCCTGGTCGCCCTCGTTCCCGCCCTCGCGATGGTGGCCTGTGATACCGACGACGACATCATCGCGGTCGACGAGGCCCTGACCATGCGCCAGGCGGCGGTCGGCGTGCAGTTCGAGGAAGAGATCCAGCACGACGAGGTCGAGGAGTACGAGGTGCTGATCAGCACGCCCACCCCGTGCGAGGGCAGCACGCTCGACATCGCGTGCGGCGGCCCCTTCGAGGCGGACGAGACCTGCGTGATCGTGTCCAAGGGCAGTGCCTGCGCCCTGTTCACGTGCAACGAGGGCGAGGCCTACCTGTGTCATGCCGAGGTGCTCGACGGCACGAGCACCTGCTCCTACGACGGCGACCTGAACGACTGCAAGCGCCGCCAGTAGCCACGACCCGGCTTTGGGAGCTCAGGCCGATGGCGGCAGCAGGTCGCCCAACGCCGTGTCCTCGAGCAGTGCCGACAGTCGTCGTGCCAGTCCCTGCGGATCCTGAAACGAGTGCTTGCGGTACAGCGCGGGGTATTCGTTGGTGAGCTTGTCGTAGACGGCACCGGCCTCCCGCGGGGCGACCTCGTCGATCGAGGCCACCCGATCGCGCTGGAATTTGAGGTCGCTGCGGTCGACGAAGCCCGCGTGCATGAACGCCTTGGTCTTGCGGGCGCACCGACACGGATTGCTCTCGTTGATGAGCCCGCACTTGTCGTTCATGAAGTTGTGCAGGTCGGCGCGGGCCCGTTGCAGGCGCTTGCGAAACGTAGCCGGCTCGAGGTCGAGCATCGCGGCTGCGAGCGGGGCGGGCACGTCGAAGACCGTGCCGAGCAGGTAGGCCAAGCGTTGGTCTCGGTTCAAGCACAGCAGCATGCCCGTCATGCAGGCGGTCATGGCCTCCTCGACGAGGAGTTCACGCTCGGGCACGGGAATGTCGTCGAGGCCGAGGTCGGGCGCGGAGTCGAGGCCGTGGCCGTATTCCTCGAAGGTGGTGTGGTGCTGCTCTCCCTTGCTGCGTTTGACGTTGAGCAGGTGGTGGAACGCCACTCGATAAAGCCACGTGCGAAACTCGCTGCGACCCTCGAAGCTCCCGATGCGGCGCAGGACCTTGATGAAGATGTCCTGCGTCGCGTCCTCGGCTGCGCCCGGATCCGACAGCATGCGCAGCGCGATGTTGTAGATCCACGGACGGTGCCGCTCGATGACTTCGGTGAGCGCGTCGCGGTCGCCCGCCTGGGCGGCCGCGACGACGGCGGGATCGTCTTGGTCGGAGAAGGGGTTCACTTCTGCTCCGGGCCCTGGAGCGCGATCCAGGGGCGAGAATCGAAGTGGGCGTGGATGGCCGCGATGCGACCGTCACGGACCTCGAAGTACTCCGCCATCGGGCTCGGCCCGATCGGCGTGGCGGTGACGAGATCGTAGACGCAGCAGGCTCGATCGTCTTCGACGAACAGTTGCTTGATGCGAAAGCTCTCGGTGACTCCGCCCATCATGGTGAGCATCGAGACTAGCTCGTTCGCATTTTCGGCGCTCTGCATCGGCCCCTGAAAGTCGAGGTCGTCGTGGAGCAGGGCTCGGACGCCGTCGAAGTCCTTGTTCTCGATGCGGGAGTAGAAGGCGGTGACGAGTTCTTTGGTGGTGGTCATCGGTGTGTCTCCTGGTGGGCGCTGGCCGCCCTTTCGCACCGGAGACACGGGCCGCAGACGACTGTGACCGTTGCGGTGAATTTTTTCGCAAACGATTCGATTCGGGGCGGATTGTGCGCGAGTCGTCATTCCGTCGCGGGTTGCGACCACTCCCGAGCGAGCTGTTCCGCCTCGTGCTGCAGCGCTTGGTTGCCCGCCTGCTGCGCGAGGGTCCCCGACCGCAGCGCGGCAGCGTGGGCCTCGGCCGACTGTCCTGCGCCGTGGTGGGCCCGGGCCCGCTCCAGCCACGCGGCGGCCAGCTCGGGGCTCGGGGTCTCGGAATTGGCCTCGTGAATCTCGACGACGCGGGTCGAGACCTCGACCGCTTCGGCAGACGATCCCGCCTGTCGCAGCGCGATTGCCTGCAAGCTCGCGGCCCAGGCCACCTCGGGGTGATCGGGGCCCCGACTGCGCTCCAAGATCTTCACCGCTCGCGCGGCCAGGCGAGCGGCGTGCTCGGGCCGACCGAGATCGAGGTGCACGCCGCCGAGGTTGGCCAGCTCGACGGCGAGCTCGGGGTGATCGGGGGGCAGGGCCACCGACAGCAGCTCGATGACGCGTTCGTGCTCGCGCTGGGCCTGCGGCAGATCGCCGATGGTGCGGTGGACGGCGGCCAGGTTGCGCAGCGAGAGGGTGACCCGCGGATGATCGGGCCCCAGGGTGTCGAGCTCGAGCGCATAGGCCTGCTCGAACTGCTCGGTCGCCGCCGCGAAGTCTTCGCGCTGCGTGTGCCAGATGCCCAGCGCGACGCGGGTCGCCGCTTCGGCCAGGGCGCCATCGGGCATGGTGCGACTCAGGCTCAGCGCCTGCTCGAGCTCTCGTCGGGCTTGGTCGCGTTGCTCGGGGGTGGTCCGGGTCGCGGCCGACTGCCGCAGGGCCATCACCAAGACCCCGGGATCGGCGAGGCGTCGCGCCGCGGCGAGGGCCTCGTTGCGGACCGAGTCGATGTCCTCGGGGTGGCGAGTCGCGACCAGTCGCATCAGGTCCACCCGCGCTTCGGCCTCGAGCGCTTCGCGGCGAAACTCGAGCGCGCCCTCGACGGCCTCGCGCTGGTGCCGCTCGGCGTCGTCGTAACGACCCAGCCGCGACATCACGCGGCCCTGTGCATAGCGCAGCTCCGCCTGCAGGACGGGATCGAAGCCGGCATCGCTCGGCGGCCCGACCATGGCGGCAATGGGCTCCAGCACGCGCTCGGCGGTAGCGTAGTCGTGCGTTCGTAGCAGCGCCCGCACGCGCGCGAGCTGGGCCCGGACGCGGCGGGCATGCGCCGGGTCGGCGGGGTTGGACGAGGTCTCGGCCAAGTGGGGTCCGGGCCCGCAGCCTTCCAGTTTGGGCAGGCTCCCGCTGGCCGCCACCGCGGTCCGCAGCCGCTCGGGATCGATCGCCCGAAGCGTTTCGACCATCGCGGCGAGGGCATCGGCTCGACCCGCCAGGCATGCTCTGCGCTGCGTCTCGGTGGCCGACGATTGCTCGTCGTGGACGCGGGTCGCTTCGCAGTTGTCGCGGGCCATGGCTCGCCACGCCTCCGTGTAGGCGTGCAGGCGCGTGTCGACCCGCTGGGCCGTGTCGGCCGCGAAGGGCCGCGGCAGCCCGGCGAGGTGGGCGTGAAGCTCCGATCGGGCGGCGTTGCTCCACACCGCGTCGATGGGCGCCGAGGCATCGGCGCAGGGATCGGGAGACGGCGACCGAGTCATCATGAAGGCCGCGGACACGACGGCGGCCCCACCGAGCGCGGCCAGCCATCGAGCCCTACGCGGTCGCGCCAGCTCGGACAGCAGCGGCCGAAGGTCGTCGAAGCGGTCGTTCGGGTCGCGCTGCAGGCCTCGGACGATCGCCGAGCGAACCCGTCGGCGGACGTGTCCGTGGGGCGTGGGAGGCAGGTGCGAGTCGGGCTCGGCGCTCACCGAGCCGAGGAGCGCCTCGTGCAGGGCGACACAAAACGCGTACTGGTCGGCGCGTGCATCCCCTCGTTCTCCTCGCGCTTGCTCGGGCGCCATGTACCGAGGCGTGCCGACCACGGCGCCACGCCCGGTCAGCTCGGCGGCCGATGGGGGCGCACGATCCTCGTCGGTCGTGGTCATGACGGCTTGCTCCGACACCGACTTGGCGAGCCCGAAGTCCAGCACCCGCACGCGGCCGTCGTCACCGACCATGACGTTGCTCGGCTTGAAGTCGCGGTGCACCAGGCCCGCCCGATGGACGGCGAGCAGCCCGTGGCCCGCCGCTGCGAACACCCGCTCGATCTCCGCCACGCTCCGCCGGGAGTCGGCGAGCCACTGCTCGAGGTTCATGCCCTCGCACAGCTCCATGGCCACGAACACCTGAGCGCCCGCCAGTCCGACGTCGAAGACGGTGACCACGTTGGGGTGATCGAGGCGGCCGAGCGCTCGCGCCTCGCGGAGCAAACGCTGACGCTGACGCGGTGCCGTCCCGGGCTCGGAAGGGTGCAAGAGCTTGAGCGCCACCGCCCGATCGAGCTGTGGGTCCTGGGCGCGATACACCACGCCCATGCCCCCGCGCCCCAGTCGTCCCACGATGCGGTAGCGGTCGATCTCCACCCCGGGGGTCGAGCCGAAGAGCCCCGCCTCGACCTCGGCGAGCACGACCTGGTGCTCGATGTCCGGGACGGACGACGCGGGATCGAAGGGGGATCCGTTCATCGCAGGCTCTCGAGGTCTCGGGCTTGCAGTTGCCCCGTTCCGCCGACTGCTCCAGACTGCCGTCGGTGAGCACCGAACTCGAGCTGCTCGACGCGTGGCGTCGGGGCGATCGTGAAGCCGGCGGTGCCCTGCTGCGATCGCAGTTCGATGCCCTGTTCCGCTTCTTTCGCAGCAAGGCCGCGCCCGAGCTGGTCAGCGAGCTGGTGCAGCAGACGATGATGCAGTGCATCGAGAACCGCGATGCCTTTCGGGGTGAGGCGAGGTTCTCTACCTACGTCATGGCGATCGCACGCCGGGTCCTCATCGCCAGCTATCGTCGGCGGGCGCACCAGATCCAGGGTTTCGATTCCAACGCGGTGTCCGTGGCGGAGCTCGACCCCTCGCCCAGCGCCATCTTGGCGGACCACGAGCAGCAGCGGCTGCTGCTCCGCGCCTTGCGGTCGATCCCCCTCGATCACCAGATCTTGCTCGAGCTGCACTACTGGGAGAAGTTCTCCGGGCCCGCGCTCGCGGTGGCCTTGGACGTTCCCGAAGGCACGGTGCGAACCCGCCTGCGACGGGCGCGACAGCTGCTCACCGAGGCGATGCGACGCGCCGCCTCGGACGCTCGCATCGCGGAGACGACCGCCAGCGAGCTCGAGCACTGGGCTCAGTCTTTGCGTGATGTGGTTCAACGCTCCAAGTCGCCCACGTGAACTCAGAACGCAGCCGGGTTGGTGCCGATGACGATGGCCACCAAGCCCGCGGCGCCCAAGGCACCCACCATGCCACCGATTGCGATGCCTCGTGGTCGCTTGCTCAGCCCGACGAGGCTCAGCACCAGCGCGAGCAACCCGAGTGCGATGCCCCCGAAGGTGGCGGTCTCGAGCTTGAACATCGCTTCGGAGCGCTCGTCCGAGATTCGCGACAGCCGCTGGTCGTACTCCTGCAAGATCGGGTTGGGGCCCATCCGGCCCGGGCCTCGGTAGAACTCGGCCTCTCGGTCCACGGATTCGTAGCGGTTGCTCAGCTTCTTGTGCTCGGGGCCCGCGGTGGTGAGCCCATAGAGCAGGGACGCGATCGCGACCGCAGCGAAGAGCAAGGAAAGGAGGCCGGGGATGTTCTTGTGCATCGATTGTCTCGTTTCTCGGGTGCGGAGCGATGACGCTCGCGCGGACTCAGAAGAGCGACGCGGCCAATCGATTGCGTAAAAATTCGCGAGATGCCTCACGCTTCCCGCCGTGGCACGGGGCGGCGGCGTGCGCCGTAGGTATTGTTCGCTCTTTCCGTATCGGACACCCGGCTTGGAGCGGCTGCCTGCTAGGCTGGATGCATGGCTTATAGACTTGGAAACCTATTGATGAGCGCGACCGTGCTGGGGTCGCTGGGCTTCGGAGCTCGGGTGGCGCATGCGGAGGACGAGGCTCTGCCCACGCACAGCCCTCACGTTCAGCTCGGACCGGTGGGCGGCAAGGTCTCCGTGGGGAAGTGGCGTGGGCGCCCGTCGTTCCGCTGGGGGGCATCGTTTGGCTATCGCTATCGGCCGGGGATGGGGACGCTCGCGATCATCTCGGGGCTCGACGTCTCCCACGACGTCATCGGGAACTTGAGCAGCAGGGCCGGCATCGAGGGTCCGGCCATCGATCGGTCGGGGCACGAGATCTCCGCGGTGCCCACGTTCCGGATCGGGGGTGGTCGACGCGTCTTCGGCTACGGCCTGTTCGGCGCGGGTCTGGCGTTTCACGACTCTCAGGTCAGCGACAGCCTGCGGGACCTCGGCCGCGAGCGCGACGTCGGCTTCGCCGTGCAGGTCGGCGGGGGGCTCCAGGTCACCCTGCCCGCGCGGCTGGCCGTGGGCGCGGAGGTCTCGTGCGCGTTGCACAGCTACCCCGCCGACGGCGACTTCGCCGACGACTTCGTCGCCGGGTTCGAGAACATCGCCGACTACCTGTCCGCGCCGCAGGTGCGCGGAGGCGTCGTGCTGTCGTGGGGCTGGTAGCGCGGGCCTGCGCTACGGCACCAAGATCACGGCCCCGCGCGCGGGCACGGTGACGGTGACGGTACCGTCGCCGGCCACCATCGCACCCGGTCCGCCGAGCGCGTCGCTCAGCATGGTGCCGGGGAGGAAGCCGAGCGAGACGACGGAGAAGGTGTGCTCCTGCGCGGTGGCGGCCCGGCTGACGCCGACGATGGCGGCCTCGCCCGGGTCTTCCATGCGCCCGAAGAGCAGCGCGTCCTCGGTGGCCCACAGCCCCACGTAGCGACCGCGCCGCAGCGGCTGGATCTGCTGCCGCAGCTGGCCGAGGGTACGCACGAAGGCGAGCGTCTCGGTCTCCCATGCGTTCAGCTCGCCGGGCGGGCGCCACATCATGCGGTTGTTCGGGTCGGCGCCGCCCCACTGGCCGTACTCGTCACCGTAGTAGAGCAGCGGAGCACCGGGCAGGCCGAGCAGCCAGGCGAAGCCGACCCGGGTGCGCCAATAGGGCTCGTCGTCGCCGGGGGCCTGCGCGATGTCTCCCCACTGGACGTGGGCGATGCCGCGATCATGGCCGGGGTCCTGGCCGCGATAGTCGGCGAGGGTGGAGAAGCGCGGGGTGTCGTGGCTGCCGATATACGGGGTCATGATCGACCCCTCGGGCCACTTGCCTTGGCCGTGGTTGAACCAGTAGTCGGCGTGGATCATCCCGTAGTCGGAGTAGCCGAACACGCCGTAGGAGGCGGCGTGATAGAGCACGAAGTCGAACTGGCCATCGAGGCCGTGCGGGCCGACGTAGCGGGCGATGGTCTCGTAGTTCTCGTCGTTGCAGGGGTCGGCGCAGTTGTTCCACCCCATGGCGGTCTCGCCCATGAGGAAGTAGTGGGCCCCCGATTGCTCGAAGGTCTCGCGGATCGCGGCGGAGATGTTGCGGGTGGCGACCTCCTCGACGTGCTTGACGGCGTCGACGCGCAGTCCGTCGAGGTCGAACTCGTCGACCCACCACACCGCGTCCTCGACGAACTGGGCGTTGGCCTCGGGCACGGAGTGGTCGATGTCCGGCATGTAGGGCTGGAACAGGCAGTAGAGCGCGGCCTCGGTCCAGCCGCAGCCGTCGCCTCCGCACACGCACCCGGTGCGGAACCAGTCGGGGTGCTCGGCGACGTACTCGTGCTCTTCGTGCACGTGGTTGATGACGTAGTCCTGCAGGATGCGGATGCCGTGCGCGTGGGCTTCGTCGACGAGCGCGCGTAGAGCCTCTTCGCCGCCGAGCCGCGGGTCGACCTCGCGGGCGCGAGTCGGCCAGTAGCCGTGGTACCCGGTGACGGTGTGGATGCCATCGGCGGCGGCGTAGCCCCCGACGGGGTTGGTCTGCCACGGGGTCAGCCAGATCGCGCGCACGCCCAGGGCATCGAGCTCACCCTCGGCGATGGACAGGCGCAGGCCCTCGAGGTCGCCGCCGAACCAGTCGCCGGGGCCATCGGCACCGGGGGTGACGGGCCCGTCGTTGCTCGGGTCGCCGTTGCGGTAGCGATCGGTGACGACCATGTAGACGAGCGCGTCCTCCCAGGAGAAGGGCTCCGCCTCGGCCCAGAACACCAGCCGCACGGGCTCGCCCCGCTGCGAGCGTTGGTCGACGGGGACGAGCACCACGGTGTGCTTGCCATCTTCCAGCCCGGACAACGACAAGGTGACGTCGCCGCTCTCCTCGATGGTGATCTCCTCGGGCAGCAGAGCACGCTCGGTGCTCGCGTGACGCAGCACGATCTCGTAGGCGTCCGGGTCGGCGCCGAAGGCATGAAAGCCGTCTCGGTAGCTGAGCTGAGCGTCGTAGGTGCCCGCGTCGGGGCCCTCGTAGCCCGATTCGCTGGTCTGCACGTGCAGCTGCGGGAGGTTGCAGTCGGGCACGAGCACGCCCGAGTTCTCGACCCCGTCGACGTACTTGCGGCGCGCCTGCTCGGGATCGAAGACCCAGTTCTGCTCGCCGCCCTGGTCGTACACGAATTTGTAGGCATTGAGCCCGATGGGCAGGTCCACGGTGGCTTCGTAGCCGCCACCGGCCTCCTTCATGGCCACCGCGGTGGCCAGGTCGAAGCTCTGGGCCTCGTGCACCAGCCTCACGTTGGACACGCTGCCGCTGGGGGAGAACGTGAACTCGGTCGGGCACAGCTCGACCGGGGTGATGTCCTCGCCGCCCCCGGTCGGATCGACGGCGGTGGTGGTGTCGTCGAGGCCCGTGGTGGGCGGGGTGTCGGTCGTCTCGGTATTGCCGGACAACGGCAGGGTGGTGGCGGCCTCGCCCGTGCCCGTGCCGCCCGCGGGGGTGGGGGCATCATCGGCACATCCACCGAGCATCGCGGTCGCTCCCGCCAATGCGAGCACGCGACGTCGTCGTCGCCAGCCCAGGCCGAGCAGGCCGAGGATCAGCGCGCCGAAGCCCCCCGTGCCCTCGCCCGTGGTCGTGCAGCTGCACCCGGTGCCGCCGCTCTCCGAGCCCGCCCCGGTGAAGCCCGGATCGGTGACCCCGTCGCCCTCGCTGGTGATGTTGCCGCTCATCCCTTGCGTCTCTCCGTCGTCGTCTTGGCCGGTGGAGTCGGCGGCTCCGCTCGTCGCGGTACCGCCGTCGCCGGCCGTCTCGTCGCCCGAGGTGTCGTCGCCCCCGGTGCCTCCGTCGCCGCCCTCCCAGAACTCACCACAGGCGGCGTCCTGGAACTCACCCTCGCGGTGGGCGAGCGCGAGCGCCCAGGCGCCCGCCCCGAAGCCGAGCATCGGCGTGTTGTTCTCGTAGGTCCCCGTGTTGGCGTCGAAGGTCTCGGCTACCATCAGGTAGTTCGCCAGGGACTGCGCGAGGATCCACTGCAGGATCGCGTCCGCCCGGCCCTCGTCGCCCGCCCCGCGCCAGGCCATGGTGCCGCGCAGGTCGGTGATCACCCACTCCACCGCGTCGTAGACGCTGCCCCAGGGGCTCAGATCGCTGGCGCCCTCGTGGTCGGTGTCGTCGTCGTTACGCGCCCAGCCGACCTCGCTGGCGGGGGTGAGCAGGTTGGCATCGAGCCCGGCCAGGGTCGCGCTGGCGATCTCGCCCTGCGGATCGAACAGCCCCATCGCGACGGCGTCGATGACCGCGGCGTCCCAGTAGCCCTGGCCCGACTCCAGCTCCTCGAGGTTCGACGCGATGGCGCCGTTGGAATCGGTCAGCTGGGTGACGATCGCCTCGCGCAATCCCAGCGCGGTGCTGCGGTAGGTCTCGGCCTGCTCGGCCTCGCCCAGGCGGTCGGCGATCGCGGCCGCGTCACAGAGCCCTCGCACCGCGGTGATCGTGGTGTACGCCCAGTAGCGCTCGCGCCCTTCCCAGTGGCTCTCCCAGATCGACGAGTCGCGACGGATGAGCCCGGTCGCGGGGTCGACCAGCGCGACCAGCACGTCGGCGATGCGCTCGGAGATGACCGGCCAGTACTCGGCCGCCAGCGCCTCGTCGCCGGTCTGCTGCTCGTAGGCTCGCAGCGCCCACAAGAACAGCCCGAAGCCGTCGAACTCGAGGTTGGGCCCGAAGGCATTGAAGTCGGTCTCCTCGACGCCGAACCCGTAGTAGCGCACCAGCGAGATCTGGTAGTCGGGCATGTCGTAGCCGTCGAGCTCGGACCAGTCGACGAAGCGACCGGCCTCGGCCTCGAGGTAGAACTCGAGCGCGGCTCGGGCCTCGGGCACCATGCCGAGCACGGCCATGGCCACGGTGGCGTAGGCCCCGTCGCGGATCCACGCGTAGGTCCAGTTGCCGGGAGGCAGGCTGGCCAGCACCGCGCCGCGGCCGTTGTGCTGCACCACGCCGGGCAGGGCCGTGGGCGCGTCGGGGCTGGGGAAGCGGGTGCGACGAGGCTCGCCGTCTTGGGTGAGCCACTCGCGGAGGTAGCTCTCGTCTTCTTGCACCTGCCCCATGCGCAGCATCGTGGCGCTGTGCCGGGTCAGCGTCTCTTCGTAGGAATCGAGATCGGCGGGCAGCTCGACGGTGGCCTGGAAGTCGGCCCAGCCGTCGATCTCGTCCTGCACGAGCGCTTGCGCGTCGCGGCCGTCGATCCACGCGTCGGCCAGGCCGAGCGCGGCGGCGCCCGCTTGCGGATCGCCGTGGTGCACCACCGTCACCGCGACCCAGGCTTCTTGCCCGGGTCCGAGGTCTCCGAGGTCGAATTGGAGGGCCCCGGTCGCACCGTCCACCGCCATGTCGGGGGTGGGGTTGTCGGGCAGATCGGTCGTGCCGCCGTCGTTGACGATGGCGTACACGTTGACCGCAGGTGCGGCCCCGTAGTGCGCCACGTTGCCCGTGGCCCGCACCGCCATCACCCCCGCGAAGCCGCGCTCGGTATAGGCCGCTCCGCCGCCGCTGCCGTCCCACAGGAGCGTCTCGCCGTTCTCCCCGATGTCCTGCTGGACCTCCCAGGGCGACTGGGCGCGGCCGTAGCCGAGGTGGAAGTTGTGCAGCGAGAACGCCTGGGCGTCGGGCACCGTGTTGCCGCCGACGTTGCGCACGCGCATCGCCATGACGAACGCGTTGGCCTCGAGTTCGACCGGGGTGAAGAAGTACTGCGTGGCCTCGAGCGAGCCCATGGTCTGCACCATGGTCACCAGGCCCGTGCCGCCCGTCTCGCCCTCTTGCCAGCCCGCGTAGCCGCTCGCGTCGAAGTCGACGGGCACCGTGGTCAGCCAGGCCTGGCCGCCACCGTCACGCAGACCGAAGTACGCGTCGAACAGCAGGTCGCGGGTGTAGACCGCCGCAAAGTCGCCGCCGTTCCAGATCTCGTGGCCGCGGGTGTCGAGCTGTGGTTCCTCGACCGCGTACAGGTGCTCGCGAAAGTGGACCAGCCGTCGCGATTGCCCGGGGTCGCCCGCGTCGAGGTTGAGGATGATCGCTCCGTAGCCGTTGGACGCGGGCAGCTCGAAGCGGGTGCGGGTGACCGCCACCTGGGCCTGGGCCGAGTCGGGCAGCAACGAGGCCGCCACCACCAATCCCAAGAGTCCGAAAGCGCGCTGGCCTCGTGTTCCCCCTCGCATGCTCGCCATTTAGCCTGGGCCCGCGGCGAACATAAAGGGCGATTTGTGCGCCCGTGCGTGATCGGTACGGTGCTTCGATCGTGGCGCGCCGAGCTAGCGTTGGGCGACGTCGGCGATGGAGGCGGGCCGCTCGTCGTGTTCCGCACGCGCCGATTCAATGGGCGTGCTGCGGGTGATCATGGGGCGACGAACGGGTGCGTCCAATGTCGATGTCGGGGTCGCGGGACCCCGCATGGCCCAAACGCCGCCCGCGGTGGTGGAGGCGAGGCCCAGGACGAGTGCGGTGAGCTTCATCGACATCGGCAAGGATCGAAACGCACGAGAGGGGGATCGATCTTTCAACAGCCGAAGAAAAATCGAGCGCTCGAGTCGAGTCCCCGGAATGAACCGGGGAATCGGCCTCGTGCGTTGAGACGGAGGCTCACCTGCGCGGAGCACCGCGGCCACGGCCGTGCCATAGTCCGAGCACGAGATGGTGTACGCGGCGATCGGGGGAGCGGGGCTGGTGTTGGTGGCTCTCGTGGCTCACTGGGTCGGCGCGAGGATCCGGCGTCGCGGCATGACCCCGATCGACCTCGAAGCGGTGAAGGCAGCGGGTCAGCGGCTGGCCACGACCTCCGATGGTCGCCGCGTGGCGTACGTGGTCTACGGCCGCGACGACGCATCGGCACCCGTGGTGGTCAACATCCACGGCTCGGGGCTCGATGCGGGTTTCGAAAAGGGTGTCCATGCGCAGGCCTGCGATGGCCTCGGGTGCCGAGGGATTGCGATCAGCCTCCCCGGTTGTGGGTTCACGGACCAAAAACCGGGGCGCCGGGTACGGGACTGGCCACGAGAGGATCTCGAGGCGGTGTTGGACGCTGAAGCGGTCGACGCCTTCATCATCACGGGGCACTCTCAGGGCACGCCGCACGCCATGGCGGCGGCCGCAACGTTTCCGAAGCGTTGCGTGGGCCTGGGCTTGAACGCGCCCTTGTTGCCGACCGCCCTGTGCGAGGAGCTGGGCTTGGACGCGACGATCGGAGCCGGTGGGACGCCGACTTCCGAGAGCCTGCGGCGGCCGAGCATGAGCTGGTACTTCACGGTGATGTCCATCGCGTTGGGGGTCCTGCCGCCGAGTGTGCTGGGAAGCGTCGTCAAGCGAGGGGCGCCCAAGGTGGCCGGGGATCGCGACCTCCTCGGTCGCCTCTATGCCTCGATGCGGCGCTCGGTCGTTCGAGGGACCTGCGGCGCCACGTGGGAGACCGCCCAAGATACCTGTTTCGACTGGGGCATCGACGTGCGAGCCCTTCGCCACGCGAATGCGTGCGTGTGGCATGCGGACGACGATTCCGCCATTCCGGCCTCACAGGGCACGTGGCTCGCGGAGCACCTGGGCGCCGACCATCGGCACGAAGCCGAGGGCTACGGGCACATGACCTACGCGACGGGGCGGTACCGCGAACCCGAACACTCCATGATTCGCGTGCTCCTGTCCGGGCGAGGCTGAAGGGCGACCCGACGCCGCTCAGGAGCGAGGAGCTTCGAGGGTCAGGCCCCGCACGTCGCTGCGGAAGTCGGCGTCGCG
Organism: Myxococcota bacterium; assembly: GCA_039028615.1. Classification (GTDB taxonomy): domain Bacteria; phylum Myxococcota_A; class Polyangia; order Nannocystales; family Nannocystaceae; genus Paraliomyxa. The sequence continues at coordinate 49,863 of JBCCHT010000030.1, read as the reverse complement.
CAGCGCATCGGCGAACCGCGAGGTCCGGGCGGGCTCGCCATCGACCGTCTCGATCCGCAGCGTTCGGCCTCGCTTACGGGCCGCGACCTTGGCCAGGGCTCCCATCGCCGTGGACAGGCACACCGGGTCGTCGGCGGCCACGAAGGTCCGCAATCGCTTGCCGCCCTTGTCGAGGTAGAGCACCGCCTCGCCGCCCACGAACACCACGCTGGCCCCGGCGACGCGGCGCGGGGTCTTGCTGCGCTCGGTCTCGCCCCGGACCGGCCATGGCAGCAGCCACCCGTAGGGGTTGGCGGGATCGATGGCCGAGAGCACGACGACGGTCTCGTCTTCGCCCGGGTCTCGCACCGCGCGAATGCGATCGACCGCGCCCGGGGAGGCGAACTGCGCCCCGCCGAGCTGCTCGACGAAGTAACCGCGCCGCACCTTGCCCGCCTCTTCCATCGCCTTGAGCACGCGATAAACGGCCGAGAACCCGCCGGGCAGCTCCTCGAGTGCGGCCGCTTCGCGGGTGACCAGGCCGTGGCGCTCGAGCAAGGTCACCGCGCGGGCATGGGCGCGGGTGGTGGCATCGACTTCGCCGAAGAGCAGGTCTTGGACGAGGGACCAGCGACCGCCCCCGCCCGCGGCACTCCGCGAGCCCCGACGTCCGCCACGACCCACCCGACGCGCCTTGGGCCGCCCGTGGGCTCGCAGCGCGGCGAAGGTGTCGTTGGTGACCATGCCCCACCAGACCAGGTCCCACAGCGCTTCGCTGATCTCTTCGGGGCGGGTACCGGGGCCGCACGCGCTCTGGAGCTCGACCATGAAGCAGGCGCCGCGGGCCTCGAGGTGGGTGCAGATCTTCTCGTGCAGCGGGTCGAGCTGCACGCCTTCGGGAGGCGCGGGCGGATCGACCAGCTGGGGCACCCGCTCGCGTCGGTACAGCGCCACGCGGCCGTCGCTCTTGCCCAGCGCGCCGCGACCCACCCACACCAGCCAGCCCGTGGCGCCCAGCTCGTCGAGCATGCGGGGGCTGAAGTCGGCCACGCGCGCGGGTAGGATGACCGTCTCCAGCTCGGCGTAGGACAGCGCCATGCCCTCGAGCTGCACGAGCGCCTCTTCGAGCTTGGCCATGCCGCGGCGTCCGTCGTCGATGCCGTGCCACGCGGGCAAGAAACGCCCGAGCGCGGCCGCTTCGACGGGCGCAATCTCGCCGCGGAGCCGGGCCAGCGTGCGGCGCTTGATCGAGCGGAGGATCTCCGCGTCGCACCACTCGCGACCGTGGCCACCCGGGCGGAACTCACCGCTGAGCACCACGCCCTGGGTCTCGAGCCGCCGCAGGGCATCGTCGACCTGACCGCGCGGCACGGCCCAGCGGCGGGCGACGGTCGCGGTGACGAAGGGCCCGTGGGTTCGTCCCCAGCGCGCGACCAGGCCATCGAGGGCGTCGGCGACCGGCTCGAGGAACACCGCGGGCAGGCCGGGCGGAGGCAGGCACCCCAGGGCGTCGCGGTACTGGCCCGCGTCCTCGATGGCGATCCACCGCAGCTCCCCCGCCACCCGCAACGAGATGGCCCGACGTGAGCGCTCGAGGGTCTCGAGCCAGGGCCCGGGTTGTTCGCGGCAGCGCTCGGCGATCTCGGCTTCCGACAGGTCACCGACCCGCCGCAGCAGGTCGTGCACCGCGTCGGCATGGCGAGCTTGGCGGGACTCGGCCCGGCCCTGTTGCTCCTCTTCGATCGCATCGATGACCGAGGCGTCGAGCAGCTCACGGAGCTCTTCGTGACCCAGTAGCTCGCGCAGCAGCTCGCGGTCGAGGGCCAGTGCCTGGGCCTTGCGCTCGGCCAGCGGCGCATCGCCTTCGTACAGGTAGGTCGCGACGTAGGCGAACACGAGCGACTTGGCGAAGGGCGAGGGCGTCGAGGTCTCGACCACGTCCACGCGGATCTCCCGACGCTGGATCGCCCCGAGCAGCTTCGTCAGCGCGGGCAGGTCGAACACGTCCTGCAAGCACGACCGGTACGTCTCCATGATGATCGGAAACGCTGGGTACTCGCGCGCGACGGCCAACAGCTGCTGAGACTTGAGCCGCTGGGCCCACAGCGGCTGGCGTTGGTCGGGGCGCTGGCGCGGCAGCAGCAGGGCTCGGGCCGCGTTCTCGCGAAACTGGCCGGCAAACAGCGCCGAGTGGGCCAGCTGATGGACGATCTGCTCTTCGACCTCGTCGGGCGGGGGCAGCAGCAGGTCGAGCTCGGGCAGCTCTTCCACCTCGACCAGCCGCAGCACGATGCCGTCGTCGCTCCACAGCGCCTGGATCTCGAAGCCGAAGTGCGCCTCGAGTCGGGTCTGAATGGCCAGGGCCCACGGCGCGTGCACGCGGGCGCCCAGCGGGCTCAGGATGCAGACCCGCCAGTCGCCCAGCTCGTCGCGGAAGCGCTCGATGGTCAGCGCCTTGTCGGTGGGCAGGACTCCCGTGGCCTCGCGCTGCTCGTGCACGTAGGTCACCAGGTTCTGCGCCGCCAGCTCGTCGAGCCCGTAGTCGCTGCACAGCCAGGGCTCGGCCTGCTCGCGCTTGCGCTCACCGACTTCACGCGTGAACGCACCCAAGGCCTGGCCCAGCTCGATGGGGCGCCCCGGACCCTCGCCTCGCCAAAACGGCAGCCGCCCCGGCTCGCCGGGCGCGGGCGAGACGATCACCCGGTCGCGGGTGATGTGTTCCACCCGCCACGTGCTCGCGCCCAGCATGATGTTTTGGCCGGGCAGCGTCTCGTGCACCATCTCTTCGTCGAGTTCGCCCACCCGCGGGCCGCCCTCGCCCAGGAACATGCCGTAGGTGCCCCGGTTGGGGATGGTGCCGCCGCTGACCAGCGAGAGCATCTTGGCCCCGCGACGCCCCGTCAGCTCGTCGGTCTCGCGGTTCCACACCACGCGGGGGCGCAGGTCGGCGAAGGCACTCGAGGGGTAGCGCCCCGCCAGCATGTCGAGCACGCCGATGAGGGCATCGCGGGGCACCTGCGAGAAGTTGGCGCTGCGACGGATTACCCGCTCCAGCTCCGCCAGCGGCCAGGCATCGAGGCTGCACATCGCCACGATCTGCTGCGCCAGCACGTCGAGCGGGTTATGAGGCACCCGCAGCGGTTCGATGGCCCCCGCTTGCATGCGACGAGCCACCACCGCGCTCTCCAACAGATCGCCGCGGTGCTTGGGGAACAGCCGGCCGCGGCTCGTCTGTCCGACGCCGTGCCCCGCTCGGCCGACCCGCTGTAGGCCTCGCGACACCGCGCCCGGCGACTCGACCAGCACCACCAGGTCCACCGTGCCCATGTCGATGCCCAGCTCGAGCGAGCTGGTGGCCACGATGGCCCGGATCTGCCCCGCCTTGAGCATCTCCTCGATCTGCGTGCGCTGGCGGTGCGAAACGCTGCCGTGGTGGGAGCGCACCAGGTCCTCGCCCGTGAGCTCGTTGAGGCGCTGCGCCAGCCGTTCGCACAGGCCCCGCGAGTTCACGAACACGATCGTCGTGCGATGCTCCGCGATGAGGTCGAGCAGGCGCGGATACACGGCCGGCCAGATGCTGTGCTCGGGCGACTCGCCGCTGGGAGCCGGAGCGGGCACCACCACTGAGCCCGCACGAGGACCGACCGGCGTGGGTGCATTCTCGCCGCGCTTGAGCCTCCAGCGGGCGGCCACGTGTTTGCGCTGACGCTCCGCGAGCTGGCGATCGGCGGAGGGCGCGAGTTCTTCCTCGGTAAAGCCCGCCAGCTCCGGCCAGCGCTCCGTGTCCACGGTGGAGGTCGGCGTCTCGGGCTCGGCCTGGGCGGGAGCATCGTTCGCCGCCGTCTCGTCGCCGTCGGGCGGGGTCTCGCCGCGCTCTTCCGCTTCCCACTTCGAGAGCATCAGCTCCAGACCCTGCGCCGGCCGGGTCATGTCCGGCACGGGCACGATGATCTGCAGGTCGATGTTCGGCGGCTGGCTGGTATCGACGATCTGCACGTCGCGATCGCCCCCCAAAAAGCGGGCGACCTCTTCGAGGGGCTGCGCCGTTGCCGAAAGCCCCAGCCGCTGCGGCTCCCGCTCGCACCGCTGCGCCAGGCGCTCGAGCGACAGCGACAGGTGAGCCCCCCGCTTGGTAGGGGCCAGCGCGTGCACCTCGTCGACGATCACCGTCTCGACCGTCTCGAGGGTCTCGCGAGCCTGAGACCCGAGCAGCAGGTACAGGGACTCCGGCGTCGTCACCAGGATGTCGCCCGGATCGCGGGCTTGCTGCCGCCGTGCTTTCGGCGACGTGTCGCCTGTGCGCACGTCCACCCGCGGGAGCACCAGCGGCTTGCCCTGCAGCTCCGCCGTGCGCGTGATGCCGACCAGCGGCGCCCGAAGGTTGCGCTCGACGTCGTAGACCAGGGCCTTGAGCGGCGAGATGTACAGCACCTTGCAGCCCGGCCCTCGATCGGGGCGACGGATCAGCTGGTCGATGCACCACAGGAACGCCGCCAGCGTCTTGCCGCTGCCCGTGGGTGCGATGAGCAAGCAGTGGTCGCCTCCCGCGATCTTCGGCCAGCCCTGCTGCTGCACCGCGGTGGGCGCCTCGAAGCTCTGGTCGAACCAGGTACGAGTGGGCGGCGAGAACGAGTCCACGGGAGTTTGAGCTTGCGACCCCCGCCCGGGCGCTTCAAGCGGTTTGGCGAGACTCCTGACAGGACGGCGTCAGGAGGGGCTCGTGGATGGTCCGCCAGTGGGTTGTTCCCGGGTCCTGGGGCGTTCGCCGTGCAGATGGTATCGGGGAGCGGCCCCCCTTCAAGCGGGCTGCGCCCAACCCATGGAGAACCTCCTCGTTGCCTTGTTCGCGGTCGTCGACGCCGAGCTGTGGAGCGTGGCCACGCTCGTGGAGTGGGTCGATGCTCGGATCTCGGAGCGGGAAGACTCGCCGAGTTGGTTGTTGGAGCTGAGCCTGTGCAAGACGAGCGAGACTGCGGAAGCTTGCCTGAGTCGAGCGCTGGTAGATGCACAGAGGATGCTGCCGGAGGACTACGGCGACTTGCTCGCGGGGTGCATCGTGCTCCGCGGCGAGCGAGTCGGGGTGACGAAGCCCGATCTCGTGGGGCAGCTGTTCGATGTCTGCGACAGCTACGACGGCGTCGGTGGCCTCGAGGTCTCGCAACTCGGTGCGCTCCTGGAGGCTGGTGACGATGCGATCGCGAACGCGTGGCCCGAGCTGGACGCTGCGTTGATGCCCCTACGGAGCCGGGCGGAGCGCGAGGATCAGCGCTTGCTCGAACCGACCGGGAGCGTGGACTAAGATCGCGGTCGACGATGCGGACGGCCGAACCTGCCTTCAAAGACGAAGAGCGTGCGCGCCCGGTGGCGAGTGCATGGCGGTCGGTCATCGGCGAGGTGGTGGAGGCGTTCGCCGCAGGTGACTACGCTCTTTCGCGGGTGGCCTCGGTGGCCATCGATGCGAGGGCTGTCGCGCAGATCGAGCACTATGTCGCCGACTTTGGCGAGACGCTCGTCGCGCTGCCCGAGGCGACATGGAGCACCTCGGTCTCGCAGTGGATGGGCACGCACTGGGACGTGCTCGTCGATCTATGGACGGTGGAGTCGGGTGCGAGCGACCTGGCGTTGAGCGCCCGCGTGCACGAAACCGACGACGGCGTACGGTTCGAGATCCTCTCGGTTCACGTGCCGTAGCCGCGGATCGAAACAGGCCCTCGGCGTTGCTGCCTATTTCCTTATACTCTTATACTCACTGACGCTGCGTTGACCCACTCTCGCCTCGTGTGCGTTGGTTTTGATGATAGATCTATCGTGACACTAGAGCGTTAGTACCACGGGTTGTTGAAAAAACATGAGCAAATGAACTGCGACGATAAAGAGGTTGATCCGAAACATGGTTCTTGCGGTCTTGTGCGCTAGGTTCCACCAGTAGTCATTTTCTAGTATGTACATTAGTGGTAGCTGGGAGATCTCCTGCTGAAGCATCAGCGAGTGGGTTTTGTAGAGCAATGCTCCTCGGATGGCGTTGTACAAAATCCCAATAATGAACAAGTAGAACTTTGCGCTGATTTCATGCGTTCCATCGCCGCCGGACAATATGTACCATCCGAGCTCAAAGGCGAGCGAATGAGCCCCCTCTGATGGAGGGGTTATGGCCGAGAGCGCGAGGGCGCGGCCGATAAAGGACAGGTACGGCGATAGGAACGCGATGAGCGCTATTAGGTGAAACCAAAGCCAGAGTCCAGAGTAGTCACTCCTGAGCTCTGCGAGGGAGTCATGGATGTTGAGTCGTATCTTCTGACGGTCGGATATGTTGTCGACATCTACGATTGTGTAACTTCTGATCACTGCCCCATCGAGGGAGCTCGCCGCGAACAATGTGTGCTTGTCGGTGTATATGTCTCGGATGTCAGCGTTGTCGAGATTCGCTGCCTCGAGAGTGGTTCCTTCCAGGCTTGCTCCGCGAAGGTCCGCGCCGGATAAATTCGAGGCTCTCAGACAGGCATTTTGAAGATCCGCGCCAGCGACGCTTGCGTTGCCCAGGTCTGCGCCCTCCAGATCCGCACCTTCAAGATTCGCGCCCTGTAGGCTTGCAAAGGAGAGTTTCGCGTTTCGAAGGTCTGCACCTCGAAGATCTGCGCCTCGAAGATTGGCCCTGATGAGATTGGCTCCCGTGAGGCATGCGTTTCGGAAATTGTAGCCTGAAAATGAGGCCCCCTCGAAGTCCGCTTGAGTATAGTCGTTCCCTTCGAGGTCAAACCAGTGAATCTCTTCGTTGTTTAGATCTTCGCCTTTGTGGTAGTGGTTCTTCAGGCTTAGGCGTATTTGTTCTAACTGGTCATCCCTCTTTTCGAGTACTAGACGTCCTGCGAGCTCTGAGATTCGTCTCTTGGGGTTCCGAGAAAGCGCCCTTCCGAAGAGGAAGTCGACAACGGAGCTTTCTGTCCTTGTGCCTCGTGTGTTAATTCGGCTTAGGTCGGATCGGAGTGCTAGTGCGTTCCGTAGGTCTGTGCCTCTGATGTTGACTTCTCTTAGTTCAGATTTGTATATGAAGGAATAGCATGCCCTGGAGCCCTGTAGGTTGGCTCCTGTCCACTTGACCTTCTGGATCTGTGAAAAAGCTAGATCCGCGCCTTGGAATTGCGGGTCATATCCATGTGTCGAGTGAAGGTTCGCCTGGTAGAGGAGTGCTCCATGGAAGCTGGCGAAGGAAAGATCTGTGTTGCTCAGATTTGCTCTGTGAAGATTACAGCCTTGGAATTTTGCGATTCCTCGATATGAAGAATCGCCCGGGGCACTGATATTGGACAGAGTAGCCTCTCTGATATCAGCGGCGTAGAGGTTGGCTCCTCGAAAATCTGCTGTTGCAAGTCGAGCGCTTCGGAGATCTGCTCCAGCAAGGTCAGCTCGCCGGAGGTCAGCTTCTCGGAGGTCAGCTTCTCGGAGGTCAGCTTCTCGGAGGTCAGCTTCTCGGAGGTCAGCTTCTCGGAGGTCAGCTTCTCGGAGGTCAGCTTCTCGGAGGTCAGCCCCCTGGAGGTTGTTCTCTGCGAGACTTACACCACGGAGACCCGAGAGAATGTCTTTGCCGGCGCCCGATCGCAGAAGTGTTGCGAGGTCATGGTGTGCACTAGATTCGACCACCTAATATAAATATATCAGGGGTGATGTGGTGGCCGAGTGGTTGGAACTGTAGGGATGAGATCTCCACCGTGGCCCGAAGTGACCAATCCAAGACGAGTTTTTCGTAGCGTCTGTATGCGGAAATGGGGTTTCGGTTCCAGCGGGGTTGTTTGAGCCAGACAGAACGGCCGGGCGGATGCACGGTCGCGACCTGGACGCTGAGTCCAGGCATTAAACACCGCGGGGCGCTACACTTGCTTTTGCGAGGGCCGGCCTCGGCCGCGCTCATCGATGCATGCACCGCCGAGCGGGATCGAACGCCACATCGCCGATTCTGGATAGACGCCCGTTCTTGCGTCCGGGGAGACGTGGAACCGACGACGGCGTGCGGTTCGAGATCCTCCCGGTTCACGTGCCGTAGCCGCGCTCGGGGCCGTTACTGCTGCCGGGCGTCGACGAGCTTCATCCGGTCCGCGTCTTCATGCCCCCCGGAGGCCTCGAAGAAGCAGAAGATGTGCGTCGGCGCCGTCGCGTCCTCGATGCGCGCCCGGTGCAGCAAGACCGGATCGACCCGCGTCCCCTCGCGCGGCACCGCATAGACCAGCTCGTACATCGCCTGCGGGCTCGGTGCATTCCCGGTGAGCCCCGTCGACGCATGCGGCACCCGAGCGACGCAGTAGATGCCGCCCTTGCGCAGCTGGACCTCGCGGATCGCCTGATGCCCCTCGTGCCGATACAACAACCCGTTGTCCTCGAACTCGGTGGCCGCGATGCTCAGCGGCGGCCGATTGTCGACGGGCGAGTCCGGCGGCTCGGCGCCGTCGCTGGGCGCAGGGGTGGGTGTCGTGGGCGTAGACGCGGTCGCGGTGCCACCCCCGGCGGCGATGAGCTGGGCCTCGGCGGTGTCGGGGGTGCCGAGGTTGGTCTTGAGGGCCTTGAGGGCGAAGGCGGGGACCCAGTTGGCGTCGTAGCGGGAGAAGCCGGAGCCGGCGTAGGTGTCGTAGACGCCCACGAGGACCTGCAGGCCGGGGACGCTCTGCGCGGTGATGGTGGCGTTGGGATACTGCTTGGCGAAAAAGCCACGCAGGTTCTGGACGATGTCGGGACGGATCTGATGGTTGGACATGGGAGCCTCCTTCAGGCGATGCCGGTATTGCCGCTGCCGCTTCCGGGAATGGCGTTGAACTCGGCGAGTAGCTCGCCTTCCAAGGTGCGGGAGCCTCTGAGGCGCCCGAGGGCAGCGACGGCCTGGCCGTTGCCGGATGTTCCGATGGACCGCGCGGCGAAGACGAACTCGACGTCGCTCACCCCGGAGCCGCGGCCGTACTGCTCGATGCTGGCGATGGCGGCGTCGGTGCCCTGCCGACCGAGCGAGATGAGAGCCCGGATGCGATCTTCTTCTTCGAGGCTCGCCAGCAGACCGGCGAGCAAGGTGGTGTGGGCGGCGTCGCTGCTGGAGCCGAGGACGTTGATGGCTCGGCTTCGCAGGTCGCCGCGACCGTCGGGGTGCTGGCCGCGGGCGTAGCTCACCAGGGTCTGTACGGCGTCGTTGCCCAGGGCGAGCACGGCGGCTTCGTCCTGGTGCGTGAGGTGGTCGGCGCTGAGGAGCTCGAGGACTTGCTCGGGAATGGTCGGCATGGCGAGAGTCGTTTCTCCTAGGGGCCCGCGGTGGCGCCGAAGCGGTTCTTGGTGCCCGTGTGGGCGGTGGTGTCTTCGCCGGTCGAGAAGTTCAGCAGCTGAGAGGTTTGGTTGGTGCCGGTCCCCGTCATCAGGTAGCGCTTGACCCCGGCGTGGTTGAGGCCGAAATGGTGGCCCAGCTCGTGCGCCGTGGACACGGCGACCATGCGGAAGTTGGCCCCGGTGTTGGCGGTGGCGCCGCCTCGGGTGTCCTGCACCCAGATGGAGCTGGCGGCGGGGACGTTCCAGTTGGAGCCGGTATTGGTGGCCCGCACGAAGTAGGCGTTGATGACGTTGGCGACGTTGTTGGCGGCGGCGATGGTGCCGATGATCGCGAAGTTGTCGTTGGTGTCGGACATGACCGTGGCGTTGGCGTTGGTCGTGAGCGCCCGGGTGAAGCCGATGACGTGGAACTGCGCGCGGGCCTGGTGCCAGTAGCCGTTGCTGCCGCCCATACCCTGGCGGTAGGCGGCGGTGCCGAGGTTGCGGATGATCTCGGCGCTGGCTTCTTGTGAACGCCGCGGGGTGACGCCGCCCGCGACGGGCCCGGTGACCCAGTGGCAGTGCAGGGGGACCCGCACGACATAGTCGGCGGCCGACCAGTACAGGCCGTGTCGATTCGAGGAGTCGGAGCCCGCGCCGTCGAGGAAGATCCGGGTGGAGCCGTCGTAGAGCGTGCGGCTGACCGCGCCCATCTTGACCTCGACCTTGACGTGCCCGAGGCCCCAGCCGTTGCCGCCTTCCTTGCGGATCATCAGCTGGCGGAAATCGGAGAGCCGAACCCCGGTGAGGTTGGTGATGGTGAAGGTCTGGCTCGAGTTGCGACCGTAGTTGCTGGCCGGGTCGCCCAGCGTCCACTCGTTGATGCCGTTGTTGAAGTAGACGTAGTTCGAGGTGTCGGCGTGCTCGACGTCCCGCGTCCTGACGGTGACCTTCAGCTCGGTGATGGCGTCTTCGATGGGCGCGGGGGCGGGGTGCGGGAAGTTGCGCGAGGCCCAGAACTTGCCGTGCTGCAGCTCGGCCCCCGACCCGCCGTCGAGCCAGCGATTGATGGTCTCGTCGAGGCGCACCGTGCCGTTGATGGTGACCTTGATCTTCTCGATTTGGACGCCGTTGTCGCCTTCTTTGCGCAGGGCGATGCGGCGGATGTGGCTGAGCTTGAGCGAGCCGAAGTTGGTCAGCGTGTAGGTGTCGGTCTGGCCCGGCTGGAAGTCGTTGTGGCTGGGCTTGTCGAGCAGCCACTCGCGGGTGCCGACGTTGAAGTAGACGTCGTCGTCGGTGCCGCTGTCGGCCCCCGCCGCGGTCTTGATCTCGACCGAGAGGGAGGTCACCGCGGGATCGGTGGCGTGGGCGTAGGGAGTAGGGTTGGCGAAGATCCCGGTGTAGTCGGGGGCCTCCCAGCACAGGCCATAGCCCAGCCCCGCCCCGCCGCCGCCATCGAGGAACATGTCGATGGTGCCCCGATAAAGCGGGGTGCCGGTCATGTTGGCGTCGTTGACGAAGACCTCGATCTGCTCGGGCTTCCACCCGTCGGTGCTGACCTTGCGCAGCTGGATCGCCTGGATGTGCGAGGTGTCGAGGCCCGGCGAGACCCGCAGGGTGAAGGTCTCGGTCTGGCCGACCTGGAAGTCGTCGCGGTCGGTATCCAGCAGCCACTCGCGGGTACCGATTCCGAAGTAGACCCAGTCGTCCGTACTCGAGCCCGAACTCCCCGAAGTCTTGAGCCTGACCACTAGCGAGGCGACAGCTGCCATCGGTACCTCCCGGCCGGGTCCACTACCCTGCCTGCGCCACACAGTGCCATAGCCATTGACGAGGCGGTAGGCGAGTCGATGGGTGTCCGCATGTCGGCCGACTAGCCGGCCGATGGATTCGCTCACGGAACCGCGTAACGTCGCGGGCGAAAACGTGGATACCCCAAGACTCGGTTCGAGGTGTTAGGGTGACGCCATCGTTGGGTGCCCGTCCGTTGCGGATTGCGGCCCCTGTCTCTGCCGACCCCCAATCAAACGGCCTCCAATGCTCTCTCTCGACAGCCCCATGGAGCTTGGCGGGATCGTGGTCTACCGCGACCACAGCAACCCGCGTCTCTTCTACTACATGCCGGGTGCGCCTCGGATCGCCAAGCTGGGCGACGGCATCGCGTTTCGACTCGTCGTCTATCGCAAGGCCATGGAGGACCGCAGCGATGGTGATGCGCCGGGCGGTGGCTTTCTCGATCTGACGGTCGACCTCGGGATCAGCAAGAGCAAGATCGAAGAGCTCGAGTCCGAGCTGTCGAGTCGAGTCGGCGGCACGGCTTCGGTCTCGCCCGTGCAGCTCGAGGGGGGCTCGGTGCGGCTGTCGACGCTGGGCTTTCAGCAAGGCCAGGAAGAAGCGTCGCTGTTCATCGAGAGCGTGATCGGCTCGGCCAAGCCCGCCCTCTATGGTGACAACCGGGCCACATTCTCCGTGGAGCTGAGCCACCGCGGGGCGCTGATCATGCGCGCGGCCATCCTCGAGCCGGGGGCGCTGCCCGTGTCGGTGGTCTACGACCTCCAGTTCAAGGGCATGCTGCCGACCTATCGCGGCAACATCAAAATCGACTTCAAGCAGACCTACAACCACCTGCGCAACCGCTTTCAGGCCAACACCCTGGTCTTCAAGGCGGACATGGATCAGGAGTTCGAGAAGCTCCAGCGCGAGGAGGCCATCGTCATCGAGCAGGAGGACTTCGTCGGGCTCGAGCCCGACAAGGTCGCGGCCGAGCGCACGCGCCTCGAGGCCCTGGCCAAAGAGCTGGCGGCCGGCAACTTCTTCTCGCCGTCCATCAACCCCGGCACCGTGCTCGCGGCCGATCGCGGCACGATGTCGATCTACGACGCGACCACCGACGCCACGAGCAATACGGCCGGCTTCACCACGCCGCTGGTCCTGACCCCGCCGGGCTCGGGCGATGACTCGGGCAACTCGGGGAGCGAGAGCAACGTCGTCGAAGGCACCGCGAACGTCAGCGGCGGGCTCACGGGCAACAACGCCGGGAACGGCTCGGGCAACAACGCCGGGAACGGCTCGGGCAACAACAGCGGCTCCAATACGCCGCGCCAGCCCACCGCGGTCGAGCGCTGGAACCAGGCGGGGCGGCCCCAGGCCGGCTTCATGCTGCGGCGCCTGCAGCAGCAAGAGCTGCGCACGGTGACCTACGAAACCAAGGGCAGCTCGGCGGCGACCCGCTCCTTCGCCCCGCAGGGCACCCTGCGCGCGCTCAGCGGCTCGGTCGACCCCAAGAGCCTCGTGCTCGAGGCCGACCTCGATCACCCCTTCTTCCGCGACATCTCCGGCAAGGTTCGCACCAACGCCAAGCTCGACGAGCGCGGCATCTCCTCGATGATCGTCGAGGTCAAGTACGGCAGCGCCGACGTGCGCTCCTCCGAGGCCGTGCTCGAGTCCGACGAGAGCGAGCACGCCTATAGCTTCGCCGTCGACAGCGACGGCTCGCGCGAGATCAGCTACCGCGTGACCCTCAACCACGTCGCTGGCTTCGCGCTGGGTGAGGACGAGTCGCAGACGGTCAGCGACTGGGTCCCGACGACCACGCGGCACCTCGAGGTCGACCCCGAGGCGCACTCGCCCATGGTCTTCGCCAAGGTCGAGGCCGGCCGCGTCGACTGGGAGCGCACCCGCCTGTTCGAGGGCGCGGTGGTGTTCGGCTCCGAGCGTCGGGCCTTCAAGCTCGAGTCCGGCTCTACCTCCGTCGACGTGCCCATCCGTCCCGGGTCCCGGGCGGCAAACTGGCAGGTCGAGGGCACCTGGCACTACACCGACGGCACCCGTCGCGAGGTCGAGGCGCTCAAGCGTCTCGGCTCCGACACCGTGCTGCTCGACGCCAACCCCGAGGGGATCACCGAGCTGCGCCTCGAGCTGCTCGATCCGCTCGGTCGCTACACCAAGGCGGTGGTCGAGGTCGAGACGGGCGCCGACGACAGCGCCAGCAGTAAGGTCTTCGAGCTCACCCCGGGCAGCCCCTCGGGCAGCTGGGCCGTGCCCAACCCCGCGTCCGGCGATCCGGTCCAGTTCACGTACTCGATCAACTACTTCTTCCGCGACGGCACGGTGGGCAAGCGCGAGGGCACCACGGGCGACAGCCAGCTCAACGTGGGCGACGTGTTCACCAACGGCATGCTCGAGGTCACCGTGCACGTCGCCACCGACTTCGAAGCCGACGGTCTGCGTGGCGTTCGGGTCAAGCTCGACTACCCCAACGCGCCCGACGGCATCGACGGCTCGCTCGACAAGGTCTACATGAGCACGCCCACCGAGCCGCTCAACTGGCGAGTGCCGCGGGGCGGCCCCGGGCAGGACGAGTACGAGTGGACCGTGCAGTGGATCTTCCGCGCCGGTCGCCCGGTGACGGTGGGTCCGACCACCACCACCGACAAGACCCTGCTGTTCTTCCCCGAGCTCCCGAGCTAGTCGGGCTCACGAGCCTCGAACAAAGAGCCGGCCTCCCGAGGCCGGCTCTTTGTCGTTTCCGCCGTCCGTTCAGGGGGCGCCGCGTTCGTCGATCGCGACGCCGTCCTTCACTGTCCAGCACGAGTAGTCGAGGGTCTCGACGACCAGCAGGCTCCCGCCGTCCGGTGACTCGAGCAGTTTCTCCCGTAGCTCGAGCGGGTTGCCTGCGTCGTCGTAGGTCCAGGTTCGTTCCCGCCGCTCCACCACGCCCTTGCCCAGGTGGAGGGTCTCCACCGTTCGCAGGTGCCGGCCCGCGTCGTCGTAGCTGTGCTCGAGGGTCCGATCGGGTTTCCCGTCGGAGTCGTAGTCCTCGGCGTCGCGCAGCAGGTTGCCGTCGGCGTCGTAGGTGAAGCGCTGCATGGGGTGGGACTTGCCGCGGCTCGTCCGGGTGAGCACGCGTCCCTGGTCGTCGACCTCGAGGTCGGTGTCGCTGCTCTTGCCGCCCTCGCGTTCGCTGTGGGTGCTGCGCTCGTGGCCGTTTTTGTCGTAGGCGTGGACGGTGTGCAGCGTCGGCGGGGTGCCTTCGCCCTCGTCGAAGGTGGTGGTGACCTTGCGACCGGCGGCGTCGTAGGTCCAGCGCGAGCGGATGATCTGGTTGGTCTCGGTGGTCGTGGTGCCGTCGGCCGCGGTGACCTGGATCGGCCCGGGGCGCGTGTGCTCCTCGAGGATCCGGTTGCCGGCCTCGTCGTACTCGTAGCGCGTGCTCTGGGCGATCGAATCGCCCTGGTTCATACGCTGCTCCAGTGCCAGCCGGCCCGCGGCGTCGTAGCGATGCACGATGCGTTCGGGGGGCACGGGAGGAAGGTCGGTGTCGGGGTAGCTGACCGTATGGCGGGTCTCGCAGGGCCCGGGGACTTTCATCTCGAGCGAGCGCGGGGCCCTGAGCACGACGAAGGCGATGCCGGCCGCGGCTGCGGCCCCGATCACGAGCAGGAACCCTCGAGTGCTCATCGCAGTGGAGTATCGGCAATTGCGGTCGCGCGGGTCGAACCCAGGGAACCCCCGACAGCGACGCGCGGTCTCGAACCCGGCGAGATTTCACCGAACATTTCACGATCTTTTTGTGTGTTGGACTCATCCCGATTCGAGGCTCGCAACACTGCCCTGTTGAAGGGTGACTCGGAGGCAGCGGCGAGGCGGTCCCAATGAGGGGAACGCATCGAAGTGCCACCGACCCCTCCACCACGACACAGACAACAGGGGCAGGACGATGCATACGAATCACGGACGGATCAACGGGGGACACTGGGCACTGAGCGCGAGCACTACGGCACGGAGCCGCGCGCTGCTGGTCGGAGCGATGGCACTGGCGCTGGGGATCGGCCTGTATGCCGAGGAGGCGCAGGCCGAGGTCATTGTGACCGACCACAGCGCGGCTCCGCTGGTCGTGCGGGACTCGGTGGAGACCACCAGCGGGGCACCGACGACCCTCGATGTCGACCTCGACGGCGACGGCGACGTGGACATGCGGTTCGGGCACGTGCACCAGTACGCACCGTGGGCCGGGAACGTGCGGACATGGTCGGCGATCAACCTCTACTGGCCGACGGGGCTCGATCTGGCGACGTGGGTCGGCGAGCCGCACTTCACCAACCCCGAGCGCTTCACGCCCTCGATCCTCGCCGCGGGTGACCTCATCGACGCGACCAACTCCCTCAACGACGGCTGGAGCGGCGGCGACCCAGCGGGGTGGATCGCGGCTCGCTACTACAACAACCTCAACGGCGAGTGGTACTCGACCGACGGCACCAGCCGCCGCGGCTACATCGGCTTCCAGACCTCCGACGGCCGCATGGGCTGGATCGACCTCGAGGCGCGCCACGACAACCTCAACGCCTCCGACAGCGCCAACAACCACCTCATCATCCACGGGTGGGCCTACGAGACCGAGATCGGGGTGCCCATCGAGGCGGGCTCCACCGTGAGCATGGCATCGGCCGACGCGGACGGTGACGGGGTCGAGGACGACGACGATCTGTGCCCGGGGGTGGACGACGCCGTGTTCACGCCCGAGCTCGACGACAACGTGGGCTTCGAGGCCGACATCGACCTCGACGGCGAAGACGTCGTCATCACCTGGGACGTGCTGAGCTCCGGCTCGGGCACGGTGGAGATCTGGCGGGCCACCGACCCGGCCGATCTGCCGAGCGACACCGCGTCCTGTGCTCGCGATGCCGGGCCCACCGCGGTCTCCCTGTACTCGGGCACGGAGCTGTCGTTCACCGACCCGGGCGCGGCTCCGCAGGGGACGGAGACGCCGACCTACTTCTACCGGCTCATGTCCGACGGAGTGGAGATCGACTCGGTCGTGCTCGCCAAGGTCACCACGCCCGTGTACCCCGGCAACAACCTCATCGGCCTGTGCACGGTGGGTAATCTCGAGACCATCTCCGATGCGGACGCGCTGTTCGAGGACGCGGCGAACCGCATCAGCCAGTGGAACCCGGTCACGCAGCGCTGGGACTACTGGTGGACCGCGATCGATTCCGGCAGCACCTGGATGGACTTCGACCTGAGCTTCGGCGGGGTCATCGTGGTGAACTTCGATGCCAACGTGCAGCCGTACCGGGCGTTGGTGGGGCGCGTGCCGACGGCGGCCGATGTCCCGCTGGCCCCCTTCGCCACGGGCAACAATGTCGTGTCGCTGCCGCTGCTCAGCGAGGACATCCTGGCCTCGGAGTACCGACAGCAGCAGGGGCTGATCCACGTCGAGTACTACGACCCGCAGACCCAGTCGGCGACCTTCTACACGGGGGCGCCGGGGGACGTGGACTTCACCATGAGCGGGTGCGGGGCCTACGGCATGGCCCGCTAGCTCGTCGACGGCGAGCGATGCTCCGCCGAATCCGCCCCGTGGCTCCGCGCGAGCCCGGGGCGGTCTTCGTGTTCAGACGGCGTACTCCCCCGCGCCTTGATGATAGTGGTGCCCGTAGAGTTCTTCGTGGAACGACACGAAGGCATCGACCATGGAGGCACACCTCGAGTCGCCGAGCTGCGCGGTGAGCAACGAGAGGTTCTCGGCCATGGCGCGACGGTGGTCTTCGTAGGCCCTGGCGAACGAGTCGATGCGAAGGGTGAGCTCGCCGACGAGCGCGGGGCTCAGCTCGCGGTGGCCGAAACCGTAGAAGCCGAGGTTGATCTCTCGGAACCGGGCATCCTTGGCCAGGCGGGTGAAGCTGGCCGATTCCAGCCGGGCTAGCGCGTCCACCAGGCGCGTGTCTCGGGGGTCGCGGTACAGCAGGGTCTCGCTCAGGGCCTCCAGCTCCCGCCGACGCTGGTCGGTGGTCTCCGTCATCAGGGAGGTTCCCAGGTCGTTGAGCAGCCGGACGAGGATCGCCGCCGAACGCAAGGCCTCCTCCAGCGGGCCGTAGACGAGCTCGGGCGTCAGTCGGCTGCGCAGGCCGAGCGCATCGGCGACCGCGAACACGTAGTAGCCGAGGGTGGGGGCGACCAGGATCGTGCGACCGCCGTGCTCGAGCAGATCGAGCTCGTAGAAGTCCCACCCCTGCATCATGGCGTCGACGGAGCGGTAGCGGTGCCGAAGCCAGCGGCGGACGAGGACGCGCAGCGCGGGGTGATCGATCGCGTCCATGACCTCGCCCGCGCTCATCACGTTGGCGGTCAGGACGGCGGCGTAGTCGTGCTCCAGCGCGCGCTCGTCGAGCTCGGGTCGGACGGCGGCGAAGGCCCGGGCGAGCCGTTGGTGCTTGTCGACACCGAGGGACTGCTCAAACAACGAGACCTCGGAATCGAAGCCGCTCAGCACGCCGTGGAGCTGCGCTCGTGTGGCGCGGGGGCACAGATCGAGGTAGCGGACGATCTCGTGGTTGAAGCGCCGCAGCAGCTCCCGGCGACCGGCCATCGCCTCGTCATCGAGGGTCGGTGGGAGCCCGAGCCCGAGCGCGAGGTTGTCGGAGTAGACTTCGTGCGTCTGCCAGGCGTTCATCAGCGCGGCCGCGGGCGCGACCTGGCTCCACTCTCGGTCGGTCGGCGTGGCGGGACTCAGCAGCAGCGTGGTCATCCGGGCGAGCTGAGACACCCCGTTGATCTGGGCAAACAGCTCGTGCTCCGCGTGGCCCGGGGTCGAGCCCCAGTCGGCGAACGAACGGAAGGCGCACTCGGGCATGTGCTGATCGAGGCTGCGCCGATACGAAGCCAGCGTGGCCTCGTACATCTGTCGGCCCCGTCGCTCCATCGAGGAGGCGCCGTGGGGGCTCGGCTCGAGCGACAAGGTGGTCGCGCGCTCGCGAGGCGTGACCATGGGGGCGTCCTTGGTGGCCATGGCAGTCATGACTCAGCCCGCGGCGGGCCGAGGCAAGAGGGCAACCCGGTGAGGGTCGGTCTGACGCCGGGCCTTGGGGATCGTGGGGAGGGGACTGTCGTTGGCCGCCGATTGGTGGGCCTGGCGTCGCATGGCTTCGAATCGGTCGAGCAGGGCGCGAACGGGCTCTGGATCGATGGACAGCGCTTCGACGAGATCGACGGAGGCGTCGACCAGCTGCTCGAGGCGGTGAAGCACGGTGGCCGAGCCCTCCACGAGCACGCCGTTGGGGCGGCCGAGCGCGAGGTCTCGACCGGTGGTCTTGCCCGAGTCTGCGTCACAGCCATGCACGTCGATCAGGTCGTCGAGCAGCTGCAGGCACAGGCCGAGGTTGGTGCCGACTCGGCCCCAGCGCTCTTCGTGCTCGCGGCTGATGCCCGACACCACGGCGCCGGCTCGGGTGGCGAAGCGGAACAAGGCGGCGGTCTTGGCCTGGTGGTACTCGCGGACGAAGTCGGCGTCGTACTCGGCCGGGCCCGGGGCGAGCTCGAGGCTCTGTCCGCCGATGATGCCGCGGGCCGACCCGGTGGCTTCGGAGAGCAGCGCGACCAGCCGCAGGGCGGCGCTCGCATGGGGGCCGCCGTATTCCGCGAGCACCTGGAAGGCCAGGGTGATCAGCGCGTCGCCGGCCAGCACGGCCATGGGCTCGCCGAAGGCCTGGTGCACGGTGGGCTGGCCCCGGCGCAGCGCGGCGTCGTCGAAACAGGGGAGGTCGTCGTGCACGAGAGAGGCGGCATGGATCATCTCGACCGCCACCGCCGCTCGCATGGCCAGATCGAGGGTGTCCTCGTCGGGCGCGCGGTCATGGGTCGCCAGCAGCGTGGACAGCAGCAGCCGCGGTCGAAGTCGCTTGCCTCCGCCGATGACCGCGTGTCGCATGGCGGCGTGCAGATCGCGGGGCTCGAGATCAGCCCCGGGCAAGTAGGCGTCGAGGGTGTCCTCGAACTCGAGCATCAGCGTTTCGATGGGCGGCGGAGTGGCAAACATGGGTGCGGTGGGGAGCGGCGCTCACGGGGGGGAGTCTCCACCGACCCGCAATCTGCTCAAGGCCCGGCCGAATAATTCGAGGAGGGCCCGAGATGCCCCACAAACGGCGTAATGTCGGCGACTTCGGCCGATCGAAGCGGGCCCAAACCGAGCGAAAATTGGAGCGACTTCCGCGGTAGAGTGATGCCTCGACGCCGAGGCCGCAGTGGCGGACTCGGTCGATGTGGGGGTGCTCCCGTCGAAAGGACCTCGGTATGGCGAACGCGAAGAAGAAGACCGCGAAGAAGAAGACCGCACAGAAGAAGGCGGTGAACAAGAAGGCCGGGAAGAAGCGAACGACGGGCACTCGCAAGGCCAAGAAGAAAAAGACCGCGGCCAAGTCCGGGCGGAAGACGCCCGCGATCCCCACCGGGGTGGCCACCGAGCTCGCGCGCCTGCGCAAGTACTTCCGCACCGCCGCGCGGGACATCGGCAACGGGAAGACGGTGCACGGCACGACGGCCTGGGCGCGCATGTCCGAGCTGCTCGAAGGGCTCTCCTCGGCGCAGCGTCGCGACTACGAGGCGCCCCGTCGAAGCGACAAAGCGGGCGACCTGCGGTCGATCAAGGGCCGGTTCTTCACCGTCTACTACGCGACGTCGGGGCGCAACGCGGTGACGACCGCCATCGCCCAGCGGGTCTCCGACACCATCGATCGGGTGATCCAGCGGTTCGTGGACACCTTCGGCACCAAGTTCGGCTGGGGCAGCTCGGGCAAGGCCTACTTCGACGCGACCTCGGCCATGTATGCCGACGCGGCCACGAAGACGATCCACTTCAATGCGGACATCTTCATGCGCAACGACAGCAACCCCGCCGCGCGCGACGGATTCGTGACCCACGAGGCCTTTCACGCCTATCAGTTCGGCTGCGGGTGGTCGGTGTCGGTGACCCACGCGGGTACGAAGCAGCTGACCTACTGGATCCTCGAGGGCACGGCGGTGTGGGCCGAGCTCGAGTTCTCGCAGCTCGACGGCAACTCGGCGCTCACCAACCCGGTGACGCTGACCTCATGGTTCGATCGGCCCAACGACATCCGCCTGGCCAACCGCACGAAGCCCGCCCAGGGCTACCCGACGCTGCCCTTTTGGATGTGGCTGGCTCGCGCCTATCCCACCGCATTCACCTCCTTCATCACCACGGCGCCCGCGAAGACCTCGTGGATCGTCGATCAGCTCGCGGCGTTGGTCTCCCGCGAGCGCGACGACGAGGTCGGCATGGAGGGCGTGGTCACCGAGTTCGGGGCGCACCTGGTGCTCGGCGACTGGCTGAACTCGGGCTACCTGCCGATCTACGACATCGAGCAGCCGACGCGCACGATCCTCGAGGTCCCGACCTTCGAGGTCCCGGCCGACGCCCTTCACACCGGGGAGCTGAACAACAACGACTCTACCTGGGTGAGCGGGAGCAACTCGCTGCCCAACGCGAGCATCGGGTTCTTCCTGGCCAAGTACCGGCTGCCGGAGCGACACGATCCGAGCAACACGCAGGCGATCTTCGAGGTCGAAGATCAGACGATCATCGGGGCGGGGACCCCCAGCTACTTCGTGGTCATCGAGCACCCGAGTACGGCGTCGATCGAGCTGTTCGAGGTCGACTCCGAGACCACGTTCCCGGAGACGCGGACCTTCAACGACCCCAAGTCGGCGAACGTGTACATGATCGTCTCCAGCGACCAGCACCCGATCGTGACCGGGTTCGCCGATGACGTCGAATTGGACTTCCGGGCCCGATTCGGGTCTTCGTGAGGCGCTCGGCTCAGCCGCGGCGTATCGACCAGATCGACCAGCCCACCACCGCTACGAGCCCGCCGAGCAGCGCGTAGTGGATGGCCTCGGCGGTGCCGGCCTGGAAGCGCTCGATGAGCGAAGGCGTCAGCAAGCCGAGCATCATCGAGCCCACCAGCAGAAACAGGCGCCAGAACTTCACCCGTTGTTCATCGTTCAACGCGGGGGGCATGGGGGCTAGCGTAGTTGCTTTTCGCGGACCACGAAAACTGCGATCATCAAAGCGGTGGCATCGTCGGAAGAATCGAACTCTGCCACCATCCCGTTGCAGGCTGGAGAGGGCGGAGCGGGGGCCACACCGGTCGCCGGACGCTCGGCCGAAGGCACGAATACCCAGCAGGTCATCGCCGACAAGGTGCGAGAGCGCCTGTTTTCCGCCGAGCCCACGGCCGAACGCATCGGCCGTTTCCTCGTGCTCGAGCAGATCGGCCGGGGCGGGATGGGCCTGGTCTACGCCGCGTACGACGAGGAACTCGATCGCAAGGTGGCGATCAAGATCCTGCTCGAGGACGAGTTCACGGACGAGGAGGACCAGCGACGCTTTCAACGCGAGGCCCAGGCCTTGGCGCGCCTATCCCACCCCCACGTGGTCACCGTGCACGAAGTCGGGCAGAGCGACGGCCGCTTCTTCTTGGCGATGGAGTACATCCGCGGCGAGAGCATGAAGGCCTGGCTGAAGAGTCGGCCCGATCGGTGGGCGGTGCTCGAGGCCTTCGTGCAGGCGGGGCGGGGCTTGATGGCGGCGCACCTCGAGGGGCTGGTGCATCGCGATCTCAAGCCGGCCAACATCATGCGAAGTGACGATGGCGTGGTGAAGGTGCTCGACTTCGGGCTGGCTCGGGCCACCACCGATGGAGAGTCCGAGTCTTCGTCGCTCCATGCTCCGACGGGCTCGAATTCCACGCTGTCGTCCCAGCTGACGCAGACGGGCTCGGTGATGGGGACGCCGGCCTATATGGCCCCCGAGCAGTTCCAGGTGGCCGCGGTCGATGCTCGTAGCGATCAATACGGCTTTTGTGTGGCGGTCTGGGAGGGGCTGACGGGTACGCGCCCCTTCCCGCAATCCGACTTCGAGCAGCAGTTCGCGGCCAAGCTCGCCGGGCCACCGCCCTGGCCCGACGACGCGCCCGCCGTGCCTCGGACCATCGTCGATGCGCTGCGCCGCGGGTTGGCGGTGGAGCCGGACGAGCGCTGGCCGTCGATGCGCCCGTTGCTCGAGGTCTTGAGCCGAGACCCCACGCAGCGTCGCAACCGCTGGCTGCTGGGCGGGGCCGGGGTGCTCGTCTTCGGCCTCGGCGGACTGACGCTGAAGACCTGGGGAGACGCCGCCCCCGAGCGCTGCACGGGGGCACGCGAGCAGCTGGCCGGGGTCTGGGACGACGCGCGACGCGGGGAGGTCGAGGGATCGCTGTCGTCCATCGGCAAGGGCTTCGTCGACGGCGTGTCGACGCGTACGGTCCGCGAGCTCGATCTGTACGCGGACGGGTGGACGGCGATGCACACCGAGGCCTGCGAGGCCACGACGGTCCGCGGCGAGCAGTCCTCGCGGGTGCTCGACCTGCGAATGGGTTGTTTGCGTCGGGCTGCGGTCGATCTACGGGCGACGGTCGATACCCTGGCGAGCGCCGACGAAGAGGTCGCCCAGCATGCCCACGAGCTGACCTCGGGGCTTCCCGAGCTGTCGCGGTGCGCCGATCTCGAAGCGCTGACCGCCGATGTCGAGCCGCCGCGGCCCGAGGAGGCGGACGCGGTGGAGGCGATCCGGCGCGCGCTGGCCCACGCGGGGAGCGAGGAGCTGGCGGGTCGCTACCAGCCCGCGCTCGAGGCCGTGGAGGAGGCTCGGGCCGCGCGGGAGGGCGTGGAGTACGGCCCGGTCCAGACCGAGCTCGTGCTCCGCGAGGGCAGCGTGCTCGAGAAGCTCGGCCGCTACGACGAGGCCGAGGCGGCCCTGGTCCGCGCGCTCGAGCTGGCCATGCAATGGAACCAGAGAGACGACACGGTGGCCGCGGCCCGGCTGCTGATGGACGTGGTGGGGATCGAGCTGCAGCGCATGGACGAAGCGCTGCGCTACTGGCCGCTGGTGAAGGGGCTCTCGCGCGACGACCCGCGGAACGAGGCGCGGGCCCACGGGATCTTCGGACGAATCCTGTCGGCGCAAGGCAAGTACGAGCAGTCGGAGGTCGAGCACCGGGCCGCGCTCGTGCTGCTCACGGAGCACTTCGGTCCCGACGACTTTGCGGTCGCGGCGGCGCACAGCAACATCGGCCGCGTGCTGACGGACCAGGGTGACTACGTGGGGGCGGAGGCCGAGCATCGGCAGGCGGTCGCCCTGAGCGAGCGCGTCCTCGGCCCGGAGCACCCCATCGTCGCGTCCGCGCGCAACCACCTCGGGGTGGCCCTCGATCAGCAAGACAAGTTCGAGGACGCGGAGCGGGAGTACCGAGCGGCGATCGAAGTGCAGTCGCGAGCCTTGGGTCCCGACCACGCGAAGATCGCCGGGCTGCGGAACAACCTCGCGCTCGTGCTCCAGAGCCAAGGGCGGCACGACGCGGCGGAGGAGCAGCTCCGCGCGACCCAGACGCTGATCATCCGGCAGCTGGGCCCCGAGCACCCCAAGGTCGGCTACACCCACATCAACATCGGGGCTGCCCTGGCGACCCAGCTTCGCTACGAGGAGGCCGAGGTCGAGTTCCGAGCCGCGGTCGAGCTGCTGAGCAAGGCGCTCGAGCCCGGGCACCCGCTGACGATCACCGCGCGCAACAACCGGGCGTCCAGCCTCAATGCCCTGGGGCGGCACGAGGAGGCGGAGGCCGAGCATCGAGCGGTGCTGGCGATTCGGCGGGAGGCCCTCGGCCCCGAGCACCCCGAGGTGGCGACCTCGCTTCACAACATCGCCAACGCGCTCGCGGGCCAAGGCCGGTACGAGGAGTCGGATCGGGAGTATCGGGCGGCGATCGAGCTGTGGAGCAAGGCGCTCGGCCCCGATCACTCCGCGACCTTGGATGCCCGGAGGAACCTCGCCCACAGCTTCTTGGATCGCGGGCGCAACGTCGAGGCGGAGGTCGAGTTCCGGGAGCTGCTGGCGCGGCGAGAGGCCGCGAGCGGGCCCGACCATCGACGGACCATCCAGCTGCGCGTCGACCTGGCGCTGGTCTTGCTCCGATTGGGGCGTGCGTCGGAGGGGCTGCCGCTGATCGAGCGCGCGTGGGCGCAGCGAAAGGGCGAGGGCATCCCCGCGGGGGCCCAGGCCGAGACGGCCTTCGTGCTCGCGCAGTTCCTGTGGGCGATCGAGCGACCGCACCGCGACCGAGCGCGAGCGATCGAGATGGCCGAGGAATCGGTGCGGCGCTACGAGTCGGCGAGCGAGGCCTACGAAGACGACCTCGAGAAGGCTCGCCAGTGGCTGAAGGAGCACCGCTGACCGAGCGCCGGAGCGTTGTGCTCCGTCGCACACCGTGGGGTCGCAGGAGGAGCTGAACGATGGGACGAGCCGTCCCGCGAGGGCCCGTGGGCGGTCGTTCCCCGGCTCTAGCGGGCGACGGTCGTCATCACCCTCGGTTACACCCCCGCAGAACCCCGCAACGGTCGCGACGGGGAACTACCCTAGTGACACGGCCTTCATCCACTACATTGAAGGCGTGAGGTCGACGATAGGAACAACGCGTACATTCAGCATCGGAACCATTCTCGCAACCCCGTGCCTGCTCGTGCTCGGGGCCTGTACCACCAGCATCGACTACGGCGAACCCCGGGCGCCCACGGAAGAACAAGAAGAAGCGGCGCAGATCCTCGGGGCCATGACGCGGTCCGCCAATGCGACGCGTCGAGGCGTCTCGGACCCGGTTCGCGCCTTCGAGGTGCACTCGTTGATGGCCCGGTTGTCGGCGTTGGCGGTGCGCGGCAGCGAAAACCCGATCTGGGCGTCCGGGGAGATCCCGCCGGGAATCCACCCGGGCTGCACGTCCGGCCACCCCTCCACCGGGTTCGTCTACTCCAACTGCATCACGGACAACGGCACGATCAACGGCCGGGTGAGCCTGACGCCGCTGACCGTCGACTACGACCTGCGCATCAGCTCTGGTTCCGGGACCGACGGCATGAACTTCTTCGAGCTGCGGGGGCACCTGAACCTGGGCGATGGCCGGATGATCGGCGACCTGGAGATGCGCTCGCGGGTGAACTTGCCCGGTCGGGGGGAAGTCGCGGGGATCTGGCCCGGTGACGGCGTCGGCGACGTCAACACCTTCACCACCTGGGACCTCGCCTTCGACGAAGCGGCGGGCTGCATCGTCGATGGCATGGTCGAGGTCGAAGTCGAGGCCAAGGGGAGCATCGACGGCGCCCGCTTCTACTTCGAGGGCTGCGAGGGGACGCCGTGGGTCCGCAACGGGCACCAGCCCGAGCTGGAGATCCGACCGATCCGCTGACGCCGCGAGGCCCGAGTGCGCTATGGTCCGCGGCCATGAGCGCCCATGCCCCGCGACGACCGCGACTGAGCCGACGGTGGTTCACCGTCGGTGGCTCTTCCTTGCTCGCATCGGGGGGCTGCGCCGGGGCGCTGGCGGGCCCGCCGATCGAGCCGCTGCCCGGGCCCATGCCCGACCTTCAGCAGGTGCTCACCCGGGTCGCGTTCGGCTCGTGCCTCGATCAAGAGCGGCCGCAGCCGATCTGGGACGCGGTGGAGGCCTACGATCCGCAGCTGCTGTTGCTGATCGGGGACAACGTGTACGCCAACGCCGAGGACGAGGCGTCGCTGCGCGAAGCCTACGCGCAGCAGGCCCGCAGCGAGGGATTGCGGCGGATACGGTCCACCACGCCCGTGCTCGCGACCTGGGACGACCACGACTTCGGTCGGGACGATGCGGGCAGCGAGTACCCGCTGCGGGACGTCTCGCAAAAGGCGATGCTCGACTTCTTTGCCGAGCCCGCCGACTCGCCGCGACGCCAGCGGCCAGGGGTCTATCGCTCGGACGTGTTCGGGCCCGAGGGGCAGCGGGTGCAGGTGCTGCTGCTCGACACCCGCTACTTTCGCAGCGAGCTGTCCCGTACCGCGGCGCGCGGTCGCTACCAGCGGAGCGAAGATCCCGAAGACACGATCCTCGGCGAGGCGCAGTGGACCTGGCTCGAGCAACAGCTACGGGAGCCGGCCGAGCTGCGGCTGCTGATCTCGAGCGTTCAGTTCGTCGCCGACGGCCACGACTACGAGCGCTGGGGCGTGTTCCCCCGCGAGCGACGACGCTTGCTCTCGCTCATCGCGGAAACCGGAGCCAATGGGGTGCTCGTGCTCAGCGGCGATCGTCACCACGCCGAGCTGTCGGTGCTCGAAGGGAGCCCCATCGGCTACCCCCTCATCGACCTGACCTCCAGCAGTCTCAATCGCCCGCGCGCGCATCCCAACGAGGTCAACGAGCATCGTCGCGGGCCCATGGTCGCCCAGTCCAACTTCGGGACGATCGACATCGATTGGCAGGAGGGCTCCGTGCAGCTCGCCATCCGCGACGAGAAGAACCTGGTGCGACTGGAGGATCGGGTTTCGTTGGTGTCGTTGTCTTCGGGGGCTTCCTACGGGGACGACGGCTGGTAACAATGCGTCAGTTCGCCACTGGGCCAGGCGCAAGCTCGAACCGCGTGTCATCATCCAGCGTGATGAACTTGGCTTGGCGTAGTTTGGCCCTCGGCGCGGTCGCGGTGCTGGGGTCGGCGTGCGTTCTGCTCCCCGAGGATCCGTCGTCCGCCGCCGACGCCGACGAGGGGAACTGCTTCGATCCGATCCGCATCGTCGAGCTCGATCCGCCGCTGCTGCCCGAGCGCTGGGTCGCCGGTCGCGTCGATGGCAGCGGCATGGGCAGCCTGGTCGGGATCAGCACGAACGACCTGGGGACGGGCGAGTTCTGGATCGTCACCCTGCTGACGGGGACCCCGGGGGGGCCGCCCTTCGAGCGCCGTCCGGCCTTCGAACTCGACCTGGGCTTCTTTTTGTCCTCCACCCGGATGCACCTGCGAGACATCGACGGCGATGGTCACGTCGATCTCGGGATGTTCGGTACGGCTCGCGTCGCGGTGGCCTACGGCCCGCTCGAGACGGGTCAGCCCGTGGTCGTCGAGCAGGAGCTCCCCGGCCTACTCTTGGGTACCAACGCGGACTTCATGGACTTCGATGGCGACGGCGTGCTCGACATCGTCATGGTCCACGAGGGCGACGACCTGCACAGCTATCGGGCGCTGCCCGATCGCACCTACGAGCTCGCACAGGAGGGCGAGTTTCACTCCGACATCTACTGCATCGAGCAGCTCGTGGCCCACTGGGACGGCGCCACCCGGTTCGCCGCGCGAGGGGTGAAGGACTCCTGTGGTCTCGTGGACGAGGAAACGCGCGTCGCGGTGTTCGAGGTCGGGCTCGATGGCTCCTTCACCCAAGACGCCGCGACTGACTTTACGAACGAGCTCGTGCTGCGTTCGCTGGGCGAGTTCCTCACGGACTCCGGCGACGAGGTCTTCATCAACGACACGATCTTCTCCGTTCAGAGCGGGAGCCTGATCGCGCGCACCAACGTCTCGTCCGATCTGCGAGGTGACTTCGACGGTGACGGCGTCTTCGATCACATGCAAGGCGCGGGGAGCTCGCTGAGCCTCAGCTTCGGTGAGGCGGGCGGCGTGAACCTCGTGCAGGGGATCGGCCTCGAGCGCCCCGATTTCGAGCCCATCGCGGTGGTGGACGTCGATGGTGACGGCGTCGACGAGATCGTCGGCAGCGGCGAGGACACCCTCGAGGTGGTTGGACCCTACCTGCCGTGTGAACTCGTCGACGAGCCGACGGGACCCTAGCTCGAGCCCTCAGTCGGTCAGGCTGCCGCCGTCGAACTCGACCATCATCGCGTCGACCAGCGCCATGCCGATGCGCACGTAGCCCCGCTTGGTGAAGTGGATGTGGTCCTGCTTCGCCATGGGGGGCTGCGCGGCGGCCCAGCGGGTCATCGACAGCTCACCGCCCATGAAGGCCTTGGTGTCCCAGAAGCCGCAGCCGTGCTCCGCCGCCACGCGCCGCTGCACCTCGATGATGTCGTCGATCCGCTGACGGTTGTGCCAGCGCCCCTCTTCGTCTTTGCGGGGGAAGTCGCCCGGACCCATCAACAAGCAGCTCGCCTGCGGGGCCATGGTGGAGAAGCGCTTCAGCACCTCTCGGAGGTCGCGCTCGTACTTGCGGATCGGCTGGTCGGCGTCGGTGGCTTCGTTGGTGCCGTAGAACATGACCACGAGGTTGGGATCGCGGGCCTTGACGTTGTCGGCCCAGATCTCCTCGTTCCAGTTCAGCATGTTGGCCGCCCGCGTGCCGCCGATGCCCAGGGTGTCGATGACCACGCCCGGCTGCTCGCGCTCGATGGTCATGCCGAAGACCCGCACCTCGCCGTTGCCGATGAGGTCGATCTCGATCTCGTGCTGACCCTCGGGGAGGGTGAAGCGGTGGTGCCCCGGCTCGAACGCGTCGGCGCGGGTCTTGATGGTCTTCAGGACCTTGCCGTCGGCCAGGAGCTTGAAGCTGCCGCCCTTGGGCTGGCGCAAGAACAGCAGGTCGTACTCGGCCCCGACCGACTCGCCCCGGGGGATCACGCGCCCGAAGGCGCGCTTGTTCTTGGCGGCGAGGCTACAGCCCATCAGACCGTAGAGCCCGTCCATGCGACCGCTGCGGCGCTGGGCGTGCTCGGTCTTCCAGTACTTGGCGCCCTCGACCCGGTAGTCGACGTGCCGATACCACCGCCAGGGCTTGGCCACCTGCACGAAGCCGTGCCCGCCGTCGCCGAAGCGCTGCTGCAGGTAGCGGCGCAGGTACTGGGTGTAGACGTCGGCGTCGGTATGCGAGCCGCCGTACACGAGCACGCGGACCTTGCCGTCGGGGTCGTTGCCCGCTCGCAGGTCTTCGAGCGCGGCGTAAAAGTTCGATAGCGGCGACTCGCCGCCGGGGGGCGCCTCGATGGGCACGAACAGCCCGAGCGCGTTGCCGTTGATGACCCGCCCGGTGCTCGCCCCGTCGGTCCCGCCCAGGCCGGAGGAGCCGGGCAGGCTGTCGAGCAAGGTGTCGTCGGCCGAACTCGAGCCCGGACCGTCGCCGCCCCCGGGAATCTCGTCCTGCGGGGTGATCCAGGGGATGGGCTTGCCCTGCGCGTCTTCGAAGAGGTCTTTGCCGAGCAGCGATTGCTGGGCCGCGAGCCGGGCGGTGAGCGCCTCTTTGTTGAGCACGGGCAGCAGCGGCGGCTCTTCGTCGGTGGGCGTGGGCTCGGGGTCGGTCCCGCTCGCCTCGGCGGCGGGCTCCGGCGCGCTCGGCGACTCCGCGCCGTTCACCGCGATCGTCTCTGGCGGGATCGAGGTCGCGCAGCTCCAGTATGCGCCCAGGCCCACCACGGCTCCCGCCGCCAACAATGCCCGCCAGCGCCCTTCCCCGGTCAACATGTCGATGCGCGCGCGCCAGCGCGATGGGGCCGAGGGACTCACCCCTCCGATGCTGCGAGCCCCGGGCAGGCGAGTCAAATTTTCTCGACCCGGCCGTGTGCTCCTCGAATTCGGGCTAAAAAGGCGGGGTGACGGCCCGCGAACTGTTTCGGGTGACCTGGATGAAGCACTCGCAGCTGCCGCTGACGGTGGTGGTCGATGCCGACGACGTGCTCGTCTATCTCGGGTTTTGGTTCGACACCGAGTCACGAACAAAGGACCTCGCGGGCTTCGTCGAGCGCCACGGGGCGGAGCTGGTCGAGGACGACCGTGACCAGAGTCCCGCGGTCGTTCAGCTGCACGAGTACCTCGCGGCGCAGCGACGTGACTTCGACCTTCCCCTGCGGCTGCTCGGCACCGACTTCCAGCGCCGCGCCTGGCAGGCTTTGATCGACATCCCCTTCGGTCAGACGCGCAGCTACGGTCAGCAGGCCAAGAGCCTCGACAACCCGGGCGCATCGCGGGCGGTGGGGCTGGCCAACGGACAGAACCCCATCGCGGTGGTGGTGCCCTGTCACCGGGTCGTGGGGGCGGATGGATCGATGACCGGCTTCGGCGGGGGTCTCGAGGCCAAGCGCTGGCTGCTCGAGCTCGAGCGCCGACGGCAGGTGCCCGCGTGGTCACCCAAGGGCGGTCCGCGGCGCCCCGACGTCGTCGACGATCGCCAGCTGGGGTTGTTCGCGACTTGAAGAGCTTCGACCAGCGGATGGCCGCGCTGCGGGAGGCGGTGGCCGACCCGACCGCCCCGGATGCACGCAAGATCATCGTGCGCGCCCTGGCGAGCACCAGCGGCTTGCTCATCGCCACCGCGATCCCGGCCCTCGGCGATCTTCCCGACTTGCTCGAGCGCCTGGGCCCCGCGTTCGAGCGCCTGTGCAAGGACCCGAACAAACGCGACCCGCAGTGCACGGGCAAGACGGCCATCGTCAAACGTCTGCGTGATGCGGACGCGGGGGACGACGAGCTGTTCGTGCGGGGCGCTCGCTACGTGCAACACGAGCCGGTCTGGGGCGGCAAGGTCGACAGCGCGGCCGAGCTGCGCGGGGTGTGCCTGATGGCGCTGGCCGAGCGCGGGCATCCGCGGGCGATGGTCGAGGCCGCCCAGGGCCTGGCCGATCCCGAGGTCGCGACCCGCACCGCCACCGCGCGGGCGATCGCGGCGTCGGGCAACGTCGAGGTGGGCGAGCCGTTGCTGCGCCTGCGCATCGCCGCGGGCGAGCCGGACCCCGACGTGCTGGGGGAATGCCTGGTGGCGCTGTTGCAGCTCGCCTCGCGCTCGGGCTTGCCCTTTGTCGCCGAGCTGCTGCGCTCCTCCGACGAGGCCATCGTCGAAGCGGCCGCGCTGGCGCTGGGCGAGTCGCGGCTCGCGGACGCGCTGGTGCCCCTGCGCGAGCGCGTGGAGCTCGACGTGCTGAGCGGGCGCCGCTCGGTGCTGATGCTGGGCATCGCCATGCTGCGGACCGAAGCGGCCTGGGCGGCCCTGCTCGAGTGGATCGAGGATGGCTCCCGCGGCGAGGCCCAGGATGCGCTCCAGGCGTTGGCCACCTTTGCCCACGACTCGGGCCTCGCCACGCGGGTTCGCGCCGCGGTCGGCGGCCGCCCCGACGACGCGCTGGTCGGCGCGCTCGCGGAGCTGTTCGGTTCCGACGAGGTGAGCTAAAAACGACGCGCTCGTGCGCCCCATCCTCCAGATGCTGTCGACGATCGGGGCGATGTTCGCCTTCTTCGGGGACGTGCTCTACATCGCCGCGACGCGACCGCGCTACATCGCGGAGACGGTGCGGATCATGGCCGCCCTGGTCAAGCGCTGCATCCTCCCCGTGGGACTGGCGGTGGCGCCCATCGGGGCCGTGATCTCGCTGCAGGGGCTGGAGATCTTCCGCATGTTCGGCCTCGAGCGCATGCTCAGCTCGCTGCTCGGCACCGCCATCTTCCGCGAGTACAGCCCCGCGTTGGCCTCGGTCATGGTCGCGGCGCAGGCCGGCTCCTCCATCGCGGCGCGGATCGGCACCATGCGCGTGCGCGGGCAGATCGACGCCCTCGCGGTGATGTCCGTCGACCCGATGCGCTATGTGGTGGTGCCCGGCGTCATCGCCTGTTTCTTCGTCACCCCGCTGCTCAACGTGATGACCAACGTGCTCGGGCTGGTCTCGGGGTGGTTTTTTGCCGTGCCGCTGGGCGGGGTCAACCACGGGGCCTTCATCGAGCACCTCACCGCCCAGATCACCCCCGCCGACCTGTGGGTGGGCCTGGGCAAGTGCGCGCTCTTTGGCACGGCGGTCGGGCTCATCGCGGGCTACCTGGGCATGAACACCCGCGGCGGCGCCGAGGCGGTGGGCAAGGCCGCCAACGACACGGTGGTCTACACCATCGTGCTCATCCTGCTCGTCGACTACGTCGTCAGCATGGCGCTTTTAGGGGCGGGGATTTGAACTCGCCCCTGAAGGTCTTCGCCGAGTTCCTGGTGTTCGTACGCCAGGCGCTCGTGGCCCAGTTCTCCCAGGTTCCGCCCCTGGGTCCGCTGGTGCGGCACACCTACGAAGCGGGCGTAGGCAGCGTGGGTCTGCTGACCGTGCTCACCCTATTCGCAGGGCTCAACCTCTCGGTGCAGTCCTACGCCACCTTCGAGCGCTTCGGCGGGCAAGACTTCCTCGGCATGTTCGCGGGCGTGGGGGGCGTGCGCGAGCTGTACCCGGTCATGGCCGCCGTGGTCTGTGGGGCGCGGATCGGCGCCAACCTGGCCGCGGCCCTGGCCAACATGAAGATCAGCGAGCAGGTCGAGGCGCTCGAGGTCATGGGCATCGACCCCATGCGCCACCTCGTGGCGCCGCGCCTGTGGGCGGTCACGCTCGCCCTGCCGCTTTTGTGCGGCTACGCCAACGTCATCGGCATCGGGGCCAGCTACGCGGGCGCCGTGTACCAGCTCGGCCTCGACGGCGGCACCTTCATCAGCCAGCTCCACGTCTTCGTCGGCCTCGCCGATCTGGGCGTCGGCATGTTCAAGGGCCTCATCTTCGGCTGGCTCGTCGCCCTCATCGCCACCTTCCACGGCTACCGGGCGGCCAAGAAGGAAGGGGCCGAGGGCGTCGGCGTCGCGACCAACCGCGCCATCGTCCACGGCGCGGTGATGTGCATCCTGCTGAACCTCGGCATCAGCTGGCTGCTCTACGGCTGAGGTCGCGCCCACGAAAAAGAGGCCATCCCGGGGAAGGGATGGCCTCGAGGGGGCAGCCCGGGCCGCGGTCAGGCGGCGAGGGCTCGGGGCGCTTGGCTCAGCATGAGCGTGCGCCCTTGGGGCGAGGTGTGACGGAACAGCGCGACGGGGACCCCGGGTCGCAGGTAGGCCTCTTCGATGCGCAGCGAGTCGTCGTGCGGGGACAGGCCGCGGCGCTGCATGAAGCGGATGAACTCGGGGCTCTTCGAGTTGGGGCGGTAGACCTCGTGTCCCGCCAGGTCGAGGGCGGCGGTGTTGCCCTCGAGCTCCCGACCGTCGACGGCCAGTGCGGCGTGCTGCTGCTCGTCGAGCAGCAGGCCCTGGTCGCTGCGAACGCGGATCGACCAGGCGGCGCACGGCTGTCCGCTCAGGGGGGCACGCAGGTCGGCCTCGGCTTCGAGCACACCGTGGGTGAAGCTGGAGCCGGAGGACTCGGCCGTCACGCTCTTGCCCGGCAGGGGCCGCCGCCAGCGGCGGGGAGGCCGATGGGCGCGAGCCCGACGTCCCATGAGCGCGCCGATGCCCGCGGTTCCCAGCATCCAGGACAGGCCGCCGACGATGGTGAGCAGCAAGCCCGACTCACCGATGAGCGGCACGGCCGTGGCGATTCCCAGCGTCGCGAGGACGCCCAACCCCGCGCCGAGGATGAGCTTGGCGCGGCGCCAGTGCCCGGCCGCGAAGCGATCTTCGGAGGCCTCGGCGTCGCGGTAGTTCTGGGAGAGGCTGCGGTTGCCGAGATCGATCCACGCGGTGGTGTTGCACGAAGGGCAGGCGCCCGGCGTGGTGTCGCTGCCGTCGTGGCGATGGGGATGGTGCGCGGTGCCGTGGTCGAGCCAGCCGCACTCCGAGCACAGGTAGTAGCAGGGAAAGTCGAAGCGATCGGGGGTGTCACATTCGCGGCTCTTGGGGCGGACGAGCCTCCGCTGGACGCGGCGGCTGGCCATTTGACGCTCGGCTCGGCGGATCCTCGAAATGGCGTCGAGGACGGCTCCTGCTCCTGCAGTGCACATGAAACTACGGTCTCCTTTTTGGGTGCCGGGCGCCTCCATGACGCCCTCGGCGAAAAGTGCAACCGGGCGCTGCGGCGTCCGATTCCGGCTCGGAGCGGACAATCGTCGATCGTTCCAGATTCGGCCACGGATTGTTGCGCACTGTGTGCCTTGGCCGGGCCGCGATATTGCTTAGGCTGGTCGTCGAGCAGAGGAAAACGCCATGAGCATCGAGTTCCAGACCCGTTCCATCGAAAAAGTCGCCAAGGCCCAGAACACCTCCGATGGGGCCGGCGTGCGGTTGATGCGGAGCCTGGGAACGCCGCAAGTCCCGCAGGTCGATCCCTTCCTCATGCTCGACGAGTTTCGCTCCGACGATCCCAACGACTACATCGCGGGCTTTCCCGCTCACCCGCACCGCGGCTTCGAGACGGTCACCTACATGCTGGCGGGGTCGATGCAGCACAAGGACAGCGTCGGCAACACGGGCAACCTGCGGGCGGGCAGCGTGCAGTGGATGACGGCGGCGCGAGGGATCATCCACTCCGAGATGCCCAAGCAAGAAGACGGGCTGATGTGGGGCTTTCAGCTGTGGGTCAACCTGCCGGCCAAGGACAAGATGGGCGACCCGCGCTACCAAGACATCGACCCGTCCGAGATTCCCCAGCAGGCCCTGCCCGAGGGCGGCATGGTGCGAGTGGTCGCAGGCCAGTTCGGCGACCAGGTGGGCCCGGTGGGCGGCGTCGCGACGCAGCCCGTGATGTTCGACGTGGAGCTGCCCGCGGGCGGCTCGCTCGATGTGCCGATCCCCGTCGGGCACAACGGCTTTGCCTATGTCTTCGGGGGCACGGCGCGCTTGGGGGACGACGACGAGGTGCCGCGCGGGAATCTGGCCGTGCTGGGTCGCGAGGGCGACGGGCTTCGGGTCGAGGCGGGCGACGAGGGCACGCGCGTGCTGGTGGTGGCGGGCAAGCCCATCGACGAGCCGGTGGCGCGCTACGGGCCCTTCGTCATGAACACCCGAGCGGAGCTGGAGCGGGCGTTCTCCGACTATCGCAGCGGTCGCCTGACGCAGTAGCCGAGCCGCGGGTCGCGTTGGCCGAGCGCGCCTGTTCGACAGGCGCGCTCGGTTTTTTTGTGTAGCTCGCAATCCCGTGTCGGGCCTCGGCCACTACCTCGTTCGGACGAAAGGACCGAGCGATGGCACTCAACAAAGGCATGGACGTGTTCTTGGACCGTAGGGCGATCCTTCGGCGGCGGGGCACGAAGGCCGACCCATGGCGCTTTCAGTGGCCGAACACGGCCGATTTCAACTTCAACTACGCCAAGCTGCTGCAGGACGCGGCGCGGTCGTCGATCGGCAAGAACACGAACCCGTCGCTGCGCATCGCGGTGATCGGAGCCGGCATCGGGGGGCTCACGGCCGCGCGCGAGCTGTTCCGCAGCGGCTACACCAACCTCGACATCTACGAGGCCAGCGAGCGCATCGGGGGCCGAACGTACTCGATCCCTGCGCCGGGGCAGCATACCTGCTTCGAGATGGGGGCGATGCGCATGCCCTTGTTCACGGAGCCGGGTGGACTCAACTCGGTACTGGGCTACTACACCGATCGTTTTCGGATCGCCCATTCCGACTTTCCGAACCCCGGGTCACCCGCCGCGTACGACACGGGGATCTACATCAACGATGGCCACGGACCTGCGCCCGACCTGTCGAAGCCGCCCCAGCTGTTGATCTGGCCGCGCGACCAACAGGCGCCCCCGACCCCGGAGCTGGCCGCGGTGTTCTACAAGTGGATGCACTTCGCGGAGATGTTCGCCCGCGAGGTGGCGCAGTGGTACGGCCGCGACGACTGGGAGGAGCGCTGGCACTCCATCGTCTCTTGGTATTGGGAGATGAACTTCCGCGACCTCGTGTTCGAGGACGCCATCGAGGCCTACGACGCGCGGCGGCCCGGCTACTTCGGCGGCCTGGGCATGACCGAGGCGGAGTCGAACCTGTTCTATACGATCGGCGCGGGCGATGGGGCGTGGGGGGCCTTCTATGACATCTCCTGCCTGTACGTGATGCGCACGCTGCTGTTCGGCTACGGCACCGATCTGCAGCTGATCGAGGGGCTCTTCGACGAGGACGGGAGCTTTCGTGGGGGGCCGCGCTGCGGGGTACCGGGGCTCGACGATCTCGGCAACTCGTTCGCGGGTCCCGACTACGTCGGCATCGAGACCTACACCGATTGCCTGTTCTTCCAGCCCGTGGTCAGCGACAACGTCGTCGACATCTCGCTCTTCGACGCGCTGAACTCCCCGCACTACGACGTCAATCTCTACACTCGTAATCCGGTCACCTCGATTCGGCGCAACGCCGACGGCCGGATCGCGATCGGCTCGGCGGGTCTGCAGCGCGACTACGATGCCGTCGTGCTGACCCCGACCACCTGGGCCACCGAGCGCAGCATGGGGGTCGATTTCGCGGGCTTCGACGCGGAGCAGTGGCCCTTCGCGGTTCGCAACAGCTTCCGGGTCTCGCACTGGATTCGCAGCTGCAAGGTGTTCTACCCGCTGAAGGAGCGCTACTGGGGGCCAGGCAAGCCGATCCCGCAGATCATCTCCACCGACAATCAGCTGCAAGGGGTCTACGGCTATGCGCTGGACGGCGAGCCCGGGGTGCTGATGGTCAGCTACACCTGGGAAGACGGCGCGAGCAAGTTCCTCGCCGACGATGACGACGACGCGCTCGCGAGAGAGCTGTTCGAGTACCTCGATGCGATGCTCGTGCGGAGCACCAACATCGGCGTGCCGATCTCGCCCTACGTCGACCCTTCGAGCACGGCGGTGATTCACTGGGAGCGGATGCCGACCTACCGCGGCTGCGCCAAGCTCTACCGGGAGCGCTCGTGGAACGACAACTACGCGCTGCTTCGCTACAACCAGGAGACCAGCCGCAGGTCGGGCATCTACTTCGCGGGCGAGGCGTTCTCGGTCGAGGGGGGCTGGACGGAGCCAGCCCTGCGCGGGGGGCTGGACGCGGTGATCCAGATCATCCGCAACACGGGAGGCCAGTTCCGCAACGGCTTCGACTACGCCCGCGACTATCCCCGCTACTCGACGTGGAGCCCCGTGCGGTCGCCCAAGAAGCTCGTGGTCGGATGACCGCTCGCGGTTCGCGCGGGGCTCGAGCATTTTGTTCGAACCATCGGGCGTGGCCGGCAACTACGGTCACGTGCGGGGTCATGCAGACACGTTGTGCGCGCTCGCGGCCGTCGTGGGCATCGCGATGGGCTCGGGCTGCGGCGAGGGCTCGTCGGGCGGGCCGTTCGCGTCGGGGCCGGGAATCGGGTCGTTCGGAACGTCGGCGGGGTCCGAGGGGGGAAGCGACGACGACGGCGGGGTGCCGCCCTACGCGGACGAGGGGACCGACGAGGGCTCGGACGACGGCCTGCCGGGCAGCGACTCCGGCGAGCCTCCGCCCGTGCTGCCCTGCGACGATGGCTTCAGCTTCAATCCCGAGGTCCTCGGCTCGGGCTCGATCGCGGAGATCGGCTTCACCTTCGGCGAGCCGCTGACCTGGGTCGAGCTCACCGCGTCGGGGCCCGGCCAGGCGAGCTTCGGGTCGATGGAGATCGTGGGGAGCGAGCCGTGGACCTGGGTGTGGCCCACCACCGATCTGGCGCCGGGCATCTGGACCTTCTCGTTTTCGCACGGCGAAGTGCCGGTCACGATCGCGAGCTGCCAGCGCGAGGTCGTGGACACCGGCCTGCCGCCGCCGCTACCGGGGGACCCTCCGCCGCCCGCGGCGGACTGCGGCGCAGGGCAGGTGTGCGGCGATGCGGGGCCGAACGGCGGCACCTGCAACCATTGCCCGATGGTCGGCGATTGCCTCGACCCACCGTCGCCGTACGGACCCGGAGGCCCGGGGTCGTGGAGCTGCCTCGACAACGCCGGGTGCGAGGACTCGGGCGCGTGTCGTATCTGGTGCCCGGGCGAGCCCTGCAACGAGGCGGAGCACCCCGATGGCTGCCCGCAGGGCGTGGAGGCGTGCTTCGTGTCCGCGACCTTCCACTCTTACGAGGAGGCCTGCGCCAGCTGCTGCGAGAGCCGCTACCACGAGCCGACCGGGGAGTACGCGTGCTGGGATCCCGCGTTCAACCTGTGCCGCTATCCGACCGACTGCGGCCTGCCGCTGTGGTGAGCTGCGGGCGCCGCCTCGACGGCGCGGGCCCAATGCTGCTATCAGCCGCAGGATGAGCACGCGGCGTTTCGAAGGTCAGACGGTGGTGATCACGGGGGCGTCCGCCGGAATCGGTGCGGCGGCGGCGTGGCGTTTCGCGGCCGAGGGCGCCAGGCTCGTGCTGGCGGCGCGCGGCGTCCCGGCCCTCGAAGCGATCGCGAAGGAGCTGCGCGGGGCGGGTCACGAGGTGGAGATCGTGCCGACCGACGTCGGGAAGGCCGAGGCGCTCGAGCACCTGGTCGAGCGGGCGGTGGCCTTCGGCGGAGGCATCGACGTGCTGGTCAACAATGCGGGCGTCAACTACCGCGGCACGCTGGAGACGGTGACTCCCGAGCAGCTCGCTCAGATCGTGCAGGTCAACCTCAGCGCGCCGATCCTGCTCACCCGCCTGGTGCTGCCCCACTTGCGCGAGCGCGGCGGTGCGGTGGTCAACGTGGCGTCGCTGGCCGGCCGCATCCCGTTGCCCGACGAGGCGACCTACTCCGCCACCAAGTTCGGGCTGCGGGCGTTTTCCCATGCGCTGGCCGAAGAGCAGCGCGGCACGGGCGTGCGGGTCTCGGTGGTCTCGCCCGGCCCCGTCGATACCGGCTTCTTCGGCGAGTCGCTCGATGACGTGCCCGACCTGGTGTTCTCGCAGCCCATGAGCAGCGCGGACGAGATCGCCGAGCTGGTGATCGAGTGTGCCGTCGACGGTCGAGTGGAGCGCATGCGCCCGAAGATGGGGGGATACCTGGCGACGCTCGGGTACCTGCTCCCCGGGCTGCGGCGGGCGCTGGTGCCCGTGATGGAGCGCAAGGGCAAGGCGGCCAAGAAGAAGCACGCCGAGCGCTACGCCGCCCGCCAGCGAAGCTGAGCCGGGCTCAAGCGACGG
Organism: Myxococcota bacterium; assembly: GCA_039028615.1. GTDB lineage: Bacteria > Myxococcota_A > Polyangia > Nannocystales > Nannocystaceae > Paraliomyxa. Next base: position 11,179 of record JBCCHT010000030.1, on the reverse strand, counting down.
CCTGGAACCGGCGGCGATACTCGGCCGGCGACAGCCCCATCAGCTTGACGAACACACGCCGAAACGCTCCCGGGTCGGCGTATCCGACCGCCCACGCCACCTCTTCTTGGGTGTGGTCGCCTCGCTCGAGCAACTCGCGGGCATTGCCCACGCGAAGGTGCTGCAGGTAGTCCCCCGTCTTCAGCCCGGTGGCGCGCTGGAACCGACGAAGAAAGGTGCGCCGACCGAGTCGAGCCTTGGCGGCCATGTCTTCGACCGAGACGTTGTCGCCGGCCACCCGCTGTAGCCAGCGCTGCACCCGGAGGATGTCGGCGTCACCGTGCGCGAACTCGGGGGAGAACGTGGCGTAGAAGCGTTGCTCGCGGCCGCCCGGATCGACCAGGAACATGCGGGCGGTGGCGAGCATGGTCGACGGGGCGAGCAATCGCGCCACCAGGTGCAGGCCTAGATCGATCCACGCCATCAAGCCTCCCGCGGTGATGATGTCGCCGTCGTCGATGAGCAGCCGGTCGGTGTCGACCTCGAGCTTCGGGTAGCGCTGCTTCAGCTCGTCGCGATAGGCCCAGTGGGTGGTGGCGGGGCGACCCTCGAGCAGGCCCGCGTCGGCCAACAAGAACGCACCGACGCACACCGAGCACAGGACGGTGCCTTCGTCGTGGCGATCGGCCAGCCATGCGCCGAGCCGCTTGGGCACGTGGGGCGGGGGGCCTTCGCCGAGACTCGGCGGGAGGATCAGCGCGGCATGAGGCCGACCGGGGACGGGCAACGAGGAGCCGCCGACGGACTCGACGTCCAGGCCCGCGCCACCGTGCCGCTCGGTGTGGATCCGGCTGGCGGCCTGCAGCAGATCGGTGAGGCCGAGCACGGCTGCCTGCTGGGCGCCGCGATAGGCCACGACCGCCACCGAGGCGGGCTTGCTTCTCTTTGTCACTCTCGGCCTCGAAGTTGTCACTTTCAGCGCTACCCCGGCTACAGGTGACATCCTAGCGTAGGGCCATGAGCAAAGCACTCCTGGTCATCGACATCCAAAACGACTACTTCGAGGGCGGGGGCTACCCCCAGTGGAAGGCGAACGAAGTGCTCGACAACATCGTCGGCACCATCGAGCGGGCAAAGGCCCAGGGCATCCCCGTGGTGCACATCCAGCACATCGCCGATCCCAGCCAGGGCCCCGCGCCGTTCTTCAACGAGGGCACGGCGGGGGCCGAAATTCACCCTCGAGTCCGCGCCGCGGCGCCCGATGGCCCGGTGGTGGTCAAGGCCTTCGCCGACTCGTTCGAGCAGACCAAGCTGGAAGGGACGCTGGTGGAGCTGGGTGTCGACGAGCTGTTGGTCTGCGGGATGATGACGCAGAACTGCGTGACCCATACCGCGATCTCGAAGGCCGCCGACAAGTACGCGGTGAAGGTCCTCCCCGACTGTTGCTCCGCGCCCGACGAGATGATCCACATGATCGCGCTGCATGCCATGTCCACCCGAGTGCAGCTGCTGCCCTCGGCCCAGGCGGTGGCCTGAGCCCGAAATACGCTATCGTCCGCGCCGAGGACGACCTTGGCACCGGACTGGAAGAAACTCGAAGGGGGCTATCGTACGCCCTACGATCCACGCGACGCGGTGCAGCGGCTACGCGACGCGCCGCTGCACGCCGACGCCTGGAACGAGCTGTGGAACGAGCTGCACCACCAGGGGGACGTGGGGGACGCGTCGTATGCCGCGATTCCCCTGCTGGTGGAGGCGTGTCGACCGGGTCCTCGCGACTGGAACCTGCACCTGCTCGTCGCCACCATCGAGGTCGAGCGTCATCGCCCCGGGAACCCGGCGTTGCCTGGCTGGGTCCGGGCCGACTACGAGCGGGCGCTGGCCGACGCGGGCACGCTCGCCCTGCAGGACCTCGAAGACGCTCGCGATCCGCTCCTCATCCGCTCGGCCATGAGCGTGGTCGCCTTGGCGAAGGGCGACCGGCGGCTGGGCGCGCTGCTCATGTGGCTCGACGACGACGAGCTCGAGGAGTTCCTCGAAGAGAAGCTCGCCTGGACCAGCGTGTACGAGGAGCCGCAGCCGAAGTGACGCGGCTCAGCCGAGGTTGACGATCAGGTCTTCGTGCCCGAGGTGGCGAGCCACCGCGTTGCAGACCGCGACGTCGTCGTCGAGCCCCCATAGGCTGTCGCGGTCGGGCTCGGCGTCGTCTTCATCGATGAAGTAGCGCACGGCGCCCTGCACCAGCCGTCGCGTGGACTCGTCGGCGCTCTCGGTGCGGTCGATGAGCCCGGTGCAGGCCCGGGTCAGCGCTCGCCCGAGACCGGCGTCGACCAGCTCGTTGTCGTCGGTCCGCTTGGTGAGGTCGCGGGCGTAGGCGCCCAGCTCCGCGCGCAGGGCATCGGCGGTGACCAGCGGCGCGTCGTGGTGCGTCTTGAACGAGGCGCGGGACTCGGGAGGAATTCCGGGGATCGCGGACATGGGACGGACGGAGAGTAGCTCACTCTCCTCAGGGGATCTCGACGAGCACGCCGCGGCTCTCCACGCCGTTGCGCGCGGCCGCGCTGATGGCCCAGGTTCCGCTGGGCAGCGTGAAGCTCTCGGTCTGCGCGGGGATGATTTCATCCAGCTCGAAACCGTCGCCGTCGTCGCGGTAGATGACCCACGCGCGCAGGTCCTCCTCGCCCTGTGGCGTCGGAGTAATGGTTCCATCCACCTCGTCGATCCACGGCGCCACGATTTCGGTGTCCGCGGCTGCGGCCAGGGGCGGCGTGAGCACGGGCGCATCGTAGAACTCCTCGGCCAGCGCGGTGCCGACCCCCAGGGTGTCGCTGACGAAGGGCTCGATGTGGAAGTAGATGTTGCCCATCGAGCCGAGGTCGGCATACACGCGCGACAGCTCGACCTGGGTGAGGACTTCTTCGACCGACCACGCTGCGCTCGAGCCTATCTGCGACAGGAAGTTGCCGGCGAAGATGTAGCGGCCCTCCGAGGTCATGCTCGACCACCACTCGAGCAGGGGCTCGTAGGCCTGCTGGGTCTGCGTCGACGGCCAGTACAGCTGCGGCGCGAGATAGTCGACCCAGCCCTCGTCCATCCACAGCAGAGGGTCGGCGAAGATCTCCGCGTACTGGTCGAGCCCCACGATCCCCGGAGGCATCCCGGGGCGGTAGATGCCGAACGGCGAGATCCCGAAGCGCACGTGATCGCGGGTGCCGACGATCGATTCGTAGAGCACCTCGACCATCGAGTCGACGTTGCTGCGGCGCCAGTCGTCGAGCAGCATCGAGCCGCCGCCGTCGAGGTAGGCCTGGTAGGTCACCGCGTCGGGGAAGGGCTCGCCGTTGGGGTACGGGTAGAAGTAGTCGTCGAAGTGCACACCGTCGATGTCGTAGCGATCGACCACGTCGAGGATCACGTCGATGGTGTGCTCCTGCACGACCTCCGCGCCCGGATCCATCCACAGGAAGTTGCCGTACTCGTGGGCGTACTGCGACTGGCTCAGGCCGATGTGCGGCGGCACGAGGGTCGAGCTCAGGCTGGCCTTGGCGCGGTAGGGGTTGAACCACGCGTGGACCTCGATGCCGCGCGGGTGGGAGATCTCGATGAGGTGAGCCAGCGGATCGAAGCCGGGGTCGGCTCCCTGCGAGCCCATCAAGTAGCGACTCCAGGGCTCGAGCTCCGAGGGATAGAACGCGTCACACTCGGGGCGAACCTGAAACACGATCGCGTTGAGGTTGTGTGCTGCCGCCACGTCGACCAGGGCTTCGAGCTCCGCCCGCTGGGCGTCCGCCGACAGCCCGGTCTGGCTCGGGTAGTTGATGTTGCTGACGGTGGCGATCCACACGCCCCGGAACTCGCGGGCATGGCCGACGTCGACCGACGGCTGCGAGGGAGGAGCGTCGGTGTCCGTGGGCTCGCCGCTCTCGTCGGCGGGCGCATCGGTCTGCCCGGGCTCGCTGGGCTCGGTGCCCGTGTCCGACGCGGGCGAATCCGACTCGCCCATCCCCGCGCTCTCGGTCTGCGGATCCCATGCCTCCGCCGTGCCTTCGTCCCCACACCCGGTCGCGAGCACCAGGCTCGCCGCCGCGATCGTTCCCCCCACGAGTCTCCACATCACACCTCGGAGTATAGGGCCTTACATGTGCTCCACGGTCTTCGAATACCGCCGAATTTGGCCGGTGAACGCACGAAATTCGGTTGTTGAACGCTGTTTCAGATCGGACGGTGAGACCGGCCACCGGTCGTTCAAATGACGATGGCATGGCACGGCGGCCCTCGATGTTTATGCTGGCCATGGTGAACGCGCGCGGCCTGGGCCTGGGAATCTCGCTGTTGAGTACGACGCTGGGGTGCAGCGCGCTCGAGTCCGACGAAGCCCGCCAGGCGGCCGAGGTGACCCAGGACGTGGTGGCCAAGGGGGTCGACGAGGCTCGCGTGGGGATCGAGAAGCTGGGCGAGGTCGCGGCCGAGGCGGTCGAGGAGGCCCATCGTGCCGAGCAGCAGGCGCACCGCACGTCGGCCGAGTCGCTCGAGGGGGCCAAGGACGCCATCGCCTGCGAAGAGCCCGGCCAGCGCTGCACGGTGACCACCGACTTCGCCCGCCGTGCTCGCAGCAACGGCGGCGCAGTGGCGCGCCAGCTTCGGTTCCGCATCGTGAAGACCCCCGCGCTCGGGGTGCGCATCGACGGCATGGAATCGGGCTCCGTGGCGGAGCTGCTCGGCTTCCAGGTCGGCGACGTCGTCACCCACGTCAACGGCATTCCGGTCGGCTCGAGTCGCGACACGATGTTGCTGTACATGAACGCTCGGGCGGCCCGGCGCTACGTGGTCGAGTATCAGCGGGACGGCGAAGCGCAGACGTTGACCGCGGATGTGCGCTGACGGGCTGCGGCAAAAAAAGCGTCGCGGGCGGTGATCATTTCTCGAGCCGGCGGCACTAACGGCTTCGATGAAGGGCACGACTCCCCTCGCCTTGCTTGCCTTGGTTTCTCTCTCTGGCTGCCCCGACGACGATCCCGTTCCGTCTGCAGACGCTTCGACCGGCGATACCGACATCGGTGGATCATCGACGGGCCCCGGCGATGGTGTCGACGAGACCGCGGGGAGCTCGGGCTCGACTTCGAGCGCGACCGCCGAGACCGACGACGACAGCTCCACCAGCACGGGTGAGCCCGAGCCCGTGCCCGAGGGTGCTCGCTTCATCCTGCGCGAGCCCATCGACGGCGGCGAATTCATTCAGCTGTCGATGTACGAGTACGCCGATGGCGAGGTGCTCGACCCGGTGCTGGTCACGACCAACATCCCGGAGGGTGGAGGGAGCATGCCGGGCGCCTATACCGATGCTGTCGACGGGCTCTTGTACTGTGCCTTCGATGACGATCAGCCGGGGCGCGATTGCTACCTCGTCGATCTGACCACGCGACCCCCGGGCGAGCCGCAGCGGATCGAGGGCGACCCGATCTCCGAGACCTCGTTGTTGGGCACGACCACCTGGCAGGCGTCGCTGGGAGCCTTTACCGGGGTCGTGGTCGACAGCGACGGCGGCCCGGCCAGCATCACCTCCATTCCGTACGCCGATGGCGTCGTGGGCGAGGCCGAGGCACTGGTCGTCGAGGGGCCGAGCGAACAGATAGGTACTCAGATCGTGATCGATCCCGGCGGCGCGTGGCTCGGCTATCGCTCGAGCACGGACGACGGCCCGACCAACGCGTACGCCCTGTCGCTCGACGGTGCGGGCGCTCCAATGCTCGTCAGCGACCTGGTCGATCCCATCGAGACCGCCATCCCGCGTGCATTCGTGCAGGGCGGGCTGATCTACACGGTCGACGACGGCACGCCCGGGGCTACCGAAGACTCCATCTGGTGGGTCGACCTCGCGGGGGCGATGCCGGGGGAGCCCATTCGCGTCGACGATCCGCTCTCGGGCCTCGAGATCCGTCGGCCCCAGGTCGCGCCCGATGGCTCCGGGTTGGTGTATTGGGTCGGCGATGGCCTCGAGGGCGACATCATGCACGTCGACCTGTCGTCGGGCGTGCCCGAGCTTCCCGTGCTCGTCAGTACCCCGGGGGCCGCGCAGTCGTTGATCGTGGACTACGGCTGGTCGCCCGACTCCCGCTGGATCGTCTACCAGGCGGCGCACGAGCAACCCGAGACGCACGAGCTTTACGTCGCCGACACCTCGGGCGGTGAGCTGGGGGAGCCCATGCGGGTCAACCAGGGCCTCACCGCGGGAGCCGACATCATCTGGTCGCAGTTCGATGCCACGTCGACCTGGCTGTACTACGTCGGCGCCGAGGGGGAGATGTTCCCGAGGATCTACCGGACGCCGCTCACCGAAGCGGGCCCGGGCACGCCGCAGCAGATCAGCGGTGAAGAAGGATGGAGCCAGGGCGACATCGCCGTGTCGCACGACGGCACCATGATGGCCTACACCATCGATGGCGACCTGCGAGAGCTGTACCTGGTCGACATCTCCGGCGACACGCCCGGCACGCCGACCCTCATCAGCGCCCCGCCCACCGAGGGCGCCGAGGTCTCCTTCGGCCCCCGCTTCTCCTCGGACGACTCGGTCGTCGTCTACGACGAGTCCGCCGCCGAGTTCCAGGGCCCCCGCCCGTCGTTCCTCGTCGACCTCGAGACGATGGAGGTCCACCGCATGGCCGACGACTCTTCCGGCGTCACCGCAATCCCCAACTGAGCCTCACCCCTGGGAGAAAAAGCCCAGTGGCGGGCCCCTTCTGCTCATCGTAGGATGACCGGGCATGACGTCCGCGGCTCAGGAGGTACTGCAAGCAGCGCTCGCTCTGCCTGCAGATGAGCGGGAAGAGATCGTCGAAGCGCTGAGCAACAGCCTGGAGACGGACTCTTTGGGCCCGCAATGGCGAGAAGAGATCGCTCGGCGCCTCCAGAAGATCGAGGCTGGTGACGCGGTGTTCCACGATGCCGAAGAGCACCTGCGAGCGTTGCGCTCGAAGCTCGCTCGATGAGTCTCGTTCGAGTTCTCGACGAGGTGGCGCAGGAACTCGAGGCAGCGGTCGCGTACCTGGAGAGAGAGCGCGAGGGGTATGGTTTCGTCCTGCTCGACGAGTACGAAGCGAAACTCCGGCAGATTCAGCGATTCCCTCGGGGGGCGCCATTGTCGAGGGACGTGCCCGAGCGCTACGAGTTTCGGGCGTTCAAGCTGAAGAGATTCAGGTACTCGATGATCGTCGGGGAGTTGGATGGTGTACTCACCCTCGTCGCGTTTGCGCACCACAGTCGAGCCCCGGGTTACTGGCGCGAACGTCTGAAGTAGTCGCTGACGCGCAAACCGTCATCTCGCGCGGAGCGGGCCTCCGGCCGGAGCGAGGAACAAGCCTGCGACGGGCTCAGTCGACCTGCGGGATGCAGTAGCTGAGCGTGCGGCCGTCGATCTCGTTGCAGGTGAAGCCCAGGTCGCCGAGGACCGAGCTCTCGCAGTCGCGGTCGAGCTCGCAGGGGCGCTGGCACACGCCTTCGAGGCAGGCCCAGTTCGGCTCGTCGGGGTCGCAGTCGTCGTCGGCTTCGCACTCGCGGCACGAGTCGGGCACGCGCATCACGAGGCTGCCGTCGTCGTCTTCGACGGTCTCGTAGGCGCGGGCCAGGAACACGCCGAGCGGGTCGTCGGGGCGCATGGGCTCGGGCTCGGCGCGGTTGCTGAAGCAGATGTCGCCCTCGGCCGAGACGGCGTCGATGGCCAGCGCGTAGCCTCCCCAGGTGGTGGGCTCGCTGGTGAAGGTGGCGGCGCAGGTGCGCTCGCGGCCGTCCATGGGGGTGCCGTCGAGGATGACGGGGGTGTCGACCGCTCCGCCGTGGGCGTTGAGCATCTCGATCTGCAGGCCGCCGATGTCCAGGGTGCCTGGGGCGGTGGTGGACTGGCAGCTGGCGCGCGGGGCGATCTGGGCCCCGGCGAGGTCGAGGCCGAGGGCGCTGACGTAGGTGGGGTTGAAGGCGACGCGACCCTCGATGGGGGTGACGAAGTCTTCGGCGGAAAAGTCGATGCTCTCGAGGATGGAGCCGCCAGTGGCGTTGATCTGGGCGGTGAAGGTCTTGGTCTTCGTGAGCACCTGATCGGTGGGCGCGAAGCACTCGGGCAGATCGGGGAACTGAGCGGCGCACTCGGGCCGCGTCAGGTCGTCGGTCTCACAGCTGGCGAGCTGCTCGCCGCAGTAGGCGGGGAAGCACTGCGGGAAGTCGTCGAGGCAGTGGTCGCTGTTGAGACCCTGCGCGTGGTTGTCGTCGATGGTCAGGCACAGCTCTTCGTCACACTCGCGGTCGAGACCGGTGACGGAGAAGGTGTACGTGTCGGCGGGCACCCGCAGCGACAGCAGGTAGGGCCGATCGATCTGGCAGTCTTCGTCGAGGACGACGGGCGACTCGGTCTCGCCCTCGAGCTGAACCTGGAGCCGACGCAAGGGCACGGAGCTGCAGGTGGCGTTGGGGTTCTCGCCCAGCAGGGTCAGCGACAGCGACAGCTCGGTGAGGCCGACGGGGAGGCCCTCGCCCCTGATGCCGCCGTCGATCTCGCACGACGGGTCCTGGCCATCGACGACGCCGTCTTGGTCGTTGTCGATGCCGTCGTCGCACTCGGGCGGGGTGTCGAGCAGCAGCTCGGGTAGATCGACGGTGGCGTCTTCGCGAACCTGGAGCGACACGCAGTCGCAGACCAACTCGGTGGCCTGGCAGGCGGAGGCATCGTCGAGACAGCCCTCGAGGTCGGGCGCATCCTCTTCACCGGGGTCGGCGGGGACCTCGGTGCGCCAGGGGTCTCCCGCACGATCGATGCCGCGGAGCTGGAGCAGGTAGTCGCCCGCGGGGAGAGCCGAGCCGTCGACGTATCCCTGGGGATCGGTCAGCTCGGAGGAGGCGCAGGGGAGCGTCAGCTCGCCGACGAAGCGCTCGCCATCGAGGTAGGCGCGGGCGCGGACTTCGAAGAGCCCCGACTCGGCGCAGGCCTCCACGGTGGGCGTGCCGCGATCGGCGAGCGCCCAGCGGAGGCGGTAGCTGGGGGGCTCCTGGCACGCGGTCAGGCCGCTCGTGAGGATGAGGGCCGCGATGTAGCTGCGTTTGTGCACCAAAGTCGCCGTTTGGCGGGTTTTAGCCAGGGCACGGGAGGTTGGCAAGGTCGATGACACTGACCACGCCGTCCGGTCCCCGCAGGTCCAGAGTGACGCTACAGGCCCTTCCGTCAACGTCTACGGTGAGGAGATACTCTCCGCGGTCGATCTCGGAGAACAGGTGGGCCCCCGCCACTTCGGCGCCGCAGGCGGTTTGCGCCCCTCCTAGGCCCAGGCCGCGGTCGCTGACCAGGGCGCTGCGGTACAGCGGCGGGTCATCGTCGGTGACCTCCGGGTAGTCGGCGAGATCGGTCTGGGGGGAGGCATAGCGCAGCTGCAGGGCCAGGGCGTCGCAGCTCTCGGTGCCGTTGAGGCTGAGGTCGAGCTCGACGGTGGCGCGCTGGAGCGCAGTGGTCATGAGGGTGACCCCGCGGTCGTCGACGTCGATCTCGCGCACCGCGACGAGCTCTTCGATGTTGGCCTCGTCGGCATCGTCGACCGCGTTGATCCGCAGGATGTAGGGGCCGGGGTCGAGGCGCACGAAGGCGTCGGAGGCCTCGACCTGAGCATCCACCGCGGTCTGGAACCCGGTCATGCATTCGAAGCGGAAGATCCCGTCGCGGGTGGGGTCGTCGGCGTCTTCGATCTGGATGGCGACTTGCTCCACGAAGGCACCGACGCAGGTGCGCACCGCGGTGGCCTCTTCGCCATCGACGGTGTTGCTCTCCATGAAGCGCCAGGAGAGCTCGACCCCGGTGGGCTCGGTCGCGGGGTAGACACAGCCGACCGTGGTCGCCGCGGTCAGGAGCGCGAGGGAAGTGAGAAGGCGTCTACGCACAGCCACATGCCTCCAGGTCGAGTCGGTTGTCGCCGTCCCGGTCGACATCGAGGGCGATTTGGTAGACCTGGAGGTCGGTGACCAGGCCGGCGTCGACCTGGCGCTCGCGCGGGGCCGGGGTGGCGACGCAGGTGGGCGCGGGGTCACGGCATTCGATGTCCATGCTGGGGGCGCTGATGACGGCGCGGACGGTGAAGCGGTAGCGGTCGTCGCTCGCGGGCACGGCCGGCTCGTTTCCGTAGGCGGTATTACAAGCGAAGGCGCGCCGAGGTAGCACGATGCAGGAGTCGTCATCACATCCGGCTGCGCAATTTGGATCGCAGATCTCCAGCTCCGCCCTCACGTCGTAGGTGAGGTTCTCATCGCCGATGGATCCGGGGAGATTGCAGGAGGAGCGCTCATCGTCCAGCGAGAACACGCCACCGGGGAAGATGGGGTCACCACTGCGATCGACGAAGACCCACGCGAGTTCCACCGCGCCGTCCGTATCGGCGCACCCGCTGGCGATCGTGGCGCCGAGCAGCAGCGGAAGGAGGAGGGTCGAGCGCATCGACGGGCAGCCTAGCAAGGGAAGCGAAGGCCGATCGAGCCGCTTCGTGAACCGAGTCACGCCGTCGGCCCAGAGTCCCGCAAACCGCATCCAGTGGCCAACTGGCGGCCGATCACGAAAATGAAGGCGAATGAAGGCGGGTGAAGAGTTGGTTTGATGCGGTTGTCACCGGGTAGAGTCGATCCGCCATGCAAAAGACTTTGATTTCCTTGATGGGTGCGAGCCTCCTGGTGCTCGGTTGTGGGGACGACACTACGGTCACCGATCCGTCGGGGGAAGAAACGACCACGGGTGAGGCGGGTACGACGGGCGACACCGGCACGGTGCCCTCGGCCACCACGGACGAGCCGGCCACCACGGACGAGCCCGAGACCACCACGGGTGAAGACACCACGGGCGAGGACGGCCTGGATTCCTCCTCCGACGACGGGCCGGGCGAAGAGTGCGGCAACGACGTGATCGAGGGCGCCGAGGTTTGCGACGGCACCGACGTCGCGGGTGAAGACTGCGTCAGCCAAGGCTTCGACGGCGGCCAGCTCGGCTGTGCTCTCGATTGCTCCGGCTACGACACGGCGGGCTGCTCTTCGATCAGCTGCGGAAATGGCATCCTCGACGGCAAGGACGTCTGCGACGGCGAGGACTTCGGCGGGGTCACCTGCGAGAGCGAAGGCTTCGACAATGGCACGCCGAGCTGCTCGCTCGACTGCACCGCGCTCGACCTGAGCGGCTGCGGTATGT
>JBCCHT010000029.1:0-163041 GCA_039028615.1 Myxococcota bacterium | reverse complement strand
TTCTTGGCAGACGTCTTCTTCTTGGCGGTCGACTTCTTCTTGGCGGTCGACTTCTTCTTGGCGGTCGCCTTCTTCTTGGCGGTCGCCTTCTTCTTGGCGGTCGCCTTCTTCTTGGCGGTCGCCTTCTTCTTGGCGGTCGACTTCTTCTTGGCGGTCGCCTTCTTCTTGGCCGAGGTCTTCTTCTTGCCCTGTGCTGCGCGTGCGGTCCCTGACATCGAGCCTCGCTCCTTGAAAACGGCCGTGCGGCGCCGTCAGGGTCGAGGCTCGCATGTCGCGACCTCAGCGCTCAACTGTGACCGTGATCGAAGCGTATGGCCGCCGGGTGATCGAAGCGCTCCGACCCGAGGTCGGGGCCCGAGGCGGCGGTATCCCGTACGTAGGAGTGGCTTTACAGCGTATCGCCTGCCCCGCTAAAGTGAGCCGCCGCCGCATGGGGGTCGTGTTGGCCCCGTAGCGTTTGCCTTCGGGTTGCGGTCACGAGACACCATGCTGCCCCACGTTCGGTCCCTCACGACCCCTTCCAACCCCCGCCACGTGGTACGGCTGGCGGCTGGTCTGATGCTCACGTTCGCCTTGGGTTGCGACAGCTCGGGCCCCTCTCTCGAGGACGCCCTGGCCAAGAACCCCGAGGACGAGATCAAGGCCAAGAACCCCAAGCCGCGTCCCAAGAGCAAGTACGGCAATCCCAGCGATGCCGAGTTCAAGGCCTGGAACCGCAAGGATCCGGCGGGCGAAAAGCACTTGTACAAGTGGGACAAGGCCAACGCCGACCGCATGATGGGGTACTGGGAAGACCTTCAGTGCTTCAAAGACAAGATGAAGGAAGAGGGCCAAAAGGCCTTCGGGGCGGAGCCCGGTAGCCCGCAGGGCGAGGAGTGGCACCAGTTCAAGCAGGCGTTCGTCATCCCCATCCTCGACACCTGGCAGAAGCGACTGTTCGCCAGCGAGCCGCGGCTGGGCGAAAAGACGCTCTTCATCGGCAACTTCCTCGAGGCGCACGAGCTGATCTCCCGCGAGTTCCCGGCCGCCTACAACGCGAGCGACAAGACGGCGCTCGAGAAGGCCGACGCCCACTGGATGATCGTCGAGGCCAAAGTAAAAAAATATGTCGGGAGCCTCGGGGTCGAGAAAAAGTTCCCTCAGGTCGACATCGACGACGCGAAATCCGTCGAGGCCCACGCCAAGCACTGCGAAGAAGCGTTGAAGCCGCCCGATCGCAGCGGCAAGACCAAGAAGCGCAAGTCGCGAAAGAAGTCGCCGATCTGATCGGGTGAGGTCGCCGCACGATCGGGGCGACCGATGCCCGTCGCCCCGCTGGCGGGTCCGAGCTATGCTGGCAGCGCGATGACTCTGCTCGCCTCCACGGACCCGGACCAGATCCTCCAGGAGCTCAGCACCGACCTGATGTCGCCGTACTGCCCGGGGCGGACCATCGCGTCATGCCCCTCGCCGCAGGCACGGCAGCTCGAGGATCACATCCTGGCCCAGGCCGAGGCGGGCCAGTCCCGCGAGCAGATCGAGCAAGCGCTCGTCCAGCGCTTTGGCACCGACATCATCGGCTACGCCCCGCAGCCCGTGCTGCTGTACGGCTCGGCCGCGGTCGGGCTGGGAGCGCTGGCCACCATCATCGTGCTCGGGCGTCGCTGGTCACGACGTTCTGCGCCCGAAGCTGCCCCCCAAGCCGCCGCGGCCGGGGGCAGTGCGATGTCCGAGGCCGACAAGGATCGCCTCGAGGACGCCCTCGACGAGGTCGACGACTTCTAAAGCTTGCGTCCCGCAAAGGTCCCGAGGGCCCGCGCTGCGGGAAATTCGGGTGTTCCTGTTCGCGTCAATCTCATGTTTTGGCGCTCGAGGCCCCGCCAGGCCTTGAGCCCGCGAAGCGCACGCGGTAAGCCGATCCCGTGCTCAAGGTAGTCGTCCACGAAAAAGGCGGGCGAACGCAGCGATTCAACTTCGATACCGACCAGTTCGCGGTCGGGCGCGAGGACGACAACAATCTCGTCCTCGATCGCGTCAACATCTCGAAGTACCACCTGCGCTTCCGCCGTCACCAAGGCCGCGTCGAGGTCTTGGACCTGGGCAGTACCAACGGGACCTACGTCAACGGCCGTAAGGTTGGTGAGCCCCGCGCAGTGCGGCGCTCCGATCGCATCTACGTGGGCGACTACATCTTGATGCTCGAGGGTGACGACGACTCGATCGCGCCCGTGCAGCGCTCCGAGATCCTGGTCGCGGGCAACGAAGGGCACCCGCAGTCCCGGGCAGTGGCGGTTCCGCCCCCCGAGCGCGAGAGCGGCGAGGCGCTGCCCTCCCAGGAGTTGCCGACCCCGCTGTCGCGGCTGGTCGACGACGACAGCGATCTCCTGACCTCGGCGCGCCGCGTGGCGCCGGCCGGGGTCGAGAGCACCTATCTCGATCGCATCGCCAATCGCGTGCTCCAGACGGTGCTGGTCAACGTCAACGGGCTCGATCCGCTCAAGGCGCCGGACGTCTCCGATACCGATCGCGAGACGGCGAGCGAGCTGGTCGACGGCCTGCTGCGCGACATGGAGCGCGCGGGCGAGCTCGAAGAGGGCGTGGCCATCGACACCCTGCGCGACGCGATCGTGCGGGAGCTGGTCGAGCTGGGCCCGCTCACCGAGCTGATGAAGGACGAGCAGATCCGCGAGATCCAGGTCGCGGGCGGGGCCGCCATTCGGACCGTGCGCGACCGGACGGGCGGCGGCGCGGAGATCGAGCTGACCGATCGACGCTTCTCCGGGGACCGAGCGGTGACCCTGGTCGTCCAACGCCTGGCCCGACGCTGGGGATTCTTGGTCGAGGGCTCGCAGGTCGTCGAAGGCAAGGTCGACGACGGCTTCACCATGTACGCCCTGCTGCCGCCGTCGCAGGTGCGGCACCCGGTGCTCAACCTCCGTCGCAACCGCACGGACGCCAACAACCTCACCTCGCTGGTGCAGGAGAACGTGCTCAGCCCCGACATGGCCGAGCTCATCGCGGCCGCCATTCGGGGCTGTCGCAGGATCCTGGTCTCCGCCTCGGGCGGCACCAACCTCGACCGGTTCATGGGCGCGCTGGTGGGCGAGATTCCCGACGAGCTGCGGGTGGTCTCGATCTCCGACTCCGGTCGCCTGGGCGCGGGTCGTCGCGGCTGGCTCAAGTTCCGCCGCATGGCCGACCCCTCGGACACCCTGGGGCTGTCCGATTCCCTCGGCGTGGTCCTACGCGGCGGCGTCGACATGCTGATCTCCCAGCGCTGCCGCCACGAGGATGCGGCCGCGGTCATGGATGCGTTCGCGGGGGCGACCCGCGGGGCGGTCGTGTCGCTGTGGGGCATCGACTCGGCGCACGCGCTGTGGCGCATGGCGGGTCTGAGCACGGTGGCCTCCGGGGCCATCGGGGCCCTCACCGTCTCGCTGGCGCGCTCGGTCGACCTGCTCATTCGCCTCAACGTGGGCGTCAACCAAGAGGCGATGCAGGTCATCGAGCTCATCGAGCCGCGGGTCAAAGCCGGCGACCAGATCGTGCACGTGCCGATCTTCAAGGCCGAGCGCAACGCCGAGCAGGACACCGTGTTCCGGGCGACGGGCGAAGAGCCTCGCTTCATCCGGGACCTGGCCGAGCAGGGCATCGCGGTGCCCACTCGCATGTTCTCCACCTGAGCCGGACGACACCGTGGCGAAGAATCAGCACCGGGTGCCCGCGGGCGTCGAGCCCGACGAGGCGGCGCGCCATTTTCGAGCCATCGACAAGCTCGAAGAGCGCATGATGGTGGCGCCGGCCGGCCTGCATCGGGTGGGCCCGGCCGCGACGGCCGAGGCTTGTGCCGCCGCCGGGCTGCCGCCCGCGTCCGCGCTGCTGTGGATGAGCTTCGACGGCATGGAGATCGGGGCCGAGACGGCTCGCATCCTGCCCCTGGCCGAGATTGCCGAGGCCACCGAGCGGGCCGACGCGGAAGGGCTGCTGCGCGCGGGCGACCGGGTCATCGGAGAGCACGGGCGGGACCTGCTGATCGTGCCCGAGGACCCCTGGGAAGAGGGCGCCGACGTGGTCAGGCTGGAGGAGGGCGGCGAACGCCTGCCCGAGGCGACCACCGTGGCTCACCTGGCGCTCGGCTGGGTCGGCGAAGCGGGCGTGATGTTCGACGACGACGGGGAATTCCGCGACGAGCTGTTCGGTGAGGACGGCGAGCTCACGGCCGCCGCCCAGCGTCGCTTGCTGCGGCGGCGTCTCGACTGCGATCCGGATGCTCCCGGGCCCCGCCTACGGCTGGCACAGCACCTGCTGAGGGCGGGGGAGCTACGAGCCGCGGCCAAGGAACTGAAGGAAGTCGTTCACCGAGCTCCAGACTTGCCCTGGGCGCACGAGACGATGGCCCGTGTGGCCGAAGCGCGCGACGACGCGGACGGGGCTCGTCGGGCCTACCAGCGCGCGGCCGAGACGGTGGAGGCGCAAGGCGACATCGCAGCGTCCGCCTACTTCCTCGCGTGTGCGGCCCGCAGCGCCGACGAGGACCAGCGCAAGGCGCTGGCCGAGCGGGTGCAGTCGGCTCGCCCCGGGTTTGCGCGCGAGCAGGTCGAGGCGGCCGAGATCCTGATCGAGCGCGGCGCGCTGACCGAGGCGGGAGTGGTCGTCGATCTGGGACTGTCGATCGCGCCCGTGCACGTCGAGCTGCTGGCGCTCCGCAGCCGGCTCAGCGCGGACGCCTGAGCCCACGTCGAGACTCGAACTTCGCGGCGGCCAGGCTCAGGACTCGGGCGACGAGGGGTCTTCGGCCGCGGGCTCGGACGGTGCGTCGTCCTCGGTCGCGGGGGGCGGAGCATCGCCTTCGGCCGTCGGTGCTTCGTCGGCGTCGTCGCTCGGCTCCGCGTCGGCCGGAGGCGTCGCGGGACGCACGGTGACCGGAGGCTTGGGCGCGCTCTTGGTCGTCGAGGACGTGGCGGGGCGAGCCCGCGGTCGCGGCACGGCCGGCGTGGCGGGGGCCACCACCGCGTTCGTGGCGAGGTCGAGCGCATGCTCGATGGTCGGGGGCTGCTCACCGCCCGCCTCGTTCGACGCCACGAGGACCAGGACCACGCGGGCATCGTCGGCGACCGACTCGGGCCAGACATCGACCAACCGGTGCGCCTGCGGCCCCTGGAAATCGAACTGCGAGACGGCGTTGCGCTGCCCCGATGCGTCCTCGACCATGGTGACCAACGAGCCCTGCTTCCAGGTCTCGCCCGGGGTGAGGGTCAGGGCGCGGGCCGAGGTCTCCACGTCCATCTCGGGCCACGCGGAGTACACGAGGTCGAGCACGGAACGACCGGTCTCGATCCCCGCGGGAATGAGCCGTCGCATCTGCGAGCGGTAGACCCGGCGGTCGAGCCACAGGTGGATCTGCTCGTCTTCGTCGATGCGGAACGCGGCCAAAGGCCGGCCGAGCGCATCGAGCAGGTAGCCGCGCTCGTCGGGCCACGGCGCGAGCTGGGCCCCGTCGGTGAGTTCGGGGTCGAGCCCCGAGTCTTCCAGCAGCAGGGCGGCGGCGGCAGTGCCGTCGAGGCCGGGCTCGAGGCGACGGGCGGCGGGCAGCGAGGACTCGGAGAACGCACTGCGCCCGGTGAGCTGGACCAGGCCGGGCGAATCGCCCTCGCCGAGGAGGTGGCCTCGCACGGTGGCGGCCCGGGGCACGCCGCGCTCACCGTCGGCGGTGGCGCGAGGGGCCAGCGCGACCGGGGTGGGCAGGCCGCCGCGGCCGTAGGCGTCGCGGGCCAGCTCTTGCAGGGGCAGGCCGCGGTCGCCACGAATCTCGGACAAGGGCAGGAACGATGCGCTCAGGTCCCCGCGGGCATTGGCGGGCACGGACAGGTCCTGCACGACGTGCAGCAGCGCGCCCGTACACAGAAGCGCCAGCGCGAGGTGATGGTCCCGCTCGGTCGGATCGGCGGCGAGGCTGGCCTGTCGCAGGTGACGGCGCAGGGCCGGGGGCGCCCATCGGTCTTGGTCATCGTCGAGCCAGGCGATGGCCGAGCGACCGCTGCCTTCGAAGCCCGAGCCGGTGGCTCGCGACGCGAAGGCTCCGCCCGCCTTGGCGTGCTTGAGCCGCAGCAGTGCGCGAGGCAGGTCGTCGTCGGACCAGCGCTCGGCCGAGGGGTCCTCGCGATCGACGAAGTGATGCAGCAGGCGCTCGGCGGGGACGGTCTCGATGATGACGCCCAGCTCCATCCAGCCCAGCGCGGTCATCTCCCACAGGTCGCCGTCGACACAGCGGGCGCGCGTAGCCTGAGGCGCGCTGGGACCCGGGCAGGCACCGGGACCGCCCAAGGCCTGGGCGCCCGAGGCCGCGTGCACGTTTCGCAGGGCCACTCGCAGCTCGCGAAGGGTGGCGTCGTCGAGCCGGCTGGGGTCGAGGCGAATCGGGGTGAACAGCCCGCGCTGCAGCTGCGAGGCATCCATCCAACGCAGGTGCATGGCGCTGTCGAGGACCGAGCGCTCGAGCATGCCCAGGTGGGTGGTCGAGGGGTCCCATGCCTGCGCGGGCGCGGCGAAGGTGGAGGTGAGCGTCAGCGCGAGCGCGGCGGTCACCGGCCGCCACCACGAACGCCAGCGGGCCGAGCGACTCATGGCCGGATCTCCGTGGCTGCGGGCGTGGGCGCCGACGGGGCGTCGACCAGAGCGATGCCGTCGAGGTTCTCGAGCACGACGTTGGCCAAGATGATCACGGTCTCGATGTCGATGCACTGCATGGCGCCGCAGGTCAGCAGCACGCCGACGTTGCGCTCGCGATCGAGGAAGGCCACGGCGCGGACTTCTTCGCTGTCGAAGACCCAGGTCTCCTCGGTGATCTCACCGGTAATGGAGACGTCGGGGAGGGTGGCCTCGAAGGTCTCGATGACCGGCCCGAGTCCCCCGGGAGGATCTTTCCAGACGCGATAGGCGACGTCCCACACCTCGTCACGGTCGACGGCTTGCAAGTGCACGCCGTGATAGAAGTGCGTCCGTGCCAGATCGCCCAGCTCCTTGGTGTCGAAGGCTTCCGTGTACCCGGTGCGACGGCGGACGTCTTCGGGCGGCAGCAGCGACGACGCATCGAGCAGCTGGAGGGCAGGGGCGGGCTTGCCGGGCTCGGCCACCGCGGCCGCGTTCGAGATCTGCCCGCCCAGGGACCGATACAGATCGAGGTTGGCCGACTCGCGCTCCCAGCTCGACAGCTGCATCACGGTGGCCGGCGGGGCCAGGAACATCAGGTGCTGCGCGTGAGAGTCGGTATCTCGCCACTTGCGCAGCGAAACCCGGTTGTGGCGCAGGGTGAAGTCGTGCCGCGGGGTGCCGTCGAGGTGCCGATCCGAGCGGTAGCCCACGTAGCCGCGCTTGTAGGTGATGAGATGGAAGTCGACCAAGCGCATGTGCGCTCCGCGCTTCTTCATCGGCGCCTTGGGCATGCGGTAGCGACCGGCCTGGTCGGTCTTGACCTCGATGACCTCGGATCCGGCCGGCACGATGAGCCCGTCGCCGTCGTCGTAGGACCACACACCGACCACGGTGGCGCCCTGGATGGGCTCCGCGGTGGTCTCGTCGACGACCTGGCCGTCGAAGGGGCCCTGGAGGCTGACGTCGGTGACCCGGTCGCGCGCGCTCGCGAACCGAGCGGGGCGGACGATGGGGCTGCAGGCGCTCAGCATCGCGAGCAGGCCGGCCGTCGCCATACCCGCGCGAAGGGCTCGACGGACCCACCGCTGGGCAGGCGCCGGCGCCGATTCGGGGACGTGGAGTGGAAAGGGAAGGGGCATCGCGGGACGCCGTTGACGCCGCAAGCCGCGCTTGGCTAACCTACGCGGCGAGGTAGGACCTCTAGCCCACCCTCCTGGGGCGTGGCAAGCCTGCCGACACCGAATCCACCCAATGTCGGCCTCGATTCCCTGCCCTAGCTGCGGCTCTCTGATTGAACCGGGGCATGAAGCGTGCTCGACCTGCGGCCAGCCGATCGGCTCCGGCCGCGACTCGAACGCGGGTGGCTCCAAGTGCGCTCGCTGTAGCGCCATGATGCCGGCCGGCTTCGACTTCTGCCCCGTGTGCGGGCAGGACCAACGCATGCGGATGCGACGGCCCATCACGGAGCAAATGCACGTGAGTCGCTTCGCTCCAGTCGCGGCGGTTGCCAGTGCGCCGGTCGGCCCGTCTCCCCCTGCGGCGCCGGCTCCCGCTCCGGGCGGGACCGCCGATCGCACCGTGCCCTCGCCGGGCCTGGGCGAGATAGCTCGGCCGGCCGTGCCGTCGTTTGCTCCGCCTCCGGCCGCGGGATCTCCCGCACCCGCGCCGGGTCAGCCGGACTCTCTCATCGCCGCGGTCGCGGACGCGTCCACCATGGAGCCCCGCAGCGGTATGCCGGCGGTGGCGGCCGAGGTCAGCGAGAGCGACCGGACCCAGCCCAACCCGGTGCGGCCCAAGCCCGAGGTCGGCGAGGACGACCGCACCCGGCCGCACCCGCGGATTCATCAGCAGCAGGCGCAGCGCCCGGTGGCGATCTCTCCGGTGAGGGCCACGCTGGCTCCCGCCACGCAGCCCGATCGCCCCGGTGGCTTCTCCGGCGGCCCGGGCCACGGTCCGCTGCCCACCGTCAACCGAGCGGAGCGCGGCACCATGTCCGGGCGCGCCACCGATCAGCACGGCTCCGTGGGCCAGCCCCAGCGCGGCCAAGGCGGACCGCGGCTGGTGTTGGTGGCGCGGGACGGCAGCGAGGGCGAGGCCTTCCCGCTACAGCAGGACCAGCTCACCATCGGTCGGACCCACGGAGACCTGCTCTTCCCCGAGGACCCGTTCCTGTCGCCGATGCACGTGCGGCTGCAGCGGACGGAAAACGGCATGGGGATCTTCGACGCGGGCTCGACCAACGGGGTCTACCTGCGCATCCGCGGCTCGGCGCCCGTGTATCCCGGCGACCAATTCATGATCGGTCACCAGATGCTGCGGCTCGAGAACATCGACACCCAGGTCCAAGAGCGACCGCCGGCCATCGATGGCACCCGGGTCTTCGGGACCCCGCTGCAGCCTGCGTGGGGCTGCGTGCGCCAGGTGGGCCGGGGCGGCATCGTGGGCGACAAGTACTACCTGCGAGGCTCGCAGGTGGTGTTCGGTCGCGAGGGCGGAGACCTGCTGTTCCCCAACGACCCCTTCGTCAGTCGGGAGCACGCCCGGCTGCGACTCGAGCTCCACGGGCAGAGTATGGCCGTGTTCCTCGAGGACCTCGAGTCCGCCAACGGCTCGTACATTCGCATTCGGGGCAGCGCCGAGATGGCCAGTCTCGACACCTTCCGCGTGGGCGACCAGATCTTGAGGCTGAGGCTGGACTGATGGCGCACATCGAGATCTTTGCTCGGACCGAGGTCGGCTGCGTTCGCGAGCGCAACGAGGACGCGTTCCTCGTGCTCGACCTGAGCACGGGCGACCGCACCATCCGGCCCGACCAGCGCAACCGCGAGCTGCGGCGCCCCGGCACGCTCGTGGCGGTCTGCGACGGCATGGGCGGAGCGGCGGCTGGCGACATGGCCTCGCGCATGGCCATCGACGCCCTCGAAGAGGTCGCGCGTCAGCACTCGGTCAACGACATCGGCGAGGTCGAGCGCATGCTGCTGGCCGCGGTCACGCAGGCCAACCAGTCCATCAGCCAGTTCACCAAGCGCCACCCCGACAAGCGCGGCATGGGCACGACGATGACCGCGGCGATGCTGATGGGCAACGAGGTCATGATCGTCCAGGTCGGTGACTCGCGGGCCTATCTGCGGCGGGGGCGGATGCTCCAGCAGCTCACGATGGATCAGAACGTCGTCGGGCAGATGATCGCGGCGGGCAAGCTCAAGCCCGAGGACGCGCGGAACTTCAAGCAGCGCAACGTGCTGCTCGAGGCCATCGGCGTGCAGGATCGGGTGGGGCCCGACCTCGTGCGGGTCTCCATCCGAGCGGGCGACACCCTCATGCTGTGCAGCGATGGGCTCACCGGTCCGCTCTCGGATCGCCAGGTCCTCGATCACATGCTGCGCCACGACGACCCGGTGCGATGCTGCCGAGTGCTCACCGAGGCGGCCTGTGCCGCGGGCGGGCCCGACAACGTCACCGTGGCCATGGTGCGCTTTTTGGGCGACGACCTCGCGGTCCCGCAGCCCAACGAGCCGGTGAAGTTCGAGCGCCGCGCCGCCATGGCCTGAGCCGGCGAAGGGGCGGGTGCCCGGAGCACGGCACTGCCGTCGTCGTGCCGCGCCCCGGGACCAGCCGAGTCACAGGACGTCGATGCGGTACTTGCCGTTGGGCAGCAGCTTGGCGCCGCTGATGACGGCCAGTGCCGTCTCGCGGGCGCACCAGTCGGTGAGCTGAGGGGCACGCGAGCCGAAGGTGGAGCCGTTCATGCCCAGCGGCCACGCGCTGACGAAGCTCGCCGTCTTGGTGGGCACGGGCGCGTTGCTACGGAGGATGTGATAGTGCTGATCGCCGTCGCGCCACATGAGGCCGAAGGCGAGCCCATCGACCACGCCGTTGGGGACGACGCCTTCGACGATGAAGTTGCCGGTCAGCGTGCAGCCCTTCAGGTCGTACTCCTTGGTCACGATGCGGCTGAAGGGCGGGATGCCCGACACGTTGATCCAGCCGACGGTGCCGGAGGCGTCTTTGTATTCGAAGCCGAACGAAGACTCGCCGCGGCCGTCATAGAAGAGCACGAGCTGCAGGCGATCGGCGGGCAGGCGGCTGAAGCGGTTGGACGTGAGGTTGTCGGAGATATAGGTCGGTGTGGTCATGATGGACTCCGTTGATGAGGTGGGCGTTGAAGGTGGCGTCCTCGTGACGCCAGCCCTCCATTGCCGGACCTCCGGTGGAATCCAACGCGAGTTTTTCAGGGGACCCAGGCGCGGACCGAGTGCCACGCCGTCGTGTGCGGCGGGGCGGATCGTTCCGTGTCGATTGCTCGACGGTGGGCGCTCGCGAGGGCGCGGGAGACCGCGTCGTCGTCCAACCCGTCGAGCGCTTCGTAGAAGTCGCGCATGAGCGACAGCGCCTCGTCGTCGCGGATTTTCTCGGTGGTGGCGACGACGATGTCCGACCCGGCGAGCAAGAACGCGTGGGCGAGGCTCATGCCGCCGCTTTGGGAGTGGGGGTCGAGCACCCCGGTCTGGCAACCGCTGAGCACCGCCACCGAGGGCACGGCCGGCAGGGCGAGCACGTCCGCCACCCCGACCACCGCGGTGCCGTCGGCGGCGAGCACCAGCTCGCTGTCCCAGCCGCCGAGGCCGTTGGAGCGTGCGTGCCCGACGTAGTGGAGCCAGGACGCGCGCGGGAGCTCGGCGAGAACGCGGGCAGTGGTGCTCGTGTCGTCGCTCAGCGAGACGACCGTGGCGCCGCGTCGGCGAAGCCCGGAAATGCCGAATTCGGCCTCTTCATGGGCGTTGGGGAGGTTGCTCGGCGGCTCCAAGACCAACGCCGCCCCGGTGACTTCGTCTGTTCGCGTGCGTACGCGAGGGAGGTCGAGTCCGTAGACGACGGCACGGTCGGCTCGTAGCCAAGGCTCGTCCGCACCGAGCGGCAACGCATGGAAGGGCACGCCATAGAGTGCGCCCGAAGCCATGATCCGTAGGCGCGAGGCTGCTCGAAGCTGGGGGGCAAAGGGCTCGAGCAGCACCTGCCCCAGCCGCACCGCGTCGCCCGAGTCGAGGGCCGCGCTCGGGTCCGACAGCGTTCGTGGCGTCGTCGTGCCGCCGTCGTCGACGGCGAATCCGACCCAGCTGCGCTCGAGCTTCACGAAGTGGAGGTCCAGCCCTCCTTCGGGGGGACGAGACAGGGCATCGCAATCGGGCGGGGCGGCACCCTGAAGGCCAGGGCCTCGCATCACGGACTCGAAGCGTTGCTCGTTGGCCTCGCGCTCGCGGTCGATCTCTCGGCGGCGTCGGTCGGCTGCGGCGGCGCCCACCATGTCGAAGGTGTCGTCATACGCGTTGTCCAGCCGAAGGCGCGTACCGAGGTAGTCGTCGAGGGCGCGGCGCGTGACCGGGTCGGCGTCCCGCTTCACGCGTTGATCGAGCGAACGTAGCGCACGGGTGCGAGCGAGCCGAGCCACGCACAGCGCCGCGTCTGGGTCACCTCCGTCGAGCAACAGCTCCACGCGGCGCTGCGCCACGGCGTGTCGTCCCAGCAGGAACCGCTCTCGATCATCCATGCCGAGCCGCGGCAGCTGTTGCTCGAGCACGCGGTCGGCCTGCGCGTACTCGGCCAAGGCCTCGGGCACCCGACCGCTGTGCTCGAGCGCCCGGGCTCGCTCCACCCGGGCCGCCCAACGAAGACCATGATCTCCGAGTCGATCCGCCGAGGCGAGCATGGCCTGCAAGCGGCGCCCGGCCGCCTCCGGGGCGCCCTGCTGCCGCTCGAGTCGGGCCTGCAGCAGCCCGTGCCATAGCTCGTTGGCTCGGATCATTCGTCGATCCGCCACAGGAGCCAGCCAACGTCTGGCGTCATGGGGGGCGCCGCGCTCGAGGGCTTCGTAGGCGAGGTTCAGCCGAACCGTGAACCACGCATCGCGCCCTTCGGGCCGTGGCCCCAGCAGCTGGCGGCTGCGCTCCAGCAAGGCGCGAGCGCGGCCGGGCGACGTGTCCAGCATGAGCAGCGACCACGCCGCAGAGTTGAGAAAGCTGGCCCGCGAGTCATCGTCGACGAACGTGGAACGAGCGACGGCCAACCCGTGCTCGATCGCCTCGAGGGTCGACGCCCGGTCTGTGGCGTGGGCCGACATCACCGCGGTGCGGCCCAACACCGCCAGCATCAACACCGGGGCGAGGCCGGCGCCCAGGGCCCGGGCCTGGTGCGCCGCGTCTCGGTACGCCACGGTCGCTTCTCCGACGTCGCCGCGTTGTTCGGCGAGGAGCCCCCGGAAATACAGGTGGGTCGCGTCCTCGTAGGGCAGCGCCTCGGTGGCTTCGTCCAGCCGCTGTCGCCCGAGCGACAGGTCGCGCTGCTCGACGATGGCCTGAAACGCAAGGCTGTGGAGCCACTGCGCGGCCACGGACCACGACCGCCGACGTCGGGCGCGGTCGATGACGGCCTCGATCGCATCGAGGTCTCGCTCGCCGTAGGCCGCCAGCGCCTCGTGACGGAGCGCCTCCGCTCCATCCACGGCCTCGGGCTCGAGCGTCGGCAAGGCGAGGGAGAACGCCTCCGCGTCGTCGGAGGACGGCCGATGGACCGTCAGGCGGGTGGCGCCGGGCGGGATGTCGAGGGTCCACCGCAGACCGTGCTCGACCTCGATGACCTCCCCGGTCACGGTCGCACCGTCGACCTGGAGCCGGACGTCGTCGGGCGATGGCTCGTCGACCCACAGCGTCAGCTCGCGGCGTTCGCCACTCAGCCCGCAGGTGGGTCCCGGCCCCGGCTCCACACAGCCACCGAAGAGCACCTTCAACGGGCGCAGGGGCCGAGCCGCGGGCGCGGGGGCAGGGCGTTTCGCCTCGGCTCCAGTCTCGGGCGCCGCGGGGCCCCCACACGCCGCACTCCACAGCCACAAGGCCACCCAGACCCGCCGCACCGGCCGATTCTACCCATCTATGCACAAACTCGTTTTTTCTTTCGAATGCCGCGTTGGACGGAGCGTCCCGCATGGATAGGGGCCGGACATGCCGTCTGCCCGTCACCTCTCTTTGGCCACCGTCGTCGCCGTGGCTGCGTGTTCCTCCCAAGCTCGGTGTGGATGCCCGCCCGACCCGAAACCCGACGAGACGGGTACGGACACCGATTCTGGGACCGGACAGGACACGGACGACGGCGATGGCCCCCTCGGTCCAGTGACGATCGAGTCCACCCCGGATCGCCCGTTCCGAAGTTTCGTCGCCAAGATCACACCTGGGCGGACGTGCCCGGCCCCGCCCGCGGGATGGGAAGCGACGCCACCCGTGGCCGTCTCTTCGGGGCCGATGACCGCCAAGTTGGCGCGATACTGCGCGTACCAAGTGCCCGATGGCATCGAGACCCCGACGGCGCCCGCGTGGAGTGTGCCGGCCGGGGTCGTGGAGCAGGTCGCCGCGGACTATCCCCGGGTGCTTCCCCAAGCCGAGTACACACGGGGCACCGACAAAGCCCGCTATGCATCGTTTCGAGCGCAGCTGGGCGCTGCATTCGGCCAAGGCGCGCCCGTCATCGACGATCACGATCGGCCCTTCGTCGCCATCGTGGACACCGCCGCGGATGCCGATGCCGACGGGGGCTGGCCGGGTCAACCCAAGGCTCGGCACGGGCTCACCATGGGCGGCATCGTCAGCGCGATCCGATGCCCCGACGACGCGTTCGGGTGTGACGACGACCAGCGGTTCTACGAACAGGCGTTCCCCGGAACGCTCGAAGATCGCGGCACGGTATGGTCGCTCCACGCCGCCGTGCTGCGGGCGGTGGAGCGCTGGCGAGGGCTCGACACCGACACCCCGCTGGTACTCAACTTGAGCGTGGGATGGGAGTGGGGCCTCGACGACACCGAGTTCCTCACGGGGAGCCGAGAACACTTGCTCGCCGGTCGGAAAGGGGGCGGGCACCCTGCGCTGACCCCCGCCGAAGAAGCGCTGTTCCTGACCCTGACGTGGGCGTCGTGCCAGGGGGTGCTGAGCATCGCCGCCTCGGGCAATACGCGGGGCGGGGCCTGTGCGCAGACCGGTCCCATGGCTCCGGCGGCGTGGGAAGACATGCCGGCCACGAGCTTCCAAGAATGCGCAGGGTTCCTGGATGCCACGGAACTCGGGAGCGTGAGCGATTTCCATCCCGCCCGAGTGGTCTACGCCGCGGGCGGGGTCGGGGCCGACGGTCAGCCCATCGTCAACGCCCGACCGCTCAGCGAGCCGAAGCGGGTGCTCTATGCCTCGCGCGTCGCGGTGCCGATGGGTGACGAACAGTACTCGACTCCGCTGACCGGCACCTCGGTCGCCAGCGCCTCCCTGTCCGCCATCGCGGCTCAGTACTGGGCCGTGCACCCGGACGCGTCGGCCGAACAGGTGATCGCCGCGATGGCGGGCGCATGCTCTTCGGTGGATGGTGGATGTGCGGCTTCGAATCCGGTGTCGTTGATTCGGGCCGACTCCGTCCTCGCCGACCACTACACGGAGCCCTCGGTGACGCTGGTCGACCCGTCGACCACGCAGTCTCCGTCGTCCGGGGCCCCCGCTTCGACCCTGCTGGTGCTGACGCCTCCGTCGTCGACGGTGAGCTACGGCGATCGCGAGTGCAGGACCCATTCGTTCTCGGGCGCGCCCTCGGCCTCCGAGGACCCGTGGCCCGAGCTGAACCCGCAGCCGGACTCGCCCATCTGTCCCACGTGCTCCCTGCACGGCACCAACGGCGGGGGGGCCCGCGTGCGGCTCGAGGTCGAGGCCGACTTCCGCCCGAAGATCCCGGACTCGGTGGCGGTGCTCGAGCTGCACTCGACCTCGGGGGGCGTGACTCGAGTGGACCTCGATCTCGCGGGCCAGACCATGTGCGCCTTGTCCCCGGGGACGAGCCAGCACCTGTCGTCTTGTGACATCGACTTGTCGCGGTATCGGCATCCCGACTCGAGCCTCGCCAACGCGACCCTGGCCGACTACGTCGCCACCACCGATCTTCGGGCCGCCACCGTCTCGTTTTACGTTGCCGCCGACGACTCGACGATCTTGGTCGGCAACGAGATCGACGTCCTGCAGCCCTGAGTCCGTCCCATGTCTGGTCTGCCCATGCTCGTGCACGATGAGAGTCGGCTGGGGGTGTTACCGTCGAGCCTCGACATGACCCCGGTCGAGATCAGCCGCGCCTGCGAAGGGGACGACGAACTCCTCGAGGCGTTGATCGAGCGGGTGCTGCCCCCCATTCGGCTCGAGGTCACGTATGGCTTGCGCCGTCGGGCCGCGATCTACGGGCGTGATGCGGGGCAGGACGTGGACGACTTCGTGCAAGACGTGCTGGTGCAGCTGCTGTCCAACCGCGGGCGCCGGCTCCGGGCCTGGGATCCGAACCGCGGCCGCTCGCTGTCCAGCTTCGTCCGCCTGCTCGCGCGACGTCGCATGGCCCGGGTGCTCGAGGGCTACCGCGGCAACCCTTGGGAAGGGGGCGCCGCCAGCAAGCCGCTGGCGGTCGAGCAGCGGGCGGTCGAGGCTGAGCACGTGTTCGACCGCATCCTCTCCCGGCAACAGCTCGAGCGGCTGATGACCCGGCTGCGGGCGCGGTTCAACGAACGCAGCCAGCTGCTGTTCGAGCTGCTGTACGTCGAGCAGCGCCCGGTGGCCGAGGTCTGCCAGGCCATGGAGATGACGCGGGCGGCGGTCGACCAGTGGAACGTACGGCTACGCCAGGTCGTGCGGGCGCTGGCCGAGGACATCGATCGCGAGCCGGTCGAAGGCAGGAGCAAGGCACGATGAGCGACGAACTGCTGCGAAGGCTCGGCGAGGTCGAGCGACGACGCCGACCCGGCGAAGAGTGGGACGAGGTCCTCGAGGGCACCGCGACGAGCCAGGAGGCGACCGAGCGCGGTCGAGCCCGCGGCGAGCAGCCCGAGGACCTCGACGCGCTGGCGCAGGCCAGCGCTCCCCTGACCGGGGCAGAGCGCAAGGCGTGGGCGACCCGGGCCAAGGCCGCGCTGCAGACCACCGACGACGAGGACGACGAGGACCCGGCCGAAGTCGAGGCGCCCGCAGGCGTCGTCGACCTCGACTCCCGACGAACACGCCTGCGCTGGGGTGGCGGCGTGTTGGCGCTGTTGGTCGCCGCCGCCCTCGTGCTGTGGATCCGTGCGCGCCCGCAGCCCGGCGTGCCGACGGAGGCGGGCGCTCCCTTGCCCGCGTTCTCCATGACCGTCCGCAACGACACGGTCGCCGAGATCCGCGGCGCCGAGGGCTCGCACGACGACGGACCCGCGCGCTATCGACCCGACTCCCGCATTCACTGGTCGTTTCAGCCCGAGGCGCCCGTCGATGGGCCGCTGGAGCTGGCCGCAATCGTGCGCGGCGAGGGCGTGTCGTGCCTCGCCCGGCCGTCGCTGACGCGAGCGTCGGACAACGGCGTGCTCGAGCTGCGAGGTGCCGTCGGCGAGACGCTGGGCCTGGGGTCGGGCCGCTGGACCCTCGAGGTGATCATCGCGCGAGCCGGATCGCTGCCCGACGACGCCTCGGGCTGCCAGCAGCCTCGCGACCTTCCGTGCCCGTGTCCGTTGCCGCTCCGTCCGGGGGCCAGCATCGAGGCGAGCGACCTGCAGCCGCCGCGAGGCTCGGCCGCATGGAGGACGGCGACGACCTACGAGATGCTCGTCGAGGCGAGCGCTCAGTCGCCGAAGTAGAACGTCGTCGACAGTGCGAGGTACACGATGTTCGACATCGGGCGGCCCGCTGCGGCCGGGGTGAAACCGGTCCAGCCGAGCTCGGGGCCCAGACCGAAGCCGCCGCCCTTGAAGGGACGGAAGCGCTTGGCCCACGGGAAGAACTCGTAGCGCACGGCGGCGCCGAACTGCGGCCCGCCGAAGCCCGAGCGCGCGGCCACGCCTTCTTGCCGCACCGCACCGCCGCCGAAACCGAACGACGCGCGCAGGCTCAGCGGGATGCGCTTGGGCAGGGGCACGAACTTGAACTCGAAGCCGAGCTGACCTTGGCCGAGCGTCTGGCGGGCACCGGACTCGCTGCGTACGCCGCCCGCTCCCCCTGCGGTCAGGCCCAGGCCCAGCCACGGGAACACCATCTGGCCGATGGTCGCGGTGCCACCGAAGGCGGTGAAGGGCCCGCTGGTGGGGATGTCGTTGAGGCGCATGAGGCCGATGCCGCCGAAGGCCATGCCGCCGAGGTACACGCCGTCGATGCGAGGCGGGCGGGGAGCCTCGGCCTCTTCGACCGGCTCGGACGTTTCCGTCTCTTCGGACTCGTCGTCGGTCGCGTCGTCCGATGGAGCGTCGGCCTCGGCGGAGTCTTCCTCGGGCGGTGCGCTCGTCGTCTCGCCCGCGTCGGCCGGGCTCGCCTCCGTGTCGGCGGAGACGTCGTTCGCCGGGGCCGGGGTGGCCGCGGCCTCGCTCGGGGCTTCGGCCGCGGGGGCCGGCGCCGGAGCGATCGCAGCCTGCGCGGAGCCCGCGACGGTCGCGAGGATCAGGGCCGCTCCGGTCGAGACGCCCATGGACACGCTACGGGCGTTGGACTTCGTTCGGCGCGCGCTGCCGCGGTCTTGCACGGGGGCAAGCATGGACCACGCCCCCCCTCGCGAGCAAGCCGACCCCGGCTACGGGGCCGCACTTGCCCCTGTAGGCCCGCTGCCCTAAGTTCCGCCGTCTGGAGCGTCGAGGCATGGACAGCGGTCGCATCGTCGAGATGATCGGTTCATTCCTGCTTGGAGGCGGGGTCGTCGCCATGGGCTACGAGCTGAGCCGTCCCACGGGACCCGAGGGCAGCCCGGCCGCCGTCGTGAGTTCGGCCGATCCCGAGGCCGCGGGGCGCTCGGGCGCAGCCGGCCCAGGAGGCGACGGCGCGGCGGCGAGCCCCTACGCGGGTGGCGACGCGGCAGCCGACGGCGAGGGCGGGGCCGAGGGGGAGCCCGCGGGCGAGGACGACGGCGACGAGATCGTCATCGAGGATCGACCCCCGTACATGCAGCCCGACGAGGAGGGGCACTATCTGTCCTACCCGCCGATCTTCGACGAAGAGCCGCGCGAGTTCGACGGGGACGCGGAGTCGACCTACACGCACCACGGCTTGGTCACCAGCCTCGCGGTGGTGGTGCGCGAGCGTCCCGAGATCGAGTCCGAGATCATCGGGGTCCTGCACGCGGGCACCCGGGTGCGTACCGACGGCGAGCGCACCTTTGGTGGCCACTGCGAGCCGGGCTGGAACAAGGTCTTCCCGCGCGGGTGGATCTGCCGTCGCGCCGGCCTGCGCGTCGACGAGTCGCCGCCCGCGGGCAGCCTGGTCACCGCCTCGGTCAAGCCCAAGCTCGACCAAGCGCTGCCCTACGAGTACTGGCGCGTGAAGGACGAGATGACCCCGTTCTTCCACCGGCTGCCGACCTTCAACGAGCAGGACCAAGCCGATGGCGCGGGGCAGGCCTGGTACGCCAAGCACCAGCGCACGCCCATGCCCACCAACACCTCCACGCGTCCCGGCGAGGTGCCCTCGGTGGTCAAGCAGTACATGAACTCCGGGTACTACGTGACCAAGGGCGGCGAAGAGGTTCGCAAGGAGCGACGCTTCATTCGGACCCTGCGCGGCGCCTACGCCCGGAAATACCAGCTCCGCCAAAAAGAGAGCCCCAAGTTCCGCGGCCACGTGCTCGCCGGGAAAGAGGACCTCCCGCTGTACTTCATTCGGCGCGAGCTCCCGCTGATGAAGCGTGAGGCCGAAGGCAGCGACGTGCTGCTGCCCTCCGAGACCACGCCCGCCCGCCTCACCACGCACCCCTTCGTCGACCAGATCCACGTGGGCCCCAAGGTCTACTACGTCGACGACGAGGGCCTGCTGATGCGCGGCTACGCGGTGGGCAAGGCCTACAAGCTCAAGCGGCCGCCCGGCGTCAAAGCGGACGAGCACTGGATCCACGTCGATCTCTCCGAGCAGACCCTGGTGGCCTACGAGGGCGATGTGCCCGTCTTTGCCACCTTGGTCTCCACGGGCAAGGAAGCGGGCATGACCCCGGTGGGTGTGCATCGGGTGCAGACCAAGCTGGTGGCGTCGTCCATGCGCGATCAACCCGAGGCGGACGAGGCCTACAGCATCGACGATGTGCCGTGGACGCAGTACTTCTCCGGCTCGGTCGCGCTCCACGGGGCGTTTTGGCACGCGGGCTTCGGGCAGGTGCGCAGCCACGGCTGTGTCAATCTCTCGCCCTCCGACGCGCGTTGGCTGTTCGGCTTCACCGAGCCGCACCTGCCTCCCGATTGGCACGCGGCTTCGCCCACCAAGGGCACCCCCGCCGGGAGCCCCGTGGTGGTCACCGAGTAGGCGATCTCTCGCGCCTCTCCCGCGGTACCACGGCACGCCACACGCTGTTAGGATGCCTCCCGATGAAGGTCGAGGCCGGTACCGTCGTTACGATTACCTACGACATCTGTGACTCGAAGGGGGAAATCATCGAGTCGTCGGATCTCAGCGGTCCCGTCTCGTTCTTGGTGGGTACGGGCGCCATGATTCCCGGGCTCGACAAGAACGTCGACGGGATGGAAAAGGACGAGGAGAAGAGCTTCGAGCTCGCTCCCGAGGAAGCCTTTGGGCGCCCCGAGGATGGCCCTACCCGCGAGATTGCCCGAACCGAGTTTCCCAAGGAGGCCACGCTGGAAAAGGGCCTGCGCTTCGAGGCAGGCACCGGAGCGGGCGGTCAGAAGATCCTGCTCGAGGTCGTCGACTCCGACGACGAGAAGGTCACCGTGCGGATGATGCATCCGCTGGCCGGGCAGACGATCAGCATGAGCGTCAAGATTCTCTCCGTGCGCGGAGCGACGGCCGCGGAGAAAGAGGCCGGCCGCGCCATCTCGGCTCCGCCTCCGCCCCCGCCCTCCAAGAAAAAGTAGCTCGGCGCCGCACCACGCTGCCCGCTAGTGGGGCGGGCGCGGTCGGTTGACCGACTCGGAGGTGACCGTGGCCGACAGCAGGTCGACGAAGGCTCGGACCTTGCGGGGCAGGTGACTGCGGCTGGGGTAGACCACGAACATGGGCTGCTCCCCGTCGTTGCGCCACGCGGGTAGGACCTTCACTAGCCGGCCCTCCGCCAGGTCGTCGTGAGTCAGCAGCGTCGGCAGGGCGCCGATGCCCAGGCCTCCCAGGGTGACCTGTCGGATCAACTGGATGCTGTTGGCCGCGCAGCGGTTGGACAGGGTGATGTCCTGCGGCTCGTGGCCATCGTCGAAGCGGACCTTCACCGCCCGCGGGGTATGGCCGTAGATCAGCGTCGAGTGGTCGAGCAGCTCCTGCGGATGCGTGGGGGTGCCGTGGCGGGCCAGATACTCGGGCGTGGCCACCAGGCAGACCTCGAGTTCGGCGAGTTTCCGTACCACCAGTGACGACTCGGCCATCGGCCCGATGCGCACCGCGACGTCCACATGCTCGCCCACGAGGTCGACGTTGCGTTCGTCGAGGAGCACCTGGGCCGACATCCCAGGGTTCTGCGCGAGGTAGTCGACCAACACCGGCCCCAACATCGTCTCGGCGAAGAGCTGAAACGTCGTGATGACCAGCGTGCCTTGGGGGCGCTCGGACTGGCTTTGCACCCACGCCCGGGCCTGCCGGGCCGCCTCGACCGCCTTGGCGCCCCGCTCGTAGTAGCCCGCCCCGATCTCGGTGAGCTTCACCGTTCGCGTCGTGCGCTGAAGCAGGCGAACCCCGAGCTGCTGCTCGAGCTCTTGGACCCAGCGGCTCACCGTGGAGCGAGGCATGCCCAGCCCCCGCGCCGCCGCGGCAAAACCCCCGCGTTTGACCACTTCCACGAACACGCGGAGACGGTTGAAGCTGTCCTCCATTGTCCTGCTGAAAGGACACTGTAACCCAATGATGATCCTTAACGCGAGGCCGATTGGGCGCATCCTGCTGTCCATGAAGGCGATTCGCATCCACGAGTACGGCGGCGGGGACACGCTCCGGTACGAGGACGCCCCCGAGCCGGAGCCCGGCCCCCACGATGTTCGAGTTCGGGTCCACGCGGCCGGGGTCAACCCCGTCGATTGGAAGATCCGCGAGGGCTACCTCGCGTCGATGTTGCCGTACGCGATGCCGCTGACCCTCGGCTGGGATGTCTCCGGCGTCGTCGACCAGGTGGGCGCCGAGGTCTCCGGGATCGCCGTCGGTGACGAGGTCTACAGCCGCCCCGACATCATGCGGGACGGTGCCTATGCGGAGTACGTGGTGGTGCGAGCGGCGGAGGTCGCCACGAAACCGAGTCGGCTGTCGCACAACGAAGCGGCGGCGGTGCCCTTGGCCGGGCTGACCGCGTGGCAAGGCTTGTTTCAGCACGCGCAGCTCGCCGCGGGGGAGCGCGTCTTGATTCACGCAGGTGCAGGGGGCGTGGGGAGCTTCGCCGTCCAGTTCGCGAAGTGGACGGGGGCGCATGTCATCGCCACCGCGTCTGCGGCCAATGCCTCGCTCGTACGCGAGCTCGGGGCCGATGAATTCGTCGACTATCGATCCCAGCGATTCGAAGACGTACTCGACCCGGTCGACGTGGTGCTCGACACGATCGGGGGAGAGACGCAGAAGCGCTCGATCGGCCTGCTGAAGGACGGCGGCCGGCTCTTCTCCGTCGTCGGCACCCCCGATCCGGGCGAGCTTGCGGCCGTGGGGGCGACGGGCGGCAACTACATGGTGCAGCCCAGCCGCGAACACCTCGAACGGATCGGCACGCTCATCGATGAAGGCCGGATCCGCGTGCTCGTGGACAGCATTTTCCCGCTGTCCGAGACCCGCGCCGCGCACGACAAGAGCCAGACCGGGCGGGCCCGCGGCAAGATCGTACTCGAGGTCGTGAAGAGCTAGCCCGCCGCACTCGAGCCGTAACCACAACACAACGAGGAACACGCCATGCTCAAATCACTCTTGGGAATCGCGCCGAAGCAGGAGCCCGACGGCTCGTTTAGCCCGTCGAAGCTCGCGTTGAAGATCTCCACCTCGGATGTCTCGGACTTCGAGCCCGTGACCTACGCCGCCTATCGAGGCCAGCGGTCCAAGGTCTTGGTGATCTTCACCGAGCAAAAGAACATGGAGATGCTCAACGACAAGCAGTTTTCCACGGGCAACCACCCCGTGGAGGCGCTGCTGCCGATGCTGCATCTCAAACATGCCGGGTTCGAGTTCGAGATCGCGACGCCGACCGGCAAGCCCGTGGTCTTCGAGATGTGGGCCATGCCCCGCAAAGACGAAGCCGTGCTCGGGCTCTACGAGGAGCTGAGAGCCCGGTTCGAGCAGCCCACGCCCCTTGCGGAGGTGGTCGGTCGCTTCGAGGACGAGCTCGATTCCTACGCGGCAGTGTTCGTGCCCGGGGGGCACGGCGCGATGCTGGGCATCCCCCAGGACTCCAACGTGGGGACGATCTTGCGATGGGCCCACGAGCACGGCCTGTTCACCATCAGCCTGTGCCACGGCCCGGGGTCGTTCCTGGCCACCACACTCGATGGCGGGGAGTTTCTCTACGGTGGGTACGAGATGGCTGTGTTCCCCGACTCGGTCGACAAGATGACGCCGAAGATCGGCTACCTGCCCGGCCCCATGCCCTGGCGCCTCGGCGAGAAACTCACTTCGCTCGGGGCGAACATCGTGAACACCAAGGCGGACGACACTTGCTGCATCGACCGCAACCTGATCACCGGGGCCAGCCCGCTCGCGGCGAACAAACTCGGGCAGCTGGCCGCGACGACCTTGCTGCAGCGGTTGGGCTGAACGCAGCCTACTCCGCGACCTGCAGGGCCTGCTGCTCGAGCACGAACGCGAACGCGAGTTCCTCGAGCGTCATGCCGTCGATGATGGCGCCCCAGACCCCGTGCCCTTGGCCCTCGAGGGGGTGGAAGGCATGGGGCACACCGGTCTCGATGTACGCGTCGCGGAGCTTCTCGGCCTCTTCGAAGAGCACGGTCGGGTCGGTGGTGCCGTGCACGATGTTCACCGGGGCGTCCGTCTCGTCGAAGCGCGACATGCCGTCGAGCAGCTCGAGGATCTCCATGTGGCTGATGCCGCCCCAGTGGTCGATGATGGTGTGGACCGCCGCGTCCGCGTCGAGGTTGGTCGTCTCGAGGGACTCGTCTTCGGCGAGCCCCAGTTCGTCGCGGAAGTCGGCCGGGTCGGTGACCCCCAGCATGATGGCGAGATACGAGCCCGCCGAGCCGCCGATCGAGGTCACGTAGTCCGTGTCGACCTGGTAGGTGTCGGCTTGGGCATTCAGCCAGCGGACGGCGGCCTTGGCATCGCGCGCGGCGGGGTAGAGGGCGAAGGCCTGCGTCTGACTGGCCTCGGGAACCGCACCCGTCACGAAGTCCGCCCAGTCCTGCGGGACGGTGCCGAAGTCGGGGGCGACGCGGTAGTCGATGTTGATGCTGACGAAGCCCCGCTCGGCGAAGTAACGGGCGAAACCCTCACTATTGGGGTTCGTGCGCGTGCCTCCGGTGAACCCCCCGCCGTGGATGACGACGACCGCGGGGCGGCCGGGAGGCGCATCGGTGGGCTCGTAGACATCCAGGATGAGGTCGATGGTGTCCGTCACCTCACCGCCCCAGCCGTCGTGGCTCAGGCCCTGGCCATAGGTATGGGTGGTGACTTCGACCTCGTAGGTGGGATCGCGCTGGACCTCGGGAGCCTCGTCCGGTTCACTACCCGTGCTGGTGTCGTCGACCGCGGTCGTGTCGTCGGCGCCCGTGGACACCGGGGAGGCAGCGCCCGTGCTCGCATCGGCGCCCGTGGACGCTTCGGAGACCACGCCCGTGCTCGCATCGGCCGGCGTCGTGTCGCCTTCGGAAGACCCGCCGTTGCAGGCGGGAAGCAGGACGAAGAGGCAGGGGAGGGCGAGTAGGCGTGGGCTCATGGTGGACTCGGCGTCGGGCGACGGGTTCGATCACTTGGGACTGCGCGGGAGCACCCCGTGCAGGAGGATGTCGGTGAGCGCGGTGGCGATGCGGGCTCGGTCGTAGGGGTCGTCGAGATCGGGACCCACCAGCGTTTGCACCGCCTTGGTCGAGGAAGAAAGGCTGGCGAGCGCGACATCGAGGAGCAGCAGCAGCGCATCCACGTCGACGGGGCGGATCAGGCCCTCGTCGCGCAGGGCGGCCAGCGTGTCGCGGTTGTCTCGTCGGATCGACTCGGTCGCCTCCGCCAGGTAGGCCAGGCGCTGCTCACCCGCCTCCGAAGCGTCGGTGAGCAAGCGACCGGACAGGCCCGGGCGAGAGACCGCGGCGTCGAGTCGGCTGGCGATGACGTCGGCGATGAGCGACCGGCTCCGGCTGGCGCCCGGGTTCGGCTGTCGCTCGGCCTCCATCGCGGGCACGAGCAGCTCGTCGATGACCGCCGTCCACAGCGCATCCTTGGTCTCGAAGTGGTTTTGGAGCGTGGACAGGCTGACGCCCGCCGCGTTGGCGATGCCTCGCATCGACGCGCCCTCGAAGCCGTCGCGCCCGATCGCGATCGCGGCCGCCTGCAGCAGCTCGCCGCGGGTGACCACGGGCCCGTCCGTGCGCTTGGGTCGTCCTCGTCGTCGCGCCATCGCTTCGTCGGATTAAATAAGTCACGTGACTTATTTAATCAAGGGCGGTGTTCCGTGACCTGGCGCAGCGCTAGGTTCGTCCCGTGCAGCACATCAACGATCCGACCGCAGACAGCTTCCGCGCCCTGAAAGAAGACACTCCGGCGGACACGCCGATCGTGATGCTCAACCTGCTGCGCTTCCGCGAGCAGGCCCAGTACCCGAGCGGCAGCGAGCACGCGCCGTGCTCCGGGGCCCAGGCTTACGCTCGCTACGGTGCGCATGCCTTGCCAGCGGTGAAGGCCGCGGGCGGTGAGGTCGTGTTCCGCGGGCGCGCCGTCGCATTCCCGGTGGCGCTACCGGGCGAGCGCTGGGACGAGGTGCTGCTGGTGCGCTACCCGAGCATTGCCGCGTTCTTCGGGATGGTGATGGCGCCGGACTATCAGGCCGAGTCGATTCACCGCACGGCGGCGCTGCTCGATGCACGATTGATCTGTACGGTGGACGACAGCGCTTGAGCGACTCGATCCGTGTGCCCTCGGAGGCGCGCCGCCAGGTGATATCGTGCGCTTGGAGGGGACTATGATGCGGATTCGTTCATGTGTGAGGCATGCCGGGGCGGGCGTATGGATCTCGATCGCCGGATGCGGACCGGGGACGGCCCCGGGGGACGGCGAGGGCTCGTCCACGTCCGAGGTCGCGTCGACCGGGTCGACCGCGGGGCCATCGAACTCGGCTCCGACGCCCGAGGGCACGACCACCGAGGCCGCCGATGGCACGACGGCGGGCGGCGATGCCCCGGGGTCGACCGGCATCGCCGAGTCCACGGGGCCCACGGACTCGACCGACACCTCCGAGGAACCGCCGCTCGGCCGCATCGATTGCCGCGACGAGCCTCCCGAGGGGGCCCAGGTCGCCCCGCCGCTGCCGCTCTACGACGGCACGTGCCCCGAGCTGGCCCCCGGGCTCAACGTCATGCAGAGCGAGGGCTTCGACCGGGAGTTCCTGCTGGTCGTGCCCGAGGATTTCGATCCGACGGAGCCGCTGCCGGTCATCTTCCTGTGGCACTGGCTGGGCGGGTCGGCCGACGACTTCCTCGAGGACGGCGACGTGCAAAATGCCGTCGACCAGTTCGGCTTCATCGCGGTGATCCCCGAGTCGAGCGGCGAGCTGCCGTTCCGCTGGCCGTTCACCATCATCGACTCCGAGCTGCGGGTCGAGCAGGAGTTCCGCTTCTTCGACGACATGCTCGCGTGTGTCGGCGAGCAGTTCCCGGTCGAGCCCAACTGCGTGTCGAGTGCGGGCGTGAGCGCGGGCGGGCTGTTCACCACGCAGCTCGCCGCTGGTCGAGGGCAGCACCTGGCCAGCTTCATGTCGCTGTCGGGAGGCTCGGGGGGCGCGTTCGTGCGGCCGTGGAGCGAGTCGGCCCACACCATGCCCGCGATGGTGCTGTGGGGCGGCGAGCAGGACTTCTGCGTCGCCATCGACTTCAACACCGTCTCGCTCGAGCTCGAGGCCGATCTGACCGAGGACGGGCACTTCATCCTCGAGTGCATTCACAACTGC
The DNA here is from genome assembly GCA_039028615.1 of Myxococcota bacterium. Lineage (GTDB taxonomy): Bacteria > Myxococcota_A > Polyangia > Nannocystales > Nannocystaceae > Paraliomyxa. The sequence goes on along the minus strand of JBCCHT010000029.1, from coordinate 136,335 downwards.
ATGCACACCGCACCGCCCTTCGAGGTCGAGCGCGGGGCCACGACCTTCGCTCCAATGTGGGAGTTTGCGTTCGCGCACCCGTACTGGCTCGAGCCGGGGCAGTCGCCGTATCTCGAGACCGGGGTTCCGCCCCAGATGCCCGAGTGGTGCGGCATCGGGATGGGGGGCTCCACGCCCCGTGAAGGCGAGTGCGGCCCCAACCAGTGCTGAGCCGGCTCAGAACGTAGCGCCGACGTCGAAGACGAAACGGCCGTCTCGATCGTCGGTCGGCCCCACGTTGCCGCCCGGCCAGATGCGGTCGGGCACCAGCCACGCGTAGCCGACGGAGACAGTCACGATGCGGATGTCCCACTTGACGAAGTTGACACCGAAGCTGCGGCGGAGGTCTCGGCCCAGCTGGACCTGCGACCACTTCTGCGTCAGCACGCCCATGTCGACGAACAACGAGTGGGCCAGCTTGCCGCCGATGAAGTTCGGCACGGTGACGAATTGCAGGGCCACGGTGCCGAGCGCTCGGATGTGGCCGCCCTGCGCGGTGGGGGCCAGTCGCACCGTGCCGTAGGGGCCCGCGATGCGCTCGACGTCCACGAGCATGGTCTGCGGCTCGATGCCACGAATGCCCAGGTCGGTGGTGCCACCGCCGAAGTAACGCCAGACCTCGGGCGCCGAGCTGGCCGAGCCGGGCAGGCCGGGCAGCGTGAAGATGTGCCCGTAGCGGAGGCTGTAGCGGAAGTTCAGGCGGTCGTCGGTGCCGGGGATCGGCACGAAGTGCTGCCAGCCCACGTCGGCGCGCAGCCACCAGTCGCTGCCGAGCGAGGGGGTGGCGAAGAGCCCATCGAGGGTGAGGATGATGCCGTCGGCGGGGTTGAAGGGGTTGTCGACCTGCTGCCACACGGCGCCCGCCTGCACGGCGCCCGTCTGGTCGGGCACGATCGCCTCACCGCGGTTCGGCGGCGTGCAGGAGGGATCGGTGGGGTCGATGTTGGTGCAGTCCTGGCCGCTGCCGAGGATCGGCTTGACCACGTCCTTCGAGATGTTGGCGACCTGAGCGAGGTAACCGCCGTAGATGCGCCAGTGCTCGCCGATGGGCCACGTGAGCCGCAGCTGCCCCAGGGCGCTGTCGATCTGGCCGCGGGCGGGCGTGACCCGCTGCTGGACCTGCCCGGTGAGGTCGAAGGTGAGGGGGCTGGCGAAGATGCGGCGCCGCACCAGGGAGGCCCGGCCGCTGCGCTCGTAGCAGTTCTGGCCCTCGCACAACGTCAGCAGGACGTTGCCGAAGCCGTAGTGACCATCGAGCTGGAGGTCCCAGCCCGTGCCGAGCATGTTGGGCAGGGTGGGGCGCAAGAACACATAGAAGGGGTCGAGCGTCGCGCCACCGATGCCGCCGGTCACATCCAGGGCGCGGTCCTTGGACTCGGTGATGGTCACGACCTGGTGGACGACGCACTGGTCTTCTTCGTCGTCGAGATGGCAGCCGACCTCCTGCTCGCGGAACTGGACCGCCTCGGTGACGCCGATGCCCTCGATGTGGCGCCGGGTCTTGTCGACCTCGCGGAAATCGTAGCGGTCACCCTCGCGCCAGGTCTTCTCCCGCATGATGGGCTGGCGTCGGGTCTTGAAGTTGCCACGCAGTAGCGTCGTGCCGAAGCGGCCCGCGCGGCCCTCGTATACGGCCACCTCCACGTCGACGGGCGCACCGGGCTGCTTGCTCTGCTCGCGGCAAAGCCCCACCTCGGGCGTGGCCAGGCGCTCGGCCTGGGAGACGCGATGAACCTGCCCCTCGTTGTCCGTGTAGCGCCACCGAACCTCGATGTCGGCCAGGGGATAGCCGCTCGCTCGGTAGCGGCGCACCACGTCACGCTCGATCTCGCGGTCGAGGGTGAGGTGAATGGGCACGTCGCCCGGATCGGCCGCGCCGGATCGTCGAAGCGGCCCGTCTCGCAGCATGCGAAGGGCACCCCAAGCCCCGTGCTCCACCACCAGCGCGCCTTCGGTGTCGCGGGTGGGGGGAATGGGCTGCTCGAGGTAGCGGACCTCTTCGGTGTCCGAGGTGACGACACGCGGCCCGGGGAACACGTCGATGCGAACGAACACGCCCGCCCGAGGCTGATTGCGGAGCCGCTCGAGGCCTTCTTTGGGGAGCTGCGACTCCAGCCACGCGGGGGTCCCTTGCGAATCGAGCTCCGTGAAGGGGTCGAGCACCGCGTGCTCATGGGGGGTCTCGAGCCCCTCCGGCCAAAACGCCACCCGCATCGAGGCCTGGGCGCACAAGTAGCCGCGGTCGGCCAAGTTGGCGAGCAGCAAGCCGAGGTCTTCGCGGGCCTGCGCTTCGGTGAAGCGGCCCCGGGAGTCGATCTTCTTGCCCTGTCGATACGCTCGCTGGAGCGCGTCGCGGACCACGGGCGGCAGCGAGCCCTGGATCGACAGCTCTGCCTCCCGCACGGTGGTGCGGGGGCCCTCGGTCACGTCGAACACGAGCGCGGGCACGGCGGAGCCGAACTCGTCGAAGCGCCCCTGGACCTTGGCGAGCATGAACCCGCGGCTTTGGTAGTAGCCCCGCAGCTGCGCCGCCTCCCGGTGGGCGGTGGCCGCGTTGGCCGGCTCGCGTCGCTTGAACAGCTGCAGCTGCCCCCGCAGGCGATTGTCGGTGACGTGGTCGTTGCCCAAAAAGCGGGTCTTGATCCCCGAACCGAGGGTGACGTCGATGTCCAGCTCGAAGCGACGGCCGGGGGGGAGTTCGCTGGGGTCGATGCGATCGAAGTTGGTGTCGACGCGGACGCCGGGGTAGGGCAGCTCCAGCTCGCGCCGGGCAGCCGAGCCGGGGCTCGTCCTCGGCTCCGCGTACTCGCGGGCGACGCGTTCCTTGGCGTCCTCGATGTGTTTTCGGGTGACCCGGCGCGGCAGCGGAAGGATGGGGGTCATGCGCGGACGGAACACGCGACGGATCCAGCGCTGGTCCCGGGTGCTCAGGTTTCCGGTCAGCACCATCTTCCCGACGCGGTAGGCGGGGCCCTTGCGCAGGGTGACGTGCAAGTCGACCTCCTCGCCGTTGCGGCCGCAGGCGAACGCCAGCGACACGCGGCCCTTGAGGAAGCCGTTGTCGAACATGAAGCGGTGCAGCCGGGCGAGCTCGTTGCGCTCCCACTCGTCGCAGGCCAGATCACCGGGCTCGCAGATGAGCGAGTGGCGACGGTCGACGGGGTCGCTGTACTCGGCGTCGCTGGGCACGGCTTGGTCGGGCCGGTCGCGGATCTCCTTGGGCGGCAGGCACTTGCCGGGGGCCAGCGCGCCCGGGCGCGCCCGCTGGCTGAGCACCCGGTGAATCTCGCGCTTGGACAGCGGCAAGTGGCCGCGCACGCGCACGCGTCGGATGGCTCGGCCGGGGTGAATCTCGATGGTGATGGCGCCCGGGCCCGACGCCTGAATGGTGGCGCGGTAGCCCACCGCCGCCAGCTGCTCGGTGATGCCGATGGGCAGCACGCCGCCCGCGGGTAGCACCAGCAGCTTGCGCAGCATGTCGGGCGACTCACCTTTGCGCGTGCTGCCTTCGACCTCGAGGCGCTCCACGCCGACCAGCAACACCCCGCGAGCCTGGCCGGGGCGGCTGCGCAGGGCGATCATCATGAACGCTCTCGCGCCGACCGGCTCCAGCAGGATCTGGTAGCCATCCTCGGCGATGTGCTCGAGCATGAATTGCAGCAAGGCCCCGTCGATGCCGGCCACGATGGCGGTGAGAGTGTCGCCTCGCAGCCGGTCGGTGGTGCGCGAGCGGCCGTGAACTTCGATGGTCTCGCGGCTGTCGAGGTCGTCGAGGACCGCTTCGACCGGGCCCAGCGGGTCGGCGAGATCGACCTCGCCGAGCTGTAGATCGGTCGCGATGCGCCATCGTTTCTCGGCGGCCGACTCGGGGGGGGCCGTCTCGGCGTCGTCGGCCGTCGAATCGGGCTCGGACTCGGCGCTGCCGGTACTCGGTGTGTCTCCGGCGTCCGCGGGGGCGGCATCGGTGGTCGCCGCATCGTCCGCAGGCGCCGCGCCGTCGGGGGGCGGAGCCTCGGCGGGGGCTGAATCCGGGGGCGTGGTGTCGGCCGGGGGCTCCCCATCGGTGGCATCGGTCGCCTTCGCGTCGTCGCGGTCTGCGGCGGGCTCGGCCGCGGCTGCCCGGGCGCCCAGCAGGATCACGAGCATCACCACGAGCAGGCCCCAGCCTCGTCGCTCGATCGGCGGGCCCCCGCGCCACCCTCGGGCAGCGCTAGCGCAGGCTGGGAATCTCGAAGTCAACGCGGAACTCGACGGTGGTCTGCTGCAACGGGTCGAAGATGATGCGGTTGTTGAGGTAGGACCGAATATCGCGCGAGATCTCGAAGATGAGAAGGTCGATCGCTTCGAGCTTGAAGGTGAGCTCCCGGCTCTGCTGGAGCAGGAAGCCGGGGTAACCCCGGGTGTAGTCGAGGGCGGCGGTGCCCTGCACGTAGTCGAAGTCGAGCCACTCCTCCGGGGTCGCGATCTCCAGCTCGGGGCCGATCTGGCCGAGGCGGAGGCGCACGTCGGGGACGTAGGGCCCGAAGCGAGGCGCGGCCTCTTCGATGCGCCGACCGAAGTCGAACTCGGTCACGTGCCCGACCACCTGGAGCGGCTTGCGGGCGTTGGCCAGGCCTCCGCCGCCGGTCCGCTGCACGTTGAGCGACGAGTCCTGCACGTCGCCTGCGCCGAGCACGAGGTAGTCGAGACAGCCGCGCTGGGTATCCACCGCGCCGCTGGTGTCGCCCTCGGCGATGCACTGCCAGGTGATCGCGTCGGCGGTCCCGCCCAGCAGCAGGTGGACCTGGCGCGGCGTGTCGTCGATGTAGACCAGCTCGCGACGGAGCGCGAGCACATCCACCTCCGCGTCGGCCAGCTCGCGCAGCAGGGTGATCCGTCCGCGCTGGATCTCGTAGGTCCCGGTCAAGAACGGGATGTCGACGGTGCCGCCCGGCTCGACGTCGACCCGCCCCGTGAACTCGGGGCGCTCGTAGGACCCGGTGACGTCGACCACCGCGTCGGCCTCGACCCCGTGCGCCACGTTGTTCTCGATCCGCAGCGGGGAGCGGGTGGCCACGCGCAGGTCGAACTGGAGGTCCCGAATGATCTCGGGCGGCGGTGCGCTCGGCAGATCGACATCGTCGGTGAACCGCAGGATCTCCACGCCCTGCACCGCGTTCTGCACGTAGCGCGCTCGCTCCACGTCGATGCCCCCGGAGACCACCAGCGGGTTGCCGCCCCGCAGCGTGATCATGGGGCTGGAGGCCTCGGCCTCGTACACGGGGCGTCCGCGCTGGTCGTAGCCACGGTAGGGCACGTCCTCCAGCACGATGCGCAGCCAGGTCGCATCCACGCTCGCGAAGTCGGGAGCAAAGTACGAGCTGCCCCACGCGAAGGCGCTGCCGCGGGGGCCGATCTTCGCTCGGATGGCGCTGCTGGGTCGCCCCTCGGCCATCGACCCCGTCGTTCCTCCCACGTGGACCGCGATGGCCCCCTCGGCCACGCCGGCGGGGCAGTCGTTCATCGAGCAACGGATGATGTCGACTTCGCCCGCTTGGAGCTCGACCGGGGGCAGGCCATCGTCGACGGCCACGGTCAGCGATTTTCTCCCGATGCGGACCGCGGCGCGGGCCTCCTCGAGCGGATCGTCGGCGTAGGCATTGCCTCGCACCAACAGCCGCGGAATCTCCATGACGCCCTGAGTGACGGTGCCGTCACCCAAGGCAGTGTTGAGCAGGCGGGCGCCGACCGTGCCCTTGACCGCGAGCCCGTAGTGCCCTTCGCATGCGCCTCCGAACGCGAACCCGCTGTGCTGCTTGGCGACTTCGCCGAAGGTCAGCGACTCGCCCAGGAACTGCAGCGTGCCCTTGGCCCCAAGCCAGTGGCGGCCGATCTTGATGTCGAGGTCGTCGCTGACGTTGACGGGGAAGCCCAGCTCGCCGCCGAGGTCGAGCTCCAGGCGTCGTGGCTCGGTGGCCCCCGGCGCCGCGTCGGGCAGGTGCACGTGCCCGGACAAGCGAGTCTCCGCGGCGGGGCCGGTCAGGCGCAGCTCGATGCCGAGTCGCCCCTTGGCCTTGCGGAGCGTGTCGGAACCCGCGAGCTCCGCGATGACCGACAGGTCGAGCTCACCATCGAGGGTCGCTTGTGCCACGCCATCGGGGGCCTCCTCGAGCTTGAAGTCTTTGAGGGGCAGGGGACGGCATGCGGGGGCGCCCTCTTCCTCGGCCTTGCTGGCCACGCGGGTCGGGTCGGGATCGGAGAGGTCGAAGTTGCCATCGAGGGTCAGCTCGGCCGGCTCCCGCCCGCCCGTCTGCCAGACCCAAGGATGATCGAGGTCGATCTTGGGCCAGTCGATCGTCGCCTGCAGGTCGTTGCTGGTGCACACCGAGGCGGGGTCGCGGCACGGGTCGGCGGTGGTCGGCTCGCGGCCGTTGAGCCACGCCTTGTCCAGCTGTAGCGAGACCTCGAGGCTGCGCTGCTCGTGTGGGGTGAGGCAGTCGGAGATCATCGCCGCCCCTGGATCACAGGTGAGCACATGGGCCCCGAGTCCTTCGAGCCGCCCCACCAGCTGGGGCACCGAGTCGGTGCCGCGGGCCAGCCCTCGCAGCAGCGTCTCGATCGAGATCCGATCGAAGCGAACGTCGACCTCGGCGTCCAGGGGAGGGAAGGAGGAGCTGCCGCGACGGGTCTCGGCCAGGGCGATCAGGGCATCCACCGTCCACTGGATCCCGCCGTCGCGCCCTTCGGGGGTCCGCAGCTCGCCGCCCACGCGTAGCTCGCGGTGCGCCGCCAGGGGCCCTTCCGCCGGCAGGTCCTCGCTGGTCACCTCCAAGGTGCCGTCGCCCAATGCGATGCCCGACGCCGACAACCCGCTCAGCGCCACCGTGCCCGCGGCCGAAGGGCGGCTGACGCTGCCGTTGACGGTGAGCGAGGTGCCCTTGCCGATGCGGCCGCGCACGGGCACGTCGATCTCGAGCAGCCGCGCCACCAGGCGCAAGGGCACGCCCTCCGCTTCGACCTCGAGGTCGAGTTCGGGGTCCTTGCTGAGCCCCACCGTGCCCTTCGCGGTGATCATGCCGATCGCGACCGCGAGGTTCGGATCGTGGAGCGGGCTCAGGGCGCGGTGGACGGGCAGCTCGAGCTTGATGATCTTCAGCTCCTCGGGGCCGACCTCGAACTCGACGTAGACGTCGCGGTAGCGGGTGCCGCCGAAGCGCAGCAGCGGGATGCGGGCCTCACCCCGGACCTCGAGCTTGGACAGCGGCTGGGCGCCTCCCTGCGCATCACCGACCTTGATCTTGATGTCCGCGACGCCCGAAATCTCGGCGTCGACGAGGTCTTCGATTCGCACCCCGCGAAGCTCGGCCGAGCCGCTCAGGCGGGGGTCGCTGAGCAGCGTGCCTCCCTCGAATAGGGTGATGTTGGCCTGCACTGCACCCTTGCCCCCGAACAGCTCCGCCTTGGGGGCCTTGATCTCGAGCACCCCGCGGTTCATCGACATCGTGGCCCGGGTCTTGGTGCCGCCCTGGACCCCTACGCCCGCGAGCAGCAGGTTGCCGTCTCGGCCGTTGGGCGCCCCGGTCGATCCGTCGACGACGAAGTCCGCGCTCAGGGTCTTGAAGTAGGGCGGCAGGGCGAACGCACGGGAGAACGCGGCGCCATCGGTGATCTCGAGCTGCAGCAGGGTCTGCTCGAGGCGAGCGAGGTCGCCGTCCACCCCGCCGGTCGTGCGCAGCTGGGTGCCGTCGGTACGCAGGACGAGGTCGTCGAAGTCGATGGCCCCGCGGTCGTCGATGAGGATGCGGCCATCGGCGCGCACGCGGTGGGGCATGCCGTCGTCGCGAGGCCCTCGGTCACGCACGAGCAGGACGTTGCCCAGATCGAACTCGGCGACGCGCAGGCCCAGCTCGTCCTCGTCTTCATCGTCGAACTCGTCGGTCTCGCCGTCTGCGGGGGGCTCTTCGTCGTCGGGCGAGGCCAGCGGCGGGCCGAGCTCCAGGCGCCGCAGATCGAGCCGCCCGTCGGCTTGTCCGGCCAGGGTCTGCGACAGCTCCTGGTCGTCGGGGCTCAGCTGCGCCGGGTTGATCCCATCGAGCTTCAGCGGCGCCGAGATCAGGTAGGCCTCGCTGCTGTCGCCCGGGAACACGACCACCGCGCCTTCGTCCGCGTCGGGATCGAGAGAGAACGAGCCGTCGAGCGCGGACCCCTCGAAGGTGTCGAAGCGAGCGACGAGCCGTCGCGCGTTGTGGGGCAGCTGGTCGCGCCAACGATCGGGCACGGGGGCGGTCTCGATGCCCACGCTGACCAGCACGTCGTCCATCGTCCACGCTGGCTCCCCCATCAGGTCGAGCGACAGGCCTTCGGCCGCGACGTGGAACCGGGTATCGCTCAGCGGCCCCTCCACGCGGGCCCACAAGGCCGCATCTTCGGCGCTCAACGTGTCCGGGGCCAGCCCGAGCTCGCCTTCGATGTGCGAGGCCAGCTCGGCCGGCTCGTGACTGCCCGCGTCGAGCACGACATACGCCGAGTCTCCCCATGTCACGTCGGCGTCGCCAGGCAGGGGCTCGAGCTCGGGCTGCAGCGCCCGGGTGAACGCGTCCCGCAGCGTGCCCCGCAGCGTCAGCGGGGACCCGCCTGCGCCGCCTTGGCCCATGAACCCGACATCTCCGAGCGGGGTCTCGTTCATCCCGCAGGACAGCCGCTCCAGTTCGAAGTCGGCCAGCGGTACCTCGATGTCGTCGAGCGCGAAGCTACCGCGCTCGATAGTGCCGCCCACGTCGAAGCGCAGCGGCAGGATGGGGGGCGTACCGACCTCGACCGGCGGGGACTCGAAGCCCAGCGCCAGGCTCAGCTTCTCGATGTCGGCCAGCGCCCGCCATCCTTCGAGGCCGTGCATGAAGTCGACGTCGAGGATCGCCTCGTGGAACTCGGCGTGGTCGATCTGAAAGCTCAGCCCGCGCTTGGTCCCATCCCCCGGCTCCACCGGGCGGAACGCGTCGAGCAGGCTCATCAGCGTGTGCGTCTGCCCCTCGTCGTCGACGTCGTCGTACTCGCGCACGATGAACCACGCCGTGTTTTCCGACTGCACGTCGGTGAAGTGCAGGACCCATGGAATCTCGAGCGCAGGCGGGACCCCCAAGCGGTTCCAAGGGATGATCTCGTGCAGCACGAGGTTGGCCTCGAGGCGGCGGGCGAACGCGGTGCGACGGGTCCGTTCCCCGCCGAAGCTGTCGTAGGCCTCCCAGATCGACACGTCTTCCACCACCACGTGGGTCGGCGTGCCCGTGATCAGGTCGACGATGAGCGGCAGCTCCCAGTGGATGCTGCCCATCTCCAGCTCGCCCTCCACCAAGCCGCTGACCTGCGTGCCCACGAACGAACCGAGCCGTTCGTCGTTGAACAGGGCGTAGGCCGACAGGTACAGCGTGGTCAGCAGGATGAACAGCCCCATCACCAAGCGGAAGGGCAGCTTGACCAGCAGGAAGCTGGCGATGGGGTAGCGACGCTTGAGCGGCGCGGCCGAGGTGGCGAAGAGCAGGAACTGCGGGTGCAGGCGCGCGAGGCCGTCGGGGTGGGCGAGGGCCTCGTTGACCAGCGCGTCCCTGAATTGATCCAGGCCGCGTTGCTCCCGGGTGGCCTCGGTGGTCAGCGTGGTGCCTGGATCGGGCGGGGCCCAGTCTCCCGTGATGCGGGCCTGCACCAACGCCTGCGCATCGAGGTCGACCTGGCCCAAGGCGCGGTGCACCAGCGGCGGCTGCACCCGCGGCGGACGAAGCCGGGCGGGCGGGTAGCGCCACAGCAGCCGACGCTGCCGAGCAATGGCGTCGTGATGCGCGAGCCGACGAATGATCCGACGCAGCGCCCGGGCCTCGGTCTTCGGCTTCCGGCGGATCCGCCCCACCACGCGACGCCGGTCGAGGACCTGGTAGGCCTCGAGCAAGATCGCCAGGTTGGGTCCTTCGGGGTACAGGTACCGAAAGCGCGGGGATTGGGACCAGCGCTCCAGGTACTCGCGCCCGTCGGCCAACAGGTCGAGCTCGGCTTGCGACGGCGTCTGGCCGCCCGAGGCAGGGTGGGGCACGCTTCCGACGGAGCGTAGCAGGATGGGGCCGCGCGGTAGCGGGCGCCCGAGCCGCTACCGTGGCCCGGAATCGTTGGCCCCAGGGTTTGTCAAAAACGCCGTGATTCCATAGATCTGGGTCAATGCTCCGGGCCGACCGCAAAGATTCCCAACCCAAGTGCGGTCCGGCTGAATAGAAGGGAGAGTCGTGCCCGTGTCGTCTTCGCCCGCTCCGTCCGAGATCGCGCCCAATGGGTGGTCCTGGGGCCTTCTACGCGACTTCCGCGAAGGGCGCACCTCGGCGATGGGCGAGGTCTATCGCCGCCACGCCGACGATGTGACCGCCCAGCTCCGCTACGGCTTCAGCTTCCAGTCGGCGGGTCGTCATCACCGCTTCGTCGGCTACCGCTCCGCCTTCGAGCTTCACGACGCCCTGCACGAGACCTTCCGCCGCGCCTTCGAGCCGCGCGCGCGCGAGCGTTACGACGGTCTGCGCCCCTACGGTCCCTACCTGCGGGCCATCGCTCGCAACGTGGTGCTCCGCGGGTTTCGGGCCCGGGAGGTCCAGTTCCCCGAGGTTCGCGAGGACGGCGAGGCCGCCGATTCCTCCATCGAGATCGTCGACGAGACGCGTGAGACACCCGAGCAAGAGGTCGGCCGAGCGCAGATTCGCGGCGTGGTGCAGCGCTTTTTGGACACGCTACCCAAAGACGATCGCCGGTTGCTCGAGCTGCGCTTCGTCGAAGGCAAGTCGCAGCGCGATGCGGCCGACGCCCTGGGGCTGGGTCGGCAACGCGTGCGGGGTCGCGAGACCAAGCTCCGCCAGCAGATGCTCCGTTTCTTGCGCAAGCAAGGCGAAGAGGGGCTGGTCCCCGCGAGCCTGGTCCTGCCGCTGATGGGCGCCTCGTTGGCCGAGCTTTTGGGAGGGGTGCTGCGATGACCCGGGGCCTCAGCGACGCAGCCCTCGATCGGTTGATCGAGCGCGAGCTCACCGACGGGCTGTCGCCGCGCAAGCGCGCCCGTCTGCACGCCCGGCTCCGCGAGGACGAGGCCGCCCGGGCGCGCTACGACCGAGCCGTGGCGGCGCTGCGGATCTTCGAGGGCGACAGCGCCTTTGCCCCCTCCGAGGTCGACATCGTGGGGCGCTGGCTGGCCGACGAGTGGGGGACCGCCCCCGAGGCGGAGACGGTCGCCGAGCGCAGCCGTCGCCCCTGGGCCGCCCTGGCCGGAGCCTTGATGGCCGCGTTGGTGCTGCTGTGGGTGAGCCCCATCCGTGACGGGGACTCGCTGCAGCCCTGGTGGGAGGGCCGCAACGACGGCTGGCAAGCGCGGGGCCAGGCCTCCACCGGGTCGCTGGGCATCGAGGTCCTGTGCGCGACCGAGCTGGGCTCGGAACGATCGCTGCGCGTGCGCGAGTGCGGCTTGGCCGACGTCTTGGGCTTTGCCTACCGGGTCGAGCCGGAGGTCGACGGTCACCTGACGCTCTTCGGAGTCGACGCCGAGGGCGACCCCATGTTCTATGCGCCCACGCCGGTCGACGCGGCGGCGGTCGACATCGTGCCGGGACGCTGGCACGCGGCGCCCATGTCGGTGCGCCTGTCCGTCAATCACTCGGCCGGACCGCTGCGGGTCTACGCCCTCGTCTCGCCCTCGGTCCCCACCGTCGAGCAGGTGCGCGAGTGGACGATGGAACTCGCGTCACAGTCCGCCGCGAATCCCGGGGACCGTCCGTGGGTCCAACGGGTGAACCAAAGCAGTCTCGCCCGCGTCTGCCCCTCGCCATCCGATTGCCACGCCGCCGAGCTGGCCTTGCCCCTCGCCCCTCGCTAGTCGTTCGGTCCCGGAGTCACCATGTTCGATTTCCGCCTTCGCCGCTGTGCCCTCGCCCTGTCCCTGCTCGCGGGCGGGCTCGTCTCGATCGGAACTTCCGCGGATGCTCGGGCCGTGGAACCCGAGGCCGAGTCGCCGAGCCCCGAGGCGGCCGAAGCGTCGACCCGGCGCTTTGCTCTGGTGATCGGGAGCAACCACACCCTCGATCCGAGCCAAGACCCGCTGCGCTTCGCCGATGACGACGCGGCTCGGATCGCCGAGCTACTGGTCGAGCTGGGCGTGGATACCGAGCTGGTGACGCAGCTCGATCGCGACAGCCAGGCGCTGTTTCCCGGGCTGGTCTCGCGGGCGCATCGCCCCGACGACGCGGGGCTCGAGTCGGGCTATACCGCGCTGCTCGGCCGCATGAAGCGGGCCAAGGAGCGCGGCGACGAGGTCGAGCTGCTCGTCTACTACTCGGGCCACGGCGACGTGGGCCCCGACGGCCAGGGCTTCTTGACCCTCGACGACGCCAAGCTCACCCGCAAGAAGCTGTTCGGCAAGCTGCTGTCGCGCTCCGTCGCCGACCACAACCACATCATCATCGACGCCTGCCGCAGCGAGCAGTTCGTGCTCTCGCGCGGCAAGGACTGGAAGCCCGATCGCTCCACCGTCGATCTAAGCCGCTCGGTCGAGGAGTACCTCGACAAGAGCCACCTGGGCGGGTTCCCCAACACGGGAGTCATCCTGGCGCACTCGGCCGATCAGCAGACCCACGAGTGGGACCGCTATCGCGGCGGCATCTTCACCCACGAGCTGGTCAGCGGCCTGCGCGGGGGCGCCGACCTCAACGGCGACGGTCGCATCGAGTACAGCGAGCTGGGGGGCTTCGTCTCCGCCGCCAACCACGGCGTCGACGATCCGCGGGCGCGGCTCGAGGTCGTGGTCCGCCCGCCCGTCGACGACCAGCGAGCGTCGGTCGTCGAGCACGGTCGAGTCGCCGACCATCGGGTCCTGCTCTTCGGCCCCGGCGATCAGAGCCGCTACACCATCGAGGATTCCCGCGGCGTTCGCCTGGCCGATTTGCATCGCACGGGCGAGCAATACGGCTACCTGCGGATCCCCGACGGCGAGCTGTTCATCTCCCGGCAGGAAGGCGACCAAGAGCGACAAGAGGCCCAGCTGGCGTCCGACCAGCGGGGCGTGCTGTTCGCCCATCACTTGGGGTTCACGCCCGCCGCTTCGGCCGCTCGCGGGTCGCTCGATCAAGCATTCCGCCGAGGCTTGTTCTCCACGCCCTTCGGCCCGGGCTACTACAACGGCTATACGTCGCAGCGCGGGCTGTTGGCGGTGGCCGAGCCGCGCTGGCAGGGGCCGACCGAGGGCTCGAGCATCACCGAGACCGCGGCGCCCGAGGATGCGCTCGAGCAGGAGCACGGGCCGGACAGAGTGGTCGTGTCGGTCGACGGCGAGTCGGTCGAGATCATCACCGACGACGATGACGACGATGACGACGACCGGCCTCGTCGGCGCATTCGCATGCCGCACAAGCGCACCTGGGGTGGCCTGTACTTCGGCACCACGTTCACGCCGTTCAACCGCCGCTCGGATCTATCGCCCTCCACCACGCGCTTCACCGCCAACGACACCCGAGCCTGCCTCGTGCCCACCGACGGCAACCTGTGCCATCAGCAGCGGGGCTTCGACGTGCGGTGGCAGCTGTTCGAGGCCCGCAGCCGCAGCGACTATCCGCGCTGGCTCGGGTACTTCCGCACCGGCTACGAGGGCGGCGTGGCGACCTTCAACCGCGACACCGGAAAACTCACCGGGGACGCCGAGGCGTTCAACTACACGACCGTGCCCCTGTTCCTGGGTGGCAACGTCTATCTCTTCGACCGCTTCCCGCTGCGCCCCTACGCCGGGCTGGGCTTCGGGCTCGACGTCATCCGACTGGACTACGACCGGTTCAACAGCGAGCGCTTGGTCGACGTGGTGGCGCGCCCGGGCTTCGAACTCCATGCCGGGCTCGAGGCTCGCATCACCAACTACGCGTCGATCGTGATCGGCGTGCGCCAGCAGTGGAGCGCCCGCAAGAAGATCGACGGCGTCCCGGATTTCGCCAACGAGGGCGTGACCTTCGTCGCCGGGTTCTCGGCCGGCTTCCCGTTCCGGCCGTAGCGCCCAGTCCACGGTGCGTGTGGCATCTCGTGATGCCGTGGCCCGAGGGGACATCACCATCGAATGCGAAAATTGCGCGCTGCCGCATCGGCTCGGGTCAGAGCAGTGCGACCGCTGCGAGCACCGACTGGGGACCCGCCCGATTGGGACGCGCGGAAGGCCGAGCGACCGCAGCTGCGATGGACGATGCTCGGGGGCTTCGTCGCGCTCGTGGCGGTCCTCGCCCTCAGCCTGTTCATCTTCGGGGGGGCCGGCTTCATCATCCTGCTCCCATCGATCGGCTGGGATGGTGCTGTCGGGTCAGCTTCGCGCGACGGAACGACGCGGGGTCTTGCCGCCCGCGAAGTGAGCACCGACCGGGGCAAGAGCGCCTTCGCCCCGAGGGATCGCTTCGGCCTTCGGCTGCCGTCGCGCGGGCTCGATCGCTCGGTGTTCCGACTCGCGGTCGCCGGCCTTCGATTCCACGCCAGGGGCCGCCCAAGGGCAGTAGGGGCAAAAAAGGAAACGCCGACTAGAAGAATCTAGTCGGCGTTTCGTAGTAGCGGGGACAGGATTTGAACCTATGACCTCCGGGTTATGAGCCCGGCGAGCTACCTGACTGCTCCACCCCGCACCAGGGGTCTTCGCTGTGAAGTGCCGGCGTTGTAGGCCGACTTCGCGGGCGCGTCAATAGCTTTGCGAAAACTTCGTAAAAACTTCGTCGCCACTGCCGACGTCACCCCGCGGGCGTTTCGATCCTCGATGGTGCTGCGGCGATGAAAAAGCAGGGTCGAGGTCGAAGGTCGGAGCCTCGGGTCCGGCGAAAAAACAACGGCGACCGAACATGAAAATTGCTCGGGCGGTCGGCGGGCGGTGGTTGCGCTGCCCCGGCCCTGCCCATCTGGACGGGTCGCCGGGTCCGGCCGACCTGCGGGGGACCGTGCGTCGAAGCCGGGGACCGCTGAGGGAAGGGGCGACCACGAGCCCCCCGAAGTGTGCTCCAACGCGCGATTTTGCCGTGAAAGCCCTCGCAGGGCCCCCCGCACCACCATCGAGCTTGACCGCGTGCAGCGTGCTCCGTAGTTTGCTCGGCCCATGGACGCTGACCTGAGCGCAGCCCTGGCACCAGAGACCCTGGCGCCTCCCATTGCTCGTGAACTCGGACTGTCCGAGTCCACGGTCACCGAGGTCTTGCGCTTGCTCGCGGCTGGAGACCAGCCCGCGTTCCTGGCCCGCTATCGCCTCGAGCACATCGGCAAGCTGTCGATCCGAGATCTCGAGCGCGTGCAGGCGCGAGCCTTGGCCGCGGTGGCCTTCGAGTTCAAGCGGCAACAGCTGCGGGCCGAGCTCATGACCACGCCGCAGTGGAACGACGAACTCGGTGAGCTCGTCGTGACCGCGTCACATCCGGTCGAGCTCGACGACGCGAAGGTCGGCGGGCGCAAGCGCAAGCGCGGGGGCGCGGTCGGCAAGGCGAGGTCTCGAGGGCTGGGCGTCTTGGCTTCACACTTGTGGGCGTGCGGCAGCGAAGGGCGGCTCACCGGAGACGCACCCGTGGTGCCCGATGCCGATCCCGTGGAGCTGGCCAAGGAGCATCCTGGCCAGCCGCCGGCGGCCAAGCCGAAGCGCAAGCGCAAGCGCAAGAAGAAGAATGCCGCGGCCGCGAACGAGGGCTCGGAGGCCGTGACCCAGGCTGCGCCCGCGGGCGATTCGGCCAACGCCGACGCCGATTCCTCGGCCGCCCTGCAGGCTCCACGAGGCGAGGCTGCTGCCGATGCGGAGCAGGCTCAGCCGGGCGAAGAGAACAACGCCGCCCTCGCCGAAGGCGAGTCCGCCGACGCGGCTCGGTCCGAGCAGGGCGGGGCGGCCGACGCCGTGCCGGCCCAGCCGAGTGCCCCCACCGAGGCCGCTCCGGCCGAAGACGCGGGAGTTCCCGACGCGACGCAGGCACGACAGAGTGACTCGACCGAGGCCGCTCCGGCCGAGGACGCGGGAGCGCTCGACGCCACGCAGGCACGACAGAATGACTCGACCGAGGCCGCTCCGGCCGAAGACGCGGGAGCGTCCGACGCCACGCAGGCCCAGCCGAGCGAGGCAGCCGAGGCCACTCCGGCCGAGGACGGGGGAGCGTCCGACACCACGCAGGCCCAGCAGGACGCGCCCGCCGAGGCCGCTCCGATCGAAGCCAGCGGAGACGAAGGAGCGTCCGAGACCGCAGCGTCGGGCGACGAGGCGGCCCAGGCCAGCCCAGAGGCGAACGAGCCTCCCGCACCGCCGCCGCCTCCACCCACGCCCGAGCAGAACCTCACCACCGCCCGGCTGATCGTCGGCGACGACGCGCTGAGCGTGCCGGTCGTCCAACGGCGACTGCGGAGTTTGTTGCTCGAGCGCGGGCAGCTCAAGGGCACGCTGGTCCCGGGCAAGAAGGACAAGGGCGGTCGCTACGCCAAGCTGGCCGAGCGCCCCGAGCCCATCGCCAAGGCCAACCCGAGCCACGTGCTCGGCCTCTTCCGCGGCGAGCGAGAGGGCGCGCTGCAGGTCCGCCTCGAGCTCGACACCGAGAGCTTCGACGCCGCCTGTATCGAGCTGCTGGGCATCGACCCGGAGCGTCCGTGCGGCAAGCAGCTGCAGATCGCCATGCGCGAGGCGTGGGATGGCCCCTCGGGCCGTTCCATCCGCGATGGTGCCCGCAAGATCCTCAAGCAGCGGGTCGATCGCCGAGCGATCGCCGAGTTCTGCGAGGCCTACCGCGCGCTGCTGATGGCTCCCGCCTTCGGGCGTCGTCCGGTCATGGCCATCGACCCCGGGTTCGCCCCCGGTTGCCGCGTGGTCGTGCTCGACGCCACCGGCTCGGTCATCGCCCGCGAGGACGTGTTCCCGCTGCAGCCCAAGCTCCAGGCGCCGCAGGCCAAGGCCCGGCTCATCGAGCTGGCGACCGAGCACAAAATCGAGGCGATCGCGGTCACCAACGGCAACGGCGGTCGTGACCTCGAGCGGCTGTGTCGCGAGCTCGTGCGAGAGACGGAAGGGCTCAGCGCTCCGGTCGTCACCGTGGACAGCGACGTGGCCGGAATCTTCGCGTCCAGCCCCGCGGGCAAGCAGGAGTTCGCCGACGGTGACGCGTCGCTGCGTCGCGCGGTCTCGGGCGGTCGACGCCTGCAGGATCCGCTGGCCGAGCTGGGCAAGCTCGATGCGCGCAAGCTGAGCCTCGGCCAGCACCAGCACGAAGTCGCCCAAGAGGAGCTTCGTGCCGCTCTCGAGCAGGTGCTCATCTCCTGCGTCAACCGACTCGGCGTCGATCCCAATACGGCTTCGGTGGACGAGCTGGCCCGCGTGGTCGGCTTCAGTCACTCGCTGGCCCAGGCGGTCGTGGCCTATCGCACCGAGCATGGTCCATTCCGCACGCGGCAGGCCCTGGGCGCGGTGGCGGGGGTGCCGGGTAAGACCTTCGAGCAGAGCGCGGGCTTTTTGCGGATCGTCGACGGCGACCATGCGCTCGACCAGACGGTGATCCACCCCGAGCGCTACGAGCAGGTCGGCACCATGGCCCAGCAAGTCGGAGTGACGGTGGGTGACCTCATCGGCAACGGGGAGCTGGTCGCCAAGATCGAGGGCGACAAGCTGCTCGGCAGCCCGGGCATGACCGGCGAGCCCATGGGCAAACCCACGCTCATGGGCCTGCTCGAGGAGCTGCGCGAGCCCCTGGGTGATCCCCGGCCGCCCTTCGAGGCGGTGGAGTTCGATTTCTCCGTCGAGAAGTTCGAGGACCTGAAGGTCGGCATGGAGCTGCCGGGCATCGTCACGCACCTGACGAGCTTCGGCGCCTTCGTCGACGTGGGCCTGTCGCAAGAGGCGCTGGTGCACGTCAGCGAGCTGGTGCACGGCTTCATCTCCAGCCCCGGCGAGGCGGTTCACGTGGGCCAGCGGGTCAAGGGGCGCGTCATCGAGGTCACCGCCGACCGCAAGCGCTTCTCCATGAGCCTGCGCGCGCTGCTGCCCAAGCCCGAGGGGCGTCCGAGCGGCGGCAAGCGTCGGCGCGGCAACGACGACCGGGACCGGGGCAAGGGCAAGGGCGATCGCGGGCGCGGTCCCAAGGGCAACCGACGCGGACGTCAGGGCGATCGCGGGCGGGGGCCGGGCCGAGGCGACGGCGGCAAGGACCGCGGCAACGATCGGGTGCTGGGCTTCCGCCTGGACCTCAGCGACCTGGCCAAGCAGCTCGACAAGGGCTGAGCCCGGCGCGCCGCAGAAAAATCGAACCGGGGTCGGGCCGCGGACGACTTAGTAGTGAACCCGAGCCGGGAGCACGAACCGTCGAGCGGCACGACCCATCTCATGGCCCGGCCTCTGCGGCCGGGAACCGGGCGGCCTCAGGCCCCTCGGGGCCGGCTGCGCTGCATCGCGACCACCAGCTCCGCGTGCGGGCCCGTGCGTCGTCGCAGCTCACGGCCCAGTGCTTCGCGGCCTCGCTTGAGCTGCCCCTTGACGGTGCCCTCGGGCAGCTCGAGCACCTCGCCCACTTCGCGCACGCTCAGCTCGTCCCAGTAGTGCAGCTCCAGCACCACCTGGAGGTTCACGGGCAGCGAGCGCAGGGCCTCGAGCACGGTGACGTGCTCTCGGTCCTTGGCCACCAGGCTGCTGGGCGAGGGGCGCAGGTCGTGGACCGACGACACGCCGAAGTCCACGCGGTTGCGCGACTGCGAGCGCAGGAAATCGAAGAGCTTGTTGCGAGCGATTCGCAGCAAGAAGGCGCGGAAGCTCGAGTGGTCTCGCAGCTTGGCCCGCGATTGCACGCAGGCCATCATCGTCTGCTGGATGAGGTCCTCGGTGTTGTCGCCGGCCTTGTTGTTGAAGAAACAAAGCAGACGCTCGAAGTGTCCCTTGAGGAGGTCGTTCCCGGCCTTGTTGTCGCCCTCACACCACGCAGCGAAGAGCTCGGCGTCCGACGACATTCCGGGATGGTAGTCATGGTCCGTCGGCGATCGAAAGTCGGGCTCCGATCCGTCACCCGATGAAAAGTCACGCAACCGAGAACTCCGAACTCACTCGGGACAACGACGCGCCCGAGTCGATCGTAGCCCCTCGAGCGCAGCGGATTCGCGCTGCGATCCCCGATGCGCAGGACCTTCGCTCGCGCGTGATGATGGCGTCGCTGGCCGGTCGCTTGTTCGAAGCGAAGGAGCCCGTCTGTGTGGGCCGATTCCGCGTCCTACGGACCTTGGGGCACGGCGGCATGGGCATCGTGTACGCCGCCGACGACCCCACGCTGCAGCGCCAAGTCGCCCTGAAAATCCTTCGCCCCGAGCGACACGGGGCCGAGGAAGGTCGCGCTCGCATGGTCCGTGAAGGCCGAGCCATGGCGAAGCTCGATCACCCCGGAGTGCTTCGCATCTTCGAGGTTGGTGAGATCGACGACCAGGTTTACGTCGTGATGGAATTGGCCGAGGGCGGCACCCTCGGGGATTGGCTGACAACGAAGCCGCGCTCGCTCGACGCGATCCTCGATCGTTTCCTCGAAGCAGGGGCGGGCCTGGCGGCGGCCCACGAGCGCGACCTCGTGCATCGCGACTTCAAGCCGCACAACGTGTTCATCCGCGGCGACGGCCGAGCGTGCGTGGGCGATTTCAGCCTCGCCCGGCCCATCGATCCCGGCGACGACTGGGGCCTCGAGGACGCCGAGCTCGACACCGAAGACGGCGCTCGCATGACCCCGGCCAGCTCGGCCTTTGCCGGGACCCCCGGCTATATGCCGCCCGAGCAGGTCGCGGGGCTGCCCGTCGACGCCCGGGCCGATCAATACGCGTTTTGTGTCGCGTTGCACGAAGCGCTGCACGGGGCGCGACCCGAGCGGCAGACGACGACGCGCGATGCCGAGCCGAGTCCACGTTCGTCATCGTCGTCGCGCGGGCGACCGGTGCCTCGGGCGTTGCGTGTGGCCATCGAGCGAGGGCTGCGACCGCGGGCGGCCGAGCGCTTCGAGGACATGCCCGCGTTGCTCTCGCGCCTCGAGGCGGTCCGCCATCGCCGACGTCGTCGGGTCCGCATCCTCGCCGGTCTGTCCATGCTGGGCGCGGTCGGGGCGGCGGTGGTGCTGTCGGGCGAGGCGTCGTCCGTGGACACGCCGTGCGAAGGGGCGCCCGAGCGCCTAGCCGCGGTGTGGTCCAGCGAGCAGGGCGCGGCCGTCACCCGTGCGTTCGAGGCCACGGGGGTCCCGGGTGCAGCGACGACGGCCGCGGGGGTCTCCGAGGGCCTCGACGACTACGGCCGCCGCTGGGCCGACGAGTATCGCGAACGCTGCGAGGATACCCGGGTTCGAGGGCTGCGCTCGGAGCTGCAGTTCTCCGCTGCGGTGGCCTGCCTCGACGAACAACGCGGCGCCCTCCAGGCCTTGGTCGACCGGCTGACTTCCGCCGACGAGGCCACCGTCGAGCATGCGCTGTCTTCGGTGTTCGTGTTGGCGGACCCGGCCCGGTGCGGCGAGCTCGAGCGCCTCCAGGCCCGCTCCGAGATGGCGCCGCCCCTCGAGCACGCCGCCGACATCGATGCCCTGCGAGCCGAACTCCATCGCGTGCGCGCCGAGATCACCACGGGGCACGAATCGGCCGTGGCCTCGCAGGCGGAGGCCATCGATTCCCGCGCCACCGCCCTCGGTCACCCTCCCTTGCAGGCCGACACCGGGCTCATGCTGGGGCGCCTCGAACGAAACCTGCAGCGCCACGAGGAAGCGGCGCGTCATCTCGAGGCGTCGTACTTCGCGTCGATCGTCGCCGAAGACTTCGAGCGGGCCTGCAAGGCCGCGGCCGAGCTGGTCGACGTGCAAGCGACGTGGCTGGGGCGGCCCGAGCAGGGCGAGCTGTGGCGCAAGCACGCCGCCATCGCGCTCGAGAAGGTGCCCACGGACGAGTGCCGAGTGCGGCTGCGCTTCGCCGAGGCCAATGCCGCCAACCAACGGGGGGACTACGCGGGGGCCCTGGAGCTGCTCGACGGGCTGGTGACGCCGCCGCGAGGCTACGACGATCGCATCCAGGCGGCGGCGCTGCGGAGCGAGGCGCTCACCCGCCTGGGTCGTACCGAAGAGTCCGAGCGCGTGCTGCTGCAGGGCATCGCCGATGCGTCCGCCGTGCTCGGTCCCTCACATCCGCAGGTCTGCCGGCTGCGTATCGCCTTGGGCGCCGCCTACGGCAGTGCGCGCCAAGACGCCGCCGCTCGCGAGCAGTTCACGGCGGCGCTCGAGGGCCTCGAGGCCTCGGTGGCCCCCGACGACGTTCGCATCGCGCAGGTGCTGGGCAACCTCGCCCATGCGATGGACGGCGAGACCGAGTACGAGACCGTCCGCGCGCACCTGCTGCGAGCGCTCGACATCTATCGCGGTCACCCTCATTCGATGCGGACCCGGGCGCCCTTCATCATGCATGGGCTGGGCGGGGCCGCGTACGGTCACGGCGACTACGTCGAGGCCGAGAACTACTTCGTCGAGGCGCTCGCGTTGCTCGAGGTCACCCGTGGCCCCGAGCACCACATGATCGCAGCGACCCGCAGCAACATCGCGGCGGCGCAGCTCGAGCAGGGCCGATTCGAAGACGCTCGCGAGAGCTACGAGCGAGCGCTGGCCGGCACTCGATCGAGCCTCGGGGAGGACCACCCCGAGTACGCGCGCTTGCTGGGCCAGCTGAGGGACCTGCACGTGCGCGCGGGCAACGACGCGGCCGCGGCCGACATCGCGGCGCAGATCGACCGCCTCGCCGCCCCCGAGTGAGCGTCAGGCTTCGTCGAGCGGATCGACCGCGGCCGCGAGATCGGCGAGGTCGATCCGAGCGCCGTGCCCGTCCCACATCCGAGCCATGACCGACAGCGGGGCATTGACCGCCGACAGATCGAGCACGCTGGCCGGCGGCGGCTCCTCCGAGGTGAAGTTGAGCGGGCAGCCCTGAAGCGAGGTGCCTTGCTCGTCGCGGATCAAGGTGGGCAGCCCGTGGGTCCGGCACAGGAGGGGCCGGTCTTCGTAGACGGTGCAGCGATCGTCGACGAGCAGGGCACAGTGCACGGCGGCGTCGGGGTCGTCGGCTTGTTGTCGCACACGCTCCCGCAGCTCGGGATCCTGGCGCCCCAGGCGAACGAGTGCGGCGCGGACTCGGTGCGCCTCGACCTCGAACACGCCGAAGCGTTGGTGGCAGCACCGCGCGCACCCGGCTCGGCACTGCATCTGATCGGCGCTGCGCTCGAGGGCGGCATCGAAGTGGGCATCGACGCGCTGGCGCAGCACGTCGAGCGCAGCTCTCGCTTGGTCGCGGGCATCCGAATCCGACATGGACCCGAAGGCGTAGCACGGACCGCCCTGATTCAGCGCTCGATGGCGCGAGGCCGGCGAACGTCGATGGAGAAGGGCCCGGGGGCGACCCGCTCGCCACCGTGCTGCGGGGCTTCGGGGGGATCGGACTCGGAGTGCAGCAGCAGGTTGGTGCGGCGCCCGTCGTCGCGCTCGCCGGTCACGCGGAAGCGCTGCCGAGGCTGCGCGTCGGTGATGGGCGGCTCGAAGGACAGCAGCGAGCCGCCTTCGTGCAGCATGGCGAAGGTACGACCATCGCTCACCATCAGGTTGTGCGGCGGCTCGAGCTCGAGGCGATCGACGGTGGCCCGCAGCGCCTCGCGGATGAGATCCGGCGGCGAGTAGGTCTTGCGCAGCCCGCCCGCGGCATGGAGCTGAGCGAGGAAGGTGAGGAACACGAGCTCGCGATCGCTGCGGTCCACTTGATGCCGCTCGAGGAACCCGGGGAGATCCCGACGCAGCGCGGCGGAGCGTTCGGCGGGGAGGGAACAGCCCACTCGAACGCCGAGCCAGCGCCGGAAGCGAGAGAGCTTGATGACCGGAGGCGCGGCCAGGCCGGCGCCATTGGCCGGCTGCACGCCGAACGCTGCGATGACACAGGACGCGGGCGTACGCAGCAGATCATCGACGGGATCGACCGAACGGTCGCGCACGATGGGGCGCGATTGCACGAGCGTTTCGTTGCCCCAGGCCGCGCCGACACTCCACCCGCGTAGGGTCAGGTCGCTGCCTTCGGCGTACCCGGGGAGATTTCCACACAGGGTTTCCACGAGCCAAGGTCGAGCCCAGCTCGCCCCTTCGGTATGGGCGTCGAGCAGGGCGACGAGCACGACGGACACGTTGGGAGCATGCCGCATCCGAGCCACCAGGCAAGCGACGATCGGCCCAACGAAATGGCATGCCCTTTCATGCAATCCTCGTCGGGTTTTTTGGGAACCGGCGCGGTCCGTGCCTATCGTCCCCGCATGCTCGCACCCGTACGAGGTCTCGGCGTTTTTGCGGCTCGCGCGCTGGCCGTGGCAGTGCTGCTCGGTAGCGTCACAGGCGCACCTGGTTGCGCGGCTCGCCGAGCCGAGGAGACCGACGACCCGACGGCCAAGGAGGTCAGCCCCGCCGACAAGCACTACGACGTCGCGGTCGGCTCGTTCCACAACGGCATGTACGAGGACGCGAAGCTACAGATTGAACGGGCGCTGCGAAGCGATCCCGAACATGCCGATTCGTACTACCTCCGCGGCTTGCTCCTGCTCAACGAGGGGAGGGCGTTGGTCGATGCGGTGGAGACCGAGCAATGCCTGCGCGACGAGGCGGCCGAGCTCCAGATCCGCAAGGCGCAGCAGCTGCACGCCCAGGCTCGAGAGTCGTTCTCTGCCGCGGCCGAGCACTACCCCGATGGGGCTGCCGGTCGAGGCCGAGCCAAAAACTCGGAGTCGGTGGTGGATCTGTTCTTTCACGATCACGAAAAGGCGATCACAAACTCCCGCGCCGCGCTGGACCAACGGTTCTACGCCGACCGCTACTCCGCGCTGACCAACCTCGGCTGGGCCTACTACAACCTCGGAGATCACGTCAGCGCGACCAACGAGCTGCGCCAGGCGGTGATGCTCAACCCCGACTTCTGCGTGGCGCGGTATCGCTTGGCGCAGGTCTACCTCGATGCCAACCGACCCGAGGACGCGATCGAACAGGCGAAGGCCGTGGTCGATGATCCGCGGTGTCCGATCCAAGACGCCCATCGGATCCTCGGCGTGGCGAGCCTTCGGGTGAGCAACGACGGCCTGGCCCACGAGGCCTTCGGCACCTGTGTCTCGCTCGCTCCGCGCAGTTGTCTGGCCCAAGACTGCGGCCGATTCCTCGGGGATCAGCCCAGCGCGACCGACGCGATAGCGCAGAGCACTCCCTAAAGGGAGATCCTTGCCCCCGGATCAATCCGTTCGGGCGTTGGGGCCCACACGTAGGACCCTGGGCCGATCTGGGCTCAAGGCATCGAAACCACCGGACATTCGGGTTGGCCCGCCCTTGGATCGCGTGTCTGTCGCGATCTTCTGACCATCATCTGGAGCGCGAGAGGCCTTGCCCCATGGTGCGGCTTCACGCCACACTCGGCCGCAATGCAAGCCGAGATGAGCCGGCTGCGCGTCGTCGCATTGGACGCTCCCCGCCCGGCGGAGCCCGACGAGCCGATCGTTGGCGACGTGCCTTCGCCCGGCGGCTACATTCGCGAGCAACGGCAACGCCGTGGGCTCAGCGTCGAGCAGCTCGCGGTGGCCACCAAGATCCCCGCATCGAGCCTGCGTCGGCTCGAGGACGACGAGTTCGAGGCGCTGCCCGGACCGGTCTTCGTCAAGGGCTTCCTCCGATGCTGCACCCGCGCGTTGGGCCTGCCCAGCGAGACGGTGATGGAGCTGCTGTACGAGCGTGAGCGCGCTGCCCTGCAGGCCCGCCGCCAACAGCAACGTCCCTCGAGTGCGAGCACCGAGAGCGAAGCGGTGGTCGTGCCCGCCGCTCCCGTGGCGCCGCGCGTCAAGGAACGCCCCGCGCCCGATGGTGGCGTGGTCAAGCGTGCCCTGGTCCGACTGCCTCGGGCCAACTCCCTGCTGTGGCTGACCGTCGCCGCGTTCGTGGCCATCTTGGTGATGGCGGCGTTCAACCTCGTCGGTAGCGGCCCGGCGGGCCCCAACGTCTAGCCGCCGAGCTTCGTCGGTGACCGCCTCGGCCCTGCCTTCGCTCGCGTAGCGGCGGGCGGGGTGGGGACGTATCATCCGGGCGCCCATGGTCGGGACCCGCACGCGCAAGATCCAGGTGATCCACACGCTGTTGCGTGCGGGAGACAGCCGTCGCTTGCGTCGCACGCTGCAGCGTCAAGACGACGTCCAGGTCGCCAGCCAGCTCGACAACCTCGATGTCGACGATCAGCTGCGGGTCATGCAGCTGCTGCCGCTGGATCGGCGCTCGGAAGTGCTCGAGGCCATGCGCCACGAGACGGCGGCCGAGCTCGTGGCGCAGCTGGTGCCCGAGGAAGCGGCGAGCCTGCTCGACGACCTCGACGTCGACGACGCGGTCGACATCCTCGGCCGCGTCGATGAAGAGCAGCTGCAGAAGATCCTGGGGCGGCTCGACGAGGACGACGCCAACGAGCTCGAGGAGCTGCTCGCGTACGACGAGAACACCGCGGGCGGCATCATGTCGCCGCAGTACTTCCAGGTCTCGCCCGACGCCACCGTCGGCGACGCCCTGGCGATGATCCAAGACGAAGAGGAGCCGCCCGAGACCGCGTTCTACGTGTACGTGGTCGACGTCGACGGCCGGCTCGTGGGGGTCTGCTCGCTGCGCATGCTGGTCATCAGCCGCTCGAGCCAGAGGATCCGCGACGTCATGGAGCGCGAGGTGGTGCGGGCCACCGCCGACACCGACCAGGAGGACGTGGCCGACCTGGTGATGCGCTACGACCTGGTGGCGGTCCCCGTCATCGACGAGTTCGACGTGATGCTCGGCGTGGTCGAGGTCGACGACATCGTCGACGTCATCCGAGAAGAGGCCACCGAGGACATCCTCAAGATGGCCGGCGCGGGTGAAGAACTCGCCGAGGTCCGCACCTTCGTGGGCAGCTTTCGGGTGCGCTGGCGCTGGCTCCTGGCCGCCGCGATCGGGGGCACGGCCGCCGCGCTGTCACTGTCCAGCTTCGACCATGCGCTCGCCACCGTGCCCGCTCTCGGGTTCTTCATGCCGGTCGTCGCGGGCATGGGCGGCAACGTGGGCATGCAGAGCTCCACCATCGTCGTTCGCGGTCTGGCCGTCGGTTTCGTCGAGGCGAGCCGGGTGCGTCGCCTGGTCGTTCGCGAAGTCTCTCTGGGCGCTTCGCTCGGGCTGCTCTACGGCCTGCTCATCGCCTTGGCGTCGACGGCCGTGGCCAACGAGGTCGACCCGCTCCGCTTGGGGGCGGTGGTGATGCTGGGCACGGCCGGCTCGATGACCATCGCCGCGGCGGTCGGTACCTGCACCCCGCTGGTCCTCGATCGATTCGGGGTCGACCCGGCGGTGGCCACCGGTCCCTTCGTCACCACCTCGGTCGATGTCATGGGGCTCCTCTTCTATTTTTGGCTGGCCACGGTTCTGATCGGGATCTGAATGCGGACCGGTCCCGGCGAGCGTGTCCCCGCGGTGGTGCTGGCGACCCGGCCCATGGGCGAGGCCGACGTGTTGGTCGTGTTGCTGACGCCGCAGCAAGGCAAGGTACGGGCGGCGGCCCGGCACGCCCGCAAGAGCCGACGTCGGTTCCCGGGCGGGCTCAGTGGCGGCGCCGTGGGGGAGGCGACCTTGGCGTTTCGTCGCAACGGGCTGTCGCGGCTGGAGGCGTTCTCGCCGAGCCTCGACCACAGCGGGCTGGGCCGGGATCTCACCCGCTTTGCCTATGTCGCCTACCTGTGCGAGCTGACCGACGTATTGCTGCACGAGCCCGAGCCCGACCCCGCGCTGTTCACCGCGCTGTACGGGGCGATCCGGCGAACGATGGATCAGCCCCCGCGGGCGGTGGTGTTGCGATTGTTCGAGTTGCGGCTGCTGTGGTCGCTGGGATTGCTGCCCGCGCTGGGAGCGTGTGCGGTCTGCGGAGACGAGATCGGTCGCGGTCCCACCGTGCCCATCGACGATGCGCGCGGCGGCACGCTGTGCCCGCTCCACGGACGCGGCGCCGAGCGTGCCCTGACCCCGGTCATCGATGCGGCTCGTTGTCTCGTGGAGGCCGTCGATGACACCTCGATCGAAGACGCGTTGGCGGCCGTGGAAGCGCTCCCGGCGGGGCATCGGCGGGCGCTGCGAGATCTGGTCTCCGGCTGGCTGCGGGCCCATCTACGAGCCCCGCTGCGGTCGCGACAATTCTTCACCAAGCTGGGGCCGAGCGCGGGTCCCGGCGACGACAGCTGAGGCCTTCGCCAAAGGCCCCCGCACCTCGCCCGCGGCCCCCGTGCGCCCCTTGGCGCGGGTTGGGCGTGATTCGTCGACGACGGCCACGCACAGCCCCTCAGGGAGCCGTGACGGACGTCACTGGGGCCAATGTCCGGGGTCGCCCCGCGACGATGTGGCGAAGGGTCCCGGACCCGTGGGGGCGCGCGTAACCCTGTGGTAGGTTCCGGCCAATGCGCGCCCGAACCGGGTATGGCGCGGCCATCGGGTCGCTGCTGATGATTGTGCTAGGTGGCGCCTGCGAAGCCACCAACCTCGGGCAGACCCCCCCAGGGGAGCGGTTCTTCTTTCCCAGTGGCGTCCTGCTCGACCCCATCAATCGCGATGGCGTCGTGGACGACGAGCTGGCCAACCCCGAGCCCGACCTCGATGCGGTGGTGCTGCCCGAGCCGACGGATGACGTCCCCGGGCCGCGCTACCTGTACGTTGCCAACGGCAACAACGACCGGACCTTCAATACCGGCACGGTGGTGGCCATCGACCTGCGCGACTTCTGGCGCTCTTGGTACGAGCCCTATCCCGGCAACGCCCGGCAGGAATGCCTCGATCGTCAGCCGCTGGCCCAAGCCGCGCTCGACACCGCGCGTACCAACCTGGCCGCAATCGATGGGGGGCTCCCCGAAGACGAGCAGGCGCTCCTTCGAGCCGAGGTCTACGACACGCTGCGCGACGCCTTCGCCCCGGTGCGCGAGGTCTGTGACCCGCGGCGAGGCGCGCTCGATCCCTTCTGCCACGACGTGCAGACCGAGCAGGGGACCATCAACCGCTGCGTGCTGCCGCCGGGCACCGACATCGACGAGGGCAGCGACCCCACCACGGGCCCCTGCCGCCGCTTGCCGTTGCTGCCCCACATCGTCGAGTGCGACGAGCAGCCCTTCGTGCGCAGCATGGCCCACGTCGGCGACTTCGCGACGACCTTCGCGGCGTCCATCGAGCAGGACGACGCCGGCGAGGACTTTACCCGGCTGTGGCTGCCCGTCCGCGGCGATCCCAGCATCACCTATATCGACGTCGAGTCCAGCGGCGACAGCCTGCGCCTCGAGTGCGAGCAGGGCGGTGACGACCTCGACCCCGAGCTGTGCGGCGATGCGCATCGCCTCGACACGCTCCGCAACGACCCCGATCTCGACACGCTGGAGCGCGAGCCCTTCAACGCGATGATCTGGGAGCGGGACACCGCGCTCAACGAGCCCGACGGTCGAGGGCAGCGCATGGCCTTCGTGGCCCACGCCGATGGCTCGCAGCTGAGCGTCATCGACCTCGACGGCGTTCGTGGGGGCACCGATCCCGCCATCGTCGACCTGGCCCCGCTGTACACGGTGGGCGCGGGCGCGACCGGTGGTTTCGGCCTGGCCGCGCGTCCCTGCTTCGAGCAGGGGCAGGGCCCGCTGGGCGCCGCCGACCCGCTCGGCAACGTGCCCGTGGTGACCCAGGGCTGCACCCGCCCGCTCATCTACACGAGCCTACGCTTCGCGGGGCAGGTCATCAGCTTCACCGCCAGCGGCCTCGACGTGGGCGGCGTGGCCGAGCGCATCACCCCGGCGGCCGAGCGCGAGGACTGCAACATCGACGGCCTGCGCACCGAGTGCCGCATCCAGAGCCAGGGCGACGACAGCAGCATCACCTGCGATCGCGGCTTCGACCGCGCCAAGTGCTGCGCCGGGTTCTCCGACATCGACGGGGGCCTGACCGCGGCCGAGCAGTGCGACATGGCGTCGGCCGACCAAATCCCGTGCTGTGAAGGCGAGGGCCTCGGCCTCGACGGCGGCGACCTGGGCTGCGCGGTCGACTGCGCCGACGGGGGCTGCGGCGAGGGCTACGGCGGGCCGTACTGCGCCACGCCCGACCAGATCGGTCAGCCCTGCGCCATCGAGTGTGAGCCGCAGGTCCGGGGCTCGCGACGCATCCAGCCCTCGCTGCTGCTCGATACCAGCCTGACCTTCTCGCCGATCCTGGGCGACATGGCCTTCGCCGACCCGCGCGGGGACCAGCTGCTCGTCGTGCAGACCAACCCCGGCGCGTTGCTGTCGCTCGACACCTCGCTGGGGGCCGACGGCGAGCCCATCGACATTCCTTCGGCGCCGCCGGTCGAGCTGTGCGCCGAGCCGTCGCGCATGAAGATCTACACGGAGCGGGACGCCTTCGGCACGCCCTCGCAGCGCTTCGCGCTCATCACCTGCTTCCGCGCCGCCCTCGTCTATGTCGTGGACCTCGAGGCCCTCCGGGTCGTCGATGCAATCGTCGTGGGCACGGGCCCTCACGACCTCACGATCGACGAGGACCGCGAGGTCGCGTACGTGATCAACAACCTCGAGTTTTCCATCAGCGTGATCGACCTGTCTCGGCGACGGTCCACGCGCTTCCAGGAGCTGGCCCGTCTCGGCCTGCAGGACCCGTTCTCGCAATGAGCCGCCCCGTGCCCCGAATCCTCGCTTGGTGCCTCGCTGCCGCCGCTTTGGTGGGCTGCGGGGACGATGACCGTACCCTGGTGCCCAACCGGGTGCTCGATCGACCGCTCGATGCCGTGCTCGCCTGCGTGCGCGACACGGGCACCGCGATCGAAGTCCTGTCGCTCAACCAGTGCGCAGGCGCGAGCGACAGTCGCTGCTCCATCTCCGACTCGCCCACGCCGCAGCTCATCGGGTTCGTGGCGAACTCCGAGCGCAACGAGCTGGCGATGTTCCGTCGCTGCGACCGGGACGCCGCGCTCGTCGACCTCGACCCGGACGCGCCGGGCTACAACTTCATCCCCGCCGGCAGCCTGCCGTCGGCCATGACCACCACCACCGACTCGTGCCGGGCGATGTCGGCCAATACCGGCAGCTGCGACCTGACCGTGCTCGACGTGGCCGGGTTCGCCGCCTACGCGATCGACACCCCGATCGGCGGCAGCGACCCCGATCCTCTGCCGCCCGCCAGCTCGCTGGTGTCCACCCTCGTGCCGCGGCGCAGCGACGGGCAGCCCCTGGCCTCGTCGCCGGGAGCCATCATCGGCGTGCCCGCCCGACTGAGCCTGGCCAGCGACGGCACCGAGCTTCCCACAGGCGGTACCGGGGGAGGGGACGACAGCCTCGACGACGGGGCCGACGACAGCGATTTCGAGATGGACGGCGGCAGCTCCGGCGATGACGGCGGAGACGACGGCACCACCGACGCCGCGGGGCTCACCTGCGACCTGACGCGCCCGGCGAGCGTCTACGTGACCTTCCCGTCCTGTCAGCTGGTCGCCGAGATCAGCCTGGGCACGCAGACGATCCTGCAGAGCCGCCGCTTCGTGACCAACGCGGACGGCGAGATCGAGATCGTGGACGCGGGCACCGAGCCGCTGTGCCCGGTCGATTGCCCGGATCAATTCGACGGCGCGCTGCCCGCGGAGGTCGAGCTGGTCGACCCCGACGGCGTGTTCCCGACCACCCTGGAGCTAGTGGTCGACCCCGATCCCGACGGCACCGCCACGGAGCCCAACGAGGTCGTGACCTACTCGACGCTGTTCGTGGGCGGCCCCGGCTCCGAAGAGGTCTACGAGATCGAGCTCGACGAGGACGGTCGCTTCGCCGACACCGTGCAGTCGCTCCAGCTCGAAGAGGCCGAGGGCGTGCAGGGCATCCGGGCGACCCCGGTGACCGACATCCTCGGCGAGACGCTGCAGTACCTGTACGTGATCGCGGGCGACGGCTCGACCCACGTCGTGCGTCGCGACCCGGATCGCGGATCGCTGGGCGTCGAGTGCGACACTCAGATCGACCCCGTGCTCGAGGCGCCCAGCGCCTGCGTGCCGCTCGATCCAGGGCAGGTCGGCAACGAGCTCAGCCGTCGTCCCTTCGCCGTCGGCCCCGGCATCCGAGCCTCGGGTGGCGCGACCGTCAACGACTGGACCTTCCACGAGGTCAGCGAGGAAGACGCGCGGACCTTCTGCAGCATCCTCGAGACCGAGAGCATTCGTCCCGAGGACCGGCACACCCCGTTCTGTGGACCGGGCGTGGTCGGCGTGGGCGTGACCTCGGTCGGCACGGTCGTGTACTCGAGCTTCGGCCAGTTCTTCGTCGACGAGCGCGTGGACGTGAGCGTCGACCCGGTCGGTGTCATGAGCGTTCAGGTGCGCCCGCACTCGCTGTGGCCCGCCATCGACCCCTTTGCCAGCAACCCGGTGGCCGACGCGCTGCCGCTGGTGGCCGACGAGGAGCCGGGACGCGCGCTGCCGGGCGGGGGCGGGGACGCCCAGAGCCTCTCGCCCTCCCTGCGTCGCATCGACTTGGCCTACGCCACGGGAGCCAACGTCTCCGACACCCAAGAGGCGGTCTCCACCGCGCTCGGTGGGGTCGAGAACATCGACGGGCTCGGGCGCTTCGAGACCGAGGACGGCGGCCTGTACACCAACGCCGCCCCCCGCGTCGCCGTGCGCGACTTCCAGCTGTGGGGGTCCCAGGCGTGGACCTTGGCGTGGGAGCCCACCGTGCCCGGCACCAGCAGCTCCACCGGCTTGCTCGAGTGCGACAACCACGGCGGCGTCAGCCCCAGCGGCAATGCGCTGCCCGGGGCCACCTGCCGCAACATCGAGGAGGACGACGCGCGCCTGCTCGATGAAGGCGCCGCGTTCTGCGAAGACGGCGTGCTCGCGGGCGACAAGGTCGTGATCGGCGGGTGCTCCGACGACGACAGCTGCGGCCTCGGCCAACGCTGCCTGCGCGAGCCCACCGCGCCCAGCACCGCCACGGGTATCTGCATCTCCGAGCTCGCGTACGACACCGAGCGGGAGACGCTGCGCGAAGTCTGCGCGCCCTTCATTCGGGACCCGTGCGGATCGGCTCAGCGCGAGTACCGGATCACCCGCGCCACCGACCAAGAGCTGTGGCTGCAGCCCCTCGACATCCCGGAGCGGACCATCGTCCGCGACATGGCTACGGCGGACGAGCTCGACCCCGAGTCGGCCGCGCCCGACGTCGACCTGGTCGAGTATCGAACCCGGCTTTCGTGTGACGCGCCCATCCTCCACCAGGGGGTCGGCGCCACGCCGAGCACGGCGACGGCCGAGGCCTGTTCGATCGACGACGACTGCCTGCCCGATCCCTACGACCTGGTCGGCGAGGATCCGAACCAGCGTGGCCTGATGAGCTGCGTCGTGCCCGAAGGCGAGTCCGCGGGCCAGTGCGTCGGTCAGCAGCCCGACGGCGGCTGCAACGACGACGCCGATTGCGATGGCCTCGGCTCGCAGTACGTGTGCGTCGAGTCCCTGTGCCGGGCGCCCTGCGACCTGTGTGCGCCGCCGACCGGCGAGCAGCCTCCGCTGCCCTGCGACTCTCAGTTCACCGTCGAGGGCGACTTCGACGAGGACGGCAACCCCACCGTCTACACGCAGGAGTGCCTGGGTGAGGGCGAGGTCTGCGTGGCGGGCACCTGCCACGTGCCCTGCGAGGACAACAACCCCGGCTGCATGCTCAGCCCGCTGCCGGGTCCGCGCTGCTTCCCCGAGCTCGTTCGCTACTCGGTGCAGCTACACGAATCCCTTGCGTTCTCGGGCTCTTCCACGCCGTTCTTGACCGATCGCGTCATCTCTTCTCCGCTGACCGGCGAGTGTGTCGAGGACGAGCAGGTCTCGAACTTGTTGACCAGCCGCATCCGCCTGGGCCCCGACGCCGAGTCCACCTTCGGCACCGGCCTCTGGCAGATCCCGGACTGTGTCAATCCCGACCAGGCGAGCCCGGACGATCCCAACCCGTGCCGCATCGTCGCCGAGCGAGCGGCCGGCCCGGCGTCGCTGTTCCATACGTTCCGCTACCGTGACGAGTTGGTGCCGGCCATTCGGTACTCCAACCCGGTGATGTCGGTGATCATCGACCTCACCAGCCTCACCGGTCTCGTCTCCGCGCCGCCCGACTCACCCACGCGGCCGTGGCCGGCCAGCTTCGCCGAGTTCCTGCGCGCCCGGATCCCCGACGGCTACCGCGAGGAGTTCGCCAGCCAGAACGGCTTCGTGCCCTACAACGAGCCCGTGGTGGTCGGAACCTCGCCGCTGGTCTATCCGGTGCGGATCATTCGCGGACCCGAGTTCGAGGCCGACTTCATCATCGACGCCGGCGGGCGGGGTGGGGTCGCCGGCATTCGAGGCCAGGTCGTTCGCATCGTGCACGACGTCGCCGAGATCAATCCGGATCAGCAGTTCCTCGTTCGCTGAGCCGGGACTTCGTTACGCGAGCGCATCCGCTCGGGCCCGTCGGTCCGAGCGGATGGGGGCCGAGATCGTCCACCTTCGCCGCGCATTGCGCCAATGGCGCAAAGGTGGAGGACAAAATGCCTCTCCTTCGGCGTACGCCACAAGTTGCGGTATGGTGAGGTGCAGGTGCCGCAGTTCAAGCTCAGGCTGGGCGGCAACACCATGGTGTTGCCCCTGGGCATCCACGAAGTCGGACGTAGCTCCGATTGCTGGTTGACCCTCGAGGACGAACTCAGCTCACGCGTTCATGCCCGGTTTCACGCCGAGGTCGGCACCATCGAGATCGAAGACCTCGACAGCCGCAATGGCACTTACGTCAACGGCGACC
Organism: Myxococcota bacterium; assembly: GCA_039028615.1. Classification (GTDB taxonomy): domain Bacteria; phylum Myxococcota_A; class Polyangia; order Nannocystales; family Nannocystaceae; genus Paraliomyxa. Next base: position 102,464 of record JBCCHT010000029.1, on the reverse strand, counting down.
GCGTCCACGGGCGCATGACGCTCCGGGACGGCGACCGAGTGCGGATCGGGCGCGAGCTGATGACGGTCATCGAGAGCGAGCCCGCCGATACCTCCGACACCTCGCTCCAGCTGCGTCAGACCCTGGCTCCCGGGCAGATGTCCGGCATGCCCGAGCTGATGAGCCAGCTGATCGAAAAGGCGCTCAAGGTCGGGAAGAACCGCGATGCCGAGCGCTACGCCTCCGCGCTGTACAAGCAGCTGTCGGCGGTGAAGGTGCCCGCCAATCATCCCGCGGCCGAGACCTCGGTCAATTGCCTGCTGCGTGTCGCCGAGCACACGGGCAAGGGCGCGTGGGTCGACAAGGTGTTCCGACTGCACGCCGAGCAGCGCTGGGTGATGGGTCTCGATACGCTCGACAAGTTGCGACGCGCGCTCGACCGCATCCCCCGGATCCCCGGCAACGGATTGCCGAGCTACGAGCAGGTGCTGCGCGAGCTCGGTCGGGAAGGATCGGAGCTCCCAGCGCGGCTGGTCCAGGGGATCAGCGAGCTGTCCGACGCCTACGGCGATCGCTGATCCACGACGTGCCGTACGGCATCGTCTGGTGCGAGGGCGACGCGACGTGGGAGCCTACGCCTCGTGACCGACGTGCATTCGATCCGCGCCGCTACGCTCGAGGACCTCCCCACGCTCGAGACCATCGCGGTGGCAGCCGGGATGTTCACCCCCGAAGACGTCGGCATGCTCTCCGAACAATTCCGTGCGGCGGGCGAGGACGATCACTGGCTGGTGCTCGAGGCCGACGGCACGGTCGTGGGCGGGGTGTACTACGCCCCCGAGCCCTTCGCCGATCGGATGTGGAACCTGTACTTCATCGCCGTCTCGCCGCAGCAACAGGGGCATGGATACGGTCAGAAGCTGATCCGTTTCGTCGAGGACACACTCGCCGGTCGTGGGTCCGACGTCGCGCGCACGATGATCATCCACACCTCTTCCACCGACGCGTACGTCGGTTCTCGGGCGTTCTACACTCGCCTCGGATACGCCGAAGAGGCTCGCATCCGGCAGTTCTACGGCCCGGACGACCACCAGGTCGTGTTCTGGAAGTCGCTCGTACCCGACGCCTGAGACGACGAAGGCCGCGTCCACCCGACAGTGAGACGCGGCCCCCGTGGCCGAGTGAGGCGCCGACGGCTAGCCGCCGTGCTCCTTCACCGAGATGCTGGTGCGGTTGTTCTTGGCCCGACCCGCGGCGGTGAGGTTGACGGCGACCGGCTTGCGGTCGGCGTGGCCCTTGGCCTTGATGCGTGTGGGCGAGACCCCCTTGGAGGTCAGGTACGCCTTGACCGCGTCGGCGCGAGCCTGCGAGCGACCCCGCGGGTTGCCCAGGTTGTCCGTGTGGACGTTGATCTGGATGAGCCGGAACTCGGGGTGCGCGTTCATGAAGACGGCCAGCTCGTCGAGGATCTTGTGGCTCTTCGGGCTGACGTCGTTGCCGTTGTAGCGGATCTTCTTGCGCAGGCTGATCCCCCGCTTCGAGCCGCGAACGTTGGGCGTCTCGGGGGGCTTGTCCGCCTTGAGCTGCTCGGAGAGCTGGAGCTCGCCGCCCTCGGGGACGGTGAAGCGGACGTCCTTGGTCTTGAAGCCCGCCGCGGTGACCGTGCCGACGTAGTCGCCGACGTACAGCTCGAGGGCGATGAGACCGCCCGGCGTGGAGTCGAAGCTCTGGTCGACGCCCTGGCCGGACACGCGCATCGAGAACTGGACCGGGTTGCCCTGCTCGTCGGTGATCGCTCCCTGCACGATCCCGGTGGGCGGTGCGGGCATGGTCTCGAGCTGGATGGTGGCCTGGCTGTCCTCGCCGTTTTTGACCTCGAAGGTCTGCTCGGAGACGACGGTGTCGCCGATCATGACCTGGGCCGCGACTTGGCCCGCGGGGAAGCGGAAGCTGGTGAAGCTGCCGTTGGCGTCGGTGAGCACCGCGGTGCTGCTGAGGCCGGGGAACATGACCCGCGCGTCGGCGATGGGGTTGCCCGCCGGGTCGAGCACCTGACCCACGATGCGGCCTTCGAGCGCGACGGGCTCGGGCGGAGGCGGCGGCGGGGCAGGAGTCTCGACCTCGACCTCCTTGACGACCGGCTTCGGATCGAAGGACCAGCCCAAGCCGAGCAAGACCTGCCACGGGGGCACGCCGGGCCCGAACTCGTAGTTGGGCGACACGAGGCCGACGTCGACCGCCGCCTCGAGGTGCAGCCCGGCGACCACGTTGGCCCGCAGGCCCGCCGTGACCCACTGGCTGGAGCGGGGCAGGGGGGAGGGCTGAGCGTCATCGCGACCGAACGCGATGCTCTCCTCTTGCGTCGAGATGTCCCACGCCCACTCCAAGATCGGGTCGAGGCCGAACTGCCGCTCCTTGCCGAGCCGGATGGGGAAGTCCACCGCGTACTTCATGCGCATGCGGTTGTGGTTGGCGCCCAGCGAGAAGCGGGTCACCTCACGGCTCACGTCATCGGAGATCCGCCCGAAGGGCGCGATGTTCAGCGAGCTGTCGTAGATCCAGCCGAGGTTGGTGGTGAACCGGAACGGGAACTGGCTCTTCGTCAGGTAGCGGATGTCGACGGCGAACAAGCCGTCGAACCACACGTTGACGCCCGAGGTCAGCAATCGATCGCTGCCCGACAGCAGCCCGACGCCGACCTGACCACCGACGCCGATACCGAGTTTGGTGAAGCGGTGGGCGCCCTTGAGGCCGAAGTCCACGTCGCCGAGGGCGAACACCGCGTCGGCGTCTTGGCGCCCGGGTTGCTCGCGAGCGTTGCGGTTGGCCTGGCTGTTGATGGACATGAACAACTCACCCCATTCGAAGGGGGAGAACGACATGGCCACGCCGCCGCGCACTCGAGCGTGCTGATCGGGGCCCGCATCACCGACATAGACGAAGCCCTCCTTGCGGAAGAAGTCGGTGTGGAGCTTGAAGCGGAAGGTGTACTTGCCTCCCGCATCGGGCAGCGTGGTGCGGAATAGACCCGCTGCACCGCGATTGGTGTTCATCATGGGCTCGCGACGGCCTCGCACCATGCTCGGATCGTCGGGCTTGGCTGCCGCTTCGTCGTCGTCGCCTCCTCGATCTCGACGGTTGCGTCGGCCTTCATCGGCCTCGTCCTCTTCGCCGCTGCCACCGAGCAGACCGGAGTCACCGATCTCGGCACTCAAGTCGGCGTCGGCAGAGAACGACGCATCGACGCCTGCTTCGCCCGATGCTTCGGCGCCCGCGGCTGGATCATCGGCGGGCGCAGCATCGGCCGGAGCCGCATCGGCGGGCGCGGCATCAGCCGGAGCCGCGTCGGCGGGCGCAGCATCGGCTGGCGTTTCGGTCTCGGTTGCATCACCCTCAGGGAGCGCAGGAGGAGCAGCGGCCAACGCCAGCGGAGACAGCAGCAGACCAAAGCTCGAGGCGACGAGCGGGGGGATAAAACCCATGGTCCGCAGCGTCCAACGAAGGGCGCCAACTGTCAAACCTCACATGCCCTGTTTGCACCGGTTGAAGGCGAAATTCTGCGTCTCGCTGCCCATCCGAGCAGCCCACGTTCGAGAGGCCTTTCAGTTGCCAAACAAGTTGTGGGGGACCTTTCGTCCCCGGGGGGCAATGCCGCAAGATCGCCCGACCCGTGTCCGTTCGTCAATGCCGGTCTGTCGAGGTCGTGTCCAGCACGGCTACGCCCGCGTTTGGGCACTCGATGCGCCATTGCGACCGAGATGCTTCGATGCGACCCGCGTACGGGACGAGGGCATCATGCGGCGGTGGGCCCGGCGGGCGAAGATGTTTTCGCATGAACGCGGCGAGATCGGCAGAGCGTCGCCGCGTGAGACGGGGACGCGGCATGCGAGCAGGCGGCTCGGTGCGCTCGGGTAGCGGGGAGAGCCGGGGCGGGATCTGTTCCCGGTTCATGGCCCTGTGGGTGCTGCTGGGGTGTTGGGTGCTGGTGCCCGCGTGGGCCTCGGCGACGCCGTGGCGGGCTCCTCAGGGGCTCTCCACGAAGCCGGATGCCGTATGGGCGGGGACTCGCAGCGGGCCCGTCGGTGCGCGTCTCGTCGATGAGAGCGACGAACGAGTCGGGCCCGCGACGACGCACGAGGACCCCGCGACTTCGCCCGAGCCCACCGCCGAGGCTCGGGTCGAGGACGCTCGGGTCTGGCTCACCATCTATCGCGGAGGAGAAGGCCTGCCCGACGGGACGCGAGTCGATCGCAACGGGTCGTGGGTCGAGGGGGTGGTCGAGTACCGCCTGACGGAGCCCGCGACCGCAGGGCAGCGCCTAGTGCTGCTGAACTTCGCCGAGGCGATCAGCCGTGATCCGGTGGAGCTGGACGAGGTCTCGATCGCGACGCATCTCGACGGGCCCTTCGACCGCGGCGCGCTGGTGGTCACCGGGTTTTGGGGCGTCCAGAAGCGAGAGCGGGTCGGCGCGCGGCGGGACCTGGTGCTGACGCTGCCCGCGGGGACCGAGGTCGTCACGCTGCGCTACACGGTCGACGTCCCCCATCGGTATTGGCCCTTCGGGTGTGTGCGGCGGCGGTGCAGCCTGAGCGGAGCCCTCGCGCCTCTGCCCAGCGTGCCCGCGCAGGGCGGTCGATGGCTCCCCGAGGGGCGCGTGGTCGACCCGGTCCGCTGGACCGTGGAGCAGGCCGAGTTCGCGACGCCGGGCCGCCTGCGTCCCAGCGGGACCTCGGTGGTGGGCCAGACGCAGCGACCGGACGAAGACCCGATGCGCGGCCGGGCAGGCGTCGAGTCCACGGCGACGGCGAAGCGGTCGGGCCCCCGCGATGAGCCGTCCAACGACGCGCCATGGCGGAAGCCCGAAGAAGTCGTGGTAGTGGGCGACGGCACCGCGCCGCGGCAGTTCCCGTCCGTGGTTTGGGGCCCGCGGTGGCATCGCACACGCACCGTGCATCGCGGCGTGGAGATCGAGGTGCTGCATCCGCGGGCGCGACCGTCCGGGCAGGTCCCGCATGAGACTCGCATCCAGCTGCGGCGAGACGTGCCGGGGCAGGTGCAGCAGATCGCCACCGAGGCGGTGCAGCTGCTCGCCGCGGTGGGGCGGCCGCTCGCGCCGGATCGGCGGATCACGGTGGTGCAGGGGCCCTTGCGGCACACCGTCGCCCAGGCGCATCCCGGGGTCGTGGTCTTGAGCGATCAAGCGCTCGAGTTGCTGCCCGCCGATCGCCTGCAGAAGTTCCACCAAACTGCGATCGCCCGGGCCGTGTTCGACATGGTGCTCGAGCGGGAGTTCCGGGGCCTGCACGACCCCTCCACCGACCTGTGGCTGCCCGGCATGCTCGGGTTCTCGCTGTCTCAGCTTTGGCAGCGTACTCGCGACCACGCCGACGAGTTCGCGGCCGAGCTCCTGAAGAACTTCACCTTCGTTCCGGCCGTCGATCGTTTTCTCTACACGCAGCAGGCGAGTTTTTCGCAGTCGTACTTTCGTGGGGTCGAGGACGTGATGTCGCTGCGTGACCACCCGTTGTGGTTTTCGCACGAGCTGCCGACCGGACGCCGCATCCACGAAAAACTGCTCGATACCGCGGGGGACGAGGCCGTCGACGGCTTCTACCGGGGCATCATGCGTTCGCCCCGGGCCGATCCTCGCCACCAAGCAGAGCTCGCCTACGGCCACACCTTGGACTGGTTCTTCGACCAGTGGCTCGGGCCCTATCCGAGCGTCGACTACGCCCTGCATCGGGTGCACAGCGAGCGCGACGGCGACGGCTGGCAGCACGAGATCACGGTGGAGCGCATCGGCAATCGGCCGGTGATCGAGCCCGTGCAGGTCTTGGTGGTGGAGCGCCGTGGGCAGGAGCACCGCCTCGTCTGGAACGGCGAGATCGCGGAGCACAACGAGAGCGTGGCCACCGAGCCGCGGCAGGGGACGCATACGTGGTCGCTACGGACCACGCGACGACTCGACGAAGTCCGTCTCGACCCCCGCTCACGATTGCTGCAAACGGCTCAGGCTCCGGCGGGCAACGTCGACCCTCGTTTCAACGACCGCCGGCCGGCCGCGTTCCGTTTCCTCTACACCGGGGCGGGCGTCAGCATTGCCGCCTCCGAGTTCTTCAACGCCACCACGCCCGCCTCCCGCTTCAACGCCATCGCCGGGTTCGCCTCGTTCGAGACCAGCCTGCGTCGCGACCTGCGGCGCACCGGGCATCTGCGGGTCTCACGGGACCGGGAGACCAACATCGGGCTGGGGAGCAGCGTCAACTTCTGGTTCGGCGACAAGGTCAACAATCAGCGACGTCGATCGCGAGTCCGGGTGTTTGCATCCGGCTCGTGGCTCAACAGCAGCTCGCTCGACCCGGTGGGGGGCGTGCGGGTCACCGAGCGGGTCTCGCTGATCGACGACACGCGCCGCTTTGGGTGGTGGCCGGAGCACGGGCGGTGGCTGTCGGTCGCCGTCGGCGGACGGCACACGCTGCGGCTGCCGGGCGAAGGCACCCCGGACGTGCACGACATGGTCGCGTCGGCCGTGTGGGTCCACCTGTGGCGGCTCGCCCATGATCACGTGCTGGCGACCTCGCTGAGCGGCGAGATGGTCTTCCCCATCTCCGGGCGCAGCGAGTTCCGCAACCTGTCGCGCTTGGGGGGCATCGGTGGCCTGTCGGGGTACTTGGCGGACGAAATCTTTGGCCGAGGCGTGATCTTGGCGCAGGCGCAGTACCGACACGTCTACGTCAACGACCTGCACCTCAACCTGCTGCACTTGGGGTACTTGCGGAGCCTCGGCGGTACCTTGTTCACCGGAGCCGGCTCGGCCTCTCAATGCGAGAGCTTCCGGGGGTGGCTGGGGGCCGACAGTTGGTATGGCCACGTCGGCTACGCGGCGGATGCTCGGTTGTCGATCTTCGGGGTCACGCCGCAGCTGTTCCGAGTCGACGTGTCCGTGCCCGTCGTGCGACGGGATACGACCTGCCTCGATCAGCCGCTGCCCGAGCTTCTGGGCCAGCGGCAGGGGTTGTCCGCGGACGAGGTCCGGCAGGTCCTGCCGCGCTTCAACATCAACGTCACCTTCCTGCAGAGCTTCTGAGCGAGGCGGGGCTCCATGACTTCACTGGTTCGGCTTGCTCGGATTGTTCGGTGGACGGCGCATGGGGGAGGGGCCTCGTGAGCGCTGAGTCGTCGGTCGAGGAGCGGGACACCGCTGCGGAAACGAACCCGGGCGGAAATGAAGACTCGCGCGCTGCGGAGCCGAAGCCTGAACGCAATGCCATCCCAGCCCCCGGCGAACGACGCGGGTACCAGCGCGTTCGCCGGGCGGATTGGGGGGCTGCGGTCGCATTGCTCCTGATCGCAATGGCCTCGGCGTGGCTGCGGTGGCCGGGCTTCACCCAGGGCGGGTTCGCGTCTCATGACGTGGCGGGGATGCTGCACGAGGCCATGGTGCTGCGCAGCGGCGGACTGCCCTACGTCGACACCATCGAACTCAAAGCACCGGGCACCTTCTACCTGGCATCCGTACTCGCAGGGAGCGACGGGACCGACATCGCGAGCTTTCAGATCTGGGCCAATGCATGGGCCATGGCCTCGTTGGGGCTGCTGGCGGCGATCGGCTGGAGGCTGTGGGGCCCCACCGCGGCGGTCGTCACGGCGGCGCTGTACGGCCTCTTCGACGCATACCTCGACAGCATGGACGCCAACTACGTGACCTGGGCGCAGCTGCCCTTGATCGCGGCGGTGGGCGGAGCCCTGTTGGCGGATCGAGCGAGGAGCCGCAAACATGCGCTGGCGTGGTGGATCGCGGTGGGCGTGCTGGCGGGGTTGGCCACCTTGCTCAAGCGCCCCGCGGGGGTCGGTGTCGTGGTCGTCGTGGCCCTGGCGTTGGTGCCCGCGGACGCGCACAGCTCGTGGTGGCAACGGCTGAGTGCAGTGCTCGGCGGCGTGTTGCTGGCTCATGTGCCGATCGGTCTGCACTACGCCTCCGCGGGCCAGCTCGGAGCGCTCTTCGACGGCTATGTGTTCAGTCGATGGGGAGCGCGCTACGTCAGCGACGGCGGCGAGACCATGGGAACGGCGGCGCTCGCGGAGGGACTGCTGGCCACCATGCACTTTGTGGCGCTGCCCTTGGCGCTGGCGATGTTCGCCGTGGTGCCTCCGAAAACGCGAGCGGCTCGACGGCAGTGGATGGGCTTGGCCTTGTGGAGCCTGGCCACGTTGGCCGCCGCATGGGTTGGTCTGCGCTTTTACAAGGGTTACTTCCTCGCCACCGCGGCTCCGCTTTGCTTGTGGGCCGCTGCGCCATGGGGGCTGGCGGGGGCCGCCTCGCGGGTTCGCCGAGCGGGACGATTGGTTGTTCTGTTGCCCGCGTTCCTGCTGGTCTTGCGGCAAATGGCCGTGCTCGACCACCAACGGCAGGACCGGGCGCGCCCCCACGATCAAGGAGGGCGAGTCATTGCCAAGGTCGTGTCACGGGACCAACGTGACGGAGACCGGATTTGGGTGTGGGGATGGCACCTGTGGGATGTCTACCCGTTCACCGGTATGCGCTCGGCTTCGCGGGTCTACAAGTCGCTCGGACTGCTCACCCCGCCCAACGACGACACCTGGCGTCGGCACGCGACGCGGCTGCGATTCGTCGATGGCGAGGCCGCCGAGATCCTCCTGGCGGACCTCGATGAGGTACGCCCCGCGTGGATCGTGCTCGGATCGACCGTCCCACGGGGGCAGTTCAGCGAGCTGAGGTCATTTTTGCGTGAGCACTATGTGTTGGAGAGGGAAATCCGACTCGGGCGGGTTCAATTCTGGCACCGACGCGATCGGGCCGATGCCCAACGAGCCGCACGCCGGGCGAAACGAAAGTCGAAGTCACGATAGTGGTTGAACTCGATGATGGTGCTCCTCCACAGTTTCATATCGAGGTGTAATGGGTCGTCGTCCGTCAGAAAAATTGTCTCTTGGCGCCATTTTTCGACCACCCAGGACCGATTTATCGTCGCTCGACGAAGCTGGGCAACGGCCGACTACTCACCAATTATAGTGACTTGTCGTCCTCGATTTGGACGGAGTCTTTCAACAGATCGAAGCATGAACCGTCCGGCCGATGAAGTGGGCAATTTGGGACCACTTCATCCAAGACTCGACTCAAGACACTGGCACTAATCGACCCAGCCCAACCTCAGGACGGGAACACCTGATCGATCGAACTCGCGGTGATCGCCCGGCGGATCCAGTCGTGAATCTGGTCCCCGGACGCGCATGCCTCGAGCTGCGCAGCATGCTCCTCGTCAATTTCGAGCCCTCGGGCCTCCAAAATCCGCTGCAGAGCATCCCGTTCGCCTTCCAAACGCCCCTCGGTGAGGCCTTGGGCGTAGATCCGCTTTCCCCACTCGCTTTGGGGCGTGTACCAATCGAAACCCAGCATGAACTCGTTCCTCGTCCTTTCGTCGATCGCCCGCAAGAACACGTCCCAGTAGACGTCAGCCCGGGGAGGCTGTTGGTCGATCAACAGTTGTTGCAACACTCGCCCAATCCGCCGAACTTCGGGATCGGCACCGTGAGCGAGTCCAGAAAATAGCGCCATTTCGGCGCTCGTGCGAGCGCCGATTTGCGTCACTCGAGGAACGTCTCGCGGCCCGAGCACCAGCGGGTGGAACGTCGTCTGCCCGGTACAAAAGGGACCAGTCGCCCAACCGGCAACCTTGGGATCGAGTGCAACCACGATGACGAACGACGGACAGCGATACCGTCGATGCCCTTCGGCTTGATATGCCGGCCACGAGGACTCCTTGTCTCGATCGACAGACAGCTGAATCTCGACGATGAGCAGGCACAGGGGCTCGTTTTCCTCACCGCGAACGAGCAGGACGAGGTCGGCCTCGAGCTCGACCTGCTGGCTGAAGCTGGCCTCGCTGCGGGTAAAGGTGAGCGTCGAAGTCTCCGGCAACCCCAGGTCCCGCATCACGGTTGCGAGCAAGTCTTGGGGGGACTCACCAAAGAGCTCGACGAGCAGCTGGTGAAGGACGGAGGGCATGGGGCCCCGACAATGCGGAACGCGTTCCACAACGCCGAGGCCGTGATTCCGTACGTTTGGAATCAACGGGCTCCGCAAGTGGCCCGTCCGTGGGCCGTCACCCCGGCCCGTGGATGGGCCACCCGGGTGTCACGACAAGAACCAGTCCACTCCGACCTCGAGTATCCCTGCAACGCAGAACCAGACCACGGGCGTTCGAGGCAACCGGTCTGTTGTGTCCCGGTTGCCCCCGCGCGGTGGACTCGATCCCCGTCGAACTATCCGGCGAGTTCGCTGGGCACCGCCGCCGCCGCTCGGATCTCCCCGCGCACCATCGCCTCGGCCAGCGCTTCGAGCTCCGTCGACAAACTCCGGTCCCCCTCCCACGGCCCGAGATGCTTCCGCACCGCCGCATGCACGACCTTGAGCCGTTCGCTGGTCTCGGCCTCGCGCATGTCGACCGCGCGGGTCGCCACTGCCGCCTCGATCGCGAGACATCGCGCCACGTTCCCGACCACGCGCCGCAGCTTCAACGCCGCGATCGGTCCCATGCTGACGTGGTCTTCTTTGCCCGCCGACGTTGGGATCGAGTCGACGCTCGCCGGGAACGAGAGGCTCTTGCACTCACTGGCCAGGGCCGAGGCCGTGACCTGCGCCATCATGAACCCACTCTCCACGCCGGGATCGTCGGCCAAAAACGGCGGCAGCCCGCGCGAAGTGTTGGCGTTCATGAAGCGCTCCAGCCGACGCTCGCTGATCGTGGCCAACGTCGTCAGTGCAGCGGTGAGATGATCGATGGGCACCGCGACGGTGGCGGCATGAAAGTTGCCACCGGAGATCACGTCGTAGCCGCCATCGGCGTTGGGCAGGACGAGCGGGTTGTCGGTCAAGCTGTTGAGTTCGATCGCGAGCGCCTCGCCGACATATCGCAGGGCTCCTCGCACGGCGCCGTGGACCTGCGGCATGCAGCGATAGGCGTAGGCGTCCTGCACCTGCCCGCACTCGGCGTGCGAGGCATTGAGCGCGGAACCTTCGACCAGCGCGCGGACGTTCTCGGCGGTCCGAATCTGGCCGGGGTGGGGCTTGCCGGTGTGGACTCGGGGATCGAACGCCGTCAACGTGCCCAGCGCGGCATCGAGGCTCAGCGCTCCGATCGCATCGGCAGTCGCGAGCAGCTCTCCGGCGGCCACCGCGGCCAGCGTCCCGATCACGGAGGTGACTTGGGTCCCGTTGATGAGCGCCAGGCCCTCCTTGGGACCCAGCTCCACCGGCTTCAGCCCGACTGTCTCCAGGGCCTGAGCCCCGCTCATTCGCTCGTCGCCGACCCACGCCTCGCCCTCGCCGATCAGCGGCAGCGCCAAGTGAGCCAACGGGGCTAGATCTCCGCTCGCTCCAACGCTGCCCTGACGCGGCACGACCGGCACGACACCTGCCGCATGCAGGGCGATGAGCGCATCGAGCAACCCGGGCGTGACCCCGCTGCTACCGAGGGCGAGGGTATGCGCGCGCAGGGCCAGCAGAGCCCGCGTCACGTCTCGCGGGAGCGGCTCTCCCACGCCCACTGCATGGCTGCGCAGGAGGTTCCGTTGAAGGTCGGCGAGTTTGTCGGCGGGGACGGGGGTATCGCTCAGCGCCCCGAATCCGGTGTTCACCCCGTAGATTGTGCGTCCCGAGGCGATATCGGCCTCGAGCTGGGCCCGGGTGGCCACCACGCGGGCCCGGGCATCGGGATGAAGGGCAACTTTGGCTTCGCCGCGGGCGATCCGCACGACCTCTGACAGGCCGAGGCGACGTCCGATGACCACCGTGTCGAGGAGATCCTTGCTCATGGATGAAAACCGGCCGGAGCATACCCCGTGGCCGACCGATCAACGTGTGAGGACTACACTTCCTCACTTGTGTGAATCGGCACCGAGGCATGGGTAGGGAGACCGCCGTGGGCTCTCGATCGTTGATGGCCCCAGGTCGCTCAGTTCTTCATCAATCGCAGCTTCGACAGCGAAATTGGGGTAGGCTTAGCGACTGTAAAGCGCCGCATGTCGGATTCAAGACAACCAGGCCCCGGCACTCCCACCGGGGGGGCAACGATGATCGGGACCCCCGGTGCGAATACGGGGGGTCTCGGAGGCGGTACGCCGGTTCCGACCCCCATCGCCCAGGGCAGCGCCGCGCCAGCCCACGTCGACCCGACGCAATCGGGGGCGGTGTCCATTCCTCCCCTGAGCCTCGAGGGCATGGTCCTTTCGGATCGTTATCGCGTCCTCAAGAAGCTCGGCGAAGGCGGCATGGGCAGTGTGTATCTGGCCGAGCACACGACCATCAAAAAGCGGCTGGCGCTCAAGGTCCTCAGCTCCGAGTACTCGCACAAGCAAGACCTCGTCGACCGGTTCCTCCAAGAGGCGCGCGCCGCCTCGATGATCGACCAGCAGAACGTCGTCGAGATCACCGACTTCGGCTCGGTCCCGAACGGCTCGGTCTTCTTCGTGATGGAGTTCCTCAACGGCGAGGACCTCAGTCGCACGATCAAGACGCAAGGCGCCCTGCCGTGGGCCCGCGTCAAGCCGATCATGCTGCAGATTTGCGCGGCTCTGACCGCCGCCCACGAGGCGGGGATCATCCACCGCGACATGAAGCCCGAGAATTGCTACCGCATCAAACGCGGCAGCAACGAGGACTTCATCAAGGTCCTCGACTTCGGCATCGCCAAGGTCACCACCGACGATGGCGAGGGCGGTCGCGGGCTCACCCGCACGGGCATGATCTTCGGCACGCCCGAGTACATGTCGCCGGAGCAGGCCAAGGGCGAGAAGGTCGACTTCCGCGTCGACGTCTACGCGGTCGGGGTCATCCTCTACGAGCTGCTCACCGGGCAGGTGCCGTTCACCGCGGACACCTTCATGGGCATCCTGACCAAGCACATGTTCGAGGCGCCGCCCGCCCCGAGTCAGGTCGCGCCCGAAGCCGACATCCCCCAGAAGGTCGAAGCGATCATCCTCAAGGCCCTGCAAAAGGACCGTGAGTATCGCTTCCAGTCCATGCGTGACCTCGCCGAGGCCATCGAGGACGTGGCCTCCGACTCCGCCGCCGTCAGCGTGGTGGCCGAGCGTGTCGTGGCTCCTTCGGGCGGGCAGACCCACTTCTCTACCTCCAGCCCCGCGGTGCCCATCGGTGGCCCGGGCACGGTGCCCCCGGAGGAGAGCAAGAGCCGTGGGGGCATCATCGGCATCGCGGCCTTCACCCTCGTGCTCGGCGGCGCTGCGGCGTTCTACTTCACGCAGGACGACGGCAAGCCCAACGAAACCGAGGCCAAGCCTGCCGCCGTAGCCGCGCCGGCCGATCCGAAGCCACCGCCCACCGAGCCCGCGGCCGACGATGCTGGTAAGGCGCCGGTCGAGCCCGCGGCCGACGACGGCAAGGTCCCGCCGCCCACCGAGCCCGAGCCCACCGTCGCGGCCATCACCATCTCCACGCCAGGGGTCGAGGCGCAGGTCATCGACAGTCGCGACGACACCGTCCTCGGTGCAACGAACGAAGCGTTCGAGCTTCCCCTCGGCACCGACTCGCTCGATCTCGTCGTCCGCGCCGAAGGCTACGAAGACCTGGTCGTGCCGGCCGTGCCCGACGGAGACAAGACGGTCGTGGCCGCGCTCACCAAGGCCTCCACCAAGGGGGGCCGCAAAGGCGGTCGCCGAGGCGGACGCAAGGGCGGGCGCAACGGGTCCAAGGGCGGCACCAAGGCCGGGGACACCAAGACCACCGACACCAAGGCCGCGGACAAGCCGAAGAACACCGGCTCCGGCAACAGCGGAAGCTCGGGCAGCGGCGGCTCGCCCGACCTCAAGGATCCGTTCCGCAACCGCTAGCCGCGGCACTGAACCGGGTCCTCATCGAACGGGGTCGCCACCTTTACGGGGCGGCCCCGTCGTCGTTCAGAGGGAGTCGATGAATGCGTGCAGCCGGGCCCGGTTGAGGGCTGGAAGCTCGAGGTACGCGTCCCGAGACGCCGCGGCCTCGCCACCATGCCACGCGATGGCTTCTTCGAGCGAGCGGGCGCGACCATCGTGAAGCAACCGGCGACTGCCGCCCACCGTCTCCAGCAGGCCCAAGCTCCACAGCGGCGGGGTTCTCCACTCCGACGCCGCCGCGTCGCCTTCGGGACCGCCCTGGGCGAGCTCCGAGCCCATGTCGTGCAGGAGCAGATCGGTGTACGGCCAGATGGTCTGACTCTCGAGTTCCGACTCCGCCGCCATCCCGGTCACGAAGGAGGGATGGTGGCAGCTCGCGCAGCCGAGCTGATGAAAGAGCGTCTTGCCTCGCCGCACCTCGATGTCGTCGCCGTCGCGCCGGGCGGGGACACCGAGCAGCCGCACGTACGCCGCGGTCACGTCGAGCCGGGTCTCGGTCAGCTCGGGCTCCCCTCCCGTCGGCGCCGCTGCACACTCGGCCTGGACGGGCGGGCAATTGTTCGTGGGGCCGAGTTCGCTGGTAATCCCCAGGTCACCGAGGAACGCGGCTGCGGTCTGGTGACGGACGGTGGGTTGACCCGCCTTCCATCCAAATCGACCGAGGGCCCCGCCCCGAAGCGACGCGGTCCGACCGGAGATGCCATCGCCATCATCGTCGTCCGGGTCCGCCAGCGCTTCGATGGACGACGGGTCGATGGCCTCCAGCAGGCCTTGGCCGACCAGCTGCATCGACACGCGTGCCGACGCCAGCGTCCCGCGCGAGGGGGCCCCGAGGGCTCGAGGCGTCACCGTGGGGATGAGCAGAACCCGTTCGATGACTCCGCCGTCGACCTCGATTTCATCGAAGGCCTGCTCCGCCCAAGTCACGGATCCCTCGCCGGGAACCCCAGGAATGCTCAACGGCTGGAGTTGAGCACCCAGGGCGGGATCCGCCGCCCCGGAGGCGTCGGCGAGTCGGATGAGCACGGCCGGGGTGGCGGGGTCTTCGATGGCGGTCGGGCCTCGCCCGTTGCGGATGTGACACTCGAGGCACGAACGCGCGTTGAAGGTCGGCCCCAGGCCATCGAGTTCGGGGGTCGAAGGCGCGACCTCCCAGACCAACTGGAAGAACTGCAAGCCGGCCTCGAACGCACCGCCGTTGCCGAGCGAGAGGTTGGCCGCGCGTTGCAAGAAGGCTCCGACGCCGAGCTCGTCCGTCGTGGTCTCGCCGCCGGGGCGGAGTTCACCGGGCTCGAGCTCGGCCGGGGGTACGTCTTCGGGCTCGCCCCCCGAGGAACCCACGCCCGTGGTGTCGCCTTCACCGCTCGAGGTCTGCTCGCTCGTCAGCCCCGGGGTGGTCGTCGACGTCGAATCCTCGCTGCCGCCCGTGCTCGCGAGCGGCATCGACGGGGTGGGAGCGGGGCTGCAGGCCAGCGGCGCTGCGCCGAACAGCAGGGCTCCGAGGGGCACTAGTCGGCGGCGAAGACGAGGACCGGTGCGCTGTAGGCCCATGCGTTGATCGCCCCTTCGAGGCCCAAAGATCCCTGGAAGCTCCAGCCCCATCCGAACAGGTTCCCGTCTGCGCTCAGGGCGAGGGCCGGGCCCCCGGCTCCGACTTCGATTTCCAGGATGTCGAAGGCCTCGGCTTGTCGAGCAGATACCGCGACCGGGGATGCGAAGACTCGATCCTCGAGGTCGCGCTCACCTCCGTCGGTATACCCCTGGCCGAGCTGCCCGAGGAACCCGAAGCCCCAGGCGTGCACCTGGCCGTCTCGGTCGAGAGCAAGACCGACGAAACCATCGCCGCTCACGGCGACGATGTCCGTCAGGGGACGGCCGGCTTCGTCGACCACCATCGTCGGCTCGAGGACGTCCGCACCACTCGGATCCCCGATGCCCGCCTGGCCGGCGTGGTTACGTCCCCAGGCCCATACCGTGCCGTCAACACGCAAGGCATAGGTCGTGGTGTTCGCGGCGGCGAGCTGGACGACGTCGTCGAGACCGTCCACGAGCATGGGCGTCGGGTTGGCACCATCGTCGGTCGTGCCGAGCCCCAGCTGGCCGCGGTCGTTCTCCCCCCAGGCGTAGACGTCCCCCGCCTCGGTCAATGCGTAGGACGCGTGCGAGGCGGCAGCGACTTGGATGATGTCGGCCAGGGCGGGAACCATCGTCGGGGTCATACGCGTCGCCGGGGCACTGGGATCGCCGAGCTGTCCGTACTCGTTGTCGCCGAAGGTCCAGACCATACCGTCGGCATCGAGCACCAGGGTGTGTTCGAAGCCTGCTCCGATCGCCACGACATCGCTGAGCCCGGCGACCACGGTCGGCGTGCGGCTGCACGGGCTGGTGCCCGAGTTGCCGCAGTCCGGGTTCGCCTCGTAACCGAGCTGTCCGGCCGCGCCGCTTCCCCAGGTCAGCACCGAGCCGTCGTCGCGGAGCCCGACCATGAAGGTCTGGCGGGTCACGATGCTGACCAGGTCTTCGACCTCGATCTCGTAGCGTACCGGGAGGCTGGAGGTCTCCGGATCGTCGCCCCAGCCCGATCCTTCCAGGGTGCCGTTGCCGAGCTGACCGAGTTCGTTGCGGCCCCAGCTGAACAGCGTGCCCTCGCGAAGGTACGCGGCCTGAGAGTTGCCGACGCCGACGCGGTGACCGAAGTACACGTCGACCTCGACCTCGGTCGTGTTGCCGGCGTTGTCGGTGGCCGTGAAGTGGTGGGTCGAGGGCCCTGGCGGCGGCTCGATCGCTGCGCTGAAGCTCCCGTCACCCTGTACGTCGATCGCCTCGGGCCCGGCCGGGCCGTCGTAGGCCAGTTCTGCGAGGCCTGACTGCTCGTCGGCGACGGTACCGGTGACGAGCACACGCCGAACCGGCACGGTGGCGCCAGAGCGCGGGGACTCGATCACGAGCAGCGGGGGCTCGTCGTCACCAGCACCGGTCTCGCTACTGCTGGCCCCGGTGTCGGTCACGGGAGCGCCGGTGGTCGAATCGTCGGGATCGATCGACGTGCTGGAGTCGCCTGGGGTGGGGGGCCCCTCGGCGCTGGTCGGTTCGGTGCCCGCGGTGGTGGTCGTTGTAGCGTCGGTGGGGTCGTTGCCGTCGCTCGTGTCGTCACCACATGCGGGCGACGCCAGGCTGAGGCCGAGGCCGAGAAGAGACCAACGCAGACCTGGGGGAGGGCGACGAGTCATTTCGCCCGATATGACTCAATTGAAAAAGGAAGTCAAAATCAAAAAAGAGGAATCTCAGGGCACCTCACGACGAATGTCTCGGATTCAGCCTGCAAGGCCGAATCCGGGGGAGCGAGACGACACACGGCCGGGTGGCCTGGGTCACCGTGGGTGGTCGGCGCGGCCCACTCAGGCTCGGCTTGCCACCGCCGACGGGCGAGGAACGTCGATGGCCGCACTCAGCCACGCGACGAGCCCGGGCAGGTCGTTGTCGATCCATGCCTGCGGCTGATGGGGATTGAAGCGCCAGAACGTCGAAGGCGCCCGCAGGTGCTGGCGATAGCTGGCCAGCACGGGCAGCGTCTCGACACAGACCGCCCAGGTGTCGTGCACGTGGTGCTGGTGGTCTTCCTGCTCTCCGGTGAACACGTCGAAGACCCGCGCCGAGAGCCTCCGGTAGCGGCGCTTCGGTTGGGCATCAAAGAACGCGCGGCACAGCTGCTTGTAGCGACGGAAACACGCACGATCGGTGACCCGCGCCGGGATCAGCGTGCCCATGAACGAGTGACAGTTGGTGCTGGCGTGAAAGCGCTGCTCGGCGCAGAGCCGATCGAAGGCGGCGGTCTCTGGTTCCGACAGCGGGGCGGATCCGGCGTAGGTCGCATCCCCCGGGGTCTTCGAGCCGGCACCGGGCAACGCTCGTCGTCGAGCACCACCGGGTAACGGGTAGTTGCGATTCAGGTCGACGCCGTTGGCGTTCGTACGCAGGTCGGACAGGGGGCCCACGCCGTGCTGCTCCCAGGTGCGTCGATAGCCGTCGGGATTGAGGCAGGGGATGACCCAAAGCTCTACGCGTTGGCCCAGGGCATGCGCGGATGAGTCGGCCTCACCGCGGGCACGCAGCAGAGCGAGGGCGAGCTCGCAGCCAATCCACTCGGGTCCGTGAATGTTGGCCGAGCACATCACCCGCGGGGCGTCCGGGGTCGAGCAAGGCACGCGCACGGCCTCGAGCGCCTCACCATCGACGCTCTGACCGTAGGGCACCAGCTCGCCTCCGGCCGCGAGGGCAGCGTCGCGCAGGGCGGCGCGACGCTGCTCGGGCGACCGGTAGGGCGCCAGCGCGTGCTCGTTCATTTCGCTGCGCTCTGGTCGGGCTCCGCCGCTTCGTCGTCCTGCTGCACGGGAGAGTCCGCCTCGGCGGGCTCGGTTGCAGCGGCTTCGTCCTCGACGGGCTCGGCGGCAGCGTCGTCGACCGGAGCCTGGGTGACCTCGGCCGCGGCCTCGGCTTCCTGAGCCGGTTCGGGCTCGGGATCCGCGGGAGCATCGGCTTCGGTAGCCTCGGCCTCGACGGCCGGCTCTACGGGCGCCTGGGCGACCTCGGCCGCGGCTGCGGACTCCTCGGTCGGCTCGGCCGCGACCGCCTCGGGAGCGTCGTCGCTGCGTTCGGTCGGAGCGTCGAGGGCGGGCGCTGCCTCGGTCTCCGCTTCGGCGGCCGCACCAGCCTCGGGCTCGGCGCTCGCCTCCTCGGCGGGGCTGGCCTCCTTCGGCTCCGCGCTCGCTTTGTCGGCAGCCTTGGCCTTCGACTTGTCCGCCTTGGCCTTGCTCTCACCCTTGGGCTCGATGCGCGTCACGGTCAGCGCGTGTCCCTCGAGAACGAAGCCCTCGACGAGTTCCTCGAGCTTGGTCAGGGCCTTGGAACCCAGTCGGAACCGGGAGCTGGCTTCGCCGACCGTCAGATCGCGAACGGCCTTGCGGGCGAGCCCAAAGCTCTCTGCGAGCAGCTCGCGAATGTGGGCGGCCTTCTTGCCGTGCTTACGCCCGATGTTCAGGCGCACGCGCACGAAGGTGTCCTCGTCCTCGATGGCGGGCATCGACGGGGGAGGGGGCGCGGGGGCGGGCTCGGGCTCCTCGACCACCGCCGCGGTGCCGCCCAAGTACACGTCGTCCTCGAAGTCTTGATAGGTGAACTTGCCGGCCCAGACTTCCCAGAAATCCTTGTGCGGCGGGGCGGTGAGCTCGGGCGGGGGCGGAGCCGGCTTCTTGCGACGACGTCGTCGTCGACGCTTGCGCTTCTTGGCTTCGCGCGGGTCCTCGGCCTCCGCGCCTTCGGTGGCCGCTTCGCCGTCCTCGGACGACGCATCGTCCTCGTCCTTGGCCTCGTCGCCCGCGGTCTCTTCACCCGCCTCGTCATCGGCCTCTTCGTCCTCGCTGGCTTCTTGTTTCGCGGCCGCCTCGGCATCCGCGTCGGACAGGTCCTCGAGTTCGACCTCGTCTTGCAGCGACTCCATGACGCCCCGGCGGCGCCCCTTGAGGGTCAGCTCGTCGAGTTCGTCGATCTCACCGAACTCGTCTCGCACGACGTCCAGCTCAGCCTCGTCGATGTCGATGACGATCTCTTCTTGAGAGACGTGCGGCGCGATGGGAGCGGGGGCCACCTCGGCCGAACGGCCCTCGGAGTCGCGGCCTTCGCCTCCGCGGCCGGAGCGACGGCGACCACCGCGACGTCGACGACGACGGCGCTTGCCGTCTCCTTCGGGCTGCTCCTCGTTGGAGTCGTTGGGTGCAGCTTCGCCATCGGCGGCGGCCTCCGAGCCCTCGGCGGACTCGCGTCCTTCGGTGGAGCTTTCCCCCTCGTCTTCGCCACGACCACGCCCGCGTCGACGTCGGCGACGACGGCGACGTCGGCCAGCCACACCGGTCATGGTGCCGGGATCGGCAATCTCCTCGGTCCCCGCGTCGGCCTCGACGGTCTCTACGCCGTCGGCGGTTTCACCGTCGGCCTCGATGGTGTTGCCGTGGTCTTCCCCCTCGAGCGGCTCCAGCGGAGGGGTGGAGGTCGTCGTCTCGGTCGGGGCCGCAGCGCCTGCCTCATCGCGCTCGCCGGAGGCCGCTTCGTCGTCGCCTTCGCTGCGCCGACGACGACGTCGACGTCGGCGTCGGCGGCCCGAGGGGCGTCCCTCGGACTCTTCGCCGTCTGCGGCGGCGGTTTGAGCCCCTTCGGTGGCGTCGGCGTCGGCAGAGGTCTCGTCCTCGGCGGTCGACGTCTCGGACTCGCTGGCCTCGGCCTGGACCTCGGTTTCACCCGGCTCGGTCGTCGCTGCGGTCTCGGTCTCCGCGGTGTCTTCCGACGTAGCCTCGGGCGCAGCCGTCACCGCCTCGTCGGTCGAAGCTTCGGCCGCCGGTTCCGTCGTGCTCTCGTCACTCGGCGCGGCGCTTTGCTCGGGCTCTGCGTCGCTGCTCGGAGCGTCGTCGCTGGCCGTCTCTCCGCTCGGAGCATCCCCCGAATCCTCGGCCTCGGCCGATCGACTACGGCGACGCCGCGAGCGAGGTTCTCCCTCGCCGTCTTCCGTGTCCCGCCGGTCGGACCCTCGATTGCGGCGTCGTCGACCCCGGCTGCGACGGCCTTCTTCCCGCGGGGCCTCCTGCTCGGGCGCGACCTGTTCTGCACCCGACTCGGCGGCCTCGTCGCCCTCGGTCGGAGCCTTGGCCTCCGTCTCCGCATCCGCGGACGAAGTCTCGGCTTCCTCGGATGAACGCTCCCGGCGTCGTCGACCGCGACGGCCAGACCGATCCGAGTCCTCGTCGCGCCCGCGCTCGTCGTCTCGGTGTCGCCGTCGCCGACGCTCACCCTCTTCGGAGCCCGAGGCCTCGTCGTCGCCGCGGTGCCGCCGTCGACGTCGTCCGCCGTCCTCGGCCCCTTCGTCGTCGCGGTGCCGTCGGCGGCGTCGATCACCGTCTTCGCCACCCGGGCCGGAGTCGTCCCGGAACCTTCGCGGGCGTCGCCCGCCTTCTTCATCGCGTCGAGGGCCGCGACGGGAGTACCGGCCCGACTCGCCCTCTTCCTCGAACCGCCCGCGGGGCTCTCCCTCGGCGGCATCGTCCCCTTCGCCCCGATGATGCCGACGTCGATGCTCACCGTCGCCACGCTCGTCATCGAACCGGCCACGCCCACGGCCTCGGCCTCGGTCGTCGCGATCCCGACGGCCGCGCCCTCGCATGTCGCCATCGCTTCGGGGGCGGCGCATGTCCTCGTCCTCGTCGCCCGACGGGCGCTGGGTGACTCGGGTCATCGCCTCTTTGAGGAGATAGGCGACCACCTGCTCGCCGCGTGGGTCGGACACGAGGTTCCGCGTCAGCAGCGTCCACTCGGGCGCCACCAGCTCGGGGAAGAGCCGCGAGATGTAGTCGAGCTTGTTCTGCACCCGCTGGGCGTTGAGCTCCTCGGCGGGCGGCAAGCTGCGCTCCTCGAACACGATCGAGGGGTACTGCAGCTTGAGGTAGTAGTGATTGCCGATCTCCTTGGGCGCGATGAGGCTGATCGCCACGCCCGGGCGCCCGGCTCGACCGGTACGACCGGTGCGGTGCACGTAGCTCTCGGCGTTCTCCGGGAACGAGTAGTTGATGACGTGCCCGATATGGGAGATGTCGATGCCGCGGCTGGCCACGTCGGTGGCCACGAGGAAGCGCAGCTGCCCCGCGCGCATGCGGCCCATGACGCTCTCGCGCGCGGCCTGGGTCAGGTCGCTGGACAGGGGCTCGGCGTTGCAGCCCTCGCGGCGCAGGGCCGAGGCCACGACGTAGGTCTCTTCGCGCGTGTTGCAGAAGACCAGGGCGTTGGGCGGCTCCTCGATCGCGACCATGTCGAGCAGCGCCCGGACCTTGATCGTGCCGGAGACCTGGTAATAGACGTGCTTGATCTCGGCGGCGGCGACCTGATCGCCCGAGAGCATGACCGACTCGGGATCGCGCATGTACCGACGGGCGATGCGCTCGATGTCGGGGGGCACGGTGGCCGAGAACAGGCAGGTCTGGCGCTCGGTGGAGCAGGCGTCGAGGATCGAGTGGATGTCCTCGAGGAAGCCCATCGAGAGCATCTCGTCCGCCTCGTCGAGGACCGCCATGCGGACCTTGTCGAGCTTGAGCGAGCGGCGGCGAATGTGGTCGAGGATCCGGCCCGGGGTGCCGACGACCGCGTGCACGCCATCGCGGAGCGCCTGCAGCTGCGGCTGCATCGCGGTGCCGCCGTAGACGGGCAGGGTGCGCACGCTGGTGTACTGCCCGAGCTGCTCGAGCTGGTCGCAGACCTGCTTGGCGAGCTCGCGGGTGGGCGTGAGCACCAACAGCTGGACTCCCGTTTCGGCGGCGTCGGTGTTGTCGAAGCGCTTGGCCAGCCAGGGGAGACAGAACGCGCCCGTCTTGCCGGAGCCGGTCTGCGACTGCACCAGCACATCGCGTCCCGCGCTCACCGCGGCGAAGGTCAGCGACTGGACGGCGGTGGGCTTGTCCCAGCCGATGGTGGTGACGCCGCGGGAAATCTCGTCCGGCAGGTCGAGGTCGGTGAACGACGCGGGGAGCTCGGGCTCGGCGGGAGCCTCTTCGTCCGAGTTGGCCGAATCGTCGGCACCGTCGGCGGAGGACTCTTCCGAGTCGGCCGCGGTCTGGGCGGGCGAGTCAGTGGACTGCTCCGCGCTGGCCTCGGCTTCGGGCTCCGCGGGGGCCTGGGTCGGCGAGTCGGCGGGTGCCTCCGACGACGCCTCGGCCGTTTCGTCGGCTTCGGGCTCGACGGGTGCATCGACCTCGGGCGCAGCCTGAGTGGGTGCATCCTGGGCCGCTTCGGGCTCGGCGGGGGCCGCTTGCGTGACCGTCTCGGTCGGCTCGGCGAAGATGTCCTCGACCTCGGTAGCCGTGACTTCCTCAGCAGAAGCGTTGGCTTCCGCTTCGGGGGCGGCGTCGGTCGAGGGGGCGGGGGTGGATTCAGCCGGGAGGGCCGAGGAAGAATTGTCGGTACCGGAGGCGGCCTGGGCCTGCTCTCCGGTCTTTGGCGTAGTGGCCATTGGAGGAATTCCTAGAGCGCGAGCAGCTCACGGCGTATCTCCGATTCCAGAGCACCATGCTCGACATGCGCCTGCAGCTGCGCCTCGATTTTCTCGAGGGTCTGCATGCTGGCGGCGTCTGCGGTGCAGGCTGCCTGAGTCTCGCGGATGAGATTGAGGACGACATCGTCTTGCGGGTCCCCGTCGCGGAAGCTGGGGGATCGCTGGGTCAGGGCCACCACACGGTCGCGAATGAGCCGTACGCGATAGGGGCAATCGACCTCGCCGGGGGCGAGGCCAGATCGTTGCTGCGCAAGTCCGAGCGAAATGCCGACGACTCCGTAAAGGATTGCGCCGACGATTGCGATGACTCGCACCCACGTCGAGAGCCGAAGGCCTCGGGGTGACTCAGAACCCTTCAGTACGCGGGCATCATCCACCTGGGCCCACCCGCTGGTCAACCCTGGGGCGGTGTGTGCTGACGAAGCGTGCGCCTGCACACGATTTTAGGACCAATCAGGGTTCCGCGACGGGTGCGGGGCAGCTCTGCGAGCATCCGGCCTGATCGGAGCGTCGGGCCGTAAACCGGACCACGCCGACCTGGCTGCGGGACAGGCTGGATTCGGGGGGGATCAGTCGCCGGATCTCGCACGCCCGCGGGGCTTCGTCTTCGGAGGTCCAGCACTCGCCGATGCGATTGAAATCAATGAACGGATCCGCAGTACCCGTGCGCCCGGGGTGCTCGAGTCGCATCCCATCGGTCAGGTAGCTGCCGCGGTCCACCGGGACCATGGAGGTCCGTTGATCGAAGCCGTCGAGGTTGAGGGTGACGATGACCCCCTCTTCGAGGGTGAGGCTCAGGTTGGTCGGCGGGTCCGAGGCGTCGTCCCTCAGGTTGACCACGGCGAATCGCGCGGGACCGCCTTCGGCACCGGCCGCGGGCAGCGCGGTCACGGCATAGACCCCGCCGGGATCGAGGGGCAGCACGAAGGCCCCGTCTCGTCCGGCGACGGGGTCGTGATACGTCGACACGGTGTGGATGTAGGGCCCGGGCACGCTGCCGTCGGGCTCGTCGGGCATGCGCAGACGTTCAGCGACCACGATGGCCTCTCGGGCTGCGCAGTCTTCGCCCGACTCGCGCCGCCCGCAGATGGTGGCGTCCACGTCGACCGTCCCGGTCACCAGCACCCGGGGCCCGAGGGTGAGGGTCTGCAGCTCGGGCTGCTCCCCGTCGAGCTCGATGTTGAAGTCCCCGGAGGCGAGCACGGACCCGACCGGAGACTCGACCCGAACCTCGTAGACCCGCGGCGTCTCCTCGCTGCCGAGCGCCATGTTCTCGACGACGCAGGGGGCATCGACGGTCGCACAGTTGGCGGCGAGCTCGAGGCTGCCCGCCTGCCCGAGCGCGTCGATGTCGGGCGTCACGCAGTCGGCCTCGTTCCACGCGGTGATGAGCTCGACGTCGAGCACGAAGTCGGTGCTCACGTCGACCGATGCGACCTCGCCCGTGCTGGTGCGCTCGTCGCAGTTGGCGGGCTCCATCGGGGGCTCGGCGCCCTCGAGGTCCTCGGCCGTGGCCGGGAGGCACCCGATGTCGCAGCAGCTGTAGGCCTGGTCGCCCGTGCCTACCAAGACGCGCGGAGGGCCGGTCAGCTCGAGCTCGAGGGAGACTGGCTCGCCCCAGTCGGGCACGCAGAAGTCGGCGCCCACCTGGAAAACCGAGCCCTCGGGGGCAGGGAAGAAGGTGGCGTCGAGGATGTAGTCGACGGTCGGCTGCGGGCGAGCCCCGGCCGGCTGAATGGTCACGCCGTAGTGTCGGGCCTGGGAGGCCTGAGCCGCGCCGTCGCAGTAGGTGTAGACCTGGGTTCGGAAGGTGCCGTCGATGGTCGGTGTGCCGTCGTCCGCGGCTCGGCCCGCCAGCGCGACGAAGCACTGGTTGGTGTCCAGATCGCAGTACTCGTTGGGCTCGTCGCACGCGGCATCGCTCGCGCACTCGGGGGGGCGGTCTTCGGGGGCGCTCTCCTGGAACACGGGAATGCCAAACCGCTCCCCGGGCGGGTCCGCGTAGCGAAACTGCACCGTGGCATCGGCCAGGGGCACTGCGCCCATCGGCGGGTCGCTGAGCGCGTCGAAGGTCACCACGTTGCCTTCGACCGCGCGGCTGCACGCCGTCTCGTAGGGATAGCGATAGATCCACTCCGGCGAGCCGATGGCGGTGCAACGGCCCACGCTCTGATCGCAGAAGTTGGGCCACGGGTCGCACTCGCCGGGGACCTCGCAGCAATCGGAGTCCTGGAAGCACTCGGCGTCGTCGTCGGTGCGATGGGTGGGCAGGGCCAAGCCGTGGTAGCGCAGCGCGAGGTCTTCCTCGGGCTCGATCTCCCACAAGATGACGTCTTCGGGCGGGTCCTCGTCCAGCGGGTGATAGCGAGGCCAGCGGAGCACGGTCGGGACCGCGCTCATGGTGCCGTCGTCGACGGTGGGATAGTTGAGGATGAACTGAGGGGAGGGGAGCTGGCCGTAGCGCGACGACTGGGTCAGCTCGAAGCGCCCCGTGAGCGGAGCCATGACGTCGCTGGTGGTGCTGACGCCCAGGTCGATGAACTGACTGACCAGCGCCCGCGACAATGAAAGCTCACGGATGTTCTGGGCCTCTTGCACGAGGCAATCGCAGCCATCGACCTCCACGCGGAAGCGGATCTGGCCCGCCGCGCGCTCGCGGATGTCGAAGCCCAGGTGGGCCCGCGGTGCCGCCTCGTTGCCGGGCAGGCAGCGCCCCTGGTCGACCGCGCACACGAACCCTTCGGTGCAGTCGGTGTCCGCCTTGCACTCCTCGGTGACGGGGGGCTCGGCCGCGCTGCTGCACCCCAGCGCCAGCAGCATGGCCGCGGGCAACGCCTTGGCGCGCACGCTCATGGGGCGCCCTCGATGCAGTTGCAGGCTGGTTCTTCCGCCGGGTCTTCGCAGGAAAACACGAAGTTGGCCACCGCCCACGTGGCCCCGATCGCCAGGTCGGGCATGCCGTACTGCGCGTTGAGCAGCAGGGGGTTGCCGCTGGCGTCGAGCTGCGGATCGCCGTTTTCATCCAGCCGCTGGGGCTGAAAGAAGGGGCGGTCGGTCACCATGATCTGGAGGTTGTGCAGCCCCGGCGTCTGGGTCTCGCCGTTGTCGTCGTTGCATAGGTCGACGCCTTCGCCGCGATCCTTGCCGAACCGAAACTGCCACAGGCCATTGTCTTCGCGGCCTACCGACGAGCCCAGCGGCACATCGTCCGCCCCGAAGCCGCGGGAGTTCGCGCCGATGTACTCCCCCGGTCCGCCCGGCGTGAGGTGCTCGGGGTAGGCGACGAAGGTCTGCGGGGACTCGGTGAGCGGATCGAGGTCGAGCAACGCGACGGCATAGAGCACGTCGGTGGGCTCGTCGTTGATGCGGTCGGGATCCTCGGCGTAGATCGAAAACTCGGGCAGGGTGTTGCCGTCACGACCGGGACACGAGCAGTAGGGCCCCCCGGGAATGACCCCCTGGACGAGTCCGGGCGGGACCTGCGGGCAGTTGAGGATTTCCTCGTCCTCGGCTTCTTCGCGCCGGCAGCTGCTGACGAGTTCGTCGAGCACGGGGATGGACTCGACGATGCGAACCGCCCCCGGGTTGTCGTCGTCGCTCTCGTTGCGGATGCCTCGATCGGGAATGATGCAGCCGCCGCCGAGCAGCAGCGCCACGGCCACCAGGCTCAGGCGCCTACGACTCACAGTTGCACCCACTTCCCGCCACCGGATCGCTGGAGTCGAGGCACTCGAACACGTAGCTGCGGGTGTCGTAGCTGGCCCCACCGGCCAGATCGGGCATGCCGACCACCGGGTCGCCCAGCACCACTTCGCCGTCTTCATCCTCGATGACCATGCCGTCGGCATCGCGCAGGACCGGCGTGTACCAGGGGCGATCGGTAACGATCAGGCGGAGCACGTGCAGGCCCGGCGGGATCTGGATGCCGTCGTTGTCGTTGCACAGGTCGACCCGCGGCTGCCCGGCCAGCGTCCACGCCTTGAGGTGGGGGTCGGGCCGCTCGATGGTCTGGACGTCGCTGGCCCGAAACCGCGTGGCGGGCTCGTCGGGCGCCAGCAGACCGGTGTACGCCAAGAAGAGGCTGGGGTCGCTGGCCGTGGACGGCATGTCGAGGAACAGCGCGCCCAGGATGTCGTCCCGCGGATCGCCGTCCTCGTCGACATCGGGGTCTTCGACGTAGATGTCGAACTCACCGAGGCCTTGGTCGGCGCCCGGGCACACACACAGGGGGGAGTCGGTGCGAATGAGCCCGGAGGGCAGCGTGTCGGGCACGCGCGGGCAACCGCCGAGGGTCGTCAGCTCGTCGCAGTCTTCGTCGGCCCGAATGGTGACCGGCGTGGGCTCGACGATGCGAACCGCTCCGGCGTTGAGGAACTCGTCTTCGACGATGATCCCCGCGTCGGGGATGATGCAATCGGTGCCGCCGAGCGCAGCACCGCAAATGAGCACGGCGGCCAGGCGTGAGCGCAGGCGCGGCCGGGGGCTCACCCCGCCGACTCCTTTTCGACCTTCTCGAGGTGGCGGAAGATCGTACGCGGGTCGACGCCGAGGTCTCGCGCGGTCTTGGTGCGATTGCCTCCGTTGAGGGCCAGCACCCGGTTGATGTACTCGCGCTGCCAGCGGTCGCGGGCCTCGGAGAGCGGCAAGATGGCGTCGTCGGTGGCCGTGCTGCCGTCGGGGAGCTCGAGGTCCAGGTCGGCGGCGGTGATCTGCGGGCCGTCGGCGAGCACCAGCGCCTTTTTGATGTGGTTTTCGAGCTGGCGAATGTTGCCGGGCCACGAAAACCGCATCATCGCGTTGAGAGCCGAGGACGACAGCGCCTTGGCCGGGTCGACGTCGCGCCCGTACTCCTTGGCGTAGCGCCCGATGAGGTAGCGGGCGATGAGCAGTACGTCGTCGCCCCGCTCGCGCAGCGGCGGCAGCTGGATGCCGATGACGTTGAGGCGGAAGTAGAGGTCTTCGCGGAAGCGGCCGCCCTTGACCTCCTGCGCCAGGTCGCGGTTGGTGGCCGCGACGACCCGGGAGTTGATGGAGGTGGTCTTGGCGTCGCCGACCCGCTGGATCTGCTTTTCCTGCAGGACGCGGAGCAGCTTGACCTGCAGCTGCAGCGGCAGCTCGCCGATCTCGTCGAGGAAGATGGTGCCGCCGTCGGCCGCCTGGAACTTGCCGATCTGGTTGGCCACCGCCCCGGTGAAGGCCCCTTTGACGTGACCGAAGAGCTCGGACTCGATGAGGTTCTCCGGGATGGCCCCGCAGTTGACGGTGATGAACGGGCCGTCGCCCCGCGGCGAGCGGTTGTGAATCTCCCGGGCGATGAGTTCCTTGCCCGTGCCCGTCTCGCCGTTGATGAGCACGGTGATGTCGGTGCTCGCGACCTTCTCGACCCGGTTGTAGACCTCGATCATCTGCGGGCACGAGCCGATGAGTTCACCGAACTTGACGTGCTCGAGACGCTCGGCCAGCTCGGCGCTCTCGGACCGCAGGGCCCCGACCAGCTGGGCGTTCTTGATGAACAGCGCGGCCTGCCCGGCGAAGATGGAGAGCATCTCCAGCTGCTCGCCGCGGAACAGATCGCGGACGTTGTCGTTGCCGACGTAGATGAGGCCGAGCAGCTCGCCACGCACCAAAAGCGGCACGCACATGACGCTGCACAGCTTGAGGTTCATGACCGACAAGCTGTTGCTGAAGCGCTCGTCCGCGTAGGCGTCGCTGATGATCTGCGCCTTGCGAGAGGTAATGGCCTCGCGAATGATGTTGTCCGACAGCAGCTCGGCGGGGTCGTCGACCGGCTGGCGCTCGAGGTTGCGGGCCACGCGAATCTCGTAGCCCGCGGCATCGCCAGAACCCTCGGCGTCGGGATTGGCCAGCACCAAAAACCCCTTGCTGGCGCGGGTCATCGCGACCACTTGGTCGATGAGCTCGTCGAGCAGGGCCTCCAGGTCGGCGGGGCGGGCGAGCAGCGCGGAGAACTGCTGGAGCTGCCGCATGGCCTCCAGGGTGCCGGGGTCGTCTTGCTCTTGGTCGGTGGCGGGCTCGGGCTCGGCGGTGGCGTCGACGGCGGAGAACACCAGCTCGTGGGCGCCCACGGTGATGACGTCGCCGTGCTTGACCTCGTAGTTCCGAGTCTTGCGACCGCGAACGTAAAACGGCGTGCTCCGCTGGGCCGACTCGAGCTTGTAGCGCCCGGGCTCGTGGATCAGCGTGCAGTGCGTGGCCGCGATGCCGTCACCGGACAGGACCAGATGGCACTCGGGCGAGGACCCGATGGCGGTCAAGCGGCGGACGATCGGAAAGCGGACGGCCTTGCCGTCGGGATCGTTGTACTGGAAGTGCGGCATGCGTCAAAAACGGACGGAAATGCCGAGGCCGACGCCACGGGGACCCCCGCCACCCGTCGGGCGGACCTTAGCACGCGGCTTGGCCTTGCGTTTGCGACGGCGGCTGCGCTCCTCGGTGTTCCCGGTCTGAGCGTCCAGCTCGCGCCGAGGCACGCGTTCTTTACCCGTCAAAGTGTAGGGCCGGAAGCGGAGCTGGGCGATGAGAATGTCGAGCGCAATCGAGCCGAGGAACATCCAGCCCATCGCCTCCTCGACTTTCCGCCGCCGGACGATACCGTCGAGATCGCGGTTGGAGCACACCAGCGAACCCCGCTGAAAGCCTTGGTCCCGCTGACAGCCGTCGGCGATGTTCCGGTACAGGATGAGGGTGAGACCGGTCAGGCCGAGCACCGCCTCGGTGGCGAGGAACGTCGCGCCGAGGCCGGGCTCGCCGTTGTAGAAATGCCCGATCCCGGCCGGGAACGCGGCGAAGATGCGCGTGCGGGCCACGCGGTCCCGGACCTCGATCTCTTGGTCCTCGTACTTTTGCTCGAGGGTCTCGTAGTCGGCGCGCCACTGGTCGATGGAGGCGTTGGCCTCGGCAAGGTCGGCTTTGCACGCGTTGCGATCGGCGTCGCACTGCATGCTCTTTTGCTCGCTGCGCTGATCTTGGACGTCGGCGAACAGCTCGAACAGTTCAGGGCTGTAGATCGCGGGCGGCAGTCGCCAGCTGGGGTCGGCGTCGAGCAGGCGCTCGAGATATTGCGAGGCATCCTGGCGCCGCATCTCGACGTCGAGTTCGGGGTCGTTGACGGTCGCGTCCGCGAGCAGACACAGCGCCTTTTCCCGCATGCGGGCGTCGGTCAGCCGCTCGGTGTCGTCGGCCACGGGCTCCAGAATCGAGCGCACCTCGGCCCAGCCCCCGCGGCTCCATGCCGCTTGGGCCTGCTCGACGGCCTCTTCGTCGGTCGCGGACGCCGGAGCGGGAGCGGGCGGGGCGGTCGTTTGGGCGTGGGCCCGGGCCTGCGTCGGAATGACCCCGAAGGTCAGGCTGGCGCAAACGATGGTAGCGAGCAGGGGGCGCATCGCGGCGGAGGCAGAGCCTACCGCGGATCCCGCTGGAGAGGGAACCGCGGGGACCGAATGCAGGCGGTCACCGGCCGCGAGGCACGAGCGCCACCCGAACCTCGTTGGGACCCGGCCGCAGGTCGACGTCGAGGCTCTTTTGCTCGTACTGCTCGTGCTTGAACAGGAGTGAAACCGTGTGCTCCACGGCGCCCTTCGGGATCGGCACGGCGCGGAAGTTCCCCGCCGTCTGGTTGACCCCCAGCACTTTTTCGCGGCACCCGGTCTTGCAAATGACCACCACGTCCGAGGCGAGCCCGGGGAACTTGACCCGGGCAGCTCGGGCCCGAATCTGGACGTCGACCGGCCCCACTTCGCATTGTGCGCGGGTCAGCTTGCGGCTCGCCACGTAGCGCGTGTCTTTGATCTGCAGCTGCGACGCGGTGTCGGGGAACTCCACGTCCATGGTCATCGCCTTGATCGGTTGCACCTGGTCGTCGAGGAAGAACGAGAGGTTCTTCGCGGTGGGCAACGGGATCCCGGAGAAGGAGACCTTGCACGGCGTAGTGACGGGGACCCGTGGCGTGGACGGGCCACCGTGCTTGGGCCGACGCAGCCGCTCGCCGGGACGGAACGCCACGGTCGGCTCGGCACTACCGTCGGACTCGGTCACGGTGCTCGGCTCGGGCCCGGACTCCGCCTCGGACGGTGCCCCCCCGCTCGTGCTGCCGCCCGCGTCGTCGGGCACGACCGCGGGCAGGGGCTTGGGCCCCGGCCCGGTGCTGCCGTCGACCGCCGACGGCTCGGACTCCACCCGGTCGAGACTCGACGCATGGGGAGCGGCCGCCAATCCCTCGTCGAGGGCCGAGTTGGAGGGCAGGAAGCGGACGATGGTGAGGATGATGCCCGCGGTGATGAGGGCCGCGGCGATCATCACCAATCGCCGGTTCCGACGCTCCCGTAGCCGCAGTTTCTGGAGCAGGGCCACGGCTCCCGCGTGGCTGGCATCGATCTCCAGCACGCGCCCCAGCAGCCGAATTGCCCGGGCCGTCTCGCCGTCGTGGGCGGCCTGCTTGGCGCGCTCGGTCAGGGTCTCGCAGACCCGCTCGTCGAGCTGTTCGACGTAGCGCGCGGGCTTGGTGAAGTACAGGCCGAGCTCTTCGTTGTTGGGCTCGACCCCGACCTCTTCGAGGTAGCGGGCCAGGTCTTGGCCGAAGGTCTCGACGCTCTGGTAGCGCTCGTCGGCATCGCTGGCCAGCGCCAGCGCGATGATGTCTTCGAGCTCCCGATCGACCAGCGGACAGATCGATGCCGCGGGCGGGTAGTCGCCGTCGGCGATGCGATTGAGCACCTCGTGAGGGTTGCGCCCGGTGAAGGGCAGGCGCCCGGTGGCGATCTGGTAGAGCAGGATGCCCAGCGAAAACAGGTCGGTCCGCTGATCGAGGGGCCGCCCGCTGATGAGCTCGGGCGCCATATAGGCGGGGCTGCCGATGAGCTGCCCGGTGAGCGTGAGCTTTTGGTTGTCGATGATCTGGGCGATGCCGAAGTCCATCAGCTTCAGCACGCCGTCGTCCCGGATCATGACGTTCTCGGGCTTGATGTCGCGGTGCACGATGCCGCCGCGATGCGCATGCTGGAGCGCCAGGCACAGCCGATGGACGATCATCGCGGCCACGGCGGGGCGGGGGTCGAGCTTGTCGTCGACCCACTCCTTGAGCGTCATCCCGTGGATGAACTCGGTGACGATGTAGCTCTCCGCCGCCTCGGGCCCGGAGTAGTCGAAGATCTCGAGGATGTTCTCGTGGCGAAGCTTGGCGACGGCGATGGCTTCGCGCTGCAGGCGCAACCGAGACTCTTCGCGGTCGGCCAGGTGGGGGTGCAACACCTTCACCGCGACCTCTCGCTTGAGCACGCGATCGAGACCTCGGTAGACCACGGCCATCCCGCCGTGACCGACTTCCTCGATCATGTCGTACTTGTCGATCTGGCTGCCGGCTAGGCTGGGCACGGACGCGTTCCTCCCACGCGCTTCCGAGTCGGGTCAGGTGTGCTCAACGGGCACGCCTACGTTTCCGGTTCCGTTTCGTCGCATGAAAGCCAAAGCCCCGCATACCTAACTTCGGCATCACGGTGAAAGCGGTCGCAGTCTACCTGCGTGTGCTCGTGTGTGCACCTGGTCCCGGGCGTCATCGACGCAGGTGTCGGGGGACCGCTCGCGAGCTGCGCTCGCAGTGTGGTAAAGCGATCTGACCTGCCCATGTACGATCCGCCGTCGGACTTCGTTCCGCGCCCCACCGAGGGCCTCGCGCACCGCAACGTCATTGCCATGTTCGACGCTCGGGTGCGGCGATCGGCCCAGCAGCCCGCGCTTCGGTTCAAGCAGCAGGGGGTCTGGCGGACGATGTCCTGGGGGCGCTGGCAAGAGTCCTCGCGGGCCCTGGCGGCGGGTTTGTGTGCTCTGCCCGTGACCCGCGGGCAACGGGTCGCCATCTTGGCCCGCACGCGGCCCCGCTGGGTCCTGGCCGACCTCGCGATCGCCATGACGGGGGCCGTTTCGGTCCCGATCTACCCGAGCTTGGCCCCCGACCAGGTGCAGGCCATCGTCGACGACAGCGGGGCCACCACCATCGTGGTGGAGGACGCGGCCTCGCTGGCCATGCTCGCGAAGTCCCGTCCGGCCCGCCTGAAGCACGTGATCGTGATGAACGACCACAGCCTGCCGGCCCCCGACGACGCGGGCTTTCAGGTGCATGGCTGGGACGCGATCACCGAGGCCGGCCAAGCGGCGCTCGACGAAGGCTCCGTGGGCGAGCAGCTCGACGCGCTGGCCCGCTCGCTCGGGCCCGACGACGAGCTGACCTACGTCTACACCTCGGGCGCCACGGGAGAGGCCAAGGGCGCGGTGCTGACCCACCGCAACCTCGTCTACGAGGCCTGGGCGATCAAGAACGTCGTTCCGGTCAATCACACCGACGAGCAGCTGCTGGTGCTGCCGCTGGCCCACATCTTTGCCCGACACCTGGTCTGGGCCACGGTGGAGCAGGGCGCGGTCAGTGCGTTCGTCGAGAACGAGAGCCGGATCTACGCCAACTTCCTGGAGATCGCCCCGACCTTCGTGGCCGCGGTGCCCCGGATGTTCGAGAAGGCCTATGCCCGTATCAAGCACGACGCCAGCGAGCGGGGTGGGGTGGGGCGCGCGGTGTTCGATCGCGCCATGGAGGTCGGACGTCAGGCCAGCTTCCTGCGCCAGCGCGGCGAGCCCCTGCCAACCGCATTGGCACTGAAGCTGGCGGTGGCGGAGCGGGCCGTCTTGAATCGGGTCCGCGAGCTGTTCGGCGGCCGCATCCGCTTCTTCGTGTCCGGCGGAGCCCCGCTCCCCAAAGAGGTCGCCGAGCTGTTCCACGCCACTGGGCTGCTGATCTTGGAGGGCTACGGCCTGTCCGAGACCTCGGGGGCGACCCACGTGAACCGGCCCGATCGCTTCCGCTTCGGCACGGTGGGCCCGGCCTTGCCCGGTTGCGAGACCCGCCTGGCCGACGATGGCGAGATCCTCATCCGCGCGCCCAGCGTGATGAGCCGCTACCACGGCCAGCCCGAGCAGAGCGCCGCCGCCATCGACGACGAGGGCTGGTTTCACACGGGGGACGTCGGGGAGATCCACGACGGCTTCCTTCGGATCACCGACCGCAAAAAAGACCTGCTCAAGACCTCGACCGGCAAGTACGTGGCGCCGGTCATGCTCGAGAAGCGACTGCGCCTGGGGCACGGGATCGGCTACGCCACCGTGTGTGGTGACGCGCGCCCCTTCGTGGTGGCGCTCATCAGCCTCGACGCGGAGATCTTGCTCGAGCGATCCGACCGCGAAGGCCTCGGATGCACCCGCTACGCCGATCTCGCGGTACACCCGCGGATCCGCCAGATCGTTCAGGCGCACATCGACGAGGTGAACGACGGGCTCTCGCGACACGAGCGAGTGCGTAAGTTTCACATCGTCCCCGAGCCGTTCACCGAAGCGACCGGGGAGCTCACTCCGACCCGTAAAGTGAAGCGTTCGGTGGTCTCGCAGCGCTACGCCCAGGTTCTCGAGGGCCTCTATACGGGCGATGACGACGCCGACGGCCCTGGGGCTTCGTCGTCCTTCCCCCGTTTTTCCCCTTGACGGGGTTCGCCCCCCGCGCTAAACGCCCGCCTGCGCCGAGATTGGTGGCCTTCGGGTTCGCCGCGGTGCTCCCGAAGGGCTGTAGCTCAGGGGTAGAGCGCTACCTTGACACGGTAGAGGTCGGCGGTTCGAAACCGCCCAGCCCTACGAATCACGACCCCGGTCGCCTCAGGTGCCCGGGGTCGTGTGTTTTGCTGCCTGGTGTACCGCACGAGGCAATCGCCGGTTCAACTTGACGGCGGCCACGCAAAACCGGGAAGCTCCGAGGGCATCGCGTTCGCGGTCGCTGGATTTTTTCTTCCAGCTCGTCGCACGCCGACGGACTACCTTCTCACCGAAGCGCGAAGCATTCTTTTACCGGAGTTCGAACGATAGGCCGCAGAAGCTCAAGACCCCAACACCGCCGCCCCTCCGAGCAACATCGGGTGGGTCGACGCATTCGTGCGCGCGAAGTACGACTGATCGATCACGAGGGCGAGCAACGGGGCATCCTGCCCACCTCCGAAGCCATGGACATCGCCGCCGAAGCGGGATTGCAATTGGTCGAGGTCAACCCCAAAGCAACGCCTCCGGTCTGCAAGATCCTCGACTACGGCCGGTACAAGTACGAAACGGCCAAGCGCGAGCGCGAGGCCAAGAAGCACCAAAACAAGGTCGAGCTCAAAGAGGTCAAGTTCCGTCCCAAGACGCACGGACACGACTTCGAGTTCAAGCTTCGACACGTGCGGCGCTTCATCGAAGAGGGCGACAAGGTCAAACTCGTCGTTCAGTTTCGTGGGCGTGAAGTCATCCATCCCGAGACCGGCCGAGACATTCTCGACCGCGTGTGCAAGGGCGCGGCGGACATCGCCTCGGTGATCCAGCTGGCTCAGATGGAAGGCAACCGAATGAACATGGTGCTGGCACCCAAGCCCGGCAAGCAGCCGAAGCCGCGGCCCCAGCGCAAGCCCCAGCCCGGGGGACCTCCTCCCGGCGAAGCCGCGTCCGCCAAACCGGCAGACGCACCGACTCAGAAGGCCGCTCCGGCCGAAAACAAAGCGTCGCCAGCGCAGAACGCAGGCGATCCTCCACCCAGCGCGTGACCACTCGCATACTTCGACCGACAGCGGTCGAGGTCTCTCGGCGTCGATGGGCTTGCCCTCGACGTCGAAGCGGGTTATACCGCGCGCCCTTCACGGGTTCAGCGCATGCCGAAGATGAAGTCTCATAGTGGCGCCAAGAAGCGCTTCCGGTTCACCGCAACCGGCAAGGCCAAGCGCAAGCACAGCCACAAAAACCACATCCTGACCAAGAAGAACGCCGATCGCGTTCGTCGCCTGCGTGGCACGACGGTCGTCTCCGAGCCCGACCAGGTTCGGATCGACGCCTTGCTGCCCTACGGAAGGAAGTGAGCCATGCCTCGCGCAAAAAGAGGGGTCAAGGCGCGGCGTCGCCGTAACCGTATTCTCAAGGCTGCCAGCGGCTTCCGCTCGGGTCGCCGCAAGATCTGGCGTCGCGCCGTAGAAGCGGTGCACCACGCCTGGATCCACGCGTACACCGGTCGCAAGCTCAAGAAGCGGACCATGCGTCGGCTCTGGATCGTGCGCATCAACGCCGCGACCCGGCCCCATGGGCTCAACTACAGCCGCTTCATCCACGGCCTGAACCAGTCGGGCATCGAGCTCGACCGTCGGGCGCTCGCCGAGCTGGCGATCACCGATCCCGAGGCGTTCAGCCAGGTCGTTGCATCGGCCAAGGCTGCCATCGCAGCCTGACCGAGGCCGCGGCATCGAGCCGAGCCCGGGTGCACCCCTCGGGGTGCTTCACCCAACAACCGAACCCGCGATGGTGACTGCCGTCGCGGGTTCGTTGCGTGCGGGTCTCTGCGGCCCGCGGTATCGTCCGGCGCAAGGACGAACACGAGGACCGTGAGCGACGATCCGCAAAACGAGTTGAGTGCTCTCGAGGCTGCCTTCGGGCAGGAGGTCGAGCAGGCCGCCGACGAAGACGCCCTGTACGCCGTGCAGGTGAAGTACCTCGGCAAGAAGGGCCTGGTGAGCCGCATGCGGTCTCACATGGGCAAGCTGGCGCCCGAGCAGCGCAAGAGCTTCGGCCAGGCCTACAACAAGACCAAGACCGCGCTCGAGGGCGTGCTCGCGGCGCGCGGTGAAGCGCTGGCGCAGGCGCATCGGGCCAAGCGGTTGGCGCAGCGCGAGGACCTCACCATGCTGCCGCGGCGGCGATCGGGCGGCTCGCTGCACCCCATCACCCACACGCGGCGTCGGCTCGAGGCGGTGTTCCGACAGATGGGCTTCGACATCGTCGACGGTCCCCACGTCGAGCACGAGAAGTACAACTTCGACGATCTCAACATCCAGGCGGAGCACCCCGCCCGCGACATGCAGGACACCTTCTTCACGAAGGGTCGGCCGGGCTCCGACGCGGATCCTCTGGTCCTGCGCACCCATACGTCGCCCGTGCAGATCCGGTCGATGCTCACCCGGCGACCGCCGGTTCGCCTCGTCGCTCCCGGCACCGTGTTCCGGCGCGACGACGATGCGACGCACTCGCCGATGTTCCATCAGATCGAGGGGCTGTGCATCGACAAGGGCGTGGGCATGGCCGACCTCAAGGCCACGCTGTACCGCTTCGTCAGCGCCTTCTTCGGCACCGAGCTGCAGGTGCGGCTGCGGCCCTCGTTCTTCCCCTTCGTCGAGCCGGGCGCCGAGTTCGACATGCAGTGCCCGTTCTGCGGCGGCGACGGCTGCAGCGTCTGTCAGCGCGTGGGTTGGATCGAGCTGGGCGGCTCCGGCATGGTCCACCCCGCGGTGCTCGAGGCGGTGAACCTCGACCCCGAGGTCTACACCGGCTGGGCCTTTGGCTTCGGCATCGATCGCATGGCCATGTTGCTGTACGGCGTGCCCGACCTCCGCTTGCTCTTCGAGGGCGACGTTCGATTCCTGGAGCAGTTCCCATGCTGATCTCCCGCACTTGGTTGGAAGAACTGCTCATCGACCCGCAGGGCGGCAGCCTGCCCGGCGACGACGAGCTGGGCGACGCGATCACCAGCCTCGGTCTCGAGATCGAGGCGACCACCCGCTACGGCGAGGGCCTCGAGGTCATCATCGTGGGCGAGGTGCGTTCGAAGTCCCCGCACCCCAAGGCGGATCGCCTCGGGGTGGTGGAGCTGTTCGACGGCAAAGAGACCATCACCGTGGTCTGCGGCGCGCCCAACGTGCCCGAGCCGGGCGGCAAGGTGGCGTTCGCTCCTGTCGGCGCCACGCTGCCGGGCGGGCTGACGCTCACCGCCCGCGAGGTCCGAGGCGTGAAGAGCCACGGAATGATCTGCTCCGAGCAGGAGCTGGAGATCGGCACCGACCACGACGGCATCCTCGTGTTGCCCAGCCAGTGGAGCGCGGGCGAGCGCCTCGTCGATCTCGTCCCGGGCATCGTCGACACCGTGTTCGAGGTGGGGATCACCCCCAATCGCCCCGATGCCTTGGGGCACGTGGGCGTGGCTCGAGATCTGGCGGTGAAGCTTCAGCGCATGCTCACCGTGCCGCCGCTGGCCGAGCCCAAGCTCCCGCCGCTGCCCGACTTGGTGACCCTCGAGGCCCCCGAGCGCTGCGGTCGTTACTACGGCTTCGCGTTCGAGGGCGCCCACGTCAAGGCGTCGCCGCTGGCCACCCGGGTGCGACTGCATCGGCTGGGGCTGCGCGCGATCAACAACGTCGTCGACATCACCAACCTCGTGCTCATGGAGTGGGGCCAGCCGCTGCATGCCTTCGATCGCGGCAAGCTGGCCGAGGGGCGCGTGGTGGTGCGCTTGGCCAAGGCGGCCGAGCCGATGACCACGCTCGACGAGCAGAGCATCGAGCTGCGCGACGAGGACCTCGTCATCGCCGACGCCCAAGAGCCGGTGGCGCTGGCCGGGGTCATGGGTGGACTGGAGTCCGGGGTGACCACGGGCAGCGTGGCGTTGCTGCTCGAGGCGGCGTGGTTTTCGCCCACCGAGGTCCGCCGCACCGCCCGACACCACGGCTATCAGACCGACAGCAGCTATCGCTTCGAGCGTGGCGTGGACTATGGGCCGGGGCTGGCCCGGGCCGCTTCGCGGGCGCTGGGGCTCATCGAGAAGCTCACCGGGGCGCGCTGCATCGGCCGCCAGGTGGTCGAGGGCACGCTGCCCCCCGTGCCGCGGATCGTGCTGCGACCCGATCGCGTGCGCATGGTCCTCGGCATGCAGGTCGAAGACTCCGAGTGCGAGTCGATCCTGGTCGGGCTGGGCGTCGAGGTCGACGCCAGCGATGCCGCCGCGTGGGTCTGCCGCCCGCCGAGCCATCGTCCCGATCTCACCCGCGAAGAAGACCTCATCGAAGAGGTCATGCGCATCCACGGGCTCGACGAGCTCCCCGCGGAGCCGACCATGCCCACCGCGCACTGGGAGTCGGCGGCGACCGGCCTGCACGAGCCCGCGGGCAACCTGAGCCGGCTGCAGCAGGACGATCTGGTCGATGCGTTCGCCGCCCAGGGCCTGCACGAGATGGTGGGGCTGGCGTTCGCCAACCCCGAGAAGCTGGCGCGCGTGCACGGGGCCGACGGGATCCCGGAGCCGGTCGCACTCACCAACCCGATGCGGGGCGGGGGCGACGTGCTCCGTACCCACTTGCTGCCCGGCATGCTCGATGCGGGCGCGCTCAACGTGGCGCGGCACGGTCGGTCGGTGCGGCTGTTCGAGGTCGGCCGGATCTACCGCTGGGGCGACCCCGTGGGAGGGGAGGGGCCCACCTCGGCCATCGACCAACAACTCCCCCACGAGGCCGTGCGCGCGGCGATCTTGCTGGTCGCGTCGCGAGCCGGAGACGATCGCGAGCCCGTCGAGGGTCGTGCTGCCGCGGGCATCCTGCTCGATGCGCTGCAGTATCTCGGTCTGTCGGGCTCCCTCGCGCCCGCGGCACCCGACGAGAAGGGCCTGGCGCACCTGCACCCCGGGATCCGGGCCACGGTTCAGGTCGGCGGGGTACAGGTCGGCAGCTTCGGCGCCGTGCATCCCGATCTCGTCGAAGCCTGGGAGATCCCCGAGGAACTCGCCGTGATCTACGGTGAGCTGGCCGTCGATGCCTTGCCCGCGCCCACGCCGGCCGACTTCGTGGCCCTGCCTCGGTTCCCCGCCACCAATCGAGATCTCTCGCTCGATCTCGCGGTGGAGATCCCGGCCGCGGATGTCGTCGCAGCGCTCAGCGACGCCGCCGCCCAGACCGACGACGCGTCCGCGGAGGACCCCGCGCGACTGTCGGCGGGTGACCGCGGCCGCGAGCCGATCCAAGTCGTCGAGGACTATCGCGGCAAGGGCGTAGAGGAGGGCCGCCGTGCGCTCCTGCTGCGTCTGGCCTACCGCGCTCAGCAGCGTTCGGTCACCGATACCGAGGTCCAGGCCCTGCACGATCGCATCGTGCAGGGGGCGCTCGAGCGCCTGCGTACACGCGATGCCGCGGCTCAACCGCGCTGAGATCGGGCTTTCCGCTCGATCTCGGCGG
Organism: Myxococcota bacterium; assembly: GCA_039028615.1. Classification (GTDB taxonomy): domain Bacteria; phylum Myxococcota_A; class Polyangia; order Nannocystales; family Nannocystaceae; genus Paraliomyxa. The sequence goes on along the minus strand of JBCCHT010000029.1, from coordinate 62,432 downwards.
CCAAAAAGCGAAGTACCCTCGGCTACTTGCGTCGCGCGCCGAGGTGCGGAAGGATCCTGGGCATGACCAAGGCCGACATCATCGATCGGGTCTGTGAGCGGGTAGGTGGCTTCTCCAAGAAGGAGGCCGCCGACCTGGTGGAGTCGGTGTTCGATGTCATGAAGAACACCCTCGAGGTCGGCGAGAAGATCAAGATCTCGGGCTTCGGCAACTTCGTCGTTCGCGAGAAGAAGCCTCGCCCCGGTCGCAACCCGCAGACCGGCACCGAGATCATGATCGACGCCCGTCGCGTGCTGACCTTCAAGCCGAGCCCGGTCCTCAAGACCGCGCTCAACGATACGCCCTAGGCATCGCGCCAGGCCGTACGCTAAGCATCAGGCATGGCCGCGCGCGAGCAGGGCCGGAGCAGCAAGTCGGGTCGCAAAGGGCCCAAGGACGAGCTGTCGCTGGGCACCGACAAGCTTTACTTCAAGATCGGCGAAGTCGCCGAGATCGTGGGCGTCGCGGCGCACGTGCTGCGCTACTGGGAGACCGAGTTCAGCGCGCTCAAGCCCAGCAAGTCGCGGACCCAGCAGCGAGTGTACCGGCGCCGCGACGTGGCGACGTTGCTGCGGATCAAGCACCTGCTCTACGTCGAAAAGTTCACCATCGCGGGGGCTCGCAAGCAGCTGCGCAAGGGGGCCGACGCGTGTCCGATGGCCGCGCCCGACGCGAGCTACGCCGCCCGCCAGTCGCTGGGCAAGGTGCGCGCGGTGCTCCATGAGCTCGAGGCCCTGCTCGAGACGCCGCTGGATCCGGCCGGGGCAGATCCCGCGGGGTACCTGCGCGAAGCCACGCAGGCCGAGGACGGTCCGCTCGAAGCCGGCTCCTCCAGCCGAAGTCTGCTCCAACGGCCGCCACGGTGAGCGTCAGGGCCCTTGGGGTGGGCCCGGAGAAACGTCGAACCGCCCGTCGTTTGCCGCCAACTTCCTCTTGCGGGCGTCGAAAGCGCGGGGTATAACGCGCGTCCGTTTCGGGGCGTAGCGCAGTCTGGTAGCGCACTTGACTGGGGGTCAAGGGGTCGGAGGTTCGAATCCTCTCGCCCCGACAACGGTAAGGCGGCTTTGGGACTCTCCCGAAGCCGCCTTTCTCTTTTTCTCGCGTGCACGGGAGGGCGGTCGTGACGACGCCACTGTTGCTGCTGACCAACGATGACGGCGTCTCGGCGCCGGGGCTGCGGGCGCTTGCCGAGGCCGTCCACGGACTCGCCGACGTGGTCGTGGTTGCGCCGGACACCGAGCGCAGCGGCGCCAGCCACTCCATGACCTTCCACAGCATGCTGCGGGCCCAGGAGGTCGAGCCCGGGCGCTGGGCGGTGAGCGGAACCCCGGTCGACTGCGTGTATTTCGGCCTCCTGCACGTATGTGAGCGACCGCCCGCGATCGTGCTGTCGGGGATCAACCACGGCTTCAACCTGGGCACCGACGTCTTCTACTCGGGCACCCTGGCCGCCGCGGCCGAGGCCCGGCTGCGCGGGTTCCACGGCGTGGCCGTCTCCCTCGAGCGCGGGGTCGATCCGCGCTGGTCGAGGCGCTGCGTCCGAGGGCTGGTCGAGGCGTTGCTCGACGACCCGCCACCCGAGCCGCTGCTGCTCAACATCAACGTGGCGCACCGGGACGGCGAAGAGCGGGCCGCGCCCGAGAACATCGACGCCTGGAGCCGAGAGCAGGGCGTAATGGTCACCCGCCTGGGCCGACGCTCCTACGTCGACTCGGTCGATTGTCGGACCGATCCCCTGGGGCGCCCCTACTACTGGATCGGGGGCCCGCCTGGAGTCCTGCGCGGCCGGCCAGGCGACGATACCTGGGCGGTGGGGCAGGGCATGGCCTCGGTGACCCCGCTGCGCATGGATCTGACCGATCCCGACCCGAGCGCGGCCCAAGCCCTGTTGAAACGAGCGACCGGGCTGCGCGGCGTCGACCCCTCGACGTACGATGCCGACGCCGAGTCCTCGGCGCAGGAGCGATGACCGTGACCGATTCTCCCGCCAACTTCGATGCCGCCGCCGCTCTCGAGCGCGTGCGGGCAGCCATGCGCAGCGTGCCCGACTTCCCGAAGCCCGGGATCTTGTTCCGCGACATCACGCCGGTCCTGTCCGACCCGCAGACGCTCGTCGACGCCCTCGCGCTGCACCGCAATCGCGTGGCCGATCTGCACGGGCAGATCGACGTCATCGTGGGCATCGAGTCACGAGGCTTCCTGTTCGGCGCTGCCCTGGCGGCCCAGCTGGGCGTGGGCTTCGTGCCCGTGCGCAAGCCGGGCAAGCTCCCCGCCCAGACCATCGAGGTTCGCTACGCCCTCGAGTACGGCGAAGATGCGCTGCAGATCCACGCCGATGCGATCGCGTCCGGTCAGCTGGTGCTCGTGGTCGACGATCTGCTCGCCACCGGGGGCACGGCCGCCGCCGCGCGGGAGCTGGTGACTCGGCTGGGGGGCACGGTGCTCGGCGCCCTGTTCCTCATCGAGCTCGAGGCCCTCGGGGGCCGGGCGAAGCTCGAGGGGCTGCGGGTCGAGAGCCTGCTGACCTACTGAGCGCACGTTCGCCAGCAGCCCGGATCGGGAGTGGGCAAAGCGCTCGCGCTGGCCGTACCGTGGTCGAATGAAGCGCGGGCTGGCCAACATCGTCGTCGCTCTGCTCTCGGTCGCCTGTCGTCCGGCGGCCGACTCGAGCCCCTCGCAGACGCCCGAGCCCGTGCCGTCGGAGACGAGTGCTGCGTCCGAGTCGGCCTCGGGTACCGCTACCGGTTCCGATGACGATGGTGGCCTCCAAGGCTCACCCGATGCGGCCGAGGGAGGCCTCGGAAGCCCCGCCGCCGCGCTGGACAAGGACGCCGTGCGTCGCGTGGTCCGAGACCATGTGGACGACGTGCGTGGTTGCTACGAGCAGGGCCTGAAGCGGGACCCGACGCTCGCAGCGCGGGTCGTGATCGAGTTCGAGATCGAGCCCACGGGCAAGGTCGGCATCGCCCAGATCGTCGAGTCGGACCTGCCCGATCCCTCGGCCTCGGTCGGCACGTGCATCGTCGACGCCGTGCTCGCCTGGACCTTCCCCGCTCCTCCCGATGGCGGCGACGCGCAGGTCACCTATCCCTTCATCCTCGAGCCGGCCGCCACCTCCGCCCGAGCCAACCCGGGGCGTCCACCGAGCGGCGCGTGGTTTCCCGTGCCCGAGTTTGCCCGGCATACCGTCGTGGTCCAGGTCGTCGACACCGAGTACGAACCCATCGAGGGGCGCCGCGTGCAGCTGCGCATGAAGATCGACAACGCGACCGATGAGATCGTGGCGTCGACCGACGACCGCGGCCGGGCCCGCTTCGAGAAAATCCCGGCGGGGACCGAGGTCGTCGGCGTGGTCGACCCCATCACGACCGACACCACGACCACCGACGGCACGGCCATCGGGTCCGTCCTCGTCGTCCAGCGCCCCGGCGCCTGATGCCTTCCCGACTCAGTCGACTCGGCTTCGACGACGCCCGTCGGCGATGCGGCTGACCGGGGCCGTCCGTATGCGCGAACCAGCGCACGACATCGTCGTCGCGAGCCTGCCCGACGGGTCGGTTCAAATTTTCGACACCCGCAGTGATCGAAGCGAGGTCGTCGCGGTCTATCGCCCACGACACCCCCGCCGGGCCAATCCTCCCGGCGAGGCGGTGCAAGACCCCCCAAACGAACGACCCCCTACGATGACCACCCTTTCCATCCCCATGCTCCGTCGCGGCCTGTTCACCTCGGTCCTGGCCGCTGTGGCCCTCACCACGGCCTGCGACACCGAGCTCCCCGAAGACGACTATGGCTATGACAGCGACGGCGAGTACGACTCGGACGGCAGCGGCGACGATATCGAATTCCGCATCGTCGACCCCGATCCGGTGCCTCCCGGCCAGCTGATGAACGTCGTGCAAATCTCCTCGGGCCAGGGCTCGTGCTCCGGCATGCTCATCGCCCGCGACACCGTGCTCACCGCGGCGCACTGCTTCTGCTCCGACGACCTGGTCGGCGGCAACTCCTGCACCACGCCCGCCACCGTCACCTTCCGCGACGACCCCTCGACCTCGGGGAACTGGACGCCCACGCGCACGGGCAGCGCGGTGGTCCACCCCGGCTACAACCCCTCGTGGACCGACAACCAGTTCGAGAACGACCTGGCTATCATCACGCTGGACGACGACGCGCCCTCGTACGTCGAGCCCTTCGAGGTCGCCACCTCCAACCTGCCCACCGGATCCACGGTGAAGATCGCGGGCTACGGCTTGGTCGGCAACAGCTGCGTCGGCAACTTCGGCACGCTCAACTCCGACATCGTGACCATCGACGGCTACGAAGACGGCAACAAGATCATGCGCTTCGACGACCCCGTGTTCTGCTCGGGAGACTCGGGCGGTGCGATCATGAACACCGCGGGCACCAAGCTCTTCGGCGTGCACTCGACCCGCAACCTGACCTTTTGGCACGGGTGGGTGAGCAAGTCGATGGCGATCGCGCCCTTCCACGACTGGGTCGAAGGCGAGACCTGCTCGTCGTCCTTCTGGAACCTGTGCGACGACAAGGGGCCCATCTGCCAGTGTGGCGAGGGCGGAGCAGACTGCGATACCGACTCCGACTGTCGCGGTGACCTGGTCTGCACCCACGACGTGGGCGCGCAGTTCGGTCACCACGCCGCGGCCGATGTCTGCCTCGAGCCGGGCGGTGGTCCTATCGAGGGCACCTGCGGCTGCACCAACAGCGGCCTGGGGAACCTCTGCATCGCGACCTTCAACGACTGCACGCCGGGCTTCTCCGCCGTCTGCTCGCCGACGTCGGGCAACTGCGGCGGCTGTTCCTGTCAGTAGGAGCGGCTCCGTCGTCCCCTCGGCTGACATTGGCGAGGGGGCACGAGTCGCGTCTTGGTCGGGCGACACCACTCGGAGCTCGGCGGGGAGGCCGGGCTCCGGGTGGGGTCATTTTCCCGGCGTGTCGCTCAGCTCGCCCGTGCTCACGTCGAAGTACCGCGGCGAGAGCGAGGCGACGTCCACGACGTCCCGGTCGTGCGCCGCGATGACCACGCCCGCACCACGGGCGAGCGCCGCCTCGATGGCGGCGCGGATCTTGGCCCGACCGGTCTCGTCCACCCCCGCGAAGGGCTCGTCGAGCACCAGCAACTGCCCATCGCCGGGCAGCAGCGCCGCGAACATCAGCTGGCGGCGCATGCCGACGCTGTAGGTCGTGGCAAAGCGAGGGAGGGCATCACCGAAGTCGAGGAAGGCCGCGGCTTTGTCGAAGCCCGCCGGATCGCCGTAGACGTCGGCGAAGAAGCGCAGCAGCTCGTCTCCGCCCAGCCCCGGCGGCACCTCGGGCTCCTGGGGCAGGTACCGCAGGGCCGCCCGAGCCGCGATGGGCTCCTTCGCCAAGTCGTGACCCGCCAGCGCGATGCGGCCCTCGTCGGGGATGACCGTGCCCGCGATGCAGCCGAGCAGCGTCGACTTGCCCGAGCCGTTGGGCCCCCGCAGCACCACCGTGTCGCCGGCATCCACCTGTAGCGTGAGCCCGTCGAGGATGGTGCGATCGGCGTAGCGCTTGACGACGGCGTCGACGAGCAGGGCAGGTGAAGGGCTCATGCGTTCATGCTCCAAAGAACGGTCAGCAGGGTCATCGAGCCTGCCACCGGGGCGAGCACCACCGCCCACAGCACCCACGAACGTCCGGCTCGACCCGCCGGAGGCAAGGGCAGGGGGGCACACAGGCGAGCGCGGCCGGGCGCCAGGGCTCGGATGCGCATCGAGGGGACGAGCCAAACGGCGACCAACGCCAGCACGGTGGCCAGCGCGGCCACCGACGGGCTCGCGGCCAGGGCGATCCACGTGGTGCCGCCGAGCATGGCGAACAGCCGCAGCCCCGGTACGGCGGTGGTGCGCCACAGCTGCCGCACCAACAGGTGGCCGACCGGATCCCGACCGAGCAGCGACCAGGTGGGCACGGGCTCGGGCACGGGCGGACCGGCGAGCGTTCGAATCGCTTCGTGCAGCCACGGGACGGAGCCAAAGAAGCCCTGGGCGTAGCCGCGACGCGCCCACAGACACCCGCCCAGCGCCATCGCCAGGGCGACCAGCGCTCCGATGGCCAACCCGGGGGGAGAGGCGATGCCGTCGATGCTGCGATCGAGCCACAGCTGCCCCGGCATCGCCAGCGCGGCGGCCAGGCCCACGACCAACCCGGGCGCGTACAGGTGCACCACGGCCTCGGGAATGGTGAAGCCGCCGCCCAAGCGCTCGAGCACCGCGTGCTCGGTTCGCTCTTCGTCGAATCGCTGGCCCAGGCGCGCTCCCGCGGCGGGGATCAGGGGCTCGACCAACACCGACATGAGCCACAGCCACAGCCAATCTCCGACGAGCCCCGCCGCGGGCACGAGGTCGGTGCCAGAGCCGAGCGCCGCCCCGCCGATCGCCAGGGCACCGACCGCACCGGTCATGGCCAACCCCCGTCGATGGACGCGCTGCGCGGTGACCCAGTGGTCGTCGGGGGCCAGCGGCAGTGCCAGCAGCCGATGTCGCGACGGCGCGTGCAGGTAGTCGGCCAGGCGCGCGTGCAGGCCACTGAGGATGAGCAGCGGTCCGCCCACGAACACGAGGCCACGGAGCAGCACCAAGTCCGCCCCGGTCGAGCCCATCACCACCGCTCCCGCCGCAGCCACCACCACTGGGATCAGCCAGACCTCCCAGCCGTGGGTCTCGAAGCGCCGAAGCGTGCTGCGGATCGAAGCGGCCATGACGGTCGCCCGCACCATCCCCGAGCCCCGCGCTCATCGCAAGGGGATCGAGACGGCAAAGGTTGGCAATTGCGGGGGCGCAGCGGCGATGGAGAACGAGATGATCGACGCCGACGATCCGAGCTTGTTCCGCGGCACGGACCGGGCGTTCACGGGCGCGCTGTCGAACCGCAAAAACGCCGGGGCCCGACCTCGGTGCGGGGTACTTCTCTACCGTGCTCGAGCTGAGCACCACCGCGACGGGTCGCAGTGCGATGCCGTCGGTGTGAAGAGCACCTCGAGCCCGGGTTCCCAGACGGTCCCGCCCTCAGCCGTCAGCGCCATTCGCCTCCACTCGGCGCCCTCGTGCTCGACCCGGACGACGTTGAACCGACGTCGGCGCGGGTGGGCGCTGAGCCTACGGCGGCCGAGTACACCCGACATCGGGATATTCGAATTGGCGACATTTTTTGCGGGGAAGAGTGACAAAAATTGTCTTCTGACATTTCATCAATAGATTCTCAGGTGTTTTAGAATGCTGAAATCTCATGAATTGATAAGAGATCTCCTGATCGGCACGCGCTGTGCTGAGCAGTAGGTCGAGGGTGAGGGGAATCCATGATGTCGACGCAGACGACCACGAAGCCGATCAACCGTAGGTTCCTCGACGCCCGAGGCTTCACGCTGATCGAACTGATGATCGTGGTGGCGATCCTCGGCATCTTGGCCGCGATCGCGGTCCCGGCTCTCACCAAGTACATGCGGCGGTCCAAGACGAGCGAGGCTCGGGTGCAGATCGCCAAGATGTTCGACGCGGCGTCGGCCTACTTCTCAGAGGAGCACGTGGAGCGGGGCTCGACGCAGACCATCGGCGCCGGCGGTGGGGTGAGCGACCTGGCCACGCATCGGTGCCCGCATCAGTCGGCCGAGGACACGGGAGAATCCGAGGCCACGGTGACGCCCCCCTTGGCCCTCAACTGCAACGAAGGCCCGGGAGCGCGCTGTGTGCCCGCGGGGGGTGGTGGTGGCGGTGGCCCGGCGTTTTACGAGATGACGCAGTGGACCGACAACAACGTGTGGTCCGGCCTGAACTTCCAAATGGAGCAGGCGCACTTCTTCCACTACAACTTCATGGCGAGCAACAGCGGGACCGGCTTCGGTGAGTGCCAGTTCACGGCACAGGCCTTCGGCAACCTCGACGACGATGCCATCTACTCCACCTACGAGCGATCGGGTGCGGCGGACGTCAACGGAGTCAACGCGGCGGCAGGGCTCTACATCGACCAAGAGGTCGACTGAGTTTGGGGGCACGTGCACGTCATGGCAGACGTGCCATCTGCCAGTGTGACGAGGGTCCAGCGACGGTACTTCGGCGGCCGGGCAAGCGGCCGCCACTCCTGTCAAAAACGAGCGCAGGCGCGCACCGAGTCGCGCTCGGGTTCTCGTCGAAAACACGGTTCCAGGACTTTACGTTTTATTCATGATTTCATATGTTTATTTCGTGGTCGGAGTCGCCCGTAGCCGTGCGTTTGGGCATGACCCGAGCAGGGGGCAGATCTGGAACTCCTGACAAAAGGTTTCAGTAGGGGGGTGCTACCACGAGAGCATGGAATGCAAGCGCCTCGTGCCGCTCATCACCGTGGAAGACATGCGGGCGTCGGTCGAGTTCTTCGTCGATCGACTGGGCTTCGAGATTGTGTTCCTCAGTCAGGGACTGGTGAATTTGCGACACCCACGCAGTGACCTGCAGCTCGGCTTTTTGCGCCCCTTGGCCGACGAGTCACCCTTTTGCGGCAAGGGTCTGACCTACGGTCTCGAGGTCGACGACGTCGATGCCGAGTACCTCCGCATTCGTCGCGCGGGCGTCGACACCGACGGCCCGCCTCGCGACAATCCCTGGGGCGACCGCAGCTTCACCGTCGTCGATCCGAACGGCATCGCCCTGCACATCCACCAACCCATCGAACCCGCCCCCGAATACCGGAGCTACTTCGTTCAACATGAGACGTGCTGATCGCCTGTTCCAGCTCGTCCAGCTGCTTCGGCGGCGTCGGGTCACCACCGCCGCCTGGCTCGCGGAGCAGCTGGGTGTTTCCGACCGCACCATCTACCGGGACGTCCAGGACCTCATCTGTGCCGGCGTACCCATCGAGGGGGAGGCGGGGGTCGGCTATGCGCTGCCCTCCAACTTCGACCTGCCCCCGTTGATGTTCAACCGCGAGGAAATCGCCGCCCTCGCCCTGGGCGCTCGCATCGTGCACAGCTGGGGCGACGACCGCCTCGCCAAGGCCGCGAGCGGAGCGCTGGCCAAGGTGCAGGCGGTGGTGCCTCCCGCCCTCAAGCGGCGCATCGACGCCGAGCCGCTCTACGCTCCGGGCGAGCACGTCTCGCCCGAGATGCGGCACCTGCTCGCCCCCATGCGCGCGGCTCTCGAGGCGCAGCACGTCATCTGGCTGGCCTACGTCCGAGCCGACGGCACGCCGAGCGAGCGACGCGTGCGACCGCTCGGGCTGTTCTTTTGGGGGAACTGTTGGTCTCTCACCGGATGGTGCGAGCTTCGGCAGGGCTTTCGCAACTTTCGGATTGATCGCGTCGATCGACTCGACGTGCTCGAGGAGAAGTTCGAGCCCCAGCCCGGTCAGACCCTCGACGATTTCTTCGCGGCATCCGAGTCGGCACCCGGTCGCTGACCCACTTCGGGCTCCCGGACAGCCGGCCGCGTGTTCGCGAGCGACGCTCGAGAATCGGTTTTGATCCCGAGCGGTTGAGGCCGATTTTCGACGCGACGCACGAACTTCGGACGCCGCACGTTCGCGACGTGGCAGTGGTAGGTTCGACGTCCGCCGATGTCGACGCTCACGCTGTCCTCTCGAACCTCAGCGGTCACCGTGTTTCGGCGCGGGGCCATGGTCACCCGGTTGGCCACGCTTCAATCCGATGCCGACGGCTTTCCGCGAACGGTTCGCGTCGAGGGCCTGCCGCTGATGCTCGACGACTCGTCCGTTCAGGTCTCGGTCCGCCGACCCGACGACGAAGAGGACGCCTCCAGACCGCTGCCGTGGGCGGGCGACGTGCGGGTGACGCTGGCGGTGCCCGAGCCCGACCCGCAGCTGCGGCCGCCGACGAACGAGGAGCTCGACCGGGCCCGCCTCGAGGTCGAGCAGGCGCAGCGGCATGAAGCCGACCTCGAGGGGATCGCCGAGCAGCTGCAGCGGCTGGTCCCGCGCTCGCGAGGGCTGTCCGCCGAGGGGGAGCCTCCGCTCGCCTCGCCAACCGAAGCTCGCCTGGCGCTGCTCGAGTTTCGTCGGCAACAGCTCGACGCCCTGAACACCCGACGAGGGGAGGCGACCGAGACCACCCGCCAGGCAAAGGAGCGGCTGGCCACGCTCAAGGAGCGCGAGCGCCGGGCAACCAAGGCTCGTAACCCGCGGCAGTTCGAGGCCCGCAAGGCGGTGGTGGTCGGCCTGCGCACGCCCGAGGGCGCCGCGCCCACGCGGGTGGTCCTGGAGCTGAGCTACCGGGTCCGCGGGGCGCGGTGGGCTCCCAGCTACGTCCTGCGGCTCGATCGTTCGCTCGGCGGCGGCGTGCTCGAACTCCAGGCGCTGGTGGGGCAGGCCACGGGCGAGCGCTGGTCCGACGTCGACTTGTCGCTGTCGACCGCGTTGCCGCAGCAGTGGACCGAGCTGCCGGAGCTGCGATCGATGCGAATCGGCCGGCGTCAGCCGCCTCCGCCCAAGACGGGTTGGCGACCGTCTCCCACGGGGACCGACGAGCTGTTCGCCGACTACGATCGCGACCTCGCGCCCGCGAAGCGGGCCAAACCCAAGCCCAAGCCCACGCCTCGGCAAGCGCCTCCGCCACCTCAGGCGCCTCCCGCCGGGTTTCCGGTGCCGGGGTCGGCATCGACCGGCACCTTCGACCTCGCGGACCTCGAGGGCGAGCCAGACGCGATGGACTTCATGGTGGGCGGCGCCGAACCGGTCGCGGCCGCGGCGGGTCCCCCCGTGCCCTCCGCTCCGGCTCCAGCCGCGCCCGCGCCCGCGATGCCGTCGGCCCCTCCGATGGGCGGCGCGCCCCCAGGCATGGCGAGGATGCGAGCCTCGGCGCAGGTCAGCTTCGGAGGCGGAGGCCCGAGCGCGCTGGTGCGGGACACCCTAGATGAAGAGCCCGAGCCCGCCAGTGTCGCGTCGACGCTGGTCGCCAATCATTCGCAGCTCGAGTACGGCCGCCTGCGGGTGCCCGCCGCCGATGCTCCGCACCGAGGAACCCTGCGCCGCATGACGCAGGAGCAGCTCTATGCCCACTGGGGAAGCCTGGCGTCGGCCGACGTGGCGATGGCGCTCAGCCGCCTCGGCTCCGTGGAAGAAGCCGCGCTCCGGCTCGAACGACGCCGCGCCCCGGGGTCCCATCGCTGGGCCGAGGGCCACGACGGCTTCGATCACGCCTACGAGGCCAAGGCCCGGGTCGACCTCGACAGCGACGGCGTGTTCGTCGGCATCCCGCTGCAGCGGCCCCCGGTCGAGACATCACCCAAGTACGTCGCCGTGCCCCGGGAGACCCAAGACGTCTTTCGCGTGGTCGCGGTCCGCAATCCCATCGATGCGCCGCTGCTGCCGGGCCCGGTCGACGTCTACGTCGATGGCCGCTTTGTGCTCGCGTCCACGCTCGAGCTGACGCCCCGCCGCGGGCGAGCCGAACTCGGTCTGGGGGTCGAGCAGGCGATCAAGATCGCCCGCAACGTCAGCTTCGACGACGAGTCGTCCGGCTTGCTCAAGCGCCATCGGGAGCTGCAGCACCGGGTCCGCATCGAGATCGACAATCACCTCGAGACCCCGGCCACCGTCGAAGTTCGGGAGCGCCTGCCCACGGTGCCCGATGGCCAGGACGACATCGCGGTCTCCGAAGGCCGAATCGAGCCCGCGTGGGACGAGTTCGATCCCAAGGACCAGGACCTCGAAGGCGGCCGGGCGTGGAAGGTCGAGGTCGCCGCCAAGGGGCGCCGCGAGCTGAACGCGACCTGGTCGATTCGCATCCCCCAGAGCCACGAGCTGGTCGGCGGCAACCGCCGGGAAGGGTAATACGGCATGGCGAACGAAGACGATTTCGACACGCTCGCGCTGCCCGTCATGGAGGTCACCGTCCAGGAGGACCGCTCGCTCATCCGCCGCCAAGGCGTGCTTCCGCTCCGACCGGGGCGCAACCGGATCCGGATCCCCGGGGTCTCGCCGATCCTGGTCGACAAGTCGATCAGTGCCCAGGCGGCCGACCGTGACGATGAGAGCGCCATCGAGATCCTCGGGGCTCGGATCGTACGCCGACGCATCACCAAATCCAGTCAGCAACCCGAGGCCGTCGCCGAGCTGGAGGCCCGACGACGCGCCCTCGAAGCCAGCCAGATGGCGCTGCTGTACCGCATCGAGAGCCTCGACGCGGAGCGCAAGGCCCTGCGTAAGCTGCTCGGGACGAGCGTCGACGAGCTGGTCGAGGACTCCGGCTGGGGGCACGTGCAGACCGAAGCGGGCGGGGCGGCCCTCAACGCGGTGCAGCAGCGAATCTTGGCCGTCGGCCAGGAGCACTGCGAGGCGAAGTCCGAGCAGAACGAGCTCGAGCGCAAGGTCGCCGAGCTGCGACGACTCGAGGCCGCGGCCGACACTCTGCAAGCCCATGCGACCGCGAGCCTCGAACTCGAGATCGATCGTGGCGGGCCGTGGGAAGGGGCGCGCCCGTTCGAGATTCGCGTGGACTACCTCGTCCCGGGAGCGCTGTGGCGGCCGTGGCATCGGGCCCAGCTCATCGAGGACGACGGCCCGGCGCGGGTCCGCCTCCAGTGCGAGGCGTGCGTTTGGCAGGCCACGGGCGAAGACTGGACGGACGCCCGCATGGTGTTCTCCACCGAGCGGCCTTCGCTCGGCCTGAAGCCCCCGACGCTGGAGACCGACCGCCTGGCGCTGAAGAAAAAGAGCGCCAACGTCGACGTGCAGACCCGCCAGGCGCAGATTCATCGCGCGGGGCTGGGGGCGGATGCCTCAGTGGAGCACGCCGACGACCTGCCCGGCATCGACGACGGCGGAGACCCGCAGCGCCTGGTGGGACGGGTGCGAAGCACCATCATGGGCGATGGCCGGCCCCATCGCGTGCCGCTGTTCGAGTTCGAAACCGAGGCCGACGTGGGCCTTTTGTGCATGCCCGAGCTGGCCGCCGCGGTCATCACCCGCTCGGAGCAAGTCAATGCCGCCAAGCACCCGTTGCTGGCCGGGCCCGTCGATCTGGTGCGTGGCAGCGGCTTGGTCGGGGCCACCTCCCTCCTGTACATCGCGCCCGGCGAGCGCTTCGAGCTGGGCTGGGGCCCCGATGCCGCCCTGAGGGTCCAGCGCGACGTGATGGAGCAGGAGCACGAACGCAAGACGCTCAGCTCGTGGACCCGCAAGCCGCGGTTGGTGCAGATCAAGCTCTCGAACCTCGATGGTGCCCCGCGAGACCTGGTGGTGCGCGAGCGAATCGCGGTGTCCGAGATCGACAAGGTCGAGGTGGAGCTGCGAAGGGCCGAGCCTCCGAGCACGGCCGATGGCGACGGCATCGTCGAGTGGGACGTACACCTGCAGGGCCTGGGGCAGCACACGCTGACCCTCGAGTGGGTGCTCGTGGTGCACGACGACGTCCAGGGCCTTTGAACCAACAAAGCGGGCGGCGCCTCCGAGGAGGTCGCCGCCCGCCTTTTTGCCCGTCGAAGCGGCGCTACAGCGAGCTGAGCAGCCCGGTGTACTCGCCCATGATGTCGGCGATTTCCTGCAGCTCGACGTCCTCGAGCTCGTTGGCGGCCTGGTCGGCCCACTGCTGCATGTCGGCGGCGACCTGCACCGCGGCCTCGTTCTGGCCCAGGTTCACCAGCGTGCTGATCACCACCAGCGCCTTGGCGTAGCCGACCACCACGTCGGCCTTGTACAGGCGCGGCACGTCCTGCTGCACGAGGTTTTCGATCGATGCGCTGACCTCGTTGGTCTGCTCCTCGCCGGTCAGCGGGTCCACGTAGTCGACGTGGGCGGTGACCACGTCGCAGGTGGTGATGAGCGACGGATCGCAGGCCGAGATGATCTGGTGGAAGGTCATCGTGTCGTTCGGCGCCAGGTGCTGGGGCTCGACCTCCTCGGGGTTGGTGCTGATCTCCTCGCCGTGGAAGCGCTTGAGGCCGAAGTACCAGGGCAGGGTCAGCCGCATGCGCACGTTTCGGGCCGAGACGGCCATGTTGGCCAAGAAGCGGTCGCCCAGCTGCTTGAACGCCTCGTCGGGGCGGTCGATGTAGACGTACGAGCCCTTGCCCGCGTCGGTGATGCGGTCCATCAGGTCGTCGCGGTAGCCCTGCGAGGTGCCGACGCCCACGCCGACCATGTACGTGCCCTCGCCGTCACCGTCGGCCGCCTCGCTCGAGATGAGGTCGAGGTCGGTGACGCCAGCATTGGCCCCGCCGTCGCTGATGAGCACCACGCGGTTGATCCCATCGTCGATGTGGTAGGTGTTCGCCAGCGAATAGGCGGTGACCAGGCCCGCGTGCAGGTTGGTCGATCCGCCCGCCATCAGCCCCGTGATCACCGAGACCAGCTCGGGATCGTCGGGTCCGGTGACCTCGTAGCCCTCGAGCTCCACCGACTGCTGGTCGTTCCAGGTCACCACCGACACGATGTCGCCCGAGCGCAGCTGGCTGACCGTGGCCGTCATGCTGTCCTGGAGCAGCTCCATCGGTTCGCCCTGCATGGAGCCCGAGGTGTCGAGCGAGAACACCACGTTCATCGGCGGGCGATCGTCGGGCTCCAGCGCCTTGCCCTGGGCCCGTAGGACCAGCGTGAACTCGCCCAGATCCGCGTCGGTGCGGCGCATCTCGATGCCCAGGTCGGCCGGCGATTCGGTCTGGGGCTCGGCGTTGAGGTCGAAGTAGTTGAGAAACTCGTGGATCCGAATGCGGTTGGCCGCGATGACGTACCCCTCGGAGATGGTCCGTCGCGCGATGATCGGCGACGCCTGCGATCCGCTATCGTCGTTGCTCATGTAAAGCACCACCGGATCGGTGGTCTCGGGGCACATCGGGGCCTCGCCGTCGGCGTGCACGGGCGGCTCGGAGACCAGCTCGTCGGGCCTCTCGTCCGGCGTGGACGCCATGCACTGGTCGGGGCTGCAGTCGGGGTCTTGGCCCTCCGGGCACATGCACTGGCAGGCGCCGTCCTCGGCACACAGCTGCGGCGGCATGCATACGCTCACCGATCCGTCGAAGCCGATGTAGCACCACTGGTTGCCCGGGCACTCGGGGTTGGCCTCGTCCCCCGTGCACATCGTGACGCAGCTGCCCGCGTTGGCTCGATCGACGTCCCAGCACATCTTGCCCAGGTCGCAGTCGTCGATGCCGCTGAAGCCGTTGCCCTCGGCCATGCAGGTATCGCCCGCGCTGCCCGGCATGTCGGACACGGGCGAGCAGCGGGTCGCGTTCCACTCCTTGCCGCCGTCGTTCGACCACGGCATGCACTTTTCGCCCTCGGGGCAGTCCTGCGCGAACAGGTCGCATTCGAAGCTCGTGCCGCCGCCGTCGGGGTTGTCGATGAAGCCACCGCCGGGCGATCCGGTTTCGTCCCCTCCGTCGTCGTCGTCGCCGTCGTCCGAGCCGTCGCCCATGTCCCCGGGGGGCTCGAGCGGGGCCTTGACCCACGGTGCATCGCCAAACTCCAGCGGTCCTCCGCCTTGGCACAGAGGCGCGGGGGGCGTGGTGCCGCTGGTCGTATCGCCCGCGGGGGCAAGGTTGAGTCCACCGTCGTCGCTACAGGAAACACTTAGAGCAAGAGCGCACGCTGCCGTCCATATACGTCGCATTTCTAATCCTCAGGCCAAGATTAGTTCTATGATAGGTTTCAAAAATAGTAAAACTAATTATCTTAATGGCGCGTTATCGCGCTGATTCATCATGCCGGTGGGGCCTCGCCGGGCATCCACGTCTCGTGCACGTGCAGCCAGCACACGCCGTTCGGCGTGCCCTCGTGGCGCTGCATCAACACGGTGCTGAGGCGAGCGGTGGTGCCCGAAGGTCGTCGCTGTCGTTCGATGTACGTCAGCAAAGCGACGTCGCCATGGATGTGGCGAGGGGTGATCGACTCGACTGCCACCGTGCCCTTGGGATCGTCGTTGGCCCACGCCGCGAAGGCCGACGACAGGCCTTCGAGCAAGGCCGCACGCGGCGTCGCGACCCCGCGCGGAGAGACGATGACGAAGCCCGGGGCGAGCACGTCGGCAAAGCGCTCGAACGCGCGGGCCCGGTCGGCGAACGCCCCGCGGAACCAATGCTCGAAGAAGTCGTGCAGGGACTCGATTTCGTGGGCGCAGGCGTCGGCGAAGCTCGGCATGTCCCCCGAGGATAGCCCGCTCGCGACCGCGTGACTCCTCGCCGTTCGATCGTCGTGATCCGATCCGGGGGGTCCCGACTCTAGCCCCGTGGAATTCAGATGCGTCGCCCGCCGCTCCGTCTATTCGCCCTCCTGTCCCTCGGATCCGCGCTCGCGCTCGCCGCCTGCGATCCGCCGCCCGAAAACAGCGATGCACCGCCTCGCAAGAGCAGCAGCTACGAGCCGGCTGCGCCCAAGCCGGCCCCCACCAGCACCTGGGAGGAGAAGGGGCTCGGCCACAAAGCCAAGCTGAAGGGCGCCAACGGCAAGGTCCTGGGTCACTTCGAGGTGAACCTGAACGGGAGCTTCGGCACCGCGCGCGTCAAGATCTACGCCAGCGATCTGGTGGACGGCGTCGAGATCCGTGGCGGCGGCAAGACCACCAGCAACGACGAGTCGCCCTTTGCCCAGCTCGAGTACGACACCGACTTCGCGCTGGGCAGCGTCACCCTCAAAGACGTGA
Organism: Myxococcota bacterium; assembly: GCA_039028615.1. Lineage (GTDB taxonomy): Bacteria > Myxococcota_A > Polyangia > Nannocystales > Nannocystaceae > Paraliomyxa. Next base: position 45,790 of record JBCCHT010000029.1, on the reverse strand, counting down.
TGGCGCGGACCCAGATCGATACCGGCCTGACCTTCGAGGTCGCCGTGAAGGGCTACGAGCCCGCCGTGCTCACCGTGCCCCCCATCTCGGTGCGCTACGCCGTCAGCGGCTCCTTCAAAGACGTCGACAAAGGGGCGGTGGAGTTCAAGGGCGAGCCCGACGGCGCCGGCCAGCGCGACACCTTGCTCGACCTCGGCCGTGTCTCGATGATCGAGGAGATTTACGGCAACGACAAGAAGGTCGTGCAGGACATCGACCTGGTCGCCATGGAGGAGCAAGTCGAGACCGACCAGACCAAGAGGTGCTCCGGCTACACCAACGGCGCCATCGAGTTCACCCTCTACGACAGCCACATGCGGGTCTACGACCGACGCACGGGGAACCTGGTCTCCGAGACGACCATCAAACCGCGCAAGAAGTGCCCCTCGTTCGCCGTGACCTCCAACGGCAAGGCCGCGCTGACCGTGAACGACAAAGAGAAGAAAAAGTGGTTCCGCAAGCTGCTGAAGAAGTCGTAGGCGGGCCGCAGGACGGCAAAAGGCCCCGACTGCGACAGTCGGGGCCCAAGGGGTGCCCGCGGCAGGAATCGAACCTGCGGCCTACGGATTAGGAATCCGTCGCTCTATCCAACTGAGCTACGCGAGCGGGCGGCCGGGATAGTGCGAGAGGGCGGGGCCCCTTGTCAATCGCCGGCGTTGGCGACCCTTTCGATGGTCAAGGCGACGTCGGCGACGGCCTTGGCGGCGGCGATCGCCGACAGGCGCGAGGGGTCGAGGGCCATCGCGGCGACGGCGAGACCGGCTACGACGAGGCGGCCCGCGATCTGCACGACATTTTGGACCTTGTCGATGCGGCTGCGGGCTTTGTCGAGCTGAGCGGTGGCGCGCTCGAGCTGCTCCATCGGCTGCTCGAGGCCGTCGAGGGCGAGACCGAGGACCTTGGCGTCGAGGCGACGAGCGGCGGCGTTGACTTGGTCGCACAAGTCGTCGACCTGCTCGTAGTCGGCGAAGTCCATGGTGCCGTCGCGGAGGGACTCGACGGCCCGACGGCGGGTACGGTTGGCCACGGCGTCGAGGATCTCGACGCTCTCGGCGAGCTTCTGGGCGAGTTGCAGGCTGCTCATGGTGTTGTCGGGGGCTGCTCAGGGGTGGATGGAGGAGGCGGGGGAGGGGAGCATCGGGGGGCGGCCGGCACGGGATTGCCGTCGTCGTCGAGCACGGGCTGCTGCGCGTCGTCGAGCTGGTGCAGCTGCTCGCAGGCGTGGGCGCGCAGCCACTCGGCGCGCGCGAGCACGGAGCGGCAGCCGGACGAGCGATCGCTGTCCATCGAGTCTCGCTCGAGCACGCAGGCCACGAGCTGACCGAGCTCTGCCTGGAGCGCGCGATCCTTGGTGGTGCCGAGTCGATCGCGGTTGCAGGCGAGGTGGTTGTGCGAGACGGCGACCGACCACAGGCCACGCTGCAGCGCGGCAAGGCGCCGATCGTGCTCGGCGGCGATGACCTGGGCCGAGCGTAGGGCCAGGCGCTGGCTCTCGAGCGCGCGGCGATCGGTCTTGGCTTGCTTGCGCGCGGCTCGGGCCCGCGTTTGTTCAGCCTCGTGGAGGGCGCCTTCGAGCTCGGCCTGTTTTTGTTCGACCTCGGCCACACGCTCGGCGAGCGGATGTTTGGACGGAGGCGTCGGCGAAGGCTCGACGGCCGCGGGAGGCGGGGGCGGAGGCTCGGCGGGGCGCGGGGGAGCCCCGAGCGCGATGTCGAGGGCTTCGGCCTTGGTCCCCGACTCGGCGATGCGGGCCACCTCGCGACGCCAGACCTCGGTGGCTTCGTAGCCCCGCCACGCCAGGCACTGAACCGAGCGATCGGTATCGTGGACCGCGGTCCGCAACGCCTTGCGCTTGACCGCGGTGGTGATGACGTTGGCGAGGATCTTGGAAGCGGCCTGGATGCCTCGGCGCTCGATGCCGTCGAGCTTGCTGCCCGACACGGCTTCGCCCAGCCCGATCACGGCCCCCGGCGCGGGCCCGAGGTTGACGGGGCGGATCCCCGAGAGCTTGGACAGCCGCCCGCCGTAGCTCGACAGCTGCCCCACCGCCAGCTGCAGCGCTTCGACCCGCGCGCTCTGGTCGTCGCACGCGGGGGCGTCCGAGGCCAACGCGGTGCCCAGCAGACACAGTGACTCCGAGAGATCGATCGCATCCGAGTGCACGGCGGTGGCCTCGATCGACGCGGACACCGGGCTCACGCTCTTGAAGCGACAACCGAAGGGCGCCAGGCACAGGGCCAGCGCAGCGACGAGGGGCGACGGAACGTAGCGAGACCGGGACACCAGGTGGACCCCAGGATACGCCGCCTGCCGCCGGCCCGTCAGGTCACCGCACGGGACGACGATGGGGCGAACGAATCGGTGCGGGAAACCTTGCCACAGTTGGGGGGTGAGACCGCTGAATCCGGGGCGAGACCGCGCCCGGTGGGACATGGAGTAGGGCCTATGCAAACTGACCATTGGCGGTGGATTTCCCTGCTGGCGACCGTTATCGGGTGCCAGGGAGACTTTTCGGTGATCGACCCGCCACCGAACGACGCGAACCGAGGGGTCGACGATCGCCCCGTAGTGCGACGGCTGGATCCGCCACCGCCGATCAGCGGGGGCACCTTGGCCGTCATGAACCGAGGCGACACGGCGGTGGCCGCCGACCCGGATCGAGACCTGGTGTATGTGGCGGATCTACTCGAGGGCCGTCGCACTCACATCATCGAGCTGAGCCCCGGAGACGAGCCCGGCCGCGTGGTGGCCGATGCCGCGGGGCGAGCCCACGTGGTCACGCGCCGCGGGGGCACGGTCGTCGAGATCGATCCGCTGGCGGGCCGCGTCGTGCGGGAGCGCGAGGTCTGCAGCAACCCGCGGGGCATCGCGTACGACGAGGACGCCGATCGTCTGCATGTGGCGTGCGCGGGCGGAGACCTGGTGAGCCTGTCCGTGGAGGGCGACGCATCGACCCGGCGCGTGCGGTTGATGCCGGACCTGCGGGACGTGGTCGTCACCGACGAGGGGCTCACCGTCACTCGCTTCCGCTCGGCCCACGTGCTGCACGTCGACCACGACGGTACCCTGCTCGACGAGCACGCGCCGTCCGACCTGCGACCGCACAACGGCTCGCCCGGCCACCTGCGCCCGAACACGGCGTGGCGCACGGTGGGGACCCCCGACGGAGACTGGCTGATGCTCCATCAGGCCTCGACCGACCAAGCGGTGGACCTGCACGCGAATGTGCCCGACGGCGGTCGCGACGGGGGCTACGGAGGCGGTCCCGATCCCTGTGCGCCCGTGGTCAACCCGGTGCTCACGCGGGGCTCGGGCGCGCTGGACCTTCGCACCTCGCCGCTGCTGGGCAAGACGGTCCTCGCGGTGGACGTCGCCGTCTCGCCGGGGGACTACTCGATCGCGGTGGCGGTGGCCGGTCGCAACGACGACCGCACGCCGGTCAGCGGCGTGGTGTGGGTCGACCCGCAGTCGTTCACGTCGGCTCAGCGCCCGAGGTGTGACGTGCCCGAGCCGCTGCCGGTCGGGCCGGGCCAGTATGTGGCCGTGACCTTCGACCCCCAGGGCCGAATCGTGGCCCAGAGCCGGGAGCCGGCCGGGTTGGTGCGCATCGATCCCTGGCGCCCCGAGGTTCCCACGCTGGCCATTCCGCTCGCGGGCAATAGCCGTGCGGACACCGGACACGACCTGTTCCATCGCGACGCGGGCGGCGGCATCTCGTGCGCGAGCTGTCACCCCGAGGGCGGCGACGACGGGCACCTGTGGGTCTTCGACGAAATGGGGGTTCGCCACACGCCCTCGCTCGACGTGGGGCTCCGCGACACCGAGCCCTTCCACTGGGACGGCAGCCTCAGCGACGCGGTCGAGCTGATGGACCAGATCCACGCCGGGCGCATGGGCGGCCGCCACCAGTCGCTCGAGCGGGTGGACGCACTCGAGGCCTGGATGTTCTCCATTCAGACGCCTCGGCCCCAGCGTTCGCTCGTCGACCCGGCGGCATTGCGTGGCGCGGCCTCGTTCGCCGCGTGGGGATGCAATAACTGTCACTTTGGCGAGGCGCTCGACGGCGGCCCCGACAACGTGTGGCTCGGGCACGAATTCTCGCTGCAGGTCCCCCCGCTGCGGGGCGTGGCGATGCACCCGCCGTACATGCACGACGGTCGCGCCGAGGACCTGCGCGGCGCGGTGCTGGACATGCTATCGCGCACCCGGGCAGACCAGCCCACGCCGCCCGAGGACGAGATCGACGAGTTGATCGCCTACCTCGAGTCGCTGTGACCCCGAGCGCCTCGGGGCGCCGACGCCCCCGGGCTGGAATCGGCCCGGGGTCGTGCTCTACTGGCGGCGGTGCCGGGGCGAAACGAGCAGCAGGCGGGGTGGCTCATCGTCGCCGCGATCGGGCTCGTGTCCTGCGATGACCCCGAGCCGGCGCCCTTGCCCCCGCGAGACGTCGCGGGCCTCGTCGATCTGAGCCAGTGGACGCCGGTCCCCGCGGCGGACGACGCATGGCCCGAGCGCCGCGTCCCCGGGGGCGTGTGCGAAGCAGGGGAGGGCTATTACGTCGAGCCCCTGGCCGGCACGACGACCTTCAAGGTCGACACCACGCTGTGCGACGGGATCACCGTCGCCCAGCCTGCGCTGGCCGACATCCGCCTCGACGAGGTCATTCGCTTCGACCTGTGGCACTTCCCGCTGGTGGCGGAGGCACCCGCCGAGGGCTTTTTGGCGCTCGCCATCGACGGGGAGCCGGTCTGGGAGCATCGGGTGCCCATCCCGCAGGGCGCGGGGCTCATCACCGAGTTCATCGAGCTGCCCGCCGAGGTCCCCCAAGGCGCCGAGATCCAGTTCCACATCGACAACCACGGTGACAATACGTGGATGTTGCTGGGGCTGCAGCGCGAACCAGGCTGAAGGCGTCTACACTGCCGACGATGAGCATCGACGACATCGCCAACCTGGGTCCTCTGGCTCCGCTGGTCGGAGTGTGGGAGGGAGACAAGGGCGCCGATGCGGCCCCGGCCGTTCCCGATCGCAGCATCGCCAATAGCGACTATCGCGAGCGCTTGACCCTCGTGCCCACCGGTCGCGTCGACAACCACGAGCAGGTGCTCTACGGCCTGCGCTACTCGACCACCGCCTGGCGCCTGGGCGCCGACGCGCCCTTCCACGAAGAACTCGGCTACTGGATGTGGGACGCCAAGAACCGCCAGGTCACCCGCTGCTTCGTGGTGCCCCGGGGCATCACCGTGATCGCGGGCGGTACCGTCGAGCCCGACGCGCGGAGCTTCGAGCTGAAGGCGACCCGTGGCTCGCTCGTCTACGGCATCTGCGCCAACCCCTTCCTCGACGAGCAGTTCCAGACCATCGAGTACCGCTTCGGGGTTCGGATCGAGGACGACGGCTCGTTCCACTACGAGTCCGACACGGTGATGAAGCTGCCGAACAAGGACGAGCCCTTTCACCACGTCGATGCCAATACCCTGCGCCGCGTGAGCGAGGCGTAGGGCGTAGAGTCGGTTCGCGAGCCGAGCAGGGTGGCCCGGCTCGCGCGAGAAAAAACAGAGATTTGAAGTGATGGTTTGGTGATCCGAAGCGCGCCTGGTGGCTCTTCCACCACGGCCCGGCGCCGGACGTCGGGCGGGAGCACCGATCACCATGTTCAAACACGCCCTCACCAGTGGTTTCGTACCGCTGCTCGCCCTGACCCTCGGCTGTGTCGCCGACCCCGATGCCACGCTCGAGCGGGACGGGATCGACGATGACGACGCCCTCGACGAGCCGGAGGCCGAGCCCACGCCTCCATCGGGGCCCGACACGCTGGCCTCCGACGACGAGCCCTTCGACGTCGTGACCTTCTGCGACCCGGCCCTGATGCCGCCCGTTCCCGTGAATTTCGCCAGCGAGATGCTGATCACGGACCTGCTGGTGGTCGAGGACCCCTGCCGGACCACGCTGACGCCGGCCGGCGCCTGTGCCCCGGGCACGGTGGGCGTGTGGACCTTCGCCGAGCTCATGAACCGCATGTCGGGCACCGTGCCGACGCCGCTATTCGTGGCCGAGTGGCTCGATACCTTCGAGACCAATCAGGTCGTCAACGGCGTGCCGATGCCCGCGAGGCCGGCCACCCGCGCCCGCATCATCGACCCCTGGATGGTCGCCAGCGGCTGCGCGGCGGGGGACCCCTTGCTCGGGGCCGGGGCCTGCACCCTGGACATGACCCAAGCGCCGTTCCGACTGCTCGCCATGGTCAACCGCGTGGACATGCACGACGCCAGCACGAGCGAGCCGGGCGAGTTCCGCTTCATCTTCGGGGCCGTCGACAAGAACGTGGCCACCGAACCACCGCTCGAGGCTACGTTCATCTTCGAGTACAAGCTGCCCAGCGCGCTGCCCATCACCGCGTGGACCAATCGGCTGCACGACCTACGCCTGTGGCCGCGAGGCTCGGGCCCGTACCGCAACCACCTGCAGCGGATCACCGACGACATCACCATGCCAGGGGCCGAGCCAGGCAACCCCAACGGAGGCTCGTCGATCGGCCAGGTCCGCACCAACGACGTCGACCTCGACTTCGGCAGCCCGATCTGGAAGCTACGCGAGTACACGCTGCAGGACGTGGGGCGGGGGCCCAATGCGTTCGCTCTCGATCCGCATACCACCCACCTCACGCCCATCGACGCGCTCAACACCTCGGTGCCGCTGGATGGCTACCTGTCCGCGCAGGAGCCCGCCATCCTCAACCTGTCCCACTCGCTGCCCACGACATTCCTCGGCGGCGAGGTCTCGGCCCCGATGCTGTGGAACGAGACGGGCGCAGTCGGCATCCTGCCCGAGACGCGTCACCTGTTCGGCTTTGCGACCTGCAGCGGCTGTCATACCGACGAGACCAACACCAACTTCACCCACGTGAAGGTGCGGCCGGCCGGGGTCGCCTCGACCCTCTCGCCCTTCCTCGGGGTCTCGCCGCTACCCGCATTCCCCGGCTCGGGTAACCCCGCGGTCATTCAGAACGTGCCCGATCCCGACAGCAGCACGGGGCTGATGTTCCAGTACAACGAGCCCTGGCGGCGCATCTGCGAGGTTCGTCGCATCCTCGCGGGGGGCACCGTGCCCTATACCCGCCCCAACGGCGCTCACTGAGCGACACCGCCGGTCGCGTCCGTTCGCCCGGGAGGCCGTCCTCCCGGGCGCGGTGGTGTTCACTCGAGCGAGAGCCAGCGGTCGTAGCAGCGTTCACACAGCCCGTGCGAGAAGGTGGCGTCGGCGGGGATGTCGTTCAGCGCTGACTCGATGGGGACCCACCCCTGGGAGGACTTGACGTCCTTGCACAGGGTGCACAGCGTCAGCGTGGGGACGCGCTCGCGGTCGCCCTCGGTCATGAAGAACGAGATGAGCTCGCGCGGCTGATCGACGGTGGCAAATAGACTCGGCTCGTCCTCGATCTGAATCTCGTCGGAGTACAGCTCGAGCAAGAATTTGTGCAACAGCGAGAACGCAATGATGCCGCCGATCTCTTCGATGACTTCGGGCGAATGAAACTCGGCCAGTGTCTTGTACAAGTGTGCCGACGACTGTGCCTCGCGGAAGATGGTGGCGACCCGGCGCAGCGTGTGCTCCCACTTGGACTTGTCCTCGAACGACTCGGGCAAGGTCTGGTGCATGGCCAGGTTCTTGACCTCCTCGAGCGAGAACCCGTGCGTCATCAGCCCGCGTGCGTGCATGATGGCGCAGTACTGGTTTTCGCAGGCGCTGAGGCACACGCACTGCACCGCCTCCATCAGCGCGCGTGAAAACGACAGGTTTTCGTTGAAGTAGACCTTTTGATTCAACTCGACGATGGCCGGGCCATAGCCGTACTTGAACGCCACCTGAATGATGATGGGGGCGCCGCCCGAGTACCATCGCTGGAGTAGGGGGTCAGTCTTGGGATCGGTCATATCCGCAGGCCACTCGACCCGAGGGTGGGCGCCACGAGTCGACCCATTTTGCCCTGAGAATTGCCCTATGGGGTAGCACTACGGTGTTCGCCGCATTTCACAGAACGCACATGGTTTGCCTATGCCGCACGATCGCGTTCGGAAGATCCGAAGACGGCAGAGGCGGCGACCCCGACGAACGCGGTCTAGACTGGGTGACGTGGCTTTGACTCGAGGCGCCCCATGCCCCCGCTGAACATCAATCGTCGTACGTTTGTGCTCAACTCCACCTGCACCGCCGTGGTCATCGCGACCGGCTGTGGCGACGATTCGACCGAGCCCAGCGGCAGCGGCGATGGCTCGACCAGCGCCGCTCCGACCGCCGCGGACGACTCGGGATCGACCGGCACCCCCGGATCGACCGGCGCGGAGGGCAGCGGCAGCGGTGGCTCGACCGACGCGGCGGACGACAGCACGGGTGTAGGTCCAGGTACGGACTCCGGCGAGACCGGCAGCCCGGTCTGCGAGGCGACCGATCCAGACATCGAAGGGCCGTTTTATCGGCCGGACATTCCCATCCGCGACAACCTCGACTTGTACGATGATCCGGGCGACCCGCTGGTGCTGCAGGGCAGGGTGCTCAACGAGGCCTGCACCCCCGTCGCCAATGCGGTCGTCGAGCTGTGGCAGGCGAGCCCGCGGCCTCCCGGGTCGAAACCGGGCGACCTCGACGGGACCTACGACGACACCGCGGACTACCGGTACTACGGGCAGGTCGCGACCAACGAGCGCGGCGAGTACAGCTTCACCACGCTGATGCCCGGCTGGTATCTCAACGGGGCCGAGTATCGCCCCGCGCACCTGCACATGAAGGTGTGGGTCCGCGGCACGGAGCTGCTCAACACGCAGCTTTACTTCGAGGGGGACCCGTTCAACGAGGGTGATCCCTGGTTCAACCCAGACAACATGGTCAGCCCGGACAATCGCGGGCTGGCGAACTACGACCTGCACGTCGCGGCGGGCTGAGGCTCCGCCCCAACAGAACGGCGTCCGGGGCTCTGCAGGGCCTCGGACGCTCCATTTTCGGCCATCGGTGCCCCCCGAACCCCCGATTCGGGCGTTGGACGATCGGCACAGAATCTTGGACGCGTGCCCTCTTTCGCGGCGGGGATCCATGCGCAAGCTTGGGACCATGTCCGAGCCCATCCTCTCCGCCGCGCCCACCGAGCACTTCACCTTCGCCCTGGGGTGATTTTGGGGGCCCGACTCCCGGTTCGGGGGTCTTCGCGGAGTACTCCATACCGAGGTCGGCTACGCCGGGGGCACGACCCCCGCGCCGACCTACCGCACCATCGGTGACCACGCCGAAGCGGTCCAGCTCACCTTCGACCCCGCCGTGCTGGCCTACGAAGACCTGCTCGAGCGGTTTTGGGGCAGCCACGACCCGTTTTCGTCGTCGCGCTCCCAGTACCGAGCGGAGCTTTTCTGCGCCGACGAAGGGCAGCGCCACGCCGCTCAGGCCGTTGCCGACCGCCTGAGTGAGGACCACGGGCGCCCCGTGGCCACCGCCATCGTGGTGGGCGCTCGGTTCCACCCGGCCGAGGCCTATCACCAAAAGTGGCGACTACGGCGGAACCCGGCGCTGTTCGAGGCGCTGCTAGCGAACTTCGACTCGGAGCCCGAGCTGCTAGCCTCGACCGCGGCCGCCAAACTCAATGCCTACGCGGCTGGCCACTGGGCCCCGCAATCCCTCGAGCGCGAGCTCGACCAACTGGGCGTGAACCTGGCCGGCAAGGGCTCCTTGCGGAGTCTCGGCCTGGGCTAACGCGAACGACTTCACGAGGAACGACATCATGAGCGACTACGAGAAGACCGATGAGGCGGTCCAGAACCTGACCGCCGAGCAACGCCGCATCACCCAGCACAACGGGACCGAGCGCGCCTTCGCCAACGAGTACTGGGACCACAAGGAAGCCGGCATCTATGTCGACGTGGTCTCCGGCGAGCCGCTGTTTTCGTCGAAGGACAAGTACGACTCCGGCTCGGGCTGGCCGAGCTTCACTCGCCCCATCGGCGACGGATCGAATGTCCAGGAGCTCCGCGACTCGACCCACGGCATGGTCCGCACCGAGGTTCGTTCGACCCACGGCGACAGCCACCTCGGCCACGTCTTCCCCGACGGGCCACGAGACGAGACGGGCATGCGCTACTGCATCAATTCGGCCTCTCTACGCTTCGTGGCGGCCGAAGATCTCGAGGCCGAAGGCTACGGTCAATTTTCGAGCGCCTTCGAAGACGAGCAGTAGTCCCTCTCGATGACCGGGACGGCCGATGCAAATCGGTCGTCCGAAATGCTGTGCCGATCGTCCATCGGTGCAGTCGACCCCCCGGAAGCGCCACTTCGGCGTGCTATTGGACGAATACGCGATCGCGGCTCGACCTCGCTTCGCCTCCCTCGTCGGCACTCGTCAATGTGCCAGTGAGTGAGCGTCGCGGGGCTCGAGCGGCGCGCCGGGAGGATCAAACGAATGGACACAGACAAGCGCATTTCGACGCCACGGCGGACAGGTCCACGGAACACCCGCTCCGCCCACACGGTGGCCGCCCGTCGGTGGAGCACGCTCACCCCGCGAGGGCCCTGGCTGCTCGGCCTACTGGCAGTTTCGGGGCTCGGGGCCTGCAACGGGGTCGACGGCAACGGCACCAGCTCTCCGGGTGACGGCGCGGCTCCAGCCGCCCAGGCGGACCCGGCCAAGCCCGCCCCCGCCTTCGAGATCGGGCAGGGGGGGACGCTCACGCGCCCCGAGGGCTACCGCAAGTGGGTCTTCGTCGGCGAGCCCGTCACCCCCAACGAGATGAACGACGGCAAGGCTCCGTTCCCGGAGTTCCACAGCGTCTACATCGACCCCGACAGCTACGAGGCCTACCGCACCACGGGCTCGTTCCCCGACGGCACCATCCTCGTCAAGGAACTGCACGCGGTCGGGGCCACCTCGGCCGCCTCGGGCAAGGGCTTTTTCATGGGCGACTACATCGGCCTGGAAGCCACCATCAAGAGCGCCGAGCACTTCCCCGACGAGCCCGGCAACTGGGGCTACTACAGCTTCACCAACCCCAGCGGCGGCGGCTTGAGCAAGACGGCCAAGCCCTTTCCCACCAAGGACTGCAACTCGTGCCATGCCAACAGCGCGGCCCAGGACTTCGTGTTCACGCAGTACTACCCCGTGCTGCGAGGGGCGGCGACCGAGGAACGGGCCGAGGGCAGCGAGCCCTTCACCATCGAGGGCGGCGTCTTACAGCGCCCCCGGGGCTATCGCGAGTGGGTGTTCGTCGGCGAGCCGCTCACGCCCAACGATCGCAACGGGGGCAAGGCGCCGTTCCCCGAGTTCCACAGCGTGTACATCGATCCGGCCAGCTACGATCACCTCGAGCGGACCGGCGAGTTCCGTGACGGCACCATCCTCATCAAGGAGTTGGTCGAGGTCGGATCCAAGGCGGCGGTCTCGGGCAACGGCTACTTCATGGGCGAGTTCATCGGGCTCGAGGCGACGATCAAGAGCGCCGAGCACTTCCCCGACGAGCCGGGCAACTGGGCCTACTTCAGCTTCACCAACCCGGGCGGCGGCGCGGTCAAATCGGAGGCCAAGGCGTTCCCGACCTCGGCGTGCAACGCCTGCCACCAGGGCTCGGCCGAGCACGATTTCGTGTTCACGCAGTACTACCCCGTGCTGCGCGACGCGATGGGCCAGGCCAAGGGCAAGCCGCTCAGCACCGACAACCAGTGGCAGCCCACCGTCGGTCACCCGAAGGCGGCGGGAGACATGCCCCTGCACCGCAACGATCTGCACGCGTGGCTGACGGGCAAGCCCTACGCCGAGTGGTCGGCCAAGCAGGCGGGCACACATCCCGGGCGAGGCCCTCACACCACGCCCTCGGTCCCCGTGCGCGTGTTCTACAACGAGACGCTCGCCACGTCGCTCGAAGCGGGCAACACCGAGCATCCCAAGGACTCGATCGCGGTCAAGGAGATGTTCGGTGGCGACGGCACGCTGACCGGGTGGGCGGTCATGGCCAAGACCGGTGCCCAATCACAGGGCGGCAAGAACTGGTTTTGGTACGAGGTAACCAGCCCCACGGACCCCGGGGCGCTACCGGCCGCGGGCAACGGGATTCCCGGCTGTATCGGCTGCCATTCGGTGGGGAGCAAGGACCTGATCCTCTCGGGTTGGCCCTTGCAATAGACCGGAGCACGGGTCGGCGGCGAGGTCTCTGCTCGCCGTCGGCCCGCGCCCTTTGACCTCAGGCGACGCGACTTCATGCCAGTGTCCTCCTCTCCGTTCGTGATGCCCCTGTGGGCCGTGCTCGCCGGTCCCGCCGCAGCCGAGCCGCGCTCGGAGCCCGAGCTTCACGATGTCGCCCATGCCGAACACGACGTCGGGTGCCCGCTCCATTGGCACAACCTCGTCGGCTTGAAGGCGATCGGGGTGGTGGCGGTCGAGCACGGCGAGCCCTCGCACGTCGAAGGACAGGGCGGCGTGGGGCTGTTCTACGAGCGAACGCTGGTGCGAGGCTGGCTCGAGCTGGAGCTGTCCGCCAACGTGCTGATCACCGACGAGCGACGCTCCGCCCATGTCCCGCTCGACGTGTTGTTCAAAAAGCCCTTCCACGTCAGCCACGTGTTCGACCCTTACGTGGGGGCGGGGGCGGCCTTCACCTTCGGGGTGGGGGAGGACGACTTCTTCGCGGTGGGTGCCCTGGGCACGGCGGGCAGCTACCTGTGGCTGCACCCTCGCGTTGGGGTGCTGGCGGAAGTCGACTACACTGCCTTGCCCGAGCCTCACGGCTGGCAGCATGAAATCGAGCTCAGCACGGGCCCCCTGTTTCGATTCTGAGCGAGGCAGCGACGGATGAGCGACGACGACCGACTCTTCGACTGGCAAGACAGCCACGACGTACTCAGCGCGTTGATCCGCCAGGTGGGCCTGCGCGGCGTGGTGTTGTCCACCATGGATCTGGGCGCACCGTGGCGGGTGATGAACTCCGAGGCGGCCGACCCCGTGCTGCACGTCATCGGCCGCGGCAAGGCCTACGTGCGTACGCCCCAGCAGCCTCAGCCCATCCCGCTGGAGGCCGGAGACGTGGTCCTGCTGCCGCGCGGGGGCACCTACGAGATCACCAGCAGCGCGCGAGCCCTGGCCGCGCCTCGGATTGACGTCCCCGACCAACGGGGCGGCCCGCGGTGCTCGGTTCGCCGCGGCGGCACGGGCCCCCGCACCGCCATCACCTGCTGCGCCTTTCGTTTTCAGGAAGTCTCCGCCGCGCCGCTGCTCGGCCTGCTCCCGATGGTGGTGGTCGTACGCGCGGACGAGGCCACCGCGGGCATCCGGGCGTTCATCGATGGCCTCGTGCAGGAGTCCAGCGAAACTCGGCTGGGCACGGAGGGCATGGTGTCTCGACTCGCCGAGCTCGCTTTCTTGGGCGTGCTGCGGCTGCACTTCGAGAGGGTCGGCACCGACTCGGGGTTGCTCGCCGCGGTGACCCACCCGCAGATCGGCCGTGCGTTGGGCCTGGTGCACGCCGCTCTGGACGCCCCATGGACGGTCGCCACCCTCGCCAGCAAGGTCGGCATGTCGCGCGCCGCGTTCGCCCAGCTGTTCTCGGAAAAGACCTGCGAGTCGCCGATCCGCTACATCCAGCTGTGCCGTATCGAAGAGGCCAAGCGCATGCTCGCCCAGACCCCCCTCAACCTCAGCGAAATCGGCCAACGCGTGGGCTACACCGACCCCGCCGGCTTCTCCCGCGCGTTTCGGCGTGAAGTCGGCGTCTCCCCCCGGCAATACCGCCGGGTCGCCCAGCGCCCACCCGAGGCCTTCGACTGACCCTAGCGCCGGACCCCGCGGCCAAAAAAAGGCGAGAGGTCGCGCGTACCCCCGCGCGGCCTCTCGCCGACCCTTCCAACGTCGGTGCCCGTTCAGCCCACCGCGCCCAGGTGCGGGCGCTGTGCGTTGGCGTCCTGGCTCTCGGCGTAGGTCTTGAGCTCGGCCAGGATGCCGCGGAAGGACTTGGCCAGGCCGACCTTGAGCATCGGGTACATCAGGTAGCCGTGCGGCTTGAGCTCGGGGGAGGCGACCCACTCGATCTCGGTCTCGGTGGGGCCGAGCTTGGTCAGCGTCAGCGTGACCTGGTTTTTGCGCAGCGGGATGGCTCCCGGGGCGTTGACCGGCTCCACATCGAACTCGAGGCGGTAGTTCTTCTTGTCGTACTTGGTGATCTGCTCGCGCGCGCCGAAGCCTTCGGGGTCGTCGGTGAAGGTGCAGTAGCGACCACCGAGCGGCGAGCCGTCGACCGACGGCGCGTCGGCCAGGGGATTGGAGGTGATGACCGACTCGCTCCAGGTCTGGATGCTCGTGAAATCGTCCGCCACGAGGGCCCAGACGTCGTCGATGGGTCGGTTGATGCGGGTGGATACTGAGACTTTCATCGTGGACTCCAAAAATCGCGTCGTTTGCGCGAAGGCAGTGGCATCGCAAGCGATGCCAGCGGGTTTCGAGATGCTCGTGCGGCGGCGTAGACCGGCGTAGCGGGTCTTCCACGGCAGGAAACCGAGGGTCGGAGCACGGGACCGAGAGTTCTTGGCCTCTCGATGGGTTGAAGGTAGTTTGCACAAAGCGGCAAATCAACAGCCAAAACCGGCGGTCAAAAATGCAGAAACTGGAAACTCGAGGTAGTTCGCGGTGAACTGGGAAGACCTCCGGTACATCCTGGCGGTGGCCCGCGAGGGCACCGTATTGGCGGCGGCCAAGTCGTTGGGAGTCAGTCCGACCACGATGGCGCGACGCCTTCGCTCACTGCAGGACGACCAGGGCACGGCGCTGTTCGAGAAGTTCAAGCACGGCACGGTGCTCAACGAAGCGGGCGAGCGGGTGGTGGCCGTGGCCGAGCAGGTCGAGCGCCTCACCGATGAGCTCGACGCGGCGATTCACGGGCTCGACCAGAAGCTCGAGGGTTCGATCCGCGTCACGTCGGTCAACTTCCTGCTGCGCTATTGGATCCGCGACTTCGGAGCGTTTCGCGATCGCTACCCCAACGTCGACCTCGAGCTGACCTCCACCACCTCGGTCGTCAACCTGACCCAGCGCGAGGCCGACATCGCGCTGCGCATCGCTCCCACCGCGCCCGATCACCTGCTCGGGGGGCGCCACGCGGAGCTTTTGTACTGTATCTACGGCAGCGAGGACCTGGTGGCGAAGATCGGGGCCGATGCTCCGTACTCCGCGTTCCCGTGGCTTTCATGGGACTTGGCGTTCGCCCGAACCACCGACGAGTGGATCGCCGCCAATGCGGCCGGAGCCGACATCGTGCTGCGCCTGGGGCAGATGAACGTGATGGAGCAGGCGGTGGAGGCCGGCCTGGGTATCACCATCATGCCGTGCCTCATCGGCGACACGAACCCGAAGCTGCGTCGCATCGGCGACTACTTCGAGGGGGGCCTGTACCTGTGGGTGCTGACCCATCCGCAGCTGCGCGGCTCCGCGAGGATGACGACCTTCACTCGCTTCGTCCGGGAGCTGATTCGCCGGGACCACGACTTGATCGAGGGCCGGAGACCGTTCGCCGCAGAGGACTGAGCCGGGCCCCGGTCGGGCCTACGCGCTCGAGGATCCGCCGCGGCGCCACACCTGGGCCACGAAGATCGGGGCGAGCAGGGCCATGAGCGAGTACCCGAGCACGGTGGCGTCGACGACCGGATCCGCGAAGAAGGTCGACGAGAGCATGATCGCCACCGAGCTGTTGCGGGATGCGCCCACCAGCGAGCTGGCCCGGGCCGTGTCACGCTCCGCGCCGGGGCGGCCGTAGCCGAGTACCAACGCGGCCACCGTCAGGGCCATGATCACCAGCCAGGTGGTCGGCGAGCTGTCGGCGAGCACATAGCCCTTGGTGATCAGCAGGAAGAGGACCAAGCCGGCCAGGATCGCGTTGGCGAGCGCGGTGAAGGGGCGGGCGAGCCTGGTCGCGAGCGCCTCTCGATGGCGGCGGAGCAGCATGCCGATTGCCAGCGGCATCATCTGCATCCCGACGAGCGCCCCGAGCATGGGCAGCACGGGGACCGAGCCCTCGAGCTCCACCAGCAGCGAGAGCGTCAGCGGGGTCGAGACCACGGCGATGGCGGGCAAGACGATGGTCATGCCCACCGCCAGCGCCAGGTCGGCGCCGGCCATCGTCACGTAGAGAATCGCGGCGGGGCCCCCGGGCGCGGCGGCACACAGCACGATGCCCAACGCCACCAGCGGCGGCAGCCCCAGGCTGGAGACCAGCACCCAGGCCAGCGCGGGCACGGCCACGAGATTGACCACCAGCCCCCAGAGCATGGGGCCCGGCCGTCGCCGCAGCGCCACCAAGTCGCCCCAAACGAGCTTGAGGCCGGTGGCGAACATCAGCGTCACCACCAGCAGCACGGAGCCGAGGGTCTGGATGAGGTCGATGTTCATCAGCCCTCGCAGCGGGGCCAGTGCAGCCCGATCTCGGCCAGGGCGGCGAAGCCCGGCGCGCAGGCGTCATCGAGCTCGCGCTGGTCTCGGGGGTCGAGCTGCTGCCACTGCGAGCGCCCCTGACCGATCTCGGCGAGCCCGGCTTCGATCCACGAGTCTTCCACCGCGCCGACATCGAGCACCCCGCCCAGCTGGGTCATGCAGGCACGAGAGTCGGTGATGAGGTCCTCGTAGCGCAGGGTCATGACGCGCTGTGGGGGCAGGGCCTTGAGCACGGCGACGCCACGCCGAATCTCGCCCGACCAGTAGTGCCCGCACAGCGTGGGCGAGATGTCGTAGGCGTGGAAGGCCTCGGCGGTAAAGGTCTCGGGCAGCAGGGCGGCGAGGTCGTCCTCGAGGTCGTCGACCTCGCTGCGATCGTCGCTCTCCCACGGGTCCACCCCGAGCAGCTCCAGCAACGAAAACCCCACCAGCGCCATGCGGAAGCCGATGTGGCGGCTCATGGAGATGGCGGTGTTGCGGCCGTCGCGAACCAGGTGCACGAAGCGAGCCTCGGGGAAGGCGTCCACGAGGCGCTGGATGATGCGCAGGCTGCCGCCCGAGCGCTCCACCCAGGTCTGGTGCCCTCGCTGGTGCATGAGGTGCTCGAACAGGTGGCGGTAGTGCTCGGCCATCGAGGCGGGGCCTCGCGGGCGCATGTGGGCCTCCAGCTCGTCGAAGAGCGCGTCGGGATCGCGGCTCAGCCACGGCAGCATGCCGAACGAGATCGCGGGCACCCCGGCGTCCATGCGGTAGCGCCCGCGCTCGAAGGGGTAGAGCACCTCCGGCATGCGCAGACCGTGGGCGAGCAGCTGGTTGGACCGCGGCACCTGGGCACTGACGACCGACCAGAAGTGCTCCCCGTCGACCGGCCCTTCGTCGAAGGCCTGGGGGATGAGGCTCCCGAGGTCGGTGGTGAACGACAGCAGCTCCGACACGCTGAGCACCCGCGGGTGGGCGTCCATCAGCTTCGAGATCAAGGTGGAGCCGCAGCGGCCCGTGCCGACGATGAACAGCGGGGCAGGGCGGCTCATGTGGTCGTACGACTCTTTCGCGGGGCCAAGTCGTGGTCGAGATACCACTGGCCGAGACGCCGCACCTCTTCGTCGTCGAGCACGTAGCCCAGGCCCGCCGATTGCCCGATGACCCCGTCGACCTGCGTGCGGTCGAAGCGTTTGTCGCCGAACAAGTACGCGTTGTAGACGGACACCGCTTGGTGGAGCTTGCGGTCGATCCACGTCAGCTCCGAGATGTCGTCCACGAAGATCGGCCGAGGCAGCCCCACCGTCTCGAACAC
This sequence comes from Myxococcota bacterium, assembly GCA_039028615.1. Taxonomy (GTDB): domain Bacteria; phylum Myxococcota_A; class Polyangia; order Nannocystales; family Nannocystaceae; genus Paraliomyxa. Next base: position 28,013 of record JBCCHT010000029.1, on the reverse strand, counting down.
CACCGCGATCATGCGCTGGGTCGAGTGCCGCCCGATGCCGGCCAGGTGATAGACGCCCGGCTCGGCGTCGGCCCGCGACAAGGCCAGGGCGTCCTGGGCCACGTAGTCCACGGGGATGACGTCCAGCATGCCCTCGGGGTCGGCGAGCATCCGAACCTCCAGCGAGTCCATGAGCTGGGCCTGCGTCCGCTCCATGAGGCGACGGAACTTGAACACGCCGCGCACGAAGCCGTAGAAGCTGTTGAAGGTGATCGCCCCGCGGGTCTGCGAGTGGCCGACCACGATGCTCGGGCGCATGATCCGAACCCGCAGGCCGCTGTCCGAGACGAGCTGCTCGGCCATCGCCTTGCTGCGCTCGTAGTGGTTGTTCGGCGCCAGGTCATCGGTGGACTCGATCGGGGCCTCCGCGATGAGCCCCGAGCGCTCACCGACCACGTAGGCCGTGCTCACGAAGTTGAAGGTCGAGACCTCGAGCTGCCGAGCCAGCTCGATCGCGTGCCTGGTGCCCTCCACATTGGTCTGCATCACCGCGTCGCGGAAGCGATCGTGAAACTGGAGCGCGGCGGCGCAGTGCCACATCTCGGCGCCGTGCCAGCGCGCGGGAGGGTCCACGCCGCAGCGGGGCTCGTGCACGTCGCTGGCGAGCGCCTCGCAGCGCGTCGCGATGGCCTCGTCGAGCGAGTCGCCCAGGCCGTAGAGCCTCGCCGCCCGTTGCAGCGTCTCGACCAGGCGAGGGCCCGCGCCGTCCGGGCCCGGCCGCAACAAGGCCAAGACCTCGGCTCGAGGATCCGTGCGCAGCAACTCGAGGATCGTCGCGGAACCAACCAGACCGGTGGCCCCGGTGAAGATGTGCAGCGTGCAGGACTGAGAGTCGGGCACCGCCAGTGCACATACCCGAACGACACTCTCAACGCGAGAGCGCGAACAGCGATAAACGACTCACGGCGGGCGCAGGCGTACCACCGGACCCTTCGCGGGCGGTCGGGCATCGAGATCCAACGGCGCTTCGCACTCCGTCCGCAAGCGACAGGCGCCGCACTCGGATCCCCGCCACAGCTGCTCGTAGCGGTCCTGGGTGGCATCGAGAACGGCGTCGTCGTCCGTCACGAAGCCCATCTCGAAGTTGCGGCGGTGGCTGCCCTTGGCGCCCAGGCCCGCGCCCGTCCAGTTGGCGCTGCCGAGGTAGGCGAGGGCGCCGTCGATGATCACCAGCTTGAGGTGCACGCGCGGGCACTGCCGCAACTGCAGGCCGCCCGCCACCAGCCGCGGTTTGGAGTCGAAGGCCTTGCGAAATGCCCGTGAAGGCATGCTGGCGTGCAGGATTCGGAGTTCGACCCCATCGCGGGCGAGGCGATCGAACACGTCGAGCACGCTCATGTAGCGCCGCGCAGCGCGACCCGGAACACGGAGTTCCTTCAGGTTTGCGGTGGCGATCCAGACCGAACGGCGGGCGCGACGGACCGACTCCACCACGACGTCATGGTGATCGCCGTCTTGCAGCAGGCGGACACGAGTCGACTGGAGACCGGAGGCGAGCACGGCGACAGGAGAGCGTAGCCACCGGCACGAAGCTCACCTAATTTTCGGCCAAGCGGGTCCTTTACGGCGCCGGGACGGCGCAAACTCCGACGTTCTCGTAGCCGGGGGGCGGGTTGTCGTCCCAGGGCACGCACTCCACCCCTTGTTCCTCGCCCTCGCACATGGGCATGTCGAGCGGACAGACCTCGGTGCAGCAGGGCGGATCCTCGCAGCCCAGGACGTCCTCGAAGACCGAACACATCAGCCCCGGGTTGCAGGAGTTGACGTACTGGCAGGGGCTGCCCTGTCCACCCAGCCCTTCGCCCTCGGAGGCATGCGGCGCGCACGTCCAGTCGCCGGAGACCGGATAGCAGCCTTGGCCTTCGCCGCAGTCTTGCGCGAGGGGGTCGCAGGTCGGCAGACACAGCGCCAGCGGACCGCCTGCGATGGCGCATCGAAAGCCGGGCTCGCAGGTGGGGTTGTCCTCGCTGCCCATGCAGATCGAGACGCAGGTCCCCAGTCCCGTCTTTCCGTCGACATTCCAGCACATCGACCCGAGCTCGCAGTCGTCGTGCCCGCCGAAGGGCGAGCCCTCGTACGAGCACTCCTCGCCCGGGGCCGCCGGGTTGTCGGCGATGGGGACGCAGCCCACCCAGTCCCATCCGCCCGCGCCTTGGGGCGAGTAGAACGTGCACTTTTCGCCGCGTGGGCAGTCCTGGGCAAAGGGGTCGCACTGCTCGAGGACGCCGCCAATGTCGGTCTCCATGATGAACGCCGACCCGGTCGACTCCGAAGTCCCGTCGAGACCGTCGTCCCCGCTCGTTTCACCCACGCTGGGATCGACCGTGGTGGCAGGGGAGGGGGTGGTCGTCGCCGAACCAGGGCCGAACGAGGTCGATGCAGCGGTGGTGTTCGCCCCGTCGTCATCCACCGTGGTCGGCACGAGCGTCGGCCCACACGCGAGCAACGGGGCCGCCACCACGACGATCAGGGTACGTCCATAAGCCATACGCTAACTATCAAAACATAAATTGCTGCTTTTCTAAATCAGTTTCCGTTCGCTTATCGCGCCAATCTGCACGCGACCGCGGCCCAGACGGGAGCCGAGCCCGGCGGCGATCTCACTGATGCGGGGCCGCGCGCAGCTCCTGGAGCAGTGCCTCGCAGCCTCTGGCCTCCCGGGTCTGTGCATCGACGGTCGCGAGCTCTCGCTGCAACCAGTGGGTCGCCGCGAAGACGGTGGGGAAGACCTTGTGCGGGAACGGGGGCCTCGCCAGCAGGTTCAGGCCGGTCGCCACGGCCCGCACCATCGCCCCCTGAAAGCCACCGCTCTCGAAGGTCAACGCCGACGCCGACAAGAAGTCGACCTGCACGAGCATGTCCGCCAGGGCGCGGCGGCTCTCGGCGGAAGGGGGTGGCGCGTCATCGGTGACGATGCCCAGCATGCCCACGGCCGAGCCGTCTGCGCCGTTGCGAGCCTTGGGGGCCATCGCGATCAACCGCTGCACGGTGGACGGTTGCACCACGCCACGCCAGACGTACAGGACGAGTCCGGGCGCATGGCCAAAGGCGTGGTCCACGGTAGCCTCGGCGATCCGCAGGTCGCTCATGGTTCGAACGTAGGCGTCGCGATGAGGGGATCACCAGGCGGCGAACGGTCCAATTGCGGCGATGGCCCACAACAGAGAGCCCACGAGCGATGGCGCTCCATTGCGGGACGTCGACGGCCGACAGGGCGAGGTGTGGGGCCTCGATCTGCGGTCGATGCACACGGGCCGACGACGGCTGAAGGCACCGCGTGAACTGCCCAGTTCGAGGGAGCATCGAAGGCCTCGACCGATGCCGACACCGTCACCAGATTCCCGCCAATCGCGCTTTGGCGTGCCGTTGTCGCAGGTTTCACTCGTCGTGCGCGATGGCGCGGCTCCATCGGTCGACAGCCTCTCGGACCGGACCTAGTATCTCGGCTGCCGCCGTGAGTACCGCCAAGAACATCCTTTTCGAGCGTCATCAAGACTGGGTCCTGCTCGTGCACGGTGCCGATCCTCCGAACGACGACGAGTGGGCACGCTACGCCGACGTGTTGCGCGATGCTGCGAACTCGTCGGGTCGAGGTCTGTTGGCGCTCACCGACGGCGTCGGGCCCAATGCGCTGCAGCGCAAGCAGGTCTCCGACGTGAAGATGCGCGGCGCCATCGTGACGCTGTCTCGCGTGGCGCGGGGCATCGTCACCGCGCTGGGTTGGGTGGGCGTGGAGATCAAGGCGTTTCCCCCCGAGGACCTCGAAGACGCGCTCGACTACCTCGAGATCGATGCGCAGCTCCGGTTGCCCATGCGACGACGCCTGGCCGAGATGCGCCTGGAGCTGGCGGGTGAAGACCCCGCGCCAGCGAGCACGATGACCGAGTCGGCGCTTCAGGAGCTGCTGGGACGCTCGATCGCGAACGTCTCCGCCTCGTAGGGCGGCCGACATCGCCCGCCGTCTCAGGCGGGCACACGCATCGTGATGCGCTCGGTCAGCGACATCGCGACGCCGACCTCGTAGTACGCCGCCTCGTTGATGAAGATGGGGCACAGGCCCGGCTCACCGTCGTAGCCGATGGTTCGGCCGTCGAGGTCGACGAACAGGGGAGCGTCGACGCTCAACGGCACGAAGTTCTGGTCCTGGCGCTCGGGGTGTACCAGCGCTGCGAACTCGCCGTCGGCATCCCGGGGGAAGTCCACGTTGCGCACGAAACGATGCAGGACGGCCTCTTCGCCTGCGTTCCGTTGCCCGCGGTTCCAGGCCTCTACGTAGTCGAGCGCCCCCGCGAGCACCGTACGGGTGGCCTCGAGCACGTCGGCGCGTACCGTGCCATGAGCGACCGCCCCGACCTCCACCGCGATACCCCGCGGGCATAGACCATTGAGGTGCACGGGCTCGCGCCCCGGGGCGTGCCAATAAAAGCACTGCACGCGGGAGTCGGCCCTCTGCAGGCTCGCCACCAGGCCGAGGTTGAACGGCGACGGGTCCATCAGGATGACGGTGGTGCCCATCGGACACACCGTCGTGTGCAGATCGAACAACGCCTGTCGATTGGGGTCGACGGCGAGGATCTGCTCGGCCACGACCTTGGCGCGAGCGGACTCCCGGTCGGTGGCGAGGGCCTCCAGCGCACTGGCGGCAAAGCAACGATTGAGGTCTTGGTCGAGGTAGCGGACGTTGTGCTCGATGGCCTCGGGGTTGCCGACGAGCACGGTGGTGTCGAACGAGGGGCGGGTGATCTCGGCGGGGTCTCGTTGCCAGCGACGGGCCAGCACGACGCCCGTGCGCTCGTTGCCGTGGGTGCCTCCCACGACGACGACTCGCTCGACGCGTTCGTTCATGGCGCGTAGCCCGAAGAAGAAGCGTTACTTGGGAGCGGTGAGCTCGGAGACCCGCTCGAGGATGTACGGGATGGAGGTGCTCGGCAGGTAGGTGACCAGGCCGTCGCCCATGCCCGTGGCGCCGAGCGACTGCATCGTGCTCGGGTCGAGATCTTCGCCGAAGGTGACGAACGAGTTCTTGCCGTAGCCGTAGAACCACTCGTTGGCGCGGTCGAGCAGCTCGCCGTAGTGGCGGCTACCGCCGGGCTCGAGCTCGTAGAGGCGAACGGTGTCGAGCAGGCTGTACAGGTGCAGGCCGTTCTCGGCGGCATCGAGCACCGCGGCAGCGACGATCCGGCCGCGCTCGGTCGCGACGACCATCGTCCGGTCGCGCAGCATGCCGTAAAACTCCCAGTCGTCCTTGAGCTTCTGCATCGCGAAGGTCTCGGGCAACAGGTCGTGCGCGTCGAGATAGAAGTGAGGACGAAGCTTCGCCAGCTTGCGCAGGACCTCTTGGGTCTGCTCTTCGGTGGCGTACTCGGTGTTCAGCATCGACCCTTCGCCCAGCATGTGGACGTTGCTCTTCCACGCCTGGAAGGGCACCGCGCAGCCGCCCGGCGAGGCGAGCACGAAGTCGCGATGCAACACCTTGGAGAAGCGCGGGGCGTCGTCGCGGATGAACGCGATGAGCCAGCGGAGGTCCGGGTCGGCGCCCGCCCGCTCGTACACGTGATAGAAGAGGTCTCGCAGCGGCGTGCTGTCGGATTTGCTCAGGTGCGGGCGCACCTGGTTGCGCGCGAGCTGGAAGCCGATCCACGTGCTGCTCCACAGCCGCAGGCCGGCCAGCGTGGCCTCGGCGCGGGTGGGGCTCGAGAACGCGGCCAGACAACCGAGGTCGGGCGCGGTGGCCAGGCGCCCGTAGGCATTTTCGAAGGCGCTGCGGAGCTCTTGGAAGCCCGTGCTCTCGCGGCGTCCGTCGGAGAGATCGAAGTAGCCCGAGGCCTCGAACAGGTCCCAGATGGACTGGTAGTCGTGACCGAAGCTCTCCGTGGTGGGGTAGAGCAGGCTCTCGACCTCACGGGCCCAGCGATCCCACTGCGGGTCGCGGCTCTGCTCGAGCTTCAGGCCCACGAGGTCGGAGTCGCCAGCGGGAGCCAGCGACCGATGGCGGACCTCGCCCGAAAAGCGCAGCTGCGGGCCACCGCGCCACGTCAGGATGACGTCGGACAGCTTTTGGTCGACCCGCAGGTGGTCCAGGTCCGAAGGAATGCGCGCCGAGACGCCGCCGAAGGACACATCCTTCATGCGGAGCTCGATGGGCGTGCCGTCGTCGGAGAAGACCACGACCTTGGCACCCGACGGCGCGGGCACGCGACGCAGGCGGCGACGCAGGTTCAGCGATGCGCTATGCGCCGAAGCGCCGTCGTTCCAGCGCAGCGTGTCGTCGACGAAGTTGACGGTGGAGAAGGGGCCCTCGACCTGGATCTTGAAGGGCGCCTTGAGGTCGCTGAGGTTCGGGCTCCACTCGAGCATCAGCCCACGCTCGGGATCCAAGCGGGCGGGCACCGAGACGTCGCTGTCGGCCGAGCTGACCATCGCCTTGGCGTGGTTGTTGGCCAGCGAGCGCAGCCGCGGAATGAACCGTTCCATGGACAGCCGGCTCGACCCCAGATCGTTGGAGTCCCGCGGGCGGTGCCGCAGCCGATTGGACAGCGACTTCGCGACGTCTTCCCAGCGACCGTCGTGGTCGATGACCCACAAAAGGGCGTCGCAGCCGATCTCGTACTCGACGAGCGAGACCACGCGGGCCGTGCCCGAGACCATGATCTTCTGCTCGTTCTGAAGTTGGAAGGGGATCGTGTCAGCGCCCGTGAACTCGGGTGTCCGAGAAAGCCCTACAGTCATGCCCCAGCGAGCGATCTCGCGAACCGAGCCGCGCTCGCTGTCGGCAAGCATCGCCCAGCCGATCTCGGCGCCATGGGTCGTCGAAGTCACGACGGACATCGGCTCGACAGCCGGCGTCTGTAACTCGTCGTCCATGGCTACTGCGTACAGCCCTGCCGATCCCCCTTGTTTATCCACTGCCATGACTCCCCAGCCCCTTGCGCCAGCCACGCTGGCCTATGTCCCCCGTACCAAGGCCGTTACCGACCAAGCCTTCGCCACTGTCGCTCCAACTCGTTAGTTGGTCGCATATCGAGCGGATTCGCGCCCCCAAGCGCATGAACCCACGGAACGAGTGACTGAAGTGTATGCCAGACTAAGGTATGGACGAATGTGGGGCAATCGCTTTATGAGGTCATACCCCGAGAGTGTCCCCACGCATCCTACTGCGGGGCTGTACGTAGTCAAACGACTCACACCAAGATGAGGCTTTCCATTACACGGCAGTGACAGTGAGCACTGTCTGTAAAGGAATCCACTGGCGTTATCCGATCCGCGTCCGGCAATGAAACGACCGGGCACCGAACGACGATCACGACGTTCGGTGCAACGTATGGGTCACCCCATGGGTCACTCGTAGGGCCGCATACCTCGAATTGGATAGTTGTTGTTCGGGTCGCGAATCCACTTCAAGCCCGACGCCAGAGTCTCCAGGTCGGGTCGCACGAACGGGTTGTTGGACACATCGACCACCTGCAGCGTGCCGTGTTGGTTGATCACGAACAATCCCGGCTCGGCAAAGGGATGGTCGGTCTCCTTGGGCGATCGAGGATCGGAGATGTACAGCCCGAGTCGTTGCATCTGCGCCGCGGTGAGTCCGTGGTGGAGGGGAAACGTGACACTGAGCTTGTCCCGATGTCGGGCCAGCTGCTGTGCGCTGTCACCCGATACCGCGGCCACGTCCACCCCAATCGCCGACAGTCGTGGCACCATGGGCTCGAGCGCATTGAGATAGCGCGTGCACATCGGGCAGTGGCGGCCGCGATAGACGACCACCATCATCCAGTCATGCTCGCCTCGAGGCCGGGCGAGGTCGCGGGATGAACCGTCGTCACCGGGCACGAGCAGCTCGGGAAAGGCATCGCCCGCCTGGAGCTTGAGCGTGTTCACTGGGCCACTTCCCGATCGGCCAGGGCGGGAAAGTGCGCCTTCAAGTGGGCGGAGAAGCGCTCCAGGTCGCGCTCGATGTCGGGGTTCTTCATCACGTCGTGGGCCGAGAAGCTCGGTAGCGGGTTCATGCCGAAGAACCGCATGTTCAGGTGCATCGGCCACATCAGGTCGTCGACCGAGCGCGACTCGAAGAAGCTCGCGTCCGGGTTGTCGAACGCGTCCCGGGGTGCATTGAAGGTCAGCGACAGCATGTAGAACGTGTCCGTCAGCGCGCCTCCGTGGCCATAGCGATGCGCCTCGTCCGGGCCGTGGCGCCCATCCCCCGCGCACAGCCGCCCGTCCATGCCCGCCGAATAGACCTCGTCCATGTACTTCTTAAACGACCACGGCGCGCCCATCCAGTTCACGGGGAACTGAATCAACACCACATCGGCCCACTGGTGACGGGCGATTTGTTCCTCGACATCCCAGCCACTGGCCACCTCCGTCGTCACGACCTCGTAGCCGTTACGGGTCAGGTGCTCGCGAGCGGACTCCACCAACGTGCGATTGAGGCGCCCCTTGGCGAAAGGGTAGGGCTGGTGCCCATTGATGATGAAAATGTTCTTCATTGGCTGCTCCCTGCAGGGTTGAGCGCGGCAATCTAGTCAGAAGGTTTCTATGTGCAACTAGTTTACTTTTCGTAACCACCCTAAGATCCGAGTCATGAAAGCCCGAGTGACGCGTGACCGACGAGGTCGCAAGACCGCGGTGGAGCCCTGCGCGGAGCCGTGTCCCATCGAGCGAGGCATGCGGATCCTGGGCGGCAAGTGGACCGGCTCGATTCTGTGGCATCTCAAGGACGAGCCCGTGCGGTTCAACGACCTGTCGCGGCTCATCGGTGGCGCCAGCAAGAAGATGATCACCGAGCGCCTGCGGCACCTCGAAGCGCATGAACTCATCGAGCGGCAGGTGCTCGACACGCGGCCCGTCGGGGTGGCGTATCGGCTCACGCCGCACGGGCGCACGGCGCTCAAGTGCCTGGATGAGCTGCGGCGGTGGTCCGAGAGGCTCGAGGTCGACGAGGCCAGCTGAGTGCCGGCCGTAGGTCGCTACTCGGGGCGCAGCGTCGGGCAGCCGAAGACCATGCGGACCGAGTCATCCGTGCCCTGGACCTGCTCGCAGGTCGACTCGCACAGCACTGCCGTCTTGGGGGCGTCGGGATCGTCGTAGAACCAGCCGTCGCCCTGCTCGGGGCACGCGTCGATGTTTCGGACGTGCAGCGGCCTGAGGGGTTCGTGCTGTTCGGCCACCAGTTCCACGTTGAACGCATCGGCGTCGAAGGATCCGGTCTCCGGCTCGGGAATCGCGTACTCGCACGCGTGCCCGGCCGTGTAGATGAGGCGCCCAGCGAGGCCCTCGAGCACTCGGCCGTAGTCGTCTCCGACGTCTGCGAGCCACCCGCCCGTCTTCATCGCCAGCTCGCGATACGTGGTGCTCGAGCGGGTCACGATGGCGTGGAAGAAGAACTCCTCGTAGTTGGCGTCGCCCGAGGTGATTTGGTCGGTGAAGTACTGCGGGGTCCAGGCCGAGTCGCCGCGGGTGATGACCACGACGTGGAACGAGGCGTCGTAGCGCAGCGTGGACTCGTACTCGCGCCAGTCGTGGATGACCCGCTCGAGGGCATCGGTCGAGCCCACGCGTTGGTCCACGCGCCAGTACAGCGGGGGGTTGTGGTCCTTGGTCGGGCAGCCGCCGCTGCCCAGCGGCGGGGCGATGCACAGGCCCGGCTCGGTCGCGCGGGCGGTGCCCGAGATCATTACGATGTGGGGGTCGAGGCCGCCCTCGGTGAGCTTGCGAGCGAAGTCCGGCAGCGTTTTTTCGAGCGCGGCCAGGTCGGGCTTCATGTTCTCCGAGTCGTCCACGACGAACACGACGTCGATGGGGCGGGCGCCCACGGGGAGCTTGGTCTCACTGGTGATGCAGGCGGGGTCGAGCTCGGGGAGGTCGGATTCCTCTTCGGGGTCGTCGGACAGAGCGATGAGCAGGACGATGACGCTGCAGACGGCGACGATGCCGAGCACGAGGCCGACGATGAGCCAGCGGGTGCTGCGGCCGCTGCTGGCAGGGGAGGGGAGGGGTGGTGCCGGGGTGCTTGGGGCAGGCGGGGTTTTAGCCGCGACGGGCTCTGGAGCCTTGGATGGTTCGGTCGGCGGTGGGGTTGGAGCCGGGGGCTCGGGTTCTTGCCGGGTACCGAGGACGTCGCCTGCGTCGCCGTCGGCCGGGCGGGCGTACAGTTGGAGGCTCGCCCAGTCGAGGTGGTCGACTTCGCGGGCGGCGGCATCGCGGGCGTCGATGAAGGCTCGTTCCAGCGACGCGCCACCGAGCATCGAGCGGTACAGCGCCTCGGTGATGCGGGTCGAGCCGCGGGCCGACAGCGGGGTTCGAGAGGCGACCACGTAGCGCATGCCGGCTCGGTGCAGGCGCTGGGCGACGCTGCCGAGGCGGTTGCCGGGTTCGCCCATGTTGCCGCCGTCGCAGGCCATGACCACGACCAGGCGCAGGACGTCGGCGTGGGGGGCGAAGAGCTGCTGGAGGCGCCCGGCATCGACCGCGGCTGGGCGTCCGCCGTCCTCGGCGTCCAGGGCCAGGCCGAAGGTCGAGCCCGTCTGCGCGCCGTGGCACAGAAGGTGGAGCACGCGGAAGGGGCGGCCTTCGGCTTCGGCGGCCTTCAGCGCGTCGTCGATGCCTCCGTACGAGGCGTGCGGGAGGACTTGGACGATGTCCTCGGGGAACGCGGCGATTTGATCCGCGGCCGGGACGGCTCCGCCTGCGGCCGACCATGCCACCAAGATGCGGTTTGGGGCGGTCGTGTATCGGGTGTCGACGGCGGCGGTATCGGTGCCTGGCCACGCGTAGCGGAGCAGGACGTGCTCGATCGCGCCGAGGTGCTGGCCGTCGGCCTTGAGGGCGAGTAGGCCCCACGGGAGCGCGTAGAGTTCGGCGGCGGCCGAGCGAATGGTGACGTGGACGGGGCGTCGCTCGGAGCGGGCTTGGGTGATCGTGGCCTCGTGGGCGCTCCAGCCGGCGGGTTCGAGGAGTTCGCGGAGCATCTCGCCGACGCGGGCGGCGATGGCGGGGTCGCGATCGGGGCGGCGGAGCTGCTCGAGATCATCGAGGAGGTCGCGGTTCCAGGCGAGTTCGACGGTTTCGTAGTCTCCGCCGCGGCCGCGCACCAAGTAGGTCTGGCGGGCGAAGCGGAACGCGAACGGGTCGTCGGCCTGCTCGGCCCGGACGAACTCCAGCTCGATTCCCAGGGGCGTTGGTGTGGAAGCGGCCATCGGAGGGCGGGAGCGGCGGGGTGGGGCGGCCGAGATCGTATCACCGAGCCTGCCGGGCTGTGCGATGGTCGTCAGGTCGAGGATTCGTCGTTCAGAACGAGGCCAAGTTTTGCGGCGATGGCCCCGACTTGCGCTGCTTCGGGGAGACCCACACGGGTGAAGGCGGTATACGCCTCGGAGAGGAGGCCTGTGGCCTCGCCGTTTGCGGCCGCCCCATATCGGCGCACGAGAAGGGTGGCGATATTCGCTTGAGTCACGGCCTTGTTGCGAACGTCACCCAACCGTTCGTACACAGGCAACTCCTCGTTTTGTCGTATCTTGAGCGCCCGGTCAAACTCCCCTCGCGCCTCAAGAATGTCCGCGATGTAGCCCATGGCCACGGCCTTGGAGCGTACGTCGCCCAACTGCTCGTACACTGGTAGCTGCTCGTTCTGCCGTATGTCGAGCGCCCGATCCAGCTCCCCCCGCGCCTGCAGAATGTCCGCGATTCGGCCCATGGTCACAGCCTTGGAGTGAACGTCGCCCAGCCGCTCGTACACCGGCAGCTGCTCGTTCTGCCGTATCTCCAGCGCCCGGTCCAGCTCCCCTCGCGCCTGCAAAATGTCCGCGATCTTGCCGATGGTCACGGCGTTCTCGCGTACGTCGCCCAACCGCTGGAACACTGGAACCTGCTTTTTTTGGCGTATCTCGAGCGCTCGGTCCAGCTCCCCTCGCGCCTGCAGAATGTCCGCGATCTTGCCCATGGTCACCGCCTTCTCGCGAACGTCGCCCAACCGCTCGTACACTGGCAGCTGCTCGTTCCGCCGTATCTCGAGCGCCCGGTCCAGCTCCCCTCGCGCCTGCAGAACGTCCGCGATCTTGCCCATGGCCACGGCCTTAGAGCGAAAGTCGCCCAACCGCTGAAACACTGGCACTTGCTCGTTTTGCCGTATCTCGAGCGCCCGGTCCAGATCTCCCCGCGCCTGCAGAATGTCCGCGATTCGGCCCTTCGCGAGCGCGACCCCGTTGTCGTTCCCGTGTCGGTCATCATGCTCCGCCATCGTTCGTGCGGTACGCATGCAGAGGTCCAACTCGCCCGCTCCTACGGCCAGGGTCGTCAGCCACCAGAGCCTGTTGCTCTCCTCGTTAGGATCGAGCCCCGCAGACTTTGCCCGCTCATAGCATTCGTTCCAAATGGAGTATGGGCCACAGTCCTCTGCGAAGTCGAAGCCCAATTCCCCCGCGACATAGGCCTCGCGTCCATCGAGCCCACGGAGCCACGTCTCCAATGCCTCGTAGTCATCGTTAATTTCGGCACGGACGGCAGCCTGGTCATCGTCGCGGATGGCTGAACGACGAAGATGGTCGTTGAACCACTCCGAGACCCGCTCGCGCACAACATCGTGCGCCACATCGGCCACCGCTGCACGCAGATAGTCTCCGATGAGTGGATGCACGCCCCATGCGATTCTACCCGGCGCCCGTTGGACGAGAGACACCGAGGCAGCCCGCGCGAGCACCTTTCGTGCGACAGAATCCTCCAGCCCGGCCGTCGCCGCCGCGAGGCTGGGGCCGACCGGGCAACCGAGCCCATACGCGAATGCCGACAACCCACGAAGCATGTCCTCGATTTCGACGTCGTCGTGTCCATCGACCTCGAGTGCACGCCGTAGGTGCGCCCAAGAGATTTCAAAGCTGGTCTTCAGTACCGCACGCGCGTAGTGGTCTCCATGGCGGCGCGGATCACTTGGGTCGGCGGGTCCAACCTGAAGCCCGCGCCTACTTAGCTCATCGATGAAGCTACGGGGGGAGTACGCCCCCGTGCGAAGGTGGCTTGCCGCCAGGCTCAACGCTAACGGCAAGTGTCCCAGCGCATCGATCATCGCGCGAAGGTCGGCCTGTTCCTTGGCGTTTCGAGTCTCGACGCCCTCTTTGGCCAGTTGTTCCAGCGGCTCCTCGTAGTCCGTATAGGGACGTAGCTCGATTCGTGGCCATCCCGCGGCCCGTCCGAGTTCGTCGTACCGCCCGGTAACGAGAAGCGGTACTTCTGGCAGCAATCGCCATAACTGCACTACGAGGTCTACCAGCGGTGCACTGTCGACATTGTCGATGATGACCAACGCCCGGGAGACCACGAGCCTTGCCACCAGCGTGCGTGGTTCCTCCTTCAACTTCGCAGCCAGCGAATTACGCAGCGCCTCGGCCGTACGCGTTTCGTCCGGCTCGAGGCCGATTCGATGATGCCCCCCAGGAAACCGATCCGCATTGAGCTGAGCAAAGTGCTCGGTCAGGAACGTCTTGCCCACCCCGGGCATGCCGTGGATGGCGGTGACCGCAACGGCCGATGAACGCTCGAGCCCTTCGGCCAATGCCTCGAGTTCAGCGGTACGCCCCACGAAGCGGTCGGCAGTGACCAGTGGGGCATCGAGGGAAGCGTCGAAGCGACTCTCGGAGGCCACGGGCGCCTCCGCGTTCCACGGTCGCCAGTGCATCCGACCATCGTCGGTCTGGGAGCGATAGAGCGAAGCATCCGGGTGCCAGTGCGCCCGCCTCGACCAGCCGCGGAATCGAATCTCCGCCGACTGCGGCCGCCCCGCCTCGTTCACCGTGATGTCGATGCGCTGGCACGAATTCGGCCACCGACTACCCTCGGAGCCTTCGTATAAGCACCCCGCCGCCAACACCCGCAGGCAGTTCCCGTCGAGGTCCTTCAGCGTGCCCCCAGCGGACTCGTGCTGGTGACCGTGCAACAGCAAATCCGCCAACTCGGCCAGGTCGCGCTGGGTGTCGGCAACCTCGGGCTGCGCCAGCTCGGTGAACGGATGGTGCATGAGTGCAATCCGCAGCCCCGTCCTCGGCTTGCCCATTTCGGTCAGCAGTCGATCCCGCTGATGCCGAGTGAGCCACAGCTTGCCCTGATCGTTGTTGTCCCCGGCGAGCCAGGCCGAGTCGAGCCCGACGATGTGCACGGGGAAGGGGAGTCCCAGGTCGGGCGACTGACAGTAGCCGAGCTTGCCATGCCCACCATCGTTGGCCGGCACCAGCTCCGGCCGACCCAAGTCGTGCGCGACCCAGTGCCAGAACTTCTGACTGCGGGCGAGGACTCGGTCAGCCAGGTCGGCAGCGACGTCCCGCGGCGGCCTACCAACCGGCGTAAGCCACTTGGAGACAGCCCCGGCCTCATTCCACATCAACCCCCGGAGCTTCTCCCAGGCGTCCTCGTTGACGGTGCGCTGGACGTCGTGGTTCCCCGGCACGACGAACAACCGCGACGCGTCGACACCGAGGACCCGAAGCGTGCGCATCACGAGTTCATGCGCGACGGCGTACTCCGCCCTCAGGCCCCAGTCCGCCACGTCGCCTGTAAAACACACCAGATCGGGCGGCCCATCGGAAAACAACTCGCGCAGGTTGTCGTCCCACGCGGGCCCCGTAACCACGCTCCAGCTCCGCGCCTCGTCGCGAATCTCCTCCAGTCGGACGCGCCGCCGCTCCAGTTCTTTGTCCGTCGCGTCCGGGAGTTCCGAAACATCCGTACTGCGAGCGTGCAGGTCGGAGATGTGCAGGATGGAGATACGGTGCTCGCCCAAGGCCCCTCGGGAACACCGATCGTACGACCTGGAGTCCCCAAAGGACCACCCGGACCTTCGGGCCACGCGTCGGCAACGAACGTTTCGTGCGCCGTCGACCGGGAGCGAACCCATCGTGTCCGTGGACGTCGTTCTGGGCCCCGGAGGACTCCTGACGAGGTCGTTACCGAGCGCAACGCACGACAGCCCCCCCTCGCGATCCTGCCACTAGGCCGATTGACGATGTCCGACAGACGCTCTCCTTCACCCGGGCTGGGCATCGTCGTGTCGGCACGGGTTTGGTCCCGGTTTGGCGAGCATTTGGGATGTCCTACCTCGCCGACCGACGACCTCCGGGACAACGTACGAACCCCTCCGAGGACACCTCCTGCACGCAGCCTGATCTTTTGGCCGCAATTTGGCTCTTCGCCATGTGCCCATCGCTACGTTTTCCGCATGCCGAAGTTGTATCGAGTGCCGTTGTGGATCGCAGTGCTCACCGCGTTCGGGTGTGAGACGGGCGCGACCGATGACCCCGTTGCCGACACCGATATGGGCAGCACCGCCAATGCGTCGGACGTCGACGGCACGACCACGGCTCCGTCGGCCGACAGCTCCGGAGACCCCACAGGCGACTCGACGGCGGGCCCCATGACGGATACCGACGATCCCACGACCACGGGCGGAAACCCCAATGCGGGCATGCTGGACCCCGATTTCGGCGCGGACGGCTGGGTGTTCGTCGACGTCGACGAGTTCGACGAATTCGGCTTCGGACTGGCAGTCCGGGAGGACGACACGCTCATCGTGGGCGGGGAAGCGACGACCGACGCGGGCTCGGGCGACTTCTTGGTCGTGCAGCTGCTCCCCGACGGCCAACTCGACCCGGCGTTCGACGACGACGGGATCGCGACCCTCGACTACGCGTCGGCCGGCTTCCAGGCGGGGCGCGGGGTGGAACTCGACGGGCAGGGCCGCATCGTGGTGCCGGGGCAGCACTTCGATCTGCTCGCCGCCGCACGAGTGCTCGCAGACGGCACGCCCGACGGGGACTTCGACGACGACGGCATGGCGACCACCGTCGACGACTTCGCGAGTCAGATGACGTTCAACGGTGCCGTGGGGCCCAACGACGAGGTCGCGGTGGTGGGCCAGTACGACTTCTCGCTGGGCGTCGCGCTCTTCGACTCGGACGGGGCGGCGATCGACACGTTCGACGGTGATGGGCTCGTCGCGACGGACTTCCCCGGCTACGACGAGGTGGTCGGCCAGGAGGTCCTGTTCACGGCGGGCGGGCAGCTGCTGGTGGCCGGCTTTGCCCTGGACACGGCGGGCACGTCGAACTTCATCCTCCGCTACCAACCCGACGGGCAGCTCGACCCGACCTTCGGCGAGGAGGGCGGCTACACGTTGGGAACCTACGGCATCCTGCACGAGGCGCAGTCGCTGGCCGAACTGCCGGACGGCAGCATCCTCATCGCCGGCCTCGCGCTGGTGGGCATGGAGGAGGGCTATGTCGTGGCCCGGCACGCCCCCGACGGCACGCTGGACCTGAGCTTCGGCACGGACGGCTACGTGGACTCGCTGGGGATGTCGCGCGCGCACGACATCGCGGTGGACGACGATGGTTCGTTCTACCTCGCGGGCGACCTCGAGGGGCTCGGCGAGTCGACCGACATCAGCGTCGCCAAGCACATGCCCGACGGGACGCCCGATCCGAGCTTCGGCAACGGTGGCTTCGCGGTGTTCGACTCGGGCTCGGACACCGAGACGGTGTACGCGATCGAGTTTCACGGGGACGACGGGCTAGCGATCGCCGGCCACGTACGCAACGACGGGTTCTCCGATGTGGCGGTGCTGCGCCTGTTCAAGTGAGAGGAGACGACGATGACTCGACGAACGAACCGAAACATCGGCGGACGAGCTGCCGCCGCCACGGTCTCGATGCTGCTGGCCGCGGGCCTCACCGTGGCCTGCGGTGACGACGGCGCGAGCGAAGACGATGGAGCCGGGGGCGAGTCCGGGGCCACGGCCGCCGACGATGGGGGCAACGCCAACGGAGACGGCAATGGCAACGCCAACACCGACACGATGGTCGACTGCGGCAACTCGGACCCCATCGACATCACGCCAATGCCCGCCTGCCTGGCCTGGCGCGACACCATCGTCGCCTGTTGCAACAACCCCAACGCCGACCCGCTGGCGGCCATGGCGATTCTGTGCATCCAGGCGGATCGCAGCCCCGCGGTGCTGGAGCCCATCTGCGAGGACCAGGACGCCCTGTACTCGGCCGATGGATTCTGCGCGGGGCTGATCAATGCGCCGATCTGTACCGGGGCCTAGCCGCGAGAGCTACGGGAACGAACTCGAAGGGACCTGACAGCCGAAGGGCGACTGAGGCTCGGTGATCCGGCGGAACCGAAGCCCGGCCACGAGCAGGTCGCCTTGGTCGTAGCGCACGTCGTACTCGGTGCCGTTTTCGACCACGGTGCCCTCGCAACCGTCCATCGACCACGATCCCCCGTTGAGCGTGTCGTTGTAGACCCCGTTGCAGCTGCCGTCGCTCGAGTCCCACCAGCGGTAGAAGCTGCGAAACTCTCCACCCTGGCGGAACGACAGGTCGGTCAAGCGATAGTCCCCCGCGGTGTTGGGCTCATCGGCTTCGTTGCCCCACAGGGTCCCCGACAGGTCGCCACAGGTATCGGGTTGCTCACCGCCGCCATCGATCACGATCTGGCCCACGTCGATGCAGCCGAAGCCCGAGTCCGGCACGCTGTACTGGATGAAGCCCGACTCACCGTCGCCATCGACGGCGGTGATGGTCCCGTTCGCGCCCGCGGGCACGGAATCGAGCTCGAAGCTCCCGGTGAGTCCCGCCTCTGTGTAGTCGCCGCTGAGCACTCGATTGGGATCGAGGCCGTCGGGCAAGGTGGTCACGTTGAACTGCACGGCGGCGTTGGGCACTGGGCTGCCGTCCGAGTAGACGACCGTGCCCCGCAGGCACGCCAGGAAGTAGTCCCGGTCGACGTTCCAGCTCGAGAAGTGTGTGACGCTGCCGCGATAGTCCCCGGCATCGTCCTCGTAGCGCGCGACGCCCTCTTCCACCCAGAAGTCCGCGCCCCGCTCCAGATGCCACAGCGGCACCTCGTCGGGCGCGGTGAACGTGCTGCCGAAGCCGCCCGAGGCGAAGGGCACCGCGATCTGGGCCTCGACGCCGGGGGCCAGGTTGCACGGGGTCCCGTCGGCATCGGTGATCTCGACCGAGATGACCCCGAACGACGCGAGCGCGACCGACTCACCCTCCATCGTGCGCCCGAGAAAACCGCCGGGCATGTCGGCGAGCTCGCTGCCTTCGCGAACGGGATGACCCACCTGGACTTCGACCGGCCCCGTGGGAGCTTCGCCGCCACACACCAGGCCGTCGGCAGGGATCGCGACGGACGCTCCGGTCGCCGTGCTCAGGACGATGGGTTGCGTGGGATCGAAGCTCCCGCGAGCTTCGTCGGCGGAACCTCCGTCCTCGTTGGTGTCGCCGAAGCACCGCGGATCATCTTCGTCGAGGCAGGGCTCGACGGTCGTGCCACAGCTGGACACGAGCGAGACGAGCAGCAGGGTGGCGAGGGGAGGGGAGACGGGGGAGGAGGGAACGGCAGGGGTCGGTCGTTGCATGACGGCAGGTCCACGACCGCGCGTCCGCCATGCGGTGAGGAGGGAATCCCTTAGGGCCGTCCTCAGTCACGCTGGCGTGGCGTCGGTCGAGAGCGTGTAGTGATCGACGCCCGCCATTCCGTTAGATTTTTCGACGCGCGGCGCTCATTCGATCGTCGCGTCGACCGTGGCGTGCCAGCAGACCTGGCCGCAGGGATCGGGCTGGATCGGATCCCCCGACACGACGGGCAGCACTTCGTCGTACAGCGTTTGGTCTTCGAGGCGCAGCTGCACCGCGACCGACTCGAAGGGCGTGGCCTCGGGGTTGAGGTCCGTGTCGAAGAACGGCCCGGTCATCTCCACCGTGATCGTCTGCTCGTCCCAGCTGAGATCGGTGAACATGAACCCGAAGCAGGACTTCTGGCCCTCGGGCGCCGGATCGATGCTGCAGATCAAGTCGTGCAGCGGCGTCTGGATGTCCAGCGGGTGGGGCCCGTCGAGCAACGCCAGATCATGGCTGAAGGTCATCGTCAGCAGCGAGGTGCACGTCTCGTCGGTGCACATCTCGTCGCCCGTGGTCCCGGTGTCGGCCTCGGTCGTCGTCGCCCCGCCGGACTCGGACGTTGCCGGGGCTCCCGAACCGGTGGAGTCCACGGTGCCCGTGGCCGGCTGGTCCGGTCCCGTGCTCGGGGACCCGGTGCCGTCCGCCACCGCCGTCGTCGTGTCGTCGTCACTCGAACCCGGACAAGCCATGAGCAGAAGGGCGACGGCGAACATCGTTGCAGGGCCTCTCACCTCACCAGCATCGCAATGCGTCATGCGGGGGTCAATCGGCTTACATCACGGCGGTATCCAGGACCTCCATGTTGAACATGGTGTGCACGTGGTGATTGCAGGCGCCGCCGATTGCCGGGATCGCACTCGTGCTGTGGATGCACTTGTTGTGGTCGAAGTTGACCAAGGAGCGGCTGACCTTCCGATACACGCTTCCGTTCTGCCCGTACCAGTGGCCCCAGCTCCACGACGCCGCCTCACCAGCACCTTGGAGGGTGCCGCAGAACACGAAGCTGGTGAACCCGAAGTCGTGCATGCTGAGATACTTGTTGGTGTATCCACCGTCGACGAGCTCGAACTGCATCTCGTCGTTGCCATCGCCGTCGAGGTCGACCAGGTGGACCCGCCACAGTCGCCCGTCGGTGTTGTTCGGAGCCTTGCTCGTCTGGATGGCCCCGGCGTCGTTGCAGCCCAGGTAGCCCTGACCCACGCTGCGAAGCATCACGACGTCGCCGTCTTCGAGGGTGTCCGTCAGCAATACGCTACGGTGGGAGTGGGTGGTGATGACCGCCGCGCTCGGGCTGTCGGGCGCCGCCAGGACCTCCATCGTGTTGTGGTCTTGCGCGGGGCCAGCCGCGTCCTCCTCATCGGCGTCGCCGTCGATCGGCGTCTTCACGTCGATGTCCAAATCTTCCGCGGTGAGTTCCTCGGCACCCGTGTCGAATTCGGAGCCTTGGTCGCAGCCAGCGACGGCGACGGGCGCAACCCCGGCCAGGAGCAGAGCGAGGGAGCAGCGGAGGGAGTGGAGAGGCTGAGTCGTCATCGTGACCAGGCAATACCCAGCGGCACGACATCCTTTCGAAGGACGCCGCGGGACTTGGCTTTTCTTCGGGGCCCCTGATGCGCGGCGCTGCGCTCGCGCAACAGGCGCGCAGCCTCATCGATCCGGGAAGGAGGACCGTGGGACGGGTCTACAGAGATATTTCCGATAATCAATATTATGTAAAGTAGAATATCAGGCACGTTCTGGGGCGCTAAATCCCCGCACGATGCCACTGACGGCCGAACTGCGAGAATTGGCCCGGGGTACCCCTGCCCACCGAACACCGCCGCGGGGGTTATCGCGGGCGGGCAAACCCCGGCGCCACGCTACTCGGACCACGGCCGGAACGGCCGCGTACGACGGGCATCCACGGGCACGGAGCGAGCCTCGCCGGCCTCGAGCAACAGCTGCTGATACCGAACGGGCTCGCCGATTTGTGGCACCCGCATGATGGCGCCGCCCCACCAGGTGTCCGGCAAATCGGCCACGTATCCGCGCCGTCGTTCGTCCCGACGCTCCTTGATGTGGCGGATGAGCCGAGGCATCCAGCGAAAGCTCCGCCGCATGCGAGCCCCCGCGGTGACGAAGACCTCTCGTTCGCTGATGACGTCGGCGGACAGCGACATTTCCTGGCGCTGGACCCCCGCCAGCGAGATGCCGGCGGCGTCCTTGGCCTCGACGCGCTCGACCATGATCTCGTCTTCGTCGATGTCGTCGTCTTCGAAGTCATAGACCGCGGCGGATGCCGGCTCGTCGGGCGCATCGGCGACGTCGTCGTTGTCGACGTCGACCTGCTGCTCGAGCTGTTTCAGCTCGTCCTGAAGCTGCTCGGCTTCGAACGCATACTCGACCGACTCCTCGTCTTGGAGCGCATCGAGCTCGCGGCTGGTGTCCAGCGCCTCGCGGTAGGCCTCGGCGGCTTTCTCGTAGTCGCCCGCGTTCTTGTAGGCCTTCGCACGCTTCTTGGTCTTGGCGTACGCGGCCTGCTTCTTGCCCGAGCGCGCCCGGGCCTGAGCGCGGACCCGGCGGGCGGCGGCGGAATCGGGCCCCTCCACGAGGCTGGCCAGGATCGGCGCCCCGCCGGGCGCACAGTCGCCGTCGGCGTCGACGGTGGCCCCGAGCATGGGCCGCACGAGGTTGATGTTGGCCTCGAGCCCCTCGAGGTTGGACCCGTACCCGCCGATGTTTCGGAACTGGTCGAGTAAGTGCAGCGCGTCGTCGAACTCGTTGTCGTTCCACGCGTCGATGGCCGAGCTGAGCACTCGATCGGCCTGCGCCACGCGTCCGTCGTCGATGAAGCCGTAGCCGACGTCGTTCCCCCGGTCGAACTCGTCGACGACGCCGGACTTGCCCACGGCGAGCTTGGAGCGATAGCGCGGTGGCAGGTGAACGGTGACCCGCTGCACGGTGACGGGCGCATCGATGACGGGCAGCGGGACCTCGCGACGCTCCCGACGAACCCACGCGGCATCCCCCTCGGCGACGAAGGCCACGGTGACGGGTACGGTCACCGAGCCCTGGACGGTCTCGAGCGATCGCTTGAGTGGAATTCGCAGCTGGTCGCCGTCCCGAGCCGGCCAGACCTCGCGACCGCCCACGGTGACGCCGACCAGGCGCATGCCCGGCGGCGGCGTGACCGCGAGGTGGGAGGCGCGTTCGTTGCGGATCTCGTAGCGGGCGCGCATCAGCGTGCCGCCGTCGGCGGTGGTGGCCACGCGAAGGTCGGCGACGTCGACCACCATGGGCGGCCCGGGCACGGGCTCGAGCCGCAGCAGCTGCAGCGTGTCGCCACGATCGACGGCGGCCCGAGGCCGGCTGAACGCGGCGGTGGGCGTGCCTTCGACCAGGCCCTTGGCCCACTCTGGCAGCTGCACGCTGGCCACGGGCGTCCACGAGTCCAGGCGCGGCCGCACGTCGACCTCGCCGTCGCGGGCCAGCTGCATGGCGCTGGCGCTGCGGAACACGTCCTGCGGCACGATGGTGGGCAACGGCAGGCTGGCCTCGGCGCCGCCCGGAGCCGCCGTGGTCCAGCGCAGATCGAGGTCGACGCTGCGCTCGGTGGCCTCGGCGAGGGTCACGACGATCCGATCGCCCTCGCGCTTCCACTGGCCGATGCCGGCCCCTTCGATGGTCAGGTCTTCGCCCAGCCCGTACGCGACGAAGGACACCCGCTCGAGCGAGCCGTGGCGAATCTCCCAGCGCAGGTGTCCCCTGCCCCGTAGCTCTGCGTCGCCCACCGTGACCCCCACCGCGACCTTGGCCACGACGATGGGCCCCCGCTGCGAGACGGGCTGCTCGGTGGCCTTGGCGAGGCGCAGCGCCCCGGCTCCGGTCGAGCGCGTGGTGCCCTTGCGCGGCAGCACGGGCAATTCCCCCGCCTCGACGGTGAGCTCGGCGTCGAAGCCGACAGTGGTGACCGTGCCCGTGGGCGCGGCCAACAGCTCGAGGTCCATCCCTCGATCGGGGTTGCCGGGCACGAAGGCCTGCAGCTCGAGCACGCCGTCGCCCGTGATGCGCTCGACGACCAGCACCCCGGCGTCTCCCGCCAAGACCGGCGCCTTGCGGCCGTTCCAGCGCACGTGCTCGACCCGAGCGGAGGTCGTCGCCAGCAGCCGCTGGGCCAACCACGCGCTCTGCTCACTCCGAATCGACCAGCGCGCCTCGACCTGGACGCCGCCGGGCACCCGCTCGATGCGAACCTCGCGGCTGACGATCATCGGCCCGGGCACGGGGTCGTCCTCGCGTTGGAGCTGCTGCCAGCGGGTGCCCTCGATCTCGACTTCGCCGGGGGCGAGCCCGGGTTCGACGGTCACGAGGTCCCCCTCCCCTGGCGCAAAGGACGCAAGAGCGGACGACAGGGCGAGACTGGTGAGGGGCGCGGGCATCGGGGTCCGGGGAACCAACGATCGGACGGGTACCGGAGCTTTCAGGGTGCCGACCCCTTTGTCTCACTTCTCGGGACCGCTTGGGCGGCGAGGGGCGTTCCATCCCTGCCCTCCGACGCACGAGCGTCGCCGACCGGGGTTCCCGGGCGAATGACGCGAGGGATCGTTCGCCCGACACGACGCGATCGCGCGGTCCCCTCACCTGCCGACCCGCGCCGCACTGGCAGAATCGACCGACGGGGCGAGGCTCAGCGCACGGGCAGCCAGAAACGCGACAGCGGCAGCCAGATGCGATCCGCTCGCCCCTTCACGTTGCCGCGGGGTACGAAGGGCTTGGGCCGAATCGCGTCGGGCTCGATGAACTTGCTGGGATCGGTGGCTCGATTGGCCGCCCGGCGAGCGAGAGCCACCGCCGTCTCCCGCGAGGGGCACAGGCCGTGGTGGCACTTCAGCCGGATCACCGCCTCGGTCTCGGCCACGGGGAACACGAACACCACCGCATCATCGGTGCTGCCACCGTAGGCCCCGGGCACGACCGAATCGTCGGCTTCCAGCCCGCCCATCTCCTCGCGCAGCGCGTCGACCTTGCCGCTGGTGCCCCCTTCGGGATGGAGCCAAGCCTCGAGCTCGACGCTGTGGGAGTCGCCCTTGACGGTGGCTTCGAGCTGGACGCGATCGTACTCGTAAAGCTCGGGGCGCCGGGCGGGGACCTCGGGCAACCCGTCGAGATCGGCCATGCCCAGCAGGTCTCGCATGCGTCGGCGATCGCCCGCGGCCCGGGGCACACGACCGTGCACCTGCGCCGCGAGCTCGCGGGCCTTGGCCTCGCGGTTGCACACGTGCTTGCCACACTCGAGCACCACGACCATCTCGCGGGTGATGTCGGCGGCGATGCTGACCCACGCGTTCCCGTCGTCGACGATCCACGAGGCCAGGCCCAGGTCGCTGACCTCGGGCTTGGGGCCGTCGGGCGCCTGGGGGTCGATGCCGAAGCGACGCAAGGCGGCGTCGCGGACCTGCTCGGTGCCCTCCTCGGGCTTGCGGAACACTCGCAGGCGCACCTGGCCGCGGGGTCCGGGCTCGGTGGAGGCGAAGCGACGCTCGAAGTAGTGGTCCTTGGGGCTGTGCCGGGACTTGAAGTGCGAGCTGTAGTTGGCGGAAGGGTCGCTGGGGCGGACGAGCAGGTCCCGGGCCTCGCGGCTGCGGTCGTCGCCGAAGCGATCGAGGGCCGCGCCCACCCGCTTGGCCACGCTGGCGTCGTCGGGGCACAGCGCCTTGCCGCAGGCAAAGGCCACCACCGCATCGGGCTCGCGTAGACGCAGCACCGCGTGGCGGGCCGTCTCGTCCTCGGCCACGTACACCGCGTCGATGCTCTCGCCGTGCTGGAGCAAACGATCCGTCTCGGGCCCGTTGGAGGGACCCACCAGGGCATCCCAACCCAGCGCCCGCCCGCCCGGCCACGTGGCGACCTTGGTGTCGTAGACCGCCTCTACGCCCAGCGTGGGCTCGCGCCAAGCCTCGAGCGCCAGGTCGTGGTCCTCGGCGCGATGGGCCGCCCGATGAATGACGTGGTCGTGCTTGGGATCGGCCTGCTGCGCGATGTACGGCGGCGGCGTGCTGGTGAACAGCCGCTCGTCGGTCAGGTCGCGCAGGTCTTTTCTGGACAGCAGGCCCTCGGCCTCGACCGCCTCGACCGTCTCCTCCCAGCGTCGGCTGTCGAGCGAGTCGTTGCGGTTGTCGCCCATGACCATCAGGTGCCCCTCGGGGACCTTCCAGATCTTGGCTGGCGGCGCGAGCTCGCCTCGCTCCTCGCTGCGCAGGCGATAGCGGACGACGTAGGTGCGGTCCCCCATCGTCTCTTCGTAGAGCGTGCAGTTGGCGACGGGCTTGTGCCCGGTCTCGTCGTAGCACTTGTCGTCGAGGCGCTTGCGCGGCAGCTCGACGAACTCTTCGGTGCCCGCCCGCTTGACGGAGACCTGGCGCCCTTCGACCTTCACCTCGTCGCCGGGCAGGCCGACCACCCGCTTGATGAAGTCCTGCTCCTCGTCGAGCGGGAAGCGGAACACGATGATGTCCCCCGCCTCGATGTCGCCGAAGCTCTGCCCCACCACCGTGTTGGTGAACGGGATCTGGATGCCGTAGACGAACTTGTTGACGAAGATGTGGTCGCCGTTGCGGAGCGTCGGCATCATCGAACCGCTGGGGATCTTGAACGGCTCGTACAGGCACGAGCGCAGCCCCAGGGCGATGAGCACCGCGATGCCGACGTTCTCGAGGGTCTCCCGGATGGCGCTCTTGCGGGCGAACCCGGCGTGGCGCTCGAGCAGCTCGTCGAGGCGCTCGGCCTGCGTCTGCAGCTCGCGCCAGTCCTCGGACTCGAGATGGACCTCGATTTCCTTCAGGCACTCCTCGATGGCCCGGGTCGGCTCGGCGGCGATGCGGCCCCGGTTCTTTTTGAGGATGCGCTTGGCTTCCTTCTTGAGGATGGCGACGGCCGATTTGATCTGCCGGGGCGAGCGCTGCGGGGATGGCTCCCGCGCGCCTTCCTTGCCGGCGGCGGCCTCTTTGCCGGCGTCACCCTTGGACGCGGTCTCTGGCTGAGCGTCGCTCACCCATCCTCCAGGCTCAGCACCGCGTGGAACGCGGTCTGCGGGATCTCGACGTTTCCGATGGCTTTCAGACGCCGCTTACCGCGTTTTTGTTTCT
Source organism: Myxococcota bacterium (assembly GCA_039028615.1). Taxonomy (GTDB): domain Bacteria; phylum Myxococcota_A; class Polyangia; order Nannocystales; family Nannocystaceae; genus Paraliomyxa. Next base: position 2,392 of record JBCCHT010000029.1, on the reverse strand, counting down.
CGAGCAGCTTGCGTTTCCGGCTGATGTCGCCGCCGTAGCACTTGGCGGTGACGTTCTTGCGCATCGCTTTGACGGTGGTCCGCGCGATGACCCGGGTGCCGATCGCGGCCTGCACCGCCACCTCGAACTGCTGCCGAGGGATCAGCTCCTTCATCTTGATGCACAGATCGCGGCCCCGATAAAACGACGTGTCGCGGTGAGTGATGAGCGAAAGCGCGTCCACCATCTCGCCGTTGACCAACAGGTCCAGACGCACCAGGTCGGAGCGGCGGTAGCCGGCCGCCTCGTAGTCGAGGCTCGCATAGCCCCGTGAGCGGCTCTTGAGGGCGTCGTAGAAGCCAAACACCACCTCGGCCAGCGGCAGCTCGTAGCTGAGCTGCACCCGGGTCTGGGTGAGGTAGGTGATGTCCTTTTGGATGCCCCGCCGCTCCTCGCAGAGCTTGATGATGGTGCCCAGGTGCTCCTGCGGCAGCTGGATGCGCCCCAAGATGACCGGCTCTTCGATGGACTCGTAGTCGCCCTGGTCGGGGAACCTGGCCGGGTTGTCGACCTCGATGGTCTCGCCGGTCTTCATCTTCACCTGGTACTGCACGCTCGGCGCGGTGGTGATGATGTCGAGGTCGTACTCGCGCTCCAGTCGCTCCTGGACGATCTCCATGTGGAGCAAGCCGAGGAAGCCGAGTCGGAAGCCGAAGCCCAGGGCCTCGGAGGTCTCGGGCTCGTACGAGAACGAGGAGTCGTTGACGGCCAGCTTGGCCAGCGCGTCGCGCAGGCCGGGGTAGTCGCCGTTGTCGGAGGGGAACACCCCCGCGAACACCATCGGCTGTACCTCCTGGAAGCCCGGCAGCGGCTCGACGTCGGTCTCGGAGGCGTGGGCCACGGTGTCGCCGATCTTGGCGTCGCCGAGTTCCTTCACGCTCGCGGTGATGTAGCCGACCTCGCCCGCCGTCAGCTTGGGCAGGTCGCGGGCCAAGGGCGCAAACACGCCGACCGTCTGCACGTCGTAGACCTTGTCGGTGGCCAGCAGGCGGATGCGCTCGCCCGGCTTGACCTCGCCCTCCATCACGCGAATGACCGAGATGACCCCCTTGTAGGAGTCCCACCAGCTGTCGATGACCAGGGCGCGCAGGGAGGCCTTGCGGTCGGACTCGGGCGGCGGGATGCGCTCGACGATGGCCTCGAGCAGCGCGTCGATGCCGATGCCCGACTTGGCGCTGCACTCGATCGCCTCGGTCGCGTCGAGGCCGACCATCTCCTCGACCTGCTCCTTGACCCCGTCCGGGTCGGCGCTGGGCAGGTCGATCTTGTTGACGACGGGAATGATCTCGAGGTCGGCGTCGAGGGCCAGGTACACGTTGGCCAGCGTCTGGGCCTCGACCCCCTGCGCCGCGTCGACCACCAGCAGCGCGCCTTCGCAGGCCTTGAGGCTGCGCGAGACCTCGTAGCCGAAGTCCACGTGTCCCGGGGTGTCGATGAGGTTGAGCTCGTAGACTTCGCCATCGGAGGCGCGGTAGCTCATGCGCACCGTCTGCGCCTTGATGGTGATCCCGCGCTCGCGCTCGAGATCCATGCGGTCGAGATATTGGTCCTGCTTGTCGCGCTCACCGAGCAAGCCGGTGTGCTCCATGAGCCGATCGGCCAGCGTGCTCTTGCCGTGGTCGATGTGCGCGATGATGCAGAAACTGCGAATCCGATCCTGCGGCGGAGCCACGAGGATATCGGGCTTGCCCGTGGGTGCGGTCGCGTTCATGGCAAGGTCCGGGCCGGCGGAGATACCATAACGGTCCCCCGCGCGCCCGTCCGAGGGCCCTGTCCTGCCCCTCGTCCCTGCCCGCTTGCCCGGGCCTGGGTCCCCTTCTAGAGTATGGGCGTGAAAAAGCGTGCGTCCGGTCATGGTCCCACCACTCGCCGCCATGGCGCCGCGATCGCCCTGGGCTTGGGGCTGTGGCTCGTGGGCTGCGCCAACAAGCCCGAGGCAGAGGACGAGTCGCAGCCGCCCGAGGACGAATCCGCGTTAGCTGCGCACAATCCGAACCTCCGTGATCTGCGGATCGATGGGACCCGCTGCGACACCCGCGGAACGCGGTCCGAGCAGCAGGACACCAACCACGACGGCCGCGCCGATCTCGTCTCGCTGTACGGCACCGCCGATGCCGCATCCCTGCGCTGCAAGCAGGCCGACCTCAACTTCGACGGCCGGCTCGACGCGTACTTCCACTACGACGAAAACGGCAAGCTCGTCCGCGAGCAGTTCGACCAGGACTACGACGGCCGCATCGATCTGGGCAGCTACTACGAGGGCGGCGCGCTGGTCCTCGACGAGCTCGACCTCAACCGCGATGGCTTCGTCGACGCGTGGCGCCGCTACGACAAGGGCCGGCTGACGCGGATC
>JBCCHT010000028.1:0-188234 GCA_039028615.1 Myxococcota bacterium | reverse complement strand
TGGTGTTCCGCGTGGAGAGGGAGCCGCTCGTCGAGGCGTGGGTACCGGCCGCGCGCAGTTTTGGTAGCGCCTTCCCACAACCAATCGGAGTCCACGAACTCGAGCGCCTACGTACGCTGCCGCTAGGCGTGAAACCACTGTCTGAGCACGGCCGGTACCCACGCCTCGGCGAACAGGCGACCTGCTCACCGGCACACCAAACCTCCCCAAGCTCCGAGCGCCCGACCAGGCTCTCCTCGCGCCTCCCCAAACTTCGCGCACCCCCAAACGCAAAACGAGCGCGATCCAACGGACCGCGCTCGCCTGGATGGAGCAGAACCCGGGTCTATCGACGCCGATTCTTCTTCCGCGCTTTCTTTTCCTTCTTGCGCTTGTCCTTGCTCTTGGCCTTCCCGCCACCGCCACTGCTGACGGGAGGAAGCCCGGGCATGCCACCCATGCCGGGCATACCGCCCATGCCGGGCATACCGCCCATGCCCGGCATCCCGGGCATGCCACCCATGCCGGGCATGCCACCGCCGCCCATCAGGGCCTGCATGGCCTCGGGGTTCTTGGCGAGCTTGCGCATCGCCCCGAGCTGCTTCATCTGCTTCATGCCCGGGATCTTGGACAGCAGGCCACCGCCGCCGCCCATCATGTCGCCGAGCATGCCGAACATGTCGCGCATGGCGAGGAAGCGGCTGACCAGGGCGCGGACGTCTTCGTCTTCGCGACCGCTGCCCCGGGCGACCCGGGTGACCCGTGAGGCCACGAAGGACTCGGGCTTGAGGTCGGCCATCTTGCTCGGGTCGCGGAACTTCTGCTTCTTCTTGCCCCGCGAGTAGCGGCTGCTGGCCTTGGTGCCCGGGGCCTCGGACAGGAAGATGTCCGGCTGCGCCCGCTCCTGGCGGGTCATGGAGCGGATCATGGCCTCGATCTTGATGAGCTCGCGATCGTCGGTGGCCTGCTCCATGACCTCGTCGGGGACATCGCCGCCCAGCAGGTTGCCGAGCGGCATCTTGTCCATGAGGTCCTTGAGGCTGCCCATCTTCTGGATGGATTTGATCTGCCCCAGGAAGTCATCCATCGTGAAGCCGCCGCCGAGCATCTTGGCGGCGTCTTCGGCCGCCTGATCCTCGTCGACGACCTCCTGGAAGTCCTGCATCAGGCCGACCAGGTCGCCCATGCCCAGGATTCGGCCAGCCAGGCCCTCGGGGCGGAACTCCTCGAGCTTCTCGAGGGTCTCGCCCATGCCGAGGAACTTGATGGGCTTGCCGGTGGCGGCCTTGATCGACAGGGCAGCGCCACCACGGGCGTCACCGTCGAGCTTGGTGAGCACCACGCCCGAGATGTCGAGACGCTCGTCGAAGGACTTGGCGGTGGTGACCGCGTCCTGGCCGATCATGGCGTCGATGACCAGGAAGGTGTTGGCGGGGTGGACCTTGGCCTTGATGTTGTCGAGCTCGACCATCAAGGTCTCGTCGACGGTCAGGCGACCCGCGGTGTCGTAGATGATGTAGTCGAAGGCCTCGGCCCCGGCCTTGGCGTTGGCCTGGGTGGCGATGTCGACGGGGTCGCCGCCCTCGAGGGCGAACACCGGGATGTCGAGCTGCTCGCCGATGACCTGCAGCTGCCGGACGGCGGCCGGGCGGTACACGTCGCAGGCGACGAGCATGACCTTCTTGCCGTCTTTTTGGAGGTGGCGGGCGAGCTTGCCGGTGGAGGTGGTCTTACCCGAACCCTGCAGGCCGACCATCATGATGCCGGTGGTGCCCTGCTTGGCCTCGGCCACCGAGGTGTCGACCGGACCCATCAGCTCGATGAGCTCTTCGTGACAGGTCTTCACGAAGTGGTCCTCGGCGCGGACCCGCACCTTCTTGTCGCCCGACTTGGCGACTAGCTGGACCGACTCCCCGAGGGTCTTTTCCTTGACGTTGCGCAGGAACTTCTTGACGACGCGGAACTCGACGTCCGCTTCGAGCAGGCTCATCCGCACGTCTTTGAGGGCGGCATCGATGACGTCCTCGGTCAGCTCGCCGCGACCCGTGAGACGCTCGCGTGCGGCCCGAAACCCCTTGGAGATGGTCTCGAACATGGCTCGCCTTCATAGCACCCCTAGGGCGCGCGTTCCACGACATGACGCCCGATCGAGGCCCTGGGGTTGACCAAATTGGGTTCTCGGGCGCTACATGAGCCCGCCGTGTCCTCGCCCCGCCCCGCGTCGCTCGCTGCCGGCCTCGGTGCTGCGGTCACTGCGATCTCGAGCGCGGCGCTGGTGATCTTGCTCGCCGAGCCACTTCCGCCTCCGGTGATCGCGGCGGGGCGGGTGACGGTGACCGGGCTGGCCTTGCTGCTTTTGGGGGCCAAGGAGCTGGGCTCGCTGCGCCTGGCCCTGCGCGACCGCGGGGTGAGCCTGCGGATCGTGATCGCCGCGGGCCTGCTCGCGGTGCACTTCGCGGCGTGGGTGGCCTCGCTGAGCCTCACCACGGTGCCCCGAGCGGTGACCCTGGTCGCGACGCAGCCGTTGTTCGCGGGGCTGGTGGGTCGCTGGGTCGGCGATCGGGCCCCCATGTCGCTGTACGTGGGGGCCGCAGTGGCCCTGGCCGGCACGCTGGTGATGGTGGCCGGCGAAGATCCGTCCGGGATGGTGGGCTTCAACGGGGGCGACGGCCTGGCCCTGCTGGCGGCGGCCGCGGCTGCGGCCTATCTGGCGGTGGGCCGCAGCGTGCGCAAGCAGCTGCCCCTGCGGCCGTACCTGGGCACCGTGCACCTGGTGGCCGCGGTGTTGCTGGGGCTGATGGTGGTGCTCGGGTCCTACGAGCCGTGGCCGACCGGGGCGGACGGGACGGACCTGCTGGCGTTGCTGTACCTGGGCCTGGTCCCGGGCCTCATCGGGCACGGGCTCATCAACTGGGCCGTGCGCTTCGTGCCCGTGCACGTGGTCGCGCTGGCGACCCTGGTCGAGCCGGTGGGGGCGACGGTGCTGACGGTGCTGCTGTTCGGCTACACCGTGACGTCGGCCGAGCTATGGGGCGCGGGCGTGCTGCTCGTCGGCGTGGCGCTCGGGCTGCCGCGCCGCCCCTCGTGAGCACGCGGGCCTCGACCCGCTCGATCAGTTGGCGCCGAACATCTCGCGGCCGCGGCTGAGCCACCAGTCGGTCCAGGCCTTGGCCGCGACCTCACGCGAGCGGCGGTCGCCCATCGGCGAGAAGGGCACGCGGTGGCCGGTGATGCGGACCAGCTCGTCGGCGGCCCAGCGACGCACGGGCAGGTCGCGATGGCGCAGGCTGTCGATGATCCACTCCACGCGGTGCAGCTCGCCCTGCTCTTCGTACCAGGCGCGCCAGCGATGGGGCTTGAGCCCGTGCTGCTGGCCCGTGATGGAGCACAGCGACTCGAGCGAGGCCTCTTGGATGAAGCGATCGCCCTCGGTCAGCAGCGCGATGAGCCGCGGGATGGCCCCGATGTCGCGAAGGGTGCCCGCGGCCCGAGCGGCGTGCAGCTGCTGGTTGCGGGAGTCGGCGCTCAGCTGCTCGCGCACGATGGAGGCGGCGACGTCGAAGCCCTCGCTGGTCCGGTACGTCTCGAGCACCCGCATGGACACGATGCGGACGTCGCCATTGGCGTCGAAGGCCAGCTTGCCCAGCGGTCGCATGCAGCGAGCGTCGCGGAGCTCGTGGAACACGAACGCGGCGTAGAAGCGGACGTCCGGGTTGGGGTGCTCGTACAGATCGATGAGGTGGGGCACCACCGCGCCGCGCAGGGCGATGACGGTGCGGATGAGCGGGCCATGAGCGGAGGGCGGCGGCAGCGAACGAAGGTCGCGGCGCAGGACCTCCAGGGGCCCGGGGAACTGGGCGACCAGCCGCATCATCCCCGTGGCGCCGAAGCGCTCCAGGCTCTCGGGGTCGGAGTCTCCAGCGACCACCGCATCGATGACCGCATCGATCTCGCCCTGCTGGGAGTCGCTGGCCAGCGAGGTGCCCGAGGGCATCCAGTCTTCGTCTTCGAGCTCGATGCGGCCGCGGGCGGTGGCCGGCGTGATCGGCTGGGCGAGCGGGATGATCTCGACCTCTTCGTCCCCGCGGGGCAGCTGCTCGCCCGCCGGGTTGCCCATGACGCGCTTGGTCGCTCCGCTGCGGTTGCCCAGCTCGGGCGGGGGCAGGCCGCTGATGGTCGAGCTACGCGGGCGACGGACGCCGTTTTCGTCGATCTCGTCGACGGCCGACGGGGGCGGCGGCGGCAAAGGAGCCTCGGGGGGCGGCGGCAGGGGAGCCTCGTCCGAGGGCGGTGGCACGGGCACCACCGTGGAGCGGCTCAGCGAGCTGCCGGCCGACGGAACCTCGGGCTCGACCGCCTCGGTGTCGGCGTCGCTCGGCGTGCCGTCGTCGGGCTCCTCCGCGGCGTCGGGCGGGTCGCCTGCGCCATCGAGGCCGCCGCTGGACAGCTCCATCGTCGGTCGATCGGAGGGCAGGGGCTCGTCGGGGACCGTGTGCGTCAACGCCGTCGCGATGGCGTTGCGCTCCGTGATGTCCTTGGTGCGGTGGGGGAGCGGGACGTCCTCGAACTCGAGGGTGGCCTTGGGCTCCGGGTCGGCTTGCTCGTCGGCGCCCGAGTGCGGTCGCAGGCTGGCGCGGATCGGGATGTCCTCGTACTCGAGCGTGGCGCGAGGCTCGGGAGCGGGCTGCGGTTCGGGTTCGGGCTGGGGCTCGGGTTCGGGCTGGGGCTCCGAGGCTTCGTCGTTGGTCTCGCTGCTGGCCGTCGTCGAGTCGTCGGCGCCGGGATCGGCGTCGGCGAACGAGGTCTCGTCATCGTCGTCGGGATTGGCGTCGGCGAACGAAGTCTCGTCGTCGTCGGGGTTGGCATCGGCGAACGAGGTCTCGTCGTCGTCGTTCGGCGTGGCGTCGGTGGACGAGGTCTCGTCGTCGTCGCTGGCCGCGGCAGGGGGGTCGGCGAACGAGGTCTCGTCATCGTCGTCGTCGGTGACCTCGTAGAACTTGTCGTCGTCTTCGGGCTCGGGCGCGGGCTCTGCCGTCTCGTTGGCGTCGTCGGTCTCCTCGGGCGCCGCGTTCTCTTCGGCGTCCGGTGTTTCGACAGCGGGCGTCTCGTCCGCGTCGTCGTCGGCGACAGCCGGCTCGCTCGTCTCCGCGTGCTCGCTCGTCTCCGCGTCGTCCTCGGCGGGTGCTTCGGTCTCGTCGTCTCGCTGTTCCAGCGCCTGGGCGGCGAGCTCGGGCGTCAGCCGCCACGAGTCCGGCTCGGGCGTCGCGCTCTCGGGGGGAACGAGCGACGGCGGCACGGCGGCACCGCTGCCCCGAGACACACGTGAGCTGGAGACCGGCTCGACGGGCGTGGGCGGATCCTCCGACGCGGGCTCGTCGTCGCCGTAGGCGGCCCGGACTCGAGCCGAGGGCGGGTTCCAGCGCAGCTCCGGCACGTCGCCGAGCTTCGGGGGGCTCTTGGGGTCGGGCTCGTCGGTCTTGGCGACGGGTATCTTCGTGCTCGAACCACCGGAGCGCCGCCGTAGCTTGAGAATCTCCTCGAACACGTTGCCGCCGAGGGTGGCGATGTCGCCGAGCCACTCGCGGTCGTCGTCTCCGATGGGCGCTCCGTCGCGATCGAGGTAGACCACGACCACCGCGCGACCGCGGACCTCGACGCGGTGCAGGGCACAGGGCGTGTCGACATCGATGCCCGTGGCGAGCTGCAGGTCGGTCTCTTCGCTGGTGCCGACGAAGGACCCTTCGTGCAGCGCCTGATGGGCGGCGGAGCCTTCGGGCGCGGCCACGATCTTGCCCCCGAGATCCGACAGCAGGCTGCGGGGCGTGCTCAGCCCCATGAGCTCGTCGTTGCGGGCGCGGAACAAGCCCACCCGAGGCGATAGCACCATCGCTGCGTTGGCGATGGCTTCGAGCGCATCGTCGCGGGAGCGGGCGGCTTCGAGGGTGGCACGGGCCTGCTCGAGGCGGCGCCGTACGTCGCCCTCGTCTCGCTCCAGCGGCGCGGCGGCGGGCGGAGGTGCGTCTGGCGTGGGCAGGGCGGCGCTGGGATCCCACTCGCCCGTGGGCTGCCGCGACGGGGGCTCGGCCTCGGGTTGAGGCTCGGGCTCGGGCTCGGTCTCGGGCTGCGGCTCGGCCTTGACCGTGATCTTCGGCGGTCGAGGGACGCGGGGGCGCGGCGAAGGAGCGGCACCCGGTCCTTGCCCGGCCGGCGGCGGTCCGCTGGCGATCAGGGTCTGACGCGAGGGCGATGACTCCGAAGGATCGGCGGGCCCCGAGTCGGCGTTGGGAATGTCGACGGGCGGAGTCTCCTGCACGTCGATCATGCCGGCCGCGGTGCTGTCGTCGCCCGAGCTGGTCGCGCTGCCGGTCTTCTCGTCGAGCGTAGGGGTCGAGGGCGGCTCGAAGGACGGCGCCTCGGCGCGGGCGGTGGGGTGCACGCCAGAGACGGAGGGCCGTCGGCGGAGCGCACTGAGATACGACGCGCACAAGATCGCGTAGCGCTGCGGGACCACGGAGCCGTGGCGCTCGGCCGCGATTTTCTCGAGGCAGCACTCGGGCGTGACCATGGGGCGGATACGCCGAACGCTGCGCAGCAACCCGCCCAGCAGATCATTGGGCAGGTCGGGGTGCACCGCGACCAGGATTTCGTCGCCGTCTTTGCCGAGCGGCTCGACCCATCGGGAGCGCTGCAGGTCTTCGGGAATCTCGTCCCAGGGGCGCTCGAGTCCGTTGTCGAGCAGCTCGATGGGGACGGCAGGAAAACCACAGGCACGCTCGAGCAGCTCGCCGACCGTCTTGGGGTCGATGAGCTCCAGCTCGAGCAACACCGTATCGAGACTGCCGCCGTAGATCTGCTGGCGGCGCAAGGCCTCGGCGAGCTGCTCCGGGTAGAGCGTGCCGTTGTCCTCGATGTATCGATGCAGGTGGGTCATGACTCCCTCACGACATAGGTTCGGGCCAGGTGATCATGCAGCCCTCGCTTCTCGCGGTCGAATCCCACCCACAACCAGCCCATGGCCCCCGCCAGCAGGCCCAAGCCGTGCCCCAGCACCCGGACGGCGGCCCACCAGGGCCGGGGAGGTCGCCCGGTGGGGTCGATGACGCGCAGTCGCAGCACCCGATGTCCAAGGGTCTGCCCGGTCAGCGACCAGAACAACCCGAAGTACAGTGCAGCCATCGTGAGCGTCGGTGCATAGCGCCGGACCACCTCGCCCGCCTCGAGGTCGAGCATGCGCAGCATGGCGTCGATGCCCTTGGCGTCGCCGAGCAGCGGCGGAGGATCGAGCCACATCAGCAGCAGCAGATTCAGCAGGCCTGCGGTGCCCAGCACCACGATCCCGTCGAGCAGTCCCGCCGCCGTGCGACGCCACAAGCCGGCCACGAGCACTGGTCGCAGGGAGAACGCGCATTCAGGGCAGACGGGTTCCGGTGCGTCCGCGACCTTGGGGTCGATGGCGGCATCGCACACGGGGCAGACGGTTGGGCATGACGAGCGCCAAAGGCCCATCGTGCGCAGCCTACCACGGCCGGGCGACGGCTGTGCCGATGCCCGCGGGGTCAATCCGCGGCACCCCGCAGCCGTGCCAGGCCGGCCGTGACCGCGGTGGGGGTTCGGAGCACCCAGGGGCCCAGAGACAGCGAGCGGAGGCCCGCCTCGCGGGCCAGGGAGCGCTCGGCCGGCGACAGGCCGCCTTCGGGCCCCACGAGCAAACGCGCGCCCAGCTGGGGGTCGAGGGCAGGCAGCGGGGCGGGGTCGTGGCGCTCGGGGGCGCTGGCGACGAAGCCGGGCTGGGCCGCGGTGGCCGTGAGCGCGTCGGCGAGCGCTCCGGGGCCGTGGATCCGAGGCGGCCGTGGCTGCCCGCACTGGCGCTGAGCGGCCCGCAGCGTCTTGCTCATGCGCTCGGGGGAGGGGCATCCGCCCGGGCTGTGGTCGCCGTGGACCAGGTGCACGTCGGTGGCTCCGAGCTCGCAGGCGAGGGTGAGGGCCTCGAGCGTGGCCCGGGGCTCGGGCATGGCCAGCAGCAGGTGCAGCGGCACGCTCGGTGGCGAGGGCAGGGCCGCGTGTAGCTCGACCATCGCGGTGCGGCCTCGAACCTCGGCCACCGTGGCGTCCCAGGCTTGGGCCTGCCCATCGAGGACCTGCAGCGCGGTACCGGGGCCTGCCCGGCGGACTCGCAGGACGTAGCGCGACTCGTCGCCGTCCAGTGTCAGCGTTTGCCCGACCTCCCAGTCGCCGGGCGGATGGAACACCCGCAGGCTCATGGGGCCCGCAGCTTCACCGCCTGCCACTCGCCCATCACCGGACCCGCTTCGTCGACCACGATGAAGCCGGCGTCGCGGTAGGCCGCCTGCACTTCGGCCGCCTCTTCGACGAGGATCCCCGACAGCAGCACGTTGCCCCCGGCGGCGACCCGCTCGCGCATGGCGGGCGCGGCGGGGATCAGCACCTCGGGGCGAATGTTGGCGATGACCAGCTCGAAGGGTTCGGCCGGGACGTCGTCGATGGTGCCGACCGACAGCGCGACGCGATCGAGCAGCGCATTGTCTTGGGCATTTTCGCGGGTGGTGTCGACCGCTTCGGGGTCGAAGTCGATCGCGGACAGGCGCGCGCTGGGGAACAGCCGGGCGGCGGCGAGCACCAAGATTCCCGAGCCGCACCCGAGGTCGAGCACGCTTTGCGGTGGCGAGCCCAGATCCATGGCGCACAGCGAGTCGAGGCACAGGCGGGTGCTCTCGTGCAGGCCGGTGCCGAAGGCTCGACCCGGATCGAGCACGACTTCACGCTCGGGGTCGCCCGGTCGCCGCTCCACCCAGCTCGGGCGTAGCAGCAGCACGCCGTCGCCCAGGATCTGCGGCGGATAAAACTGCTTCCACGCCTCGCGCCACTGGTCGTCGTCGTGGATCTCGACGGCGGTGGCGATGCGAAGATCGAGCGAGCGCGCCAGCGTGGCGATGGTGGCCTGCACCCCTTCGATGGCGGGCGGCGTGGTGTAGACCCACTGCTCCGGGTTCGGAGCGCCGACGAGGGTGCCCGCATCGCGACGCTCGACCCCGCCCACCGCAGCCTCGCCCGCGACCATCAGGCCCAGGGTGTCCAGGCGATCGATCTGCTCGGCGCTCGGGTCGTCGGCCAGAAGCCGCACCGCAATCGTCGCCCAGCGTTCGTCTTGGGAGGCTTGGGATGGAGAGTCGGTCACGAGCTGCAGATCCTATCAGTCCACGAACGAAACGCGGCCGCGCTCGAGAGGAGCACAGCCGCGTTCGTGGTTTCTCCGAAGAGGGGAGGGCGTCAGCCCGCGCAGCGGAGCTGCGCTTCGAGCCAGCCGCGCTCTTGGTCGAGGTCGCGGTAGGTGGCCGCGGTGACCGGGCCGCTGTACTTGGCGAGCTCGGCGTTGACCTCTTTGAGGCGATCTCGGGCCTCGTCGGCCTCGATCTCGTCGGGCGCGAGGGCGCGCTCGCACAGCAGGACCACGCGACCGACCTCGGTGACCTCGAGGAAGCCGGCGCCCACCGCCAGGCGGTGCGACTCGTTGCCGTCGCGGAAGCGAACGACGCCGGGCTTGATGGCGGTCACGAAGGGCACGTGCTCGGGCAGGACCCCGAGCTCGCCGAGCAGGCCCGGCACCTCGACGCCGGGGACCTCGATGTCCTCGTGCTTGGCCCCGCGCGGGGTCAGGATGTCGAGCTTCATGCGTTCGGCCATGGCTTCGTCTCCTCAGTGCGTGGTGCGAGCGGGCGACTAGCCCTCGGACGCGAGCTTCTTGCCCTTTTCGACGGCCTCGGAGACGCCGCCGACGAAGCGGAACGCTTCCTCGGGCAGGTCGTCGTGCTTGCCGTCGAGGATGGCCCCGAAGGACTCGACGGTGTCGGCCAGCTCGACGAACTTACCGGGCATGCCGGTGAACTGCTCGGCGACGTGGAAGGCCTGCGACAAGAACTGCTGGATCTTGCGGGCGCGGGCCACGGTGAGCTTGTCCTCCTCGGAGAGCTCGTCCATGCCGAGAATCTTGATGATGTCCTGCAGCTCCTTGTACTTCTGGAGCGTCTGCTGGACGCCACGGGCGACCTTGTAGTGGTCCTCGCCCACGACCTCGGGAGTGAGGATGGTGGAGGTCGAGTCCAGGGGGTCCACCGCGGGGTAAATGCCGATCTCGGTCAGCGCCCGCGAGAGCACGGTGGTCGCGTCGAGGTGGGCAAAGGCCGTGGCCGGAGCGGGGTCGGTGAGGTCGTCCGCCGGGACGTAGATGGCCTGCACCGAGGTGATGGAGCCCTTGGTGGTCGTGGTGATGCGCTCCTGGAGCACGCCCATCTCGGTGGCCAGCGTGGGCTGGTAACCGACCGCGGAGGGGATACGACCGAGCAGAGCGGAGACCTCGGAGCCCGCCTGGGTGAAGCGGAAGATGTTGTCGATGAACAACATCACGTCCTGGCCCATCTCGTCGCGGAAGTACTCGGCGATGGTCAGAGCGGACAGCGCGACGCGAGCACGCGCGCCGGGAGGCTCGTTCATCTGGCCGTAGACCAGGGCCACCTTCGACTTGTCGGTGTCGATGGTGTTGACCTTGCGGGTCTCCTCGTCCCAGTCGGCCGAGATGACGTCGGACTCGATCATCTCGAAGTACAGGTCGTTGCCCTCACGGGTACGCTCGCCGACGCCGCCGAACACGGAGAAACCACCGTGCTTCTTACCGACGTTGTTGATGAGCTCCATGAGCAGGACGGTCTTGCCCACGCCCGCGCCGCCGAAGAGGCCGATCTTGCCACCACGTCGGTAGGGAGCGAGGAGGTCGATGACCTTGATGCCGGTGACGAAGGGCTCGACCTTCGTGCTCTGCTCGGTGAAGGGCGGGGCCTTGCGGTGGATGGGCCAGCGGAGCTCCGCCTCGACCTTGCCCTGCTGATCGACGGGAGCGCCGATGACGTTGAGGATGCGGCCGAGGGTCTTGGTGCCCACCGGGACGGTGATCGGCTTGCCCGTGTCGCGAACCTCCATGCCGCGGACCAGACCGTCGGTCGAGTCCATGGCGATGGCGCGAACGGTGCGCTCACCGAGGTGCAGCGCGACCTCGACGACGAGGTTGTCGGCCTCGTCGGAGATCGAGGGGTTGGTGATCGTCAGGGCGACGTTGGCCTCGGGCAGGTCGCCGTCGAACTCCACGTCGACGACGGGGCCGATGACCTGAAGGATTCGGCCAACGCGCTGGCCCGTGACCTCGGTCTTGGAGGAACCCGCGGAGGGCTTGCCGGCGTTGCTGAACAACGGGGCCTTCGGGGCCGAGGGGCTACCAGGATTGGAGGGAGTGGTCGTCGACATGTCTGTTGCGCTTTCAGACGAGCGAAGAAAAGGAGGAAATCTCAGCCCTTGAGGGCTTCGGCGCCGCCGATGATCTCCATGAGCTCGGTGGTGATGGCGGCCTGGCGCTCACGGTTGTACTCGAGAGTCAGGTCGGCGATGAGGCCGGAGGCGTTGTCGGTGGCGGCGTCCATGGCCACGCGGCGAGCCGCGATCTCTGCGGCCACCGAGTTGAACATCGCCTGCTGAATGGTGGACTCGACCGCGATCGGCACCAGGTGGGTGAGGATCGATTCGCGATCGGGCTCGAAGGTGGGCTCGCGGGTCGGCGCGTCCTCGGACTCGCCGGCCTCGGCCGGAAGCAGCTGGAGCTCCCGGGGCTCCTGGCTGAGCACGCTGACGAAGTGGTTGTAGATCAGCACCACTTTGTCGACGCGGGTCTCGCCCTCGCCGAGGAAGCCCTCGATGGAGGCGGAGACGAGCGTCTTGCTCAGCTCGACGAGGGTCTTGTTGTCGGGCGCGGGATAGGTGCGGCCCTCGATGTCCTCGCCGACGTGTCGGAAGAAGGACTGCGCCTTGCGACCGACGGCCACCAACACCGCCTCGCGACCGGCCTTGCGCTCCTTGTCGAGGAACTGCGTCGCCGCGCGGGTGATGTTGGAGTTGAAGCCGCCACAAAGACCGCGGTCGGCCGTCATGGCGATGACCAAGGTGCGGCTCACCTCGCGCTCTTCGAGCAGCGGGTGTGCGGCCTTGCGCTCGGCGGGATCGATGCCGCCGACCAGGTGCTGCATGACCTCCTGCATCCGCTCCCCGTAGGGGCGGGCGGCCATGAGGGCGTTTTGCGCCTTGCGCAGCCGGGCCGACGCGATCTGGCTCATCGCGGAGGTGATCTTCCGCGTGTTCTTGACTGACGCGATGCGCCGTCGAAGTTCTTTGAGGTTCGCCATCGGGTGCTCGTCGTGGGGCGGGCAGAGAAGATGGCGGGCCGGCTAGGGCCCGCCACGAAGGCTCAGGCCTTGAAGGTCTTTCGGAACGCCGTGATGGCGTCGTTGAGCTCCTTGTCGATCTCCTTGAGCTGCTTCTTGCTCGCGGTGCCGATGCGGTCGACGAGCTCGCCGCGGTTGTCCTTCAGCCACGCGTGCAGCTCGCTCTCGAAGCGGCCCACCACGCTGACCTCGAGGTCGTCGAGGAAGCCCTTGGTGCCGGCGTAGATGGAGGCGACCTGAAGCGCGACGTTGAGCGGCGCGTACTGGGCCTGCTTGAGCAGCTCGACCAGTCGCTGACCACGGTCGAGCTTGGCTCGGGTGGAGGCGTCGAGGTCGGAGGCGAACTGAGCGAAGGCCTCCAGCTCGCGGAAGCTCGCCAGCTCCAGGCGGAGCGTACCGGCGTACTTGCGCATGGCGGCGACCTGAGCGGAACCACCCACGCGGGAGACCGACAGGCCGACGTTGACCGCCGGGCGGATACCACGGTGGAAGAGCTGGCTCTCCAGGTAGATCTGGCCGTCGGTGATCGAGATGACGTTGGTCGGGATGTACGCCGAGACGTCGCCGGCCTGGGTCTCGATGATGGGCAGGGCGGTCAGCGAGCCCGCGCCCTCTTTGTCGGAGAGCTTGCAGGCGCGCTCGAGCAGCCGGCTGTGCAGGTAGAACACGTCGCCGGGGTACGCCTCGCGGCCGGGCGGGCGACGAAGCAGCAGCGAGAGCTGGCGGTAGGCGACGGCCTGCTTGGACAGGTCATCGTAGATGAGCAGCGCGTGCTTGCCGTTGTCGCGGAAGTACTCGCCGATGGTGACGCCCGAGTAGGGGGCGAGAAACTGCAGCGGCGCCGACTCGGAGGAGGTGGCGGCGACGACGATGGAGTACTCCATCGCGCCCTCGCGGCGGAGACGATCCACGACGGTGGCAACGGTCGATTGCTTCTGACCGATCGCCACGTAGACGCAGATCATGTTCTGCCCCTTCTGGTTGATGATCGTGTCGACCGCGACGGCCGTCTTGCCGGTCTGGCGGTCGCCGATGATCAACTCGCGCTGACCACGACCGATGGGGATCATCGAGTCGATGGCCTTGAGGCCAGTCTGCATCGGCTCGTGCACCGACTTGCGCTCGATGATGCCGGGGGCCTTGATCTCGACGTTGCGGCTGAGGTCGGTCTCGAGAGGACCCTGGCCGTCGATGGCCTCACCCAGCGCGTTGACGACGCGACCCACGAGGGCGTCGCCCACGGGCACCGACATGATCTTGCCGGTTCGCTTGACGGTGTCGCCCTCCTTGATGAGGTGGTCGTTACCGAGAAGCGCGGCACCCACGTTGCCCTCTTCCAAGTTGAGAACCATCCCGCGCACGTCGTGCGGGAACTCGAGTAGCTCGCCGGCCATCGCGTTGGTGAGACCGTCCATGCGGGCGATACCGTCGCCCACGGTGAGGACGGTGCCGGTCTCTTCGACCGACAACGCGTTGTCGTAGCCCTGGACCTGCTCGCGAATGATGCGGCTGATTTCGTCGGCGCGGATTTCCATGACGTGTTCCGTTGTCTAGCTGCGCAGGGAGGTCTTGAGTTGATTGAGAGATGCGCGAACGCTGCCGTCGACTACGTAGGAGCCGACCTTTGCGACCACGCCTCCAATGAGCTCGGGGTCGACCTGGGTGGTGGCGATGACCTGCTTACCGGTCGCCTGCTCCAGCGCACGCTTGATCTTGTTGAGTGCGTCGGGGGACAGGGGTGAGGCGGTGGTGATCTCGGCGTTGACTCGCCCGGCCGCCTCGTCCGCCATGCGGCGGTAGGCACGAGCGATCTCGGGGACGCCGTTGAAGCGACCCCGGTCGAGAACGTAGTGGAGGAATTTGCCGAGCAGCGGGTCTGCGCCGAGACGGCGCAGGAGGCTGTCGATGATCTTCTTGCGCTTGTCGGCGGGATGGCGATCCGAGGCGAGCACGGCCATGACCGGGGTCCCGTAGGAGTCCGGCTGCTTGCACAGCTCAGCGAAGGCGTCGAGGTTCTTGGCGATCTTGTCGCGCTGGGGGCCGCTGCTGGCCAGGCCGATGAGGGCCCGGGCGTAGCGACGAGCGAGGCTTCCGGGGATCATGAGGGGCGACCTCCGATGTCGACCTGGGTGAGGCGGTCGACGTACTGGTCGACCATGCCGCGCTGGTCGGCCGGGGTGATCTTCTGGCGGAGCAGAGCCTCGGCTCGCTCCACGGCTCGGTCGACGATCTCGGCCTCGAGCTGACGCTTGCGGGCGGCGGCCTCACGCTCGGCGGTGGCCTTGGCCGAAGCCTTGATCTGCTCGGCTTCCTTCTTCGCGTCGGCGACGATGCGAGCGCGGTCCTCTTCGGCGCGCTTCTTGGCGTCGGCCATCAGCCCGTCGATCTCGGACTCGAGGGAGTCGAGCTTGGAGCGGTACTCGTTGAGCACGCCCTCGGCCTCTTCGCGCGCGGAGGTGGCCTTGTCGATCTCGCTCTTGATCTCGTCGTGCTTGTTGCGGGTGCGAGCCCGCAGCTTCGAGAAGAGGATCTTCTCGAGCAGCCACGCGAGGATGGCGAAGTTGATGAAGGCCCAGACCAGCCCGAGGTTGCCGGTGTGGTTGAAGACCGGCGTGACCCACTCGATGCTGCCGTGACCGCCCTCTTCGGGGCTGGCCATGGCGATGGCCGGAGCGAGCACGATCGCCGTGAGCGTGGCGAAGGTGGAGACACAGCGCAGCGAGCGGCTCATGAGGCCCTCCCGAGCAGCTTGGTGGTGATTTCGTTGGCGAGCTCGTCGACCTTGCCGCCCAGGGCTTCGCGCGCCTCGTCGGTCTCGGACGTGATGCGCTGACGCGCCGCGGCGAGCTCGTCGTTGGCCTCGCTTCGCGCGGTGGCCAGGGTCTTGGCTTGGCTCTCTTCTTCTTCGCGGCGTGCCTCGGAGCGAACTCCGTGCGCCTTTTCCCGCGCGGCGTCGAGCTTGTCGTCGTAGTCCTTGGCGAGCTCGTCCGCCTCGGCGCGCATGCTCTTGGACTTGCTCAGCGCACCGTCGACCGCTTCTTGGCGGCGCTCGAGCGCAGCGAGCCAGGGCTTGAACAACATGGGCCCGAGGATGACCACGAGCGCGATGTAGATACCGCCCTGGATGAAGAAGGTCCCGTCGATGTCGACAACGGGAATGGCGAGGAGGGTGCTTGCGAGGTCCATCGGCGAGGGACGGAGCCGACCGGGTCGGCAGTGGAAGCGGGGAGGAGATTCGCCTAATTCGCGTCCGTAGGTGGGCGCAAACCGTTGAAATCGGTAAGTGCACCCCGCGTGGCGCGGCGGCTAGCTACCACTTCGTAGATGGCCCGTCAACGGTGGGCGAAGCGCTGCGAATCCGGCCTCTACGGGGGCTCGTTCGACGTTTTGCCGACCCGCGGGGGGTCGAGTTGTGCCGCACCCGCGGGGCCTTCGGGTCATCGTGAGCTTTCGGACCCACACCCCTGGGCGCTTCGCGCAGATCTTCACCCGTCGGCGTCGTCGGACTGCGCGTCTTCGCTCGGCTCGGGCGCGGCGGCCGGGGCCTTCGCGGGGTTCATCACGGTCGTGCCATCGAACACCGCGCCGCGCTGGATCTCGAGGCTAGGCGTGTGCAGCGTGCCGATCGCGTGGGCGGTGGCGTGCAGCTCGACCAAGTCGGTCGCCCGGATGTCGCCTTCGACTCGTCCCTCGATCACGACCGTGGCCGCGTCGATCTGGGCGGTGACCTTGGCGGTCTCGCCGACCATCAGCGTGCCGGTCGTTCGGATCTCGCCCGAGAAGTCCCCATCGATTCGGACCGTGCCTTCAAAGGTGAGCTTCCCTTCGAAAGCGCTGCCCTGACCCAAAATGGTGACGATCTCCGGCGCGTTCATCTGGCACGTCTCCCGCGCTCGCGGCCGAGCCCACCCTTCGGCGCCCCGGAAACCAGGGGGTAGGGTAAGGTAAGTGCACGCGAGGTCGCGCCGGCAACCTAGCCGGGAACGGCCCGTGGTGCCTACTGTCTCGGTGTTCAGCGAACGGGCGCCGGGCCGGCCGACCATCGTTTCCCTGCATTGGGCATGGCCATCTGCCGCGGTCTGGCCTAGGCTGCAAAGCGGTGGCGCTCAAGCCGGAGGACAGCGCGGGGCAGAACCGTCCTGGCGATGCGTCGGCAGGACGCGACGGTACGACTCCAACCGAGCAACTCGCGGGTTGCTTTGGTCGGGCCCGGGCTGTCCTGCAGGCACTGGTGGCGGGGGTCGACTCCGGCGATGCACTCGTCGTCGCGACTGACCGCAAGGGCTTCCCCGTGGCGCAACGGGTTCTTCGCCGACCCCGCGATTTGCCGCGTGCGTTGGTGATCGGGCGGCACAACCGCTGCGCGCTCTCCATCCCCAACGACAACCGCGTCAGCCTTCGTCACGTGCTGCTCACCGCCTGGCCCGGCGACGGTCCCATTCGCTATCGCGGCTACGACCTCGGCGGTCGGGCGGGTGTGCTGCTGGCCGACGGCAAGCGCGTACCGGGCTTCTCGTTTCAAGCCCACGGCCTCATCAGCCTCGGGCGCACGGTCGTGTTCGTCGCGCCCGGCGGCCCCGAGGGCGTCGCGTTGCTCGACGGCGACGACGGTGACGCGTTCCGCAACCTCACCGGCCTCGATCCCACCGGCAACGGCGTGCGACTGGCCATGAGCGCGACCTCGGAGCCCGGCGTCGCTCAGCTCGGCGTCGAAGAGCCCCGCGAGTACGGTGGCTATCGCGGTCTCGACATGGAAGCGCGGCCTCAGCCTCGCGGCGTGTTGCGACTGCGCTCGACCAAGCCTTCCGGTCGCGGCGAAGAAGTTCGCGAGCTCGACCTCGATAGTCGTCAGCTCCAGCGCGGGCTCCTCATCGGCCGCTATAGCGACCGGTGCTCGCTCGCCGGCCACGGCCGCAACCTCTCGCGGGTGCACGCCCTGGTCACCGAAGAAGCGCCGCGGTCGCTGTTGGTCTACGACCTCGCCAGCACCAACGGCGTGCGACCGGCAGGCATGACCGAAGGCCCCAGCCACGCCGTGGTCCGCCTGACCGAAGACTCTCCGGTCATGCTCGGGCACTTCGAGCTGGCCTGGGTGCCCAACCGCGTCGTCAAGCTGCACTGAGCGTCGGGCCGGCGTTCACTCGTCGATCGAAATCAGCTCGATGTCGAAGATGAGCGTGCCCTGAGGTCGACCCGGCTTGTCGCCGTAGGCGAGCTCGGCCGGGATCCAGAAGCGAGTCTTCTCGCCGACGAGCATCAGCGGCACGGCTTCTTGCCAGCCGGGGATGACGTGCTGCAGCGGCAGCTTGGTCGCTTGGCCGCGGTCGTAGCTGCTGTCGAACTTGTTGCCGTCGGTGGTCCAGCCTTCGTAGTGCGCGGTGACGGTCGAGGTCGGCATCGGGTGCTCGGTGCCCGAGCCGGGCTGCAGGACGACGAACGCGAGCCCGCTCGCGGTGCGCAGGGCATACGAGGGCGGCTCGGTCAGCGGCACCTTGTCGCCCGTCGCTTTGCTGATGTTGTGCACCCCCACCACCACGAGCTGGATTCGCAGCGCGCCCTGGGGGGCATCGGGATCGTTGGGGTAGCCCAGGTGCGCGGGCACCCAGACCTGCGCGCGGTCGCCTTGGTGCAGCGAGGTCATGGCCTCGGCCCAGCCGGGCGGGAGCCACTCCATCGACAGCGTCTCGGTGCGTCCCTCGGCCGACTCGGACACGCACTCGCCGGCCTCGTTCCACACCTGATACTGCAGCTCGACCTCGTCGCCGGGGGCCGGGGTCGGTCCCGAGGTCTCGCCTCGAGTCAGCCACGCGATCGCGACACCCGAGGAGGTGAGGTGCGCGTCGGAGGGAGGGTGTTCCGGTATCGCCCCGGGGTCGGCCTCCGTCGCGTCCGGCGGGGACTCGGCGACGGGCGCATCCGGGGCGGGGGCCTGGGTCGGCTCGGCCGGGGCGGCCTTGCAGGCGAGCAGCAACACGCTCGCGGACAACCATGCTCGGGAGCCCGGGGCTCGACCTACGACTGCGCGGAACAGACCCATCGAGGAGTACCGTAGTCCAAGGTCGGGGCGCTTGGCCATGCGCTCAGCCCGGGCCGAACTTCCCGAGCCAGATGTCGCCGTCGTTGCTCATCGCGTTGCGGATCTCTCCGGTGACCACGATGTCGAGGCCGTCGGTCGCCACCGCGGTGGCCTGGTCGCGATCCATGCCCGTGCCCGCGACGACCTGGGACCACAGCACGTTGCCGCCCACGTCGTACTTGCGCATCCAGATGTCGCTGTCGGTGGCGCTCATGCCCCGGAAGCCGACCACGATGAAGTTGCTCTCGGCATCGGCCGCCACCGCGAAACCCTCGTCGTTGACGAAGGCCTGACCGCCGAACTGCTTGGTCCACTGGAGCGTGCCGTCGCCATCCCAGCGCCCGAGCCACACGTCTTGGTTGTTGGCCACGACCGGGGTCATGCCGGCCACCGCCACCGAGCCGTCGGGGGCGATGGCGATGCCGAAGCCCGCGTCGTCGGCGTTGGTGTTGCTGTCCCACTGCTCGGTCCACAGCTCGTCGCCTTCGGCGTCGACCTTGCGGAGCCAGACGTTGCGGTTGAAGCCGCCCAGCGAGACGAAGCCCGCGATGTAGGCGTCTCCGTCCGGGTCGACGACCACGCCTTGGCCGCGGTCGTCGAGCCCCTTCGGGCCGGCCACGGTCTGCTCCCACTGGGTGTCGCCCTGCGGCCCGAGGCGAGCGATGAACACGTCGTTGTCGTTGTTGGCCACGCGGTAGAAGCCGGTCACGAACATGTTGCCCTCGGCGTCGCTGGCGATGCCCCGGCCCCCGTCGTTGCCGCCCTCGGGCCCGTCGAAGGTGGTCGTCCACAGCTCGTCGCCGTCGGGCGTGCGCTTGCTGACCCAGATGTCCGAGGACGAGGGCGCGACGTCGGAGTCCCCCACCAGCAGCAGGTTGTCCATGGGATCGATGGCCACGCCGTAGATGCGGTCGTCCATGCCGCCCGAGGGATCGAGCTGGACCGTCCACAGCTGGGTGCCTTCGGTGTCGTACTTGGCCAGCCACATGTTGGGATCGCCGACCGCGTCGACTTCCCAGCCGCCCACGACGATGTTGCCCATCGAGTCCACCGCGATGCCCTCGCCGGACTCGCGAACCATGGCGTCGCCGGGGTGCGTGGCTTCCCAGATGCTGGTGTCGAGGTTGAGCGTGCAGTCGTTGTCGCAGCCGTCGCCATTGGTGCGATTGCCGTCGTCGCACTCCTCGATGCCCTCGAGGATGCCGTCGCCGCACACATCGGAGGGGCCGGTGGAGGAATCGGCGGTGGGGGGCGGCTCGCCGCTGCTGTCGGCCGGAGGCTCGGTGGGGGCGGGATCGGTCGTTTCGCTTCCGATTTCGGAACTCGCCTCGCCTCCCGTGCTCGCGGCTTCGCCCCCGCCGGACGTGTCGGAGGGCGCACACGAGATCGTCGCCACCAGCGAACCCGTCACCATCATGCAAAGCCAACGCATGACCCCATGCTACTGGGAAAAACCCGCAGCTGCTTGCCCATATTGCTTCGGTCGTGGCGCAGGTATGATCAGCTCGTGAGCGACGCAGCACCTCTTGCGGTCCTGACTTCGGGTGGCGATGCCCCCGGGATGAACGCAGCCGTCCGCGCCATCGCGAAGGTGGCCGCCAGCCAGGGCGTACCCGTGGTGGGGGTGGACAACGGCTTCACCGGGCTCATCGAGGGCCGCCTCCGCACGCTGACCGTGCCCGATTCCGGCACCCTGCGGGTGCACCCCGAGATGGATTTCCTCGGCTCGGTGGGCGGCACCATGCTGGGCTCGGCGCGAGAGCTTCGCTTCCTCGAAAAAGAGGGGCGGGCCCCCGCGGTGAAGACCTTGGCGTCGCTCCGCGGCTTGGTCGTCATCGGCGGCAACGGCTCGCTGGCGGGCGCACACGCGCTGGCGCAGGAGAGCCGGGTCCCCGTCATCGGCATCCCCGCGTCGATCGATCACGACGTGGGCTGTACCGGGACCTCCATCGGGGTCGACACCGCGCTCAACACCATCGTCAACGCCTGCGATCGCATCTGCGACACGGCGCGCGCCCATCATCGGGCCTTCGTCGTCGAGGTCATGGGGCGGGACTGCGGCTACCTGGCCATGGCGTCGGCGGTGGCGGTGGGGGCCGAGGCGGTGCTCTTTCGCGAGCAGGGCCGCGACGACCAGACCATCGTGGCCGCGGTCGAGGGCGTGATTCGCCGGGCCTTCGCCGAGCGAGACAAGCGGCGGGTGCTCATCCTCAAGGCGGAGGGCGTCACCATCCCGTGCACGCGGCTCGTTCGCGAAGTGCAAGAGCGGCTCGGCGAAGACCTCCCCGTCGACGTGCGCGGCACGGTGCTCGGGCACCTCGTGCGCGGTGGTCATCCCACGTTTCAAGATCGCATGGTCGCCGGTCGCCTCGGCCTGGCCGCGGTGGGGGCCCTGCTCGAGGGGCGCACCGATCAGATGGTGGCCTGGCAGGCGATCGTCGACGGGGGCACGCCGACCTCCGATGCCTCGGTGTCCTACTTCCCGCTCGAGGCGGTGCTCCAGCAGAGCCGTGCGCTCGTCGACGGCACCAGCCCCATCACCCAGCGACGGGTGAAGATGATGGAGACCATCGAGGGCGTGCTGGGGCTCTAGACGGCGCCGACGAAGCGACGGCGACGTCGCAGCCCGAGGCCGAGCAGCAGCAGCCCCAGCGCAGCTGCGGGCGCGGCCGGATCCTGGCTCGTGGTGCATCCGCAGCCCCGCCCGGCGAAGCCCGAGTCTTCGCCCGCGCCGGGCTCGTCTCCCGTGCCGCTGCTCTCGGCCGCCGTGCCTCCGGGCAGCGGTGGCTCGGGCGTGGGTGGGTCGGACGGTCGACCTTCGCCGCCGGTATCCAGCGGGCCCGAGTCGAGCGAGGTGCTGCCCGGGAAGCCGTCGTCTTCGAAGCCGTCGGTGCTCTCGCCGAAGTCGTCCGACCCTCCGGTCGTGCCGGGGGGCTCGGGTGGAGGCGGCTCGGCATCACAGGTCGGCGCCACGCCCCCGCCAAAGCTGCCGCCGGAGCAGCCGCTCGCCCACGACCCCTGACCGATGTCCGGATCGAGGGGGAAGTTGCCGCAGTCGGCGTTGGGTGCCCAGACTCCGCCGTCCCAGCACGGCGTCAGGTCGACGCCCGTTTCTGCTTCGAGCCAGTCGATCACGAAGGGGGCGAAGCCATACGCGGCTCCGCTGCCGCACACGTTGTCCTCGAGCTTGGGCGGCGGCAGGCCGCCCGGGTCGAACAGGTGCCCGCCCGTGCCGAAGACCCGCCAGCTGCCGTCGGCCAGCGCCACCATGGCTGGCCCGCCCGAGTCGCCGAAGCACGCCGACTGCGATCCGTTGTCGCCGTGCATGTTGATCTCCTGCACGAACTCGTCGATGGAGTGCACCGTCTGCGTCGTCCAGCGCTTGGGGCCGACGCCTACCGCGTTGACGCTGTCGGTCTCCGGGTCGTAGGAGCCATAGGTCGCGCCGAAGCCGATGATCACGATCTCGGAGCCGGGCACCAGGGCCTCGACCTCGCAGCCCTCCATCAGCGGAACGATGGGCACGTCGAGCACGGGCGAGTCGAGCAGGCAGTAGCCCACGTCCGCGCCTTCGCCCTCGTAGTACTCGGGGTTGCCGATGCAGTCGACGACCGAGACCACCCGAGATGGTGCCCCGCCGGCGTTGCCTCCCGCTTCACCGAAGCCCACCGCGATGATCGGCCGCTCGGGGATGATGCAGTGCGCCGCGGTCATGATGACGTCGGGGTGCACCAGCGTGCCCGAGCACATCACGGGCGTGTCGTCGTCCTCGAGCATCGCCACCACCGACGGCCACTGACAGGGCTCGGCCATGTTGCCCCCCACGATCGCCGTGGGATCGCTCGGCCCGCCGCTGCCCACCAATCCCTGTGGGCCCGCACCCGCCGCGGCCAGGGTCATCAGGGCGGAGCTCAGAGCAACGGGAGTGATAACCGACATACCTAACTATCCATGGCCACAGTGTGGCCCGTCCTTCAGTAGGATTGCATGGTACGCCCTGCGCGCTGTCTCTGGAGGGATACTTTGGGCGTCGCCGTCGGACGGAGCCGTTGCCGCCGGGGGCTTGGGCGGCCGAGAATTCAGTGATATCAAAGGGTTGACGAGGCCCATGACCTCCCCCGACGACGACCTGTGGATCTTTGGCTACGGCTCGTTGGTCTGGCGCCCGGCGTTTCCCTTCGTCGAGCGCAAGGCCGGCTGGATCCATGGATGGGCGCGTCGGTTCTGGCAGGCCTCGACCGATCACCGCGGCGTGCCGGGTAGCCCCGGGCGGGTGGTGACGCTCGTGCCCGTCGCCGACGCGCGCTGCTGGGGCATGGCGTATCGGGTGGCTCCCGATGCGGTCGAGTCCGTGCTCGCGCGGCTCGATCACCGTGAAAAGGGCGGCTATCGGCGCGTCAGCACCACCGTCGTTTTTCCCGACGGCACCGAGCGTCCCGACGTCGTCATGTACCTGGCCACCGAGGACAACCCCAACTTCGCGGGGCCGGCCCCGATCCCCGAGATCGCGGCGCAGGTTCGTCGGAGCGAGGGACCCAGCGGCCCCAACGACGAGTACGTCATTCGTTTGGCCGAGGCGCTGCAAGGTCTGGGGGCGACTCGCGACGACGATGCCCACGTGTTCGATTTGGCCGACGAGGTGTGTCACCAAACCGTGCGGGGTTCGTAGCCGAGGGTCGAGCGATGTCGCTGCGCGGAACCTTCACCGCCGTGCGCCTATCCCGCCTCGCCCAAGCGGCCGCGGCGGGCGACGCCACGGCCTTTCGCAAGCTCTACCGAGCAATGCATCCGCTCGTGTGGAGCTACGTGTCGCGACGGATTCACACCGAGGCCGACGTCGAAGACCTGGTCGCCCGCGTCTTCGAGCGCGTCGTCGAGCACCTGCCACGCTTCGACCCGCGGCGGGGCCACGTGCGGGCGTGGGTGCTGAGCATCGCCCGCAACGCCGTCATCGATCACTACCGCGTGCACAAGGCGGCCGGCGATGCCGATGCCGTCGAGCGCTTGGCCGACGCCGCGCTCGATCCGGCCAAGGCCCTCGAAGACGACGAGCGCGACGCCGAGCTGCGCGTCATGTTGGCCGGCTACTCCCCCGAAGTCCGCGAGATGTTCTCCCTGCGCTTTGCCGAGGGCCTGCGCCTGCGCGAGATCGCCGAGCTCATGGAGCTGTCCGAGGCCGCCGTCAAACAACGCTTCTCCCGAACCCTCCGCGACCTGCGAGCCAAGCTTCGCGATTCCTCCAACGACAAGGCCGCTGGCTATGCGATCTGATCTCATCGCCCGACTGAAGTCTTGGTATCGCCGCCCCGCGCCTGGGCAGGCCGAGCACCAGCGTGCGCACGAGGATGCCTTCATGGCCGCCTTCGAGCGCGCCCCCGGTCGCGAGCCCGCCAAACAGCGCAAGCGCTGGCTGCCCCGCATCGCCATCGCCGGCGGCCTCACCCTCGCCACCGCCGTGGGAGCCTGCGCCCTGCCGGCCGAGTACCCCATGAGCCTCGGCCACGGCCTCGAGATCTCCGTGGACGCCGAGCACATGGACGACGTCGACCCCGAGGCCATCGCCCGCTACCTCCGCGACGAGTTCGCGGCCGAGCGCGTCGAGATCCACATGTCGCGCGCCATCGAAGAGCGCACCGGACCCGACGGCGAGGTCGACGTCCACGAAGAAGTCCGCCTCCAGCTCTTCGCCTTCGGGGGCGAGGCCAATGTGGAAGAGGGCTGGCAAGAACTCCAAGACGAGTTCCCCGCCTTGGCCGAAGCCGAAATCCAAGAGGTCCCCCTATCGGGTACCGTCCACGGAACCCTCGGCGGCAAGCTGTCTCGAAACCTCCTCGACCTCACCCTCGATCGCGACGGCGTCGAAGCAGCCGAGCGCCAAATCCTCGCCGAACTCCTCGCCCAAGGCTTCGACCCCGCCCACGCCAGGATCGACATCAAGCACGTGCAGGGCGACTTCGGCGACGAAGAAATCGAAGTCCGCGTCGAAGCCAAAGCACCGCCCGATCGTTGAGCTTCGTGGGGGCAGCCGCGAGTCGATTCAGCTCGGGCGCTCGGGTCGGCGGCCAGTTTGGCGTGCCGGTGTGGCAGGTCGCCTGTTCGCCTCGACGAGCGGCTCCCGCTTCACGCGGACCAATGGCGCCCGATCCCAAGGGACAGTTGATGGTCGGCGCCGCCCCACCGCGGCATGCTGCTGCGTTCGGCTCTCGAAGCGTTCCGCTCGCCCAAGCCAAACCGCAACTCCGAAACCCCCGGGAAGCTTCGAGCAAAGACGCGCCGCTCGTGGGGGTCGGGGTTCCGTGCGCGCGCAGTTTTGGTAGCAGCCTCCCCACAACCAATCGGAGTCCACCGATGCGAGCGCGTAGGTACGCTGAGGCTAGGCGCGAAACCACTGTTTGAGCACGGACGGAACCCCGACTCCCGCGAACAGGCGCCCCCAACGAAGCTCAAACCCCCCGCCCGACCTCAAAACAAACTCCACCGCCACGAAGCCCAACCCCGTCAGTCGTACGTGTTCCCCCCCGGCGTCAGATCAATATGAAAATGGTCATCATGCGCCGCGTTGTACTCCGGCGTCAGGATGATGTTCCACAACCCCATCGCCCAAACCTGATCCGTAAACTCCCGCAACCACTGCCCATACTCCGTCTGCGGACTCGGATTCCCATCCTCCCAATCATCGAACACCGTGATCTCCGTCCCGTCCTCCAACGTGAACCCCCCGATGTCGATCGCATTCGCATACCCATGCTGCGACAGCGTACTCGTCCCCGAAATCGTCCGGCAGTTGTACGTCCCGATGTGCAGCAGCTCCGTCGCCCCCAAGCTCCCGGCCACCGCCGCACTCCCCACCACCGACACCGCCGCATTGCACCCCATGAACACGGGCGCCTCCTCGGCCGACGCGATGTACCGGATCGACACATCCCCGATCGGGCTGTACAGCAACACCGGGTCCTCGATCTCGCACAGCAGATCGGGATGCCCATCCGGGCTCTCCGGCTCGTGATCCACGGGCACGAACACCGCCCCCAGGTCGAGCAACATCTGCTGGCACGCCGTGGCCCCCTCACCGCCGAAGGGCTCGGGTACGCAGACCCCGGCCGTGACCTTGGGCTGCATGTAGCGACTCATCGGGCTGCAGACGTAGCCGTCGCGGCACCCGTTGCCCCCCAGTAGCGGCGGGTCGCATTGCGACAGGCAGTGCCCGCCGCTGTCGACCATCAGCGAGTCCCCGTCCACGCAGAAGGTGGTCGGGGCGCCTTCGAGGTCGGGGCACAGGTCTTCGCAGGATTGCGAGCAGGTGCCGCAGGGGAAGCCGTCGTCCTCGAGCAGGCAGAAGCCGCCGTCGTAGCTGCAGTCGGAGTCGGCGGCACAGGGCGAGCCGACGAAGGTCGAGGTCCATGCGGGTGTGCAGTCGAAGCTCTCGCCGCCGGACGAGGACTCGTCGAGCCCCTCGTCGTCTCCGGTGTCGCCCGTGCCCGTGCCCATACCGCCCGTGTCCGGGTCGAGGGCGGTGGTGCCGGGCGCATCGAAGCCCGTGCTGCTGCCCGGCAGCTCCCAGGCGGTCTCGCTGCGTTCCCCGTCGTCCCCACACGCGGGCACGAGCCACAGACAGACCAACCCCAGACGAACCCGCATGCCCTACGATACCGCGCTGGGCCGCCGAGCGGGCACGGGGTCAGCCGCGGGGTGCGTAGGCTGGACGACCTGTTCTACTCAGCTCAAGACGCCGTCGACGGGTTTGAGAACTTCGGGAACGTCGGTCTCGCCGAGGGTCTGGCGCAGGTTGATCTCGATCATGCGCGACAGCGTCGACAACGGAAGGTCGTTGATGTCCTTGCCGAAGGGCTCCTCGATCTCCTCGCCCACGGCGTCGAGACCGAAGAAGGCGTAGCCGATGATCGCGACGACCACGGGGGTGGCGGCACCGATCGACTCCACGATCCCGAAGGGCAGGGCGAAGGTGTAGACCGCGACGATCCGGTGGATGAGCACGGTGTACGAGCTGGGGATCGGGGTGCTCTTGATCCGCTCGCAGGCGCCTTGGATGTCGGTCAGCGTGGTGAGGCTGGCCTCGAGGGCGGGCAGGTGCATGGGGTGCACTCGGTCGCGGCGCCACTCGTCGCGGATCTCGGCCCCGAGCTCGCGCAGGATGGCCAGGGGGCGATTGAGCTGACCCCGCAAGGCCAGGCGCTCCTCGTCGGGCAGCAGACCCTTCAGCTCGTCGAGGTCATCGGTGTCGCGCAGGTGCAAGCGCAGGGCGTGAACGTAGGCGATGAGCCGGTACACGAGCTTTCGATGCAGCTCGGCCTGCTCGGGGGTGACGCCCGGGGCCTCTTGGTGCGGACCGATCATCATCTGGATCTGACGCGCGGTGCTGCGGGTGGTATTGACCAGCCGACCCCACAGCTTGCGACCCTCCCAGAAGCGGTCGTAGCTGGTGTTGTTGCGGAAGCCGAGGAAGATGCCGAGGGCCACCGCGATGAGCGAGAACGGGATCGGGCTGAGGCCGAACATCGGCTCGGGGGAGTAGTGGTGATAGAGCGTCTCCCCGGTGGCGACCAAGGTCACCAGGGTGAGCCGGGGCCAGATCCGTGCGATCGTGGTCCCTCGGAGGGTGAAGATCTGCTTCCACCAGTGTCCTCGCTCGAGCAGCAGCATGGTCTCGGCCGGCTCATACCATCGACGTCGACCGAGACCCAGGGCGGGAGCCCGAGGACCGCACAAGGGGCTCAGGGGGCCGCGAATCGCACGGTGACGCCCTCGGGGCGGCTGAGCACCAGCTCGGGGGCGTCGTCGCCGTCGAGGCGGCGGGCTTCGATCTGCGCTGCGCCCTCGCTGACGAACAGCACGCTGGCGCCGAGCTGCGGGCCGGGAAAGCCGGCGAGGATGTCGATGCCCTCGGAGGACGCGGTGAGCAGATCGACGAAGCCATCGCCATCGAGATCCCCGGCCGCGATGTCGACGGCCGCCCCCGCGTCGCGCTCGGCCACGAGTTCCCACTCGCCGCTCCGCCACGACCACAGCTGGCGCCCTTGCGGTAGCAGCACGGCGACGTCGAGCCCGGGTGCGTCGTCGATCGCACCGATGTGCATCGCGATGGGGGCGTCCGACAGCGACAGTCGCTCGGGCTTGGGCGCATCGAGGGGGCCGAGCATCCACCACAGCTCGTTGCCGGCCGGGTGGAGCACGAGCAGGTCGCTGCGACCGTCGCCGTCGATGTCGGCGCTCTCGGCTGCGGTCTCGGTCGGAGGCAGGGGGAGCGCGATGGGCTCGGAGAACTGCCCCTGGTCGACGCGAATCCATTGATGGTGCACGGCGCCCTCGTCGTCCTGCGTAGCGACGAGTAGATCGCTGCGCGTGTCGCCGTCGAAGTCCCCGACGCGAAGCCCATGGGGAGGCAAGGTTTGCGCGCCCAGATCCAGCCCCGCGGTGGCCAAGACCGGCTGCGGCGGGATGAGCGTCTCTCCGTCGTTTTCCACGACCCACAGCGGCGCCTCGATGATCGCCTGGTACTGCTGCAGCTGCTCGGGGACGTCGACCCCGATCCGGGCGACGAAGGCAAAGTCGGGGAAGGACGAGCCCACGAGGTCGGCGACCGCGACCCGGTGAATGTCGATGGGGACGAGCAGGTCGTCGGGCACGGGCGGGAGCTCGAGCGTGGCGAGGTTGGCCGCCGTGAGCTCGGCTTCGAGCAGACGAGGACTGAAGCCGCCGTCGACGTTGCCGTGCAGCACGGTGGCGACGTCGCTGACGGTGGTGATGTCGACGAGCCCATCGCCGTCGAGGTCGGCCCAGGCGACGTCGTTGAGCGGAGCATCGCCCACCATCAGCTCGACGCGGCCGCTGAGCGGGTAGCACAGCTCGCCCTGCACCATGATGCCGTCGCCGCAGCCGGCCAAGGCGTCGTCGATGTCGGCGCGGCAGTAACCGAGCACGCATACGTGCTCCGAGCCGCAGGATGCGTCGCTCGAGCAGGGCAGGCCTTCGACCGTGGACGCGGCGTAGCAACTCGAGCCCGCGCCCAGGACCACCGACAGCAGCGCGATGCGGGCGCTCACCACCAAAGACCCCCAGGAAAGGACGCGCGGACGAGGGGGCGAGCCGCGGGCTCTGGTGCGGCACGGCGCCGCACTCGAACGCCCCACAGCAGCACACCGAGGCCGGCCACGACGAGGGCCGTCGCGGCGACGGTGCCCGCGATCGCGAACCGGTTGCCGCGCTGACCTTGCTCGATGGCATCGATGCGCTGCGCCTCGGTCGACGGCACGGTGGTTCGGGCCACGGCCGAGTCGGCTCGGCTGCTCATGGCCACGCCCACGAACGCGAGGCTCGACACGCCGACGCCGACGCCCATCGTGGTGCCGCCAGCGATCATCCACCCGCGGCCGGGGTTGGCCGGGGTCGATCGAGCGGGGCGAGCCAGGGGACGGGACGATACCGTGTCGGGGCCCGGCACGGCGAGCAGGCGTTCCTCCATGCGGTCCCGTTCCGCGAGGGCCCGGTCGACCAGGGGCGCGGCGTAGCCGTGGATCTCGCTCTCTTCCAGCAACTGCTGGAGACGGTCCCGGGCGCGCTGCAGGTGCGCGGGGTCACCCTGCTGGTCGTGGGCTCGTTCGAGCGCGGTCGACAGCTCGAGCAGCAGCAGGGCCCGGTCGTCGGGCTCCCGCCGCAGCGCCTGGGGGCCGAGCTCGGCCAGGCCGCCCTCGAGGGTCGCGATGGCGGCGAGGGGATCGTCCTGCTGCAGCTGCGCCCGCGCCTGCTCGAGGGCGGAGGTCGGCGGAGCCACGGTCGCGGACCAGCCGGGGCGGGGCAGGGCGCAGGCCGCCACGAGCGCGAGCCCGGCTCCCCACGCCGTGACCCGGCTCGTTGCCCTGCGGCGGGACATCGTCGGTCGAGCATAGGCAGCCGATCGAGGCCGAACAAGCGACCCGCCGAGGCTCGACGGAAGCCCGTTGTTTTGGGACCGCCCTTGGTGCTAGACCCCGGCCGGGAGGTGAGACGGCCGAGGGGGACAAGATGATCGCGGCGGTTGGAGGAGCTTTCGGGTTTCGCCGGTCCGTCGAGGAAAGTCCGGGCTCCACAGGGCAGGGTGCTGACGCAGGTCAGTCAGGGTGACCTGAAGGAAAGTGCCACAGAAAGCAAACCGCCTCCGTTTACGGGGGTAAGGGTGAAAGGGTGCGGTAAGAGCGCACCGGATTCCTGGCGACAGGGGTCGCACGGTAAACCCCACCCGGAGCAAGGCCGAGCAGGGACATACCCGGAGTTCTCTCGAGGACGACGGGCAGGGGTAGCCCGCCCCGTCTCGGGTAGTGCCGCACAGAGGAATGATCATCACCCGGCAAGAGCAATCGAACCGGGGACAAGACCCGGCTTACGACCCCACTCGACCGTCTCACCGACCACTTTTTGTTCTACGAATCGCCCATCGCTCGCACGGTGGCGATGATCAGGCCCTCGTCGTCGTCCTCGTCTTCGGGGGGCGACCCGAAGTCGCGGCGCTGCTCGACCAGCTCGAGCCCGGCGCGCTGCAACGCCGCCTCGAGCTGGGGCTGCAGCAGGTAGCGCTGCTCGATGACGCCGCGGATCGTTCGCCCGACTTCGTCGACGTAGAGGTACGAGGCATCGATGCGCTGCGCTGGCTTGTCCCAGGTGCTGCGCTCGAGCACCTCGTAGTCGGTGCCGTCGACGGTGACCCGGGCCAGCGGGGTATGAGCGTCGTCGGGCACGTCGTCGGGCTCGGCGTGGGCGTGGAAGTCATCGGCTCGATACACGTCGAAGCCCGCGGTGCCCCCGGGCGCCAGG
Source organism: Myxococcota bacterium (assembly GCA_039028615.1). Classification (GTDB taxonomy): domain Bacteria; phylum Myxococcota_A; class Polyangia; order Nannocystales; family Nannocystaceae; genus Paraliomyxa. The sequence continues at coordinate 158,093 of JBCCHT010000028.1, read as the reverse complement.
TGTCGCGCCACGGTGGCTAGCGCGGCATCGAGATCGCGATCGTCGAGCATGCAATAGAGGCCACCGAAGGGGACGAGCACGCGATCGAAGCGGCGACCCAGGTCGAGGGTTCGCATGTCGCCGGCGATGAGGGTGACCCCGGAGCGGTCTTCTTCGGGCAGTCCGGCGACGGCGTCGCGAGCGAGACCCAACATCTGTTCGTCGGGCTCGACCCCAACGATCGTTCGGTTCGGGGCGGCCAACGACGTTACGACTCGGCCATAACCGCAGCCCAGCTCGAGCACGGACGACGCGCCTTTGCACAGCCGTCGGTAGTGGGCGAGGTCGCCGGGGGTGCCGCGATGCAGGGCGGCGTAGAACGGGGCGGGGTAGCTCATCGTCGACGGCAGGATACGTCACCGTGCCGATGGGTTTGCGGTACCATGGCTCCGTGGAGGTGGGACGCACGGCAGGAGCACGAGGAGCGATGGCGGCGTTGCTGCTGGTCGGGGGTCTGGGGGGCTGCGCGACCGGAGACGACCCCGACCTGACCGGTCCCGCGTTCGAGGGCTTGGGCTCCTCGGGGGAGGCCATGACCTCCACCACCACCACGTCCACCAACCCGCCGTTGACCAGCGATGGTCCGGCGGACGGGTCCGGCGAGGGCTCGGACGACGGTCCGCCCATGCTGCCCGATCTGGGCACGTGCCAGGCGGACGCCGACTGCATGCTGCCGCCGGGCTTCTGCCTCGAGCAGCAAGGCATCTGCCAAGCGGGCATGTGCCAGCACTTCCCGTCGATGGCCGGGTCGAGCTGCAACGACGGCGATCCGTGCACGGACGTCGACGCCTGCGACGGCGCCGGGGTCTGCGTCGGCACCCCGCTCGAGTGCACCGCGGACAACACCGAGCCCGGCACCTGCGTCGACGGAGCCTGCACGGGCATGGAGTGCCTCGACGGTTTCGAGGACTGCAACGGCGACATGAGCGACGGCTGCGAGGTCACGCTGGGCAGCAACTCCAACTGCTCCGCCTGCGGGGATACCTGTGCGGGCGCCGACCATGCCGACGGCGCGTGCGTGAGCGGCAGCTGCCAGATTCAGTGCCAGGCCCCGTGGGAGGACTGCGACGGCAACGCGGCCAACGGCTGCGAGGTCCCGGTGGGGGTGCCGCACCAGTGCGACGCGACCGGGCTCAACCCGACCACGGGTTGCTGGACCGCGTACTGCGGCAACTCGGCCAGCGCCGACGCGACGAACTTCGGCAGCTTCCACTGCATCGACTGCGCGACCTGCCGCAGCCCGGGCGGGGGCCAGTGTCAGTGGTGCGACCACGACTCGGGCGTGTTCTTCCCGGTCGCCGAGTGTGCGTGCGGGAGCTTCGAAGACGACGTCTGCGTGCGGTAGCGGTGCTACGGTACGGCCGCATCAGGCCGACCGATGAAACTCGCCCGCGAGCAGCTCGATCTTCGCGCCCGTCACCCGGACTTCCAGCGCTTCCTCGACATCAACGAGCAGCACAGCGCGCGCGTCGTGGCGCAGGTCCCCTGCGCGCTCGATGAGGCGTACGGCCCGGCGTCGCTGCAACGCATGGACGTGTTTCCCGCGCAGGCCTCGGGCGCCCCGGTCTTGGTGTTCATCCACGGCGGGTACTGGCGGGCGTTGGACAAGCGCAGCTATCGGTTCACGGCCGAGCCCTTCGTCGAAGCCGGTTTCGCGGTCTTCGTGCTCAACTACCGGTTGATCCCCGCGGTGACCATGGAGGACCTGGTCGGAGACATCGACGAGGCCCTGCGCTGGATCGGCCGCGAAGGGCCCCGCTTCGGCGCCGACCCGAGCGCCCTCACGATTGCTGGCCACTCGGCGGGCGGTCACCTCGCGCTCATGGCCTATCTGCGCAACGAGGCCCTGCGACCGTCGATTCGAGCTCTGTGCAGCCTCAGCGGGATCTTCGACCTCGAGCCCATCCGCGGCAGCTACCTCGACGAGGTCCTGCAGCTGACCGAATCGGACGTCGCGCTCCACAGCCCCGCCCGGCTCGACCTCGGCGTGGTGACGTGCCCGACCATGCTGGCCGTGGGCGCGGGCGAGACCGAGTTCTTCATCGAGCAATCGCGTCGCCTCCACGAGGACAACCGGGACAACGCGGCCTTCGAGTACCTCGCGTGCCCGTCACTCAATCACTACCAAGTCGTCCACGAGCTCGGCCGGGCCGACAGCGCGGTGTCTCGGTTCATTCTGACTCACGGGAAAACCTAGACACCGCTCGCAAGGCGCCGGTCCACGCCGGGCTCAGCAGCAGCGTGGAGGCGATGGTTGCGATGGCCAGCCCGTAGGCGAAGTCGTCGATGATGCCCATGCCCTTGCCCACCGCAGCCAGCACGAAGCTCAGCTCGCCGATCTGGGACAGCACCGCGCCCGTGTAGATCGAGTGGCTCCACGTGCGCCCCAGGACCTTGAGGATGAGTCCGTTGAGCAGGGTGTTGGTGGTCAGCGTGCCGACCACGAGAAAGCCGACGACCTTCCAGTACTCGGCGATGAAGGTCAGGTCGACCAACAAGCCGATCGACACGAAGAACAGCGCCAGCAGCAGCACCCGGAAGGGCTCGAGCACGTGGTGCACCCAGTCCGTCTCCGGGGCGGAGCCCACGAGCAAGCCGGCCACGAACGCGCCCAGGGCCGACGACAGCCCCATCGAGCCGGTCGCCAGCGACAAGCCGAGGCACAACAGCCCGGCGGCGAAGACCTGCAGCTCGTGATCGGCCTCGAGCAGCTTGGCGAAGGGCAGGTGGATCGTCCGCTTCTTCACCACGATGGCGACGAGGACGATGATGACGGCGCCGCCGCTCACCTGGAGCATGAGCGTGGTCTTGTCGACGGGGCCGCCCGAGAGCAGGCCCACCACGATCAGCATGGGCGCGATGGCGACGTCCTGCACGAGCAGCACCGACAGCGCATCTCGGCCCACTTGCTCGTGGAGTTCTTCTCGCGCGTGCAGGACCGAGACGACCACGGCCGTGCTGCTGAGGCTGACGACGAAGCCGAGCAGCACGATGCGCGCCACGGGCCAACCCATGAGGGTGCCGATGGCGAAGCACAGCGCCACGCTGCCGAAGACCTGCAAGGCGGTGCCGATGATCGCGACCCGCCAGCCCCGGACCAGTTCGTCGACGCAGACCTCCATGCCCAGGAAGAACAACAGCAGCAGCACCCCGAAGTCGCCGACGCGCGCGATGGCGACCTGGTCGGTGAACACCTCGAGCACGTGCGGTCCGAGCAGGACTCCGGTGATGAGGTACGCGACCACCTGGGGCTGGCCGACGCGGCGCAGGGCGAGCCCGACGACGAGGATGCAGAACGCCGCCCCCACGATGACCGGCATCATCGGGTCCACGTTCATGGCGGCGAGTCGCGCCATCGATCCGGGCAGGGAGAACACGCTGGGTTTGCGATACCACATCGGCTGGCCCCAAAACCCGGCGTTCCCAACGATTGAATCAAAACGGTGCGCGAGAGTTTGCGCGGGGCCGTGACATGGGCCGCAGCGGGGCCCGAGCCGGCATTGCTGTGACTTCCGGCTCCGTGGCACCATCCCGCGCCTCGACTACGGAACGCGCTTTCATGAAACGACTCGTCTCGACCTTCACGCTCGGCCTCCTTCTCGCGACCACCGCCTGCGGTGACGACAGCAGCACGGGGGACTCCGACGGCAACGCGACCACCGAGGCCGCGACCACGGAAGCCGGGGCTACCGAGGCCGCCACCACGGAGTCGGCCACGACCGAGGCGACCACCGACGCGGCGACCACCGACGTCGCCACCACCGACCCGGGCGACGAGACCGCCAACGACACCGAGGCGGCGGGCGCCTGTGACCCCGAGGCCTCGGACGACGAGTGTGCGACCTGCGTCAAGGAGAGCTGCTGCCCGCAGCTCGAGGCCTGCGACGCCGACGAGTCCGGCGAGTGTCAGTGCTTCCAGGCCTGCGTCGAGACGATGCCCGGCGTGGCCGGGGTCGAGGCCTGCACGACGGAGTGCGACGCCGCCGAAAACGAGCTGATCACCATGCTGGTCATGTGCTCGGCTGGCTGCGCGGCGCAGTGCATCTGAGTCGCCCTCGTACCGATTGAGCTCGCTCGCAGGGCTCGACTTCGGTCGGGCCCTCGTTGCGCCTGGACTCTCGCCCAACCCCGTGTAGTCTGTGTCGCTTCATGGGGCAGCCCCGCACTCCTTGCGTCGGTATCGACTTCGGCACCTCCAACTCCGCGCTCGCGCTGGCGGACGCGACCGGGCAGGTGAGCTTCTTGGAGTTCACCCTGCTGGGCGCGCTGACCCAGAGCTACCGGACCCTGCTCTTTTTCGATCCCGACGAGCAGGAGGTCCGGCTGCCCATCCAATTCCACGCCGGGGTGGGGGCCATCGAGGCCTACCTCGAGGCGATGGGGGAGGGGCGGCTGGTGCAGTCGTTCAAGACGCACCTCACCACTTTGTCGCTGGGGCGCACGCAGATAGGTCACCACGGCGTCACCCTCGACGACATGCTGACCCTGTTCTTCTTCCGGCTACGGCAGTGCCTGAGCGAGCAGCGGGGCGTCGAGGTTCGGCACGCGATGCTGGGGCGCCCGGTGTGCTTCGCGGGTGCCGACACCGACGAGGCCAACGAGGAAGCCCAGCAGCGCCTGGCCACCGCGGCGACCAAGGCCGGGTTCGAGGAGGTGCTCTTCGAACTCGAGCCCATCGCGGCCGCGTATCACTACGAAAAAACCCTCGAGGCGCCCGAACTGGCGCTGGTGGCCGACTTCGGCGGTGGTACCAGCGATTTTTGCCTGATGCGACTGGGCCCGCAGCGCCACCAGCAGACCGAGCGCGTGGGAGACATCGTTGCGACCGGTGGCGTGGCGGTGGCGGGCGACGACCTGGATGCCGCCATCATCGAGCACCTGGTCTGCCCGCAGCTGGGGCGCGGCTCGACCTACGTGGAGATGGGCCGAGAGCTGGCCATCCCCAACTCGTACTACTACAAGCTCTCCCGCTGGCATCATCTGTCGTTTCTCAAAGGCAAGCGCACCCGAGCCGAGCTCGACCGGCTGCATCGTTTCGCGCGCCAGCCAGAGGCCATCGGCGCGCTCATCCACGTCATCGACAACAACCAGGGCTTTCACCTGCACAAGGCGGTCGAGCGCCTCAAGATCTCGCTGTCGTCCGCGGCCGAGGGCACCTTTCACTACGAGGACGGCCCGGTGAAGGTGGAGGCGCCCGTGGAGCGCAGCCAGTTCGAGGCGTGGATCGCCGACCATGTCGCTCGCATCGCGGGGGCCCTCGACGACACCCTGGCCAAAGCGGGCGTGACCGCGGCGGAGGTCGATCGTGTGTTCATGACGGGCGGGACCGCATTCGTCCCCGTCGTTCGCCGCGAGTTCGAGACGCGCTTCGGGGCGGACAAGCTGCGAGGGGGTGACGAGCTGATGTCGATCGCCTCCGGCCTGGCCCTCCACGCCTCGCGCACCTGGGCCTGAGCCACCGTCCCTAGTAAAAAGCCGCGGCGGGGCGCAATGCCCCGCCCACGGCGTTGGCACGTGTGATGGAACACTGAGCGAATCTCGTTCTCCGCCGACCGGCCGGTTGGAACGACTCTTGCTGAACACACACGGCGGAGGGACATTGTCGATGGGGATCAGTTGGATCGTTGGTTCAGCCCTGGCCCTGGCGGGGCCAGGCGCGGGTGCAGCAGGAGAGATTTCGGTCGGTGGTGATTCCACCGAAGCCACCGGTTCGGCGGAGGCCGACGGGGGTGAGAAGAAGAAGAAGAAGCGCGCCAAGAAGAACAAGCGCAAGGATCAGAAGTGGATCCATCGCTGGGCGCCCGAGCGCAACACCTGGGAGCTGGGTGTCTTCGGCGGCGTCTTGTTTCCGCACTCTCGCGTCGAGCTATTCGAATCGGACCTGACGCTGGTCGACCAGGGCTTTCAGCCCCTGCGCTCGTGGGCCCCAGAGGGCGGTCTACGGGTCGGATACAACGTCTTGCGGATTCTCGGGCTCGAGGCCGAAGGCGCGGTCCTGCCCACGCAGACCCAAGGTGGCCAGAACGCGCTGGTCTACGGCGCGCGGGGTCACGTCATCTTGCAGCTCCCCAAGTGGAGCGTGACGCCGTTCGTGCTCGCGGGCGCGTCGGGACTGGGGGTGGCCAGTGAGCGCGACGCGGTCGGCAACGACATCGACCTGGGCTTTCACTTCGGTGGTGGCCTGAAGATCTACATGAGCCGCTACTCGTCGCTGCGTCTGGACGTGCGCGACAACATGACGGCGCGGCGGGGCGTGGGCGAGAGCGTGGTGCACTCGCCCGAGGTCCTGCTGGGCCTGAGCCTGGTGCTCGGCCGCAAGAACGCGGAGCCGAAGAAGGGCCCGCTGGATACGGACGGGGACGGGATCTTGGATCCAGACGACGAGTGCGTCGAGACGCCGGGCGTACCGGAGTACGACGGCTGCCCCATCCCCGACACGGACGGAGACGGGATCCTGGATCCCGACGACAAGTGCGTCGACGTGCCGGGCGTGGAGGAGTTCGAGGGCTGCCCCGTTCCCGACACGGACGGGGACGGGATCTTGGATCCGGACGACGAGTGCGTGGATGTGCCGGGCGTCGAGGCCTACAACGGCTGCCCGATTCCCGATACGGACGGGGACGGGATCTTGGATCCGGACGACGAGTGCGTCGAGGAGCCGGAGACGAGCAACGGCTTCGACGACGAAGACGGCTGCCCGGACGAGGTGCCCAAGGCGGTCGAGAAGTTCAGCGGGGTCATCGAGGGCATCTACTTCGACACTGCCAAGGCGACGATTCGCAAGAAGTCGCAGCCGCTGCTGGATCGCGCCGTGAAGGTGCTGGCCGAGTACCCGAACGTGCGGCTCGAGATCGTCGGGCACACCGACGATCGCGGCAACGACGAGTACAACCGCCAGCTGTCCGAGGATCGCGCGAACGCGGTGCGCGACTACTTCGTGGCGGCAGGGCTCGAGGCGTCTCGATTCAAGACGCGTGGGGCCGGTGAGACGGAGCCGAGGCAGAGCAACAAGTCCAAGAAGGGGCGGGCCAAGAACCGCCGCATCGAGTTCAAGTTGCTCGAGCGTTGAGGACTGGGGGGGACGAGATGAACACCAAGACATTGACCATAGCGGCCGGGACCTTCGGCCTGATCTTCTTGCCGGGTTGTGCCAACAACTGCTTCGACGACGGCCTGCTGCAGACCGCGGATGCGGGGTGCCCCGTCGTCACGGGCGGGGGCACGGACGACGACGGCGCCACCGCGGCCGATACGGCGGCCGACTCCTCCGGGGGCGGGGGCAGCTGCTCCAACGGCGTCCAAGACGGGGACGAGACCGACGTGGACTGCGGCGGCTCGTGCGACGAGCAGTGCGGCAGCGGCCAGGGGTGCGAGAGCAACGAGGACTGCCAGACCGAGTGGTGCGGCGACGGCATGACCTGCACCGACCCGACGTGCACCGACGGGTTCGAAAACGGGGACGAGACCGACGTGGACTGCGGCGGCTCGTGTGAACCATGCCCGGACGGAGACGGGTGTCAGGACGGCGAAGACTGCCAGTCTGGGCAGTGCAACGACGACGGTACCTGCGACGGATCCTCGTGTGACGACGGGATACAAAACGGGGACGAGACCGACGTGGATTGCGGCGGCTCGTGTGACCCGTGCCCGCCCGCCGACGACTGCGATGGCCCCGAGGACTGCGAGTCGCAGGTCTGCAACGCCGAGACCGGCATGTGTGAGCCGCCGACCTGCGACGACGGCGTGCAGAACGGGGACGAGACCGACCAGGACTGCGGCGGCAGCTGTGGGTCGACCTGTGAGCCCGGCGAGGGCTGCGAGGTCCATGTCGATTGCGTGCACTTCGTGTGTGACGCCGCGGCGGGGACCTGCGACGAGCCGTCGTGCACCGACGGCACGCCGAACGGCAACGAGACGGACGTAGACTGCGGCGGCCCCGACTGCCCGGCGTGCGACGAGCCGGGCCTCTGCGAGGTCGACACGGACTGCATGTCGAGCGAGTGCGACGACGGCAACTGCGTGCCGCCCACCTGCGCCGATGGTGAAATCAACGGCCTGGAGACGGACGTAGACTGCGGCGGGCCGGAGTGTCAGCCCTGTGAAGACGCCGAGATCTGCCTCGAGCCCACCGATTGCGAGTCGGGCATCTGCATGGGCATGCCGCCCGTGCCAGGCGTGTGCACGCCGGCCACCTGCGACGACGGGCTGCTCAACGGCCTGGAGACGGACGTGGACTGTGGCGGCCCGGACTGCGACGGCTGCGACAACGGTGAAGATTGCGAGATGGACAGCGACTGCATGTCCGAGACCTGCGATCCGGCGGCGGGCGAGTGCGAGGACCCGACCTGCAACGACGGTCTGATGAACGGCAACGAGACGGACGTCGATTGCGGCGGCCCCGATTGTCTGCCCTGCGATGGCGGCGAGATGTGCAACGACGACGCCGACTGCGAGTCGGAGGTCTGCAATGCCGGCGTCTGCGAGGATCCGTCGTGTACCGACGGGGTCATGAACGGGCTCGAGACCGACGTCGACTGTGGCGGAGGGGTCTGCGACCCCTGCGACACGGGCGAGGCCTGCATCACCATCTTCGATTGTCAGTCGATGGTCTGCCTCGACGAGGAGTGCCAGGAGGCGACCTGCGACGACGGGATCCAAAACGGTGCGGAGACGGACGTGGACTGTGGCGGTCCCGACTGCCAGCCCTGCAACGACGGCGAGATGTGCATGGCGGGCATGGACTGTATGTCCGAGGTCTGCGACCCGGCGGGCAACGTCTGCGAGCCACCGACCTGTGACGACGGCGTGCAAAACGGCGCCGAGACGGACGTGGATTGCGGCGGCCCGACCTGTGACCCCTGCGAGGACGGCGAAGGCTGCGACAACGGGCTCGACTGTGAGTCCGGGGTCTGCAACGAACTCGACCTGTGCGAGCCGCCTGCGTGCGATGACGGCCTGCAAAACGGCGATGAGACGGATCTGGACTGCGGTGGTGCCTGCGGCATGACCTGCGATCCGGGCGAGTCTTGCCTCATCGGTGGGGACTGCGTGTCGGCGGGCTGCGATGCCGGTTCGCTGGTCTGCAACGACCTGCTCTCGGTCGAGACCACGCCGACGTGCTCCGAGTTCGTGGCTGGTCCAGTGACGATGCAGGCCACCGCCTCGGGCGGCACCGGAGGCCCCTACACCTACGCGTGGACGCCGGACGACGGCACGCTCTCCGCTCCGAACATGGCGGTGACCGAGGCGTCGCCGGCCGGCTTCCAGAGCTACACGGTGACGGTGGACGACGGCTTCAACATGGCCCAGGACACCGCGCTGGTGGTCGTGCCCGAGGCCTTCGATCTGCAGAACAACTGCACGTTGCTCACCGCCAACTACGGCGCGAGCGGTACGGGAGCGTCCGCGACCATCACGTACGACATGGGCGGATCGCGGGCGTGCGAGCTGGGCAACAACGAGTTCGGCCTGCACCTGTGCTCGGACGTGGTGTTCGAGGACACGCAGCTCCAAGGCACGGTCGAGGTCACCAACGACGGGGGCGACGACGACTGGGTCGGCCTCATCTGGGGTGCTCAGGACGAGTCGAACTACTACTCGCTCGCCTGGAAGAACGGCGCCCAGAGCTTCTTCGGGTGCACGACGCCGGAGGGCGTGGTGGTCAAGCGCATCGAGGGGCCGAACTTCGCCGCGCTGAGCGGGGCGGACTTCTATTGCCCCGCCGACACCGCCAACTCCACGCTGCTCGCCGCGCCGGGCGACAGCTTGGCCGATGGCTGGGTCGAGGGGCAGTCCTACACCATCACCATCGACTACACGCAGACGCAGAGCGACATCACCATCACCCGTGACTCGGATGGGGTGGAGCTGGCCGACTTCACCATCAACGACGCAGTGTTCCCCTCGGGCTCCTTCGGCTCGACGACGCTGTCTCAGGTGAACGCGTGCGTGGGTCCGCTGGTCGGCGCGTGCATCTAGCCCGCGCCCGGTAGGCACCACGAAAAGAGCCGCTCCGATGCTTCGGAGCGGCTCTTTTTTTATGGGGTTCGACGAAGAGGATCAGCCGGGGCCAGCGGACTGGCCGCGCAGCGTGACCGACTCGATCGCGTGGTTCTCGAGGGCGGTGCGCACCTGGCCGAGCGAGGAGTTCTGGTCGATCTCGCCGCTCAGGTCGTCGATGTCGAGGGCGTAGAGCGTGAACACGTAGAAGTTGGCGGGCGAGCCGGGGCCGCCGTAGCCGAACTCATCGATCCAGCTCTGGCACTGCACGGCCCCGGCGACGCTGGCGGGCATGGCCTCGAGCTCGATGTTCCCGGGCACACCCTCGGCGTCGCCCGGGATGTTCCAGATCGCCGAGTGGTTGAACGAGATGGTCTCGTCGTGGAAGAAGATGCCAAAGCTCTGCGTGTCGGCGGGGGCGCCCTCCCAGTCGAGCTGGGGGCTCATGTTGCCGCCAGCGACGTGCATGGTGCCGGGGAAGGGACCGTCGGGCTCGAACGCGGGGCTGCTCATGCCGAAGTCGACCATCACGCCCGACGAGCTCTCGGCGCCTTCGCCCGTGGAGTCTGTGCCGCCGCTGCTGTCGGCGCTGCCGGTCGAGTCGGCCGCGGTCGATTCGCCCTCGGCCGAGCCGGTGGAGCTCTCCGCGGCGCCGCCGCTGGAGCTGGTCACCGCGTCGGTCGTGCTGGTGCTGCCGGCACCGGTGTCACCGCTGGAGTCGTCACCACAGCCAACGAGGAGAGTTAGTGCAACAAAGCCACCAAAGGGCAAGATTCGCATGGCGCGGACCGTAGCACGGGGATGATCGCGCACTGATCTGCGTTTGCGGGCCTCGATGTGAGGCCTCGTGGCGGCCGGTGCGGGATCGCGGCAACGGCTCGTCGAGAGCGTCAGCCGGACAACGTTGTGTGCCGGCTTTCGTGGGGAACACCACGACTAGGGGTGAGCATCCGGGGCGGTCGCGCGGAGGTTTCGAACGAACCACCACAGCCCCAGTGAGCATCCCAGGCTCGCGACGGGCAGGATCCACGGCTGCTGGATGAACACTCCCCCCGCTCGCGCGGCGACGGCGAGGGTCACCACCACCAACCGGACCTGGGCATAGCGCCACACCCACGCGGGTGCGGTCACACCCTTACGCCACCATCGAACCGCCACGGGGACCAGCGCGAGATCGGTGACGAGCCAGCTGACGACGAGCTCGTTGTCGTGCAGCTCGGGCACGCTGGAGACGAGCGGCAGGAGCACGAGCCCCAGCCCACCCAGCCCGATGGGCAACGACCAGGCGACGAGCCACGCGGCGCTCGAGCGGGGGGAGTCGGTGCCGCGTCGCGCCAGCACGAACCCGCCCACGATGCCGACCCCGGCCAATGCGATGGCGATGACCCAGGTCTCGGAGCTCTGATCGTCGGACCAGGGCGGAGCCCCACGGGCGGCGAGGACCTCGGGCTCGCCCGCGAAGGGCACCAGGCCATCCCCACCGTCGGGGTCGGGCACCATGACCGTCTGCAGGTCGTCGCGCATGCGCTCGGGCATGAGCAGCGCGTAGTAGCGATCGATAGGCAGGTCGTGACGCCGTCCGTAGAACAGGTCGCCGATCAAGGTGCCGCCGGGGTGCGCGTTGAAGGTGTGGTGCTGAATGTCGCGGACCGTCCAGGGATCGGTGTCCGCGAGCTGCCGCTGGATCTCGCCTCCCACGAGCGTGTCGAGGCGGTCGCGGATCTCGGTGCTGCACAGGTGCTCGAGGTGGTGGAACCGATACGTGCGATTGTCCGGCTGAATCTCGAGCTCCAGCATGTCGCTGAGCGTCTTCGCCTGCGCCTGCGAAAGCGCCAGCCGTTGCTTGACGACGTCGCGATCCTGAAGCAGCCCGTATCGTTCCGCGACGTCGTACAGATCACCGGCCACCGACACGAAAAAATCCATGTCACCCGCCACGAAGTGCCACGCGAGCAGGGGGTCTTCGAAGTTGGTGTCGCCGTAGTTGTAGACGGTCTCCACGACGCGCCCGTCGGGGCGCGTCTCGGTGATCGCCAGCGCGGTATGGCCTCCGCGGGTGAACAGGCCCGTGCCGCGGCCGACGGTCACGAGATCGACGCGCAGGGAGGAGGCGGAGGCCTCGGCGCCGGGGGTGGCGGAAGCACCATGACCGATGCCCGGCCACAGCCACAGGCCGAGCCACAGCAGCACCAAGAACCACGGGCGAGGCTTCATCAGACGCGAGAGTCTACTCGGCCCCTCGCGCCGCGGCGAGGCATCTCGGTGTCGCATGACCGGCCGGCGAGGCTCGGCTATGGTCCGAGGCGTGAGGAGCTTCGACGAACTCGAGCGCGGGTGGCAGGCTCTGCCGCCGCGGACCGGAAGGCGGGGCACGGTGCGACTGGTCGTCGCCCGACTCGGCAAGGGCGAGCACGAGGTGCTGGCGAAGGGTCAACTGACGGTGGAGCAAGGCTTGGTCGGCGATCGCTGGATCGACGGCTCGAAGCCCAGCATCGAACGCCAGCTCACCCTGATGGACGTGCGGTCGGCCGAGCTGGTGGTCGACGACCAGCCGCTGCACATGCCGGGCGACAACCTGCTGGTCGACCTCGACCTCGACGTGGCCACGGCGCCCCCTGGCACCCGCATTCGCGTGGGGGAGGCGGTGGTCGAGGTCACCGCCAAGCCCCACACCGGCTGCCTGAAGTTCAAGACCCGCTTCGGCGAGGACGCCCTGCGCTGGATCAACCACGACGACCACGCCGCTCGACGCCTGCGAGGCATCAACGCCCGCGTCGTACAGCCGGGCGCCGTTGCCCCCGGCGACGTGGCAGAGGTCGTCGGCTCGGCGAGCGAGGCCTAGTTGCCGAGGACGACGAACCAGTAGTACGCACCGCCGCCGCCCGCGGCGAGCAGCAGCAACAGCACGACCCACATGCCCATGCCTCCGCCGGAGCGGGGAGCCGGGCTCTTCATGCCGCCCGAGTGCGCGGTGGGGCGAGGCACGGGTGCATCCTCGTCGCCATCCATGTGCATCGGCGCGGAGCCGGGCGCGGGCACGGGGGTCGGCTCGGACTCCCGCGGGCTCGTGGGCGCAGGGGAGACGTCGCCCGCGCCGAAGTCGTCGAGCGCGAGCGGGGCCGAGGGGTCATAGCCCGACAGCGAGGTCAGGGGCATCGAGCCGGTGGGCGGCCCTTCTTCGTCGTCGTCGAGCGAGCGGATGTCGGCGAACTCGTCCTCGATGAGCTTGAGGATGAGGTTCGAGTCGTTGGCCTTGGGCTCCTGCTTGGGCTTGGTCTTCTTGCGCAGGTCACCGATGACATGCGAGACGTCGCGGGCGGAGACCTTGAGGCTGCGCGAGAACAGGAACGCGAGCAGGTCGTCGGCGAAATCGTTGGCGGTCTGGTAGCGGTCGTTGGACTCGCGAGCGAGCGACTTGCGAATGATTCGCTCGAGCTCGGGGGCGACGTCGGGGTTCTGCTCGGAGATGGGCGGGACCTCGGCCGCACGCACCAGCTGCACCGTCTGGTAGTCGGACTCACCCAGGAATAGCCGCCGCCCGGTGAGCATCTCGTAGGCGAGGATGCCGACGGCGAAGATGTCCGCGCGGGCATCGACCTCGAGTCCGCTCGCAGCCTCGGGGGACAGGTACGAGAACTTGCCCTTGACCACGCCGGGATCGGTGGACTCGAGCTGGGTCGAGGCCTTGGCCAGACCGAAGTCGGTCAGCTTCACCTCGCCGTTCCACGACACCAAGATGTTGGGCGGGGAGATGTCGCGGTGGACGATGCCGAGGACCTCGCCGGTGTCGTTGTCGGTGAGGCGGTGGGCGTAGTCGAGGCCCTTGAGGATCTCGTTGAGGATCCAGACCGTCAGCTGGACGGGGACCGAGATGCGCCGACGGGCGAAATCTTGGAGGATCGCCTTGAGGTTGACCCCCTCGACGTACTCCATGACGATGAAATACGTCGACGAGCTCTTCCCGATGTCGAAGACGTTGACGATGTTGGCGTGGTTGAGATGGAGCGAGAGCCGTGCCTCGTCCAAGAACATGCGAACGAAGCGCTCGTCCTTGAGGAGGTTGGGAAGAATTCGCTTGATGGCGACCTTCTTCTTGAAGCCCGCCATGGACTCGGCTTCGGCGACATAGACCTCGGCCATGCCTCCGGCGTCGAGCTTGAACAGTGGGCGGTAGCGCTCCGTCATCTTGAAATTCGACCTGGGGGAGCCGGTGGCGAATTGGGCGCGCCAACCAGCGATCGCTGCGGATTGTACCCTGGTCGGCTCTTGGCCAGGAGCCCAAAACGGCGGCATTCGCCCGAAAAATGAGCGGGAGCACTGTTCGAGCGATCGGCGCGATCTCGCGGGCAGGCCGGATGGGCGGCTCTGTGCGGGGGAAAGGGCGGTCGCGGGGCCGACTTCGAGGAAGGTTTTGTCAGGGCGAGGGGTTTTGGGCGGTTGGCGGGTCGTAGCCGCTCAGCACCAGGCGGATCGCGCCGACCCACAGGTCGCTCTCCATGACCAAGGGGATCCGCCGCTCGTCGGCGGACAACCACGCCCGCATCGAGAACGCCTTCTTGCCTGGAATTGCGGCGCCGTGCTCATCGACGCGCGTGATGGTGCCGTCGATGCGGATGACGTCGTCGGGCGCCAAGCCGAGCGCGGCCACCATGCTCGGCATGGGATCGAGGCGGTCACGACCGAAGGACTCGATCTCCACGCGCATGAGGGTGAGCCCGTCGACGACGTGGGCCTTGGCCTTGTCGCCCTTTTCGAGCCGAAGCGAGCGGACCCACGCCATGATCGACAGCGGATCGTAGGTGTCGTTGGGCACCCGCTCGAGCTTCTTTTTGATCTTGTCGTCTTTGGCGTCGACGATGCGAACCTGGCCGCGCCCTTCGTAGGCGTGCTTGGTGTCGCGGTGCTTGTACTTGCGTGGGGCGATGCCCGAGTAGTGCAGCACGTTGTGGCTGGTGATGGCCGCACCCGTGGTGGCGTCGACGTAGGTGACCATGTCGTCGGTCACCGTGGCCAGCAGTGACACGACGCCGCTGGTGCGGGCGTGGCCCTCGATGCGGACCATGGGGGCACCCGCGGGGACGGGCCCACGCGGATCGGGCTCGACGGCCACGACCTCGGCCTCGGCGAGGCCGGCCGGGTTGCCGGCGAACGACACGTCGAAGCGGAAGCGCTCTCCTATCCGCAGGGTCGAGCCGAAGTCGGAGGGGCGCTTGGTCCGAGCATGGCGACGCCGACGATCGACCACGGGCGGAGACCACAGCGAGCGGCTGAACCCGACGAGGTTCTTCGTGGTCGGTCGCGGCTTGGCACCGGGCCTTCGTGATCCGGTGCTCACGACCGGAGGCGTCCGCATGCTGGGCATGGCGCTGGCGTCGGCGGCGGGCGTGGCCCCGCGCGGCGGCGGCATCTGGTTGCGCACGTTGATGCGATTGGGTCGCGACGACGCGGGCGCGGCGGGCTCGGTCGGTGCCCAACCCGCGGTGGCGCCTACCATCGAGACGAGCGCCGCGGCGCGCCACCACGAGATGACGCGGGAACGGACGTTGGCGGGCGCGCTGGGGCCGGTTCGCACGACGAGGCCAATGGTAGGATGCTCGCCCCCGTCACGCCATGGAACCAAGCGCAGATACGGCACTGGTGCTCACGCAAGGGGATCCGCGAGGGATCGGACCCGAGCTCATCCTGCGGCTCGCCGCCGAGGGGCTGCTCCAACCCAACGACGTCGTCGTTGCGACTCCACATCACATGGAGCAGTGGGCCGAGCGTCTACCCGAGCCGTGGGCCGCGGCGGGTTGGGCGCGAGTTCGCGAGCGACTCGTGCCCGTGCAGGAGCGCGAGCCGGGAGCGGCTCAGGTCGCGGCGTTGGCCCGCGGCGTGGACCTGGTGCTCGAGCAGCCCGGCCGTGCGCTGGTCACCGCGCCCATCGACAAGCGAGCGTGCAACGACGCCGGCTTCGATTTCCCGGGGCACACCGAGTATCTCGCTCACCGGGCCGGGAACGTCGACGTCGCCATGCTCATGGTGGGCCCCAAGATGCGCGTGGTTCCGGTCACCATTCACGTGCCGCTACGGGAGGTGCCGCGGGTGCTCAGCACCGAGGGCATCGTTCGCGCGGGCGTGCTGCTCGCGACGGCGCTGCGCGATCGCTTCGGCTTTGCGCGACCGCGGCTGGCCGTGGCCGGGCTCAATCCCCATGCGGGCGAGCGGGGACTGCTCGGCGACGAGGACTCCACGATCATCGAGCCGGCGGTGCGGGCCTTGGCCGAGGCCTGCGAGTTCGCCGAGGTGTTTGGCCCGGTGCCGGCCGACACGGCCTTGCCCGCGCACTATCGGGGTCGCTACGACGCGGTGCTCGCGATGTATCACGACCAAGGGCTCGGTCCCTTCAAGCTGGTGCACTTCACCGACGGCGTGAACATGACCTTGGGCCTGCCCTTCGTGCGGACCTCGCCCGATCACGGCACTGCGCTCGACATTGCCGGGCAGGGCATCGCCGATTGCTCGAGCATGGAGCAGGCCATCGCGATCGCTCGCGGGGGCACCCCGTGACGCGCCGCCGGGATATGCCCGCGCCCGCGGCCCGGCGCAGGGGAGGGCGCTCGAAAGAACCCGAGGAGGCCAAGGCTCCGCCCGCGCCCGCGGCTCGGAAAACGGGGGGACGCTCCAAGAAGGCCGACGCCGAAGAGCCTGCGCCTGCGGCTCGGAAAACGCGGGGACGCGCCAAGAAGGCCGACTCCGAAGAGCCCGCCCCCGCGCCTCGAAAGAAGACCTCGCGCCGCAAGACGACCAAGAAGAAAACGAAGGCCGAGCCGGTCGAGCCCTGGGAGCGCGATGGTCTGCCGGAGCTCTCCGAGCCCACCGTGATTCGCATTCGTGGCGCCCGGACGCACAACCTGCGAGACATCGATCTCGATCTGCCTCGCGGGCGCCTCGTCGTCGTCACCGGGCCTTCCGGTTCGGGCAAGTCGAGCCTGGCCTTCGACACCATCTTTGCCGAGGGGCAGCGACGCTACGTCGAGAGCCTCAGCGTCTCCGCCCGCCAGTTCCTGGCCCAGCTGCCCAAGCCGGATGCCGATCTCATCGAGGGCTTGAGCCCGGCCGTCGCCATCGCCCAGGACCCGCCCGGTCGCAACCCGCGGTCCACGGTCGGCACCGCGACCGAGATCTACGACTACCTGCGCCTGCTCTTCGCGCGCGTGGGCAAGGTCTATAGCCATCGCAGCGGCGAGCTCATGAAGCGCCACGGCATCGCCGACATGGTCGATGCCGCGCTGGCCTTGCCCGAGGGCACGCGCTTTTCCGTGCTGGCGCCGCTGTGTCGCGACGTGCCCGGAGACCATCGCGATCTGCTCGACGGCCTGCGACGCCGCGGCTTCGTGCGGGTGGCCATCGACGACGAGGTCCGCGACCTGGGCGAGGACATCGACCTCGATCCCATCGAGCGTCACACCATCGAGGTCTACGTCGACCGGCTCAAGCGCAAGGAGGGCATCCGCGGGCGTCTGGCCGACTCCATCGAGACCGCGGCCGAGCTGTCCGGTGGGACCGTGCGCATCCTGCCGCTCGACGGCGAGGCCATGGAGTTCTCGCAGCGCTACGCCGAGCTCGAGCACGGCATCACCTATCCCGAGATCACGCCCTCGCTGTTCTCGTTCAACTCTCCCGAGGGCGCGTGCCCTCGCTGCGACGGGCTGGGACGCCGTCGCTTCATCGACCCCGCCCGGCTGGTGCCCGACGAGCGCAAGGCCCTGGCCGACGGTGCCATCGCGCCGTGGTCCGGTCGCGGCTCGGGGGCGCATACCAAGCGCATCGCGGCCGTCGCCAAGGCCTACGGCGTGCCGATGAGCACGAAGTGGAAGGACCTGCCGACCGAGCTGCGGGTGACGCTGATGGAGGGCAGCGCCGAGCCCATCGCCGGCCTGCCCAAGCCCTTCGAGGGCGCTCGTCCCTGGGTCGAGCGGCGGATCGCCGAGGCCGAGAGCAAGGCACAGAAGGCCGACGACGACGAGGCCCCAGCCGCGCTCGAGGAGCTTCTGGCCTACGGGCAGTGGAGCGCCTGCGACGAGTGCGATGGCCAGCGCCTGCGCCTCGAAGCCCGCATGGTCAAAGTGGGCGAGCATGGCATCCACGCGCTGTCGACCATGCCGCTGTCGACCCTGCGCACCACTCTCGACGGGCTGACCTTCGAAGGCGAGGACGAGGAAATCGCCAACGCGGTGCTGCTACGGGTCCGTCAGCGCCTGGCGTTCTTGGTCGAGGTGGGGCTGCACTACCTGACCCTCGACCGCACGATGATGACGCTGTCGGGCGGAGAGGCGCAGCGGATTCGGCTCGCGACCCAAGTGGGCGCGGCGCTCATCGGCGTCACCTATATCCTCGACGAGCCCAGCGTCGGCCTGCACCCGCGGGACAACGCTCGGCTCGTGCGCATCTTGTTGCGACTTCGCGACCTCGGCAACACGGTGATCGTGGTCGAGCACGACGCCGACACGATGCGGGCCGCCGACGAGATCGTGGACATGGGTCCAGGGGCGGGGCGACTGGGGGGCCAGGTGGTGGCTCAGGGTCCGCTCGCCGACCTGCTCGAGCACGAGGCCTCCACCACGGGCGCCTACCTCAGCGGGCGCCGCAGCATCCCCTTGCCCGTGCGTCGCCGCAAGCCCACGGGCGCATCGCTCATGCTGCGCGGTGCGAAGGGCAACAACCTCCGCGACGTCACCCTCCGCGTGCCGCTGGGGCTGCTCACCTGCGTCACGGGGGTGAGCGGCTCGGGCAAGTCGTCGCTGGTGGTCGATACCTTGCTGCCCGAGGCGCGTCGCGAGCTCAACGGCGCCCACGGCTACGGGCTCGAGCACGCGGGCCTGCGAGGCTTGTCGCACCTCGACAAGGTCATCTTCGTCGACCAGTCACCCATCGGTCGCACCGCGCGGAGCAACCCGGCCACCTACACCGGGCTCTTCGCCGACATCCGCCAGGTCTTCGCGCAGCTGCCCGCCGCCAAGATGCGCGGCTACGGCCCGGCCCGCTTTTCCTTCAACGTGGCGGGGGGTCGTTGCGAGAGCTGCCACGGCGAGGGCGTGCGGCGGATCGAGATGCACTTCCTCGCGGACCTGTTCGTGACCTGTCGGACCTGCAACGGCGGCCGCTACAACCGAGAGACGCTGGCCGTCGCCCTTCGGGGCAAGACCATCGCCGAGGTGCTGGCGATGAGCGTGGCCGAGGCCTGCGACTTCTTCGTCGCGCACCCGTCCATTCGCGCCAAGCTCGAGGTCTTGCGCGACGTGGGCCTGGGCTACCTGTCGCTCGGGCAGAGCTCGACCACGCTTTCTGGCGGCGAGGCGCAGCGCATCAAGCTGGCGCGCGAGCTGTCGCGCAAGTCCACGGGCAGCACGCTGTTCGTGCTCGACGAGCCCACCACGGGGCTGCACTTCTCTGACATCCAGCAGCTGTTGCTCGTGCTCAACCGCCTGGTCGACGAAGGCAACACCGTGCTGGTGATCGAGCACGACCTCGACGTCATCAAGAGCGCCGACCATGTGGTCGACCTGGGTCCCGACGGCGGCGACGGAGGCGGAGAGATCGTGGTGAGCGGCACGCCCGAGCAGGTCGCCAAGCACCCGGACAGCCACACCGCGCGGTTCCTTCGCGAGGTCCTGTAGTCCTGTCGGCGGCCCGACGCACGAAGGGGATGAAGGCATCACGTCCTTCATCCCCTCGATGCGTTGCGGACCCGATATGCCGGGCCGCCGCGGTGGTGGCCGCGATCAGGTCAGGGCCGACAACCCGCTCTGGTCCTTGAGGATGACCGTGCGCCCGTTGAGATCGAGCAGGCTCTTCTTCTTGAACTGAGCGAGGGTCAACGAAATCGTCTCGCGGGTGGAGCCGATCAGGTTGGCCATCTCCTGGTGGGTGATCTTCAGGCCGATCTGCAGGCCGTCTTCGTGCTCGACGCCGTACTCTTCGCCGAGCTCGAGCAGCAGCGATGCGAGCTTGGCCTGTACGTCGCGGAACACCAGGTGCTCGAGCTTCGTCTCGATCTGGCGGCGGCGATCACCCACGATGCACGCGAACGCGAATGCGAGCTTGGCATCCGATAGCAGCAGCTCTTGGAAGATCTCGCGCGGTAGCTCGGTGATAATGGCGTTCTTCATCGCCTCGGCCATCTCGTCGCGAGGCGTTCCGTCCATGACGCATAGCTCGCCGAAGATGTGCCCGGCGCCGCGGTAGGCCAAGGTGAGTTCTTTGCCGTCGCGGGTGACCTTGCTGCATTTGACGCGGCCGCCGTTGATGAAGAACACTCGATCCCCTGGGTCGCCTGGCAGATAGATCACCTGGCGGCGGGGGATTTCTCGGAGCTCGACGGCGGTGGCGAGTTCGGCAAGTTTCTCGGCAGGAACGCCTTCCAGCAGCGGAATCTTGCGCAGATACCAAAGAGCGCGTTTCTCGTCGCGAGCAGCAGAGTCTTGGGAGGTAGCGCGAACCATCTAGGCTCGGAATGTACGCGACAATACGATCTGCGGCAATGCTGTGAGCTGGATAACAAACGGTCAATAGACCAACCACTGCCTGCATTTAGCGCTCGGTACGAACGTTGCACCTCATTTCCTCTACGATTCGATCTCCCGTCACGGTTCGTGTCGGGCACTCCTTCATGGTTGTTCGGTCTCCAATGATTCCAACACCTTCGGCCAATGGTCGCTCGCGGTCGTCTCGCGTGGCTCGTCACCGGGCTACGCAAAAACTTCACACCGACCGCAGTCGCTGCGGTCAGCGTGGTTTCTCGCTCATCGAGCTGATGGTCACCCTGGTGGTGCTGGTGGTGATCGCCGCCATCGCGTTCGAAGGCTTTCGGCGCAACGAGCAGTCGGGGCAGATGCGCCGCTTCGTCGACGGGGTGCGGGGAGCACTGACACAAGCACGCAACCTGGCGATCGATCAGCAGACTCCGGTGCGGGTCGACATCGATGCCACGTCGCTGACGCTGACCTCGTACGACTCGGTGACGGAGACGTGGAACCTGTTTCATCGCATCGCGATGACCGACCAGAAGGAAGCGCTGCTGCTCGCCGAGAACCGCGTCTGCATCTTCGGCTTGGGCACCGGAGTGCAGGCGCCGGCTCAGTCGGCCACCGTCGATCCTCCCGACGACTGCCTCGCCGACACGCAGCGCTTGCGCTTCGAACCCGACGGCACCTTCCAAGATCCGCTCGGCGATTTCTCGGCCGTGCCCAACGCCGGCGTGACCCTGTGGATCGGGGACCGCAGCGTGCCGTCGCAGACGACCTACAGCATGATCCAAGTCTTCCCCGGTGGTCTCATTCGCGTGTTCGAGGAGGTCGAGTGAGATGATGGTCAACGCGAACGCAAACGCGAAGCGACGTCGTCGCAACCAAGGCGGCTTCACCCTCATGGAGGTGTTGGTGGCGATGGCCATCTTCGCCATCTCCGTCGTCGGCTTGGTCGCGCTCGAGGCCCGGAGCATCGAGTCGCAGCGAGCCTCCCGAGAGATTCGTGAAGGCGAGCGCATCGCTCAGGAGGCGATGGCCGAGCTGCGCAGCCTCGGCTTCCTTCAGCTGCTGCAGCAGGACTTCGCCGGCAACGCCAACCCGCTCTTTCCCTACGACGACCAAGCCATCGATCCCGGTGAGCGCGTGGCCGACATGGGGCGCCCGCCCGCCGACATTCCCGACGACGAGGAAGTGGTGGGCTCGGTGCGGGGCAGCTTCATCGTGCACCGCAGCGTCGACTGGGTCATCAACGACGCGGCCCCGCCGAGCAACCCGCCCAACGTCGACCTCAACGACACCAGCAACGAGATTTCCCGCGTCAACGGGCTCGAGCTCGAAGTGCTGGTGATGTGGATCGATCAGACCAACCCGATCTATCCGCCCCCCGACGGCCTGCGGGTCACCGACCTGCTGCCCGAGATGGCCGACGCGGACGACCCGAACTTCCGACCCTATATCGGGCACGTGACTCTGCGGACGGTCCGAGTCAACGACGCCATGCTCCTGGACGGAGACACCTGACCATGCGCGTACCGAAGCATCGCACTCGCACTCGTCGCCTCCGTCGCGGAGCGCAGGCCGGCTTCACGCTCATCGAGCTGATGGTGGCGATGGTCGTGTCGGCCATCGTCGTGCTCGGCGTCTACGCCTTCTCCACCATCCAGCAATCCACGGCCGGCTTGCACGAGCGCAACGTCAAGATCCAGCAGGCGCTCGAGGGCGCAATGTGGACGATGGCCCAGGATGTTCGGTCTTCGGGTCTCGGGTTCGCGCGACTGTGCAGCGAGCTGCGGATCTTCGACCAGAGCTCCGGCCGACTCATCAACCCGGGGGCGTTCCTCGACGCGGCGCAATCCTCCACCGACGCGGTGACCGAGGAAGCGTACTGGGTGCTGCGCGACGGCGTGCAGGCGCACTGGAACAGCTCGATCGGGGGCTCCTTCGCTGGGGACCAAGATCGTTCGGCCACCCCGACGAGCGTCGCCGACAGCTTCGACGTCGTGCTCGCCGAGCCGGCCTATGTCGATTCCTTCGGCGTCTTCCAGCTCGCCGAGACCATCGATGAAGACGACGACTTCATCACCATCGAGGGCTCGCCGCTGCTCGACAACACCAACCCCGATCACGTGGCGCAGGTGCAGCAGCTGTTCCCGCCGGGCAGCTTCTTCGTGGTCGCTCGGACCCCGATCGCGGCCACGAACCCAATGCGGGCAGACACGCAGGGGCAGTGCCCGCTGTTCCAGATCACCGGTGACGTGCAGCCGTCGCCGGCCGACAATCAGCAGTGGCAGCTGCCCATCGACGGCACCATCTCCGGCTTCAATAGCGACGTCGACGAGCTGATCGACAACGACCAGGGCATGGTGGACTGGAACGAGACCTCCGACCTCGTCGTCGACTCCAGCATCGTCCCGCTGGGGCGCCTGCGCTGGTCTCGTTACGAGATCGACTACACCATCCCCACGCTGCCCTACCTGGTGCGCTACGACATCATCGGCCACCGTCAGGGCGAGGACCCGGACAGCCTGGGCGCGGTCGACTACCCGCACTGCTCGGCCGGCACGTGCACGGCGGCGCAGCTGCACCTGCCCGGCAGCGACAGCCCACCCGCCGCGGTGGCAGTGGGGCCGATGATCGAAGACATGCAGGTCGCGGTCGGCTGTGATGGCTACACGGCGTTGTCGGCTGCGGCCGCGTCACCACCGTATCCGAACCCCGACGTCGGCTACGAAGATCTGGGCCCGGCCGAAGGCGTCGGGGTGGGCGTGGCCAACCTACAGATCGACGAGAACCCCTCGGGCAACCTGCGCGATGCCGACGAGTGGCTCGGCAACGCGCGCAACGAGCAGTCGGCGCCCGACTGCGTCTTCCACGGCACGGCCGACTGGAACAACGCGGGGTGGGTCGGCGTCGAGGGCGACTCCGGTCCTCCGCCGGCGTTCCGCATGAGCCCGCAGTCCATTCGCATCACGCTCGTCGGCTCGTCCGAGACCGACGAAGTGGCGGGCGGCCTCGCGACTCCGCTCGTGCTCGCCGTCGAAGATCGAGCGCCGATGAACTCCCCGGTAGGTACACGTCAGCGTTTCACCCTCACCGAGGTCTTCACTCCACGTAACTTGCGATGGCGGGATCCGACCGTCCTGTGAGGGACGGACGCTGTAGTCGAGTCGTTGCCATGACTGTAGAATCGTATTTGCAAGGAAGGGCCAGCATGAGTACCCGTGTCAGTCGTCCCGATGCTTCGCGCCAGCGCGGAGCCACCATGGTCAGCGTGATGCTGCTGACCGTCTCCTTGATGACGCTCGGGTTGCTCGCCGTGCGGAGCTCGGCTCGCGACGTGACGCAGGCAGGGCAGCTCGTGGCTCGGGAGCGGGCCTTGATGGCGGCTCAGGGCGCGCTCGACCTGGCGGCGGCCCAGTACCTCACGATGAACGACACGCAGATCGACGACGCGCTGGTCGGCTCGCACCCGCAGGGCGCCACGTGTTCCGATCCTTGTGGCGACTGCATCCCCGACGACACCGACATCGTAACCGGGCAGCGCAACGAGATCCTCGCGGGCAACGACGTCTCGTGCGGTGGTCGACCCTGCATGCGCCAAGGCTCGTTGGCGGTGCTGCAGAGTGCGAGCAACGACTTGGTCGACTGGTGCGACGTCCCGCTGCGCGACCTGGTCAACGGTGGCGACGCCGAGGCGCAGGTCTCCGTCTGGATTCGAAACAACACCGCCGATGCCCTGGGTGGTGGTTCGATCGGCAACTGGATCGACGACGACGATGGCCGCGTCGTGCTGACCGCGATGGCCACGGTTCGCAACACCACGGTCGCCGTCGAGCAAGAGATGCTGCTGACCATCAGCGGCGGCCCCACGGCTCTGCTGCCGCAGTCGCCCGACGAGGGTTATGGCGGCGGGCACAACAACGACAACTCCGCGGTGTCCGTGTGCCTCGACGACTACGTCGCGGTCGGTTCGGGCTGAGCAAGTTGCGTCGCTCCGCGCTCGCGGGGCTTCGTTTTGGGCCCGGGTTTGGGTCAACGGGTCGGCCCGCGTTACGCTGGACCGGCCCGTGTCATATTCCGAGCTTCCCACCGCATTGCGTCGGCTCTTGGTCGACGAAGGCCTCGAGCCCGATCCGCCGCCCGAGCGTCGCATCTTCACCAATCGCGACCTCAACCTCGATCGGGTCTCGCATATGGGATTCGACATGGACTACACCCTGGCGATCTATCGGCAGGACGGGATCGAGGAGCTGTCGTTGGTGGCGACGCTCGACAAGCTGGTGTCACGGGGCTACCCGGACAAGCTCCGCGAGATCGATGCGGACTCTCGCTTCGCCATCCGCGGGCTCGTCTTCGACAAGCACCTGGGCAACGTCATCAAGCTCGATCGGCACGGATACGTGGGGCGTGCCTATCACGGACGCCGCTTGCTGAGCCGGGAGGAGCGGCGCTCGATCTATCGGGTGCAGCGGCTCGGGCAGGAGAAGGAACGCTTCGCCGAGGTCGACACGCTCTTCGAACTCCCCGAGGTCACGCTGTGTGCGGAGATCGTCGAGCTCATCGACAACAACCCCGAGCTGTGGCCGGGCTCGTCGCCGCCGAGCTACCCCGAGATGTGGCAGGACGTTCGCGAGTGCATCGACGAGAGCCACCGCGATGGCTCGATCAAAGACCTCATCGCGCGTGATCCGGGCCGCTACATCGATCGCGATTCCGATCTGCCCGAGACGCTGCACAAGCTCCGCTCGGCGGGCAAGAAGCTCTTCGTCCTCACCAACAGCTTCTTCCCCTATACCAACGTGGTCATGAGCTACCTGCTCAACGACAGCTCACCCAGCTACTCCGACTGGCTGGCGTACTTCGACTGGGTGGTGGTGGGCTCGGGCAAGCCCGGCTTCTTCGGCGACGAGCGACCCTTCCAAGAGCTCGATCGCGACGGCAAGGCCGTGGGCGCGCCGCGGCAAGAGGTGCAGCGCGGCAAGATCTACCAGGGCGGCAACCAGCAGGTGCTTCAGCGCTCCTTCGGTGTCTACCCCGACGAGGTCCTCTACGTCGGCGACCATATCTACGGCGACATCGTGCGTAGCAAGAAGAGCTCGGGGTGGCGCACCGCTCTCATCGTGCAGGAGCTCCAGCACGAGCTGGCCGTACGCCATGCGCACTCCATCACCCTCGAGGAGATCGAGGCGCTCTACACCCTGCGCGCGCGCATCTCGGCCAAGATCTCGTTGCAGCGACACCTGGGGCGAGTGCTCGGGCGCACCACTGTGCAGGCCCTGGCCGACCACGGGGAGCTGTCGCGAGAGGATGCCGAGCGCATGCTCGAGGAGGGGCGCACGGCGGTACGGCACGAGGTCGAGCGCCTGCGGGCCTACGAGGACCAGACCCGCCAGACCCTGGCGCGACGCAGCCAGGAGGTCGACGAGGCCTTCAATCCCTACTGGGGCAGCAGCTTCGCCGAGCGCTACGACATGAGCCGCTTCGGGTCGCAGGTCGAGTACTACGCGTGCATCTACACCAGCCGCGTGACCAACCTGCGCTACGTGTCGCCGTCGAAGTACTTCATCTCGCCGCACGGCATCATGCCGCACTGGCACGTCGGCTGACGCGGTGATGCTCGCCTAGAGCAGGCGGGCGGGCGCACGCAGGGCCGCGTCGTAGACCGCCTCGTACTTCGCCGCCGAGGGTCCCCAGCCGAAGTCGCGCTGCATGGCGCGGTGCCGCAGCTGGGCGTGTCGCGGCGTGCCGAAGCTCTCCATGCCGCGCCACATCGCGTTGCCCATCGCCCAGTCGGTGGCATCGCGGAACGAGTAGCCCGTGCCGTGGTCGGGGTGGGCCCAGCAGTCGTGCACGGTGTCGGCGAGGCCGCCGGTCTCGCGCACGATCGGAATCGCGCCGTATCGCTGGGCGTACATCTGGGTGAGCCCGCAGGGTTCGAAGCGCGAGGGCACGAGCACGAAGTCGGAGCCGGCCATGATGCGGTGCGACAGCGGCTCGTCGTAGCCGTTGCGGTAGGCGACCTGCCCCGGGTTCTGACGCATGGCTTCGGCCAGGCCCAGCTCGTAGGCGGCGGCACCCGAGCCGAGCACCACCAGCTGCGCGCCGCGTTGCAGCAGCAGCGGGATGTTGGCCAGCACCAGGTCGACGCCCTTTTGTCCGGTGAGTCGGGTGACCATGCCGAACACGGGCGCCTTGGGATCGACGCGCAGGCCCACCTCCTGCTGAAGGGCCGCCTTGGCGCGCTCTTTGCCCGCCATGTCCTGCGCGTCGTAGTGCTCGCTGAGCGCGGGATCGGTCGCCGGGTTCCAGATTTCGTCGTCGATGCCGTTGAGGATGCCGTGCAGGTGCGGGTCTCGAGCCGCCAGCAGCCCTTCGAGCCCCTCGCCGTACTCGGAGGTCTGAATCTCGCGCGCGTACGTAGGGCTGACGGTGGTGAGCCGGTCCGAGTAATACAGCGCGCCCTTGAGGAACGATATCGCGCCGTACAGCTCGACGCCGTAGGGCGAGAACAGCGAGTGCGGCAGGCCGACGGCGGACATCAGCACGGGGTGGAAACGCCCGGCGAAGTGCAGGTTGTGGATCGTGAACACCGTAGCCGGCCGCGCGCCGCCCCATAGCTGCAGATAGGCGGCGACCAGGCCCGCCTGCCAGTCGTGCGCGTGAATGACCTGAGGCGCCCAGCCCAGGGGGGTGCCGGCGACGCCCAGGATCGTGGCGGCGCGAGCCATCAACGCAAAACGCAGGTGATTGTCCGTCCAATCATTGCCGTGCGGATCGAGATAGGGGCCGCCCGGGCGGTCGTAGAGGGCAGGGCAGCGCAGCACGTAGATGGGGGTGCCGAGGTTCGGCAACTTCGCCGGCACCAGCTCTGCCGGGCCGGCGCCCAGCGGGTCGCCCAGCGGGATGGGAGCCTCGGGTTCCTCGGCGGCTTCCAGCACGCCGCGATAGCCGGGTACGAGCACGCGAACGTCGTGACCGCGACGACACAAAGCCCGCGGAAGCGCGCCCGCAACGTCGGCGAGGCCCCCGGTCTTGACCAGGGGGAACAGCTCGGAGGCGACCATCAGCACGCGCATGCGCGGAGGGTATCCCGGTCTGCCCCGGTCCGCGATGGTCCTTGGCGTGAAAGGGGGCGTCATGGCAAAAGGAACATCGTGAGCTACGACCTCAATGACGCGGTGCGCAATACCCTGGCTCTGGTCTTGGCGGGGGGTCGAGGCAGCCGGTTGCGCTCGTTGACCGACCAGCTCGCGAAGCCGGCCGTGCCCTTCGGAGGCAAGTTTCGCATCGTCGATTTTCCGCTCTCGAACTGCCTCAATTCGGGGGTGCGACGGATCAGTGTGATCACGCAGTATCGGGCGCATCACCTCATCCGCCACATCGAGCGGGGGTGGAACTTCCTGCGGGCCGAGCTGGGAGAGTTCGTCGAGCTGTGGCCGGCGCAGCAGCAGACCGCGGCGGGCAGCTGGTACATGGGCACCGCCGACGCCGTCTATCAAAACCTCGAGATCATCGAGAGCCACGGCCCGCGCTACGTGGTCATCCTCGCCGGCGACCACGTCTATCGTCAGGACTACAGCCGCCTGCTCGCGTGGCACCTCGAGCGCGGTGCCGACGTGACCGTGTCGTGTGTCGAGGTCCCGCGACGGCTGGGCAGCGGCTTCGGCATCGTCGACGCCGACGAAGAGGGCCGCATCGAGGGCTTCTTGGAAAAGCCGGTGGAGCCGCCCTGCATCCCCGGCAAGCCCGACACCTGCTACGCGAGCATGGGCATCTACGTGTTCAATGCCGACCTGCTGCGCGAGCAGCTGCGGCGGGACGCCGCCGACCCCGAGTCGTCGCACGACTTCGGCCACGACATCGTGCCGCACCTGGTCGATCGCAAGGACACCAAGGTCTACGCCCACCCCTTTGCCCACAGCTGCGTGATGTCCCCGGGGGCGATCGAGCCCTACTGGCGCGACGTCGGGACCCTCGACGCGTTCTGGGAGGCCAACCTCGACTTGGTGCACGTCAC
Organism: Myxococcota bacterium; assembly: GCA_039028615.1. Classification (GTDB taxonomy): domain Bacteria; phylum Myxococcota_A; class Polyangia; order Nannocystales; family Nannocystaceae; genus Paraliomyxa. Next base: position 129,530 of record JBCCHT010000028.1, on the reverse strand, counting down.
GCCGTCGCTCGACCTGTACGACGGTCGCTGGCCGATCTGGACGTATCACCACCAGCGACCGGCGGCGAAGTTCGTGTTCGACGACGACGAGCGACGGGGCATGGCGGTGGACTCCATGGTCTCGGCCGGCTGCATCTTGTCGGGCGGGGTCGTGCGCCGCACCATGCTCTTCAACGACGTTCGCGTGAACTCGTTCAGCGTGGTGGAAGACTCGGTGCTGCTTCCGCAGGTGAACGTCGGCCGACACGCCCGCGTTCACAAGGCGATCGTGGCCGAGGGCTGCAACATCCCCGAGGGCATGGTCATCGGTCAGGATCGCGAGCTCGATTCGAAGCGCTTTTACGTCAGCGAGGGCGGGGTCACCCTGGTCACGCCGGCCATGCTCGCCGAGCTGTAGTCGCTTGCCCGGGGCCGGCTGGCCCGGGTATCGTTCCTTCCGTGGTAGATGATGCAGCCCTTCTCGAGGGGTGGCGCAACGGGGACAAGGACGCGGGCGAGCAGCTCTTCGAGCGCTACTTCGATCCCATCTCGAGGTTCTTTGCCAACAAGGTCAGCGGCGATCCCGACGACCTGGTGCAGGAGACCTTCATGGCCTGTGTGCGGGGCCGTGACCGGGTGCGTGAAGGGTCGAGCTTTCGGGCGTACATGTATGGCGTGGCCTGCAACGTGCTGCGCGGCTACATCCGCAAGAAGCAAGCGGGCAGCGCCAGCGCCAGCTTCGACTCGTGCTCGGCCCACGATCTCGCTCCTGGGCCCAGCACCATGCTGTATCGGCGCGAAGAGGAGCGACTGCTGGTCGAGGCGCTGCGGCGCATTCCCATGGATCTGCAGATGATCCTCGAGCTGCACTACTGGGAGACGATGACCACCAACGACATCGCCGAGGTCCTCGAGCTCCCGGTGGGCACGGTCCGCAGTCGCATGCGTCGGGCTCGAGAGCGGCTGCACGATGTGATCGCCGAGCTGTCCACCGAGCAGGCCATGACCGACAGCACCCTCGGCGGGCTCGATGGCTGGGCCGCCCAAGTCCGCGACCTCGCTCTGTCCCCGTCCTGACGGGCGAACGACGTTCGTACGGCGGCCGTGATCCCGATCCGGGGTCGCGACACTCCTTTGGATGTGAGGCCGGGTCACCCGCGGAGCACCGACGCTTCGACTACCATGGATGCTGCGCGAGTTCGGCTCGTGCGGAGGCCGAGGACCGTGGACGAGACCCGTGTCGACGACGAGCTGGCCGCCTCACCGACGCCGGAGCCGCCCGGGAATTCTCCGGGGGCGATGCGAGAGCTTCGCAAGGCTCGCATGCGGGCGGCGCTGTTCGACAAGCCCGAGCTCGCGCCGACCCTCGGTCGCTTTCGGGTGGCGCGGCGGCTGGGGCAGGGCGGCATGGGGACCGTCTTCGAAGGCTACGACGACACGCTGGGGCGCAAGGTCGCCATCAAGGTGCTGCACACCGATACCGGTCGTCAGCACGAACAACGGCTGCTCCGCGAGGCCCAGGCGCTGGCCAAGCTGTCGCACCCCAACGTCGTGCAGGTCTACGAGACGGGGTACTTCGACGGGCGCCTGTTCATCGCGATGGAGCTCGTCTCGGGGCAGACGCTTCGCGAGTGGCAAGCCGAGCCGCGGGGGTGGAGAGCGTGCCTGCAGGTCTATACGCAGGCGGGGCGCGGCTTGGTGGCGGCCCACGGCGAGGGCATGGTGCACCGCGACTTCAAGCCCGCCAACTGCATCATCGACGACGAGGGGCGGGTGCGGGTGCTGGACTTCGGGCTCGTGCGGGATCGCAGCGAGGACGCCCAGTCCGAACCGGACACCCTCGAGACCAATCCCGGGGGCTCGGCGCTCGCCTTGGAGCTGACGCGACCGGGCACGGTGCTGGGCACGGTGGCGTATATGGCTCCCGAGCAGCTGCGGGGACGCGGGGCCGATGCTCGCAGTGATCAGTTCGGCTTTTGTGTCTCGCTGTTCGAGGCGCTGTACGGCGTGCGGCCCTTCGCGGGCGGGACGGCCAGCGCCTTGCTGGTGGCGATCGAGGAGCAGCAGTGCATCGAGCCGCGCGAAGCTCCGTTCCCCGGCGTGGTGCCGCCCTGGCTGCGGCAGGTGGTGCTCCGAGGCCTCTCACCCGAGCCGGCGGAGCGCTTCGACAGCATGCGGGCCTTGCTCGATGAACTTGAGCGAGTCCCTCGACGGCGACGGCGGATCCGCAGCGCGGTGTTCGGACTCGGAGCCCTCGGGGCGGTGGGAGGCGCGGTCGCGGCGGGTTCGTTTGCGATGTGGAACGAGCGCCCGTGCGAGACGCTGGCCGAGGCGGAGGTGCCGGGCTGGACCGATGCCGACGAGACCGCGGTTCGGTCGGGGCTCGAGGCGGCCGATGCCGAGCGGGGCACGGCCGCGTGGGAGCAGGCGCAGACCCACTTGTCGCGCTACGCGGAGCAGTGGTCCGACGCGCGCATGGACGCGTGCATGCAGACACGGGTGCACCACCGGGCGGGGGACGAGACCTTGGCCCTACGCATGGCGTGCCTCGATCGCCACTCCGTGGGGCTCGAGGCGGTGGTCGAGCAGCTGGCGCAGGCGAACGCGAGCACGGCGGCTCACGCTGCGGCCCTGGTGCGCAGCCTTCCTTCGTTGCAGGAGTGCAACGACGAACAAGCCCTGCATCGCGGCCCTTCGCCCGTGCCCGCGGCGTTGGAGGGCCCCGCGCGAGATGTCCGGGCGTCCATTGCTCGTTCCTGGGTCTCGCAGGCGGCGGGTGAGGGCGCGCGTGGCTTGGATCAGGCCGAGACGGCGGTCGAGCAGGCGAGGGCGCTGGACGAGGCGCCGCGCCTGCTGGCCGAGGCTCTGTACAACCGCGGTCATCTTTATCGCTGGGCCCGACGCCTACAGGAAGCTCGCGAGGACCTCGCGTTGGCGCTGCAGATGGCGGAGGCCTCCGGTGACCAGGGGCTGGCCGTCGACGCGCTGCGCCGTCTGCTGGCGGTGGCCGTGGACGAGGGCGACGCGTCGGCCATCGATGCATGGATGCCCAGCCTTCGCGGCAAGCTGTCGGCGGCGGGCCCCGATGCGGTGGCCACCACACAGCAGCTCGAGGGGATGGTGGCGTCGTTTCGCAAGCAGCACGACGCGGCGGCCGAGGCCCTCGTCGAAGCCACCGCGTGGCGTCGCGAGGCGGGACCGGGCCACGAGCTCGAGCTCGCGCGCGGCCTGATGTTGCTCGGGCGGGCGTATCGGGACGCAAAACGAGACGACGAGGCGCTCGCGGTATTCGATGAGGCTCTGGAGGTCGCGGAGCGCGAGAGCTTGCTGCCGATGGTCGCGGCGTTGTGCGACGAAAAGGGCTACCTACACTTCATTCGAGGGGACCACGACCAGGCGCGCCCGCTGCTGCTGCGCTCGATCGAGCTTCGCGTGGGCATCTACGGTGAGTCCACGCCATCGGCGATCCGCAGCCGCCTGAAGCTGGCGCGGATCCACCAGACGCATCGCGAGATCGAGGAGGCGACGACGCAGGCCGACCTCATCGAGCGCAGCCTCGGGCCTCGGGTCTCCCCCATGCTCGCCAGCGAGGCGTGGATGCTGCGGGCGAGCCTGCACCGTATGGCGGGAGACATCGACGCCGCCATCGGTGCCTATGACCGGTCTGCGGAGGCCCTGCGGAGCATGGCCAGCCCCAACCAGGTCGAGCTGGGCATGCTCGACAGCAACGTGGGCGATTGCTTCATGACCAAGGGGGAGTTCGAACGCGCCCGGCCACGCTACGAGCGGGCGCTGCGGGTGCTGGACGAGCACGCCGAGCCCGACGACCCGCGCCTCATCTACCCGCTGTACGGCCTGGGGAGCTTGCAGGCGTCCGAAGGGGACTACGAAGAGGCGGCGCGCACGATTCGGCGCGCGCTCGGGGTGTCACGAGGACTGTCGCAGAACCCGGCGATGTTCAATGCGCTCCGCTGGAACCTCGCGAAGGTCCTGGTGGCGCAGCCCGGGCCGTCGGCGGAGCGTAGCGCCGAGGCGCGGACGCTGGCCGAGCAGGCGGCGAAGGGATTCAGTGAACTCGGCAATGAGCCGATGGCACAACGCGTCAATGGTTGGATTGAGCAGAAGCTGTAGCAGGAACAAACAGCGGCCCCAGTGCCGACGAGGAGAACGAAGATGACAGAGACGATAAAGACGGTGGACGTCCTGGTGAAAAACAAACGCTTTGCCGGAGGGGGAGTGCTCGGCTGGAAACTCTCTACGAACGACGGAGACTACCAACAGCTCGACTGTGCCAATGCCGATACCCCCCTCATCTGCAACTCGGACGGCAAAACCGTGCGGTTTTACTTCATGCTGCCGTCGGGCGTGTCCGATGTGATCAAATTCTCGAAGACGGCCGAGTCTGGTTCCGTGGCGCTCACGCATTTGCGCAACCCCGAGGCGTCGGTCGAGGTGCAGGCCGCCGCCAAGGAGGAGCGCTTCTTCAACGACTTGGGCGGCTATGTGACCGTCTCTGGCGACCCCCCGCTTTGATGCACGGCCTCGCGATGGGCACGGGCGCACAGTGTTCGCTCGTCCTCAGCGGATCCGCATGGCGGGCTGCGGTCAGACCCGCATGTTGAGCGCGCCGCCCAGCGCTCGGAAGTTGTCGCGCCACTCGAGCGCGACCGGGTCGCCGCGGTCGGCTTGCTCGGAGAATCGCGGTAGCTCGGTCTCGAGCGTGCGGAAGAAGTAATTCTGCACCACGCTCATGTCGAGCTCGAAGGGCAGCGACTGGGCCAGCTCGGCGGTGCGTCGCAGTCGGCGGAGCCGCCCGAGCTGGTCGGGCCGATCGACCCACTGCTCCATGGCGTTCTCCATCGCCTGCTGCAGCGCGTAGCCCATACCGAGGTGGTCGAGCTCGACGCCGACGCCCTGCGCCTCTTCGAGCAGGGTGCGGATGCGGGAAAAATCGGGCTCGCGACGGCCGAGCTCGCGGCGCAGGGTGGTGTTGAGCACGAAGTTGGCCAGGCGCTCGAGCGGCTGCGGCAGGGGAAAGCTCAGCGTGGCCAGGTAGCGCAGCAGCGGCGAGTGGGCCTCGTAGAGCCGACCCGCGAGGCCTTCGGCGTCGGTCATGGCCGAGCCGACGATGAGATCGAGGACCCGGCGCTGCTCGTCGCGGAACAGCGAGCGCAGCGAGTAGGTCAGCTCGAGGAAGTGCTTGTCGAGCAGGCGCAGCGCCTCGGGCATGTCGGCGCGGGAGAAGGCACCCAGCACCTCTTCGCACATCGCGTCGTACTCGGCTTCGCCCTGGAACTCGCGCACGCCTCCGCTGAGGTTGTGGTCGCCCAGGTGCAGGATGCCGAAGCTCAGCACCCGATGCTCGCGGGTCACCTCGGACACGACGCGAACCTTGCCCACGGCGAGCTTGGAGCGACCGAGCCGCTTGTAGTGGGCGTCGACCAGATCGACGAGATAGGCGTGGACCCGCGACTGCTCCGAGTAGTCGGAGAACAGCGAGCTGACCGCGTAGTGAGCGACGAGGCGGTTGAGGTCGACGACCGAGGGCACCACGTGCATGTCATAGATCTGGCCGCCGTTGCCCTGCTCGCGCAGGTTGCTGCTCGCCTCGGCCAGCCGATCGAGGAAGGTGGTCTCCACGTTGACCTGGGCGATCTCGGCCGCGAGCTGGATGGCTCGGCCCGCGTAGCCCAAGACCTGCACCGTCTCGATGCCGGACAGCTCGTCGAAGAACCACGCGCAGCTGGTGAACATGAGCTGGGCGTGGCGCTGCATCTCGAGCAGCTTGAACGCGATGATGCGGTCTTCGTCGGACAGCTCGGGCTTGGCGAAGTCCTCGAGGAACGCGTCGAGGTTGGTCTCGCCGCGATCGAGGATGACGCTGATGTACTCCTCGCGGGCGTGCCAGGGGTCGAGCAGGACCTGCGGGGCGTGCTCGTCGTATAGCTCCACCAGGCGATCGCGCAGCCAGTTGAGCGAGGCCCGCAGCGGCGCTCGCCAGTGTTGGTTCCAGTTGGGCCGCCCGCCCGTGTTGCAGCCGCAGTGCCGCTGCCAGCGCTCGATGCCGTGGATGCAGCTCCACGAGCTGCGCTCGACGATGCGAACCTCGTGGTCGGGCGGGAAGCGCTCGAGGAACTCGCCGTAGTTGATGAGCCGAACGTCGGGGTCGGCCTCGATGGTGCGCAGCGCATAGGCCAGCGCCATGTCGCCGTGGCGATGGTGGTGACCGTAGGTCTCGCCGTCGGTGGCGATGTGCACCAGCTGCGGCCCGTTGCGATGGTCGTCGAACGCTCCCATCAGCCGGGTGCGGAACTTGTCGCCGTTGGACAGCAGCTGCTCGAAGGCCACGGCCTGCGAGACCGGTCCGTCGTAGAAGAACAGCGTGATGCTGCGCCCCGAGGGCAGCCGGGCCACGTAGCTGCGTCGCGGATCGATCTGGCCGCCCTGGACGTCGCGCCAGTCCTTGTGCCCGGGCGGGCGCACGGAAGCGGCCTGGTGCGGGGCGAGGATGGTGAAGGCCAGGCCCGCCTCGGAGAGCGCCTCGAGGGTGGGGGTGTCGGCGGCGGTCTCGGGCAGCCACATCCCCTCGGGCATGCGACCGAAGCGGTGCTCGAAGTCGCGGATTCCCCAGTACACCTGGGTCTGGCGGTCCCGCTCGTTGCACAGCGGGAGGATGGAGTGGTTGTAGGCCTGAGCCAGCGCCGAGCCGTGCCCGGAGAAGTGGCGGCGGCTGTCGGCGTCGGCCCGCAGGATCGCTTGGTACACGTCGGGTCGCGCCCGCTCCATCCACGCCAGCAGGGTGGGCCCGAAGTTGAAGCTGATCCGCGAGTAGTTGCTGACGATGCGCTCGATGTAGCCGTCTTCGTCGAGGATCCGCGAGTTGGCGTTGGGGCCGTAGCACTCGGCGGTGATGCGCTCGTTCCAGTCGTGGAAGGGGTACGCCGACTCTTGGTGCTCGACCGTCTCGAGCCACGGATTTTCCCGCGGCGGCTGGTAAAAGTGCCCGTGAATGCAGAGGTAGCGATCCATGGCGCTCACCTCGGCGCGGGTTGATGGAGGAACAAGACGCCCAGCGGAGGCAACCGCAGGCACACGGAGTAGGGCTGGTCGTGGACGCCGTGGTGGTCGGCATGGACCTGGCCTTCGTTGCCGACCCCGCTGCCGCCGTACTCCGCGGCGTCGCTATTGAGCCGCTCGTGCCACGCTCCGTCCCGGGGCACGCCCACGCGATAGTCGTGACGGACTTCGGGCGTGAAGTTCAGAACCACCAGCGTGCAGTCGCCGTGCTCGTCCCAGCGCAGGAACGAGAACACGCTGTTCTCTGCGTCGTGGAAGTCGACCCAGGCGAAACCCCGCGGATCGCAGTCGAGCCGGTGCAGCGAGGGGAGCTCGCGGTAGGCCCGGTTGAGGTCGGCGATCCAGCGGGACACGCCCTGATGCATCGAGTGGTGGAGCAGGTGCCAGTCGAGCGAGCGGTCGTGGTTCCACTCTGCGCCCTGGCCGAACTCCTGGCCCATGAACAGGTGCTTCTTGCCCGGCTGGCCCCACATATAGCCGTAGAGCAGGCGCAGGTTGGCGAACTGTCGCCACTCGTCGCCGGGCATCTTGGCCAGCATCGAGCCCTTGAGGTGCACCACCTCGTCGTGCGACAGCGACAGCACGTAGTTCTCCGTGAACGCGTAGATGATGCGGAAGGTGAGCTCGTTCTGGTGCCAGCGGCGATGGACCGGCTCTCGTTCCATGTAGCCGAGCGTGTCGTTCATCCAGCCCATGTCCCACTTGAGCCCGAAGCCCAGGCCGCCCGACGAGGTCGGACGCGAGACCATGGGCCAGGCGGTGCTCTCCTCGGCGATGGTCTGGACGTCGGGGAAGGTCTGGTACACCGCCTCGTTGAGCCGACGCAGGAATCCGATGGCGGCCAGGTTCTCGCGCCCGCCGTGCTCGTTGGGCACCCACTCGCCCTCGGCGCGCGAGTAGTCGAGGTAGAGCATGCTCGCCACGCCGTCGACCCGCAGGCCATCGATGTGGAATTGGTCGAGCCAATAGATCGCGCTGCTGATCAAGAACGAGCGGACCTCGTGGCGTCCGTAGTTGAAGATCGCGCTGTTCCAGTCGGGGTGGAAGCCCTGGCGGGGGTCGGCGTGCTCGAACAGGTGGGTGCCGTCGAAGAAGGCCAGGCCATGGGCGTCGGAGGGGAAGTGGCTGGGGACCCAGTCGAGGATCACCCCGATGCCCGCCTGGTGCAGGTGATCGATGAGGTAGCGCAGGTCGTCGGGGCGACCGTAGCGGCTGGTCGGCGCGAAGAACCCGGTGACCTGATAGCCCCACGAGCCGTAGAAGGGGTGCTCCATCAGCGGCAGCAGCTCCACGTGGGTGAAGCCGTGCTCGTGGCAGTACTCGGCGAGGTGGGGCGCCATCTCGCGGTAGCCCAAGAAGCGGTTGCCCTCCTCGGGGACGCGCCGCCAGGAGCCGAGGTGCACCTCGTAGATCGAGATGGGTGCGTTCAGCTCCTGCTTGGCCCCGCGCGAGGCCATCCACTCCTGGTCCTGCCACGTGTACTCGCTGCGGGTGACGATCGAGGCGGTGCGCGGGGCGACCTCGGCATGGAAGGCGAAGGGATCGGCCTTGTCTTCCGACCATCCGTCGGGCCCCGCGATGTGCAGCTTGTACAGCGCGCCCGGGCCCACGCCGGGGATGAAGCCCTCCCAGACGCCCGAGTCGTGCCGCACCTGCAGCGGGTGCGCGCCGCGATCCCAGCCGTTGAAGTCACCGACGACGGCGACATAGTGCGCGGCGGGGGCCCACACGGCGAAGCCGGTTCCGGCCTGGCCATCGACCTCCATGGGGTGCGCACCGAGCTTGTCGTAGATGCGCTCGTGGGTGCCTTCGTTGAACAGGTAGAAATCCTGCTCGTCGAGCATGCCCACGTCGTGCCGCACGGAGCCGATGCCCGCGGCCGTGCCCTTGCGCGCCTGATCGAGCACGGCGAGCGAGCGCGCGACGTCGGGGTCGGCGGACAGCTCGGTCAGGCCCAGCTTGGCGCGTCGACGCCAGTTGGGGCGCTCGAGGTAGGTCCCGGGTACGTTCTGCGGGTTGACCTCGCCCCAAAGATCCTCGAGCGAGGCCAGCACCACGCGCGCGTCGCTGCGTCCCAGGTGATCGAGACAGGCGTGCAGGACCTCCTTGGGGCCCGCGTCGGGGGCCAGCGGATGAGCCTTGGCCAAGAAGCCGCGCAGGCTCGCCCGCAGCCGCGCCCGCTCGTAGTGCTCGCCGCGGGCGGCCTCGGGCTCGGTCCACCCCAGGTCCACCCGATCGTCGATGTCGTCGCCGTTCCAGTAGGCGGCGAAGGGCGGCATGTCGTGGGTGTTGATCCCCGCGATCGAGCCCGCGGGCGCCTCGGGCAGGGCCCGCTCGCCATCGGGCTGCGCCAAGTACTGCACCACGTGGATGTTGTGGATCTGGTGCCGACTCATGCTCTCGCGCACGGCGTCGGGCACGGTGCCGAGGTCTTCACCCACCACCAGGCACCGGGCGCGATGCGACTCGATCGTGATGATCGCGTACAGCTCCTCCGGCCGGTAGCGCATGTAGATGCCCTCCTTGTTCGAGACCCCCTGCGGGATCACGTACAGGCGGTGCAGTCCCATGACGTGGTCGATGCGAAGGACCCCCGCGTAGCGCAGGTGGTTGCGGAGCACCTCGATGAGGTGGGCGTAGCCCTGCTCGCGCAGGCGCTCGGGGTGCAGGGGCGGGAACGCCCAGTTCTGGCCGCCGCCGAACAGGGTGTCGGGCGGGGCTCCCGTGGACAGGTCCCGCACATACAGGTCGCGATGCCGCCAGGTGTCGTAGCTGCACCCGTTGACCCCGACCGGCAGGTCCAAGTAAAGGCCCAGGCTGCCGTCGGGCTTGTCGGCGGCGAGACCCTGCAGCTGCTCGTGCATGATCCACTGCGCGTACAGGTGGTAGCGATACGCGTGCGGATCGAAATCGCCGTCTTTGATCTCTCCGTCGCGTAGACGCTCGGGCCACTGCGGCCAGACCAGGCGCTGAGCATCGGTCACGGCGCGGAAGCGGGCGTAGTCCTCGATCTCCGGGCGCGCCTTGGCGAAGGCCTCGGCCTGTTGCGCACGCGCGGAGCCCTTGGCGAAGCAGGTGGAGGCCATCGCCTCGATCGCGGCGCGCTTGAGCGCCATCTGCTCGCGGTACTGCACCTGAGACGCCGCGCGCAGGCGGGCGCGCTCGGCCGATGCCGCCTTGCCCTCGTAGGCATCGCACGCCTTCGAGCTGGCCGCGTACTCCGGCACGGACTCGAGGTGCATATAAAGCTCGTTCCACGCCAGGCGGGAGGCGGGAGCGTAGGGGCTGGCCTCGAAGGGGTCGTCGAGGAACGCCGCCAGCAAGGGCAGGGTGCCGACGACACTGCCGCCTTGCTGCCCCACCCAGCGCATCAGGTCGCCGAGATCACCCAGGTCGCCCGCGCCCGGGCTGCGCTCGCCGTGCAGCGCGTAAAGAGGCAAGAACACACCCCACGATCGGCCCTGATCCTCGGGCGCATAGGCGCGGCGAGGGGCCGAGAGCACGAGGGCTTCACCCTGCACCGCGGACTTGCCTTCGATCTCGAGCACGAGGCGGTGGTAGCCGTGCGGGAGCGGCCCGGGCAGCCGCAGCTGCCGTGCGGTGTAGCGACGGCCGTCGACCTCGTCGCTGGTGGCCACGTCGTGCTCCTCGATGCGGCCGCGCGTCGTCCGGGGCGCCTCGCCGTCTTCGGGGTGCAGCGTCAGCGAGTAGCGACCGCCGTCCACGCTCGCGGGCAGGTGCAGGCTGAACGAGCCCTCGCCTTCCCACGCGACGATGACCGGCTCGAGCGGGCGACTCCACCGCTGGCGCCGGGCCAGGCGCAATTGCTCTTGGACCTGAGCGTCATCGGCGACCGGCACGCCCAACGCGTCGAGCACCGCGCGCAGAGCCTGCGGCGACGCCTCCTGCAGTTGGCCGGAGATGTCGTGGTAGCTGCGCTCGATGCCATGCTCGCGCGCGAGCTGATGAAGGGCAGAGTCGGGATGCGTAAATTCGCCGTCCGTCATGGTGAGCCGGACGCGACTCTACTACCGGCGCTCTTGCCCCGTGACCACAACCCAAACGATTCGATCGCCCTTTCTCGTCTGTGCTTGGGCCACCCCAATGTGGTCCAGGGTGTCATCCAGTAGGGCCTGACAGTGCCGGTCACTTGCGATCCACGCATCAACCAGGGCATCGACCTCCACGAAATCGCCCGCTAGCAGCTCTTGACGGGCGATTCCGTCGTATCCGGCCGCGTTCGCTCGGGACAGCGCCGAGCTGCCGTCGCTGCCCTCGTGACCGACCTCCAGAGTGTCGTTGCGGATCAGATCGCCCGCATGCAGGCGGGCGGCACAGTGGAGGGTAGGATCGGTTTCGAGCGGGCCGACCCCGGGCAGCGTACCCCCCTCGCACTCCGCTCCCGCCTGGCGGAGCGCGTCGATCGCGTCAATCAGCTCGTCCTCGGCGTTGGCCGAGGCGGTCAGCCACGTGTCCACCTCGCCGCAGCGCGGAGCGTCGCCCAGCTCGTTCTCGGTCAGCGGATCGATGCCGCAGCCGACGAGGCCGAGCCAGGACGAGACGGCGAGCGCGACGACGCGAGGGGTCAGCGGCATGAAGGGCAGGTTACTGGGTCCCGAACACCTGCGTCCACAGGTGGCCCCACTGCCCGCCGGGGTAGTACCCCACGCCGATCTCCTCGAAGGCGGGATTCATGATGTTGGCGCAGTGACCGTCGCTGCCCATCCACTGGTCCATGGTGCCGGCCGCGTCGGGGGAGCCGCCCGCGATGTTCTCGCCCGCGTTGCTGTAGCTGTAGCCGGCTTGACCCATGCGATCCCACGGGCTCTCGCCCGAGGGGTTGGTGTGGTCGAAGAACATGCGGTCGTTCATGTCCTTGGAGTGCTTGCGGGCCGCACAGCGAAGGGCGGGGTTCATGGTCAGCGGTGGGGCGGAGCCGAAGCTGCCCTCGGAGCCACAGTTGGCGCCCGAGGCCCGGACGTCGTTGACGATGTCGAGGACGTCCTGCTCGAGCTGCGACCACGCGGGATCGTAGTCGGCGACTTCCTGGCAGTACTCGTTGTCGGGGACCTCGTCGGACGCGGGGTCGCCCGAGTCGTCGCCGCCGTCATCGGGGTCGCCTCCGTCCCCCGGGTCACCGCCGTCGCCCGGATCGCCGCCGTCACCGGGGTCGCCTCCGTCTCCGGGGTCACCTCCATCGCCGGGGTCGCCTCCGTCACCGGGGTCGCCCCCGTCTCCCGGATCGCCGCCGTCGTCTCCATCGGCACCGCCGTCGCCCGCGGGCCCGTCGTCGTTCATGCCATCGTCGCCGTCTCCGGACGCGGCATCGTCGGCTGCATCGTCACCACCCCACGGACTCGTGTCCGGGGAGTCGGGCAGGCCGTCGTAGCAGCCGCCGACACTCAGGCCGAGGAGCATCAGGCCGAGTCGAGTCAGTCGACCGAAGGGGTGGGCGGGAAGCGACGCACGAGGGGAGGGCGACGCCGTGGGACGCGGCGTGAGGTGGGGCATTGGCGTGTTCAATATACAGACTGTTCGCCCGAATTTGATGGTTTAGAGCATGATTATCGGCCTTCTAGGAAATCGGCGCCGCCGCGATCGCGAGCGCGCTTACTCGGAATTCGAGGCGACGGCGGCGGCGTGTCTTCACCGTGGTGCGCACTACGACAAAGTGCTCGTGCGCCAGTGCACGCGGTGCGGAAATGGCCGGCAATATTGGCCGAGGGTCAGCCCGAAGACGACTCGCCCGGACCCGCCAGCACCATCACCCACCGGGTGCTCTGCTCGTCATCGAGCCCGCCAACGTAGGCGAGACCGATGGCCGTGACCTCGGACGACACCAGGTTCGTGCATGGCACCGCGCGAGGAAGCCACGTCTGCTCCACGAGTTCTTGCGCGTCGCGAGGTCCTGCCGCGATGTGCTGCACCAACACCTCGGGCGTATAGCCAGCCGCTTCGACCCGATCGACCTCGCCGAGCCCGTCGGGATCGAAGCGACCGATGTAGTCCTGCTCGACCATGTCGAGGGCATGAAAGCGGGCGGCGCAATCGAGAGCGGGGTGCCGCACCAAGGCCGCCGCGGGGCCGAACTTTCCGCCTTCACCACAGTCGGCGCCCTCTGTTCGCAGCTCGTCGATGAGGTCGACGGTGGCCTCCTCGAGCTCGCTCGATGCGACCGGCCACATCTCGAGGTCTTCGCACTGGGCGGTGCGTGGCCACTCGAGGGGCGTGGGGTCGAGGGTCGACGGCTCATCGCAGGCCGTGGTCGTGCACGCGAAGGCGAGGACCAGCGGGTAGAGACGAACGGAGACGACGGACGGCACCGGCCGCACCGTAGCATTGCCACCGTGGGGCGCGGGCGCCTCCGGGAACGAGCCGCGACCGGCTCTAGTCGTCGGTGTCCGGGTCGTAGGCGAGGTTGCTGGCCAGCCAGCGCTCGACCTCGGGCACGGTCATGCCCTTGCGCCCGGCATAGTCGCGGACCTGGTCGGCGCCGATGCGACCGACGCCGAAGTAGCGAGCGTCGGGATGGGCCAGATAGATGCCGCTGACGCTCGCGGCCGGGGTCATGGCGAAGTGCTCGGTCAGATCGATGCCCAGCTCGCGCGCGCCCAGCAGGGAGAAGAGCTTGTCCTTCTCGGTGTGGTCGGGGCAGGCGGGATAGCCGAAGGCGGGGCGGATGCCGCGGTAGCGCTCGGCGATGAGCTCGTCGTTGCTGAGGCTGTCCTTGCTGTCGTAGCCCCAGTCGATGCGGGCCTGAGCGTGCATCTTCTCGGCGAGGGCCTCGGCGAGTCGATCGGCCAGCGCCTTGAGCATGATGGCGGTGTAGTCGTCGCCGTCGGCTTCGTAGCGGGCGGCAATCTCGTCGGCTCCGACGCCGGCCGTGACGGCGAAGGCCCCGATGTAGTCGGTCGCACCGCCCACGGGCTCGACGAAGTCGGCGAGCGAGCGATGAGGCCCGCTGTCGGCGCTGACCGTCTGCTGACGCAGCATGTTGAAGCGCAGGCGCTCGGTGTCCTTGCCGGGCTCGTAGACGATGATGTCGTCGCCGTCGCGTGCGGCCGGCCAGAACCCGTAGACGGCCCGCGCGGTGACGAGGCGCTCGTCGACCATGCGACGCAGCAGGTCGCGACCGTGGTCGTACAGCTCGCGGGCGGCGGCGCCGTACTTGGGGTGCTCGAGGATCCCCGGGAAGCGCCCCTTGAGCTGCCAGGCGGTGAAGAAGAAGGTCCAGTCGATGTAGGGGACGATGTCTCCGAGCGGGATGTCTTCGAGGACCCGAGTGCCGAGGAAGCTCGGGGTCGGGGGCGTGGGCTGCTCGAGCTTCGGGGCGGCAGCCCGGGCGGCGGCGAGCGGTCGTACGGGCCGCACGCGTCGTCCGCCGTGAATCTCACGGAGCTTGGCCTGGTCGGCGCGGTTGCGCTCGTCCAGCGCGACCTTGCGGTCGTCGTCGAGCAGGTCGGAGACGACGCCCACCACCCGCGAGGCGTCGAGCACGTGCACGATGCTCTCGTCGTAGGCCGGCGCAATCTTGACCGCGGTGTGCTGGCGACTGGTGGTGGCGCCGCCGATGAGCAGCGGGGTCTTCATCTCCCGTCGCTTCATCTCCTTGGCCACGCCGACCATCTCGTCGAGCGAGGGGGTGATGAGCCCGCTGAGGCCCACGATGTCCGCCTTCTCTTCGTCGGCGGTGTCGAGGATGGTCTTGGCGGGGACCATGACCCCGAGGTCGACGACCTCGTAGTTGTTGCAGCGCAGCACGACGGCCACGATGTTCTTGCCGATGTCGTGCACGTCGCCCTTGACGGTGGCGATGACCACCTTGCCCTGGCTCTTTACGCCTTCGCCCTCGTCTTCCATGTAGGGCGTCAGCTGGCCGACGGCGCGCTTCATGGCGCGGGCGCTCTTGACCACCTGGGGCAGGAACATCTTGCCCGCGCCGAAGAGGTCGCCGACCACCTTCATGCCGTCCATGAGCGGGCCCTCGATGACCGAGAGCGGGCGTTGGTACTGCAGACGGGCTTCTTCCGTGTCTTCGTCGATGAAGTCGAGCACGCCGCGGACGAGCGCGTACTCGAGGCGCTTTTCGACGGTGGTCTCCCGCCAGCTCAGGTCCTCTTCGCGCTTCTTGCCGCCGCCCTTGATGCCCTCGGCGAAGGTCACCAGGCGCTCGGTGGCGTCGCTGCGGCGGTCGAGGATGACGTCCTCGACGCGCTCGAGCAGGTCGGCGGGGATGTCCTCGTAGACCACCAGCTGGCCCGCGTTGACGATGCCCATGTCCAGGCCGGCCTTGATCGCGTGGAACAGGAAGGCGGAGTGCATCGCCTCGCGGACGACGTTGTTGCCGCGGAACGAGAACGAGAGGTTCGAGATGCCGCCGCTGACCTTGGCCCCGGGGCAGCGCTCCTTGATGAGCCGGGTGGCCTCGATGAAGTTCTTGCCGAAGCGCGCGTGCTCCTCGATGCCCGTCGCCACCGCGAGGACGTTGGGGTCGAAGATGATGTCGCTGGGATCGAAGTCGACCTGCTCCACCAAGATCTTGTAGGCCCGCTCGCAGATGTCGATCTTGCGCTGGGTGGTCTCGGCTTGGCCGGTCTCGTCGAAGGCCATGACCACCACCGCCGCGCCGTAGCGCCGCACGAGCTTGGCCTTGGCGATGAAGTCCTCCTCGCCCTCCTTGAGGGAGATGGAGTTGACGACCGCCTTGCCCTGGATGCAGCGCAGGCCGGCCTCGATCACCGACCACTTCGACGAGTCGACCATGATCGGGACGCGCGAAATCTCGGGCTCGCTCGCGACCAGGTTCAAGAACCGGGTCATCGCGGCCTCGGACTCGAGCATGCCCTCGTCCATGTTGATGTCGATGATATTGGCGCCGCCGCGGACCTGCTGGAGCGCGACCTCGAGGGCGGTGTCGTAGTCCTCGGTCTTGATGAGCCGAGCGAAGCGACGCGAGCCGGTCACGTTCGTGCGCTCGCCGATCATCGTGAAGTTGCTGTCGTTGTCGATGCGCAGCGGCTCGAGGCCAGCGATGCGGCTGGTCTCGGGATCGGGGCGCGTGGGCACGGCCCGCGGCTTCACGTCGCGGACCGCCTCGACCACCGCCCCGATGTGCTCGGGCGTGGTGCCACAGCAGCCGCCCACCAGGTTCACGAGGCCGCTGCCCGCAAACTCGCGCAGGTACTCGGCGGTGGCGTCGGGGGCCTGATCGTACTCGCCGAAGGCGTTGGGCAGGCCCGCGTTCGGGTAGCAGCTGACGAAGGTGTCGGCGACGTTGGACAGCTCGACGATGTAGGGGCGCATCTCTTCGGCCCCCAGCGCGCAGTTGATGCCCACGCACAGCGGCTTGGCGTGTGCGACCGAGATCCAAAATGCCTCGACCGTCTGCCCCGACAGCGTGCGGCCGCTCTTGTCGGTGATGGTCATCGAGAGGATGAGCGGCCATTCCTTGCCCCGCTTCTCGAAGACCTCGGCCGCGGCGACGAGGGCGGCCTTGAGGTTGAGGGTGTCGATGACCGTCTCGATGAGGATGACGTCGACCTCGCCCTCGCACAGCGCGTCGATCTGCTCGGCGAACGCGTCGCGCATCTCCTCGAAGGTCGCGGCGCGGAAGCCCGGGTCGTTGACGTCGGGGGAGATGGACAGCGTGCGGTTGGTCGGGCCCACGGCGCCCGCGACGAAGCGCGGCCGGTCGGGGGTCTTGGCCGTCCACGCGTCGACGGCCTCGCGCGCGACCTTGGCCGCAGCGACGTTCAGCTCGCGCACCTGATCCTGCAGCCCGTAGTCGGCCTGGGCGATGCTCGTGCTCGAGAAGGTGTTGGTCTCGATGAGGTCCGCGCCGGCGGCGAGGTAGGCGTCGTGCACCTCGCGGACGACGTGGGGCTGGGTCAGGACGAGGACGTCATGGTTGCCCTTGAGGTCCTTGGCGTGCTCGCGGAAGCGGTCTCCGCGGTAGTTGGCCTCGTCGAGCTGATAGCCCTGCAAGGCGGTCCCCATGGCGCCGTCGAGGAACAGAATTCGCTCGCGCAGGGCGCTTTGCAGGTAGGTACGAGGATCGGGGGCAGTCGCGCTCATTGGGACTCTCAGGCGCCCGGCTTGCGGGCAAAGACGGAGACAACTTCGAAGTAGGGCTTCTTGCGCTCGCGCGAGGTGATCTCGCAGCAGGACACGCTGAAGCCGGCGTCTTCGATGAGACGTCGGAGGCTGGGGACCGCGAAGCCATCGGCGACGTGATCGTACACGGAGGAGATTTCGGGATGCCCGTGCTCGTGCAGCGTGACGAGCACCAGGTCGCCGCCGTCCCGCAGCACGCGGAAGGCCTCGGCTACCGCTCTGGTCGGATCGTCGGCGTAGGTCAGCGCGTGGAAGTGCAAGACCTGGTCGAACGACTCGTCGGGGAAGGGGAGCTGGTGCATGTCGCCCTGGCAGGGGCGCACGTTGGGCAGCCGGGCCAGGCGCTCCGTCGCGGCCTCGATGACCCGGGGGCTGCGGTCGAGACAGGTGACCGACTTGGCCCGGGGCGCGAGCAAGGTCGCGAGCACGCCGTCGCCCGAGCCCACGTCGAGCACGTCACCCAAGCGCAGCAGGCCGACCAGGCCGCGCGCGCTCGCTTCCCAGGTGCGGCCGGGCGAGTAGCGGTGCTCCATCTGCCCCGCCACCTCGTCGGGCCAGCCCGCCTTGTGCTCACGCGCTTCGAGCAGTGCGTCGCGACGCTCGCGGTCGGAGGCGAGCACACGATCGTCGGTGCGCCCGCGCACGAGGGTCCACAGCTCGCGCTGCGTGTCGGGCAGGCGCTGGCGATCGACGGTCAGGCGCGTGGACTTGCCCGCGCGATGCTCTTTGACCAGGCCCGCCGTGCGGAGCTTGCCCAGGTGCGTGGACACGCGAGACTGCGGCAGCTCGGTGATGCGGGTCAGCTCCGCGACGCTGAGTTCGGCGCCTTCGAGTACGCACAACAGCCGAAGTCGGGTAGGATCGGCCAGCAGTGCCAGGAGGCCGACGACCTCGTCGAGGTCATGAGGATCGGTGCTCATATCCGCGAATCTTGATAGACGGATATCGCACGACTCTGCCCATGGGGCAATGAATTTCGCTGGGCGTATTATGCGCGGCTTCCCTCGTCGGAAAGCGGCGCCACTTGCGGAGATCGGGCTGGGAGGCCTCTAGACCGGAGTGGCGCTCGGTCTGAACCCGGTCGCAGGAACCGCGGGCCCGGCCGGTCCAGATTGACCCGCAGAGATTTCCGGTCGCGGGGCTGATCGTTGGGCCGCCGAGGGGCACTGTCTGCATGCGGGTGGGTGTGCTCGAGACCACGACCTGTCGGGCGGCAATGATCCGACACTCGGCGACGCCCGGGTCTAGACTCCCGGGCCCTCGATCCCATGAACGATCATCATACTCGAGACCTACTCTTTTTGTTGGCCATGGCTCCCCTCGGCATGGGCTGCCCGGGCGACGACAGCGGCACCGACACCGGGGCCAGCGACACCAGCACGGGCGGAGCGGGCAGCACCACCAGCGGCAACGCCGACGGCACCACCACGACCGGCGACGTCGCGACCGAGGGCGGCACCACGTCGGGCTCGTCGGGGGCGCCCGCGACCGGTGGCGACACGACGGGCGGCGACACGACGGGCGGCGACACCACCGAGGGCGCGGAGTCGTCCAGCTCTTCGGGCGAGGGCATGCCGAGCGCGTGCGAGGTCTATGCTCAGATCGCGGTCGACTGTCTCGGCGAGGACCCGGCCTATGTCGGCAAGATCGCGACCTACTGCGAGTCGTACATCATGATGCTCGAGGCCGAAGTGCACCCCACCTGCGGCATGCTGTGGGAAGACGCGATCGCCTGCCTGTCGACGCTCACCTGCGAAGAGGCGCAGATGGTCGGCGACGAGGGAGGCCCGTGTGCCGAGGAGTTCGACACGTTCGACACCCTGTGCGGAGACGGTGCGGTCGAGCGCTAGTCTCGATCACGCGCGCGGGGCTTCTGTTTCAGCGGGGCCAAGGGTGGGAACGCGGCTCGAGAGCACGTTCGCCGGCCCCGGCGTTGATTGGCTGAGTGCAATAACCATGGATCACACACGAACACAGAACCTAGTCTTTCTCTTGTCGTTGGCCCCGTTGGCGACCGCATGTGGTGACGACAGCGGTGCCACCAGCACCAGCGGCAACGACGACACCACGACCGGTGGCGAGGGCACCACGGAGGTGGCCACCACGGAGGTGGCGACGACCGATCTGGCGACCACCGACGGCGGCGAGACCACCGAAGGGGCGACCACCGACGTCGCGACCACCGAGGCCGACACGACCGGCGACGACACCACGGGCGACTCGGAGGGTGAGAGTTCCAGCTCGGGCGGTGGCGGCGGCTCCATGGCGTGTGAGATCTACGCGAACATCATGGTGACTTGCTTCAAGGTTCCGCCCTCGGAAGAAGCAGCGCTCCAGGCCTACTGCGACTCCTACCTCATGGACCTCGACCTGAACGTCGACCCCATGTGCAGCGACCTGTACGAGGACCTCATGGCGTGCGCCAGCGGGCTGACCTGCATGGAGCTCGAGACCGCGTTCACTCCGGGCGGGGTCTGTGCCGCGCAGAGCATGACGTTCGGGGAGACCTGTGCCGAGAAGGAGCCGCCCGGACCGGGTCCCGATCCCGATCCCGGCGGCGGCGGTGGGATGCCGGGCGGCGGCTGAGTCACTCGTGTTGCCCCGGGCTCGGTCATTGATGCCGAGCCGAGGACGCTCTCGATGTCGAGGTCAGGCCTCGACTCGGGAGCGTCTTGCGATCGGACTTCGGGCTCAGATCACGCCGTCGGCACGCAGTCGCTCGAGGTCCTCGGCCTGCAGCCCGAGTCGCCCGTAGACCTCTTCGTTGTGCGCGCCCAAGTCGGGCCCCGCGAAGTGACTCTGGGCGGGCGTGCGCGACAGCATGGGCACGATCTTCGGCACCTTGAGCGTCGAACCGTCGGGCAGCGTGATCGGCTCCAGCATGCCGCGGGCCTGCACGTGCGGGTCGTCGAAGAGGTCGGCCGCGCTGTTGATGGGCCCGCTGGGGATGTCCGCGTCGACGAGGGCCTGGAGCACGTGCGGCTGATCGTGGCGAGTCGTCCACGCCTCGATAGCGCCGTCGAGCTCCTTGGCATGGCGGGCGCGCCCGTCGTTGTGCGTCATGCGGGGATCGTCGGCCAGGTCCGGTCGCCCGATGGCACGCATGAGCTTTTGGTAGAGCCCGTCGCTGTTGGCTCCGATCACGACATGGCGATCGTCGCGACAGCGATAGGTGTTGCTGGGCACGATGCCCGGCAAGCTCGAGCCGGTTCGCTCCCGAACGTGGCCGAGCCGGTCGTACTCGGGGATCAAGCTCTCCATCACCGAGAGCACCGACTCGTAGAGGGCGACGTCGATCTCTTGTCCGAGTCCGCTGCCCTTGGCGTCTCGCTCGTGGACGGCGGCGAGCGTGGCGTAGGCGGCATGCAGGCCGGCGAGCGAGTCGCCGAGGCTCGCGCCCGTGCGCACGGGAGGGCGATCGGGATAGCCGCTGACGTAGCGCAGCCCGCCGAAGGCCTCGGCCACGTTGGCGAACCCCGGCCGCTGCCGATAGGGCCCCGTCTGCCCGTAGCCCGACACTCGCACCATGATGATCCGCGGATCGATCGCGCGCAGGTCCTCGTAGCCGAGCCCCCATGCCTCCATGCGACCGGGGCGGAAGTTCTCGATGACGATGTCCACGCCGTCGGCGATGACCTTGCGGATCAGCGCTCGGCCGGCCTCCTGCCGCAGGTCACAGGTGATGCTGCGCTTGCCTCGGGCCAGGCTTCGCCACCACAGGGAGGTCCCGTCCTCGTCCAGCTTGCGCCACTTCCGAATCGGGTCTCCGACCCCGGGCGCCTCGACCTTGATGACCTCGGCCCCGAAACCGCCGAGCAGAAAGCCCGCGAAGGGTCCTGCGAGGAGCTGCCCCAGTTCGAGTACCCGCAAACCCTCGAGCGCCTGAGGCATGGAGTCCATCCCGGCGACCCTGGCACGCCGTGCGAGCGGGTTTCAACCCCGCTCGCGGTGAGGCGCCGCTCAGTCCCCGCCGCGACGCGAGGTCGGCTTCGACGCGAAGTTCTTCTGACGGATGATGACCTTGGGGTCGTCGTTGTGATCCCAGTGAATGGCGGGCTGGCAGACGAAATCGGACACCGTGTTGTCGGCGTTGGTGACCTGCGTGGTGAAGGGCACGACCAAAGGCGTGGGCGTGGGCGTGGGCGTCACCGTCTTGGGGCCATGGTTCGGATCGGTGGCGCTCGAGGGCAGCGCCGGGTCCCACGGAGCCTGCGGACCGGAGCCAATGCCCGCGCTCCATGCCTTGATCGTGGACTGGACTCCCCCGTGCTTCAGCATCTCGATGACACCGCGGCCGTTTTGTTCCGCGGTCGGATAGGCGCTGGGCGTCACGGCATAGGGCGCACTCATGAGCTTCCCGGAGGCAGGGTCCTCGAACACCGTGACCTGGTCGCCATCGGAGTCGTAGACGTGGAAGATTCGACCGTTGGGCGATGGTGCGGTCGTGTTGGACTCCGAGAGCTGAAACCGCGTGATCGTCTGCGAGCCGTTGTGTGTCTGGAGGCTCTTGGTTTCGTTGTAGTCGATGCTCCAACCGCTCACGAGGGACCAACTCTGGCCGTCGTCGCTCTTCCACGCGTAGCAGGTTGCGTCGTTGTTGTTCGACACTCGGATGGAGCCCCCTTGCGCGTAGACGTAGCCGGTCTCGATGGTCGGTGTGCCTCCCTGGAAGTTCTGTTGTGACTTGGCCGAAGCCTTACCGTTGGCGTTGATCTGCACGAGGTCCGCTTGCATGTTCAGCGCGAGCACGGTCTCGGCCGCGGTGAACCCGTCCCGGCTGGCACGGATCTTCACCCGACGGGCGTGCTTGGCCACGAAGATCCAGGCGCCGTAGTGCAGCGGGTGCCCATCGAACTCGAGGCGGTTGTAATAGACGTCCACGTCCGCCCGGTCGATCACATTGCCCCCCGAATCCAAGGTCTCGAGCTCGATCTTCAGCGGGTTCACGGCGGCGCTGGTTTTGTTTTCCACCTTGAGCGCGAACAGGCGCACGGGAAAGGTGCCGTTGGCCCACGCGTTGTCTGGGACGATTTCGAGGGCATTGACGCCGCCCGAGGCCGTGGCGATGACGTGGGCGGCAACGTAGTGATCGGGGGTGGGGGCGTAGATGTTCGAGGTCGTCATGGTCGTGTCTCCTGTCGGTCGAGCCATGCCTTCACCGTGCTCAGGCGCGGGCTCATCTCGGGCCCGAGGGCTTCGTAGGCGGCGGCGGTGCGCTGGGCCGCGGTGCGGGCCTCGTCGAGTCGGCCGAGCTGCTCCAGCACTTGCACGTGCAGCCACCGCGTCTCGGCCGTCTCCACCGGGCTTTGGTTCGTCTGCTCGTACAGCGTCAGGGCGCGGCGGAGGTCGTGGTCGGCGGGCTCCAGCTGGCCCTGCGCGAGCCCGACGGCACCTCGCACCTTGTACGGGAGTGCGAGGTCGGGATGCTCGGGGCCCAGCTGGTGCTCGAGGGTCGCGACCGCGTCTTGCAGCAATCGCTCGGCGGCCCGTTGCCGACCCCGTGCTTGCTCGGCCTCCGCGAGGTTGATGGCATGGAACGCCACCTCGGTCGCGTCTGGCTCGGGGATGGACTCGGCGATCTGGAGCGCGAGTTCGAAGCTCTGGGCCGCGTCGTCATGGTGCGCCTGGCGGAACGCGGCCACGCCTCGCGCCGACAGTGCCTCCACTCGCTCGGGATCGGTCGCGCCTCCGAGCCGACGGATGATGACGTCGGCGGCCTCGGCATGATGTCGGGCCGCTTCGAATTCACCCACGGCATCGGACACGGCGGACAGGGCCACGAGCGTTTGGGCGAGTCGTCGACTGCCGGGCAGCTCGCGTTCGAGCTCGTGGCGCGCCTTGGTGAGGGTTGTGCGTGCGCCGTCGAGATCTCCGTTCTGGAGCAGCGCCATGCCTTCTTGGAAGCGCTCGGTGCCCATCATGGCGCCGCCGTGGGGCGCGGTGGGGTCGAGCAGCTCGAGCTGTCGCGCCTTGCGGGTGAGCTCGACTGCGAGGTCTCGCTGGCCCTTGCGATCGGCGACCAAGGCTTGCAGCGAGAGGGCGGTCGCGCGGTGGCGGCTCGCGGTGCGGCCCAGCGGCTCCAGCTCTCGGTGGGCTCGCCGAAGCTGCTCCTCGGCGCGGTCGAGCCGTCCTCCCTCCAGATCGATGCGAGCCGCCGACATGGCCACCTGGGCGTGTTGCACATGGGGGTGAGGGAGGCGTTCGGCTTGCCCCTCGACGCGTTGCCAGATCCACTCGGCGCGCGAGGGTTGTAGTTCGAGAAACAAGCTGGTCTCGGCCGACAACAGCCAGGCCCGCGTCCGTAGAGGATCGAGTCCAAGCGCTTCGCTGCGATCGATGGCTTCGCCGAGCCAGCGCTGGGTGTCGCGGAGATCGGCCGACAAGGCGGCGAGCCGACCGAGGAAGTATGCCGCCTCGGCTTGCACCACGCCCAGCTCTCGAACCTTCGCCTGCTCGTACACCTCGAGGACCTGCGCCCGCCGGGCGGCCACGCTGCGTCCGCTCTGCACGAGGTCGAGCTCCACGAGTCGGTCGGAGAGCTGCCGATGCAATCGGCGTTGTTCCTCGTCGAGGCCGGCGAGCGGGTCCGCCTGGTCCAGCAAGCAATCGGCGGGGTCATCGAGCACGGCGAGTGCGCTGACCACCGTCGGGCCCGTCGGAGCCTGCATTTCGAGCACGCGCAGCACGCTGGCCAACCGATGGCGGTGTTCGTCCAAGCATCGCCCTCGCCGGTCGAGGCTCTCGGTGGACGCGGTCTGCTCGACATGCACCTGCTCGCACGCGGTACGACTGGTGTCTCGCCATCCCTCGGCCCACTCGTCGAGCGCCGCGGTGGTGAAGCGAGCGGCGGCCGGGGTCAGAGCCTCGCGCACCTTGCTTCGCGCACGGTCGCTCCAGGTCTCGTCCATCGCTCGACCCGACTCCAGGCACGGCTCGGGGGGCGCTACGGCGGATGGCTGACCGCGGGTGAGCCCCGCTCCCAGCCCGACCCCGACGGCGACCAACACCGTCGCCGAGATCAACCCGAGCCGTCGGGTGCGGAGCGGCCGGGTCAACGCGGACAGCAGCGCGGGCATGCCGTCGAATCGCTGCGCCGGGTCTTTGGACAGTCCTCGCCACAGCACGCGGCGCAGCCATCGAGGCACGGTGCTCGCCCCGGTGGGCACACGAGGCTCGCCATTGTCCAGCGAGGCGATGAGCGCGGCCCTCGATGGCGCGGCGAAGGGGCGCTCGCCGAACAGGGCTTCGTACAGCGTGACGCAGAAGCTGAACTGGTCGCTCCGAGCATCGAGCGGCTGGTCGTGGAGCTGCTCGAGCGGCATGTATACGGCGGTGCCCACCGCGGCGCCGGTCCGGGTCAGTCGCTCGAGGGGCCGCGGGGTCTGACCCTCGGTGTCCGAGGTCGGGCTCGCGCGGCGGTGGCCGTCATCGGTGGTGTCTTGGCCCCCTTCGGCGGCCAACCCGAAATCGGCGACCCGTACCCGTCGATCGTCGCCGACCAGCACGTTGTCCGGCTTGAAGTCTCGATGCAGCAACCCGGCTTCGTGGGCCGCGGCGAGCCCTTCACCCGCCGCCACCATGACCTCGAGCACCGCTCGCCATCGGTCGCGCCCCTGCGGCGCCACGTCGTCCAGCCACGCACGCAAGGTCTGCCCGGGCACGAACTCCATGACCAGGCACACCCGATCGTCCAGCACCCCCGACTCGTGGACCTGCACCACGTTGGGATGCGAGAGCCGAGCCAGCGCCTGCGCCTCTCGCAGCAGTCGCCCCCGCGCCGCCTCGTCCCGCGAGGCGTCGGCGTGCAGCAGCTTGATCGCCACCCTGCGATCGAGCTGCTCGTCGTACGCGGCGAACACCACGCCCATGCCGCCGCGCCCGAGCTCGCGCAGCAGCGTGAACCGCCCCAGTCGGCGGGAAGGCGCGGGCACGGACGGAAAGAGCTGCTCGTAGATCCTGCCTTTGAGCAGCCGATCGCCCAGATCGCTGTCGACCGCCGACGAGGGCGGCTCCGCAGGTCCGCTCGTCGAACGCTCTCGTTCCTCCATGCGGCGAGCATCATATCGGAACCAACGCCTCCGCCACGCCCGCCCCGATCTCGCACGACGGCCGTCGCGGGGCGTAGGCCGGGCTTCGAGTGGTCCAGGCACGAACATCCTTCGCCCTGGGTAGTGGTCCGCGACCGTCGCGGGATTGCGACCCATCGACGTGGACGCGACAAAATGTTCTCAGGGGGTCGGATCCACATCCACCACATTGATCGCGCGGGCCGTGCCTCCGGCCGCGTATCCGTACGAGGCGGCCAGATCCGTGCCCCAGACCATCACCCCGAACCCGCGTTCGCTGATCGCCGAATGCTGGCTCGTGGCGCATCCCGGCACCGAAGCCACGCCCCCGCGGTAAAGCTCGACCCGGGCCACCTCGAAGCGTCCGTCGGTCCCCACTGGCTCCCAGTCGCCCACGACCCCCATGCACTGCACGTCGACGTCGGAGAATCCGCGGGGCCCGGCTACGCGGACCAGCACCAGGGTCCCGGTTGCGTAGGTGGGGTCCACGAAGAACGAATACGACGACAGGAACTGAGCGGGAGGCACCAGCACGACCCAATCCTCATCGCCGAGGGCACAGTTCCCCGGTTCACCCAGGCACCCGGGCTGTCCGCTCAGCGTCCCCGACATGTACTGGCTGAGCGAGAAGGGGCGGTCTCGTCCCGTGCTGCGGACCGAGAACACCTCCCGCGATTCGAACTCGAAGACGTCGCCCGCGTCGACCGAAAGGGGAGCGCCCGGCGGCGGGGCGGGGTCCCACTGCAGCGCCGTGCCATCCACCACGCCCACGACTCGGTACCGCACGCTCTCGGCCGCCAGTCCCGGCAGGCGACTATAGAGCCCCGCGCCCACGTACTCGGAACCCAGCGCGTTGACGTCGGGGATCATCTGGTGCGCGCTGTCGTGCCCGGACTCGGGCATGTCCTGCGTGTCCACCAACAGATAGGTATTGCCGCTCCACAGCCCCACGGGCGCGTCGGCGCTGATGATGCTCCCGCTCAGATCCCCCGCGCCGTGCCACTGCAGGACCTCCCCCGCGTCGATCGAGTACGAGGTCACCAGCCCGGCGGGGGCGTTGGGAATGTTCCCCGCCCAGATCGGGACCGAGGGTTGAAAGTCCACCGTGGTCCCGTCGTCCAGCCCGACGACCTGCACCCACTGCCTCCCGTCGGGCTCGTGGGGGGTGACCGCGGCATAGCCCTGTCCCCACGCGCTGGTGGGGTAGAGCAGGGAGGCCGAGGGCAGGTACGACAGCGCCCCGCCGTAGGGCAGGATGTCGTAGACCTGCAGCGGGGTGTCGCTGCGCAGCTCGAAGGCCAGCCCGGTCGCCGTTCCGTGCGGGGCCGCGTCCTCGAACAGGGCGGGCGCCCGCGGGCACTCGAGCGAGGTGCCGTTGTGCACTCCGCTGCGATGGGACAGGAACACCACCGCGACCTGTCCGCTGGGAATGCCGGTCGCCGGGAGCGGATCGTAGACCGTGGCCGCGCCCAGCCCCGACGGCACGTAGGTCACCAGATCGACGTCGTAGCTGGTGCCGTCGCGCTCGAGCTCGACGATCGCATCGCGGCTCCACGGGTTGGCGACGAGCAGCGCATGGCAGGGGCCCGACTGCACCGCGTCGGGATTGCTGTTGGCATAAAACGGTGGGGTGGGGACGAAGAACTCGCAGCCCACCGAGCCTTCGGCCGCGGCGGCGGCCTGGCAGGCCGCGATGCACTCGCCCTCGAAGCAGCCCTGCGCGGGCGGGCAGGTCTCGAGGACGACCCCCGTGTTGGCATCGAGGATCTGGGTGAGGTCGTTGGAGCAGACCGGGTTCAGGGAATCGAGATCTTTCCCCCCGACATCGAAGGAGGGCAGGTCGGGGGCCACCGTCGTCGCGGTGGAGGAGTCCAGGCCCCTGGTGCTCGTCGAGCCGTCGGTCGCGGGGGGTGGCGTCGCAGGCCCAGTACTGGCCGGTTCGGCGTCCGTGGTGCTCGATGAACCCGCGGCGGGTTGGGGGCTGGAGTCTTCGCCACAGCTCAGCGCGACGATGAGCCACGCCACCGTGGTCCATCGCGGTCGCGCCTGAAGCGTCATCGGACCCAGGGTACCGCGGACGAGGGCAGCGGCGGCTGCGGCGTTGGCGGGACGCCGCGCCCGATCCGCGGGATAGCGGCCGACGACGGGCCGCGCGACGGGGGTCACGGGCTCTCCGAGCCACGCTTGCTACGATGAAGATGGCGGTCGGTTGAACGTGGAGCTGTGGACGATGATCATTGCGACAGTCTCCGGCACCGGCCTGACCGTGGCCGCCAAGCGGGCCCGCGAGGCCCGAGCTCGTCGTACCGCCACCCGTCGTCGGCTCGAGCAGATCCACGTCGACCTTCCCCTCGACGTTCGTCACCTGACCCCGCCGCTCGGTCAGCTGGCCATCGATGCCCGTGTCGTTCGGTTGGTGCTCGAGACGCCACTACAACGCTTCGTCGATGCGCCGCTGCGCGAGACGCCCTGGGGGCGCCGTGAACGTTGTGATGACTACGATCTCGCCATCGTGGAGGCCCGGCGAGCCCTGTGGGAGTGGCTGGGGTCGGTCGAGCGGCTCAACCGATCCGACCAGGCGTTGCTGCTGCAGCTCGGCCTGGGGGTCAAGCGCCTGCGGTCGCTGATGCGGCAGCCCGGGGTCTTCGAGCGTACCGACGACGTGTTCGAAGAGACCCTCTATGCGGCCACCCCCGACCCGGATTGGGTGACGTCGATGTTGTGTGACGCAATGGTCGACCTCCGATCGTTCGAGGTCGCACTGCTGTCCCATCGGCCCGACCCCTATCGCTGAACTCCGTTGTCTGACCGCAGCGAGGCCATTTCCGATACCATGCAATCGGAGGGGGCCGTCGGCCTCTCGGTGTGCCGTGGACGGCGTGATTTCCCGTTTCGTGCTCGTGCCGTCTGCGTTGGCGGCGTTGTTGGTCGGCGTTGGTGGATGTGGCGAGCCATGCCCGGGCGCGGGCTGCCCCGAGGTCATGACCGACTTCGGCACGACGGCGGGCAACGACGGGTCGTCGACGGGGGCAGCCGGCGGGTCCGCGCTCACGTCGTCCGCGACCGACGTCGACTCGGTGGGGGGCTCGGCCGGGAGCACGGCGGCCGATGGCGAAACGGGCTCGGACGGCGGGTGCCGAACCCACGAGGAGTGCGAGGGAGACACGCCGGTATGCGAGCCCGGCCGCGGCGTCTGTGTGGGATGCCTGCCCGAAGGGGATCCGTGCGACGAGGGCGAGGTTTGCCACCCCACCACGTTCGAGTGCGAGCCCGTTTGCGGTGGCGACTGCGGTGGCGAAACGCCGGTCTGCGATCCGGCCACGGACACGTGCGTGGGCTGTCTGGGCGAGGGCGACTGCGGCGGCGGCATCCCGCTGTGCGATCCGGCGACGCAGACCTGCGTGGGGTGCCTGGGCTCGGGCGATTGCGGCGGCGACACCCCGGTCTGCGACTCGGGCTCGAACACCTGCGTCGAGTGTGTGAACGCGGGCGACTGCGCGACCGGGGTGTGCACCGCGACCAACGAGTGCGACTCGCTCGGCTTCCCCTGTGAGGACGACTCCGTCTGTGACGTGGGGTCAGGTGAGGAATGCTGCACGGTGGGCGAGTGCGAGGACTCGTGCATGATCCCGTGCACGACCGCGGGCGACTGCCCCGCCATGGCCCCTGCGATGGGCTGTGCCCACGGCTACTGCCTGTTCCCGTGCAACGACGACGATGACGATTGCGCGATGTGGCCCGAGTTCACCTGCCAGCACGAAGGGACCTTGTGCGAGCTGGACTAGGGTCGAGCGCGGTGAGGGCTGCTATCGTTCGCGGCCTCGCCCTCCCATGAAGGCCATCGTCATTCAACGTCCGGGCTCGTACGACCGGCTCGTCCTCGAGACTCGTGAGCGCCCACCGCTTCCGCCGGGCCACGTCCGCGTTGCGGTGAGTGCCTGCGGGATCAACTACGCCGACTGCATCATCCGAATGGGGCTTTATGCCTCAGCCAAGGAGTACGTGGGGTGGCCGATCACCCCCGGCTTCGAGGTGGCCGGCACGGTGGCCGAGTGTGGGGACGGCGTCGAGGACCTGTCCGACGGGGACGAGATTCTCGCCGTCACCCGCTTCGGCGGCTACGCGAGCGAGATCGTGGTGCCCCGCCATCAGGTGTTCCGCCGTCCCGCAGGGTGGACCGACGAGCAGGCGGCGGTGCTGCCCGCGGTCGGCCTGACCGCCTGGCATGCCGCGATGGAGCTGGCGCGCCTCGAGCGGGGGTCGAAAGTGCTCGTCCACTCCGCGGCCGGCGGGGTCGGGGGCGTGCTGGTCCAGATCTTGCGCCACATCGGCTGCGACGTGGTCGGCGTGGTGGGAGGCCCCCACAAGGTCGACACGGTGAAGGGCTTCGGGGCGCAGCGGGTCATCGACAAGTCGGCGGAGCGCCTGTGGCCCGAAGCGGAGGCCTATTCGCCGCGGGGCTACGACGCGATCTTCGATGCCAACGGCGTGGCGACCCTGCGGGACAGCTACCAGCACGTCGCACCGACCGGGCGCCTGGTGGTGTACGGGTTCGCCACCATGCTGCCGCGCGCGGGCCAGCGCAAGAACTGGCTGAAGCTCGCCTGGCACTACCTCCGAACGCCGCGCTTCGACCCGCTGGCGCTCACCAACGAAAACCGCAGCGTGATGGGCTTCAACCTCAGCTACCTGTTCGAGCAGACGGACCGGCTGGCGCGCGGCATGGACCACCTGCTGCACTGGGCCGACGAGGGCGTGATCGTGCCCCCACCCATCGTCAGCTACGCCCTGTCCGACGTGGCCGAGGCCCACCGGGCGCTGGAGTCGGGGCGCACCATCGGGAAGCTGGTCCTGCGGCCATGAGCGATCCCGAGGTCCGTGCGGTCGTGAGCCCGCAGCAGGCGGGGAAGACGGTGGCCGCGGTGGTGCGCTCGATGCTCGAGGGCATGTCCTGGAACCAAGTCCGGGCGCTCGTGCGCCGCGGCCGAGTGCAGGTCGACGACGAGTTAGCCACGGATCCGGCCGCGCGGGTCGAAGAAGGCCGGACGATCGTGGTGCTGTCGAAGCCGGCACCCAAGCATCGCGACGACCCCATTCGGTTTCTGCACGTCGATCCCGACGTGGTGGTGGTCGACAAGCCAGCGGGCTTGGTCAGCGTCCCGTTTACCGCCGACGAGCGCGACACGCTGTTGCATCGCACGCACGCCGCGCTGCGGCGGCGCGAGCATGCGCGGCATCTCCCGCCGCTGCGGGTCGTGCAGCGGCTCGACAAGGACACGAGCGGGGTGCTCATCTTCGCCCGAACCCGTCGCGCGGAACGAGGTCTCGGCGAGCAGTTCCGGCGGCACGACGTTCAGCGGGCGTACTTGGGTCTCGCGTACGGCGAGGTTCGTTCGCAGACGCACGAGACGTGGCTGGTGCCGGATCGAGGCGATCGACGGCGCGGCTCGTGGAAGGACCGTCGCGGTAAGGGATCGCGTCCCGCTTCGGCTCGACGCGCGGTCACGCATGTGAAACTGGTCGAGCATCACCCCGCGACGGAACTGAAGTGGGAGTCGGGCGGCACGGCGGGTGGAGTTTCGTTGGTCGAGTGTCGACTCGAGACGGGTCGGCAGCACCAGATCCGCATCCACCTCGGAGAAGATCACCATCCGTTGGTGGGCGAGCGGGTCTACGATCGCGACTACGATGGACCGCGGTTGAAGGCGTTCGCGAAGGGTCGAGGTCGACCGATGCTCCACGCTGCGGAGCTCGGAGTGCAGCACCCGACGCGCGACCGAACCCTGAGCTTCACCGCCGATCTTCCGTCCGATTTCGCGGACTTGCTGCGCGCGCTCCGTGCGGATCCGGCCGGCTGACCGGGCCTTCGACCCCGTGAATTCGTCGTGCGGGAGTTGCGCGTCCCCGGGGCTGCGTGATGGCCGCGAGACCCCCCCGAACTCGGGGTTGGCGCAAACCATCTCGTACGTCGATCCATTGGCTCTTGACGCGCCAACTGAACGGGTGTTTCATGGGCGCGGAAGTTCAGTGCGAGCGCCCGATCGCGTTCAATGTTAGAGCGTTATCCAAGCTTCTCCCGTGCGCGGACCCTCCTTCTTGGGGCCAGCAACGGTAACGGTCGAGATCAAAAGGCCCTGGCCCGCACGGGAGAAGCTAATGTTTCCCGCCCCGATGGGGGGCGCCCCCTGGATGTCGCGGCGGACGAGATCGCCCGCCATCCGATGGTGGATCTCGTCTCCGATCAGGTCGAACCGGCACGATCTGGAGCATGGGGAGAGTGGGGGGACGACCTCGATCCGCGTCTCGCCAATGCGCTGCGCGAACGCGGGATGGAGCGTCCCTACGCGCATCAGCACCAGGCGTTGTCCGCATTGGCCGAAGGTCGAGACGTCGTGCTCGCCACGTCGACCGCTTCGGGTAAATCGCTGTGCTTCCAGGTGCCGATCGTGCAGGCGGTACTACGCGATCCGGACTCGCGCGCGCTGATGATGTTCCCGACCAAGGCGTTGGGACGCGATCAAGTCGAATCGATGCGGCAGCTCACGGGTGTGTTGCCGACCGACGCTCCGGTCGGTGTCGGGGTGTACGACGGCGATACGCCGCCCGCCGAGCGTCGCGCCGCCCGAGCGCGGGCGCACGCGATTGCGACGAACCCCGACATGCTGCACCGAGGCATGCTGCCCCACCACGATGCATGGGGGCGGGTGTTCGCCGGCCTCAAGTACATCGTGCTCGACGAGCTGCATACCTACCGCGGCTTGTTTGGAAGTCACGTGGGCAATGTCTTGCGTCGGTTGTGGCGGCTTTGTCGGCACTACGGCGCGCGCCCCCAGGTCATCGCGTGTTAGGCCACCATCGCCGACCCGGGTGCCCTGGCCGAGGCGCTGTGCCCCTGGACGCGGGAGCGCGGCGGCATGGTCGTCGTCGACCGCGATACCTCGCCGTGCGGCCCGCGGCGCTTTTTGGTGGTCAACCCGAAGGTCGTCGACGCCACCACGGGCGTGCGGCGCGACTACATCAAGGTCAGCCGGGAGATCACCACCACGCTGCGGCGGGCCGAGGTCTCGACCCTCGCGTTTTGTCGCACCCGCCGCGCGGTCGAGCTGCTCACCCGATACCTCCGCGACGACGAGGCGCGCGAGGTCTCCGGTCGTCGGGCGGGCGCGCACGGGGGCGATGGCCCCACCGCACTGCGAACGGCCCGGACCGCGATCCGAGGCTATCGCGGGGGCTACTTGCCCGAGCGTCGTCGCGAGATCGAGCGGGCGTTGCGCGAAGGTGAAGCGCGAGTCGTGGCCTCCACCAACGCCCTCGAGCTCGGCGTCGACATCGGCGGCATGGATGCGGTGGTGCTCGCGGGCTACCCGGGCACGCGGGCGGCCACGTGGCAGCGAGCGGGCCGAGCGGGGCGACGCGGCCAACCCTCGCTGGCGGTCATGGTGCTGTCCTCGTCTCCGCTCGATCAATTCGTCGGTGCATCGCCGGACTTCCTGTTCGATCGCGCCATCGAGCAGGCTCGGGTCGATCCCGACAACCCCGAGGTCCTGCTGCCGCACATTCGCTGCGCGGCGCAGGAGCTGCCCATCATGGATGGCGAGGCGCTGCCGGGTCTCGGCGCCGAAGACACCGAGCTGGCCGTCGGCTATCTGGCGGGGCGGGGTGGCCTGCACTACGAGCCCGGCCCGGGTGACACCGGAGCCCACGTGGTGCTCGGCGGTGACTCGCCCGCCGAGCAGGTCGCCATCCGGGGCGCGATGGAGGAAAACTTCAGCGTCCTCGATCCGGCCGGCGAAGTGCTGGCCCAAGTCGACTTCGAGGACGGCCCGCTGTACCTGCACCCGGGGGCCATCTATCCCATCGAGGGCACGCCCTACGAGGTTCGCGAGCTCGACTGGGACGGGCGCAAGGCCAGCGTGCGCAAGGTCAACGCGTCGTACTACACGGTCGCGGTCAGCAAGCTGCGCGTGCGCGTGGTCGATGCCACCGAAGAGGACGACCCCGAAGCGCAGCCCCCCGAGTGGGGCGCGGGTACCGGCTACGCCCATGTCGTCCGCAAGGTGCCCGCGTTCAAGAAGATCCGGCTGGGCACCCACGACAACATCGGCTTTGGCCCGATCAACCTGCCCGATCTCGAGCTACACACCACCGCGGCCTACTGGGGCATGCCGCCCGAGATCCTGCGGGAGATGCCCGATCCCGGTCGCCGAGCGGCGGCCGCCTTGGCCTGCGCCCACGCCATGCGCCATGCCGCGGCCTTGCTGCTGATGTGCGACGTCGGAGATCTCCGCCACGCGGTGACCTCCGGGCACCCGGGGGCGTGGGGGATCGCTCTCGACGGCGGCCATGGCCCGGACGCTCTGGCCGAGATCGAAGCCGGAGGCGTACCTCACATCGTCCTGATCGACCGCAACCCCGGCGGGGCCGGCCTGGCCGTCCATGCCTTCACCATGGGCACGATGTTCTTCGATCGCGTGATCGCGGTGGTCACCGGCTGCGACTGCGGGCAAGGTTGTCCCACCTGTATGGGTCCCTCCACCGAAGCCGCCGAGCAGTATGGCGTCGAGCGTAGTGACGTGGTGACCGTGCTTCGGGCGCTGCGCCGCACCGCGGCCGCGACCGAGGGCGAGCAGCGGGGCCCGGCATGAGCCTCGCCCGTCGCCTGGCCCACCGGGCCGACGCTGGCGAGCCCAAGAAGAAGAAGCTCCGCAAGCCTCCGCTGCGCAAACCTCCTCTCCGCAACAAGGCCGCTCGCACGCGACCGACGGGGCAGGAGGGCTTCGTTCGCGACGCCGTCGACGTGCCCGTCGGCGCTCGGCAGCGTCGCCCCGCCGCCGTCGCCAAGGACCTGGCGGGCCTCGAGCTGCCCACCGCCCCCGCGCTCGCCGATGCCCTGGCCGACTTGGCGGTGATGCCCCGCGCCGGGCTCGACCCCGAGGTCCCCGCGGTCATGATCGATCTCGAGACGACGGGGCTGATGGGTCAGTCGGGGGCGCTCGTGTGCGTGGTGGGGGCGGCCTGGCACGTGGCGCCCGACTGTCTGCACTTCGAGCAGTGGAGCCTGCACCGCGTCGGGGCCGAAGGGGCCATGCTCGCCGACATCGACGCCACCCTCCGCGATCGCGTGGGGCCGCGGACCTCCTTCGTCAGCTTCAACGGGGCCAGCTTCGATCTCCCCCTGCTGCGGCGACGGATGATCCGGCACGCGATCTACCGGGCGACCGAAGATCCCCTGCGAGCACCGCATGTCGATCTGCTGCACCCCGCGCGGCGGCTGTGGCGAGATCGTGGCCCCGATTGCCGGCTGGGCACCCTCGAGGCGCGGCAGCTGGCGATGCACCGCGAAGGCGACGTGGGCGGAGCCGAGGTCGTCGAGCTCCTGTGGCGGTGGCTCGAAGAGCCCGACGAGGCGGCCGCGGCCGATCTCGCCAAGGTGCAGCGCCACAACCGGATCGACGTCCTCAGTCTCACCGCGCTGGCCCACACCATGCACCGACGGCTGGCCGATCCCGTCGACGACGTCGAGCGGCTCCGGGCGGCGCGGCATCACCATCGGCTCGAGCGGATGCCCGCCGCCGTCGCCTTGCTCGAGCCGCTGCTGGCCCGGCTGGCGCGCAGCACGACGCCGGGCAAGGGCTGGGAGACTCCGGTCGGCGCTGGCCTGCTGGCGGCCGAGATCGAGCGTCGGGCCGGACGGCACGACCTCGCGGCCCGCTATTGGGCGCAGGTGTGCCGCCGTGTGCCGGGGCACCCCGAGGCCCACGAAGCTCTCGCCAAGCACCTCGAACACAAGGCTCGGGCCCCAGCGGCGGCCCTCGCGGTTGCATCGGCGTCAGTCACGCCATGCGAGCGAAGGGTCGCCCGGCTGCGTAAGAAGGTCGCGGACGGCCCCGTGCCCCCCGTTGTCGAGGTCGTGAGCACCTGGGCGCAGCCTCGGGTGTAAGGCGCTCGCAGGGCCCTCGTTGGGGGGACAGGCCATCCCTGGGGGCATTGTGAACGTGCTACGGTCGTCATCGGTGAAGCACCGAATTCGGAGTCACTGGCGGGCGTGCGCCCTGCTTTCCGCAATGGCGGTGGGGAGTGGATGCATGTCCCTCACCCCGCAGCTGCGGCCCACCGACTTCGAGAAGCTGGAAACCCACGCGGACCGAGAGGTGCGCGAACAGGCATTTGCCGACAACGCGATCTACCGGCACGAAGAGCCGCAAGGGATCCGCTACACCAAGGGCACCAGCGTCATGGCGACCAAGCGCAGCTGGCAGTCGCTCGACGCGATCCTGCGCTCGGACGCCAGCTCGGCCGCTGCGTTGCCGACCCGCCCGCTTCGTGTGTCTCGGGTCTTCACCGCGCTGACGGTCATCGCCGGCATCTTGTCCATCGCGGGCACGGCCGCCTCCGCCCGCGAGGGTCTCGACCTGCAGGAGATCAACGGCACCGGGGCACTGCTGCTCGGTGGTGGCTTGGCCACGGTGGGCTTCGGCATCACCTCCGGCATCTTCTACGGCAAGACCAAGCGCGGCTACGCAGAAGCCGTCGACATCTACAACGACAGCTTGGCCGTTCGCCTCGGTCTCAACACGCCCGACGGTCAGTACATCCCGCCGCAGGGCGCGTTGGTCGATGAAGAGGGCTTCATCATGCTCGACGAGCGCGAGCGCCAGCTGCTCGAGGCCGAGGAATCCAAGGCGGCCGAGGAAGCCGCCGCGGCCGAGGCAGCCGCGGCAGAAGAAGCGGCCGCCGCCGAAGCAGCCGCAGCCGAGGCCGCCGCAGCGGAAGCCGAAGCCGCCGCCGCCGAGTCGGCCGAAGCTGCACCCGAGCCCGCCGAGCCCACGGCGGAAACACCACCCCCGCCCGCCGAGGTCAGCCCGGTGCCACCGCCCTCGGGTGGAGGCGCCTCTGCTCCGCCCCACGGTGGCGAGGGTCTCGATTTGTTCCCGCGCTGATCCCTCGGGTTCGTGCGTGAGCGGCCGGGCGGGTCCCTCGACGGGGACGACCGTGGGCTGCTAAACGATGGGCATGCCGCGCCGCTGCGCTCCATTGCTGCTCGTTCCCGCGTTGACGTTGGCGGGCTGCGCCCAGCCCACGGGGCCCGAGCAGTCGATCGAAGGCGAGCGCCTGTTCAACCAGTACTGCGCTCGTTGCCACGGCACGGACGGCGTCCCCACCAAAGAAGCTCCCACCGCGTCGAGCTTCGCCGTGGCGGCCAACATCGAAAAGCTCAGCGACGAGACGATCAAGGGCGTGATCCGGGGCGGCAAGGGCCAGATGCCCGGCTTCGGCGATCGCTTCACCGAGGCCACGCTCCAGGTGTTCACGGCCTACGTTCGGAGCCTCCCGGGCAAGACCGAGTCTGAGTCGGCAGCACAGCCCGCTCCATGAGCGACGGCATCGAGCTGCGCTGGCCCGGCAAGTACGACGAGCACGGCCGTCGGAGCCCCGTGCCGCGGCCGGGCGCTCAGCTGCGACCGTACGCGATCTATCCCGCGACGGAGCCCGTCGAGTCGGCCGAGCCCGAGGGCGACGCCTTGCCGCCGCATTGGCTC
This sequence comes from Myxococcota bacterium, assembly GCA_039028615.1. GTDB lineage: Bacteria > Myxococcota_A > Polyangia > Nannocystales > Nannocystaceae > Paraliomyxa. The sequence continues at coordinate 92,755 of JBCCHT010000028.1, read as the reverse complement.
ATCGAGGGCGACAACCTGCTGTCCCTCGATGCCCTGGCCCGCGACCACGCGGGGACCGTGGATCTCGTCTACATCGATCCCCCCTTTGCCACCGGAGGGCGCTTCGAGGTGGTCACCGCCGTCGGCAGCGACGGCCCCAAGCTCCGGCAGCCCGCCTATACCGATGCATGGCCCGGGGGCACGGCCGGCCTGCTCGCGATGCTCGACCCGCGGCTGCGGTTGATGCACGAGCTGCTCGCGCCGCACGGCAGTCTCTACGTGCACGTCGACCCCACGGTGGGGCACGCGGTGAAGCTGCTGCTCGACGAGATCTTCGGCCCGGGGTGTTTCCAGCGGGAAATCGTGTGGCGGATCGGCTGGGTCTCTGGATTCAAGACCCGGGCCCGCAACTGGATCCGCAACCACGACCTCATCTTCTTTTACGTCAAAGACCCGAGCCGCTTCACCTTCAACAAGCACTACATCCCGCACCCGCCGGGCTACCGTCGCCGGGACGGCTCGCCGCCCAAGGGCAAGGGCGTGCCGCTGGACGATGTCTGGAACGCGGGGGATGCCGAGCTGGCGCTTCGTGGACACGACTCTCTGGACTCGATCCAGATCAAGAGCTTCTCCACCGAGAAGACGGGCTACGCGACGCAGAAGAACGAGAGCTTGCTCGAGCGGATCATCGAAGCGTCGTCGAACCCCGGCGACGTGGTGCTCGATGCGTTCGGGGGCTCGGGGACGACGCTTCAGGTGGCCGAGTCGCTGGGGCGGCGCTGCATCGCCTGCGACACGGGGCGGGCGGCGATCCACATCGCGACGGGGCGGCTGTTGGCCGGAACGCGACGGCGGGACCTCCAGATCTTCGGAGTGGCCGACGACGAGCGCCGTGCTTGGCAGGCGCGGGTGCAGGAGGCGGGCGGCGAGCCCGAGCGGGTCGTTCGCGAGGCGTGGGCGACGATGGCCGGAGCATCCGCGCCCGCGCTTCGGGTCGAACCAAGGATCGAGCAGAGCCTGGGAGCGAAGGACGAGGGCGCGGCCGCGGCATGGAGCTGGCGAGTCGAAGTGCCGGTCGAGCCCGAGGGCGCACGGACGAGGGTGGGGGAGGACCCTGGCGCGCTCGGGTCGGAGGCTCCGATCCAGCTGGTGCTCCAGCGGGCGCTCTTCGATGCCCGCAATGATGCGCGCCCCGAGCAGGCCTTCGCTGAGCGAGCTCGCGTCGCGATCGAGCTGCACGAGACCGAAGCGGGGACCTTCGAGGTCGAGCTCGCCGCGGTCGGCTATCCCACCTCGCGCTGGCTTCCAGAGGCGCTGGTCGAGGCCGCCGTCGCCGAGCCGCTGGCCCTGGCCGAACGCTGGACGGTGACCTGGGATGCCGCCGAGCCCGGCCCGATCGACGCGGTGATGGGTCGTTTCGCGCGAGGCCGACAGCTGCCGACTCGAAGCCCGGCCCACGACTACGGCGAAGCATCGCACGCTCGGTTGGTGGTGGCGGTGCACGACGTGCTGCACCGAGAGCATCGACTGGTCTGCGAGCTTTCTCGGGCGAAGGGGCGGTTGCGGGTGCAGGCAGCTTGGGCCGAGGCCGGCCCCTGAGGCTCAGGACCAGCCGAACCCGCGGTGGCAGGCGTTGCAGACGAGATGACCCGAGCGGTCTTCCGTCTGCAACGACGCGCAGCACGGACAGGGGAAGTTGTCGCCGCGCCCCAGCTGGAGGGTGACCTCGGTGGCATCGAGGCCATGCAGCAGCCGGTAGTAGATGAGCGCGCCGACGAGCGACACGGGCAAGCCGGCGAGGGTGGCGAGCACGCCTTCGTGGGGGAACAGGGCCCAGCCGATCGCGCTGCCCATGAGCCAGACCACCACGCCGCCCAGGCACCACAGGGCCGAGCGGCCGCGGCTACGAGCCAGGGCGACGAGATGGGAGACGAAGATGCCGAGGGCGATGAGTTCGAACATGGTGGGGGCGTTTCGGGGCTCATCGGAGCCGCCTCCATTGGCGACCGCGGGAGCCTCGGGCCCAGTCATCGACCGCCGATGCGAAGCGTTGCGCTCACCCGGCGAGTTTTTTGGGTGGCGCGTCCGGGCCGAGCCCTGGCGGCAGCTTCAACCCGGCGATGCCGCGGCCGGGTCTTCGGTGGGGATCGTCCAGCGCTGCTCGCCGAGCACCAGCACGGTGTCGTCCCCCTCGCCCGGCTCGAGCCAGTGCGCCAGATCCATCTGCGCGCGGTTGGTGAAGCGCACCGCCAGCGGGCGCCCGGAGCCCTGGGCCGGGGCCGAGGTGCGAAGCCCCAGCTCGGGCTCGTCCCACAGCGCCTGCGGTGACAGCGGCACTTCGCGGCCGTCGTCCACGCGCATCGACAGCCGGTCGCCGTTGCGGGTCACGGCGGTGGCGCGCAGCGGGCAGTCGTCGATGGTGAGGTAGCACCACTGCGCCCCCAGCCGCACGATGGGCTCGCCGCCGTCGCTCAGGTCGATGCCGGCCCGCAGCGCCTGCTGCACACGCGGGTGGGTGATGGGCCCTTCGTCGAAGCGCAGCTCGCCCCGGGCGGTCATTCGCAGCGGAACACCGCGGCGCAGTCGCTCGAGGGTCTGGGGATCGAGGCCCGGCATCGCCCCGCAGGCTAACAGGCCACGTTGGTCACCGCACGGATCGACGATGCCCGGCCTTTGCGCTCTACGGCGCGGCCGGTATAACCCGCCCCCGTGAGCCTCGTGGTCCTGCAAGGCGTTTCGTTGGCGTTCGGCAAGAAGGAATTGCTGAGCGACCTCGATCTGCGGATCGGTCCCCACGATCGAGTGGGCCTGGTAGGCGTCAACGGCTCGGGCAAGAGCAGCCTCATGAAGCTGATGTCGGGCGACAACCAGCCCGACGGGGGCGAGGTGGTGGCCCGCCGTGGACTTCGAATCGGCTACCTGCCGCAGGACATCCCGGCCACGGGCGGGGTGACCGTGCTGCGGACCGTGCTCGACAGTGTCCCCGGGCGCTCGGAGATCGACGCCGAGCTCGAGGCGGCCGAAGCCGAGATGAAGAAGGTCGGCAGCGGCGACGACGAAGAGGCGATGATGGCCGCGGCCGAGCGCCTGGCCGAAGCCCACGAGCAGCAGACCCACTTCGACGCCCACTACTCCGAGCACGAGGCCCACCGGATCCTCGCTGGCCTGGGCTTTGCCGAGACCGACCACAGCCGCGACATCGGGGAACTGTCTGGTGGCTGGCGCATGCGGGCCCACCTGGCCGCGCTGCTGTTTCAGCGCCCCGAGCTGCTGCTGCTCGACGAGCCCACCAACCACCTCGACCTGCCCTCGGTGGCGTGGTTCGGCGATTTCCTGCGCCGCTATCCCCACGGCTTCGTGCTCATCTGCCACGACCGCGAGTTCCTCAACGAGCAGATCGATCGGGTCGTGAGCCTCGAGGTCGAGGACGTCCGCCAGTACCGAGGCGACTACGAGCACTACCGCAGGCAGCGGGCCGAAGAGGAGATCGTCCTCGAGAACCAGGCCAAGAACCTCCAGCGCGAGCGAGAGCAGGCCGAGCGCTTCATTACCCGCTTTCGCGCTCAGGCCAACAAGGCCCGCGCCGTGCAGAGCCGCATCAAGGCGCTGGCCAAGATGGACGAGGCGGTGACCTTCGCTCGTCGCGACGTGATGCGCCTGCGCTTCCCTCCCTGCGACCGCACGGGCAACCAAGTGCTGCACGTCGAGGGGCTGCGCAAGGCCTACGGCGACAACGTGGTGTTCCCCGGAATCGACCTGCGGGTGCAACGGGGCGAGAAGATCGGGATCATCGGCAAGAACGGCGCGGGCAAGACCACCTTGTTGCGCATGCTCGCCGGCGAGCTCGAGCACGACGCGGGCGCCATTACGCCCGGGCACAAGGTGAAGATGGGCTACTACGCCCAGCACCACTCCGAGAGCCTGCTGGCGGACACCGTCTTCGACGAGGTGCACGCCGCCAACTCGCGGGCCAGCGCCACGCGGGTGCGGACCTTGCTCGGCTCGTTCCTCTTTTCCGACGAGGACGTCGACAAGCCCATCGACGTGCTCTCGGGCGGTGAGCGGGCCCGGGTGGCGCTGGCCAAGATCCTCATCGACCCGGGCAACGTCCTGCTGATGGACGAGCCGACCAACCACCTCGACCTCGACTCGAGCGAGGCCCTGGCCGAGGCGCTCACCACCTTCGACGGCACGCTCATCTTCGTCAGCCACAACCGGCACTTCATTCGCACGCTGGCCACCCGGATCTGGGACGTGTCGGACGGGGTCGTGGAGACCTATCCGGGCACGCTGGACGAGTACATCGAGTGGCACCGCGACCCTACGCGCGGCGAGACCGAGGCCGAAGCACCGCGCCGCGACGAAAAGCCCCAGAACAAGACCAACAAGCAGGCCAAGGCCAAGAAGGGCTCGGGCGGCGACGCCGGGGCGGGCTCGGCCGGCCCCAGCAAGCCGGGCAAGGGCGGGGGCAAGGCCAAGGACAAGAAGGCCGACGGCAGCCGCGAGGAAAAGCGCAACCGCAAGCGGGCCGAGGCGCAGCGCCGAGCCGAGCGCAGCCGGAAGGTCGCGCCGCTGCAGAAGCGGGTGCGCGAGCTCGAGGCCCGGATCGAGGAACTCGAGGAGCGGCAGCGCGAGCAAAACCTCAAGCTCGCCGACCCCGCCGTGTACGACGATCCGAAGCAGCGCAACACGCTGCTCAACGACTATCAGCGCGACTCGGCCGAACTCGGCGAGCTCACCGACGCGTGGGAAATCGCCCAGGCCGAGCTCGAGCAAGCCCAGGCGGCGCTGGGCGACTAAAGCTCCAGCCTCACGCGCATCAATCCGTACCCGACGGCAAAGTAGTAGAGGTCCTCGCCGTCCTTCCAGGGGCGGGCCTTGGCGGCGTGGACGCTGAGCACTTCGCCGTATCGTGGTCCGTCGATGACCAGTCGTGTCTTGTGCTCGGAGATTTCCTGGTCGTCAATGGACACCACGTGGTCGTCCACGATCTCGAAGGAACCGCCGAAGGTACGCCCGATGGGCTCGGGTGCCGCCCCGTCGAATGGGAACAGCGAGACTTCGTCGCTGGCCTCTCCGATGAGGCCCTCGGCGGAGAGCTTCGGGCGGCGGTCCATGTTGCACCCGATGCCATCGGCGAGACGACTGCGCGTGCCGTCCTCCTCGAGCAGATCGTAGTTGCAGACGCCCCACGGTCCGATGAAGGGGCTGGTGTCGAAGCTCTCCACGACCGTCAGGCCGTCGCCGACCTCGTAGATCCCGATGGGCTCGTGGCCGTTGGCGGGCAGCACCTCGTGCCGATCCAGGTTGACGATTTGACCGTCGCGCGGATGCATGACGAGCCACGGCCCTGCTTCGTCCTGCACGTAGGCCACCGCGAGCGTAATGTTGGCTACGTCGGAGAGCATGGTCTCGCGGCCGTCGCGGAGGTCGTGGAGCCCGATCTGCGAGTCCCGGAGAAACAGCAGCTGCTGGCCGTCATCGACGACCCGGAACTGTTCGATGTCGCTGGCCACCACCGTGGATTCGTGGGTGACGAGGTCGACGCGCAGCACCTCGTCGTCCTCGCCCAGCGCGAGCACGCCCGCCCCGTCGGTCCACAGCCCGTCGAGCGCCTCGCGGCGCAAGGGAACCTGGAGGTGAGACCGATCCACATCTCCCGTGAATTCCAGCAGCGTGATCGCTTCGACGCTCGCGTCGAGAGGATTGGGGTGGAGGACCAATGCCCCTCCGTTGCGCTCGAGCGTGATCGTGCCGAACGGCGTCGGCAAGGCGGGCCAGTTCGCCTCTGGGGCGAAGTCCTCGGTGCGGCCCGTGGTCAGCTCGTGCAGTTGCACGCCCCAGTCACCGCCGGAGTACAACACGCCGTCGGCGGCCAGCCACGAGGCGTACCAGGACACGTCTCCGAGCGAGACGGGGTCCTCTCCGCACTTGCCGATGAGGTGGAGATCGACCCGAGCGTCGGGCTCGTGGCTGTCCAATCCTCGAGTGGCGACGAGCAGCCGATCGTCGATCTCACCGAGCACAGCGCCCCAGGAGGACTCTGCCAACGGCAAGACCAGCGCTTGGCCACTTTGACCGCAGACTTCCGCGAAAGGCGGAGGCCCTTGTTCGTCGGCGCAGGAGGCGAGCAGCAGCGAGGCGGTCAGGAACGAGGTGAGGCGAAGCAAGGCGGTGTTCATGTCGTGGGAGTCGAAGGCGGCCGCGCGCTCCATGGTGGGGGACGGTTGGCCTCGGGCACGCACTCCCCATTTGTGGCCAGGGCGCGAGATCTGACAACGGAGCGTGCGACGGATCAAAAAAACCTCCCGGGCCCGAAGGCGCGGGAGGCTTTTCATGCGCGGCGGCGAGGCGCTCAGTTGAGGCGCTTGAGCGAGGCTTCCACCTCTTTGGCGTAGCGGCCCTCGGGCGACAGCTCCATGTACTTGTTGTACGCGGCCTGAGCCTGCTCTTTTTCTTCCTTCATCTCGGAGATGACACCCAGGGTGAGCCAGCAGTCGGCGCTCTGGGGCGAGACCTGGAGGCACTTGTTGGCGGTGGCCAGCGCCTCGTCGATCTTCTCTTGGTCGAGATAGGTCTGCGCCATCAGGGTGAGAGCCTCGGGATGGTTGGGCGCCTTGGCCAACACCGCCTGGAGCTTCTCGGCGACGGGGGCCTGCTTTTTGGGATTGCCCAGCGCGGCCACGTACTCCTGGCGAGCTTCGTCGAGCAGCGCCATGGTCATCGGGTCGAGCGGGCCGGAGGGCTGTGGCGGCGGTGCGGCGGCTCCACCCTCGGCCGCAGGGGCTCCACCTTCGGCGCCCTCGGGCTGGACCGGCTGACCCTCGCCGTCGGCCTTGGCCTCGGGGGCGGGCTCTTCGGCGGGAGCGGCCGCGGCATCACCTTCGGCGGCGGGATCGGCCCCGTCGGAGTCCGCGTTCTCGGCCGCGACCTCGTCGTCTTCGCCATCGCTGGGGAAGATGGAGTCGCGGAGGAAGAACACCGCGATGAGCGTCACGACCAGGGCACCGGCCCCGATCGCCTTCCACGGCAGCGGCGCGGATCCACCGCCCATGTCGTCGAAGTCGCCGTCGTCGAAGTCATCGTCGCCGTCGAAATCGTCGTCGTCGCCATCGAGGAAGCCGTCGTCGAACCCAGCGGCTGCACCACCCATGCGGGGCGGGGGCTCATCCTCGAAATCGTCGTCTTCGTCGCCCCAATCGTCATCGACCGGTGCGGGCGCAGGCGCCGTCGTGGCCTTGCGACGGGAACGTTGGGGCACCTCGTCGAACTCGGGCTCCGGCTCCGGGCGAGCCCGCCGGGCTGGCTGTTCGGGGGCAGGGGCCGTCTCGACGTGGGAGCGTTGGCGGGGCGAGTCGTCGACCGGACGCTCCGCACGGGGCTCGGGTTGCGGCCGTTGTACGTGGCGGCGGGGAGGCTCTGGGGGCTCGTCGTCGTAGATGACGGGCGCGGGCTGAGGCGCACGCGGCATGGGCCGAGGTGCCTCTTGTTGGACGGGCAGTCGATCCGCCTCGGGATCCTGGAGGTCGACCGAGCGGAGGCTACCGGCGGGAAGCGTGACGCCGGGCTCTACCTCGAGGCGAGCGCGGGGCCGGGGCGCGGGCGCTTCTTGCTGGGCGTCGCCGGAGTGACGCACCGCGGCCGCGCTCTGCCGAATTCGCTCCATGCGAAGCGCGACTTCTTCGAGCGTCGCGTGGTCGGTGGGTGCCACCGGATCTTTGGGCTCGGGCTCGGCGGGCTCGGGGCGGGTCGCTTGTGCGTTGGATAGCCACGCGGGGGCCGACCAGGTGCGCTCGGGCTCGTGTGGTTGCGAGAAGTCGGGCAGCCCACCCGAGCCCACGGTGAGCGTGGTGGAGCCCGGGCTCGGCTCCTCGACCTCGGGAGCGTCGGCCAGGATCGGCTCGGCTGCACTCGGGGCGGGGGCGGGAGCTGGCGTGGGGGCGGGCGCAGGTGCGGCGACGGCCGGCACCCCGGGAGTCTGTGACGACCCCGACCACACCGGGCGCTTGCTGGGGTCGAGCCATTCGCCGCAGTAGCGACATTTGGCGGCCTGGTCCTGGATGAGCTCCGCGCAATAGGGACAGGGCTTCACTGTGAACGCGACCTTAGCATAGCGAACAAAGGTTCCAAGCCACCCGGAGCGAACGTTGCGGACGACGCCCGGCGAACGAGCCCCCTCGTCGTGCGATCGCCCGAGCACGGTGCTGACGTTCAGCGCTCGCAGGCCGCGTACCCCCGCATTTGCGGCGCGAGCCGGCGTTTCGTCCCTCAGGGGCGGGCCGGGAAAACGGGGGTCGAGGGCCGTGCTAGCGTCCCCGCCGATGCCGGCCGTGACCGCGGATCGGGCCTCGGTGGCCCCCGATGACGTCGACCTGAGCCCCTATCTCGAGCGTAGTCCCCGGCGCCTGAGCCTCGCCCAGCTGCCGACCCCCGTGCAGCGGGTTGCGGGCTTGGACGTGGGCTCGGCCGAGGTCTGGGTCAAACGAGACGACGCCAGCAGTGACTTGTACGGCGGCGGCAAGGTCCGAAAGCTCGAGTGGGTGCTCGCCAATCCGCCCTACGACGGCGACGAGCCGATCTTCTCTGTCGGCGGCGTGGGGAGCCATCACCTGCTGGCCGTGGCCTCCTTCGTGCAGTCGCAGGGGCGCCCGCTCCATGCGTTGACCTTCACTCAGACCCTGACCCCGCACGTGCGCACCAATCTGGCCGCGCTGCTGTCGATGAACACGCAGATCTGGAACGTGCCCTCCCGGGCCGCGTTACCCTGGGCGTGGCTGCGCTACAACCTGTGGGCTCGACCGGAGCGCAAGGGGGTGTACATGCCGGCGGGGGCCAGCACGGCGATGGGCTGCCTGGGCTTCGTGGTGGCCGGGCTCGAGCTCGCGGCTCAGATCGCGTCGGGTGAGCTGCCCAAGCCCCGGACCGTGTTCATCACCGGCGGCTCGGCCGGATCATCGGCCGGCCTGGCCCTGGGCCTGGGCTTGGCGGGGGTCTCGACCCGGCTGCACATCGTCTCGTCGGTGGAGCGGTGGGCGTTCAACGGGTTCATGTACCGACGCATGATGTCCAATGCCCATCGGTTGCTGGTCCAGCACGGGCTCCGGGCCGAGCATGCCGACGGCGGCGTGAAGGGGCTGTTGGGGCGGGCGGGGATCGAATGGTCGATCGACCACTCGCAGGTCGGGGGCGGCTACGGGGTGCCGACGGACGCGGCGAACCAGGCGGTCGAGGATGCTCGGGCGCAGGGGGTGGCGTTGGAGACGACGTATACGGCCAAGTGCATTGCGGGGATGCGGCGGGCGTTGGCGGCGGAGGCCGTGGAGGGGCCGGTGCTGTTTTGGAATACGCATGCCGGCAATGATCTGCGGGCGCGGATCGTGGATGGCTGGGAGGAGCGCTGTCCGATCGAGTTGCCGGCTGAGTGAGCTGTGGGGCTGGGTTCGCCGGGGCCGAGTGGGCTGGCCGTTGGTGGTCACGCGGACAAGGGGCTGCTCGAGGGCAGCTGAGAAGGTTGCTCGTCGGAGGGGCTGACTTTGGCGATGGACCGAAGATGGGGTTTGCTCGAGGGCGGCTGAAAAAAGCTGCTTGTCGGAGTGGTTGGGTTTGGCGATGACCTCGGGAGGGGATGTGCTGGAGTCCTCGAAGGTTGGTGGCCCCGTGCACCGCAGCGGTCACCAACCTTCGAGGACTCCAGTACAACCCTTCCCGAGGTCATCGCCAAAGTCAGCCACTCCGACGAGCAGCTTGACCGACAAACCACGCATCCAAAGGGCAGTCCGTTCGGATGCCCTCAGCTGAGGGCCCGCATTACTCGCTCAGGACGCGCTGCGCCACCGTGCGCGCCAGCGTTCCGTCGAGTTCGTCTTTGTGGCCCTTCATCAGCAGCCCCATCAGCTTGCCCATCATCTTGGGACTGTTGATCCCGTTGTCGGCGATGAGCTTGCGGACCAGGGCCTCCGTGGCCGCCTCGTCGAGCTTGGAGGGCAGGAACTGCTGGCAGAACGCGAGCTCGAAGCGTGCCTCTTCGACCGCTTCCTTGCCCCGCTCCCCCGCCTTCTCGAACTCTGGGATCGCCTTTTGGACCTGCTTGGCGTACGCCGCCACGGTCTCCAGCCACAGCTCGTCGCTCTCCTCGACGCCCTTGCCGGACTTGAGAACGGTGAGCACCTTGTTCTTGAGCAGGTTGATCACGTTCTTCGTCCGCTCGTCGCGGTCCTTGCGGGCCTGTCGGAGTCGGGCTTCGAGATCTTCGCGCAGAGACATGGCGGGCGGAGGGTAGCAGCTCGCTCGGCGTCCGTCAGCGCTGGCGTCTCCACCGGTCGAGGGCGGCGATGTGGTCCGGCCCCGTACGGCAGCAGCCGCCCAGGATTCGGGCTCCTGCGTCGACCCAGCGATCGGCCAGGGCCACGAGCTGCTCCGGGGTCGATCGCGATCCACACCAGCCGCCGTCGGCATAGCGCTCGCCCGCGTTGGGGTAGGCGAGCAAGGGGCGGTCGGTGATGGCGGCGAGGCGGCGCAGCAGGCCCTCGACATGACCAGGCGCGCAACAGTTGATGCCGACCGCGACGACGCTGGGGCTGCCGAGCACGGCCGCGGCGCAGCGCTCGATGGTCTCGCCGTGGCCGACGTGGGCGTCGTCGCGGGCACAGAACGAGACCCACGCGGGAGCCGGGCTGCGCTCGAGCACGCGGGCGATGCACTCGGCTTCGCGCAGGCAGGGAATCGTCTCGAAGGCGACGAGGTCGGCGTGGGAGGCGAGCAGCTCCAGGCGTTCGAGGTGGTAGCGCTGAAGGGTGGCGTCGGAGGCGGTGTAGTCGCCGCGATACTCGGAGCCGTCGGCCAAGAAGGCACCGTAGGCACCCAACGAGGCGACGGCCAAGGGGCGTGCTCGCTCGGGGTCGTTCGAGGCGGCATCCGTGCATGCCTCGCGAGCGAGCTCGACGGCGCGTAGCAGCACGTGCCGGGCATCGGATTCATCGAGGCCGCGCGCCCGGAGGCCGGGGAGGCTGGCTTGGTAGCTGGCCGCGGTGGCCACGTCGGCGCCCGCTTCGAGATAGGTGCGATGGACGGCAGCAATGGCCTCGGGGTCGTCGATGAGCAGTCGCGCCGACCACAAGGGATCGTCGAGGTCGTGACCGCGGGCCTCGAGCTCCGTGGCGAGGCCGCCGTCGAGCAGCATGATCGCGTCGTCGAGCAGCCGCGAGGCGAGCGGGTCGTTCATCGCGAGGACAGCCCGAGCTGGCGGGCCAAGGCGGGATTTTGGGGGCCGACGCGCCAGATGAAGCGATCGAGGATGTAGTGGGTGGCTTGGGGCACGGTGAGGCCGGCGACGATGAGGGCCATGACCAACGAGTCGCCGGGCACCTCGAAGGCGCTGTCGCCGAAGAGCATCGCGTGGTCGTGCCACACGAGCCGGTCCCACAGCGCTTCCTCGGTGGTGGCGAGCACGACGAGCACCCCGTAGTAGAGGGCCAGCAGCACTGGGATGCCGCGGGAGCGGGGCCCGAGCAGCTGCTGCACGCGGCTGCGACCCCCGGCGACCCACACCAGGGCGAGATAGGGGATACCGTGCAGGAACACGTTGGTGATGGTGAAGATGCGATCGTCGTCGAAGACCACGATGCCCAGGTGCCAGTTGAGCGCGGGCACGAGCACCAACCAGTCGACCAGGGGGTGACTGCGGCCCTGTCGTCGCAGCTGGACGCGGCGGCCGATGAACGCCAGCCAGATCGGCAGCTGACCCCACAGCGCGACGGTGCCGAGCCAGGCGGGCACCCCGGTGAGCAGGTCGCCGGGGAGGAACCAGACGAACTGGGTGGGCAGGTTGGCGTGCCACCACAGCACGGGCCCGGCGGTGCCCGCCCAGACGGCAGCCTCGACGAGACGTCGGTCGCGTGGGCCTTCGCCCCCGGCTCGCACGTAGATCATGGCGAAGCCGACGTGCTGCTTGATGAAGTGGAAGATCGCGACGTACGCCAGCACGCTCCAGAACAGCGCCGAGGACACCAGGTGCAGCGCGACCCCGGCTCCCGCACACACCAGCGGCGCGAGGATGAGCCGATGGCGATGGTGCTCGCGGGCGACCGGGTCGAGGTAGGTGCGGTACAGCGAGGCCCAGACGTGGGCGACGTCGACGAGCAGCACGCCGACGATCCACAGACCGACGCCCGTGTCCGCCGCGTCGCCGCGCGGGTCGAGCATGCCCAGCACAACCGCGACCGCCGCTGCGGCGATGCCGGGACCGACGAACCATGCAAAGTCCTGGGCGGGCCGGCCCAGCAGGGCATGGGGCGCCGCGCTCATGACAGTGGATCCGAGACGGGTCGACCCAGGCGAGCCACGGCCAGCTCGGCCGCCCGAACGCCCGCACAGAAGGCTTCTTCGAACAGGGGGAGCCCGGCGACATCGGTCGAGCAGGGCTGAATGCGACCGACGGGGGCGGCCGCGGTCGCACGGCCAGGACCGAAGAGCACACCAGGGACGGGGCGGATCATGGCATGGCCCCAGCGAGCGATGTGCATGCGGCGGACGGTGGCCCCGATGCCGGGGTGCATGGCCTCGAGCTCGTTGCCCACGTGGTCGCACCAGTGATCGAGCGACCCCGCCAGCAGATCGGTCCGGCGCTGCCGCAAGCCCTCCACGTCATCGGCGGGCATGGGCTGGTAGTAGGTGATGACCGTGCCCTCGGCGTTGCGCTGGGTGAGCGGCTCGAGGTGGGTGGCGACCACGTAGCCGAGGTTGTCGGCGTGCACGGGCACGTTGTCCCAGCTCAGCGCCGCACCGATGCCACCCGGGCGCTGGCTGAGCTCGACGCTGGCCACCAGCCACGGGCTGTAGGTCAGGGCGTCGCGCTCCATGGGGTCGCGCCCCGGCGGCAGCACCCGCGGCAAGATGAAGCGCGGGGCGGCCCACAGCACCTGCTTGGCCTCGAAGACGCGCTGGCGCTGCGCACCGTAGTCGTAGGCGGTCACCGTGCCCGAGTCGGGATCGATCTGGAACGCGACCGTGTCGCGGTGCACCCGATCCTCGAGCCGCGCCGCTTCGGCCATCAGCTCGACCAGCCGGGCGTTGCCCTGGGGCCAGGTCAGGATGAAGCGCTCGTGCTCGTCGTTGTCGAGGCCACGACACAGATAGTGATGGAGGCCGGCGAAGGCGGACGCCTGCTCGATGGTGCAGCCGTAGTCGTCGCGGCAGGCGTAGTCGACCGCCCAGCGCAGGCGCCAGCTGGTGAGGCCCAGGCGATCGAGATAGGTCGCCATGGAGATCTGGTCGAGGTCGCGAAGCTCGGTGCTGCTGTCGGCGACGGGCAGCGTGAACAGGCGCCGTCCGTCGGCGCCGCGGCGCTTGTCGAGTTCGGCGAGGTGGGCTCGCCAGCGCACCCACTGCGCTTCTTCTTCCGGGCTCTGGCCGGCGCCGGGATACAGGCCTTCTTCCCACTTGCCGCGAAAGCGGTGGCGCTCGAGGGGGGCACGGCACACGACGCGCGGGTCGTACTCGGGGCCGTGCTTGGCGCGACGGGTCAGGACCCCGAGGTCGGCGAGCAAGGTCTGGAGCGCGGTGAACTCGTGGTGTGGCGTCGGCAGGTAGTGCGCGCCCATCGGGTAGCGCGAGCGCGGAGTCTGGCCGCCGCGAGCGGTCCCGCCCAGCTCGGGCTCGAGCTCCAGCACGTGCACGTTCGACTCGCCCGCCCGCTGTAGCCGCCAGGCGGCGGCCATGCCCGCGGCGCCCCCACCCACGATGAGCACGTCGCAGGACACGCGGTCGCTGACGGGGGCGGATGCGATGGCGCCGTCGCGCAGCAGGTGACCGCGGGCGGGATCCTGGCCGACGAAGCTCCGCTCCACCGCGGGCGCCGGTCGGGGGCAGCCCACGGAGAGACCGGCGAGGCCCGAGGCGGTGGTGCCCAGCACCTTTCGTCGGCTCCAGCGCATGACGTGGCTGGGGATGCTAGCAGAGGAACGTTTCGCGAGTACGATGCTCCGGTCGCTCGCATCGCCCCATGTTCCGGGGGAAAGCGGCCAGGAGTCGATCCATGACGCGATCCAGCCATCAAGTCATCCTCACTCGTCGCCCCGAGGGCCTGCCCGTCGCGGACGACTTCGAGTCCCGGACCACGCCGGTCGCCGAGCCTGAAGACGGCGAGGTCCTGGTCGAGGTCCGCTACGTGTCGCTCGACCCGGCCATGCGGGGCTGGATGCGGGATGCCCGTTCCTATGTGCCGCCCGTCGGCCTGGGCGAAGTGATGCGCGCGGGCGCGGTGGGGCAGGTGGTGGCCTCGCGTCATCCCAACTTCTCCGAGGGGGACCACGTGACCGGCCTGTTCGGGGTGCAGTCGCTGGCGCGGGTCCCGGGCAAGGGGCTGCAGCGCGTCGATCCGAAGCTCGCGCCGCTGTCCGCCTATCTCGGGGTCTTGGGCATGCCGGGCCTCACCGCCTACTTCGGCTTGCTCGAGGTGGGGGCGGTCAAAGAAGGCGACACCGTGCTCGTATCCGGGGCAGCCGGAGCGGTGGGCTCGTTGGTCGGCCAGATCGCCAAGATCAAGGGCGCGCGGGCGGTGGGCATCGCCGGAGGCCCGGACAAGTGCACGCACCTGGTCGAGGACCTCGGCTTCGATGCCGCCATCGATTACAAGAACGACAACGTCCGCGCGCGGCTCAAGGAAACCTGCCCCGATCGTATCGACGTGTATTTCGACAACGTGGGTGGCGAGATCCTCGACCTGGCCCTCGGTCGCCTGGCCATGCAGGCGCGCGTGGTCATCTGCGGCGCGATTTCCCAGTACAACAACCTCGACAAGACGGCCGGGCCCTCCAACTACCTGTCGCTGTTGGTCTCGCGCGCGCGGATGGAGGGCTTCGTGGTGTTCGACTATGCCAAGCGCTACGGCGAAGCCATCGCACAGATGGGGCCTTGGCTCGCCTCGGGCAAGCTGAAGTACCGCGAGACGGTGGTCGAAGGCATCGACGACTTCGCCGGAGCGCTGAGCCGGCTGTTCACCGGGGAAAAGCTCGGCAAGCTGGTGCTGAAGGTCGGCTGAGCCGAGCGCTCAGCTGCGCGCCAGCAACGTCTCGATCGCCTCGAGGACCGGTGCACAGCGCTGGTCGTCGAGCGCGTGCGCGTGGGGAGGGCCGAACCGACGGGCATCGTTGTCGTAGTACTTGCCCGACGCGTCGGCGAACTCGTCCGACGTCGCGGCGCGGACGAGGATGTCGGCGCCGATGCTGATGTCGTTGCCCGAGACGCCGAAGGCGTCCTTGACCATCTTCGTGCCGAGCATCGAGGCCGGGTTCACGGAGACCACCACCGGGCCCGCTTCACCGAGCGACTTCGCCAGCGTCCGCGACCACATGGTGATGGCCAGCTTGCTCTGGGCGTAGGCCTCGAAATCGGAGAGCCGAGTCGAGCCGAGCATCGCGTCGATGGACACGGGGGACTGGGCCGCCGACGACAGGTTCACCACACGACCCGAGGCGTTCATCAGGGGTAGCAAGCGCTGGGTGAGCCGGTAGGGGGCGAGCGTGTTGACGACGAAGCGAACGTCGAGCCCCTCGGGGGTGATGGGCGTGGAGGTGTTGAACACGCCCGCGTTGTTGATGAGCACGTCGAGGTGCGAGTGGGCGTCGGCGATCGCCTGGGCCATGGCGTCGACGTCCGCCATCGTGGAGAGATCGGCGACGTAGCGCTCGACGGGGCCCGCGGATGCGATCCCGGACACTTCGTCGACGACCCGGTCGAGCTTGTCGGCGTTGCGCCCGTGGAGCAGCAGGTGGTGTCCCGACGCTGCGAGCATTCGAGCCGTCTCGAGCCCGATGCCGTCGGTGGATCCGGTGAGCAGGATGGTCTTCGTTTGCGTGGTCATGGCAGTGGTCCTCAGGTCGAGAAATCCGGCAGGACTTCCTCGGCCAGGCGTTCGAGGGTGCGTTCGATGTCCCCTCGGTTGAAGCGGAGGTTCAAGGCGACGTGGTTGACGCCGATCGACTCGAGCGTGCGCAGGTACTCGCGAAGGGGTCGGACCCCGATGCGGACGCCCAGGTGGATGGGGGTCGCAGGTGCATCCGGATCGTCGAGCAGGTCGACGTACAGCGGCTGCATCACCGGCTTCGCCGGTCGGTCGAAGTGCCGGACCCGCTCTCGCCAGGTGCGGATGATGTCGGCCTGCGCCGAGACGTGGCGGGGGTACACCATCCAGCCGTCGCCGTTTTGGGCGATCCAGTCGGGATCCTGCTGGCTTCCTCCGGTGATGAGCAGGGGCAGCCGGCCTGTGCTCGGCTTGGGCAGCATGTCCATGCCGCCGTAGGGGCTCCCGTAGAGGTTGTCGAAGCTCGGCGCCGTCTCCCGCATCCGATCGATGTATTCGAAGCTGGCTCGGAACCGGGCGCCGCGTTCCACGAAGGGCAGGTCGAGGGCGGGGTACTCCGCTGG
Organism: Myxococcota bacterium; assembly: GCA_039028615.1. GTDB lineage: Bacteria > Myxococcota_A > Polyangia > Nannocystales > Nannocystaceae > Paraliomyxa. The sequence continues at coordinate 76,354 of JBCCHT010000028.1, read as the reverse complement.
TCGATCGCCCGATGCGACGCCGAGGATGAGCCGCCCTTCGGACAGCACGTCCGCGCTCGCGGCCGCCTTGGCGACATGGGCCGGGTGCCGCAGTGGCAAGATGATGCTGGCCACGCCGAGCGCGAGCGTCTCGGTGTGCGCTGCCAGCAGGCCGAGGTACACGAAGGGATCGTGGAGCTGCCCCGCGTCGCCGAAGGACGGCACGTTGAACGGCACGTCCCGCAGCCAGATCGCCGAGAACCCGAGCTGCTCGGCCAAGCGCACCCGCTCGACGTGGCGGGCCATGGTGGGGACCGGTCCGCTCGGGTAGGCCTCGATCGGCGCGACCAGGCCGAGGCTCAGCCGACCCGCGCGGAACACCGCGTCGTAGCCTCGATTGATCGAGGGAAAATCGGCGTCGCTCGCGGCCTTTGAGGGCTCTACCTGTTGCGATTCTTTGTAAACGACGGCGTTCATCGTGGGCTCCGGGTGAGGACATCCTCGGTATAAGGCCGAAATGCTGGCAGTTGTAGGCCTGGCGCCTTGTTTGTCTTTCAATGGTTGTTTGATAATCGATGCGTGAAGATCCGCGAGATGGAGCTGCTGGTTCGGGTCGCCGACGCGGGCTCGATGACGCTCGCTGCCGGGCAGCTGCAGCTGACCCCCGCCGCGGTGAGCGCTGCGATTCAGCGGATCGAAAAGGACGTCGGCGTGCGAGTGTTCGAGCGGACCACGCGTTCCCTGCACCTGACCGACGAAGGGCGCGTGGTCGTCGATGGTTGCCGCGATGTCGTCGACGTGTGGCAGCGGACCCTCGACGACGCTCGCGGTCATCGAAGCGAGCTCGAAGGCACGGTGCACCTGAGCGCGCCCACCGACACGACCCACCAAATGCTGGAGCGGCTGGTGGCCGAGCTGTGCGTGGAGCACCCGAGGCTACGGATCGTGCTCCATGTCGGAGACGGGATTCAGCACCTGCACCGTGACGCGATCGACATGGCGATCCGCTACGGGCCGCTGCGCGACAGCAGCCTCACGGTGCGCAAGCTCGCCGAGTTTCCCGTGCTGCTGGTGGCATCCCCGGACTACGTGAAGGACCGCGGCATGCCCCGCACCCCGCGAGACCTCGCCGAGCATCGGTGCCTGACGCTGCAGCTTTCCGGAGTCCCGGTGGACGCGTGGCAATTGCATCGGGACGGGCGAGCGGAGACCGTGCCCGTGGACAGCCCGCTGTGTGGCGATGGCTATGCGTGTCGACGATGGGCGCGGGCCGGCATGGGCATCGCCCGCAAGAGCCTCTTCGACGTCATCGACGATCTCGAGCAGGGCACCCTGGTCCCCGTCTTGCCCGAGTACGAGGGGGACGGGGTCGCCATCCATGCCGTCTTTCCGAGCCGTCGATTTCAGCGCGCCCGGGTGCGAGCGCTGCACGCCGTCGTGCAGTCGCACTTCGAGGCACGGGCCGCCCGCTGTACGGCGTGGCTGGCTCGGCACTGAACGCGCTCGGTGGCCGGCGGTTAGGGCAGGGCGGCGGCCCAATCGCCGATCTCGCGGCGGAGCTGGGCGTAGCGAAGGTGCTCCCCGAGTTCCTTGCGAGCCTGGTCCGCCAGCGCTCGCGCGCTCTCGGGATCGTCCCAGCCGGCCTTGTTCCGGGCCAGCGCGAACCGAAGGCGCGCCCGGTGCTCGGCCGCGAACTCGTCGTCCGAGTCCACCAGCTCGCCGAGCTTCGCCTCCAACGCCTGGGCGCTGCCCCGCGGGTCCGACATGCGTTGCCACAGGTCGAGGCGTGCGACCTCGCATTGCAGTTTCTTGGGCTCCTGCGGGGGCTGGGTGACGGGCAGCTCGATGCAACGATCGAGCAGCGATAGTGCCTCGGTCAGCTGCCCTCGCTCCCGGAGCACGCTGGCCCGCAGCCAGAGCGCGTAGCGGTGCTCTCGGTGCCCGGGGTCGGTGATGGCCTCGATGATTTCCAGGTTCTTCCGGGAGGTCTCGTCGGCGGCGTCGAAGCGGCCGAGACGGAACTGGATGTTGGACGACAGCTGGAGCGCCTGCTGGTACAGCTCGCGTTCGGTGCCCTGCTTGCCGATGGCGGGCAGCACTTTGTCGAGGCGAGTGAGCGCGTCCTCGAGCCGTCCGAGGTCGAGCTCGATGAGCGCCATCGTCAGCTGAGCATTCGTGGCGGAGTCGTGCTCTGGCCCCAGCGCCTTTTTGGACACTTCGTAGCCCTCGGCGACCCGCGTTAGCGCCTCTTCGAGCCGGCCCTGTCGGCGCAGCACATGGCCCATGTTGGCGAGGGTGTCTCCGATGGCGGAATGTCCCTCGGGCAGCGTGGCCTGGTAGATGGTCAGGATCCGCTCGAGCCCGGCGTACGCCTCGTCGAGCTGGCCCTTCTTCATCAAGATCTCGGCGCGGAAGGTCTCCAGTCCGGCGATGGAAGGGTGGATGTCGCCGTAGAGGCGATGCTCCATCGCCAGGCCCTGCTCGATGTGCTCGAGCGCGGAGTCCTGTCGGTTCATGGACAGCTCGGCATTGGCCTCCGTCATGAGGAACGCGGCGTGTCGAGGGTCGTCCTCGTGCAGGCTCTCGGCCGCCATCTCGCGCGCGGCCCGGGCCAGCTCGAGCGCGCGCTCGAGGTTTCCGGTGCGGGCCTCGACGTTGGCCAGCGAGCGCAGCCGAATCGCCTCGAGGGACGACGCCTGCTCCTGGAACCGCGAGATGTGGGCTTCGGCGATCTGCCCCCACATCTGGGCTTCACCGTGGCGCCCCGGGTCGTAGGTCGAGCTGCGAATCATGAACAGCGCGGCGGACACGGCGATGGCGGTCAGGTCCTCGCGCACGGCCATCACGTAGACGTCCCGCCACCGCGAGGCCCCCTGATCGGGCTGGTAGTTCAGCTCGACGGCGGTGACCCGGTGCTCGGCTTCCACCAAGAGCGCGGGGTAGTCGAGGGACTTGGCGGTTTCCCGGGTCTGCTGCGCGAGCTCGAGGGCTTCGTCCAGGCGCCCGAGGAAGTGCAGCGAGCGCGACTGCGACAGCTGCTGACGCGCCTGGTAGACCTGCTCGCGCAGCTCGGGGGGAGGCGGCGGCGCGGTCCCGGTGCGGAGCCAGGTGTCGTCGGCGCAACGGGTGGGGTCGGCGATGCGGTGGACGAGCTGACTCGCTTGCGGGGCGAGCTGAGGCGACGCGGTGCGCAGCACCTCCACGGTGCCGGCGAAGTCGAGGGCGGCGACCTCCAGGCACGACGCCCGGCGCCCCGCCATCACGTCGTCTTCGCGGCGAACACAGGCCTGGCGGGCCTCGTCGCGCCAATCGCTGGTCCAGTTGCCCAGCTGGGTCTCGACCGCGCGCCAGGTCGGCGGGGCATAGGGCAGCTCGGACTCGAGGATGGCGCGCTCGACCTCGTTGCGCCGGGTGCTGCTCCACAGCTCGTCGACGCGCGCGGCCTCGCGCTCACAGTCGCGACTCTTGGCCCGCTGGACCACCATGCCGCCGATGCCCATCGCGGCGATGAGGCTGACCGCAGCCAGGGGCATCCAGTAGCGGCGAACGAAGGACAGCTCGCAGCGCTCGAGCTCGGCCTCGAGCTGCGCCATGGACTCGAAGCGGTCGTCGGGGGACGGGCTGAGGCCGCGGTTGACCAGCGCGACGAGTCGGCGGGGCAGGGAGCGGCTGGGGACCGGGCGCCGATCTCCGCTCATGATGTTGGCGAGCAGCGAGACCGTGTCTCTCGCGTGGAAGGGCCGCTCGCCGTACAGGGCCTCGTATAGCGACACGCAGAAGCTGAACTGATCCGAGCGGGCATCGCCGGCCAGCCCGCGAATGTGCTCGGGGGCCATATACGCGGGCGTGCCCTTGATCGAACCCACCGACAGCGAGGCGCCCTCGCTGTCGTCGGGGGCGGGGCCGAGCGACTCGCCCTGCCGGGCCCGCAGCTCTTCGGAGACCCGGGCGAGACCGAAATCGGTGACCTTGGCCACCCCTTCGTGGGTCATCAGCACGTTGTCGGGCTTGAAGTCGCGGTGGACGAGGTCGGCTTCGTGGGCGGCGTGCAGCCCCCGAGCGGCGGCTCGAAACACGCCCACCACCTCGCGCCAGCTCCGGTCCACCGCGCGCAGCCAGGTGGCCATGGTGCCGCCCTCCACCAGCTCCATGGCGACGAACAAGCGCCCGCGAATCGAGCCCACGTCGTGCACGTGCACCACGTTGGGATGGCTGAGGCGCGCCATGGCCTGGGCCTCGCGGCGGATCTGGTTGGAGAGCCGAGCGTCGGAGGAGCTGTCTTGGCCGAGAGCGCGATTGGGTCGCAGGACCTTGAGCGCCACGTTGCGATCGAGTTCGAGGTCGCGGGCGAGGTAGACCATGCCCATCGCGCCCGAGCCCAGGCGACGCTCGATCACGTAGCGGTCCGAGGCCTCCGCCAGCTCGCCCGACTCCGTGATGCTGGACGGTGTTTCGTCGCCGAATGCCTTGGCGATGATGCGAGCCTCGAGGATTCCGAGGTCGATGGAGTCGACACCCAACGCCTCGTCGAAGTCGTGGGACTCCGAGATGTTGTCGAGCGTGGACTCGTCCGACTCGGCCATCGTCGGTGCCACGCTATCGCATCGTTCGCGGCAGTTCCGCATGAATCCGCGGGGCGGGATCCCCGAACGTGGGACCTTTCACGTCGCACGCGTCCCGGAAAAAAGGCTGAGCAGCCGTACCGGTCCTTCGAGGGGCAAGGGGCAGTCGGGCCGTACGGGCCTTTGGCCGCGGGTTTGGGACGCTTCGGGGGGCGGGTACCCCGAGGATCGGCGGTCATGGGTGCTGGGGTACCCTCGCGGCGTGAAGCCCATCTCCGAGGTCGCCGCTGCTCTCGACGTCGCTGCCGAGCACGTCCTGCCTTTCGGTCATGACAAGGCCAAGATCCTCACCGCCGTGCGTGAGCGGCCGCGTCACTCGAAGACGCCGGCCAAGCTGGTGCTGGTGTCGGCGCTAACACCCACGCCCGCGGGTGAGGGCAAGACCACCACGACCATCGGCCTCGGCGATGCCCTGTCGCGCGCGGGACAGCGGGTATGCCTGGCGCTGCGCGAGCCCTCGCTGGGTCCCTGTTTCGGGATCAAAGGTGGAGGCACGGGTGGTGGCAAGGCGCGGCTGCATCCCTCGGACGACATCAACCTGCACTTCACCGGGGACTTTCACGCCATCACGGCCGCGCACAACCTGCTGGCCGCGGCGGTCGACAACGAGCTGCACTTCGGCACGACCGAGGGCCTCGACGCGCGACGCATCCTGTGGCCGCGGGTCCTCGACGTCAACGAGCGATCGCTGCGTCAGGTGGTGACCGGCATGGGCGGCAAGACCTTCGGCATGCCCCGGCAGTCGAGCTTCGACATCACCGCGGCCTCCGAGGTCATGGCCATGATGTGCCTGGCCGAGGACGCGGAGGACCTGCGGGCCCGACTCGAGCGGACCATCGTCGCGGTCACCAAGAAGAAGGAGCCGATCGTCGCCGGGCAGCTGGGCGTGGTGGGAGCCATGCTCGCGCTGATGCGGGACGTGCTGCACCCCAACCTGGCCCAGACCCAAGAGGGCACGCCCGCGCTCGTGCACGGCGGCCCCTTTGCCAACATCGCCCACGGCTGCAACAGCGTGATCGCGACCAAGACGGCGCTGCACCTGGCCGACTGGGTCGTGACCGAGGCCGGCTTCGGCTTCGACCTGGGCGCGGAGAAGTTCTACGACATCAAGTGTCGCGGGGCGGGTCTCGACACCGCGGCGACCGTGCTCGTGGCCACCGTCCGCGCGCTCAAGATGCACGGCGGGCGCTCGCTCAAGGAGCTCGAGCAGCCGGATCCCGGCGCGGTCGAGGCGGGTCTGTGCAACCTCGACAAGCACGTCGACAGCGTGCGGGCCTTCGGCAAGGTGCCCGTGGTGGCGCTCAACCGTCGCGGCGAGGACACCGACGACGAGATCGCAGTGGTGCGCCGCTGGTGCGAGGCCCAGGGCATTCGCTTCGCGCTCGGGGATCACTTCGCTCGCGGGGGCGAGGGGGCGGTCGAGGTGGCGGAAGCGGTCATGGAAGCCGCGGCCGAGGGCACCGAGCCGCTGCGTCCCATCTATCCGCTGGACGCTTCGGTGCAGGACAAGGTCGCCGCCGTCTCCACCAAGATCTACGGCGCGGCCGACGTGGCCTTCACCGCCGCCGCCCAGCGGGACCTCGCGCAGATTGAAGCGATGGGGCTGTCCGGGCTGCCGATCTGCATGGCCAAGACGCAGAACTCGTTGTCCGACGATCCCACCCGACGCGGTCGCCCCGAGGGCTTCACCATCACCGTGCGCGGCGTCCAGATCAACGCGGGCGCGGGCTTCTTGGTCGTGCTCACGGGCGACATGCTGCGTATGCCCGGTTTGCCGCGGCGGCCCCAGTATCACGAGATCGACATGAAGGACGGAGTGATCAGCGGTCTTCGTTGATCACCCCGGACGACGCAACATTTCGGTGACGAAGCGCGGGGCCGCACGTTCGCGGTTCATGCGCGATCGGAGATCGCGAAGGGCCCGTAGTGGAAGTGCCGCGGAAGGGCCCGTTCCGAGCCTATGCATTTGTCATGCATGAGGGGACTCGCCTCACGCTGGTGCGTGCCCCGTGTCGTGCGCGGTACCGATATCCCCACGTCAGGGCCCAGATACGAGGTTATTCGACGCTTCTTCGGGGTCGCGAATCGAGCCGGCCTCCGGCCTCGCTCATGCCTGCAACCGGGGTTAGCATGCGACCGTTTTGAACCCGGACATTCAGCTGAGATTGGAAGACGGGACGGTGATGCAAGGCCACGCGTTTGGTGGCCGCGGCACCGTGGTCGGCGAGGTCGTCTTCAATACCGGTATGACCGGTTACGTGGAGACGCTGACCGATCCGTCTTACCGAGGGCAGATCCTCGTTCACACCTACCCGCTGATCGGCAACTACGGCGTGCCGGCACCACGCGAGAAGGGCTCCATCGATGGGCCCTACGAATCGGGAGCGATCCAGGTTCAAGGACTCGTGGTGCAGAACTACGTCGACGCCTACAGCCACCACGCGGCGACCCGTTCGCTGAGCGAGTGGCTGGCGAGCGAGAACGTGCCGGCCGTCACCGGCATCGACACGCGAACGCTGACGCGACGCCTGCGTGAGCACGGCACCATGCGCGGCTGGCTCTTCCCCGCCGACATGTCCTTCGAGCGCGCCCGCGAAGAAGCGGCCGCGGTCGACATGAAAAAGGACGTGTTCCGCCTGGTCGCGCCGGAGCAGGTGCAGCGCTACGGCGACGGCGAGCTCACCGTCCTCGTGGTCGACGTCGGGTGCAAGGACAACATCGTCCGCAGCTTGCTCAACCGCGGGGTGTCGGTCATCCGAGCGCCGTGGCACGCCCGACTCGCCGAGCTCGCGCTCGGAGCCGACGGCGTGCTCATCGGCAACGGCCCCGGTAACCCCGAGGACCTCGAGGGACTCGCCGAGCAGGTGCGGACCTTGCTCGAGAGCTTCCGCGGCCCGGTCTTCGGCATCTGCCTCGGCAACCAAATCCTCGCCCGCGCGGCGGGGGCCGGCACCTTCAAGCTGCCCTACGGTCACCGCAGCGTGAACCAGCCGGTCCAGGACCTGCTCACTCGCCGCTGCTACGTCACGAGCCAGAACCACGGCTACGCGGTCGACAACGACTCGCTCCCCGAGGACTGGGAGCCCTGGTTCGTGAACATCAACGACGGCACCAACGAGGGCATCCGTCACCGGACCAAGCCCTTCTTCAGCGTCCAGTTCCACCCCGAGGCGCGGCCCGGGCCCGAGGACGCCGACTACTTGTTCGACGACTACCTGCGCCTGGTGGGCGCGATGAGGGGGCAACGCTAGATGTACGGCGCATATCTACCTCGCAAACCCAAGCGCGTGCTCATCCTGGGCTCGGGCGCCCTCCAGATCGGCCAGGCCGGTGAGTTCGACTACTCGGGCTCGCAGGCGATCAAGGCCTTCAAGGAGGAGGGGGTCTTCACCGTCCTGGTGAACCCGAACATCGCCACCATCCAGACCAGCGAGGGGCTGGCCGACCGCATCTACCTCGTGCCGGTCACCCCGGAGATGGTCGAGAAGATCATCGTCCAAGAGGATGTCGACGCGATCGCGCTGTCCTTCGGTGGTCAGACCGCGCTGCAGTGCGGCCTCGACCTCAAGGAGGCGGGGACCCTCGAGAAGTACGGCGTCCGCGTGCTGGGCACGCCCGTCCAGACCATCAAGGACACCGAGGACCGCGCCCGCTTCGTCGATCGTCTCGACGAGATCGGGGTGAGTAACGCCCGCAGCACCGCCTGCAACACGATCGAGGAGGCCAAGAAGGCCGCCAAGTCGATCGGCTTGCCCGTGATGCTCCGCAGCGCCTTCTCGCTCGGCGGCAAGGGCAGCGGCATCGTCGAGACCGAGGAAGAGCTCGACAACATCCTGCACCGGGCCTTCGACGCCGGCATCCCTCAGGTGCTGGTCGAGGAGTGCCTGCGGGGCTGGAAAGAGGTCGAGTACGAAGTCGTCCGCGACGGCCGTGACAACTGCATCACGGTCTGCAACATGGAGAACTTCGACCCGATGGGCATTCACACCGGTGAGTCCATCGTGGTGGCGCCCAGCCAGACCCTCAACGACGAGGAGTACCAGGTGCTGCGGACGGTCGCGATCAAGACCGTGCGTCACCTCGGCATCGTCGGTGAGTGCAACATCCAGTACGCGCTCGATCCCTTCAGCAGCGAGTACCGGGTCATCGAGGTCAACGCTCGCCTGTCGCGCTCCAGCGCGCTGGCGAGTAAGGCCACCGGGTACCCGCTGGCCTACGTCGCGGCGAAGATCGCCCTGGGCTACACGCTGCCGGAGATCCCCAACGCCATCACCCGGCGCACCACGGCGTTCTTCGAGCCCGCGCTCGACTACATCGTGTGCAAGATGCCGCGCTGGGACCTTCAGAAGTTCCAGGGCGCCAACCGTCGCATCGGCAGCGAGATGAAGAGCGTCGGTGAGGTCATGGCCATCGGCCGGACCTTCCCCGAGGTCATGCAGAAGGCGCTGCGGATGCTCGACATCGGCGTGCGGGGTCTCGATCCCAACGCGTTCGAGTTCGAGGACGTGCGCACCGAGCTGAGCCAGGCCACGCCGCTGCGCTCCATCGCCATCGCCAAGGCGTTGCTCGACGGCATCGGGGTCGACGAGATCCACGACCTGACCGGCATCGACCGCTGGTTCCTTCACGCCATCGACAGCGTGATCGACGTGCACAAGGCGCTCGCCGAGCACAAGGGCCTGCCCGACGCCGGCACCCTGCGCAAAGCCAAGGAGCTCGGCTTTGCCGACGCGATCATCTCGGACCTGTGCGGCATCGACCGCATGGAGCTTCGGGCGGCTCGCCTCGACAACGGCATCGTGCGCCACACCGCGCAGATCGACACGATGGCGGCCGAGTTCCCGGCGGAGACGAACTACCTGTACTCCAGCTATCACGCCAGCCAGTCCGACGTGCCCAGCTCGTGGCGCAAGAAGATCATGGTGCTGGGCTCGGGCTCCTATCGCATCGGCTCGAGCGTCGAGTTCGACTGGTGCTGCGTCAACGCAGCCAAGGCCGCGGCCGCGCAGGGGTACGAGACCATCATGGTCAACTACAACCCCGAGACGGTCAGCACCGACTACGACGAGTGCGACAAGCTGGTCTTCGACGAGATCAGCTTCGAGACCATCCTCGACCTCTACGAACTCGAGAAGCCCGAGGGCATCGTGGTCAGCATGGGCGGTCAGGTCCCCAACAACCTGGCCATCCGCCTGCACCGGGCCGGCGTCAAGATCCTCGGCACCAGCGCCGAGAGCATCGACAACGCGGAGGACCGCTCCAAGTTCGGCGCCTTGCTCGACGAGCTGGGTATCGACCAGCCCAAGTGGGGTCACGTCACCGATCCGGACAAGGCCGAAGAGATGGTCGCCGGCCTCGGGGGCTTCCCCGTGCTGGTCCGGCCCAGCTACGTGCTGTCCGGTGCCGCGATGCGGGTGGCGCACGAGCCCAACGAGCTGCGGCGAATCCTCGCCAACGCGGCTTCGGTCTCGCGCGAGCACCCGGTGGTGGTGACCAAGTTCGAGACCCACGCTCGCGAGATCGAGATCGACGCGGTCGCCGACAACGGCGAGCTCGTGCTGTGGGCCTTCTCCGAGCACGTCGAGGACGCGGGGGTTCACTCCGGTGACGCCACCCTCGTGCTTCCGCCGCAGAGCCTCTACATCTCGACGATCCGCCGGATCAAGAAGATCGCCGCGGCTCTGGCGAAGCGCCTGAACATCACCGGGCCCTTCAACATGCAGTTCTTGGCCAAGAACCACGCGGTCAAGGTCATCGAGTGCAACCTCCGGGCGTCGCGTTCCTTCCCCTTCGTCTCGAAGGTCACGGGCAACAACTTCGTCGGCGAGGCCATGCGTCGCATGCTGGGCGTCAAGCGCGAGGTGGTGAACCGCGGGCTCGACCTCGACTACGTGGGCGTGAAGTCGCCGATGTTCTCGTTCTCGCGCCTGGTGGGGGCCGACCCCATGCTCGGCGTCGAGATGTCGAGTACGGGTGAGGTGGGTTGCCTGGGTGACGACGTCTACGAGGCGTTGCTGCACTCCATGATCGCGACCGGCTTCGTCTGGCCCGAGCGCGGCGTGCTGCTGTCCCTCGGTCCCTTGACCGACAAGTACACCTTCGGCGAAGAGGCCAAGCTCATCGCCGAGGAACTCAAGCTGCCCATCTTCGCGACGCCGGGTACGGCCGAGGCACTCAAAACCCTCGGCATCCCGTGCACCAGCCTGGCGAAGACCCTCGAGGAGGGGCAGACGGCCATGGATGCGATCACCGACGGCATCGTCGACCTGGTCATCAACATCCCGGTCGAGTACGACGAGCTGGGTCGCCCCGACGGCTACCTCATTCGCCGCCGCGCGGTCGACTGCAACGTGCCGCTGCTGACCGACCTCAAGCTGGCCAAGGCGGTGGTCAACGCCCTTCGCTTCAAGACGAAGGACGACCTCAAGGCGCTGCCCTGGCAGGACTACCTGGCGCGGCAGACCATCGCGTTCAAGTAGCCGCTCGTCGGTGAAGAGCAAGAGGGCGAGCCCCGGGTGACCGGGTCTCGCCCTTTGTCTTTGTGGGGGCTACGGGATGCGAGCCGCGTCGAGTGTGATCGTCTCCCCTTCGGCGGGCAGCGTGAGAGGAACGTGCTTCTTCGTCGCTCCGTCCCACTGCATGAACCTCGGGCGGCAGTCGCCGTCGTCGGCAATCTGGAAGCGCACGGCGGTCGCGAGCGAGCCTGCGTCGACCTCGAGCACCTGTGCGACGATGCACTCGCGCTCGATTCGCTGCCCGGGGCGGAACTGCACCGCGTCGCGGAACATACGATCGAGCGGCGCGGCCAGCCAGGGCTGGTCGCTGCGCAGCTCGATGCTGCGGGGGCCCACCCGGGTCAAGGTCAGCGTGCCGGGGCCGGCGTAGAGCCACTGCAGGCGCCGCGGGAAGGCCTGTTGCTGCTCGGCCCGTATGGCCCGCGAGTACAGCATGACGAGGTCGCTGGGGGCGTTGACGAGCACCACCGTCTCGTCCTCGACGCCTGGCTCGTCGGGGAGGGCCTCGGTGATGGACTCGGCCATGCCGTGGACCCACGCGGTGGTGAGCACACGGACGGGCAGCAGCAGCGGCGAGAGCACCAGGTGCAACCCGATGAACAGCGCGGCCAGGCGACGATGAAGCGCAGGCGCGTCCTCGCGGCGCAGCCAGAGGATGAAGTCGGCCAGCAGGGCGCAGCCACCGAGGCTCAACAACATCGCGCCGCGGTCGGTGGGCACCGAGGTGCCCGCGGTCCCGAGACACAGCAGCAGACCCACGGCCCACATGCGTGAGCACGGGTCTTCACGCAGCCGCTCGCGCACGACCCACGCCACCCCCAGGACGAAGGGCAGGGCGATGAACAACAGCGGTATCGCAGCTCCGGGGATCGAGCCGAAGGGGTCGAGCACCCCGAGGCCGAGGCGACTGGCGAGCATCGGGACCGCCTGCACGAGCGTGCGGCCGACGTAGCGCAGCGGGTCGCTCATGGGGTCGAGGTAGATGCCGCCCCCCGACGCGCCGTGCTCCCACGCCGCGTAGGCGACTCGCCAGGCGATCGCGACGCCGAGATAGGGCAGCAGGGTCGCGACTCGGAGGTGCACTCGCCCGCGGTCGCGGACCAGCGCATAGGCCAGCAAGTACCCTCCCGCCGCGATCGCACCTTCGTTGGCCAGCAGCGCCAGACCCAGCGCCACGGGAGCGAGCACGGCCCCGGGCGTCCAGCCCCGGCTCCGCCAGCGATGATGCAGCAGCAGCGTGGCCACGACGAAGGTCGCGGCGATGGTGGCGTTGCGGGCCGACAGCCAGCCCACGTTCATCGCGTGGGCCTGGGAGAGCCCGAAGATCAGAGCCGCCAGGGCCGCACGCGCGGGGTCGTCCGATAGCGCCCGATAAAGGCGCAGGAGCAGCCCGACCAGCACGCCGTACCAGAGCACGCTGTGCAGGTGCATCAGCCACGGCTGCTCGGGCCACAGCGCGTAGTCGAGGCGATGGGTCAGGGCCGCGACGGGGCGGAACAGGTCGAGGCGCAGGCCGGGCTCGGTCCACCACGGCAGATCGGAGGCGGGGACATGGGGGGCTCGCGGTCCCTGCCCAAAGAACGTGAACGCGGAGCGGGTGAAGTCGGCACGGGCCGCATGCTGGGCGTGAAACAGGTCGTCCAGCTCGATGCCGCCCGCCAGCGCGGGCAGGCACAGCGCCATGGCGAGCAGTGGGATCCAGGGGGCGAGACGAAGCCAAGCTCGGTGGGGGCGGGCCGGCATGGCCGCAGCGTAGCAAAGCCGACCCTTCGAACGACGAACGGAGCGACCCCCGCTCGGGAATCGCTCCGCTTGCCCTCTGGCGAGGGTTCGTCGCTAGAACATCACGTAGAGCGACGGATCGATCTCGTCACCCTTGTCTTTGTTCGGGATGAGCAGCACGGGCGTCACCGCGGTGAGGATCGCGATGTGGTCCCACTTGCCCTCGGCGGCGAAGGTCTTGGCGCACTGCCGCACCAGCTCGCCCGCCTTGGGGTCGAGCCGAGTGAAGCTGGCCTTCTTGGTCGTGCGCTTCGACCAGTGCGAGACGTGGCGTCGCTCGGACCACGGCTGCGACAGCTGCGATCGGGTGTAGGTCTGTCGACCGAAGAGCTTGCCCACGCTCGCCGCGGGCACCAGCGCCGAGCGGAAGGCCCCCGCCATGTACATGGCGATGGGTCGCTCGCGAAGCTCAGTCCAGCGCGAATTCTTCTCGCCAGTCATTTTCTTCCTTCCATTCGGGTTGCTTGGACTTGTGGAGCACGAAGTCTTCGAGCACCAGCACGTCCATCTCGGTACGCATGAAGCAGCGGTAGGCGTCGGCGGGGGTGCACACGATGGGCTCGCCGCGGACGTTGAACGAGGTGTTGACCACCACGGGGGTGCCGGTCTTCTTGCCGAACGCGGCGATGATCTGGTGGAACTTCTCGTGGGACTCCTTGGTCACCGTCTGGATACGGGCCGAGTAGTCCACGTGGGTGATGGCGGGGACGTCGCTGCGCAGTTCGTTGATCCAGCTGAGCAGGTCGTCTTCTTCCCGGTTCTCCGGGGCCTGCACGGGCAGGCGACGCTCTTCCTTCACCGGGGCGACCATCAGCATGTAGGGGCTGGGCCGGTCCATCTCGAAGTAGTCGCTGACGTTCTCCTCGAGTACCGCGGGGGCGAAGGGGCGGAACGACTCGCGATACTTGATCTTGAGGTTGAGCGACTTTTGCATGTCGCGGCTGCGTGCATCCCCCATGATGGTGCGGGCACCCAGGGCACGCGGACCGAACTCCATGCGGCCGGCGAAGTGACCCACGACCTTACCGTCGGCGAGCAGGTCGGCGATGGCCTCGCCACGCGCGTCGCCCTCATAGTGCTCGTAGGGGTACTCGTTGTCCTCGAGGAAGCCCTTGATCTCGTTGTCGTCGAACGAGGGGCCGTAGTACGAGCCGCCCTGCGCCGAGGGGTTGTCGTCGGCCGTTCGTCGGCCGCCCCGCTCGAGGTAGTGGTAAGCGAGAGCACAGCCGAGCGCGCCGCCGGCATCACCCGCCGCGGGCTGGATCCAGACGTCGTCGAAGATGTTCTCGCGCAGTAGCTTGCCGTTGGCGACGCAGTTGAGCGCCACGCCGCCCGCGAGGCAGAGGTTCTTCTCGCCGGTCTCTTTTTTGACGTGCCGCGCCATGTTGAGCACGGCCATCTCGGTGACCCGCTGGATCGACGCGGCGAGGTCCATCTCGCGGTTGGTGATCCGCGACTCGCCCGGGCGACGAGGCCCGTCGAAGAGGGCGGCGAAGCGCTCTTCGTTGATCATCTGGTGCGAGTCGAGGAACCCGAAGTAGTCGAGGTTCAGCGAGATGGAGCCGTCTTCGTTGAGGCCGACGATGTTGTCGAGGATCTTGTCGACGTAGATCGGCCGCCCGTAGGGCGCGAGTCCCATCAGCTTGTACTCGCCCGAGTTGACCTTGAACCCGGTGAAGTACGTGAACGCCGAGTAGAGCATCCCGAGCGAGTCGGGGTAGCGCATGTCGCTGACGATCTCGAGCTGGCTGCCGTTGCCGACGCTGTACGAGGCCGTGGCCCACTCACCGACGCCGTCGATGGTGAGGACCGCGGCACGGGGGTACGGCGAGGGGTAGAAGGCACTCGCGGCGTGGCTCAGGTGGTGCTCGCAGCAGTGAATCTCGCGATCCCACTGGAGCTGTTCTTTGAACGTCTCCAGGATGTTGAACTTCTGCTGGACGAACTTGGGGACCTGCTTCTTCCAGACGTCGGCGCCCTTGGGGGCCACGCCGAGGAAGGTGTCCACCAGCCGGTCGAAGGACAGGATGATGTTGTCGTAGTAGACGACGTCATCCAGCTGGTCGACGTGGATCCCCGCCTCTTCCAGGCAGTAGTTGATCGCGTTGATGGGGAAGCGAGCGTCGGCTTTGAGCCGAGTGAATCGCTCCTCCTGCGCGGCCGCGACGATGCGACCGTCGGTGAGCAGGGCGGCGGCCGAATCGTGATAGAAGCACGAAATTCCGAGGATGTTGGCCATGAAAACGGCGCTCCTTGGGACCTACGGTTGGTTGGCGCTCAGGCCCCGGAACGCACGGCGTCCAGGAGCCCGGTCTTCTCGAGTTCGGCTGCGACACCGCGTGCGGCGACGCTGTTGCCGAAGTCCGAGTAGTGGGCATCGCGGGTCGACACCATGCAGCGCACCCGGTCGGCGAAACCCAGCTCGAGAAAGTAAGGGAGGATGTCGAGTACGTGGATCCCGTTGGCGGGATCGTGGACCTCGGCATAACGCTCGCGATAGGTCGCGAGCGAGGGGTTGAGGATGGACGACCAGGCCGGCATCGGTGCGATGACCATGGCCTTTTGCTTGGAGGCGGCGCGCAGCCGCTGGAGGATGGCCCGGGCGAGTCGCCACTCGGGCGCGTCGCTCGAGCGATACTCGGGGTAGGGCTGGATGGGGAAGGCCTTGATCGCCAGGTACTTGAGCTGGCGCTCGAGCACGAGCTGCTTGGCGTAGCGAACGGCGCGGCGCTGCGGGTCGGCCTCGACGTTGCGGCCGACGGAGCGCTGGCTCTGCGCCTGGCTGAGCCGGTCCTGGTCGGCGGTGCTGAGCTCCCGCAGCACGGGCACGTTGCGCAGCACGAGTTCGTCGCCCTGCAGCTCGAAGTAGGGCTTGGCCGACATCTTTCGCTGCCCCTGTTGGCCCTGGAACATGTGGTAGGTCAGCTGGCAGCGACCCACGTTGTTCAGGTAGGGGTTGACCATCAAGATGTCGGATTCCCACTGCTGGGCGATGTTCTCGTAGACCAGGCAGTGCTGGTCGAGACCCGCCGAGCAGAGCCCGAAGTTGAGAATCTCGATGTCGCCGAAGTGCTTCTCGAGCTTGGCGCTGTAGCGCTCGTGGACCTCGACGCTGTGGCCGAAGGTGAACGAGTCACCGAGCAGCGTGATGCGGACCTTGTCCTTCGGCTTTTCCTTCGGGAAGTCGCGATCGTCGCGCAGACCGTCGGAATTGATGCGTACGTACCAAGGCTTGGCTCCCACCGCGGGGTGCCGCATCTTGATGTTGGGCACGTGCCACAGGCCGATGACGTCGTGGTGCTTGGTGTAGCGGCGAAGGGACCCGGACATACGGAGAGCCTCTTGCGTGTAGCCACGCAGACACTTTCTGCGGGCGTGCACGCTACCACGGGGGAAGGGGGTGGGCTAGGTGCAGGAGGCGGTGTGGCGCGGGTCTGGACGTGCCCCCGCGTGAGTCGTGGTGGCTACCGTGGCAGCCGGATCTTCACGTGCCTCGGCCTTGCTCACGATCGAGCAACTGCCCTTGGGTGAGCACGGTGATTCCCTCCGCCTTGGCCCTCGCGAGTAGCGCGTCGGTCGCTGCAACTGCGTAATCGGTGTGCCCCGGCTTTTCGAAGTCGTGCATGAGGACCACGCCGCCACCATCGTCGACGATGGACTGGGCCAGGTCGTCGGGCTCGACCCGCGTTCCGTGGCTGTCTCGGCTGTCGTGCGTCCACCAACCGAGGCGCATGCCTTGTCGCTTCACGGCGAGCCAGGCCGGCACCGTGAGCTTGCCGAAGGGCGGACGGTAGAGCGCGCCTTCGCCTTGCCAGGGCGCAAGTGCCGCGTGACCGCGTCGCAGGTCTTCGATGGCCCGCCACGGCGAGACCTTCCACGCGTTGTGGTGCTCGAACGAGTGCGAGCCGATCTCGTGGCCTGCGTCGTGGATGCGTTCGAACAGCTCGCGACGCTCCGCCACCCGATTGCCGAGCATGTAGAAGGTGGCGACCGCATCGTGGCGACCGAGCACCGCGAGCAGCTCGGGGGTGAGGCTCGGGGTGGGGCCGTCGTCGTAGGTGATGACGAGGCACCGTTGCTCCCGGCACAGGTCGCGAAGCCTCCGCTCCTGCAGCTTGCGAAGGAACTGAGGCCCGAGGTGATGGGAAACGCCGAGAGCGGCTCCCGCTGCCGCTGCATAGACGATGGGGGTCACGATGCTCCGTGCGCGGAGGTATGAGCCCTTCCGCGTCCGCGCAACAGACTACTGCATGGGGCCGAGCGATGTCGACGAGACGTACGGAGCGGTCAGCGGCGAGCCGTGAGTCTCCCTTCATCGCGCAGGCGGCTGCGGGCCGGAAAAACGTTGCCCGCGCGCCGAGTCGGACCGGGGCTCGCAGTGCGCGCTCGGAGGCGCGCCGCGGCGCGGGACTGCGCTCAGCCGCCCGTCATCATCTTGGTGTAGCGCGCCTGCATCTCTTGTTGATCGAGTTCCTCGATGCTGTGACCGATGTTCCACTCGTGACCGAAGGGATCGCGAACGGTGCCCGACCGCTCGCCGTAGAAATGGTCTTGCGCCGGACGAACCACTTCCGCACCGGCCTTCACCGCCTGCTCGATCACCGCGTCGGCATCGTCGACGTGCAAGTGGATGTTCATCGGGGTGCCGCCCAGGGTCTTGGGTCCGGGGAGGCCGTACTCGGGGAACTCGTCCGAGAGCATGAGGCAGTGGCCGTTGAACTCGACCTCGGCGTGCCCGATGCGACCGCTCGGCTCCGTCAGCCGCATCTTCTCGGTGGCGCCGAAGGCCTCGCGGTAGAACTCGATGGCCCGCCCGGCATCGTCGACGCGGAGGTACGCGAACAGCTCGTGAATCGCCATGCCCCGAGCATGCCGTGCGCGGGCGGGCGGCGTCTTGGACGAAATTGAACCCCCTCGCGAGGCCGCGTCAGTCGAGCGGGACGTGACCGGTCCACCGCGGAGCGCGGGCTCGATACTCGCTGGGCCGCATGCCGGCCAGGGCCCGAAATTCGCGGCTGAGATGGGGCTGATCGGCGTAGCCACCCCGCAGCGCGGCGTCGACCCAGGGCAGCTGCGGGTCGGCGGCCAGCGGCAGCATGCGGCGGAACCGGAGCACGCGGCAGTGGTGCTTGGGGGGCAGCCCGACCGTGCGGCGAAATAGCGAGACGAAACGACGGTGGCTGAGGCCGAGCTCGTCGACCACCGTGCCCACGCCGACCGGGGCGGTGGCGAAGCGGCCGAGCGCATGCGCGACGGCGGGGTGCAGGCCTCGAGGGGCGCGCACGGAGGCCTTCGACGGTCGGGCGAGCCGCTCCATCAAGGCGGCCTCGAAGACTCGGAGCCTGGCCGCGGCGGTCGGCTGCTCCACCAGTCGCTGGCGCAGCACGGTGGCCTCGTCGCCCCACAGGTCGATCAGCGCACAGTGCTGGTCGACGAAGGCTTCGGCGGGCGCTCCGACCAAGAACTCGGCCGCACCGGGTCGCAGCATGGCGCCCACCGAAGCGCAGGGCTCCCCCGTCCGGCGCAAGTAGGGCTGCATGCGAGGGCCCCCGATCACCGCCGGAGCGTGCTCGCGCCCGATGAGGTCGCGCTCGTGGGCGAGGGTCCGTAGCGGCGCCCCGCTCAACCGAACGGCGATGTGCACGGCACCGGTCGGCAACACGCGCTCGCGTCCCACCGCGCCCGGGCTCGCCGTCGTGTCGGTCGCCCACAGCTGCGTCACGAAGGGGCGCAGAGCGGCGATCGGCGGACGACCCTGCATGGCGGCGTCCTCAGCTCTTGCGGCCCAGGGGGTCGATGAGGTCCGACTCGTAGTAGTGCACGAGCATCTGGTTGTTGAGGCGGTTGACCTCGACCTCGGGCGCTCGTTGGTCGGCCGGGAACACGAACAGCGTCGACATGGTGGCGTCGTCGAGGAAGCGCAGCGGGACCTTGGGATTGAGCGTCTTGGGCGGGTCGCGAGGCACGGGGGAGACGAGCACGAAGCCCCAGTCCCCGAAGCTCGGTACCAGCGCGTGGAACGGGTGGGGGTTGAGCCCGGCCGAGTCCAGCGTGGCCACGATGCACCAGAACGAGCGCGGCGCGAGATAGGGCGAGGTCGCCTGCACCACGGCCACCCCATCGGGGTGCAGACGCTGCCCCACGAGCCGATAGAACGACCGGGTGTACAGCTTGCCCAGCGAGAAGTTGTTGGGGTCGGGCAGGTCGATGATCGCGACGTCGAAGGGGTCTTCGCCGCGCCGCTCGTGCTCGACCAGCCACTCCATGGCGTCGGCGTTGTGCACCCGCACCCGCGGATCGGTGAGCGAGTCGCCGTTGAGCTCGCGGAGCATGGGGTGGCTGGAGAACAGCTCGGTCATGGCCGGATCGAGGTCGACCAGATCGATGGAGGCGACGTCGTCGTGGGCCAGGATCTCGCGCAGCGCCAGACCGTCGCCGCCCCCGAGCACGAGCACGCGCCGACCCTTGGGGCCGGGGTTGGGGCGAGCATCGGCGGCCGCGGCCATCACCGGGTGCACGAGCGCCTCGTGGTAGCGATGCTCGTCGACGCTCGAGAACTGCAGGTTGCCGTCGATGTAGAGCCGGACGTCGTTGCGGAAGCGGGTGATCGTCAGGCGCTGGTAGGGCGTCTTCTGCGAGAAGATGACGGGGAAGTCGTATAGCGAGGCCTCGCCGAAGTTCTCGAGGCGCTTGCCTCCCCACATGCCCACGCCGAGGAACGCGATCACGACCAGGGCCTGGGCGCGCATCGTGTGGCGGCGAGGCAGGTCGGAGCGGAAAGCGTGCACCGACCACAGCGCGACGCCGCCGTTGAGCAGCCCGAAGAGCAGGCTGGTGCGGACGAGGCCGAGGTAGGGCAGCAGCGCGAGCGGAAAGAGCACCGAGGCCGCCAGCGAGCCCAGATAGTCGAAGGCCAGCACCCGAGCGACGAGGTCCTTGAGCTCCTGGCCCTGCTGCATGATTCGCATCAGCAGCGGGATCTCCAGGCCCACCAAGGTGCCCACCAGCACCAGGATGCCGAACAGCAGCGGCCGCACCGAGTCCAGGTGCGCGAAGCCGTAGAACATCGCGGTCGCCGAGTAGCCCCCGACGATGGCGATGACGAGCTGGATGTGGATGAAGCGGGTGTGGAGCTTGCGAACGACGAACTTGCTCAGCCACGAGCCGAGGCCCATCGCCGACAGGTACACGCCGATGACCAGGCTCCACTGGGTGACCGAGTCGCCCAGCAGGTACGAGGCCATGGTCGCGCTGATGAGCTCGTAGACGAGCCCGCAGGTGGCCACGACCATGACCGACAGCAGCAGCAGTCGGCTGCGGGCGTCACGAACGGCGGCGGCGGTGGGCGCCGAGCCGATGGCGTCGCCCGGGGGCGCGACAGCGTCGCCCGACGGCGGGGCGGCGGGTTCGTCTTCGGATTGATCAGGCGCGGCCGAGCGGGGCTCGGCCGTCGTCGATTCGGGTTCTTCGGTCACGGCATCACGAGCCGACGCGTCGCCCGGGCTCCGAGCCGACGGCGGGTCGTCGTCGACCGAGGGCTCGGCGTTGGGCGGCAGCTCGGCCACGAGGGGGCGGGGTCAGCCCGAGACGGCCGCGCTGATGATCATCGACAGGCCGATGATCACGGCGCCGATGATGATGCCCAGCGAGGTGTTCTGGTCCTCCTCGATCTCCTTGCGGATCGAGAAGGGCGAAATTTGCACGATGACGACGAACGCCAGCGCGAAGAGAACGACGCCGATGAGCGAGTAGATGAGCGCCCCGAGAATGCTCTCGAGTTCGACCAGAGCAGCGAGCGGGGGCAGGGGAAGGTTGGAAATTAGCGCGTTCATCACTTGCCTCCGTGGTATCCGCCGCCGAGCCAGATGAAGGTCGGGCCTCCGCGGACGGTGCGTTTGGACTCACCATTCTTGTCGGGCTTGCTCATGGTGACCTTGCCTCGTTCGGGTTCGCTGGTGAGTAGGGATCCGGAGGGCGCATCGAACATCAGCAGCCCCATCGAGCTGGCTCCGAGCACCCAGTATGCGATCTTGAACATGGTTGATGCCTCTGAAGGTGGGTCAGCCCGAAGAGGGGGCGTAGTCGCTGTTGACCCAGCGCCGCCCCTCGAAGATGCGACCGAACAGGAAGTTGAGGAAGGGGAACAGGAAGATGATGATGAGCGGTACCACCAGGTACCGCACCAGCACTACGTCTTGGCGTAGGCGGACCGAGAGCTTGAGGTCGGTGGGGGCGGGCTTGCCCTTGGCGGCGCCGGCCTGAGGCACGATCTGCAGGAGGTAGGTGCCTCCCTCCACGCCGCCCACGGTGATGGTCTGCGTGGAGCTGCCCTCGCGCCAGGACTCGCCGCCCGACACCCCGTGCCAGTCTTCGGCCGTCGCCCCGATGCCGATGGCCTTCTCGGAGGCCTGCGAGATCAACATGACGTCGACGTAGGCCCACTGGTTGGACAGCGGCCGCGCGGAGAAGCGCAGGTCGACCGTGGTCTTCTTGCCCTTCTCGCCGATGGTGATCTCTTGGGAGAAGGGCTGCAGGCCCAGCTCGCGGTTCTCGAACACCACCTTGGTGTCGCGCCCGTTGATGTAGAGGAACGCGGACAGGACGTACAGCGCCATCAGCACCAAAAAGGACAGCCACACCAGCTTGCGGTTGGCGACCCACGGGTTGGGCTTGAGGTTGCCCACGCCGACCTGGGGCGGGGGCGAGCCGTCCATGTTGAACGCCTTCCACACCTCGGAGGCCTCGATGTGCCGCGCGCTGGTGAAGTTGACGTCGGAGCCACCGTCCTCGGTGTTCTGCTCCTCGATGGAGATGCCCTCGGGCGGCAGGATGTAGTCGTGCGCGACGGCGTGGTCGCCGTGACGCACCTGCCAGGGGAACTCACCCTCGACGTAGATGACCTGGGCGACCGAGGTCTGGAAGTGCTTGTACGTCTTCTTCTTGAACTCGACGCACTTGTGACCCGAGAGCTTGGACTTGGGCGCGCCGTCGAGGCCCCCGCCGATGCTCCAGTACCCGTCGGTCATCTGGTGCACGAGCCAGCGATAGCCCTGGTACGGGTTGTAGAGCAGGAACTCCTGCCAGGGGTAGACGATGCCGTCGGCCTCGCACTGCCGCCAGACGATGCCGATGATCTCCCACTCGTGGCCGTCGAGGGTGCCGCGGGCGTAAAGGGGCAGGACCGACGTCTGGCGCTGTCGCTGGTACTGCTGGAGGATCTGCAGCGGCCCGCTGTCTTGGGGCGACAGCTCCGAGCCGCAATAGGGGCAAGAGACCTGCTCTACGGCCCCGAAGCCCTTGAGGGTGATGGGTCCACCGCAGGCGGGGCACTGCACCGGCTCGGTGCGGGCCGGCTCGCGAAAGAGCTTGGTCGGAGCTTGTTGCATGTCAGGCGGGGCCTTGGCCGGGCTGACCTTGCCAACCGGTGAAGCGCCAGCCTTCGAACTGGCGCAGGGGGTGGAGACCGACTTCGGAGAGCTGAATGGCCTCGCCCATGTACGGGACCGGGCTGGCGTGGCTGGTGTCGTGGCCGTAGTCGAGCGACATGAACTCGCCGTTCCAGCCGCGCAGGTCGACGCCGTAGAAGATCATGCCGGGCTCGGCCTCAAAGGGCAGGATGCCCTCGGCGCCCTTGTAGTGGGCCCCGCGGCGGTCGACCACCACGGCCTCGATGCCGTCGATGTTGAGCACCATGTTCACGTCGAGCGCGGTATAGGGCGGCACCTTGCCCGCGACGACGCTCTGGTCCTTGGGGCGCACGATGCTGAACTTGCCCTGGGCGTCGACCAGCCAGCCGATGGTGCCGTCGGCGAAGTTCACGAACCACTCGTTCCAGGTGCCGCGGCCGTAGCCGACCTGGAGCCGCCCCGCGACCTCGAAGGGCGTGCCGTGGAAGCGCCCGCGGCTGCCGAGGATGATGGGCGAGCCGTTGTCGACCAGCGCCGACACCTTGCCCACGAGGCGGATGTCGACCCCGGTGCGCACGATGGTGCTGTCGCAGAACTCGCAGACGAGCGAGACGGCGGCGCCGCGGAAGGGCGCGGGCGCACCACATTGGGGGCAGAAGATCTGCTGCGCTTGTTGTTGGCCGTAAGGGTCCATACCGAAGGGAGCGGGCGGGGACGGCGGCAATGATGCCACGGGAGGGGCGGCCCGTGGGAGGGCTACCAGTCGTTCATGCCGCCGAGGTTGGTGACCTGCTCGAAGTCGGCGGACAGCAGGGTTTCCTTGGCGATCCCGGACCGCCGACCGGAGCGGCAGTACACCACGATGGGGGCCTTCAGGTTGCCCTCCACGAGCGTTCGGACTTCATCCAGCCGCGATCGCAGCTGGTCGTGGGGGATGTTGCGGGCGCCCTCGATGTGCCCCGCGGCGAACTCGTCGGGGCTGCGTACGTCGAGCAGCAACGCGCCCTCTTGCTCGACGAGGCGATGGGCCAGCGCGGGATCTCGATCCGGGAGGCCCGTTTTGGTCGGGGGGGCCGGTTGGGCCGCATCGGCCGGCGCGGCGGGTTTGCCCGAGGGGGGCGTCTCGGCGGGCGCCGGCGGATTCGACGAGCACGCGCCC
The DNA here is from genome assembly GCA_039028615.1 of Myxococcota bacterium. Classification (GTDB taxonomy): domain Bacteria; phylum Myxococcota_A; class Polyangia; order Nannocystales; family Nannocystaceae; genus Paraliomyxa. The sequence goes on along the minus strand of JBCCHT010000028.1, from coordinate 52,890 downwards.
ACGACCAGGCAGAGACCGAGGGTATTTCCGAACCGTCGCGAAGGCATCCGCGGCAGCATAACCGAGCCTCGGCCGCGACAGGGTGGCGCTCAGTCGGTGAGTTGCTCGGGCGTGCCGTTGGCCGTGGTCGAGTCGCAGGAGGTCGCGGCGGGGCGGGCCTCGGGCTCGGCGAAGCTGGCGTGGGCGGTGGCGCCGAGCGTGGCCGAGACCATCGCGGTGCCGGCCAGCGCCGCGGCCAGCAGCCACCGTGCGCGCGAGATCGGCAGGGCGCGGCGCAGCTCCGACATCAGGGCGTCCATGGTGGGGAAGCGATCGCCGGGCTCGATGCTCAGCCCGGTCATGATCGTCTCGTGCAGGCGAGCGGGGACGCCGTTGCGCTCTTCGGGCTCGACCAGCGTGCCGCGGGCGAACGACGTGGCCGTCTCCACCGCGTTCTTCCCCGGGTAGGGCCGGACCCCGTACAGCGCCTCGTACAGCGACACGCAGAACGAAAACTGGTCGGCACGAGGGCCCACGGCCAAGCCGAGGAGCTGCTCTGGTGCCATGTAGCCGCGCGTGCCCACGATGACGTGGGTGCCCGTCAGCCGTCGCGACAGCAGCACGCCCTGCGGGGCATCGGGCTCGCGATCCATGGCTTTGTTGGCCACGGTGGTGTCGAGCTCGGCCGAGCGGGCCAGGCCGAAGTCCACCACCGTCACGTGGCCCTGCGGTCCCACGATCACGTTGGTGGGCTTGAAGTCGCGATGGATGAGGCCAGCCGCATGGGCGGCGGCCAGCCCTCGGCCCGCGTCGAGGAAGATCTCGAGCTGCTTCTGCCAGGGGCGGGTCTGCTTGCGGAGCCAGCGGTCCAGGTCGATCCCCGGGACCAGCTCGAGCGCCAGGTAGTCCCCGTGCTCGCAGGCTCCGACGTCGTACAGCGAGACGACGTTGGGGTGCGAGAGCCGGGCGAGGGCCTGGGCCTCGCGGCGCAGGCGTTCGTCGACCTTGGCGTCGAGGCTCTCGGGGGTGTCGCGGTGGCGGACGAGCTTCAGGGCGACGCGGCGACCCAGGACCGGATCGTAGGCTCCGTAGACGACTCCCATGCCGCCGCGGCCGAGCTTGGTGCGGACGATGTATCGGCCGACGCGGTCGCCGGGCTTGAGGGGGCCATTGTTGGGGAAGCGAACTGGCCGATAGTCGTCCTCGATCCGCTGCGGAACCCCCGGGGAGGGGGCCCCGGAATACGGTCGGGTTCGCACGGCAGATCGACGTTCCATAGTGGGGTTCGTAGGCCCCAGTCTAGAGGATCACTCTATGAAAACTCGGTATCTCAAGGCACGTTTGAATAGAGCGAACTGAGTTTAATGGGCCAATCTCACGTGAATAACGTTGTCCTGAATTCGGACTGTGCACCAAAACTAGACGGGTCGGTGGATCTCGGGTCGGGAAGGGGTCGTTTGGGTCATCGGCGGGATCTGCAGTTCGAGGGGCGGAATCGATCGTGCCGGTCACGGACATCGGGGGCGGTCGATGGGGGGGTGGGTTGGTGAATATGAGGGGGGCTCGTGATCTGGGATTGCTCGGAGGGTCGGGCGGTGCGGGGGTTCGTGATTGGAGATTGCTCGGAGGGGTCGGGGCGGTGCGGGGGCTGTGCTCGAGCGGTTGAGCGGGGGCGGTCCGGTTGGATGAGTTGAGGTCGAGTGAGGCGGCCTGGTGGCACGTCCGCTTGGGGAAAGGAAATCGTCTGGAGGAAATGGGGGGTGGATAGGGACAGTAGTTGCTTTGAATGAAGAGCGTATTGAAGTCACTGTTTGGGAACTGGGCTACCGCGGGCGAGGCTGAGCGCAGCGTGGTGGTCGAGGTGGATGAGACTTGTGCGGCGCCGCGTCCGGACGAGGTGGAGTGTCGGGGGACGGATGTCGGCGATTGTTGTGACGAGACGGGGCCTCCGGCGAACGATCTTTCCAATACCTGTGCGGCGCCGATTCCTCTGGATTGTGTGATGTGGGAGACGGCGCTCGACGATGGTTCGAGCTGCGAGTAGCGGCTGAACGTACGACGGCCGGGCTCGCGTGGTGCGGGCCCGGCCGTTCGAGAAGCGACGGAGTCGTCGAGGGCTACATGCGCTCGAAGATTCCGGCGGCTCCCATGCCGCCGCCGATGCACATGGTGACCATGGCGTAGCGGCCCTTGACGCGCTGGAGCTCGGCCAGGGCGGTGGCGGTGAGCTTGGCTCCGGTGCAGCCCAGCGGGTGACCGAGGGCGATGGCGCCACCGTTGACGTTGACCTTGGCGGGGTCGAGGCCGAGGGTGCGGATGACGGCGAGCGACTGCGAGGCGAAGGCCTCGTTGAGCTCGATGACGTCGATGTCGGCGAGGGTGAGGCCGGTCTGCTTGAGGACCTTGGGAATGGCCTCGATGGGGCCGATGCCCATGATGTCCGGCGCGACGCCGGCGACGGCGTAGCCCACGTAGCGGGCGATGGGCGCGAGGCCGAGCTCCTTGGCCTTGTCGGCCGAGGTCAGCACGGCCATGGCCGCGCCGTCGCTCATCTGCGAGGAGTTGCCGGCGGTGACCGAGCCCTTGACGTGGAACACGGGGCGCAGCTTGCCGAGCGCCTCGGCGCTGGTGTCGGCACGCGGGCCCTCGTCGACGGTGAGGGTCTTGCCCTGGATCGAGGTGACCGGGACGATCTCACCCTCGAACTTGCCGTCCTTGATGGCAGCGGTGGCCCGCTTGTGGCTCTCGAGCGCGAAGGCGTCTTGGTCCTCGCGGGAGACCTCGTACTTGTTGGCCACGTTCTCGGCGGTGAGGCCCATCCCGATGTAAAGCTCGGGGGCTTCCTGCACGATCTTGTGGTTGAGCACGGCCTTGTTGCCGCCCATGGGCACCATGCTCATGGACTCCACGCCACCCGCGACGCCGCAGTCGATGGCACCGACCATGATGCGCTCGGCGACCGAGGAGATGGCCTGCAGGCCCGAGGAGCAGAAGCGGTTGATGGTCTGCGCCGAGGAGGTCTCGGGCAGGCCGGCCCGCATGCCGATGACGCGGGCGACGTTGAGGCCCTGCTCCGCCTCCGGCATGGCGCAACCGAGCACCACGTCGTCGACGATGTCTTTGGGGAGGCCGGGGAGTCCGGCGAGGGTGCCCGACAGGACCTCGATGGCGAAGTCGTCGGGACGGGTCTGAGCGAGCGTGCCCTTGGCGGCCCGGCCCACGGCAGAGCGGCGCGCAGCGACGAGTACGGCTTCTTTGAGCTGAGTCATTGCTTGATTCCTTTTCTCGTTGGGCTGCGGCTAGTTGCGGAGCGGCTTGCCGGTCTTGAGGGTGTGCGCGATGCGATCGCGGGTCTTTTGGGTGCCGGCCAGGCTGACGAAGGCCTCGCGCTCGAGGTCGAGGAACTGCTGGGCGGTGGCCGTGCCCGGGACGGCCGTCATGCCGCCGGTGAGCACGTGGGCGATCTTCTCGCCGATGAGTCGGTCGTGCTCGCTGGCGTAGCCGCCCCACTCGAACTGCGCCGCTCCCATGAGGAAGTTGGCGCCCTGGTTGACGCCGATGGCGGTGATCGGGGCGTTGGGGTCGGGCGGCGCGTAGCCACCCTCGGCCAGGCCGATGGCGCGCTTTTTGGCCTCGGCGATGACGCGTCGCTTGTTGAACACGATGCTGTCGGTGGTGCGCAGGTAGCCGAGGCCGCGGGCCTCGTGGGCCGAGGTGGCCACCTTGCCCTGGGCCGCGCCCTCGAAGCCGCGTCGCAGCCAGGGGTACGGGTCACCGTCGGGAATCTGGGCCGCCCACTCGGAGGCGCGTCGGGCAATCTCCTTGAGACCGCCGCCCGCGGGCACCAGGCCCACGCCCGCTTCCACCAGGCCCATGTACAGCTCGGCGTCGGCACACACGGCCGACGAGGCCAGGGTCACCTCGGCGCCGCCGCCCAGGGTCAGCCCGAAGGGGGCCGCGACCACCGGGACCGGCGAGTGCCGTAGCTTCATCATCGTCTGCTGGAAGGCGTTGACGAACTCGTCCAGCTCGTCCCACTTCGACTGCCCCGCGAGCGCGAGGATGACGAAGAGGTTTGCGCCGGCCGAGAAGTTGCTGCCCTGGTTGCCGACCACGATGCCGCGGAAGTTCTCGGTCTCCGTGGCGTAGTCGACCGCCTCGGAGAGCATCGTGGCGATGCCCTCGTCGATGGCGTTCATCTTGGCGTGGAACTCGACGCAGGCGATGCCGTCGCCGATGTCCAGGAGGCTGGCGCTGGCGTTCTTCTTGATGACGCCGACCTGAGCCTTGCGCTGGGGCAGGAAGAGCATGCCCTCGGTGGAGGGCACGGGCACGTGCTTGCCCGCCTCGGCCGACCACATGGTGGGCTCGGCGATGTCGGTGCCGTACCAGCTGGCGTCGTCACCCTTGGCCTCGAGCAGCGCGAGGGCGTTCTTGGCCGGGCTGATGCCGGCTGCCTTCATCTGCTCGATCACCCAGCCGAAGCCGGCCGCGTCCCACATGGCGAAGGGACCGGTGGTCCAGCCGTAGCCCCAGCACATCGCATCGTCGACGCTGCGGGGGTCGTCGGTGATCTCGCCCAGGCGGTTGGCCGCGTAGTTGAACAGCGGCAGGTAGAGGTTGCGCAGGAAGTCGCCCGCGCGGCCCTCGGCTCGCAGCGCGGCGGCGATGCGGGCGGGGAGCTTGCGCTCTTTTTGGGCGGCCTTCAGCTCGGGGAAGTCGGGCTCCTGGCGGTCGCGATACTCGAGCGTGGTGAGGTCGAGCGAGAGGATCTTGCGCTTGCCGGCCTCGTCGCGGGTCTTCTTGTAGAAGCCCTTGCCGGTCTTGTCGCCTTTGAGGCCCTTTTCGAACATCTTGGTGAGCGCGGGGTGGACCTTCATCAGCCCGTGCAGCTCGTCGAAGTTCGGGTGGCCTTCCTCGGCAGAGGTGGCCTTGGCGAGGTTCTCGATGACCAGCGCGGCCACGTCGATGCCCACCAGGTCGCCGAGGCGGAAGCTGCCCATCTTGGGGCGCCCCATCAGCTTGCCGTTGAGCAGGTCGACCTCTTCGACGGTGTAGCCGTCCTCGAAGGCCGCCTTGAAGGTCAGCATCATCTCGCCGATGCCGATCCGGTTGCCGATGAAGTTGGGGGTGTCGCGGCACATGACCACGCCCTTGCCCAGCACCTTGTCGCTGAACTCACCGAGCTGCGCGGCGATGGCCGGGTCGGTGTGCTCGGACGGCACGATCTCGAGCAGGTGCATGTATCGGGGCGGGTTGAACCAGTGCATGCCCACGACGCGGCGCTGAATCTCCGGCGCCAGCTTGGCCACGATGTCCCCGATGGGCAGCCCCGAGGTGTTCGTGGCGAGCACGGCGTGCTCGGGCGCGGCCTTGCCGATGCGCTCGAACAGCGGCTGCTTGATGTCCAGCCGCTCGATGACCACCTCCACCACCAGGTCGCTGGCCGCGACGGCGGACTCGAGGTCGTCGTCCAAGTTCCCCACCGTGAGCTTGGCTGCGAAGGCCTTGTCCATGAAGGGAGCCGGCTTGGCCTTGAGCATCTGCTTGAGGGCTCCGGCGGCGATGGCATCGCGTGCACCCTTGCCTGCGCTCTTGTCCGCACCCTTGGGTACGATGTCGAGCAGGTGGGTCCGCACGCCCGCGTTGGCGAGGTGGGCCGCAATCTGGGCCCCCATCGTGCCCGCTCCAATGACGGTCGCGACGAGTTGATGGGGAGGTCGTTGGAGGTTCACGGGCCGGACCATAGCGGTAGAGGTTGTGCCGTGGGAGGTGCGCGAGTTGCACACCATGTGACCCAAGGCGCACCGTTTTGGGCGTGGTCAACGTACCCGTGCTAACGTCGAAGTAGGGGATCGATGAAGCCTGTAAAGTCGCGCCGACCGTTGCTCATGAGGCTCGGGTTGGTGCTGCTGACGGGCGCAGCGGTCACGCCTGCGTTGCCCGCGGAAGCCGAGCCGACGCCGGTCGAAGCCCCTGCGGAAAATGCATCGGCTGCGTTCGCGCTCGAGGGCCCTGCGGCCGGAGACGAAGGTCTGCCGACCTTTGCTCCAGGCTCTTCCGTGGAGCCACTGCAGGGCCGCCCCGGAGCGGCTACTGCGCTGATCGCTCGCGATCCCGAGACCGCGCTGCGCTTGCTCGATGCCGAGCCCTCCACGGTGGCGGGCTCGCGCGAGTGGTTCGTCCACAGCGCCCTTCGAGGCCGCGCGATGCGAATGCGAGGGCAGCCCGGCGAGGCCGTCGCGGTGCTGGAGCCACTGACCACGCACGACGATCTGGAGGCGCTGTTTCCTCCCGATGTCGTCGGCTACGAGCTGGCCCAGGCGCGGGTCGAGTGGGCCCGCCAGGGGAGCCTCGACACCGAGCAGGCCGACGCGCAGCGCGAGCAAGCGGTGCGCGAGCTGTCGAAGCTGCGGCGCATCAAGTCCCTGCGCAACGGAGCCGAGCTGCGCGTGCTGCAAGGCGAGGCCATGGCCGAGATCGAGGGCAGCAGCGAGCGCTCGACCGCCCGTGCGGCATCGAAGGCCGCCGGGGCCATGACCAAGCTGGTCCTCGACTATCCCAATCATCCCCGCATCGGTGAGCTGCGGCTCGCGTTGGCGCGGGCGCAGGTGCGGGCGGGTAGCGTCACCGAGGCGGCCGACACCCTGCGGCGCATCACCATCGAGCGCGCGGGCGAGCCCGAGTCCGATGTGGCGTGGGCCGAGCTGAGCGCGCTGGCCAGCGCCAACTCCAAGGTCAAGCAGCGCAGCCTCAGCGTGGGCGAGCGCCTCGAGCAGGCCGTCTATGCCCGTGGCCTGCGGCGCGTCGAGACCTCGCGACGCATCCTCGACGAGCTCATCGCCGACCCCGACCTGTCGAGCTCGCGACGCCGCCAGGCCCAGCGCTCGCGCTCGTACACGGCCTACAAGCAGCGCGACTACCAGACCTGCGTCGACGACCTGCGGCCGATGTACGACTCGGGCATCAACGGGGACGTCCGCGACTGGCTGCTGCGCTGCTACGAGCGCGGCGAGATGTACGAGCCGGCCCTGGCCATCTGGGAGAAGCGGGTCGACGACGATCGCAGCAGCACCCGGGCCAACGGGCTGTGGAACGGGCTCCAGCTGGCGGTTCGGGCCGGTCGCTACGTGCAGGCCGACCGTTGGCTCGAGGCCTACGAGCGCGATCACAAGGGTCACCGAAGCGAGCGCGACTGGCTGCGGCCGTGGATCGCCTATCGGCTCGGCCGCGACGGCGAAGCGATCGACGGCTTCCGCGAGCTCGCCGACGGGCGCAGCCGCGACGCTACCCGGGCTCGCTACTTCCTGGGCAAGCTGTTGCTACAAGGCCCGACCGAAGAGCATCGCACCGAAGGAACGTCGCTGCTCCAGCAGCTCGCCGCGGGCGGGGCCTGGACCTACTACGGGCTGATCGCTCGCCAGCGCCTGCTCGACGCGGGGGTCGAGACGCCGCCCTTGCCCGAGCTGCCCGCGGTGGCCGACGAAGCACGTCGCCCCGGTCGCGAAGACACCGAGCGGCACCTCGAGGCGGCCGACCTCCGCTTCGGCGAGGCGTGGCCCACCATTCGTCGCACCCGACAGCTGTACGAAGCCGGCTACATCGAGGAGGCGCGCCGCGAGCTGCGGCACGCCGCACGAGCCTTCACCGACGTCAAGAAGGGCCGCAGCCCCGGGCCGCGGAGCGAGGCGCTGTTCGTGGGCCTGGGGTGGAAGGCGGAGTGGGAGTACCCGCGCACCCGGGCCACCTCGGCCGGCCGCAAGACCATGCGCAACGCCGAGGAGAGCGAGGCGCTGCAACGAAGCCTGCGAACCCTGGCGCACGATCTCAGCGAGCCGCACGCGTGGGCGCGGCTATCGACCTCCGCCGACGGGCCCTACAAGGCACGCTGGCACCCACGGGCCTACCGCGGCCCCGTCGAGCGCGAAGCCCGATTGCGGGGTCTCGACCCCATCCACATGTGGTCGCTGATGTACACCGAGTCGCGGTTTCGCCGACACGTGGTGTCGCCCGTGGGGGCGAGAGGTGCACTGCAGATCATGCCGTGGACCGCCCGCCAGCTCGCCCAGCGCATCGACGAGATGCCCGCCGACGGCCGTTTCAACTCCGACGCGTTGTTCGACATCGACACCAACGCCCACCTGTCGGCGGTGTACGTGTCGGAGCTGCTCAAGAAGTTCCACGGGCAAGCCCCCATGGCCTACGCCAGCTACAACGGCGGCCCGAGCAATGTAGGACGCTGGCTCCGGGCCAAGTCGGGCGAGGGGGCGACCCTCGAGCTCGACACCTTCGTAGAGGAAATCGCGTTCGAGGAGAGCTACCGCTACACCAAGCGGGTCACCGAAGTGTCGGCGGCGTACTCCATGCTCTACACCGGCACGCTGCCGCGGTGGAGCAACGAGGTCGATCCGATCGTCGAAGACAATATTGCCTTTTGATGCCAGCCCGTAGCTCGGCCCGTGTATAGTCGGGACCATGGGTTACCGGATCGTCTGTCCTACCGTGTGTTTGGCGTTGTCGTTTCTCGGTGCATGCGGCGACGACTCTTCTCCATCCACGACCGGGCTGACGACCGCCACCACTGGCATCGGCCCGCTGACCAGCGACGACGGCAACACCACCGATCCCGCCACCGCGCAGACCGACGAGTCGGGGGTCGACGAGGGCTCCGCGGGCGAGTCGACGGCCGCGGCCGACGGGGGCAGCTCGACCGGGGCGACCGGAAGCACGGGAGGCAGCACGGGCGCCGGGTCGACCGGTGAGGTCTCCGTCTGTGGCAACAACGTCATCGAAGGCAACGAGGTCTGCGACCTGGCGCAGCTCAACGGCGAGACCTGCCAGTCGCTGGGCCACGAAGGCGGACAGCTCGGGTGCCTGCTGACCTGCGAGGACTACAACCTCCTCGGCTGCTTCATCTGCGGCAACGGGACCCTCGATCTGGCGGAGGAGTGCGAAGGAGGAGTGCCCGAGGACGTCGATTGCTTCACCCTCGGCTTCGAGGGCGGCACGGTGACCTGCGGTGACGACTGCTTCTACGACACCACCGCGTGCGCGCTGTGTGGCGACGGCATCACCCAAGATCCAGAGAGCTGCGACGGCCTCGACCTGGCCGGCAACGACTGCGCTTCGCTGGGCCTGACCGGGGGCACGCTGAGCTGCACGCCGAGCTGCACCTACGACTTCTCCGAGTGCGACATCCCGGGCGTGCCCTTCGGCAGCGACGTCGGCTACAACGGCTTTGCGCTCAGCCTGCCCATGACACTGTGCGACGACATCAGTGCCACGGGCACCAACGCGGGGCTCACCGATGACGACGCCGCGACCGTGCCGATGGGCTTTACGTTCCCGTTCTACGGCGTCGACTACACGGACATCACGCTGCAGTCCAACGGGGCCATCCACTTCGGCAGCCCCGCGGAGATGGGCCTGACCAACAGCTGTCTGCCCACCGCGTCCTCGCCCTCGACCAACATGCTCTACGTGTTCTGGGACGACCTGAACCCCACGGTGGGCGCGGGTGCGGTGCGCTACGAGCTGCTCGGCATGCCGGGCGACCAGCGCTTCGTGGTGCAGTTCGATACCGCCAACTTCTCGGGGGATGCGTCCGACCTGATGCGCTTCCAGGTGGTGCTGCACGAGGCGTCCGGCAACATCGACGTCTGCTACGAGGACACCATCAACGCGGGCAACAGCGCCGACAACGGGGCCGAGGCGACCTCGGGGATCCAGCTGGACTCTGCGACCGGGTTCCAGTTCAACTGCAACACGCCCGATCTCGTGGCGGGCACGCAGCTGCTGTACATCCCGATCTAGCGACGCGCCGGGGATGGCGGCCATGCGGGGTCGATGACGTTCGTCATCGGCCCCGATGCGTTTGCGGCGATGCGTGATCCGAGCCGTTCCCTGCAAAACGAGCCCCGCGTGTATCCGGGGTCAGCGAGCAGACCGAAACACCTCGACGACGCCGTGATCGAAGCGGCGCGGGCCGTAACTGTGAGCATGCATGACGACGCGGAAGTGCTTAAAGGTGCAGGTGGCGTGGCCTCTCGGGGTGTTGCTGGCCTCGGGGTGTGCCGCCGGAGGGGACATGGGAACCACCTGGGGAACGCCCGGGGTCGGTCCGGCCTCCGCGGGCTCGGTGGGGCCGACGGGGGACGAGGACGAGGACGAGGACGACAACGACGCCGGGGCCGCAGACGCGCCGTCGGACGAGACCTTCGGTGGCGACGATGATGATGACGACGGGATGGGCGACAGCACGGGCGGCGAGGACCCAGGTCCGGGAGACGGCGCGGACTCGGGAGGCGATGACGAGCCGCCGGCCGACCCGGACCCGGGCTTCCCCGCGGTGGCCAGCTTCGACCAGCCGGGGCCCTTTTCGGTCACCACGCGATACAACGAAGGGCCGGGGGGCGCCTTTGCGCTGCACTATCCCGCCAACGTGGCCAGCAGCGGGTTCGAGCACCCCATCCTGACGTGGGGCAACGGGACCTTCGCCATCCCGCAGTACTACGCGGGGTTGCTCGAGCACCTCGCGAGCCACGGCTTCGTGGTCATTGCGTCCAACAGCACGCAGACCGGTTCGGGTATGGAGATGATCGAGGGCATGAGCTGGTTGATCGACCAGAACGCGCTCGGGGCTTCTGAATTCTACGGGGCGCTCGATGTCGACTCGATCGGGTCGCTCGGCCACTCGCAGGGCGGGGGCGGGAGCATCAACGCGGGGGGCGACCCGCGAGTGTCCACCGTGGTGCCCATCCAGCCCGCGCCGGGCAACGTGAGTGGCCTGAGCGGCACGATGTTCGTGATGTCGGGCGGCAGCGACACCATCGTCTCGCCGGGCCTGGTCGAGTCGCTGGTCTACGGCCCGTCGAACGTGCCGACCTTCTACGGCAAGCTGCTCGGCGCCAGCCACTTCGAGCCGGTCGGCGATGCGGGAGGCTACCGGGGGCCGATCACGGCGTGGCTGCGCATGGAGCTGATGGGGGACGTGCAGGCCGAAGCCCTGTTCATAGGAGACGGGTGCGACCTGTGCACGGATCCCGGCTGGGTGACGGACCGCAAGAACATGTGACGATCGCGGGCGTGCGGGGGGGCGGTCAGCCCTCCCGCGCCTTCACCCACGCCTCCATCTCCTCCACCGTGGGGTCGCCCGAGGGCGCGTAGATCCTGACCGCGCCCGTGGACATCCACGAGCGATAGTCCCGGGCCGCGTCGGCGGCCATGGCCAGGGCGCGATCGGGCTCGGAGCCGCGGGCCCAGTGCGCTCGAGCCAGCAGGTACTTGGTCTGCGCGCGGTCGTAGCGATTTTCGGGGTCGATCAGGGCGTGGGCCCGAGTGGCGTGCTCGAGGCCGGCATCGGAGCGGCCGTGGTCGATCTCGAGTCGGGCCAGATCGATGAGCGGGGCCAGCAGCTTGGTGTGCTGCTGCCCCAGCGATGACTCGAGCATGGCGATGGTGGTGTGGTAGCGGGCGCGGGCCTGGTCGATGGCGCCGTCGCGCACGTCGAGGGTCGCGAGCAGCATCAGCGTGGTGGTGAGGTGGTGGTGCTCTTCGCCCAGGGTCGCGCGCTGGATCTCGAGCGCCTTTTCGAGGTGCGGGCGGGCCTCGTCGGGTTGATCGGCCTGGAGCAGCAGCCGGCCGACCGAGCGGACGTAGGCCGCCGTCTCCGGGTGATCGGCGCCGAGCGCTTGCTCGCTGACGGTCACCGCCCGGCGAGCGAAGAACAACGCCTTGCCCGGCTCGTGCTCGGCCGCGGCCAGCGACGACAACACGTCCAGCGTTCGGGCGACGGTGGGGTGATGCGGGCCGAGTTCGGAGCGATAGATCTCCAGCGCTCGCTCGCAGCGGGGCCGCGCCTCGGCCACCAGGCCCTGCCCCGCATACGACAGGCACAGGTTGTTGAGCGAGCGGGCGACCGTGGAGTGAAACCGGCCGTACATGCTCTCGTGCAGCACCAGCGTCCGCTGGAAGTACTCCCGGGCGCGCTCGAACTCCCCGCGGCGCTCCGCCACCCCGCCCAGCACGACGAGGAAGCGGGCCTCGTCCGGGGGCGAGGGGTTGCGGTCGAGCTCCGAACGCGCGTCGCGAGTCCACCGCTCGGCGTCTTCGTGGCGCTCGAGCAGCACTCCGGTGACGTAGACCAGGTCGATCGCCGCCATGCGGGCCACCCGATCGTGTCGGTGCCGACGAGCGAGGAAATACGCCCGCTCGAGGCGCTCCATCGAGGTCTCGTAGTCGCCCGAGTTCTTGGTCAGCCAGCCGTGGAGACGCTCGGCTTCGGCCTGTAGCGGCGGGTAGTTCAGCTTCTTCGCGGCCTCGGCCACCTCGCCCGCCAGGATGCGTCCGTCCTCGTAGCGCCCCATCTTGCCCAGCCCGTCGGCGCGACTCAGCCGGCTCCGCTCGCGGTCGATGGCGCGGGCCTGGCTGGCGCTGCGCGGGGACGCGAGCCGCTCGACGTTGGGGTCGAGCTCGAGGCAGCGGCCCACGTCGCCGAGCCCGGCGATGACCTCGAGGGCCCGGCCCGCGCCGTGGCGATCGGACTCGGCCAACAGATCGATCGCCACGCCGAGCTCCCGTCGGCGGTCGTCGAGGCACGCCAGGCGGTGGTCGTCTTGGAGATCCGCGTGCCGCTGCGAGCTGAGGGTGTCACAGACCTGTCGTCGAGCCTGGACCCAGCGCTCGGCGTGCTCGTCGATGGCGGGGGAGAGCTGGTCGACGATCTGGGCGGCCTGCGGGTGGGCGGTCTGCTCAATGGCCAGGCCGAGCTCGGATCGCTGCGTGGAGTTCCAGGTCTGCTCCATGCTGCGGGAGGCTTGATCTTCGCAGCTCGCATCGCCGGAGAGCCGACCAGCGATGACCACGGTGGCGGTGAGCATCAAGCCCACCGGGACCAGCTGCCACTTGCTCCGCGTCTCACCCAGGCGCCGCAGCGCGCGGAGCAGGTGGGCCATGGACGGGTAGCGGCGGTGGGGCTCGAGCGAGAGCCCGCGCAGCAGGGCGCGGCGAAGCGATCGTGGCACGCCGTGACCGGGTGGGGCAGGGTGGATGGGCCCGTACCAAGGATCGACGTTCGGGTTGTGGTTGTCGTTGAAGCGCGGGTGCTCCCCGTAGAGCGCCTGGTACAGCGCGACGCAGAACGAGTACTGATCGCTGCGGGCGTCGACCCGGCCCTCGGTCGCGGCCTCGGGCGCCATATAGGCCGGGGTTCCCACCACCATGCCCGTGCAGGTGAGCCGTGCTTCTCGGGGCGGGTCGGAGTCGTAGGAGGGGTTGGTCGAATCCGGCCCCATCATCTCGGGGCGGCGGGCGAGCCCGAAGTCGAGCACGCGTACCCGGCCCTCGTCGCCGAGCATGGCGTTGGCCGGCTTGAAGTCGCGGTGCACCAGGCCCGCCGTGTGGGCGGCCATGAGCCCGCGCCCCGCCTGCACGTAGACCTCGAGGATCTCCTTCCATGCATGCGGCGCCTTGGCGAACTGCGACAGGGTCTGGCCGTTGACCAGCTCCATCACCACGTAGACCTGGCCATCCGACAGCTCGCCGACCTCGAACACCTGCACCACGTTGGGATGGGACAGCCGGGCCATCGCGCGGGCTTCCTGCTGGATGCGCGCTCGCCCTTCGGCCTGGGCCGTACGTCCCGGCTGCAGCAGCTTCACGGCCACGCGTCGACCGAGCTCGTCGTCGTAGGCGCTGTACACCACGCCCATGCCCCCGGAGCCGAGGCGCTCGATGAGCCGGAAGCGGCCGAGCTGGCGGGGCCGGTCGGATGCGGTCCCGAATAGGCGCGCGCGCACCTTGCCCAGCAGGGCGTCCTCGACCTCGCGATGGAAACCACCGCCCGTATCGAAGGTCGGGTCCAGCGTGGGTCGAGTCGTGGGGTCGTCGAACTGCACGTCGGCGGATGCTGCAGGGAGGGTGTAGTTCCATGTTACGATCCAGCCGAGATCGATCACACAAATCGAAATTGGGCCGGCCTACGCTCGTTGCGAGTCGGCTCGGGTGGTCGATCGGCGTCTCGATGAGCACGACGGAGCAAGACGACTGGGTGCTGCTCGACGCATGGCGGGCTGGCGACCGCAAGGCGGGCGACACCCTCGTTCAGCGCCACTTCCGGCCCATCGCGCGGTTCTTTCACAACAAGGTGGCCAACGAAGAGGACGCGGCCGACTTGATCGGTCAGACCTTCTTGGGCTGCACCGAGAGCAAAGACCGTTTTCGCGGTGACGTTCCTTTCGAGCGCTTTGCCTTCCGCATCGCGCTCAAGGTGTTCCAGCAGCACCTTCGCAAGAAGTACAAGCGCGAGCGCGAAGCCCTCGACTTCGACTCGCTGTGCTTGGGATCGCTCGCCGAGGTCAGCCTGACCACGGTCATGGCGCGCAAGGACAACCTGCGGCGGCTGGCTTCTGCGATGCGCAACATTCCGCTGGATTTCCAGATCGCGCTGGAGCTCAACATCTTCGAGAACCTGCCCGGGCGGGAGATTGCGGAGCTCCTCGGGATTCCCGAGGCCACCGTGCGGGGTCGGTTGCGGCTGGGCAAGCAGCGACTGGCCGAGCAGCTGCAGCAGATCGATCGAGGCGCGGCGGCCATGCTCGACGATCCGGTGAGCCTGCGGACGTGGGCCAAGGAGATTCGCACGCTGATGGACCGGCCCTCGAATCGGGACTGAGGTCGTCGGTATTGGACATCGGCGCGTCCGGTCTCGGACAATCAGGGCATGCGTTCCGCTCCACTGTCGACCCGTGGATTCTGGCTTCGTTCGAGCGTCGCACGAGCGGGTGCGTGGCCCATCATCGCGGTGGCGCTGGGTGCAGCGTCGTGCCGGCCCAGCTCGCCCGCGGAGCCTTCGAGCACGCCGGCCACGGTCGAGACGCCCGAGCCCACCGGCCCCATGTGCGAGGCGGCGGAGCTTCGCGACGACCGGGCCACGCAGCGCCTGGTCGCGGTGGTCGACTTGCTCAATGCACCGACCCCCGAGGCCGTCGCGGCCTTCAGCCGCGACGAGGCCACCGCGGAGATGTCGCTGCGTTGGCCGCTCGAAGAGCAACTCCCGCTATTGAAGGCATGGCTGGGGGAGGCAGGGCCGGCCACCATCTGCCGTGTCGTCGAGCAGAGCGAAGACGAAGTCGTCGGCCTCATCAGCTGGCAGCGGCCCGATGGCGAGCCGACGTACCAGTGGCTCGAGGTCGATCTCGATCCTCGCGAGGAGCAGCGCGTCGTCGAGTTTCAGGGGGCGGGCACCACCGCCGTCGCGCTGGAGGCGAACGAGCCCTACGGGCTGGCTCGCTCCACGCGATCGATCGGCGGGGAGCCGCTGGCCGCGGACGCCGAGGCCCGGCGCGCCTTGGTCGAGGCCAGCTTGACGCCGTCGATTCGCCTCGGCGCACGGGACCCTCGCACGGTGCAGCAGCGCATGGCCGAGCTCGACGTGCCGGGCATGAGCGTCGCTGTGATCCACGGCGGCAAGATCGACTGGGCGGCGGGTTACGGCGTGCTCCAGGCGGGCGGGTCGACCCCCGTGGACACGGACACGATGTTCCAGGCGGCGTCGATGAGCAAGCCGCTGACGGTGCTCGCGGCGCTGCGCATGGTCGAGGCGGGCACGCTCGATCTCGACGCCGACGTCAACACCTACCTGAAGTCGTGGACGCTGCCGGACAACCAGCACACGAAGGCCCAGCCGGTCACCATTCGCGGTCTCGCGAGTCACTGCGCGGGCCTGACCGTG
Organism: Myxococcota bacterium; assembly: GCA_039028615.1. Lineage (GTDB taxonomy): Bacteria > Myxococcota_A > Polyangia > Nannocystales > Nannocystaceae > Paraliomyxa. Next base: position 37,181 of record JBCCHT010000028.1, on the reverse strand, counting down.
CACGGGTTTCCCGGCTATGCCGAAGGGGTACCCGTGCCCACCGTGCCGCAGATCCTCGATGGGGTGGCCCCGGCCAACAACCAGCCGATTCGCGTCGACAAGCCGCCGGGGCAGGGGTTTCGCTACTCGGGCGGCGGCACGACCATCCTGCAGCTGTTGCTGGCCGACGTGTCCGGCAAGTCGTTCCCGCAGGTGCTCGCCGAGCAGGTGCTGAAGCCGGTCGGCATGCGACGGAGCACCTACGAGCAGCCGCTGCCGAAGCGGTTTCATGCCAACGCCGCGGTCGCCCACCGCGACACGGGCAAGGCCATCCCGGGCCGATGGCACACGTACCCGGAGATGGGCGCGGCGGGGCTCTGGACTCGACCGAGCGATCTGGCGCAGCTGCTGCTCGAGGTCCGTCGGGCCCACGGTGGAGACGAGGCCGCGCTGGTGAGCCCGAAGACGGCGCAGGCGGCCCTGTTGCGCCAGTGCCCGGGGATGGTGGGGCAGCCCGGCTCGGCGGCGGGCTATGTCGGGCTCGGCTTCATGGTCGCGCCGCGAACGGGTGACCTGCGCTTCGGGCACGGCGGCGGCAACGAGGGATTCCGCAGCCAGATGCTCCTGGACGTCGAGCGGGGCTCCGGCGTGGTGGTGATGACCAACTCCGACAACGGTGGCGTCCTGACGGACGAGGTGATCAACGCGGTCGCACACGTCTACGGCTGGCCCGCGCACGAGGAGCGCGAGCTCACCGTCGCGCCGCTCGATGCCGAGATTTTCGATCGCCACGCGGGGCACTACGAGTTCGTTCCCGGCACCCAGCTGCCGGTGAAGGGCTTCGAGATCACGCGCGAGGGCGAGACCCTGCGCATGACCTTCGATGACGGCGTCGAGGCGCAGATGCACCCGACGGGCCCGAGCAGCTTTCTCATCCTCGAGCCCTTCATCGTTCCGGTCGACCTCGGCACCACGGGGAACGAGCAGTGGGTCCTGTTCGACGGCCCGCAAGGGCTCAAGGCGGTGCGGCCGATCGAGCCCTAAGGCTCTTCGTGGTCCGGCGAGGGCCCTCCACACGCCAGGATGGCCAGGTGCAGCAGGCCCAGGATGCGGGCGTGGGTGCGGGCGTACGCGTCCATGATCGGGTCCTCGCCCTCGTCTCGGCCGAAGCGCCAGCGCAGCACGACGACGCCGACGACGAGCACCGCGACGAAGATGCCCGCCTGACCCCACGACTCCGGTCCGCTGATCCCGTCGAGCGGGATGCCGAGCACCGTCTCGATGACGAAGATGCCCAGCATCATCACGGCCACGATCGTCGCCATGCCGAGCAATGGACCGAGGATCATCTCCACCACCACGAAGGCCATCACCAGCCCGATGCTCAGTAGGTCCCAGAACCCGAGGATCGCGTAGATCACGAATAGCGGTACGACGTTGAGCACGGAGACTCGGGCTCGACCGGTACGGCGCACGACGGTCAGCAAGACGCCGCCCACGTAAAGGACGGGGACCGCCACCACCAGCCACGGGTGGTCCTGCGCCATGCCCATCTGCATCGCGAGCAACCCGATGACGCCGAGGAGGGCGATGACGCTGCCGAGCGCACCGATGTTGTCCAGCACCCGGGCGCGAGCGGCGGGCTCGTCGTTGGTGGCCGGGGGCCCGGCGGGGTCGGATGAGGAGGACGCGCTCATGGAGCGGCTCGCGTCCTCACGCATAAGCGCCCGGCGGTAGGTTTTCAAGCCATCGGTGGGCCGTCGGGCGCCCCTAGTCGTGGAACGGCAGGTCGGTGCCGTCGGCGGTGCGAATCACTCGGGGCGTACCCGCGAGACGGAGCACGCGAATCTCTCGTTCCGCCCAGTCGTCGGGGAGCTCGGTGGTCACGTCCTTCCACAGCATGGCGTCGCAGCTATCCCCGTCGAGATCGTAGTGGACCAGCCACAGCTCGACCGCGCCGTCGTCGGCGAGCCGCTTGCCGATCTCGTACTGATGGCCCCCGCAGCCGCCCCCGTGCGAAAAGCCGAGGGTGATGGTCTGACCGTCGAGCTCGGCCGACTTCGGATCGTCGGTCGGCGTGGTGCCGTCCGGGAGCGTGACCGGGGCCGACGGCGGGATGGGAGTCGGGCTGCTTGCGCATCCGACCGCGAGCAGGGACACGACGAGGGGAGCGAGGAGGCGGAGCACGTCTCCTGAATGACCCCCAGCGCGGATTTCTTTCACCTCTTCGGCTCTTTTTCGTGGTCCATCGGCACCACGACGCTCATCATCAGGGCAATCTCGGCCGGGTCGCCGTCGACGGTGATTCGTGTGCCCAGCAGCGTGGGCAGCCGACTCGGCTCCGCGATCGCGAGCGCGAGGTCGCGAGGCTCTGCACTCACGGTCACCCGCGCGCCCTCGTCGGTGGTGCCGAGCTGCCACCGGTGCCCCGTCCACTCGACCGTCCGCGCGCCGTCGGGAAACGCGAAGCTCCAGCGGGTGGCTCGGGGCGGCCGAACCCGTCGCGTCGTCAGCAGCGCCACCGCGCCGTTGACCAGGTGCTCGGGGTGCACCGGCTCGCCCTCGGCGGGGGGACGCATCGCATGTTCGGCCCCCCAGGCTGCGAGGGCGTGCACGACGGGCGCCAATGCGCGGCCGCTGTCGGTCAGGGCGTAGTGCCAATCGTTCGAGTCCGGTACCTCGCGGTGCTCGACCAAACCATCGGCTTCCATGCTGCGCAGTCGCAGCGACAGCTGCCGCGGGGTGACCTGGGACAGCAAGCGGCGCAGCTCGTTGAAGCGCTTGGGCCCGGACAGCAGGTCGCGCACCACGAGCAAGGTCCAGCGATCGCCCACGACTTCGAGGGCTCGGGCGGCGATGCAGAAGTGGCGATAGGGCATGGGGGCGGTCCCGCCGGGCGAGAGTACTTGCGCTTCGAGATTCTTAAGTATAAAAAATATATCACCGTGGAACGGACGCATCACCTCGTCACGTTGGCGTTCTCGCACTACAACGAGCGCGCCCGATGGGCGCTCGATCTCGCGGGCATTCCCTTCACCGAGCGCGCCTTCATGCCCGGCTTCAGCCAGCTCGGGGTGATGATGTCGACCCGGTGGCAGCGCGGCGAGGCCGATCGCGTGTCGAGCGTGTGGTCGACCCCGGCGCTACGGCTCCCCGACGGTCGCTGGCTTCGTGACTCGGGGGCCATCGTGGACTTCGCGTGCGAGGCCGGCGTGCAGCTGCGGGGCGAGCCCGATGTCGATGCCTGGGAGCAGCGGCTGCACGACAAACTCGGTCCCCACACGCGGCGCATGGCGTACTACTTCGCGCTGCAAGACCCGTCGCTGCTGCAAGACATGGCCGATACCAACGTCGGGCGGGCGCAGGCGTGGTTGTTCAAGCGGCTGTACCCAATGGCGGCCGGGAGGCTCCGCCGCCGCCTGAAGATCGACGAGGCTGGCTTCGAACGGAGCCGGGCCCAGGTGGACGCCATCTTCGGTGAGGTCGAGGCGGCCATCGCCGACACGGGCTACCTGGTGGGCGACCGCTTCACGGCGGCCGACCTGACCTTCGCGTGCATGGCCGCGCCGCTGGTGCTGGTGCAGCACGCCGAGGGCTACAGCGCGCACCTGCCCGCGCTCGACGGGCTCCGCCCCAACGCGTCCGAAGTGGTCGAGGCGGCTCGCCGTCGCCCGGCGGGCCAGCACGCGCTACGCATGTTCCGAGAGCACCGCTCAGCGGGGTAGGTCGAACGCGCGCACCTGGTCCTGGCCCGCAGCGTGGCAGTTGGCGCAGCGCCGGTCGTCGAGTCCGCTGGCCACGATGCGTCCGTTGCCGCGGTACTCCCCCCAAAACCAGCCCGATTCGCGACGCTCCATGAACGCGAGGAACTCGTAGTCGCCGCCCTCGGCCGCGCTCCAGCCGTCCTTGACGATCAGCGAGCCCTCGGGCCACGCGTCGAGCGCCTCGCCCGAGGCGATCGCGTCTTCGACCACGTCGTTGACGTAGATGTCGATGAAGGCCCCATGCGGGCCGCCCTCGGCGGGTTGTCGCGGCATCGACCAACCCGGCGCGCGTGCATAGGTGTTGCGGTAGTCGTCGTCTTCGAGCTGGTCGCGGATGGCGTCCGCCTCGTTGCGATCGGCGCAGGCGGAGACGCTCGACAATCCGAGAACGAAGACCAGGGCAATGCGAGTGCGCGGCATGCCCTCTCCAGTACGCGAACGCGCCCGCGCGGTTACCCACGTTCCGGTGTGCCCCGATTGCTTCAGGACCGCGCTTAGAGGGGAGGGGAGCCCGCCTAGCTCACGTGGCTGCGGGCACGCGGAAAGGGTGCGCGCTGCTATACCGGGCGCGCCATGCCGAGTACCGAAATCGTGGAAATCTTCGAGGCGATGGGCCTGACCGCACCGGCCGACGTCAAGGACGGGCTGGAGGTCGAGGACCCGAGCACCGGTGAGATCATCGCGACCGTGGCCCAGGACGATCGTGAGTCCGCCATGGCCAAGCTGGCCGCCGCCCACGAGGCGTTCGCGAGCTTCCGAATGGTGCCCGGCCCCGTCCGCGGCGAGCTGGTCCGCCAGATCGGCGAGCGCCTGCGCGAGCACAAAGAGTCGCTGTCGCGCCTGGTCTGCGCCGAGATGGGCAAGGGCATCGAAGAGTCCCGCGGCGAGGTGCAGGAGATGATCGACATCTGCGACTTCGCGACCGGCCTGTCGCGGAGCCTGGGCGGCCGCACCCTGATGTCCGAGCGCCCCGGTCACCGCATGTTCGAGCAGTGGCAGCCGCTCGGCACCGTGCTGTGCATCACCGCCTTCAACTTCCCGGTGGCGGTGTGGGCCTGGAACGCGGCGCTCGCCCTGGTGTGCGGCGACCCGGTGGTCTGGAAGCCCAGCCTCAAGACCCCGCTGACGGCGCTGGCCACCCACGCGCTGCTCCAGCCCATCCTCGAGGAAGCCGGCCACGGCAACGTGCTGCAGCTGGCCTTCGGCGACGACCTCGAGGTCTCGCAGGCGCTGGTCGACGACCCCCGCGTGCCGCTCGTGAGCGCCACCGGCTCGTGCGCGATGGGCCGCAAGGTCTCCCCGCGCGTCGCCGCTCGCCTGGGTCGCACCCTGCTCGAGCTCGGCGGCAACAATGCGATCATCGTCGACCAGACCGCCGACCTCGACCTCGCCGCGCGCGCCATCGCCTTCGGGGCGGCCGGCACCGCTGGGCAGCGCTGCACCACCACCCGCCGCTTGCTCGTCGCCGAGTCCGTCGCGGAGGAGCTGACCCGCAAGGTCGTCAGCGCCTACCAGCAGCTGGCAGAGCGCATCGGCGACCAGCGCGACGCGGGTAACCTGGTGGGACCGCTCATCGACGCGCAGGCGCGCGACCAGTACGCCTCCGCCATCGAGCGGGTGAAGGCGGACGGCGGCGAGATTCTCGTCGGCGGCCGGGTGCTCGATCGCAAGGGCTACTTCGTCGAGCCCACGGTGGTGAAGGTGCCCAAGACCGGCAGCTTCCCGCTGATGGACGAGGAGACCTTCGCGCCGATCCTGTACGTGCGCACCTTCCCCGACGGGGACCTCGGCGCCGCCATCGACATCCAGAACCAGGTCGAGCAGGGCCTCTCCAGCGCGATCTTCACCGACAGCGTGCGCGCGACCGAGCAGTTCTGGAGCCCGGCCGGCAGCGACTGCGGCATCGCGAACGTCAATCTCGGCACCAGCGGCGCCGAGATCGGCGGAGCGTTCGGCGGCGAGAAGGCCACCGGAGGCGGTCGCGAGTCGGGCAGCGATGCGTGGAAGGCCTACATGCGGCGGCAGACCTGCACGGTCAATGGGTCCAAGGACCTGCCGCTGGCCCAGGGCATCTCCTGGGAGTAGGCGCGCGTAGCGGCTTTTGGGTTTTACAGGGCCGGACCGGTCCCGTACGCTGGCTTCGCGACGCGGGGAGGGCGTGCGGGTCGATACCGGCCCGGCCTTGACGGGCCACGGAAGTGCGAGCCCCCCCGGCAACACCGGAAGGTTCGCACGCATGGCCATCACGCAAGAGCTCATCCGACTCGGCGGCTCCGCCCGCCGGCTCAACGCTGGCTCCGACCAACTCAACCACCTCATCGAGCGGATCGATCAGCTCCTGTCCAAGCTGATGATCGGGCTCGACTACGTGCACCCGCGGCCGATCGACGAGTTCACCTCGTCCGACCACAGCGGCAAGCGGGTCATCGAGCTCAGCTACGTCGGCTACATGCGGACGGGTCGCGAGTACCACCTGGCCATCAAGTCGGTGAAGGTGCTCGAGTCCAAGCTGTCCATGGCCAACCACAACCCGGGCGAGGTCACGCCGCTTTTGCAGGCGCCGCGGCGGCTTCGCTACCGGGCTGTCGATCTGCTGCCCGAGGTCGTGCATGGCCTGGCCGGGCAGGTCGACGAGATGGTCGGCTCGCTGGAGCAGCGCTGCCAGACGGCCGAGGCGCTGGTGCGAAACCTCGAGCAGGTCGCGCTCGGCAACATGAGCCTCGAAGACTCCGGTCCCTGGCGCAAGGTCACCTCGCCAGCGAGCGAGTCCGGGCCGCGGCACGTGATGGTGCCGGGTCAGCCGATGGCGGCCCAATCGGTGCCGCAGCAAGGTGTGCCGCAGCAGGCGGTGCCGCAACACGCAGTGCAGCAGCAGGCAGTGCCGCAGCAGCAGGCAGTGCCGCAGCCGGGCATGCACCCGCACCCGGCGGCGCAGTCCACCCCCGGGCAGCCCGTGCCGGGCCACGGCGCCGAGTCCTCGGGACATTGGCCGGCGCAGCAGGGGGTCGTGCAGGCCACCCCGCGTGCGGATTCGGGGCCACGGCGGACGATCGCCATGGGCTCCGATCAGCTCAAAGACCTCAAAGACGGCTCCCGGTAGCGGCCGGGCGCCGCGGGCCACCGGGCGTGCTACAAGCGCTCGGCCATGTCCAAGCGGGTTCTGGTCACCGCCGCTCTGCCGTACGCCAACGGCTCCATCCATCTCGGTCACCTGCTGGAGTTCATCCAGACCGACATCCACGTCCGCGCGCGCAAGCAGGCGGGCGAGGACTGCATCTTCATGTGGGCCGACGATACCCACGGCACGCCCATCCAGACCCGCGCCCGCCGCGAGGGCATCACGCCCGAGGAGCTGGTCGCCCGCGCCTACGACGAGCACCGCGCCGATTTCGACGAGTTCCAGATCGGCTACGACATCTTCTACACCACGCACTCGGACGAGAACCGCAAGCACGCGGGCAAGATCTTCAACACGATGAAGGAGCGCGGGGACGTCACCTCGCGCTCGGTCGAGCAGCTGTACTGCCCGCACGACGAGATGTTCCTGCCGGACCGCTTCGTCAAGGGCACGTGCCCCAAGTGCGGCGCCACCGATCAGTACGGCGACAACTGTGAAGTCTGCGGGTCGACCTACGAGCCGACCGAGCTCATCGAGCCGCACTGTGCCATCTGCGGCACCACCCCCGTTCTGCGGGAATCCGAGCACCTGTTCGTCCCGCTGGGGCGCCACGAAGAGTTTCTGCGCAAGTGGCTGAAGTCGCCGGCCCACGGCGGCACCACCCTGATGCAGGACTCGGTGCGCAACTACGTGATGAACTGGGTCGACGAGGGCCTGCGCGACTGGGACATCAGCCGCGACTCGCCCTACTTCGGGTTCGAGATTCCCGGCCACCCCGGCAAGTACTTCTACGTGTGGTTCGACGCGCCCATCGGCTACATCGCAGCCACCGACAAGTGGTGCGCCGACAACGGCAAGGACTTCGACGCCTACTGGCACGACGACGGCAGCAACACCGAGATCGTCCACGTCATCGGCAAGGACATCGTCTACTTCCACTGCCTGTTCTGGCCCGCCATGCTCAACGCGGCCGGCTACACCACGCCCTCGCGCGTGCACGTGCACGGCTGGCTCACCGTCAACGGCGAGAAGATGTCCAAGTCGCGCGGGACCTTCGTGCTCGCCCGCACCTACCTCGACCACCTGCCGGCCGACTACCTGCGCTACTACTTCGCGGCCAAGCTCGGGTCTTCCCAGGACGACATCGATCTCAACTTCGAGGACTTCGTCAATCGCGTCAACGCGGACCTGGTGAAGAAGGCGGCCAACCTGGCCAGCCGCAGCGTCAAGTTCATCGGCGGGCGCCTGGGCGGCACGGTCGGCGACCTGCGCGAGGACGCGGCGCCGCTGGTGGCCAAGGCCCAAGCGCGGCTGGCCGAGGCGGCGGGGCACTTCCGCGAGTTCGAGACGGCCAAGGCCATGCGCCTGGCGATGGAGACGGCCGAGGACTTCAACCTGTATCTGACCGAGGGCGAGCCCTGGAAGAAGGCCAAGAGCGACCCGGAGCTGGCGCGGGCCATCTGCTCGGCGGGCATCTACGCCACTCAGGTCGTGGCCGCGCTGCTCAAGCCGGTCCTGCCGCAGTGGGCCGAGAAGGTGGAGCGCTTCTTGAAGCTGCCTGCCCCCCTGAGTTTCGACAATGCCGGCACCCCGCTCCCCGGGGGGCACGAGCTGGCGCAGTACGAGACCTTGGCCGAGCCGGTGAAGCCGGAGGCCATCGAGGCGATCATCGAGGCGAGCAAGGCGACCATGGGTGGATCCGAAGACGAAGCCGAAGCGGCCGAGGCCGACTACGAGGTGCCCGGGCTCGAAGGCGAGATCAGCTTCGACCAGTTCACGCCCATCGACCTGCGGGTGGGCAAGGTGCTCGCCTGCGAGAAGGTCGAGGGCAGCAAGAAGCTGCTGCAGTTCACGGTGGACCTCGGTCCGCTGGGCCAGCGCAACATCTTCAGCGGCATCGCCAAGAGCTTCGAGGCCGAGTCGCTCATCGGCAAGCACGTGATGGTGGTCGCCAACCTGGCGCCCCGGAAGATGCGCTTCGGGGTCAGCGAAGGCATGATCCTCGTGGCCGGCGACGACGATCCAGGGCTGACCATGCCGCTGCTCGACCCGAGCACCAGCCGGCCCGGCGAGCGCATCACCTGAGGTCATGCGCAAGCCCGAGCACCGCTGGCGAACGCGCCTCCACGAGGCGGTCCTCGTGCCCGCCGAGGGGGCCGCGTCTGCCCATGACGAGACCTTCGAGCTGAGGTTCTCCGATGGCCGTCGCGGCCGCGCGACGCTGCAGCTGCGGCGGCAGGTGGCCTGCGCGGTGGCGCTGGAGGACCCGGATCTCGAGCACGCGGTGCGCTGCTGGCTGGCGGCGCGTGGCTGCTGCGAGCTGGCGCTCTTCGATGAAGCGGGCACGTCCGTCGCGTCGGGACCCTTCGATGTGGAATCGCTCGGAGACCCGGTGCCCGATGCGGTGCCCCAGCGACTGGTGACCCTGGCGCCCTCGGTGGCCGAGCTGGTGCACGCGCTGGGGGTGTTCGAGCGCGTGGTCGCGTGCGAGGACTCGAGCGACTACCCGCCGCAGGTGGCCGAGCTACCGCGCCTGGGCCCCGACCTCGGTCCCGACCTCGAGCAGGTGGCCGCGCTGAAGCCCGACCTCGTGCTCAGCTCGCTGACCGTGCCCGGCATGGAGCGCATCGTGACCGAGCTGCGCGCGCGTGGGCTCCCGCAGGTCGTGCTCGCGCCCGCCAGCGTGGCCGACGTGCTGAGCGACCTGACTCGCGTGGGTCGGCGCCTGGGCGTGCCCGAGGCCGCCGAGCGGGTGGTGGCCGACATGCGACGGCAGCTGCAACGGCTCGAGGCCTCGCGCCCCGCCGAGCCCGTCCGCATCTACCTCGAGTGGTGGCCGCGGCCGATGTTCTCGCCCGGTCGGGATTCCTACGCCGACGAGCTCATCACCCTCGCGGGCGGCCTCAACGTGTTCGGGCAGCAGCCGGGGGCCAGCGTACAGATCGACGCCGAGCAGCTGGTGGCCGCGGCCCCGGAGCTGTGCTTCCTGTCGTGGTGCGGCGTGGACGAGTCCAAGCTCGACCCCGACAACCTGTGCGGGCGCGCGGGTCTCGAGGCGCTGTCGGCCGCGCGTGCGCGCCGGGTCTATCCGCTGGACGAGCGCTTCTCCGGCCGTCCGGGCCCTCGCATGCTGGAGGCGGCCCGACGTATGGCCGCGGCCATCGCCCAAAGCGGAGTCCGAGCATGAGCACCGAGCCGGGCTTCAGCCGACCCGTGCTCGCGGGCATCGCCTTCATGGGTCACATCCCCGGCCTCAAGCTGCTCACGCGCGCTCGCTTCACCCCGATGCTGGTGCGGGTCAACGTCGTCGCGGCGGTCGCCACCGTGGCCGCGATGGTCGTGGCGGGGCTTCTCGCCGAGCCCGGTGCGGGGGCGATGGCGGTCTTCTGGGCCTGGCTCATTGGCCATTTCGCCTGGAGCTTCGTGTTCGCGGGGTGGATCCTCGGCGGCGGGGCGATCGCCGAGTCGACGCCCTGAGGCCCTCGGAAACCGTTTTCACGCCGCGCTTTGCCGATTTCTTGATGTGGCGTGCGCGAAACTGCCAGGTTGCCGGCATGGATTGCGTGCCCTCCGTTCCCGATCTCGTTCGCCAGCTTCGCGCGTTCCACGGCTACCGCACGCTCTGGCTCGACGAGCAGCGGCAGTCGCTGTGGCATGCCGAGCCCGAAGAAGAGCTCGAGGCGCTGGGCTATCGCTACGTGGCCACGCTGATGCGGCCGGGACCGGAAGCGCTGGCCGAGGCGCTGGCCCGCGCGGGCGTGCGCCCCAACGTGGCCGAGGCCGACGATCAACCCACGGTGTGGGTCACGGGCACGCCCGAGGCGGCCTCCGCCTGATCCTCGACCGTTTCGAATTCTGCGATCGCGATGTCCGGGTGCTGACCGGGCACGGCGACACGGAATGCGATGAACGGAAACAGCGGGTTGGGCAGCACGTAGATCCAGCCCAGCATGTCGCTTCGTTCCTGCTTCGTGGCGCCCGGTGGCTCGTAGTGCAGCCACAGGTACAGAAACTTGTAAAAGCACAGGCCCGGGATGAACGACGCCCGGAAGCGGCCCTGTCGTAGGCATCGCCGCGAGACGTAGTAGTTGCCTTCGAACGGGGTGATGGCCCAGCCCCGCGGACCCTCGGCGATGACCGCCCCGCTGGGTCGGTGGATGATTCGGATCGAGCGCTTGGCCATGCCTGCGGGAAGGTCAACGGTGGTCGCACGCCCGTTGTTGCTCCCGCCTCACCGCGGCTCTGAGCTAGCAATGTTTGTTTTGCGATCGTTTTGATAGTATTTGTGGCGTGATGTCGCGCTGCTTCTCGAGGTTTTGGCTCGTCGCGTCCGTGCTCTCGCTGGGAGCGTGTGTGGATCGCGCGGATGCAGAGGACTCCGAGGGGATGATTGGGACGGGCTCGTCGGCAGCGCCGGGGACCGATGGCACCGAGCCGACGCCACCACCCGATGCCGACGGCACGGCAGGCGCCAGCACGGACACCACCGACGATGGGGCCGACACCTCGAGCGGTGGACCGCAGGTGCCCGACGACGGCCTCGGCCCTTGGGGGTTCGCCTTCGTCGATGTGCCCACGGTCTCGGGCTATTGGGTCGAGTTCGGCGACTTCAACGGCGACGGATGGCTCGATCTGGTCGCGGGCGGCCCCGACCCCATCGAAGTGCATACAGGCAGCGGCACGGGGAGCTTCGCCATGGTGGCGCAGGCGGGGGTCACGGGCACGGACTACGGTCGACTCGGCGATTTCGACGGCGACGGTGATCTGGATGTGGCCGCGTTCGACAGCTCGGCCGGCGACGGGTTCGACGTGCTCCTCAACGACGGGCGCGGCTCCATGACGGCGAGCTTCGCCCAGGCCTCGGGCTTTTATGGCTTCCCCGCCGCGGCGTTGCACCTCGACGACGACGGGGCCCACGATCTGTTCGTGCCCCTCGGGCACTCGCAGGGGGCGTTCCTCACCTGGTCGCAAGGCGACGGGACCTTCGATCAGGGCCCGACGGTCGAAGGCCCGGCCTGCTACTTCTCGGGGCTGGGCGTCGGTGACTTCGACGGGGATGGCCTCGACGATGTCGCGGGGACGGGCAGCTGCAACTCGATTCCCGAGTTCCTGCCCTTGGCGATCTATCGCCACGTCGACGGGGTCTTCGAGATCGCCCAGGGCATTGGGGCCGACCTCGGCCCCGTGATCGAGCTGGGCGACGTGCGGGTCTACGACGTCGACCACGACGGGGACCTCGACGTGCTCACGCCTACCCACCTGGGGGTGTACGTGATCGAGAACCTCGGGGACGGGGTCTTTGCCGACCCACCGATCGTCGTCCCTCACACCCACGACGAGTACGGTCGGATCCTGGTGCCGATCGAGCTCGGGCCCGACGCAAACCCGGCCTTTGTGATCGATCAGGAGACCTTCGGGGACCCGCTGGCGGCGCTGGTGGTGTCGGAGCCAGGCTGGGGCTCGAGCACGACGGAGATCATCGACCTCTACGGGCGCGTGGCGGGCACGGCCGACATCGATGGCGATGGTGCGCGCGACGTCGCGGTGTGGATCGGGGAGACGGACCCGACGCTCGGCCTGTGGCTATCGGGCGGCTGAGGTCTTCCGACGGCGCCACCCGGGCAGCAGCAGCAAGGCGGCGGCCCATGGCCCCAGCCCCGATCCCGACGGCGAGTCGGCGGCGCAGGCACAGCCTCCGCCGTCACCGTCTTGTCCGGCGCCGTCGTTGCCTCCCGTGCCGTCACTGCCGCCCGTGGTGGCGACGGCCGAGTCGGAGGCACCCCCCGGGCCCTCTTCGCCGCCCGCAGAGCCGTCGGTGCCCGCGTTGCCGGTCTCGTCCGCTCCACCCCCGCTGTCGTCGTTGCCCCCCGTGTCCGACCCGGGCGGAGGCTCGGCCGCAGTGCGATTGATGACGTGCCCGAGCCCGCGGGTCTGGACCACGAACAGCTCGATCGAACGCTCGATGACCGCATCGATCGATTCGAGCTCCGACTCGCTCAGCTCCTCGCCGGGCCGCTTGATGAACAAGAACGAGACATCGAACTCGTCGGGTGCGTCGGGGAACGCGGGGACCCGCATGCCCTCGGCCGAGATCACGTCACTGACGTCCACGTCGCGCCGGGTCGCGTTGATCGTGTACGTGTCCGCCTCGAACAGGAACGCCCCGGGAGGCGCACAGTCCCCGCTCTTGCTGGCCGAGTCGACGCAGTTGAAGGGGTTTTCCAGGATGAACCAGGGCTCGACGTCCTCGGGGGGCAAAAGGCCCATGAGGTACAGGTCGAGGTCGCTGAACAGGAACACGTCCTGGGGAATCGCGGTGAAGGTCCCGTCGCCGTTGTCGACCCACTCGTGACCCTGCAGCGGCGAGCCCCCCGTCTGCATGTAGAACGACCAGTGGGCGTTGGCGCGACCGAGCAGGTTCGTCTCCCAGCCCATGCCCTGGTTGTAGTAGACGAACGACGCCCACGCGTGCCCGAGCTCCTGGCCGAAGATCAGTGAGATGCGGGCGTCGTCGAGCCCCCCGTCGTCGGAGCCCAGGTACTGGGTCCAGCGATTCATGTTGAGGAAGCCCTGGACCTGCGAGTTCGGCGTGTCGTCGAAGAAGGGGGCGGGGATGATCGGGTCCTCGTTGGCGATGTGCTCGAAGCCGATGCCCTCGACGTCGTTGGCCATGCTCTGGAAGAAGGCCCCGATCCCCGCGGGCAGCGTCCAGGTGGTGTAGACGACGAGGAACTGGCTGTCGTCGGGGTGCTCGAGCAAGAAGCCCTCCTCGACCGCCTGGTAGCCGGCCAAGAAGGGGTCGCGCGCGAACCAGTTGGCGTTCTCCACCGAGCCGTCGACGTCGTCGAAGAGCATGAACTGGGCGCGCTGCTCGACCAGCTCGATGGGGGCGGCCGACGCGGTGGAGGCCGGCGTCAGCGCGAGCGCGGCCGCGAGCGACGAGTACGAAACCAATGAAGCGAGCCCCCGTGCCATGGTCGGCAGTATCGGGGGCTCGCGAAGCGGGGGTCAAACCCTCGCGGGTGGCGCGTCAGTAGCCCATTCCGCCCAGCGCGTCGTCGTTCATCTCCAGCGAGAGCTTGCGGCTCGCCTTGGCGCGCTTGGCCGCGGGCGCCTTCTTGGCCTTGGCCAGGCCCTTGCGCTGCTTGGAGATCTTGGCGGCGGAGCGCATGACCCGGGTCTTGTCGGCCTTGGTCTTGGCGCGCTTGGCCTGCTCGTGGAGCTTGTGCTCGGCCTGGGCCAGCTGCTCGTCGGCCATGTCCAGGTCGCCCGCGCTCGCCTGCACCGAGGCCTGCTGGGTGAACATGGAGGCCTCGCGCATGGCGACCAGGGTCTGGGTGCGGCTATTGGCGTGGGCGGCGACCAGCGTGGGGTCGTCGGTCACCGTGGCGCGCAGGACCGTCTCCTGCACGCGGCGCAGACCATCCTCGGACGGGTCGCGGAAGTGCATGCGCACGGAGGCGAGCACCTTGGTACCCGGCTCGGCATGATTCACCCGGGCGCGTACCAGCAGCTCGCGCTCCTGGCCGCTGAACACGGCGCCGACCGGCACCACCAACCCCCCGTCCGTCCAGCGCATGCGGGCGGTGTCCGTGCCGATGAGGGTCACGCCGGGCGCGGCGACCAGCTCGACCTCGACGTCGGTGGCGGCGGTGGACTCGAGCAGCGCGATTTCCTCGGCCACGATGTTGGGCAGCTGGTGCGAGTGCTCGACGTGGTAGAGCCGACCGCTCGAGCGAATGGCGAGCGCGTTGAGGGTGGACTCGTCGTAGTCGAGGCCCACGCCCACCGAGGTCACCTGGATGCCCTTTTGCAGCCCGACCTCGGCGACCCGGCCCAGCGCGTCGGGCGTGGTCGGACCCTCGGTGGCCTTACCGTCGGAAATCACCACCAGGCGGCGTACCAGGTGGGTCTCGGGCGTGTTCCACATCTGCGACTCGGCGAGCTTGAGCCCCTCGAACATCGCGGTGCCGCCGTCGGCCCCGAGCTCCTCGACGATCGCCAGCGCGTTGCGTCGGCTGTTGTTGTCGATGACGGTGGGCTCCACGCGGACGCGGCCCCGGTCGGCGAAGGTGACGATGGAGAGCCGGTCGCCATCTTCCATCTCTTGGATGAGACGGCGGGCGGCCTCACGGGCGTGGAGGATCTTGTCGCCGCTCATCGAACCCGAGGTATCGATGGCGAGGGTCAGCGCGGTGGGGACGTGCCCGGTGGTAGCGCCCGCGGGGACGTCGATCCACACCCCGAAGGCCTGGTCCGAGCTGCCCTCGAGCATGAAGTCGCTGGAGGTGGCGGTGCTGATCCAGCGACCGTTGCGGGTCTCGGGGTTGCGCTGCGGCGGGGCCTCGGCGATGGCGGGCGTGGAATCCGGGGCGGGTGCCTCGGTCGCGTTTGCGTGGACGGGGGCAGGGCCGGCATCGGGGGCCAGCGGTGCCGCGCTTTGTTGGCCCGCGCAACCAATGAGGCTGGCGCTGGCAATGACGAGACCCAGGATCGACGGACGCATGTTCACCTCCGCTGGCATCACCCGCCAGCGAGAGGTCGTACGCACGACCCCTAGCGCCGATCTGAAAAAATATTCCCGGGATTGAATGCGGCGATCGGGAACGTTCGAAGGGGCGCGCCGTGACAACGAACGCAGGACCGGATGTCTGGCCCGGTCGCGGCCGTCGATCATTGGGAGAGCGAGAGCTGCGAGCGCGGTGGATGGATCGCGGCGCACTGGTGCGTGTGCGGCATCCTCGTGAACAGGTGCACCTCCGGGATCGATCGTCGATTCGTTGCGCGGAACACTCGCGCCGAGACCCGAACGCTCCAGGTCCAACGGAACGATGATCCATGGCCCCCACCGTTCCGTGTCGGACCTGCAATCGCCCATTGGGCCTCGTTTTGTGGCGGCTAGGAGAACCCCTTAGTGCAAATTCGGCGCAGTCGGACCGGGCCCTTTTTACCCACGACCCGGATATGATCCGAAGTCGTGAGCGGAGGACCAGGCATCTACGTCGATCGCGATCGCTGGCCGATCGTGATTGGTCGGGTCGTCGGGCAGCCGACGGACGAGGACTTCAAGGCGTATCTGGCGGACTTCGACGCGGTACTCAATCGTGGCCTGCCCTACGCCTCGATCATGATCACGAAGCCGCATACGCCGATGACCAAGGCCCGTCATGCGCGGATGCAGGCGAGCTGGCTCGCGACCAACGAGCAGCGCATTCGGGACCTGTGCGCAGGCGCGGCCTTCGTGTTGCCCTCACCCGTCATGCGCGGGGTGCTGCGGGCGATCCTCAAGATGCAGGGATTGCCGGTCCCCTACAAAGTGTTCCGCGAGGAAGAAGAGGGCATTCGCTGGGCCCTGGAGCGCCTCGCCAAAGCGGGCGCCGCCTAGGCCACGGCATCGACGAAGGCCTCAGGCGGACGTGCCGAGGCCGCTGAGCTGGACGACCGCGTCGGCCCAGGCCGGATGCGAGTTGAGCGAGGGCACGAGCACGAGGCGCTTACCCCCCGCCGCGCGGAAGTCCTCGTCGGCTCGCATGCCGATCTCTTCGAGGGTCTCGAGGCAGTCGGCCACGAACGCGGGGCAGTACACGGCCAAGCGCTCCACGCCCTTGTTGGCCAGCTCGATCAAGACTTCGTCGGTATAGGGCTTGATCCACGGCGTGCGGCCAAGCCGAGACTGGAACGTGACGCTGTAGTCGGCGTCGCTGAGCTCGAGCTGGGCGGCGAGCGCCCGGGCGGTGGCGAAGCACTGCGCCCGGTAGCAGTTGCGATTGTCGGGCCCGACAGCGTCGCAGCAGCCGTCGCTGGCCAAGCAGTGCCGACCCGAGTCGTCGCTCTTGATCATGTGGCGCTCGGGCAGGCCGTGGAATGACATCAGCACGTGCTGAGGGTCGAGCTCATCGAGCACGGGCCGGCCGATCTGGGCGAAGGCATCAATGAAGCCCACGTCCTCGTAAAAGGGCGGCACCACCCGGATGAAGGGCGTGTTCCAGCGCTCGGCGACGTCGCGATAGACCGCCTCGATGGCGGAGCCGGTGGAACTCGACGCGTACTGGGGAAACAGCGGCAGCACCACGAGCTCGTCGCAGCCCTGCTCGCGCAGCTGGTCGAGGCCGTGCGCGATGGAAGGGTTGCCGTAGCGCATCGCCAGGACGACGGGCGTGTCGTCGAGGCGCTCGGCCACGGCGTCTCGCAGGGCCTTGCCGTGCACGAGCAGCGGCGAGCCCTCGTCGCTCCACACCTTTTGGTAGGCGGCGGCCGACTTGGCCGGCCGAATCGGCAAGATGATGAGGTTGAGCAGGAGCCACCGGGCCACCGGGTTGATGTCGATCACCCGCGGGTCCGAGAGGAACTGTCGCAAGTACCGGCGGACCTCCGGCGCACGCGGTGCGTCGGGGGTCCCCAGGTTCAGCAGGAGCAGCCCGGTGGTACCGCTCACTTGGCGTCGACCCCAGCCGCCTGATCGAGCAGCGCCTGGATGCGTTGGACCATGCCGGCCGGGTCGGCCACGGTGCCCTCGGCGAGGTTGGCCTGGTCGTGCAGCAGCTCGACCCACGAGCCGAGCTTGTCCGAGGCCTCACCCTCGCCCGCGAGCGCGTTGGCGGCCACCACGAAGGGGTGGGTGGGGTTGAGCTCGAGGATGCGCGGGCGGGTGGGCACGTCGCGGTTCGACATGCGAAGGATCCGCTCCATGTTGCGGCTCAGACCGCCCTCGGCGTCGACCAGGCACGCGGCGCTGTCGGTGAGGCGCGAGGAGGCGCGAACCTCCTTGATGCGCTCACCGAGCACCTCTTTGGCGGCGCGCAGCAGCGGATCGATGGCGGTGGCCTTGGCCGACTCGTCCTTGGACTCGCCGTCCTCGCCCTCGGCTTTGGCCTCGTCGTCCTTCTCGCTGCCATCGAGGCCCAGGTCGCCCTGGGTCACGCTGCGCAGGGGCTTGCCCTTGTGCTCGCTGAGGTCCTGGACCACCCACTCGTCGACCGCGTCGGTCATCATGAGCACGGCGTAGCCGCGCGAGCGACAGGCCTCGAGGTGCGGGCTGCGGGCCAGCGCCTCGGTGGAGTCACCCGTGATGTAGTAGATGGCCTCTTGGCCCTCGGGCATGCCCTCGACGTACTCGTCGAGCGAGATGCCCTTGCCCTCGCTGGTGGTGCTCTCGAAGCGGAGGAGCCCGGTGAGCTGCTCGCGGTGGCCGTTGTCGGTGTGCAGGCCCTCTTTGAGGAACACGCCGAACTCCTGCCACAACAGGGCGTACTTGTCGGCGTCCTTCTTGGCGAGGTCGGCCAGGGTCTTGAGCACCTTGCGGACCAGCTGACGGCGGATGGCGGCCACCGACTGGTGCTCCTGCAGCATCTCGCGGGAGACGTTGAGCGGCAGGTCCTCGGAGTCCACGACGCCCCGGATGAAGCGCAGGTAGGTGGGCAGCAGCTTGTCGCAGCTCTCCATCACCAGCACGCGACGCGCGTACAGCTGCAGCGCGCGGCTGTCCTCGGCGAACAGATCGGGCGGACGCCGCCCCGGCACGAAGAGCACCGACTTGAACTGGATGGGAGCGTCGAGCGACAGGTGCACGCGGGCCAGCGGCTCGTCGCCGGGCATCACGAAACCACCCATCAGGTGGGTGTAAAACTCCTTGTAGTCGTCGTCGGTGACGTCCTTGGGGCTGCGAGTCCAGAACGCGTTGGCGGCGTTGGCCTGCGTGTTCTCGCCGTCGATCTCGCCCTTGTCGTCGATGACCTTGAGCTTGATGGGGTACAGGACGAAGTTGCTGTACCGCTTGACGATGTGCTCGACGCGGAAGCGCTCGAGGAACTCCTTGCCCTCGTCGTTGAGCGTCAGCTCGATGCGAGTGCCCCGGAACTTGCGGGCGGAGGGCGACACGGAGAAGCCGTTGCCGTCGCTGCTCCAGTGCACGGGCTCCTGCCCGGGGCGGGCGGAGAGGCTGTGCACGTCGATCCGCGTGGCGACCATGAACGCCGAGTAGAAGCCGACCCCGAACTGACCGATGAGGTTCAGGTCGGCCTTCTTGCCCTCGGCCTTGTCGGCCGCGGCTTGCTCGAGGAAGCGCAGCGTGCCCGAGTGGGCGATGGTGCCGAGGTTGTTCTGCGCCTCTTCGGCCGTCATGCCGATGCCGGTGTCTTCGATGACCAGCACGCCCTGCGCCTTGTCCAGCGTCAGCTGGATGTGCGGCTCGATCTCTTGATCGCGGAGGTCCTTGTCCACCAGGGCGGTGAAGCGGGCCTTGTCGAGCGCATCGGAGGCGTTGGAGATGAGCTCGCGCAGGAAGATCTCGCGGTTGGTGTACAGCGAGTTGGTCACCAGGCGTAAAACGGCGGCGACCTCGGCCTTGAACTCGTGGGTCTGGGCAGCAGAGTCGGTCACGGGAGATTCCTCGGTGGGCTGGGCCTTGGCGACGGCGGGGGACGGGGTCCTCGCGCAACCGTCGCCAGTAGGATGCGGCCGCACACTAAGCATGTCTGCGAGGCAGTCAAGGCTTTGGTGCGGAGGGCCGAGTGTGACCTTGGAAGGAACGCTCGGGCGCTGCGGAATGTGCGCGATTTTGGTTCGTTCGCGGCCGCGCAGGCCCTCGATCGCGGCGGTTGATTCGCCGCGCGGGGTGACTCGGCATCCGCGTCTCCGACGATGCATCGCTCGCGGCCTTGGATGCGACCGACGCGACGCGGGGTCGGTGCTTCGGTTCGTCGTGAACCGCAATGTCTTGGACACGACCAGCCCGGCGCAAACTCCCTTGACAGGGTGGAGGCTGCCCCCTAGTTTTCGTCGGTCGTAGTCGGCCGAGTGCATCGGCGAGCGACGAGGAAAGGAGGACGACCATGCAGCCCCTTGTCACCAGCGGATCGAAGTCGAGCCTCGTTTCCACGCCCGTACGACGCTAGGCCGCCCCTAGGCCTCACTACGCGTGGAGTGTCGGTGTAGCGCAGCTACGCCTGCATTTGCGTGCGTGGTGCCCGTGGACCCGAGGCTCTCACCCTCTTTCGTTACCCCAGTGGGTCGCGCCGGTTTGGCGTGGCCGCAGTGAGAGTCCATCGACAATGACTTCGAAACGCAACCGACGGAAGCGAGGCTCCCGTCACCAGGTCCCGAGCGAGCATGCCCCGGACCTTCAGACCCTTTTCTTTGGAGGACAGACCGACACCGACATCAAAACTCTACAAATGTGCCGTCAGGTTCAGCGACGGCTGGATATCGCCCTGGGCGGAGAGCTCCACGACCCTGTCTTGCAGGGGCTGTGGGTGAACGCGGTGAGGCCCGAGCCGGGCGGGCGCTCGTTGCTCGTGCAGGTCATCGTCGACGAGGCCGAGCGAGCGGCGCAGGTGCGCACGCACCTGGATGCGGCGCGAGGGCTGCTGCGATCGGAGATCGCGGGAGCGCTGCACCGCAAGCGGACGCCACATCTGCACTTCATCGTGACGCCGGCTGCGGTGTTGCTGCACCCCGAGGAGGACGACGATGATTCGTACTGAGGTCCACCAGTGGGTGGCGGAGCCGCTGTCTGCGGACGTGAAGCAGGCGATCGATCGCTTGGCTCGCGACGAGGACGTGCACCGCGTCGCGGTCATGCCCGATGTGCACCTGTCGAAGGAGGTCTGTGTCGGGGTCGCGCTCGCGACTCGGCGCACGCTGTGTCCGGCCGCCGTCGGTGGGGACATCGGGTGCGGCATGGCGGCGGTGGCCTTCGAGGCTCCGGCCGAGCTGCTCGCCGATGCAGCCCACGCGGCGGCGCTGCTCGAGGGGCTGTACGAGACGGTCCCCATCATGCGGCATCGTCGTTCCGCGGGGGTGCAGCTGCCGGCCTCGCTCGCCGAGCGTACGTTGAGCGACGCGGCCCTCGAAGCCACCAAGGAGCGCGAGGCAGCGCTGCAGTTCGGCACCTTGGGCCGGGGGAACCACTTCGTGGAGCTCCAGGCCGACGACGCGGGCGGGCTGTGGCTGATGGTGCACAGCGGCTCGCGCGGGATGGGCCAGGCCATTCGTCAGGCCCACGAACGCAAGGGGCGGCGCAACCGAGCGGGCATCACGGTGCTCGAGGCCGACTCCGATGCGGGTCGAGCGTATCTGTCCGATCTCGAGTGGGCGCTCGACTACGCTGCGCGCAGCCGGGAGCGCATGGTGGCTCGGGTGGCGGAGGTGCTCGCCGCTCGGTTCGGCGTTCGGGCTCGGGAGGACAGCACGGTGGCCTGCCATCACAACTTCGTCCGTCGTGAGACGCATGAGGGGCAGGCGCTGTGGGTCCATCGCAAGGGCGCCATCTCGGCCCGAGCGGGCGAGCTCGGCATCATCCCGGGCTCGATGGGCACGGCGAGCTTTCATGTGGAGGGGCGCGGGTGCACGGCGGCCCTGTGCACGAGCTCGCATGGGGCCGGCCGCGCGATGTCGCGGTCGGTGGCTCGGCGTCGGATCACTGGGGCTCAGCTTTCCGACGCCATGGAGGGCATCTGGTTCGACCGCCGGTTGAGCCGGAGGCTGCTCGAGGAAGCGCCCGGGGCCTACAAGGACATCGGGCAGGTCATGCGGGCCCAGCGTGACCTGACCCGAGCGATTCGCCGGCTCACTCCGCTGCTGGTGTTCAAGGGCGGGTGAGCCCGTCGGGGGCTCTCACGATTTCGTGGGAGCCCCCTTTTTGATCCACTCGATCCCACCGGGCGCGTGCGGGTCCTTCGTGGAGTACGGCAGGATCGAGGTCGTGCCCGCCGGGTTCTTCTTGCCGCAGTCCGTGCAGCCTTGGCCCGTACCCATGGCGGGCTGATCGTAGGGCGAGGACGCATAGCGATCGTTCGCCTCGCCGTAGGGGGTGACGCGGACATGCTCGACGAGCACGCGCGCATACCGAGCGATGGTGCCTTCCGGGGGGAGCTCGGTGCCATGGAAGCTCTGGTCGACGACTCCGTTCCACGAGCCGTTGCCGCCCGCTTGGCCGTTGTTCGGGGCCCAGAGCATCACCCACAGCCGGCCCGCCATGTACGGGACCATGGCGTCGTTCGTGCCGATGTACTGATCGTCGAAGTAGAAGTCGACTCGAGGCGCGATGCCTTTTTCGGGATCGCCCGTATGCCAGTCGAAGCGGTACGTGTGGTATTCGCCGTCGCCCAGAAAGTCGCCCGCTTTGTTGTGGGCAAACAGGTTGTTGTAGGTGCCCGTGCCATTGCCGTTGGTCCAGCGATAGCAGTTCATGTTGAGCGTGTCGTACTTGTCCGCCTTGCCCGGGTGATGGCTCGGGTCGACGGTCTGCGGGGAATTGGACGGAATTTCGATGTCGATCTCGTGATTGGGCATCTCCTTGCCGCGCTGCGGCAGCAGCGTCCCGGGATCGGTGGTGCGGTCCACCCACAAAGGCGAGCCGCTGCTGCTCTCCACGAAGTCTCGCGAATCGGCACACGGGTCGTGCTTGGTGGGATCGGGAGTGCGGTCGCTGTCGGTCTCGGCCGTCCAGAACGTCCACATCGCCCATACGAGGCCGGATGCCTTCGGGATCTTGGCTCGGACCTCGTACGAGCCCGAAGCGTACATCTTGGTGGTGATCAGGCCGCCCGTGTTCTTGATGGCCCACACCGCGTCCTTGCCCTTGCCCTTGACGACCATATAGGTGTCGAGCTGGCAGACGTACTTGCCGAGGCTTTCATCCCACACGACCTCGACGTTGTCGTCCCAGTTGTTGCGGTTGGCGTTGGGGATGCCGCCGCCCTTGTTGTTGCCCACGGTGATCATGCCGACCTCGCCGTTGATGCCCTCGCTGAAGTCGAGGAAGAGCGGCTCTTCGGTGGGCCCGTACTCCCAGTTCTTCAGGTCGCCATCGTATTGAGGGGGGAGGTCGCCCACGGGCGCGCTGAAGCGGGAGGTGCAGACCGTTTCCTGCGCTCCGTCGACCGGGCGCGTCTCGTGGCTCCATTGGTCTGCATTGCACCCGAGCAGCTTGCCCATGAGGTGTTTCTGCGCATCGTCGGCCCAGCACTGGCTGAAGCTATCCGAACCGTTTTCGGCGAAGACCTCCGCGGCCTGCGTGGTGGGCTCGAGCCCCATGAACACGGATACGTCCCCGAGTTGGACACCGCCGCTGGCGTAGTCGGGCCCCTGGTACTCGGCGGTGTATTGGCCTTTGGGCCCGGCGTTGAGCTGTGGGTTGTAGCAGAAGGGCTCGAGCGGCTTGCCCCCCGGCTCGTAGCACTTCATTCGTTGGTCGTCGTCCATCGATCACTCCTCGCGAGGAACGGCGCCGCGCATCGTCGCGGCCATGCCATCCCTCGTTCGGAGTATTGCGTCGCGACTCGAAGCGAACACTCTCACTTCGAGCCAACCCATAGGCATTTTACGCCATGCCTCGATCGGGACGTCGCCCGATTTCGTGGGCTTTCGAAGGCGCGCTAGCGAGCCCAGACGAACTCGACGCGTCGCTCTTCGGGAAGGTCGGGGTCCGATGCTTCCAGCCCGCCCTTGACGATGACCGCGAGCTGCTCGGGCGGGACGTCGCCCCAGTTCTCGAGGTAGCGCCTGACCGTTTCGCCTCGGTCGTCGGCGAGCTGGATCATGAACTCTTGCGCCTGCATCGGCGGTGCATCGTCGCCTTCGCCCGAGGACGTATGAGCCTCCAGGTA
Organism: Myxococcota bacterium; assembly: GCA_039028615.1. Lineage (GTDB taxonomy): Bacteria > Myxococcota_A > Polyangia > Nannocystales > Nannocystaceae > Paraliomyxa. Next base: position 13,713 of record JBCCHT010000028.1, on the reverse strand, counting down.
CAGCGGCAGCCCTCGGCTGGCGATGCACGGCGCGGCTGCGGCCAGCTGACACTTCGAGGCGAGGTTCAGGCTGCCGCTGCGCCACTCGAAGTTCACGTGGGTCAGGCCGCAGCGCTGCGTATCGGATTGGTTGAGGTCGAGGTAGGGCTCGCACAGCTCGGGCAGGTCGTTGCCCGTGCTGCCCTCGGTGGTGTCGTCGAGGCCTTCGGTCTCGTCGGACGCGGTGGTGTCGTCGAGCCCGGCGGAGGTCGCCGACACGTCACCCGTGGACCCGTCGTCGGCGGGCTCCATCGGCGTGGCGGGCCCGGTCGAGGCGTCGGGCTCATCGAGCCCGGCATCGTCGGTCGGGCGATCGGTGCACGCGCTCAGGGTCGCGAGGCCCAGCAGGAGCGATGCGAGGGGAAGGGGGCGGTACGGTGGCATGGGTCGCGTCATCAACGACCCATGGCCCCTTTCGTGCTCTTCCGTTACCCACGAATTTCGCCCGCCGTTGATCGCGATCACGCGCGGGCGGAGCCGGTTGAAGGCTCAGCCCTTGCGCAGCGTCGATAGCTCCTTGACCAGGCCACCGAGCAGCTTGCCGCTGTCGCCGACCACCAGCACCGAGTCCTCGAGTCCTTTGACGATGAGGTCGATGTGCAGGACGGTCTTGGGGTTGGTGATCGACGAGGGGGCGGCCACCACCAGCTGACGGCCGGTCTGGATCAGGCGCTGGGTCTTCTCGACGAACTGCGGCGCCGACTTGCCGATGGACAGGGCCAGGTCGCGCATCTCGATGAGGTCGTCGGGCACACCTTCGCCGGCCTCACCCAGCGCTCCGCCGAGGGCTCCGTCGACCGCTTTGCCCTTGTCGCCGGTCTGGCGCAGGGCCAGCGCGACCAGGTCGCCGAGGCTGATCTCCGCGCTGACGCGACCGTTGGCCGTGGCCTGGATGCGGGCCCGGGCCATCGTGGTGAGCTTGAGAATGGACTCTTTGGTCTGATAGACGAACGCGTGGAACTCGGCGGCGGCTTGGAAGAAGTCGTCGTAGCTGGGGACGCCGATGCGCACGTAGGAAAACGCCGGATGCTCGGGGTCGCTGTCGGCGGTGGCGAGGAAGTCGAAGTTGGCGTTGCCCTCGTAGTTGGCGAGGGCGGGGGAGAGATCGCTCAGGTGCACCTGGCCCGGGGGCGGGGCCTCGGTGAGCTTGGTGATGAGCTCCTTGGTGGTGGCACGAAGCTCCTTGGAGGAGACCTCGAGCGCGGCCTTCATGTCGTCCCAGTTGTCGAACTCTTGATGCTCGGTGGTCGTGGTGCCATCGGCATTCATCTTGGTCTTGGTGATGTGACCTTCGAATTTGAAGAAACCGGCAGCCTTGCCATTGCCGCAAGCGGGGAGGGCGAGGGCGGCGAGCAATGGGAGGCACAGCAGGCGGGCGGGGGCAGCCTTCATTGGATCGAAACTCCTTGGGGGTCCAAACAAAGGGACGTACGCCGCGCGTCAGGTTGCGACACCCGAGCGTTTTTGCCGTCTACCGGCCGCGCGGGCCGAGGCTCGATTTCAAACCGGAGATTTTGGGGCCCTCAAACCCCAAAATTCGAGGCCCTAGGACCAGTTCGGCGTGATCGACGCCGAGATACGGAACCGTTCGGCAAAAATTGGAGTCTCTCCTACAAAATGTGCTTGCGGATCCAGGGGCTTCTCCTACCCTGGGGCCAGGTGTCGCACATCACCGTACGTTGTCCCCTTGGGAGGGGGGCGCGGTTGGAAAGTGCGGGGATAAAGACACCGGGGGAGACAAAACAGCGATGCGAAACACTCTGATTGGTTGGAGTCTCATTGGCAGCACCCTCATTGCAGCGAGCGCGTGTGCGGTGGGCGGCGATGACTTGGGTCCCGTGGACGATGCCGAGGCGATCGTCGAAGAGGACGGCCCCACCACGCGATTGACCGGCCAGCTGCTGGACACCGACGACGCGCCCGTAGCCCACGCCGAGGTCGTGCTCGCCATCGGGTCCGTGCCCGTCACCGAGCCCACCATGACCAACGCCGAGGGTCACTACACCCTCGACATCCCCACCGATCGCGTTCGCGAGGCGTGGGACGCCGACCAAGAGGTCACCGTCTTGTTCTCGGCCCCCCAGGAGGATCTCGCTCCGCTCGGCACCGCCGAGGGCGACCACATCCACCTGCTGCCCGCGACGCTCGACGAGTTCATCATCGCCGAGGACATGGTCGAAGGGGCGAGCCTACCCATGAAGACGGCCTTCGTGCCGCGCCAGGGCCAGGGCTTCGCCATCACCGACGAGCTCATCACCAACGGCGGCGAGCTGACCTGGGTCACCAACGACACGCAGTACGGCAACGACTTCCGCGTCACCCTCGTAGTCGAGCCGGGCTCGATCCACGTGGGTGACGACGCGCAGGAGGAGATCACCCTCACCCTGCTCGACCAGGTCAAGGCGCCCATGGCCATCCCCGAGGACGGCTTCGGACCGCTGTGGACCATTCAGCCCCGCGACGTGGTCTTCGACCCGCCCGCGCGCATTCGCATCGAGGGCGACCGCTTCCCGGTCCTGGGCGCGTCCGAGCTCGAGACGGGCGAGCGCACCGAGCTGTTCGGTGCCTCGCTGGAGACCGGCTGGAAGCTCTTCGGCGAGATCGAGCTGGAGGACGAGGTCGACGGTCGCGTCACCCTGTCCACGCCCGAGGGCATCATCTCGCACGGCGCGTGGGGGCACATCTTCTCCAACACCGACAACGACTACGGCATGTTGGTCGAGTGCTTCAGCCGCACCGAGTTCATCAACAACGGGGCCGACGTGCGCGTGCCCTGTGCGGTGCTCAACGACCAGACCTACTGGTTCTTCGAGCAGGACCCCGTCAACGGCAACAGCTGGAACATCACCAACCTGTGCCAGGAGCCCAACTTCGTGCCGCCCGCGACCGGCGGCTACGACGACCGCTTCCTGACCTGCGACCAGTGGGACTTCGGTACCGGCAGCAGCGACGGCAACCACATGGTCTACGCCTCCGACGCGGAGACCCGCTGCCGCGGCTGCGGTGGCACGGCGGCGCCCTACGTGGTGGCCATGACCGCGGGGGAGACCCTCGGTGGCTCCACGGCTCCGGTGTTCGGCGCGGTCACGGCCTTCCCGCTGTGCCCCGAGGAGACCAGCATCACCGACATGGAGGACCTGTGGGACAACTACCTGTACCCGCGCATCGGTCTGGCCTTCGCCGACGGCACCGCGCTGCCCTACGACGACGCCAGCGTGTCGGGTGAGGTCGACGCCGAGCTGAACTGGCGCAACTTCTCCAAGTCGGTCCAGGTCTACGTGCCCGATCCCATCGGCTGCCAGTAGTCCCGCGGTGCTATCATGCGAATCGCAGCCATGAGTGCTCGAGGTCGCATGCGAAGGGGGGTCGCCATGATGGCGGTCCCCCTCGTCATTGGTTGGGCCACGGGCTGCGCAGAAGAACCGCTGCCCGAGCCTGCCCCCGAGACGGCGCTCGAGCTGGGTGAGCTGGCGACCGGCCGGATCTTCGCGCCCTATGAGGCCGAGAGCCCGGTGGCCATCGAGCAGGGACTGCAGGGCGGATTCCACGTGTTCGTCGACGGCCGGCTGGTGGGCGACGAGATCGAAGCCGAGTGTTTGATCTCGTTGCGGATGATTCGGATGGACGACGACCTCGAGGTCGCGAGCATCGATCACCTGCGCGAGCCCGACCTGCTGCAAGACACCGAAGGGCACCGCACCTTCGACGATCTGATCGTGTTCATCCCCGAGCCGGACACGGTCGACGGTCGACTGGTACGGATCGAGGCGACGGCCGAGGTCGACGGGGTGCCGCTCGAGGGGGACGAGGTCCTGCTCGCGCTCGAGTACGACGGGGTCTGAGCGCCTCGCGAACTACCGGAGGGCGCCGCCCAGGCGAAGGACGGCGCCCGCCCACAGCCCGCCCATGGACATCGGGACTTCGCCGGTCACTTCGCCGACGGGCGAGCGCAGCATGGCTCCGATCTCGGCGTCGAGGTCGAAGCGCAGGCGTCCGTAGCGAACGCGGGGGCCGATGCCGACGCCTGCTTCGGCAGTGAGGTCGTCCCGGGCCCCCGAGGGGACGGTGGGATCGCTGGGGAGGCCGCGGACCCGGGCCCAGCCTCCGGCCACGGTCACCGCTCCGCCGATGCCGATCGAGCCGGGGCGATAGGCCCAGGCGAGCCCGGTCCCCGCGGTCAGAGCCTGGCCCCGCAGTCGTCCGCGGCGGCGGGTGTCCTGCGCGAAGTCCCAGCCGACGATGGCGAGCACGCCCACGCCCGGGCGGAGCCAGCTGCGCAGGCGAAGTTCGGTGCGCACGGCGGGCAGGCGAGCGGTGGTTTCGAGGGCGCGTCCGCGGGCGCCCGCACCCACCAAAAGCTCGATGCCCGGGCGGGGAGGTTCGGGCGGCGGCTCGGCGTCGGAGCTGGTCGCGTTCTCGGCCACGCGCCGTGCCGCTTCCACCGCTTCGGCATCGGGGGCGGGCTCGGGTGCATCGGGAGGCGGAGGCGGTGGCACCTCGGCGGTGAGCAGCTCGAGCCACGAAGCCGCGAAGAGCTGGCTGATCGCCAGGGCGACGACCCGCTCACGCCCGGGCTCGGAGGCGGGCGCGGGGATGTCCCGGGCCAGGCGCTTGCGGGTGAGCGGATCGATGACGGTGATGGTCAGCCGCGCGCCCTCGCAGACCAGCGAGACCTCCAGCGGCGGCCCCTCGCGGATCTCCGCGGTGACGGTGGCGAGCTCGATGTCGAGGAGCCGACCCACCTCGGCGTCGGCGAGGCCTTCGCAGGCTTCGGTCTGCACGACGACGCGAGCCCGTGGGTTCGGCTCGGTCGGGCTGGCCTGGAGCATCGCGCCGGCCAGCAGCATCGTGGCGAGGGCGCCCACGGCTCATCGTCGCAGGCGCACGCCGGACCTCGCTAGTGCGCCCCGAGCAACGGCTGCATACGGGCGCGGTGCGTCCCGCTGGGGTACTTGCTCAGGTAGCCCTCGGCGGCGGTGCGGGCCCGATCGGCGCGGCCGGCCGCCTGCCACGACACGGCCGACTCCGCGCGCGCGTCCTCGGCCAAGGGCCCTCGGGGCGAGCGCTTCCAGCAGCGGGCGAAGGCGGCTGCGGCGGCGGCATGACGACCGCGGGCACGCTCGACCTTGCCGAGCTGGAACAACGCACTGTAGGCGCGGGGATCTTTGGGATAGTGCCGCACGAGCTCGCGGAGCGCTGCGGCGCCGCGGGCCAGGTCTCCGCCGGCTCGCGCCGAGTCGGCGTCGTCGAGCAGGGTCTCGATGCTCGGCACGCGGGCAGCCGGGCGCGGCGAGGCGGGCTTGGTCGCGGTGGCGGGCTCCGTGGCGGGCTCGGGCTCGACCATGATGATCTCGTCGTCGACGTCGTCGACATCCAGCCCGAGCGAGTCCCCGGGACCGAGCTCGGCCACCCGCGTGCCGTTGTCGACCTCGACCAAGCCGCGCTCGACCTGCACCGTGACGCGAGCGGGCTCGCCCTCGCTCAGGGTCACCGTGAAGATCGTGCCGACGACGCGAACCTCGACGCCCGCCGCATCGACGACGAAGGCCCGCGTGCGGTTGGGGGTGACCTCGTAGCGGACTTCACCGCTGTGCTGGGCGAGCTCGACGAGCTCGTCGGTATGCACCTGCACGTCCACGCGCGCCCCGTGGCGGAGCTGGGCGACCGAGTCGTCGGGCAGGCGCAGCTCGGGCCAGGACGCGAAGGGAATGGAAGGCACGGGGGCGACCGCGAGCGACTCCGTCACGGCGGGGAACTCGATGGCTTCCTCGACCGGGGCGCTCGGCAGCACGACCAGCGCGATGGCAGCCGCGGCCGCGACGGCGAGACCGAGCCCCGCGCCGAGGATCGGCCCGCGTCGGCGGGACTTGGTCGGGGCCGCGGTGCTCGAGCGCGTCTCGGCCAGGGTGGCCTCGATGCGCCCCAAGACGCGGCGCTGACGGATGTCGTCCCAAGGCACGGGGCGGGCCGCGAGGTCACGGGCGTGTCGATCGGTCATGCCGAGTCCCCCAATCGCCGGTCGAGCCGGGTCTGTGCGTCGGCGATGCGCCGCTTGACGGTGGCGAGCGAGACGTCGCAGCTGCACGCGACCTCCTCGAGCTTGAGTCCCTCGACCCGGGAGAGGATCCACGGGGTCCGCAGCTTGTCGGGGATCTGGTCGAGCGCCGAGTAGAGCTCGTCGGCGGGCGCCCGGTCGCGGGGGTCCGAGACGGTGGGCGCGGCGGGCATGATCTGGCGGCGCAGCCAGCTTCGCCGGCGGCGTCGGGTCATCTTCGACTGAGCCAGGCGCACCGCGATGGTCACCAGCCACGAGCGCACCTGGCCGCGGTCGCGGAGCGAGTCGAGGCGCTCGTTGGCCCGGACGAAGGTGTCCTGCACGATGTCCTCGAGCTCGGCGTCGTTGCCCATCAGCCGAAAGACCACCCCGGCGACGTAGCGGCTGTGTCGCCCGTAGAGCATGCGAAAGGCCTGGGTGTCGCCGCGTATTACGCGCTCGACCAGGACTTCGTCGGAATCCTCGACTCCGAGGAGTGGGCGCGCTTGGGCCACAGCGGTCACCGTGCATAATGATCGCCGAAGGGGCACGGATCGGCTCAAGTGTTTTTGCGAACCCGCGCTTTGGTAGGTGGATGTGCGCTCATTCCGCTGGCGTTGGCCGCGGGGTGCGCGGACCCGGGCCTGATCCTGGGCGCAGAGCCGACCTCGGCCACCAGCGTGGGCAGCCTCGACCCCACCACCGTCGGGAGCACGGGAGGCAGCAGCGGCACCGACGAAAGCTCGGGCGGGCTCGACGACACCGGTCCAGTCTCGCCGTGCATCGGTCCCGACGGGCTCGACATCTGCAACGACAAGATCGACCTGCTCTTCGTGATCGACAACTCGGGGACGATGGGCGAGGAGCAGCTGAACCTCGCGTCCAACTTTCCCATGCTCATCGAGCAGCTCCAGACCCTGGAGAACCAGCGGGGCGAGCCGGTCGGGGCCGACGTCAACATCATGGTGACGACGACCGACTTCGACAATCCGCTGTGCCAGGGCGCGTGGGTGCATCGCGACTACGAGCCGGCCAAGGGCTCGCCGATCTCGAGCCCGTGCACGCAACGGCTGAGCCGCTTCACCGGCTTTGGCCCCGATCCGTTGGTCATCGAAGAGGCGTGCCTGGATGTCTGCGATCCCGCGGCCCCGGCTGCGCCCGCCGATCAGTTCATTCACTTCGATGCCGATGGCAACCACAACGTGGTGGGCGGCACGCCGTCCGATGCCTTGGCGTGCATCGGCCCGCAGGGCATCGACGGGTGCGGCTTCGAGGCGCCGCTCGAGAGCATGCTGCAGGCGCTCAACCCCGGGGCGTGCTGGAACGACCCCGAGGCGTGCACCGATCCCGACTGGGACTGGATCACCGCGCCCTTTCTGCGGCCGGGAGCGGTGCTGGCCATCGCGCTCATCACCGACGAAGCCGACTGCTCGGTCAAGGATTTCACCATCATGGAGAGCGAGACCTTCATGGAGGTCGAGCCCGCGGTCGGCGGTCCGATGTCGAGCTCGGCGATCTGCTGGAACGCGGGGGTCATCTGCACCGACCACGATCCCCGCACGGGCGCGTACTCGGGGTGCACCTCGGCCAACAAGGGCAGCGCGGGGGACGTGGGCGTCGCCGATTCCGACGCGGTGCTACAGCCCTTGTCGCGCTACACCAACCTGCTCGCGGCGCTGGGCGGGCAGGGGCGCGAGGTGATCATGCTTGGGGTGCTGGGCGTCCCCGAGGTCACCGAGCACGCCAAGGCGCCGCCGCATCAGCCCATCGCGGGCGGGCTCGAGGCGCTGGTGTATCGCACGTGGCGGGATCCGGACGTGCCCTCGGGCGGCGACATCCTGCCCGACGAGTGGGACCAGGGCGTGCGGGCGGTGAACAAGGAGTTCGAGTTCGGCGTGGGCCCGGGGTGCACGGGTTACGACCCGGGCTCGGGTACCTATACCGGGCAGGCGATCCCCCCGGTGCGGATTCGCGAGGTCTGCGAGAGCCTCAACACGCCCGACGACCCCACCACCCGCGGCATCGACGAGACGCGGATTCGCTGCTGTGTCGAGTCGATCTGCGGCGACGACTTCAGCCCGGCCATTCGCTGCCTCACCGGGCTCATCCAGGAAGCGGTGACCCCGGTCGAGTAGGGGCCGGGCTGGTGACAGGCGGGGGCGAGCCGATACAGTCGGCCGCATGGCACCGCAGCCGATCAACCTGCTGGAGTACGAGGCGTTCGCGAAGGAGCGACTCGAGGGCAGCGCGTTCGACTACTACGTCAGCGGGGCGCACGACGAGCTGACCTTGCGCGACAACCGGGCCGCCTACGACCGGCGGCGGCTGGCCTATCGCGTGCTGGTGGACGTCAGCCAGCGCAACCCGAAGACCACCGTGCTCGGGCACTCCATCTCGATGCCGGTCATGATCGCGCCGACGGCCTTCCATCGCATGGCGACGCCCGAAGGCGAGTGCGCCACGGCGCGGGCGGCCGGTACGGCGGGGACGGTCATGATCCTCAGCTCGCTGTCGAATACCCCGGTGGAGGAGGTGGTGGACGCCGCCACCGGTCCGGTGTGGTTTCAGCTGTACGTGTATCGCGATCGCACGGCGACCGAGGGCCTGGTGCGGCGGGCCGAGGCGGCGGGCTGCCAGGCGCTGGTGCTCACCGTCGATGCGCCGCAGCTGGGGCGGCGGGAGCGGGACGTTCGCAATCGCTTCCACCTGCCCGAGGGGCTGGCGGTGGCGAACATGCTGCCCGCGGGCTACGGCGCGGTGGACGAGCCCGCGGCCGAGTCGGGGCTGGCCGCGTACTTTGCCGGGCTCATCGATCCGAGCCTGACCTGGGACGACATCGCGTGGCTGCGCGAGCTGACCACGCTGCCGTTGTTGCTCAAGGGGGTGGTGCGGGCGGATGACGCGGCGCGGGCGGCCGACGCCGGGGTGGCGGGGATCGTGGTGTCCAACCACGGCGGGCGGCAGCTCGATACCTCGATCGCCACCATCGACGCGCTGCCCTCGATCGTGGATGCGGTGGCGGGGCGGGCGGAGATCGTGCTCGACGGCGGCATTCGGCGGGGCACCGACGTGATCAAGGCGGTGGCCCTGGGCGCGAAGGCGGTCTGCATCGGGCGACCGGTGCTGTGGGGCTTGGCCGTCGACGGGCAAGCGGGGGCGGAGCACGTGCTCGAGATCTTGCGCGAGGAAATCGACCTGGCGATGGCGCTGTGCGGCACCCCCGACGTGCAGAGCATGACCCGCGACCTGGTGGTGTAGCCGTTACACTGCGGGCCATGCGGTTGCACGCGGTCCTCGTGGCGAGCCTTCTGGCGGCGGGATGTTCTCCGGGCGAAGCGCCCGCCGGGCCACGCCCGACTGCCAAGAGAACCGAGGGCTCCGCCGACGAGACGAAGACGGCGGACGACTCGACGTCCGGGGCGTGTCGGATCGAGCGCGTGGCGACGCTGGCTCGGACCCTGGAGGAGACGGAGCCGCGGGCACGTGCCCAACGAGTGGCGCTCGAGCTGGGCAAGGCGTGCACGCTGCCGAGCTTCGCGACGCTCAAGCTCGCGGTGGCGACAGGCTTTGCGGGCGGGGGTGAACAAGCGCCGCCTCGCCCGGATCCCTCGGAGTGGAAGCAGGCCTACGAGCGGGCCTGTCCCGGCTCGCACGAGGTGGTGACCTCCATCGCGCACTCCGAGCAAGAGGGGCGGGCGGCCAAGCTCTTCGACGGCTGCAACTTCGGGCGCTACGACATCGTCGAGCGCGAAGTCTTTGCCGCGCGGGCTTCGGCGTCGCCGCTGCCCTTCATCCTGTTCCAGTGGCTGGTCGACCAAGGTGTCGAGGGGGACGCCGCTCGCACCATTGCCCGGGCGCTGGAGCTGCTCGACCGTCGCCATCGATCCGCGGTGCGGCGCGATGCGGGGATCGAGGTGCCCCGGGTGAGCACGACGCTCGACCCCGTGCCCCGCTGGTCGAAGGTCGAAGTCTCGATGGATGCCTTGCGGGTCGGCACCGAGAACCTGGCGCGGCTCGACCAGGGGCGGCTCGCCCCGAGTGAGGTCACCGACCATCGCATCGGTCGCATGCACGCGGCGCTGGGCTCGATGAACAACCGTCCCGACGACGTCGGCCTCACGCTGATCGTCGACGGACGCGTGCCCTTCGTGACCCTGGCCGACGTCCTGCACACGGTCGCGGAGGCGGGCCTCGAGCGCGTGGGCGTGGTGGCGGAGACCGGCGTCTATCAGTACGCCATGGCGCCGCTTCGCGTCGTGCGGGCCGGCGAGCGACGATCGGAGACACCCACCGTGACCGTCGAGATCGACGACCGCGGCTTCATGCTGACGGCGGCTGAATCTCCCGAGGCGGCGCCCGTTCGCACCGAAGACCATGCGGCGGCGAGCCTGATCGCGAAGCTCGATGCACACCGCGATGCCCTGTCCGCGTCGCCCCGCGTGACGATCGTGCCGCGCGACGAGATCACCACGGAGGCGTTGGTGCAGGCGTTGGTGGCATTGCGTCCCGTGCTCTGTGCGGGCGACGAGTGCTCGATCCCCGACGTCGAGCTGGGGCGAGGCTGGCTACCGTAGCCACCTCGTCGAAGCGAACTACATCGACCCACGTTCGGCTCGAACTGTCGATCCTAACGACCGATCGCGCGCTTTGTCGTGGAACGCATCACGACGTGTGGGGGAGACCATGGAGTCGGTGTCGGAGTCCGTTGTACACACGGTGGCCCTCGAGACGGTGGGCTGAAGTTCGGGCTGGACTGTGTCGCTTTGCCACGGTGGCGCGCGGTCCGGCACGAGGTGGCACACCGGTTGCTTTATCTACGGGGCGATGCGCCTTCGCTATCCGTCGTGGTACGTGCTCCTGCTCGCTTTGGCGTGGCCGGCTGCCGTGTTGTCGGTGTTTTCCGTATTTGCACTGGCGTTCGTGCTGGTCGTGGTCGTTCACGCCCTGCTCCAGCGCCGTTTTGGCCTGGCCGCGCTGGCGGCGGGCGCATCGCCGTTCGGCGTGGCTTGCCTGGCGGGCGCGGCCATGTACTTCGCCGGGACGGCGACCATCGCCTCTCCGGGGAATCCTTCCACGGACACGGCCGGCCTCGATCCCCAGTCGCGCGCACCGCTGAGCGAGGCGCAGGCCAAGGGATCCGGCCACGAGTGGGTCTGGCGCTGGTCGTCGACGCTGGGCGTGCGCACCATGGCCGCCGCGTTCGGCCCGATGCCGGGCTCCTACGACGGCGCGTTCCCTCGCAGCACCGAAGCCCGCGACGTGCTGGATGCGGCGACCGAGCCGGCCATGACCACGCGGGGGGCGGTCATCGTCGACGGCCAGGCGCATCCGCTGCAGCCGGAGACGGTGGCGTGGCTCGACCAGTGCTTCGATCCTTGGCTGACCCGCGCCGATGTGCGCCACACCAACCTGTGGCTGCGCGGCGGACTGACCGACGACGGCGTGCTGGTGGTGGGCGACTCGCGAGCGACGGTGATGATCGACCCGGACAAGGGCCTGCCCTTTTCCACCCACGGCACGTTCTCGTGCGCCGAGCCTCCGCCGCGCTGGGAGCCGGTGGAATCGCCCGTGCTGCACATCGACGCGCAGTCCTCGATGCTGCACGCGGGGCACCAGCCCGCCCGGTTTCAGCTGCCCGTCGATCGATAGTGGCGCTCGCCGAGTCGCCAGATCTTCAGGCACACGAACAGGAACGCCACGCCGACCAAGGGGGACGCCCAGGCGAGCCAGTCGGGCCCGAAGCGCTCGGGTCGACCCATGATGACCAGGCCGGGCACGTAGTTGAGGAAGGCCAGCGGCACCACGTAGGTGAAGAAGCGGCGGAAGCCGGCGGAGTAGATCGTCAGCGGGTACTGGCTGGTCTCGACGCCGCCGTACGTGAGCATGGCGAACACCTCGAGGCTCTCCACCGTCCAGAACGCCAGCGTGGCCTGCAGGACGAACAGGCCGAGGAAGGTGCAGGCGCCCCCGACCATGGCCATCGCCGCGAGCCCGAACTCGAGCGGCGTGCTCCACAGGTCCAGCGCGGTGAAGGCATAGGCGAGCACGGCCAGGCCCTGGATCAGACGACCGATGCGGACGAGCTGGATCTGCTGGGCGGCGACCTGAAAGGCGGTGCCCCGCGGGCGCAGCAGCAGGCGATCGAAGTCGCCGCTCTTGACCATCACGCCGAAATCCTTGAAGCCGCGCCCGGCCGTCTCGGCGACGGCGAACGAGACGTTGGCCATGCCGTAGAGCAGCGAGACCTCGGCCAGGCCGAAGCCGCGAATGGCCCCGAAGCGGTCGATGAGCGCCCACAGCCCGAAGAACTCGACGCCGGTCACGAGCAGGTGGCCGAGCGCGTACATGATCACCGAAGCGGGGTATTGCAGCTGGCTGCGGGCCGAGGCCCCGATGTAGCGCAGGTACAGGCGTAGCGTCTCCATCGCTCAGCCTCCCTGCACCACGATTCGGCGCAGCGCTCGGGACAGGATCATGCGTCCGGCCAGCACCAGCATGGCGGTCCACAGCACCTGGTGCCCCACCGCGACCCAGATCGCCGATGGCGGCAGGTGCCCCAGGTAGAGTCGAAAGGGGGTGTCGAGCAGGCCGCGGAAGGGCAGGAAGGCGACCAGCGGCTGGATCCAGTCCGGCAGCAGGGGCAGCGGCACGATGACCCCGGAGAACAGGTTCACCACCGAGATGGTCAGCACATGCACGCCGCGGCCGGAGATGGTCACCAAGATCGAGATCGACAGCAGGGTGGTGAGGGCAGCGGCCAGCGCTGCGGTGGCGATGAGCGAGACGGTGAAGGCCAGGCCCGAGGCGACGCTGGCCGGGGCGCCCATGTCGAACCACAGCGCCGCGATGACGAACATGGGCACGCACCGCAGCAGCACGGGAGCGGTGCGCACCGCCAGCGCCCGCGAAAACCACAGGCCATACAGGTCCACCGGTCGCAGAAGCTCGTAGGCCACGTTGCCGTTGCGGATGAGCTGCTCGACGTCGGCGTCCGGCCGCCACGGCAGCAGCATCAGCAGGCCCTGGCTCAGCCAGACGTAGGTGACCACGTCGGGCAGGGTCATGGGCTGCGGGCCCGAGGCCGACGCGTAGAAGGCCGTGAAGATCATGATGCGCAGCAGGCCGAAGAAGGCCTGCGTCGCGAGCCCGGCCGCCGCCGCGGCGCGGTACTGGAGCAGAGCTCGGAACTTGGCGCTGAAGGTGGCGCGGTAGGCCCTCATCCGTCGCCGCCCTTCACGTCGTCGTACAGCCGGGTCACGATCTCTTCGATGGGCGGGTTTTCGATCAGCAGGTCCCGGACGGCGTAGCGCTCGGTGAGCCGGGCGACGAGGGCTGCCGGGGGCGTGCGCTCGGGATCGAAGTCCAGCACCACCCGGTGTCCTTCGCGCTCGACTACGGTGGCGCCTTCGACCTCCACCGGCCCTTGGTGCGCGAGGTCGACGGTGATGCGCCGCTGTCCGCCGACGCGGGCCCGCAGCGAGGGCAGGTCGCCGTCGCAGGAGATCAACCCCTTGTCGATCACCAAGACCCGGGTGCACAGCGCCTCGATGTCGTCCATGTCGTGGGTGGTCAGGATGACGGTGGTGCCGTGCTCGCGATTGAGCGTGCGGATGAAGTCGCGGACGGCGAGCTTGGCGTGC
>JBCCHT010000027.1:0-203872 GCA_039028615.1 Myxococcota bacterium | reverse complement strand
GGGGGGGGCGAGCTGACCGGCCGGGCCTGGGGTGTGGGGGGGGTGGTGCATCGCGCCCTCGCGCTGCCCGCGGGCGTGGTCGACCCCGCCCGGGTCGCCACCCAGCTACTGGGACCCTTGGATGAAGCGCTCGACGGCGCCGAGCGGATACGGGTGCTCTCGAGCGGGCCGGGGGCTTCGATCCCCGTGCATGCGCTCCCGTGGCGCGGGGAGCCGCTCATCCTGCAGCGCCCGGTCGTCTACGGTCTCGACCTTCCCACCGCGGGATGGACGGGCACGGTCGCTCGAGGCGGTGCCCTCATCTTGAGTGACGACGAAGCCGGGGGCGCTCCGGCGGAGGCGCTGGCGGTGGAGGAGCTGCTGGCCAGCGAGACCCGGGCGGTGAAGCGCTTCGACACCAGCCACGGGCAAGCCGTACAGATTCGCGAGCAGCTCGGGCTCAACGAGCATTTCTACTACGTGGGTCATGGCTACTACTCCGACGCGCCGGAGGCTCGGCGCCTGCGCTTGTGGCCTCCGTATCCCGGCGGCGCGGCCTCGGAGCCCTCGTACCTGCCGCTCGATGGGGTGAGTCGGCTCGAGGTGCCCGACATCCTCATGATGCCCACGGCTCCTCGCTCCGTGGTCCTCATGGCGTGTGCCAGTGGTGTCACCGACGATCGCACCAGCCGCGGCGGGCTCAGCCTCGCCGCCGCGTTCCTCGGCGCGGGTACTCGCGTCGTCATCGCGAGCACCCGCGTCGTGGAGTCGGCCGATGCGTACGTGCTGGGTCGAGGCCTGCATCAGCGCCTCGGATCCGAGGCGGAGACCGACCCCGGCCAATGGATGGCTCATGGGCTACGCTGGGCGCTCGACCACGGCATGAGAGCCGAAGCCATCGCTCACTATCGGGTCTATGTACCCTGACACGGGCGGGCGGAGGACTGGCACTATCCGGGCACGACTTCGACATAGACCTCCTCGACATCATCCCAGTTCCAGCTGCTGTCGCCCTCGATGGTGTGGCTGGTCGACGTTTGGTCCACGAGCTGCTGGTTGTAGATGGTGACGTACTGCCACGAGCCGTCCTTGAGGTGCAGGTCGAACTGCAGGTCGGCCGTGGTGCTCTGGCCATCGTCCTGGTAGTACAGCTCGATGTCGGCTTCGTTCTGGCCATTGACGGTCATCGTGCTCGCACGGCACTTGCTGCACGCGCCCGAGGGATCGCCGGGCAGCGGGGGGCTATCGACCTTCGTGAGGACGGACGCTTGTGCCATTGCCGGAGTCGCATTGTTTTCATCGAATGCGCCAGTGTTGGCTTGTGCCACTGTCGGAGTGGCGAAGCTGGCGGCGAAGATCAGAGCGGCAATGGAGGTGGCAGTTCCACTATTCGAATGTTGCACTGTTCAGCGTGGCGCAGAGCGAACGTGACCGACTCCACTGCGCCCATGCAGCCGGCAACCTGCACGACACGCCCGAAAAGCGGCGCATCGGTCAGATCCGGCGCGCAAGAGGCCGTAGCGACCCCGATTCAGCGCTCACGCGAGCACTGAGAGTCGTGGTCGGGTCCAGATCGACGTCTCGATCGCATCGTGCGAATGGCACGACTCGGTCGTGAACGCGAAGGTTCCTCTCGTTTACCGGCTATGGTGGGTCGTCAATCGTGTTCCGGTTACCTGTTTCCTTCGGGTAGTTGATGGGACTACGACTTGCGCTTCTACGACCATTCGGAGAAGAGCGACCACTCACCCGGCTTCATTGTCGGGCTCGTGTACTAATAGTGCTGCGAGAGCGCCATTCGTCACCGCGTCGTGAAGAGAAGTGCAAAACGCCTACGAAACGTCGTCGTGGGGACAGTTGCACGGGCTTTTCGCGACGCGTGGAATCTCGAACCAAAAAAAAGGAGCCCAGCGGCTGCGATGCCTCGGGCTCCAATGCACGGTGAGTGAGAGCAATTCGTCGTGTTGGGTCACACCGACGCGGTCGTTCCTCCTTCGATCGGGAGGCGAGAATTTTTCGATCGTCGATCGTCGATCGCGAACGTGATGACTCGGTGCGAAACCCCTTGCCGTGCTCGACCGTGACGTCGGCTTCACGGTGTCGGTCGGCGAACGATTTTTTCGACGAGGGGTGACGACTTGCCGATCGAGTCGGGCGCCGCTGCGAATGGAAGCACCGACGTCTCGTTCCCTCGGGGGAGGATGCGGCTCGCACCTACGGGCGAGCACCATCTGCGCACTCGGTCTTTGGCGCGGCCGCCGTTCGAAATCGACCGCTCAGTTGCGGCGCTACATCGGTTGCGACACTGCCTGCGTCTCCACTGCGAAATACGCAGGTCGTATTTGCATGCACCGGTAATCGACGTTCCGCGCCCCTCGAGGTGGCTCGCCCTCGCTGGAGCTACATCGTTTCTTTTGGAAAGAACATCACCGGAGCAGCGTTCCCCTCCTTGGAATCGAGTGGACTGCGAGACGAGCAGCACGGTCGAGACACCTTCCCGCGACAGGGCGAGGGGCGACATGAGTGGCCCACCTTGTGTACGGCGAAGGAGCGAACACGGCCCCTCGCCGTTGCTACGCTGCTCGCCGATGGCCACTCTCATAGATTCCCCCTTGGTTTCCTCCGGCTGGACTTCATTCGTCCGCCCCCCACCCAAGCTGCTCATCGGGGCGGCGCTGCTACTGGCCACGGCGGCCTGCGGTGACGACTCGGCGACGACCGGCTCCGACGGGAGCGACACGACGGCCGGGACCCCACTGACCTCGACGACCGACAGTGGAGTGGACACCACCGATGCGGTCGCGGATTCCACCAGCGCGACCACGACCGATCCCGGTGAGACCGAGGACGACTCGACCTCGTCCGGCGGCGAGGACGACGGCTACCAGGGCAACATCATCATTCCAGAGCTGCTCGAGGGGAACGACTTCGAGCTCGTGATGGACGAGGGCACGCACACCTTCACCGCCGATGGCCAGCCCAGCGACACCGCGGGCTACAACGGCGACATCCTGGGACCGACCATGGTGTGGGTGGACGGTGAGGACATCACCATCTCCGTCACCAACGAGCTCGCCGGTCCGAGCACGACCCACTGGCACGGCGCTCACGTCTCTCCCGCCAACGACGGTGGCCCGCACCAGATGATCGCGGCGGGCGGCGGCGTCTGGGAGCCGGCGTTCGAGGTGATGAACGCGGCGTCGACGATGTGGTACCACCCGCATCTTCACGAGGACACGGCCAACCAGGTACGGATCGGGCTGTCCGGCTTCATCATCGTGCGCGACGACGTCGAAGCGGCCCTCGACCTGCCCCGGGAGTACGGCATCGACGACCTCCCGCTCGTGCTCCAGGACAAGCAGCTCGATGACAACGGTGTGCTCCAGGACGCGCCTCGCGGCAACACGATGACGGTCAACGGCGCCGCGGAAGCCTACCGCGAGGTGCCGGCCCAGATGGTGCGCCTGCGCCTGCTCAACGGCTCGCTCGAGCTGACCTTCAACCTCGAGTTCGCCGACGGGCGTACCTTCCATGTCATCGGCAACGACCTCGGCCTGCTGGAAGCCCCCGTGGCGGTCACCAGCCTGAGGCACTCACCGGGCGAGCGCTTCGAGATCTTGGTCGACCTGTCGGGCGACGAGGGCGAGTCGGTGACGCTGCGGGCCAACAACAGCGAGCTTCCCATGGACATCATCGGCGGTCCGAACCCGATGATGATGGGCGTCGAGGGCACGGACTTCGACGTCATCCGCTTCGACGTCGAGGGCCCGACCGAGAACGGCACGACCACGATGCCCGATGCTCTGGTCCCCGCCGATATCCCCTCGGAGGTCGGTGCGGTGCCGCATCCGATGGTGATGACCGTGGCGGTGCCGCCGGCCATGGGCTTCGAACTCAACGGCAATCAGATGGACATGATGGTGATCGACGAGTACGTCGAGGAAGACGCGGTCGAGGTCTGGACCCTCACCAACCTCACTCCGCTCGGCCACCCCTTCCACATCCACGACATCCACTTCCACATCCTCGATCGCGATCCGGACGGCCCGGGTCCGATGGCCCCCGTGGCGCCCGAGCCGTGGGAGGCGGGCCCCAAGGACACGGTGATGGTGCCGCCGGGCGAGGACTTACGCTTCATCGGCCAGTTCTCCGACTTCGCGAACGACCCCGAGGGGCCGGGAGGCATCGCCGACGCGGCGTACATGTATCACTGCCACATCCTCCCGCACGAAGACGGCGGGATGATGGGCCAGTTCGCGGTGTGCCCGGCGGGCAGCATGACCTGTCCGCCGCCGCCGACCCAATAGCGGTGGGCAAGGGCGTGGCTCGCATCGCCGAGCCACGCCGTACGCTCTCCCTAGGTGCCGTGGCGCGCCGCTTGGAGCTGGGCCATGCCCGCCTCGCACTGAGGGCACCAGGCGACGCGCTGGTGGTCGTGGTTGCCTCGGCGAGGTTTGTCGACGTGGTGGCCCAGCTCCAGGCACACCGGGTTACGAGCCGCATCGTCCATCCAGTCACCCGAGGGCAGCAGGTCCATCCGCGAGACCCAGCCCATGGTGGTGAGCACGGGGCAGGCATGCATGGGGCAGGTCTCGGGCGCGCGCAGGTCGACGGGGCGGCGGTTGTCCTGGAGGAACTCGGTGAGGGGTTGGACTTGCGATCTCATCGTGTCCTCGGGGGGCTCCGCGTTCAGGGCCACGAAGTCGTTGAAGTAGCGCCACGAGCGAAACAGCAGCACCACCCCGCGGTCGTCTTCGTCCATGTCCAGCATGACGCCGTCGTCGTGCTCTCGGCACCCCGGCACTCGCATCGACTCGACGCGCTGGATGCTGATGGGGGACAGGGCCGCGAACGCACTGCCCAGCACGCTCGAGGCCTGGAGCTCGATGCCGCGGACGGAGGGCCCATCGCAGACGGGGCAGCGCTGCATGCCGCTGTCGTTGGTGGGCCAGCGAACCTCGTGCTCGGGAACCGGAGCGGAGAACACGGGCAGGCCGGCGACATGATCGGCTGCCAGGGGCTCCATCCGCTCGGTGCCGGCCGACCACTGCCCGCAGGATTCACACTGCTCGGTGCGTGCCGACGCGATATGGGAAAAGGTCATGTGCGCGCCGCAGTGCGGGCACGCGGCGACGGCCGTGCCGCCGCCCTTGAGCAGCCCCACCACCCAGCCCAGGCCGAGCACGGATAGCACGCTGCTCCAGAACACGGCCACGAAGCCCCAGTCGCGCCGCAGGCCGAGCACCACCAGCGTGATGCCGCCGCTGGCCATCGCCAGGGACACGAGCATCCAGATGCGGTTGCTCTTGGTGTCCAGGCGGGCGCGAGTGTCGTCGGTAGCGTCGGGTTGCACGGGGGACCCGCACGATACGAAGCGTCCCGACTCGACACAATTGTTCGCGGGTCGTTTTGCAAGAACGGTCAAGGTCGGCGCGACCGCGTCTGCTAGGGTCGCCACGTGGCTACGACGCTCGATGAGCTGCTGCCCGTCCTGGCGCAGCTGAGCCGCTCGCGGGACGAGCGACACTCGTTGGCCTCGCTCGCCCGTCAGTCTGGACGTTCCGCCTCCACCTTCCAGCGTGCCTTCTCCCGCTTGGTAGGGGAGAGCCCGAAGCAATATACCAAGCGCCTCCGCCTGGAGTATGCGGCGGTCTTGTTGCTCACCACCGATGACACCGTCCTCGACATCGCCATTCGCGTGGGCTTCGAGAGCCACGAGGGTCTGACGCGTGCCTTCGTCGGCCAGTTCGACCGCCCGCCCACCGAGTTCCGGGCCGAGTACGCCGGCTCGGGGATCGTCGACGGCCTCCACTCTTCCCTCATCACCCACGTGGGCCCGTGCATCGGGCTGTTCCGTGCATCGCTCCAAAACCCCTCCGCAACCCGAGGTCACCCGGTCATGAACTACGACATCACCCAACAGGACTTCCCCGAGATCACCTTCCTGTACAAGGCGGCCCGCTGCGAGCACGCCCAGGTCTCCGCCCACCTGGCCCAGATCCTCCCTGCCATTTTTCAGTACGCCATGAAGGAGGGCATCGAGATGGTGGGCCCGCCCACGACGGTCTACGTCAAGCACGGGCCGGGCATGGTGACCTTTCACGCGGGCATGCCGGTCAAGGCGGGGTCGGTGGGCGCCGACGACATCGAGGTCTGCGTGCACCCGGCCGGGCCCGCCGCGGTCACCATCCATAGCGGCGCATACGATGGGCTGGGAGATGCCCACGCCGCGGTGGAGCAGTACCTGCACGAGCACGGGCTCGAGAGCAGCGCCCCGCCGCGCGAGGTCTACCTGACCGATCCGGGAGAGGTGCCGAACCCCGAGGACTGGAAGACCCAGGTCATCTGGCCCGTGAAGTAGCTCGGCCCGTGACCCACGGGTGGGAAGCTGCTTCCCGCCCGTGGTCCGCCGAATGAAGGCTCCTCGTGCCATCTTGGGGCCATGGCGAGCACAGGGGAGCAAGGGGAGACGCCGCAGATTGCGGGGCGGAAGCCCAAGGGCGTCACGTTGACCAAGGGCGAGAGCTACGCGTGGTGTGCGTGTGGCCGCTCGAACAACCAGCCGTTTTGCGACGGCTCGCACGTGGGGACCGGGTTCGCCCCGGTCATGTTCACCGCGGAGGAGGACGGCGAGTCCTACCTGTGCATGTGCAAGCGCAGCAGCAACCCGCCCTTCTGCGATGGCACCCACGCGCGCATCGACGAGAAGGGGCACTTGCCCGTGCTGCCCTCGGATGGGCCCCCGGCCGCGGTCCCGACCCCCGAAGAGCCCACCGTCGCGCGGATCCACGAGCTGGCCGCCCATGGCCTGTCGCGCACCGGTCACCACGGCGAAGTCGCGGCGATGGGCGTGCCGCGGCCCACGTTGCCGCAGTGGGACGACATCCAGATCCTGCCGGGGCAGCTGTCCACCAAGCCCCTGCTCGACGACGCCGAGGTGGGCACGGACTTGGTCATCGGGCCGCGCGCTCGCAAGCCGCTGCGGCTCGAGATCCCGATCTTCGTGTCGGACATGAGCTTCGGGGCGCTGTCCGAGGAGGCCAAGGTCGCGCTGGCGCGAGGCGCCGACGGGGCGGGCACGGGCATCTGCTCGGGCGAGGGCGGGATGCTGCCTACGGAACAGGCCAGCAACCGCCGCTACTTCTATGAGCTGGCCTCGGCGAAGTTCGGCTACGAAGAGTCTCTGCTCACCAAGGTCCAGGCCTTTCACTTCAAGGGAGGGCAGGGGGCCAAGACGGGCACGGGGGGGCACCTGCCGGGCAACAAGGTCGTGGGCAAGATTGCCGAGGTTCGCAAGCTGACGCCGGGCACCTCTGCCATCTCCCCCGCGACCTTCACCGACCTGACCACACCGGAGGACTTCCGCCGCTTCGCGGATCGCGTGCGCGAGGTGAGCGGGGGAATCCCCATCGGCATGAAGCTGTCGGCCAACCGCATCGAGAAGGACATCGCGTTCGCGATCGAGGCGGACGCCGACTACATCATCCTCGATGGTCGGGGCGGAGGGACCGGGGCCGCGCCGAAGATCTTCCGCGACCATATCTCGGTGCCGACGATGGCGGCCATCGCCCGGGCGCGGCACTACCTCGACGAGCACGCCCCGTACATGACGTTGATCGCGACCGGTGGCCTCCGCATGCCCGAGGACTTCGTCAAGGCGATGTGCGTCGGGGCGGACGGAGTCGCGATCGCGAACTCGGCGATGCAGGCGGTGGGGTGTGTTGCCGCGCGCATGTGCAACAGCAACAATTGTCCGGCTGGCATCGCGACGCAGAAGCCCGAGCTGCGCGCCCGTCTCGATGTCGACGCCGCGGCACAGCGCCTGACGCGTTTCCTGGGCGCGGCGACGGAGCTGATGCAGGTCTTGGCGCGCGCGTGCGGGCACTCGCACCTCGGTCAGTTTTCGCGCGACGACGTCACCTCGTGGAAGCGCGACGTGGCCGAGCTCGCGGGCATTGAATACGCAGGCTTCGATCCCTCACGTTGAGGTGAAAAGAGCGCGGGCGCCGAAACGCGGCCGTTGCGGCGAAGAGCCGCGACTTGACAGGCGTCGGGTCTCGTTCGAATGATCCGGCGCAGATGTCCGACGCCAAGACTCCCGCGCAGTTCCGCTTCGATCCTCCCGCCCGAGTCTTGCTGGGCCCCGGGCCCAGCGATGTGCCGGCTCGAGTGCTCAGCGCGCTGGCGCGACCGACCGTCGGCTATCTCGACGCCAGCTACACCGCGCTGCTCGAGCGGCTCCAAGATCAGCTGCGCGGGCTCTTTTTGACCGACAACGCCGAGACCCTCGCGGTGACCGGTGCGGGCACGGCCGCCATGGAGGCCGCGCTGTACAACGTGCTCGAGCCCGGCGACAAGGTCGTGGCGGGCGTGCACGGGTACTTCGGTGATCGCATGCGGCAGGTGGCCGAGCGGGCGGGGGCCGAGGTGCACGTGGTCGAGGCCCCGTGGGGCCAGCCCACTTCGCCCGAGGCCATCGAGGCCAAGCTCGCGGGGATGTCCGGCGTCAAGGTGGTTTGTGCGCCGCACGGCGAGACCTCCACCGGTGTCCGCCAGCCCATCCCCGAGCTGGCCAAGGCCGCCCACGATCACGGCGCGCTGCTGGTGATCGACACCGTTGCCTCGCTGGGCGGCACCGAGTTCCGCACCGACGACTGGGGCGTCGACGTGGTCTACACCGGCGCCCAAAAGTGCATCAGCGCGGTGCCGGGTCTGTCTCCCGTGACCTTCAGCGCTCGCGCGATGGATGTGGTGCGCGCGCGCAAGACCAAGTGCGCCAGCTGGTACCTCGACCTGCACGGCAACCTCGCGGTGTGGGAGCGCCCGCACAAGTACCACCACACCGGCTCCATCAACCTCGTGTACGCGATGCACGAGGCGCTCAACATCATCGAAGAAGAGGGGCTCGAGGCTCGGGTGGCGCGGGTATCCAAGACGGCGCAGGCGCTGTGGGCCGGACTCGAGGCGCTCGGTGTGCCGATGCTGGTCGCGGCCGAGCATCGCCTGCCCACGCTCACCGCGGCCAAGGTCCCCGAGGGGATCGACGAGGCCAAGGTCCGCGCGCACCTCATGGCCGAGTACGGGGTGGAGATCGCGGGAGGCCTGGGTCCCTTGGCGGGCAAGATCTGGCGCATCGGTCTGATGGGCGCGTCGTGCTCGCGTCGCAACCTGATGCTGCTGCTCGCCGGTCTCGAGGAGGCACTGCGAGGGCAGGGGCATTCCGCTCCCGCCGGGGCCGGCCTGGCTGCGGCCAGCGAGGTCCTGTCCGCGGGCTGAGCCCCGCACGCTCGGAGCCCGGGATGAGGCGACGAACCTGTCGCTTGCCATCCCGGGCACCGCCGCGCCAAGCTTTCGGGGTGACTTCCTCCCGATGGCGACGACTCCTCCCGTGGGTCGGTGGGCTGGCGTTCGCGTGCACCACCGAGTCCGGCTCGACTTCGTCCTCGGGGAGCTCCAGCGAGACGGGCAGCACGAGCGCGCCGACCCCGGGCACGGATGCCGGCACGACCGGAGGCAGCACCGGGCCTGGCCCCGGGGACACCACCGCCGTCGCGACGTCCGACTCGGGCACGAGCACGGACGCCGCCGACACGGGGAGCACCACCGCCACCACGAGCGGGGCGACGACCGAGGGCTCTTCGGGCGAGTCCACCGGGGACGACGGCGGACTCGGGGTCATCGAGGGGCAGTGTGGCCTCATCGATGCGATGGAGCTCGAGTCGAGCAGCCCCTTCACCTTCGAAGGATCGATCGACTTCCGCGAGCTGGGTTTCGACTACGACGAACTCACGCCCGGCGGCCAAGAGGTCTTCGATGCGGGGAACCTGGGCGGAAGCTCGCTGCACTCCGAGGTCATCGCCTACGAGGTCCTGGCGCGGTGCGAAGGGGCGAGCCTGCTCGCGACCGAGGGCGAGGTGCAGTACCTCGACGACATGGGGACCAAGACCGACCTGCTCGTCGAGATCGATGGACTCACCGTGGGCGTGAGCGTCACCCGGGCCATCGGGTTCCCCTTCGAGGACCCCTACACCGTCGAGCAGGCCAACGAGCTGCTGCTCGGCAAGTTCGAGGACGTGGTCGCGAGCACGGCCAACGTCGCGCCCCGCCACGAGTGGGTCAAGCAGATCCTCCACGTCATCGCCTACTCCGACATGCACGCGGCCAGCATCGCGACCGCCTACGCGGCGATGCCGGCCGAGACGGTGGGAGACACGGTCTTGGTCGTCACCGTGACCCACGGCGACGACGCCTTCATCTACTGAGCGCGGGCCGTGGTGCTGTGCTCGTCGAGCCACGCCTGGGTCTCGACCACGCGACGCTCCCATGCACCGCCCAGCTCGGTGTAGAGCACATTGGCCCGCTCCACCAGCTCGATCGCCCGCGTGCGGTCCTTGTTGGTGTCCCACAACACGTTGCCCAGGGCCCAGTGTGCGTCGGCGACCTCGGACGGCGGAGCCGCACCCGGCTGACGCAAGACCAACACGCGCTCGAGCATCGGCAGGGCTTCGTCGATGCGCTCGCGCTCGACCAGGATCTGTGCGAGCAGCCCCATGGGCAGGGCCACGTCGGGATGTTCATGGCCGAGGCGACTCTCGAGCGTGGCCAGCGTCTCGCGGAGCAGGGTCTCCGCATCGTCGAGCTTGCGCTCCTTGACCAGCACGCTCGCCAGGTTCGAGATGACGACCGCGGTGGTGGGGTGAGCGGGACCGAGGGCGGCCTGGAAGACCTCCACGCCTCGCCGATGGTAGCGCTCGGCCTCGGCCAGCTGCCCCCGCAGCTCGTAGTGCACCCCGAGGTTGTTGAGCACCAGCCCCACCCGACGGTGCTTGGGACCGTTGACGGCCTCCACGTTGGCGAGCGCGTCGAGAAAGCTGCGCTCGGCGTCGTCTTCCCGCCCCGATCGAGAGTACGCGGTGCCCAAGTTGATGAGGGCCGAGCCCAGGAAGGGGTGTCGCTCGCCCACCGAAGAGCGAAGCAGCTCCACCGCCTCGGTCCCCGACGCGATCGCGGGCTCGAGGCGCCCGGCATCGGAGTAGCTGGCACACAGGGCCGACAGCGCCCGACCGACCCGGGGGTGACGCGCTCCGTACTGCCCTTTCTCGAGCTCGAGCGCGACGAGCATGTGATCGATGGACTCGTCGAGCCGCTGGAGGTCGCCGAGGATGTTGCCCAGGTTGTTGTGATAGCTGGCGAGGCGGTAGTGGTCGGCCCCCAGCTCGTCGGTGCGCAAGGCCAGCGCCCGCTCGCCGTGCTCGAGCGCGGCCTCCTGCTCTCCGCGGCGCAGGTCGATCTGAGCGCGCACGCTCTCGATGTCCGCGGAGTACTTCCGTTGTGGCTCCCACTGGTCCAGCGAGGCCCGGGCGTGCTCCGTCCAGCGTTCCGCTTCGTCGAAGCGTGGCTTGGAGCGTTTCGAGTTACGCACGGCGAGGCCCAGCGCGGCTCGGATCGCGACCTCGTGGTGCCCGCTGGCTACCGCGGCCGAGAACGCGTCGTGGAAGCTGCGCTCGGCCTCTTCGTGCTTGCCCGCATCTTCGGCCGCGCGCGCGTGGGCGAACGCGGCCTCGGCCTGCATTGCGCGTGGTCCCGACTCGGCGCGTTCACGAGACGCCGCGGCGGCCTCGAGGGCTTCCTCGTAGCGCCCCGCTTCTTGCAGCACGGTGATGGACGCCAGGGCCTCGGCGTGGACGAGGGCGGCGGGCCCTTCTCCGATCGACAGCGATTGATCCCGGGTGCACGCCGCGACCGAGCCCAGGGCCTCGACGGCGCGAGGGGCTCGCTCGACCAGCTCTTCGTCGGCATCGACCAACAGATCACCCAGCTGCCGGATCTCCGCGAAGCGACGGTGCAGGCAGACCATCTGGCGGTCGATGCCCTGGGCCTCGTCGTTGCTCGCCCCCTCCGTGACGGAAGGCAGGGCGGCCTTGGCTTCGCAGGCCTGGCGCTGCGCGTCGACCCACGCGCTCGCTTGCCGATCGATCTCGTCTCGCACCGCGACCCAGGTGCCGTCGGCGTACAGCAGGTTGGTGTCGTGGAAGGCCTTGGCGGCTCGCTCGCGACGCTCATCGTCCCAGACGCCGACCAAGCGCTCTGCCACCGTCGCACAGTATTCGGCCGCAGCCGGGGGAGGACTGGGCTGCGCCCACCAGACACCCACGCCCATCAGCGCGATGGCGGCGGCCCACGTCGCGTGGCGGCGACCGGCGGTACGGCCTCGCTGCAGCGCATCGAGCAGGCTGACCAGGTCGGGGTGGCGCTGCGCGGGGTCGACCAGCAGACCGCGTCGGACGGCTCGTCGCACGCCGCTCGGGATGCCCGGCCTGAACCCCACCGCGAAGCGCTGGGCGAGGATCGAGGCCTCGATGTCCCACGGCGTACCCCCGGCAAAGGGACGTCGACCGGCCAGGCCCTCGTACAGCGCCACACAGAAGCTGAACTGATCGGAGCGCGGATCGATGGCGCCCCGCTCGAGCTGCTCCGGGGCCATGTAGGCGGGCGTACCCACCAGCGCTCCGGTTCGGGTCAGCGTGGACTCGAGCGCGGAGGCATCGAGGTCGTGCAGGGACTCGGTGGCGTCGTCATCGGCCTGCGGCGAAGCGCTCGGACCCTGGGCGCGGGCGAGGCCGAAGTCGGTGACCTTGACCTGCCCGTTCTTGCCCATCAGCACGTTCGAGGGCTTGAAGTCGCGGTGGATGAGGCCCGCTGCGTGGGCGGCTGCGAGCCCCTGCCCGGCGAGACCGAACACGCGCAGGGTCTCGCGCCAGGTGGGCTCGGTGGCGAGCCACTCGGCGAGGGTCTGACCCTCGATGAGCTCCATGGCGATGAACACCCGGCCCTCGTGCGTGCCCACGTCGTGGATGCGGATGACGTTGGGGTGGGCCAGGCGAGCGAGCGCCTGGGCTTCGCGTTGCAGCCGGGTCTGAGCGTCGGCGGGGGTGCCCGCGTGCAGCAGCTTGATTGCGATCTTGCGGGCGAGCTTGGGGTCGACCGCGGCCATCACGACCCCCATGCCGCCGTGCCCGACCACGTCGAGGACCACGTAGCGACCGATCTTCGTGCCCTCGGCGAGGGCGTGGCCCTCGTCGCGATCCTGGGGCTCCGTGTCCACGCCCACGGTCGGGACATCGGACTGGACGGGATCGGTCACGTCGGCATTGGACCACGGGCAGGTGGGCTTGGCCACCGCGATGCCCCGACGGGCGAACCCGTGGTATTGCACGCGCCATGGAGTTCCAGGACCTCCGCTACGAACGCGACGACCAGCTCGCCATCATCACTCTGGACCGGCCCGACGCACGCAACGCCTATAGCGAGGCGATGGTCGAGAGCCTGGTGCGCGCGTTCGATGCGGCGGAGGCCGACGCCGAGGTGCGATGCATCGTGCTCACTGGAGCGGGGCGCTCGTTTCACGCGGGCGGCGACCTCAAGCGCATGCGCGACGGCAGCGGCATGTTCGAAGGCGGCCCGGTCGCGCTGCGTCGGCAGTACATCGAGGGGATCCAGCGGGTGCCGCGGCGGCTGGCCGCCTGCGACAAGCCGATCGTCGCCGCGATCAATGGCGCCGCGATCGGAGCCGGGCTCGACCTGGCCTGCATGTGCGACGTTCGGGTGGCCGCCAAGGAGGCCAAGCTCGGCTCGACCTTCGTCAAGGTCGGCTTGGTGCCGGGTGACGGCGGGGCCTACTTCCTGGCGCGCACCATCGGGTTCTCCCGCGCGCTCGAGATGGTGCTGACCGGTCGTATCGTGCTGGCCGACGAGGCGCTGTCCATGGGGCTGGTGCACGCGGCGGTCGAGCGCGAGGCCGTGCTCGACGAGGCCAAGTCCCGCGCCCGGATGATCGCGGCCAATGCTCCGCTGGCGGTGCAGCTGACCAAGCGCGCCGCCTATCGCAGCTGGGATCTCGACATCGACACGGCGCTCGAGCTGGCCGCGAGCTTCCAGGGCATGGTGCAGAACACCGAGGACCACAAAGAGGCCGTGGACGCGATCTTGGGTAAGCGGGCCCCCCGTTTCAACGGACGCTGAGCGCTGCGTTGCGCGGGCAAGTTGCCCAATTGCCCGGGGGAGCACCTGGGCAACTTGCTCGCCGCATTCGGCCTGTGCGGCCGAACTCGCGGTGAACCGGCCGCTGTGGCCCAGGCACGTCGATTGCAGTGTCCTTCGGCATGCGGCTGAGGGGACTGCTGATACTGACGTTTGCGGGATTGATGGGCGGCTGCCTCGCGGCCGAGCCCGACGATCCTCGCTGCACCGCCTTCGGAGGCTGCGGACCGTGGGGCGGGGGCGCGGGCGGAGACGAAGGCGGCTCCGTGGGGGACGATGGCGACGAGGACGAGCCGGATCCCGACGAGCCCGGAGGCGCCGATTCGGCCGGGGACACGGCCGACCACGGCTTGCCGTGTGACGTTCGCGATGCGCTGGCGCGCGGCTGCGGCGAGTGTCATGGCGCCGCGCCGGCCTTCGGCGCCCCGATGCCGCTCACGCGCTACGACGAGCTCAAGGTCCCGGCGGGCAGCGACCCGACGCGCCCCGTCTACGAGCTGATGGCCGAGCGCATGACGGCCGAGGTCGGCATGATGCCGCCCGACGGTGACATCACCGACGAGGATGCCGCGGTGATCCTCGAGTGGATCGACCAAGGGGCCGAGCGCTCGGAACAACGCTGCGGGGACGAGCCTCCCCCCGACGGCAGCGATGTCGACGTGGGCCCCGAGCACCTCCCCTGCGAGGTCACCCAGCAGATGACCGCACACGCGCATGGCTCGTTGCAGCAGCCCTACGCCGTGCCGCAGCAGGGGGCGGACAACCTGTACCAGTGCTTCGTGTTCCGCTCGCCCTTCGCCGCGGGCGAGCAAGCCACCGCCTGGGCGCCGATCATCGACGACCAACGCGTGGTGCACCACTGGATCCTCTACCGGGCCGACTCGGGCAATTATCAAGACGGCTCGGTCATCCCCTGCGACGTCGGCCTGCAGATCTCCACCGAGTTCGTGGCGGGCTGGGCCCCGGGGGGCGAGAACGTGATCCTGCCGCCCGACGTGGGCCTGGAGCTGGGCACGCCGAACGATTGGTACCTGCTGCAGATTCACTACAACAACTCGGCGAACTACTCCGATGCCTTCGACTCCAGCGGCGTTGCCTTCTGCAGTACGCCCAACCCACGACCGAAGACGGCCGGCGTCCTCACCCTGGGCACGACCAGCCTCGCCATTCCGCCCGGAGCGGTCGGGCACGAGGAAAAGGGTACCTGCGGGTTCCTCTCCACCCTCTCGTGGCCGGGCCCGATGCACCTGATCGCGAGCAGCCCCCACATGCACAAGCTGGGGCGTGGTTTTCGGACCGTGCTCGAGCGCTTTGCCGCCGGCACCGAAGTGGTGACCGACATCCCCGTGTTCGACTACGAGAGCCAGGGCATGTACCTGCACGATGCTCCGATCACGGTGAACCCGGGAGATACGCTGAGGAGCACATGTGTCTTCGACAACCCCGGCGAAGAGACGGTGCTGTTCGGCGAAGGCACGAATGACGAGATGTGTTTCAATTTCGTGCTCGCGTATCCCATCGATCAACTGAGCAATCGGAACTGTGGAATCATCTTCTAATGCGGGCTCGATGTCCCCGTGGTGGGGCCTGGTCGCGGCGTCTGTGGTCCTGGCGCCGCGGCCGGCCCTCGCCGCCAATACGGGGCGAGCGAGGGTCCCTCCGTCGTTTCTCGGGGCGAGCTGCATCGAGACGATCGACCGGTCGCGCGACCCCGAATGGAGCTTCGACGTCGGCATTCCCTTCGAGAGCGGAGCCCCCGGCCCCGACGAGCCCGCCGACAGCCGGACGTTTCAGTTCTTTGCCTTGTGCCGATCGCCGGGGCCCCTGGAGGAGCTGCCGTCGTGGGTCGCAGCCGCCGATGTCGAGGCGGCGACCGAGGCCGACCCCACGCTGGAGCGCCCGCCGTCGTCCGAGATCCTCGAGCACAGCGAGGCGTGGGCCGGCTGTGCGCACGCCATCACGCCCGTCGACGCTCGCATGCCGATCTCGTGTGAAGCCACCGCAGCGGGAGAGGTCTGGGACACGCGGGAGGTCTCGGCGGGAAGCTATGTCGTCTGGGGCCATACCTACGAGCCCGCCGAGAACTCGTGGACTTCGCGGGATGGTGTCGTCCGTGTCATCGATGGCGACGACGCCTCGGCCGGCCCGGCGGTGTCCATCTCCTGGCCGCTGACGGAGGTGGTGGCGGGGCTCGACGAAGGCATCACGGTCAGCGGGTGTATGGCGGGCATGGCCGGTACCGCGTGGTCGCTGTCGTGGGTGACGGCGGCCGAGCTCGACGCGAGGGGAGACGACGCGTGGGAGGTCTTCGCCGAGGGGGTCGACCAATCCGAGTTCGAGGTGGTGTTCGTGCCCCCGTCGTCGCTGGAATACCAGGCGGTGTTCTTGCGGGCGGAGGCGCGAGATCCCCAGGGCCGTAGCTTCGTCGCCTACTCGCCGGAGCCGGTCGTGTTCCTGGCCGGCTGTGCGTCGCCCGAGGGAGGGCACCGGGTCTCGTCGGATCTGTGTGGCGTCGGGTCGAACCCTGCG
This sequence comes from Myxococcota bacterium, assembly GCA_039028615.1. Lineage (GTDB taxonomy): Bacteria > Myxococcota_A > Polyangia > Nannocystales > Nannocystaceae > Paraliomyxa. Next base: position 187,324 of record JBCCHT010000027.1, on the reverse strand, counting down.
CCCGACGTGACGGTGGAGCGAGGCGGCCGTGGGTGCACCGAGTCCCGGGAAGATGACGACGAAGACGAACCGAGCACCGTGCCGACCGGTTCGCCGTCGGAGCCGGCCGCGGCCGTCGGCTGCCAGATCGACGGCGCGCCTCGGCCTCTCGCCTGGATGGCCCTGACGCTGCTGCTGATGGGGTTTCGCCGGACCTCGTGATACCCCATGGGGGTCATGACGGGTCCGCAGCTGTGGCTGTTCCGGCAGTGGGCGAGCCCGGAGGTGATCGCTCGGCTCTCGCGATGCCTCGACCCCGAAGAGCGGGCGCGGGCGGATCGCTTCGTGTTCCCGTACCTGCGAGTCCAATACATCGTCGCGCACGCGGTCTTACGGTGTGTGTTGGGGCAGCACCTCGGACGACCTCCCGCTTCGCTGCAATGGCACACGGGACCTCAGGGCAAGCCTCGGCTGAGCGACGATCCCGTGGAGTTCAACCTCAGTCACGCGGGCGGGTGGGGACTGCTCGCGATCGGTGCTCGGCGTCGCTTGGGCGTCGATATCGACGTCGTACGTCCGGCTCGAGTCACTCCCGGGTTGATCCGCACCGTGACCTCGAGTGCGGAACAAATCGAGTTCTCTCGACTTTCGGCCGCTGAGCAGGCGTATGCCTTCTATCGATTGTGGGTGCGCAAGGAAGCGGTCATCAAAGCGTTGGGCACGGGGCTGTCTCGAAGTCTGGCGACGATTGACGTCCCGATTGGGGTCGAAGCCCCACTCGATGGGATCGTATTGCGACCCGGGTTGCCCGAAAGGCGCAGGCTTTGTTTGTGGGACCTGCCCGCGCCGACGGGATGGCTCGCGTCGATCGTCGTCGAGCACGAACACGGCGAAGTGCCGAGCCCGCCCCAATTGCCGACGGTGTTGAGTCAAACGCAGATCGATACACTCGTTCGATGAGTGTGGCATCGACTCCGACAAGTAGAGCTTTGGGGTCGATATCGCACTGGGCCTCCTTCGCGACGAGCGGCACCCGATGATCCCAACACCATCGTGATTGGTATCCTATGGGCCATGAGTTCGGGGGAGCGGGTGGAATCCGAGTGCTTCGAGACGTGGCGAGAAGGCGGACTGACCGTCCAGAAGATCAAGCGCTACGCGACCGTCGATGCCGCCGCGGCACGCGTGAGCCTGGAGAATATTGCCACCGTCAATCAGGGCGGACGCTATCCGCTCATGGTCGACATTCGCGAGCCCGCGTCGATCAGCGCGGAGGCGAGGGCGCTGTACGCTGGAGAAGACGCGGCGCATCTGTCCACCCGAGTGGCGCTCCTGCAGGGCAGCACGGTGACGGCGATCGCGGGCAATCTCTTCGTCAAGCTCAACCGCCCGCCCGTGGAGACCAAGATCTTCACGAGCGAAGACGCGGCCCGGGAATGGTTGTTCCGCTGAGGCCGCGCCGAGGTCGTCAGCGTTCCTACGAAGAGTTCAGATCGTGAGGAGGAGGCATCCCACAGCCTCCTACGAGAATGATCGCTTGCTGTGTCAAAAGCTCGACCGGGCCCTCGACTCGCGCCATGGTTGTGGTGGTTTTGGCTTCGATGACGCGCGTGACAACGATGTTGATGGTCGTCGCGACCGTGGGCGGTACGCTGATCGGCTGCAATCGGCAGCAAGAGGCGACGGTAGAGCCGTCGTCCGCCTGGGTCGATCCCGGCTGCAATCCGGCCGAGGACTGTAACGAGCTGTTCGAGTCCTCCACCATTCGCCAGCACAGCGAGGCGGCCGCGAGCTACACCGAGCTGCCCGAGGGCTGTCCCTATCTCCCGCACGAGGTCCCCGCCGTCGAGACCCTGGTCGACAGCACCATCCCCGAGTTCAACGCCGGCCGCAACCGAGCCTCCAACATGAACCGGGGCAACCAGCGCCTCCAAGACGTCGACCTGCACCAACACCTCATGGGAGTGCAGGGGCAGATCTTCGCATGTGTCGATCTGGCCGCCTGCTACGAAGACGGGTCTCGACTCAGCGGTGGTGGCGATCTCGACTTCGACTTCGAGCTCAGCCCCAACGGGCGGGTCGCGGCCGTCTCGGTGCAGCCCTCGCCCGGGCTCGATCATCCGAGCGTGGTCGCCTGCGCTCGTCAGGCCATGTACGACTACCGGTTCCCCAGCTACGACGGGGGGCAAATGATGATCGAATATCGGATGACCATCGAAGAGGTCGACGAAGAGGCGTAGCGCCATCGCGTCGCTTGGGCCCGCAACCCCTTCTGGCCTCGTCACCCCATAGAGCATTTGGAGTCCCGGACGAGGCCGCAACGGCTCGGCCGCGCTCGTACCGTCAGTCGCCGGATGGGTTCGCGCGGCGGTGGGCCTCCAGCCGGTCCGCCCACTTCTTGGCCAGCGCTTCGTCGGGGGTCACCCCGAACTGGCCCGTGCGGAAGCTGTCGGCCAGCACACGCATGGGTACATCGTAGTCGTGCTCGGCGGCGGCGATCATCAGCTCGACGCCACGGGCCGGGTTGTGGGGAATGCCCTCGCCCAGCAGGTGCATGAAGCCGAGCTCGTACAGGGCGTCTCGGTGCCCCGCTTCAGCTGCTTTGCCGTACCAGTGGGCTGCGCGCGGCTCGTCTTTGGTGATCGTCACGCCCCAGTGGTCACCGGTGAGCAGGGCCTCTGCCAGCTGGTAGCACGCGTGCGGGTCTGTCTGTGCGCGGGCCTCCAGCTCGGCCAGGATGGATTTCTCGGACACGGCCGAAAACCTGACCGGCGGGAGGCCGGATGTCAAACGAGCGTCGTGGGGGGGTCCGGTTCGCCTCGACGGCTTTGCATCGATCGGTATGGTATTGGATCAACGCCGATGTCGCTTCGCCTGGAGACTCTGCGCTTCCGCTCCAGCCCTTCCGATTTCGTCATCGTCAGGAACGCCGACCTCCAGGGGCGCTCGTCGGGACAGGCCCTTCCCGAGGCATGGAAGCGGCTTTCGGGGCTGCAAGCGGCGTGGCAGGTCGAACTCGCCTACCAGCGAGATTGGCGGTTCCGCGAGCGGCTCGAGCAGTTCGTGCTCAACGACGGCCACCCGCCGACCAGCGCATGCCACCTTCGATCGCCATGGGCGACCCCAGGGCAGTGGCGTCGCTATCTCGGGCAGGATGCGTTTTCCGACCACATGCCGCCCTTCCTCGTCTTCGAGGACCAGTCGAGGCCGCCCACGCTGAAGGTCGCGCAGACCGAGCCCGTGGAGGAGCCCGCGGAGCAGCAGACCACATTCTTTGCGTTGCAGGTGGTGCACCGACGAACGGGCGTGGGCGTGGCCGGAGTCTCCCTCGAGCTGACGCTCTCGGACGGACGGGTGCAGAGCGTACAGACGGATGCGGACGGCAAGGTGCGCATCGATGGCATCCGGGGCGGCTCGTGTGCGGTCAGGGGCGCACACGAGGGCGTGACCATGGCGTCGGCGCTGGTTCGGACCTCCGGGCCGCCGCCCGACGAAGCACTCGACGACGAGAAGCCCGGCGGCGACGCTCCGGCATTGATCTCGGTCGTTCCGCATCGCGTCCGCACGGGGGAGACGCTCGACGGTATCGCGGAGTCCCACGGGCTCACCGCGGAGCGCCTGGCGGAGTTCAACTGGGGGACGACCGACGAGGACATCGTGCAGGAGCGGCTACGGGAAGAGGTCGGATGCGTCGACCTCGATGACGATGGGGCGCCGGCCCTGACCGACCGCGCCGATCCGGGCGTGTTGTGGATCCCGCGGGACCTCGCGCTCCACGGGCTGTCTACCGGTCGTGAGCATGTGTGGCCCGTACAACCAGCGAAGCCGCTGTACGTCTCGCTCATCACGGAAGATGGGCTGCCCATCGGGGGCACCGCCTTCGAGATCGATTTCGAGAACGGGTCCACCCAGCGCGGCATGCTGGGGCCCCGCGGGGTCGGCTACGTGATGGACCCTCCACCCGGCTGGTACTTGGTGCGCTACCCCGATCGCGACGACATCTTCATCAAAGGGGTCGCGGCTCAGCTGCGCTACGACTTCGGGCAGGAGCAGCGGGGCAGCATCATCGACCTGCTCTCCATGCGCCCCGAGCTCGTGCAGGCGGTGCAGGGAGCGTACGATCGCGACTACAACGACTTTTCCGGGGAGGGGCTGGTGGAGGACATTCGGCTCACCGTGGCCGACGATGAAGAACTCGGGCTCGTTCGCCATCTGCTGGCCGAGGCGGGGCTCGAGCGGGGCGGAGGGGCGGCATGACCTTTCCGTGGGAACCCCGGCTATTGCGTCGGCCGAACCAGGAGCTCGTCACCCCGGGGGCCAAGGTCGTCTATTCGTTGACGAACCCGCCCCAGGTGATTCCGCGGAACTCGCCCGATGGATACCGACGCGAGTGGTTCATCATCACTCCGTTCTCGGAAAGCACGCTGCGGCGGCGAGAGTATGCGGGGAACCGTCTCGAGATCACGTGGGAGGACGCCGAGGACCCCGACTCCGATGAGACGCCGCCGAGCATCCGGCATCGGATCACATGCAAGATCACTCGTACGGACAATGAGCCTCCCGGCGCCCACTGGGCGACCACGTTCCAGACCGTAGGGCTGGTTCCCGCGCTGCATGCCATGGGCCGGCGTATGCGTGAGCAGGGGTTGGTGGAGCCCGCCGACGAGCTGCAATCTCTCAGGAACCACATCGGTCTGCTCGAGAAGATCGCTGAAGAGGGAGGGGTAGGCCGCACCGTTAGAGAAGCACACGAGCGGACGATGCGTTGGCTCCGGCGCCAGGAAGAGCGGATGGAGGAGCTGTTCGAGCCGACGGATGATTTCGAACGGATCCCGATCCAGGCGCGGTATCTCAACACCGAGACCCAGCAGGAAAAGGCCCTCCACGTGTTTCTTTCGCCGATGGGGAGGCGGGGGAATCGACGTCGCTGGCGCCTCGTGGACTACTCGTCGCGGGACGGCAATGTCGGCAACTCCTTCCACGACGGGGAGGCCAACGACGACCACACGGCCATTCGAGAAGCGATCCAGAGCTGGAACCGGGGGAATCGCTACGCCGAAGGCTTCATCTCGGTCGAAGTCCCGGATACGGAGCTGACCCCGTTGATCCAGACCCGCTTCCGAACCGACGGCGAGACCGATGCCGACACGCTGATCCGGTGGTTGTCGTGGGCGAGCCTGGTGCTCTTGCCCGTCTCGCTCGGGCTCGGCCTGGCCGGGCGTGCGGTGTGGGCAGCACGCGCGCTCGTAGTGTCCACGAGCAGCAGCTCGCTTGCGGGCGTGATCAGCATCGACCAGCGGTGGGTCACGGAGGGGCGGAACTGGAGCACCACCGACTCGATCGATCTCGTGGGCGTGTTGGGCAACCTACTCGGTCTGGCGGGAGCGCGATGGATGCGACGCGCCATGGTGAGTGCTCCGGGGCGGACGCCCGACGTCGCGCGCTTGCGGTACGTGGTGATGGCCGAGAGTGCGACCTCGGTCTCCGAGGGCCTGCTGCTGGCGTACGAGACCTACGAGGAGTATCAGCGGATTCTCGAAGACCCTCGAGCCACGCCCCAGGACCGTATGCTTCGGATGATTCGCCTCTTCGCGAATCAGGCGGCCGCCGGGGGGCTCGCGATCTTCAGCTTTCGGGGCTCTCGGCGAGACCTGAGGGACTTGGACGGACCGCCCAACCATGTGCCGAACGAAGGTGATGCGCGCGACATCGAGACACGTCGCTCGGAGCTCGCGGACGAGGACGCCGAGGTCGAGCTCGACCGAGTGCCGGGCAGCGAGGGCCACACCGACGACGGAGGCCGCAGGACCACCGTGCATACCCGCCCGCCCGCCGGAGCCGCGCCCGAAGTTCGCATGGCCACGCTGCCCGACGGGACCGAGATCGCACCCACGCGTCTCGGCTCCAACGTCTTTCACGGGACCGATGTCGACGAGGCGACCATACGAGCTTGGATCGAAAACGGCTTGCCCGAGCGGGGGTCCAACATGGATCTGCTCGCGCACCAGCTCGGCGCTGGTCGGGTGGGTGGCGCCACGGACTCGGCGTTTCGCGGGACCACCCGCGATTTCCGACTGGCCGCAGGGTTGGCCGACGAGGGCGGCTTCGTCTTCGAACTCCGAAACGTCGACGGCTGGGATGTCGCCCGCGAGCTCGAAGGGCGCGTGCCCTCGGCCGACCCCTCGCGGCCCTTCGCTGGGATCGACACCACCGGGGAGACGGAGTTCGCGATCCTGGCTCGGGTGTTTCCCGAGCAGATCGTGGCCGTGTTCCGCATCGGTCGTCGTGGACGACGGATCCAGATCTATCCGTATGACCACTGAACCTACAGTCGAGCAGCTCCGCGAGCGGTGGCGCACCGAGGCCGGGACGCGACATTGGGAGCGCCTGCGAGACCTCGGCGTCAGCCGGGCGGATGCCGAGGTCCACGAGCTGGTCGCGCTCCAGCGGGACTTTCCGTTCGCTGCCGGCCTGGTCTCCGGCGAGGAAGGCGGGCCGCTGGTCGACCTTCGAGGCGTCGACGGCACCGATGCGCGGCTCGCTGGAACGAGTTTCTTTCGCTGCGACGTATCGTTCGCGTCGTTCGACCGCGCCGACCTCAGCGAGACCTCGTGGCAGGAAGCCGTCGCCGCCCAGACATCGTTTCGCGGCGTCGAGTTCGGCACCCGAAGCGACTTCATGTCGCTCCGAGCCCACGGTGCCGATTTTCGAGGGGCTCGGCTGAGCAACGCATCGTTCCACGACAGCTCGGTGGTCGACGCCGACTTCCGCGAGTCGCAGCTGGATAGCGTCGGCTTCACGCAGGCCGATCTTCGCGGGGCCAATTTTCTCGGGTCCACGATCCGCCGCGTGACCTTCGATTCGCCCGGCGGCTTCGTGGCCCCTTGGGCTCCGCGAACGCTGCGTGATGGGTACGCGTTCCTGCAAGCGCTCGGTCGCACCGACGGATTGCCGACGCTGGTGCTCGGCGCTTGCCAGGCCTTCCCGACCCGCGGCGCCCATGCCTTGCCACCCTTCCTGTTCGCGCCCAGAGCTCCCGCGGGACCGAGCGAGGGCTTCTTGTGCGCTCCGCCAGACGACCCGCGCTTGAACTCGTGGCTGGGCGGTCGCGGGTGGACCTACCAGCGCTATGTGCAAGCTCTGCTGCGCGACGGAATCCGAGTGGAGCCGGAGTCCTCGGGGTTCATGCTGCGCGGTCTGGCGGACGAGTACATCCACGACAGCTACACGCTGCTCGGTCACTACATAGCGAAGGGGCGTGGCGAAGCCGAACGTTGGAAGCCGCTCCGGCACGGTGGCCTCACGGGTTCGCTCAACGCTCGGCTGGGGGCGAACGTCTTCACGCATCCTGCCTTGGATGCGGGGCTGGCCGAGGTGCGCGAGGCCATCGTTCCCGACGTGCTGCTGCCGATCTGCGTATGGCAGGCCGGGCAGTGGACGATCGTCGACACGGTGAACGAGTGGCGCGAGCTCTACCTCGCGCGCGGCATCGACTGGGACGCGCTGTATCCTGGCTTGGGGGCACGACGATGAAGCTCGACCGCGAGCAGTGGGTCGCGGAGTACACCGCATCGGCGCAGGCGTACTCGCGGTGGATGAATGCCGCCACGCCCACGGACGGCTCCTTCGAGCATCACTGTGTTCGGTCGTTTCGCGAGCTGGTCGCGCTCGAACTGCGCTACGCCGAAGCGCTACCCACCGTCGCGCTGTCCCGCTGCCCGTTGTGCGACAAGCCTGCGCTACAGCGCTTCGATGCCGCGGACTTCTTCGGCCCGTGGTGGCACCCCGATTTCGTGGCACCCAAGGAGCCCGGTCGCTGTCCGCACTTCATGGGGGTGCTGGGAGCGGTGCATCACCATGGCCACGCCCATCGGGCCGGGCGCTTGGACGTGCATCCTGGCCCCGAGGTCCCGTTCGTCGTGCCACGCCTGATGGCGCTGCCGGGGGTCGTCGCCGTCGTACGCGAGCTACGGATGGACAACGGCTGTACCGCGTATCCCATCGGTTACTTTGCGCCTCGTCGGCCCCCGCCCCGCGATCGCTTCGCTCCTTGGGCGCGTGGTGCCTTGGAGTACCAGGACCTGGATGGCGGCGGTTGGCGTCCCGCTGAAGGAGATCGAGACTTCGAGCTGCGTGCGTACGTGGAGCGGGGTGCGCTGAAGGTCCTCGACGGTGAGCTACAGCTGCGGACGCCGAAGAGCGACCATCCGCTGCTGCACGTCGAGGGGCGCCGCGTGCCAATTGTGGTCGGCCGCCGCGAGTTTGGGGGCGACCCGGGCTCAGGCTTGTAGACGGACCGTGACACCCAGTGTGTCGCGCGCGAATCGAACCACGGTATTCGCGAACTCGTCGAAGCGGCCGGCCGAGTCTCGACTCGAGCAGATGTTCGACATCACATCGCCCCCGTCATTGGTCACGATGTGCCGGAACAGCCTCGTGCCCGTCGTGTCATTGAGCTCGCCTGCGCACGGATACCCCAGGATCGTGCCGAGGACCTTGTCGTCGCTCGTCTTTTCGTAGACCGAGACCAGCTTGGACAGTGTCTCGATCGCTCGGCCATCCAGGACCAAGGTGCCCTGGTCGATGTCCTTGAACACGAACGTGTTGTCTGGAAAACCGTCGAGGACCTCGAAGATTCGACGCCGTACCTCCGCGCGGTCGGAGTCTTGGTAGTCGATCCACTGAATGAGAAACGCGGGGCGGAGGCCATTGACCACCAGGTACGCGTTCACCAGGATCTCGAACAGGTTGGTCCTTCTCCGGCCGGCTCCGTCTCGGAAGTCGACGGTCAGGGTTCGCTTCTCACGATCCAGCTTCGACTCGGTAGAGGTCGCCGTCGTCAGTCGATGGTGGGTTCGCACCACCCGCGACGCCTGTAGCTCGCGCCACGCTCGGCTCTCGCTCGCCACGGCCCGATGGATCAGTACGGGGAGCTTCACGTCCTGGTACTGACGTGCGAGCGACCCCGGATGTGAACGCAATCGGGACCCGTACGCGCTCGATCGGAGAAGAGGAGGCCTCCGGTTCGTGGAGCTGCGGGGTCGGAAGGTGCGTACGACGCCGGTGTTGGGAACCGAATCCTCTGACGGTTTGCGCCTGGGCGGTCACTGACCGTCATGACTCGGTCTCTACCGGGAGCCCACGCCATGACCACCGACAGATCGGCGCACATGACCAGTCCTCCCAGGCTGTGGGTCGCAGGAGCCCGCGTCCGCATCGTTGCCTGCTCTGTCCTGCTGCTCGCGTCATGCAGCATCATGCGGCTCGTGGTTGGTGCCAACGAGGCGCCGAACGAGAGCGCTCCCAAGGGCTGGGTATGCCATCCCGCTCCGCCACCACCGAAGTGAGGGGGCGTGCGGATTGCGCGCGATGGTGACCTCTTGGTCCGGCATCGCCCTCCGCACGCGCTCCGCCGTAGTGCGCCCGTTCTCGATCGCCGTCAGGAGCGACCACACGTGCTCGAATTCGACGCTTCTCGAACAAAGCGTCAGCTCGGTCATTTTCGACGCAATTGAAATCGGCGCTCGCCGGACTGTCGGGGGCGAGGTGTTCCGATGCTGACGATTCGTCGCGCACAACTGCTGGCTCTCGGCGAGTTCGAGGGATATGTCGACCGCGTCGAGACGCACTTGGCTGAGCGTTACCCGCGTCGTTCGGCGGGGGACGGCGAGCATGGACTTCGACGGCATGTGGTCGAGGCCATCGAAGCGGGGGTCGACCACGGCATCCAAGGAGAGGAGAGCCTCGTGACTTTGGCCGAGCTCTTGCTCGAGTTCGGAGACCGATTCGAACGGAGCCCCGAGCGGGCGTGGGCGTGCTCGGTGCTCGAGCACCGTCGACTGCCCGGCACCCTCAAGGTGCAGCTGCTCGCGGAGCGGCTGCGGGTGCGTACGGCAGGCCGAGCGGTGGTGGAGTTTGTGGTCGGCGCGTGATCGGAGTTGAGCCAAGCATGCTGTGTCGGAGCTGTGGAGTCGAGGTCAGTCACCAACACCGATCCGAGGCGGGGGTCGGAGGCACGGTCCAAGGTTGCCCCTCTCACCGGGGCGCGATCTGGGTCGAGGTCACGGGCGATGGCACGGGGGTCGGCGACGTCGAGGTCCGAGTTGCGGGACAAACAAAGCGCACGGATGCCGTAGGCCTGGTGAGCGTCGATCCGCTGGACGACGGAGTCTACGAGGTCGAAGTGGTGTCGGTCCCGCAGCCGCGCCGGAACGCGTTCGAGCTCCCGCACGCCGCTCGGAGCCCGGCAACCGTCCAGACGGGGGAGATCACCTTCGTCCGTTTCGCGCTGGCGCCGGTCGTCGCGGCCCGGATGCAGCTCGCCGAGCCGGTTGCGGTCGTCGGGGGCCCTCGGGTGAAACTGACTCTCGGTGCGGAGCCGACCTCGCCCGAGGGATGCACGGGCACGCTGCGAGTGACCCAGGGCACCGATCGAATTCGACTGGTTCGCTCCGGTGCAGCGCTGACCTTGAACGGTGGCGCGGTGACCATGGAGTCCGTACCGGCGGGGGGACTCGACCTCGAGATCGAAGCGGTCGACGCCAGCGAGCTCGAGGGAGTGAAGCTGCAGTGGACGCTCGAATCGGCGACTCATCGCGTGTCCGGGGACGCGGTCGGCAGCCTCACGGTGGCCAAGGTGGAGCTGGTCGCGAAGACGGCCGCGGGCCTGACGTTGTCGCCCGAGGTCATGCATGGGGCCGGCGGCGTGGTGCTTCGGCAAAACGACGACAAGACCCGTGCTCGCCTGCAGGTCACGCCTCGTTGCCTGCCCGCGGAGTTGCCGGGGCAGCTCCGGTTGACCACCGTGGGAGACGGCATCGAAATCTTCGAGGAGAAGAAGGGGGGAGAGCCCCTGGGCTCCGAGCTCCTCGTCGACCTGGGCCCCGATGAGGTCGTGCCGAGCTATTGGCTCGAAGGGAAGGTCGTCAGCGATGCGCCGCGCGACAACAGTTTCTTCGTGGGTCTCGTAGGACACCTCGATGAAGCGGACGAACTCCGGCTCACGGTGGCCGACGTCACCCTGTGTGTGTACGGGGGCACGCCCGGCCCCTCCGATCCCGCGCAGCAGCTGCCCGAGGACGAAAAACGCGACCCGGGGCGCCGGCTGTACCAGCAAAACGAAGACACCTGGTGGTGGGATCGAGCGCGAGTCCAGCTGGTCAAGGATCCCCCCGATGCCCCGTGCTCGCTTCGCCTTCGCACCGATGGTCCCGGGGCCGTGCGGGTGTTTCCAGAGACCTTCGACGTGAACGGGAATGAGACACCGCTTCAGAATCACGTAGAGGGTGAAGCTCCCGTCGATCTCCCGATCAATCTGCCGGCCGACGCGATCGAGGACGACGAAGGGATCAGCTACTGGATCGAGGGACAGGCCACGACCGGCGAGCAGCGGCACGAGCTGTTGGTCGACATCGTCGACTTCGAAGACGCCGCAGATGTCGTGGAATTCCGCGTGACGCAGCCCCTGGACGAGTACGATCGCATCAGCGTCGTCGATCTCGGTGGTCCCGGCAGCGGTCACCAAGCCGCAGTGATCAAGCTGCTCGACGGATTGGCGAGGATCGGGTTCGGTGGTGAGGTCGTCCTGACCTACAACAAACGGAAGACTCGGATCTACGCGCGGAAGTTCGGGGTGCAGGAAGACCTGAACGACCCGGTGCGTTCGTACGCGCTCTACCACGACGAATGGAACGGTCAGTATCCAGCGGGCGCCGCCGGGCGTCACCAGCTACAGGTTCGCTGTCGACCGGTGGGTGAGCTCGACCTCGGGCTCTCGGGGGCCGAACAGCGGGTCTTCGGTGAGAACATCCAGGAGTTCTGGACTCAGCACTGCTGGCCCGGGGCACAACCGCAGCCCTTCGAGGAACCAAGACCGGCCGGATTCGGCGGCGCCGCTGCGGAATGGGGCGCACGGCACAAGTGGTCGGGCAATCATCCGCGACTGCAGAACAACCAGGAAGCCTGGCGGGACAGGGTCCTGCGGCAAGATGTCAGCGCGGTCCTGGCTCAATACGACCAACTGCTGGCCATCCAGCCTCCGGTCGACCGCACATTGACTGCGTTCGGTGCCATGGACTTGATCGCTGCCGACCACGAAGAGATGGCTCGAGAGGACTTCGCCGAGGCCTTCTTCGACCGTCACTGGTTGCCCGTGTTGCGAAGAATGACCGCGGAGCAACATCCCGCCGCCATGATCTTCCAGCCCTTCTTGTGGCGCTCGGGGCACGTCATGCAGGTTCGGCAAGACACCGTCATCGATCCGGTAGACGTGGAAGATAGAGTACGCGACGCGGGCGGCACGGCCGTCTACCGCCTGGCGTTGCCCCCCGAGGATCAGGACGCTGCGGCCATCGCTGCCCAGGATCCGGTGCCGCGATCAGTGCTCACTCGGGCTCGGAATACCGAAATTGCGCTCGTCTCCGCGTATTTCGGGGGATCCGTCTCCCAGATCGACTACGCCGGGCTCCTGCGAGTGATGGTGCGCGTGGCCGGACGGCTTCAGCTCGCCCAACCACTCGTCGTCGCGTTGCTCGGCGACGAGATGCGCGGAGTCCATGACACCGTCGCGGCCGAGACCACCGACGGAACGGTCATCGCACGCAACGACGATGCGGCCGCCGATGAGAATGTGGCCGTCGAGCTCGTGCACATCGGTCGAACCAACGCGATGACCCAGTTCCAGCGCCATTCTTCGGTATTCGTGACCGAGGGCGCGAACACCTGGCAGGAGCTGCTCACCGTGGGGACACCGTCGCTGTCCGCGAATCCCGAGGGCAAGACTCGGCCCTGGATCGAGCCGCTGACGGCCAGCGGTGACCGGGTGCGTGAAGCCTCGGAGGCCTTGATCGCCGCGGGGCGCAACCTCGACGATGAGGGCGCGCTCCAAACCGTGGCCACCTTCATCGAACAGGCGCTGACTCTGCAAAGCCCCGTGCGACAGTACTTCGCGGAGTGGGCGGGGCTCTTGGCCGACCCTCGGAGCGACCAGGTGATGATGGGGGTGAAGTTCCTGCCCGATCCTGCTCGCCTAGACTGAGGGCGAGATCCGCCGTCGGTCCTCGGGATCAACGCGCCAAAGCGCGGTGCATCAGCCGGGCCGTGAATGGTCGAGGAGGGGGGATTGACTCCCGGTGCACGACCTCGAAGCCGAAGCGACCATAGAGTCGCTCGTTGAGGTCGTTGTTGGTCCACAGCCACGCATCGAGGCCCGTGGGATCGACGAGGGCCTCGAGCTGGTGTCGCAGCATTGCACTGCCGATGCCGCGTCCCTGGTGTTCAGGGAGCACGCCGATGCTGTTGAGGTAGTGGGCCTCAGGCGTCGCGCGGCGCTGCATCTCGCCGATGTAAAGGTCGTCGCAGCGCATGAGGCGGAGCAGTGAGATCGGATACCGGAACAGCCCGCCCATGCCCGCTCGGATGCTGTCGAGGAATCCCGCGTGAAACGAGCACGGTGCCCAGAAGCTGGCGCCCACGATCTGATCTCCGTCGTACGCTGCGAAGCAGGCGTTCAGCGGTAGGTGCAGCCTGACGAGCCCGCGGAAGAGCACGCGAAGCGCTCGCGTACGGTTGCTTGGGTTCCCGTACGCACGCACGAAGAACTCGTCGTTCTGGAACGCGCGAGCGAGCACGTCGGACACCTCGGTGGCGGAGGTGTCATCGGTCGGGTCGAGGCGTTCGTGTCTCACCGCGACCAGGACTACACCACCGATGACCGGCGTAAGCCAGCACCGCTGATCCGCCGCAGGTGTGCCCGAGTCCCGCCGCTGCGTTCCCACCGTCACTCGCGGTCCCAGCGGCCGCGGCCGGGGCTGCCCGGCCAACGGAAGTGCAGCTCGAAGCATGCATGACGTGTCGCCGGATCCAGGTACGCCGTGTATCGGTAGTCGAGGCCCTCGGGATTCCAGGTATAGCCCCGATCGACGAGCTCGCTGAACCCCAGCAGCTCGATGCAGGCTGCCGTGATGGTGTCGCAACTCGCCGACCTGCCCTCCGGCCAGCGTCCGATGGCCTGCGTCCATGCGGCCCGAAGTTCGTCGACGGTTCGCCCGGGGCGGAGCAGAGGCTCCCAACGCTCGGGATGCCCACGCCAGGGCGCCGCCCTTTTCGCGTCCGGGAAGCAGTAGAAGGGGTTCACGCCGTTGGCGAAGCGATCGATCTCGCGGCCGCGCTCGAACAACTCGATGTGAACGATCGAGCTGTCCGAGATCTCCACCTTGGCCACCGGGCCCAGGTGCGAGAGCAAGGGCGCGAGCTCTCCCGGTCCGCTCGCGCGAGGGGTCGTCCCCGGATGCACCGCATCGGGGCCGAGCGCCTCGAGTGCGCGTCGAAGGTCGAGCTGATGGGTCAATGCGGACGGGCTGTTCCGACAGTACTCGCCATCGAGCGAGTCGAAGCTGTCGCCGATCCAAATCCAGCGCGCGGGAGGTCCCAGCACGAAGCTGCGATCGGCCACTCGATCGCCCGGCGCTCGCTCGTAGCCGTGCCGGGACAGGTGTTCTCTCAGGAACGCCTGAAGGCGAAGGCGCATGGAGTATTGCGCCTGCGTTGAATCGCCGGCAAAGAGCCAGCGGTTGGTTGCATCGTCGCCCATGGCATCACCACCTCTCCATCGTAGGGCGGCGAAGCTCAGGCGGAACTCACGATTTCGAGTGGCCTCTTCGAGTTTTGGATAGTCGCACCTCGTGCGCGGCGAAAAAAAAATGCACAAATGTCTTTGACGACTCAAAAATCTCGTGTACATCTCTCAAACGCCCTGCAAAGGGCGATCGACGAGTTCACGCCATGGAACGTTTCACGAACATCTCGACCCCAGCGTCGGCCCAGGCCGCCGCCTTGTGGTCGCTCGTCCGCCTTGCGGGCGAGATTGTCGCGTGTTGAGCGTTCTCCCGGTGTGAATCCATTCATACGACGAGCATCGGGACGCTCGAGGGCATAGCCCCCGCGACGCTTTGGCTCCACGCGGAGCCACGCTGACTCGGCCCTACGCCGAGAGGGCTTCGTACGCCCGTGTGGCCATCGTTGGCTTCACGAACTTCACTTCTCACGACCCGATCAACTGCACATCACATACGGCGAGGTAGCCAAATGGTTCAACCCCTCGACACCTGGCCCGGATGCGATCCGGGGGCTACTGAGGGGTTTCAGGTAAAGGCGTCTGTCTCGAAAACGGAAGTTTGCTGGTTCGACTCCAGCCCTCGCCACCGGACGACGGGAACTACGAAGAGACTACAGAGGGCACTGAAAACGCCTCCATTCGTTGGCTCGAAACCAACGATCCCCGACAAGGGGATCCAATTCATCTCTTCAAACTTGACCCACTGTCCAATTTTTACGGGTGACATCATGAACATTTCACGAAAGGACGCTGCCGCGAGGTAGGCCCTCCGGTCAGGAGGGCATGCGACCCCCATGGGCCGGTAGCTCAGCTGGGAGAGCAACTGCCTTGCACGCAGAAGGTCGTGGGTTCGACTCCCACCCGGTCCACCGAAAAGGACGAGGACGATGATCCAACCACTTCACATCCTCGGTCGCTCCTGGCGATGTTGTACGTACTTCGGTTCGTATGGGTCGCTTCCTGGAGGAGACCGTGGACTCCAACTCCACGAGACGGGGTTCGATCCCCCGGCGACCTGCCGCAAGGGCGGTTGGTCGAGTGGCAAGGCGCCTGGCTGCAACCCAGGAGATCGCGGGTTCGAATCCCGCACCGCCCTCCATACCGTCGTGAGTCCCACGCAGGGTCGCCGGATTGCGACCCGCTGGACCCACGCCGGGTTGGCTCAACGGTAGAGCAGCAGTTTTACACACTGATGGTTGGGGGTTCGACTCCCTCACCCGGTACCAAAGACAGATTGAGGACATCATGGACATGTACGGTATGGGCTCGCTCGACGAGCCCGCGATGATTACCCTGGGCGCGTAGCTCAGGGAGTTGGAGCACTCGGCTGATAACCGAGAGGTCGCAGGTGCAAATCCTGCCGCGCCCACCATAGAACGATGAAAATTGCTGGAGACCCGAGGCTGAATTCGGGTCTCCACGACAACTACGATCGATCGCAAAGAGTAGCTCGGGGACTCTGGAGCCATTACAGATGGCGCATTTGGAGCGCACTTCGTTGGAAACGAAGAGGGCAGGTTCGATTCCTGTTCTGGAACCCATAGTTGGCCCCGACCTTGGCCCGGGCTGCTTTTTGCGAACGATCCCCTGACGACGGAGACCGAGACGATGGATACGATGCAGACCACGGAGCTGAGTCGCAAGGCCGTGACGCCCACGTGGGCGACGCCCGTTGGGGTGGCCGATGAGCGAGTGCGCGACGTCGTACGCTCGTTCCTCGACCACGCGGCAACCGGGCTGGGCCGGGCGACGCACTACAACGACGAGGGCGAGGTCCGGGCGGCGGAGCAGAGGTCCCACGGGGACATGCTCGCGCTGGATCGTGGCCTGTACGCCGCGTTCCTCACTCTGCCCGGAGTGACGGACCGGACGCGTCAGCTCGGCGTACGTAGCCTGCTCATGCGACCGCGCATGGGCACGGGCTCCATCGTGAGCGCCGGGCAGGAACTCGCTCTGGTCGACGACCTGCTGCACGAGCTACCGGCCACGCGAATGCTGCGGCTGCTGGTCTCGCTGCGCGGTAAGGACGAGTCGCTGGGCTCCGGTCGGGTCAACACCAACCGGGCACGGAAGCTCGTACTACGGACGCTCCTGCGGGCACGCTCGCTGGACTGGTGGGCGGTCAAGTACCGCGACAAGCTCAGCACGGCGCTGACCCACGCGTGGGGCGTGCGGAAGACGGGCATCCTGCGCTCGATCCTCGGCAAGGAGCCGGCGCGCATCGGCGACAAGGAACACAAGATCCTGCGTGAGGAGGTCGACCGATGGGCGCCCAGGGCTCCCGTCGCGTGGCTGCGCGAGTGCGTGGCCTACATCCTGGGCGCGGAGCGTACGGCATGGTCCATCCCGGTCTTCTACAAGGCGCAAGCCGCAAAGACCGACCTGGCCGCGGGCCAGGGGCTGCCGCTCGAGGTGCTACAAGGCATCGCCGCGACCTACCACTCGAAGGTGGGCAAGGCTCAGCTCCTCGAGCTGAGCAAGGGAAGCATGTCGGCCGGCCAACGCATGGCCGTGCAGCGTCAGGCCAAGGACGCTGGTGTCGACGTCGAGATGGACCCGACACGACTGGAGGCAGTGAAGCTCTACATCTACGCATTCGAAATGGGCATGACCTCGCCGATCGAGCGAGCGCTGGACGACAAGGCTCGCAAGGCCGCGCTTCAGTTCCCGTTCCACTACGAGTCGGTGGGGGTCATCGTCGACGGCTCGGCGTCCATGTTCGGCTCGACGACTCAGAAGCTGCGGCCCATGGCCACCGCCCTGGCGACTCGAGACATGCTGCTGCACACGGCCGGTCACGGGCATGTGCGCTACGTGGGCGGTGTGGCGAATCCCGACCTCGGCCGGCTCGTTCGTCCGCAGGGCGAGACCAACCTCGCCAGCGCTTTGCTGCAGATGCTCCGACTGCGGCCCGACGTGATCTACGTGATCTCCGACGGCTACGAGAACGCTCCCGCCGGGAGGTTCGCGGACGTGTGCGCGCACCTGAAGCGGATCGGCATTCGGGCTCCGATCGTCCATATCAATCCCGTGGTCGCGGCAGAGACCTCGGGGGTGCGAGAGCTGGCGCCGGGACTGGTGCCCACCCTACCCATGACCAAGCCGGACGCGTCCGGAATCTCGCTGCTGCGAGCCATGCTCGACCACGAGCCGAAGCGTGTGATCGATGCGCTACTGCGCATGACGTCGCTGCCCCCGAGGGCAGATCGAGAGGTGCTGAGATGAGACTCACCGTTGAAGACATCCTGCGTGGAACCCGAACGGGTCGACGTCAGAGCGTCGGCGTGATGGAGGTGATCCCTCTGCTCGGCGAGGACGACGAGACGTTCGCCCCGCCCCACGTCGAGGTCGGCACGAGTCACTACGGTACCGTCGATCTGCGCAACGACGACGACCGTCCCACCATCGTGCCTCCGGGCGCGGGGTGGGTGGTCCGGCAAGCGGCGCAGGATCACGCGATCGGCA
The DNA here is from genome assembly GCA_039028615.1 of Myxococcota bacterium. Lineage (GTDB taxonomy): Bacteria > Myxococcota_A > Polyangia > Nannocystales > Nannocystaceae > Paraliomyxa. The sequence goes on along the minus strand of JBCCHT010000027.1, from coordinate 169,266 downwards.
GCGGCAAGCTGATGCGGGCGGGGCAGTCGGTCAAGATCGACACTGCGCGTTGCATTCAGCAGTCGCAGGGGGGCTACATCGGGCGAGACAAGCATCCGATGGTGGTGCTCCCCGCTGCCCTGCGTGGCCGTGCGCTCGCGATGCGCAACGAGACGGGCTACGACAAGCTGTGGCCCGACATCACGCGCTTCAACACCCGGCTGGGCGCGTCCACGGGGGGCGGCGGTGGACACCTCGAGTACTTCCTCCGTCACTTCGCCAAGCAACTCGACGAGTTCGTCGCCGAGTTCGAGTTGGTCCCCGATCAGCGTGGCGCGATCATCCTCATCGGTGGTCGGGTGGTGGGGGTCGAGCTGGCGCCCAACCAGGCCTTCTGGCGTCACGTGTGGGAGCCCCTGGTGCGGGTCTGCTACGGCTCGCTCGCGATCGAGGTCGCACGGGCGCTCGGTGAGCGTGCGTCCGTCGCTCGGCCGCTACGGGTGATCGACGACCGCCTCGAGGGCCTAGAGGCAGCGCTCGCCGAAGCGACGTCGCGCGAGCGCGCCGACGTGGAGGCGGTCGTGCGGCGTCTCGCCGGACTGGTCCTCAGCCAGGGGGCGGTCGACGACCAGCTCGGTCGTTGGCGTGCTCGCATCGTCCTGACCACGGTCGCCAGTCCCGAGCTGGCCGGTCAGGTCGCCCGGCGCGGCGACGAGGTGCGCTACGCGTCGCTGTGTGCAGCGGGGGCGTGAGGCGAAGCGGAGGGGATGCAGCGGGTGAGGGCGGGGTTTTCGACTCTCTGGACGTGAACGGCCGAATGGGGCCGGGCATACCGGAGCCCACGCCCCACCCGTTGCTCGTCGGCCGCGAAGGTCAACGGCGTCTCGTGGGGCGCCCTCCGACCCACAACAGCATGCCCACGGACAAGAGCACGGGGGAGAGTACGGAGACTCCCACGCCAAAGATGAAGAGATCACTTTCCATCGTAGTGATTCCATCCAGAGAGAATGAAGGCACCCAGGGAGAGAATGGAGGGCACCCACAAGCCCACGAAGACCCCCTGGTCCTTGTGCCCCGAGAACCACAACGTCACGGAGAAAACGAGAGAGACGAAGGCCGAAAGGCCCGTGTAGAACTTTACCTTTTGCATGAACGCATCCTTCTCGAGACCTGGGGCCTCGATGCCTGGGCAGACGACGAGACGCACGCACGAAACGGGTCGAAGGTCCCGCGATCGCCAGTCCACTCGGCGTCGCAGCAACCCATCGCCGTGCGAGCCGCGTCCCGGACGAACCCGAGGATCTCGAGTCCTCCCTTGGTTTGACGGAGGGTTCTCCGCTGTCAAACAACTGGCCGCTACGGGCCGCTGAGCGGCGTATGGTGTCCAATTCGCGCTCCGTTCGCTTCACGGAGACGCAGTCATTCGGAGCGAGAGCGATGGGTCACTTCCCAATAAAGGGAACGACGACACGGCTGGTGCTTCGCGTTCGCTGGCAACCACCGACTCGCTGTTTCCACGCAGGGCCGAGACGGCGCGGTGTTGGGCTTGCCTGCGCGAAGTCGGGGGCGCGCAATGACCGTAGCGTCGCGTACGAGGAGCATGGAAGGCCAGGTCGTTGCACCTCGGGGGTTTTGGTCAACGTTGTGATCGACCCCCACACAGTCGACCCACCATCATGTCTTCCTCGATTCGATTCCTCGTCCTCCTGCTCGCGGTGACCTCGTGGTCCCTGCTGTGTCCCACCTACGCCCACGCAGGTAGCCCTGAGGCGAAGGACTCGGTCATCAACGATCCGGAACGGCCCGTCGCCGTCCGTCTGCAGGCAGAGCTCGGGTTCTTGGCCGTCGCGTCTCATCGCCTACAGCTGGGACGCGAAGGCACCTATGTCGACCTCCGGCGCGATCTGGGGCAAGACACTCTGTTCCCCTTCGCGCGTTTCTCCGCGGATCTCGACATCGGACGCAAACGTCGACACACGATTGCGCTGCTCTATCAGCCGCTCGACCTCCAGACCCGAGCGGTGACGGACCGCGACCTGCGGGTCGAGGACGTGGTGTTCCCCGCCGGTACCGCGCTCGACTTTCGCTACGGTTTTCCGTTTTGGCGCGGGACCTATCTGTACGACTTTCTCGAGGATGACCGGGAGGTCGCGGTTGGAGTCGCGCTTCAGATCCGCAACGCCAACCTCGAGTACGCAGCGCAAGACGGCAGTGCGTTTCGCAGCGTCCGAGATGTCGGGCCCGTGCCCCTGCTGGCCTTTCGTGGCCGTGGGTTCGTCCATCGCAACTTCTGGATGGGCGCCGAAGCGACCGGCTTCTACGCTCCGATTCGGTACCTGAATGGCGGTCGCTCCGACGTCGAGGGAGCAATCCTCGACACTTCGCTTCGGGCTGGGTTGGCCTGGAAGCGCGGCGTCGATACGTTCCTCAACGTTCGCTACCTCGCGGGTGGAGCTCGCGGAACCTCGAGTGATCCCGACCCGCTCTCCGACGGCTTCAACCGAAACTGGCTGCACTTCGTCGCGGTGTCGTTGGGCGTGTCACTTCGGTGAGGGCCTGAACCGGAATCGAGCGATGGTGTTCGTGATCGGTGGGATCGCGAGCGTGTCCTTCGGTCCTCGAGCGGGTCGGCTCAGCGAACGTCTCGGCCGCAAACCACTGATCATCGTGTCGTGTGCAGGCACCTCTCTCGGTGGGGCAACTCGGCGGCGGACTCGGAGCGGTCTTGGCTGGGGCCGTCTATGCCGACGAGGCCGGTTGGGTGACGGTGCGCCTGAGCGAGCGGCCGCGGCCGGCCTTTCTCGGCTATTGGTCGGCCCTCCACGCTGCCTCGGCCGCTTGCTTTTCTTCGTCGGTGGCATGCAGCGGGCCGCCGCTGGGAAGTCGCTCCAGCAGGATCCGCGTGAGGTAGTGCTTGGTGCCTCGCAGCTCGGGTTGTTGGTCGAACGCGGCCAGTCCGGCGTCGGCTAGCCCTCGTACGGCGTCGGTGCCCGCCTCTCGATGGATCCTCAGCAGGAACAGGCAAAGCTCGAGCCGCGCGCGTTCGGAATCCTCGAAGGCGCTGTCGGTGACCGAAAGGCCGAGCTCGGTGTGGGTCTCGGGCATCAGGGTGTCGTAGGTCTCCGCCGTGACCGACAGCAAGCGCTCCCGGGCATTCTCCAGGCGACTCAGGTACGCCAACCCATCGGCGGCAACCGCCTCGGCCATGATCGCCACCGTCTCCGGTGTCTCCGCGGCAGTGCCCAGATCGAACTCGTCGCCCGACGGGCCGTCGAAGAAGCGAACGGTGCGCTTGAACAGGCACTGGGGCACCTCGAAAGGCGCGCGCACCTCGTACTCGTTGCGCGCGGGGAAGCCCGGGGGATGCGCACACATCAAGATCCACGCCTTGCCTCCGTACTTGCCACCGAGCAGCCAAGTGCCTTGCCATAGCCAGTCCTGCTGGCGGCTGCCTTTGGTGCCCACACAGCGAAAACCCTCGGCCCGCAGCACCGGGCTCACCGCTTTACCGTACGCGCTCTTGAGCTTGGCGATCTTCTGGTTGCTGAACTTGCTCCGCGGTTTGACGCCCTCGGGGAGTCGGTCTTTGGGCCAGAAGCGATGAGGCAGTTCTTCGAGTGGGCGCACGTGTTGTCCTAGAGAAATGGTGAGCGGGGCGGAGCCGGGATACTACGCTCTTTGTGTTCATCGTTTCCAAGGGTCCGCGTCTTCGGGCGTGCTAGGTTGAAGGTGTGCCCCCCGATCAGATCCGGCTGTTCGAAAAGAAGGTGCAGGTCTCGGAACAGGTCCTCGAAGATCTCACGGTCTGGATTCGGCCAGACGGGACGGTGTCGTTCGGCGTCGGTGTCATCCAGCTCAACGCACGCTCGAGCTTCGGAAACTTCGGAGCGAGCTACGAGGTCCCCGCGCGTACGCTACTCGACGAGGGATTACCCGAGGGGGTGCCCAAGGCGTTCGCGGAGTGGTGGAACGAGCGGCTTTCCGAGAGTGAACGACAGCAGGTGCTCGCCTCCATCGAGGGGCACCTGAGCTGAAGCGCAGTCACGCCGCGCGCCCATCGTCCCCAGACAGCGTCGCTTCTGCAGCATGGCTTGGCATACCGACATGAGCCTGTTCTCCAACAAACCTCGTGAGGCTCTACCCCGGCGACATTTCGCGCTGGGGATCGCGAGCACGGCCGTCGTGTCCGCGTGCCGAGTCGGTGAAGGCCCGACCGCCCCCGGAGGCCCTGCCTTCCGATCGACGCCGCAGCCCCCGGAGTCGGGCCTGACGTCGGACGTGCTCATCTCCCCCGCGGTGTTCACCACCCCCCGCAGCTGGAAGCGATTTCACGAGCGCATCGGCGAAATCAGCGAGCGGTACAAAGTGAATGACCAGGACGCGTGGCAGTCCTGGTTCGAGAGCGTCGGGGTCGATTTCCGCCGAGAGTCACTGGTCGTCGTCTTGTGGACCACCGCTTCAATCTCCGATCGGGTGCGCCGCAAGCCACCGACGCTCACAGGGCGGACAGTGCAGGTGCGCGTCCAAATCAAGGTCGCCGGCATTGGGCTCACGGCGATTGGCTTCCATAGTCTCGGGCTCGTCGCGGACCGGTCCCAGGTCGACGCAGTGAAGATCCGGATCGGCACCCGAGCATCGAGGGTGGTGAAAATCGACCGGTCCTCACCACTCGTGGGCGATCGTAGAGCTTCGAGGAAAACGTAGCGGGGCTCAGGAACCCGATGAAGAAGTGCCGCCTGTGGTGCCCGATGAACTGGTGCCCGATGACGTAGTGCCGCCTGTCGTGCCTGTCGACGTGGTGCCGCCCGTGGTGCCCGAGGACGTGAAGCCGCCCCAAGTGCCCGTTTCGGGCTCGTAGTCGCACTCGATGGAGCCCGTTCCCGTGCCGCCCATGGTCGCCATGCCGGTCGTAGCATCGTCGCCCCCGGTACCGCCGTCGTCCGTGCCGCTGCCGGCAATGAGACCGTTGCAAGCGCAATAGGCCGAGTCGACGGTTGTCCCGTCCGGTTTGCACACGACCGGCTGGTCTTGTCGGCACTCACCACCGAGCGCACCCAGGGCCTTGCACAACGCATCGCAGTCGTACGACTTGGCGTACAGGTTCAGCGAGCACGCTCCGTTGCCGCCATCGAACTCCCGCAGCATCGTGTCGTCGATACATTCGTCGGGCGTGGACTTTCGGAAGTCTCCGCACGCGCCGCCATTGAACTCCTGGATGCAGCCCGCAATGAAGGCGTCTGGTGCCCCTTCGCTGTCCAGGACGCTGCCGCTCAATGAAGGCATCGGCGTCATCGGGATGAACATCGGTGTCGCGAGTGGGTCTCCGCTCGGACAGGGGACGTACGTGCCCCAGCCCGATGGAGGAGCGTTGTTCACGGCTCCTTCGTTGCCTCCGTCTTCCCCTCCATCATCCTCGTTCGTCTCTTCCCCCACTCGAAACTGCTGGTGGTCGGGCTCGGGGGGCGCGTCGCATCCCGCGAGGCCCATCGAGAGCATCCAAACGAGAACACATGGGCGGGTGGTCGAAGCCTTCATGAGCAGGTTCGACCGTAACACCCTCAAATTTCCGACACACGGCGACAATGCTTCGGCAGTGTGCAGGATCGAGCCTTGGCGCTCGGTGCGATCGGTCGAGCTCGTCTGGGCTCGGAACGAGGAGAGCCGCACGCAGTGCTGGAACCGCCGTCGCAGACGCAGCGGCTTGACCTCGGGCGCGCGCATGCCCGACTCTGACCACCCGTTGGCCGAGCTGGACATCGACGTCTGCAACGTGCGCCCCGCCTTCGAGGCGTCGCTCGAGGCCGGGGTAACCGAGTCGGAGCTCGAAGCCCGGCTCGGTTGGACGGCGGAACTCATCGCGCGGGATGGCGCCACGGTCTCGGGCGCGTCGACGTATGAGCACATGACGTGGATGGCCACACGGCCAGGCTTCCCGGAGTTCGTGCTCGATGCCGTGCAGCGACACACCGCCACGAGCCTGGGCGTCGTAGGGCTGGCGTGTAAAACGTCCGCGTTCTTGGGCGAAGCGATGGCCCGGCATGGTCGCTACCAGGAACTCACCAATCGGACCGCGCGATACGACGCTCGGCTCGAGGGCGAGGCCGTCTTCATCGAGGAGACGCGTTTCGGTCCGGCTACGCCCGGCTCGCAGCTGTTGTCCGACTACACGCTCCTCGTTGCCGTTCAGCTAATTCGGACGCTGGTCGGCCCGGACGTCCCGGTTCAACGGCTGCGCTCGCGCCGGGCGGAGATCCCAGAGGCACAGCGACGCTCGTGGGAAGCGTTCGCCGGGGCCCCCATCGAAGCGGGGCATGCCAAGGCGGCGCTCGTCATTCCGGCCGCACTCGCTGTGCGGCCCCTGCCTTCCCACGACCTGGAGCTGTCCGCCTACTTTCGCGGCATCCTCGAGCAGGCTGCCCCGGACGTCAGCGAACTCGGCTGGGTGGACAAGGTCCGCGCGATGATCGAGCGGCGGCTGTCGGATGGAACGCCGACCGCCGATGCAATCGCCCGCGACCTCGGGCTCGGGTCACGGTCGCTGGCCCGGCGCCTCAAAGAAGAGAGTGAGACGTTCGGCGGGCTCCTCTCCGCGGTCCGGCAGGAACGCGCCCGCACGCTGCTTTCCGATCCGAAGGTGTCGCAGGCGGAGGTCGCGTTCTTGCTCGGCTATCGGGACCAGGCCTCGTTTCATCGGGCGTTTCGACGCTGGTTCGGCACCACGCCCGCCGTGTTTCGTCGAGACCTATAGTCCGCCCTCCCAGTCCTCGAACGCCCAGGGCTGCACGTCCTCGGCGGTCAGCGAGCGAAGGAAGGCCACGACCGCGCCCTCCTGCGCCTCCGTGAAGCGTCGGTCCACCTGGTGGCGCGCCATCAGCCGGACCGCTTCTTCGAGCGTCTCGACGCTGCCATCGTGAAACCACGGACCGGTCTCGGCCACGTTGCGGAGCGAGGGGACGGCGAACACCATTGCGTCGTCGGGGTTCCCCGTGACCTCGAGCCTCCCGAGGTCCGTCCGTCGGTCGTCGGGCCAGGGTACTTTGTCCCCGAGCTTCTGCAGTCCGTGTCCGAGCGCAGGGCCATCGTGGCAGTTGGAGCAGTTACGGCGGAAGATTCTGTAGCCGCGACGCGCCTGCGCCGACAGGGCCTCGCGCTCGCCGTCGACGAAGCGGTCGAACGCAGACCGACGCGGGAGCATCCGCTCGTAGGCCGCGATGGCGCGGGTGACCTGCTCGAGCGTGGGCCCATCTTCGGCGGGAAACGCCGCCGCGAACGCGTCCGCCCAGGTTTCACGCACGTGCTCGAGCAGTCCTTCCTCGGTTTGGCCCATTTCGTTCGGAGCGAACAGGGGCCCCACGACTTGCTCTTCCAGGCTCTGTGCGCGGCCGTCCCAGAACTGGAGGTCCTTGAGCGCCGCGTTGAACGTCGACGGTGCGTTGCGGCTCACGGTCGCGCCTCCGGTTCCCTCGGATCGCGCGAGCCCATCCACACCGAAGGCGGCCGGGTCATGGCATGACGCACACGACACGTCCCCCGTCCCAGAGAGTCCGGGGTCGAAGAATAGCGCGTGCCCGAGCCGGACCTGGGCGAGTGCGGTCGCGTCGAGTTCGTCCATGTCGGGGTTGTCGATCGATCCGAACTCGCCGCACGCCGTCGCCATCACCAGAAACGACGCGAAGAGGGAGCACAATCTCGGTCTCGAGTGCATGCTCCGAGCGTGCGGCGAGAACCCCGACGGCGGCAGTGGCCAATGGCGTCACAGTGTTGCCCGATCTAGACAACGTGGAACGCCCGAGCCCGGCCATCGCGGCGCGTGTGCCCGAGAGGGCTCCGCAGCGGCCAGAGACGTCGGGACGACGCAGCGCTCCCTTCGCCTACGAGCATCGACCGTGGCTTGCTAAACTGGCCAGGTGGACTCGCCGATCCCCGTCACCGTCGTCACGGGCTTTCTTGGAGCGGGCAAGTCCACGCTGCTCGACCGTTGGCTATTGGCTCTGCCTTCCGATACGGCGGTGATCGTCAACGAGCAGGGCGAGGTCGGGATCGATGGGGCCCTGTTGGCCTCGCGTGCATCGCAGATCCTCGAGATCACCGGGGGCTGCGTGTGCTGCACGACCCAGGCCGCGCTCGATGCCGCGTTGACCGGCTTCGCTCACGCCACGCCCCGGCCGTCACGGATCGTGGTCGAGACCTCGGGGGCGGCCTCGCCCGCTGGTGTCATCCGAGCGCTCACCTGGGGCACGGCGCGGGACCGGCTTCGACTCGACGGGGTGGTCACAGTCATCGACGTGGCGCGGGCCCACCGCGCGCTACGGTACGACCTGACGATCGAGCAGCTCGGGTTCGCGGATGTCGTCGTGATGTCGCATGTGGACGAGTGCACGGAATCAGATGTGACCGCGCGGGCGGAGGAGCTGACCCCCTATGCCCCCGGAGCCGTGTTCGCGCGAGCGCGGAGAGGACGCTTGGACGATCCGAACGCAGGCTCACTCGAGGAACTGCTCGCGGCGCGGGCCGGGGTGCTTCGAGTCGTGCCGAAAGAAGCCCGAGGCCAACACCGTGGGATCAAGGCCGTGTCCCTGGTCCACGACGGGGAGCTGGACGAGGACCGCTTCGGGCACTGGGTGGAGACCACGCTGGGCGCGATTCAGACGAAGATCGCGAGAATCAAGGGGATTCTCGCCGTGCATGGCGTCGATGAACGCGTGATCCTCCAGGGGGTCGGCGAGGCGATCGAGGTCACGCTGGGGCTGCCCTGGGCCGATGCCGATCGGACGAGCCGGCTCGTGATTCTGGGGCTCGATCTCGACGCCGAGATCCTGAGCGCGGGGTTCGACACGTGCACGCTTCGCGCCGACTGATCGGCAGTGCCGTGTTGCTCGCGGACTGGTCTCGCATGATCTGCGAACCCGAGATCACTGCCAACCATGGCTGGGCGCGAGTGCTGTAGTAGAACCGCCGATGAACGCGGGGAAAACCCGCGGTCCATGGCCCGGCCCGGGCCACAGGGAAAAGTCGCCGTCGCGGTATCGTGATCGGGTGGGGCAGTTCGAGGGTTTTCCGCGGACGGACGAGTGGCTGAGCACGCTGCCCGACGGCCTCGATTCCTACCCCGAGGCGGTGGTCAAAGGCTCGTTTGTTCGCGGGGTGCTCGAGAACCCGCCCGAAGGCTTCGACCTGAGTCGGCTGCCGGAGCCGGTGCAGGCCATGTTCGATCCGTTGCCGCTGCCTTCGGGGTGGGTGCCGGAGGCTCATATGATCGCGCTGAACGGCACGCTGCGGGAGGCGTTCTTCGGGAGCGATGAGGACTATCTCGACTGGGGCGAACGCAACCTACGCGCGACGCTCTCAGGACCGCTGTATCGGGTCATCTTTGCCGTGCTTTCGCCCGGTAGGCTGTCCAGGGGTGCATCGAAGCGTTGGAGGGCGCTCCGTCGCGGCACCGAGCGCGAGCACTTGGAGCGCAACCAAAACGGGAATCTCGGACGGATCACCTACCCCGAGAACCTCTACGAACGCCTGTACCTCGATGTATTGCTGCGGGGATTGAGGACCGTGTACGGCCTCTCGGGCGCGAAGAACCCGGTGGTGAACGTGCTGGAGTACACGCCGACCTACGCGGTGACCGAGGTCATCTACGACCGGTCGAAGTCTCGCGGTCCTCGGATCTAGCCGAGGTGGCCAGCCGATGAGACCGCATGGGGAGGAATTTGTGGGGCGAGTGGCCGGGCTCGAACCGGCGCCCACCGGAGTCACATTCCGGCACTCTACCTACTGAGCTACACCCGCCATCGGATGATGGGTCGAGTCGTCCTCGCCGTTGGATTGCTCGATGTTGTTCATGATGTGTTTGTCGTTGAGTGGTTGAGTAAGAAGATGGTGAGAGTCGACAGACAACGACTCGGCGGGGCCGACGGGATTCGAACCCGCGACCTTCCGGCTGACAACCGGGTGCGCTACCACTGCGCCACGACCCCGTGGGCCCCGTCTTCGAGCCAAATGGGGCTCGGTCGACATGGCCAACGAATGGGTGAGGGGTCGCCCGTGCCGAGAGGCCCGGCGAAGTCCATCAAGTTGGGTACAAACGCCGGGAACCGCTCAACACGGGCAGATATCGTGCATCGAATGCACGATCACCACATGATGGTGGCGATGAGTCTGCGCGGAGCGGTTCATGACGAATGCACGCGTCGAAGTGACGCGGTTCTTTGTCTTTAGGGCACGAGCGGGGCCTCGTCAAGCAAGTCGGTGACAAATAAATTCGAGCTCCGGTCGCACTGGGTCGTGCTTCGAGGCGCTCGTGTGGCGGACCAAGTTCACCGCCGTGCCCCCGCAGCGTTCGAGAGCGACTGTGCCGTTGACCTCGAGTGTCAGCCTCGGGCTCTGGCCGGCGAGCCGTGGCGCTGCAGCCAACGCTCGATCTCCTGCACCTGCTCGTCATGCTCTTCGCTTGGCTCGAGCACTTCCCGAGCCTCTCGCGCCAGCGCTCGCGCCCGCACTCGTTCCCCCGGGGTTACCCACAGGGCTCGCGCCAGCGTGAACCGGGCGATCGCCAACGGCATCGCGTCCGCCTCGTGTTTCTCCCGAATCGCCACTGCCCGCTCGGCGTACCCACGCGCCTGTGACATCTGCCCGTCGGCGACCGCGAGCTTCGCCAGCTCCACCAGCGGATACGCCAGGTCCACGGGGTCTTTCTCCGGCTCCGGCGATAGCCCGACCGCCCGTTCCCAATACGCCCTGGCCTCGTCCCGCTCGCCCAGATCGAGCAGCACCATCCCGAGGCTGTGCATGTATTTGGCCAGCTTCGGATCGTCCGGTCCGAGCGCCTTCTCCATGATCGCCAGCGCGCGCTCGTGCATTTGCCGTGCCCGCACATCGTCCCCTTGCCGTTGGTAGACCTCCCCGAGCGTGGACACGGTCGATGCAACCTGCGGATGTTCGGGTCCCCGCTCTGCTTCGAGAATCGCCAGCGCTCGTTCGTATAGCGGCCGAGCACTCGCATACTCCCCGCGGCCCCAGTGCACCATGCCCAGGTTGCCCAGGGCGAGGGCGACATCGGGATGCTCGCGACCCAGTGCCTCCTCCTTGACCCGCAATGCTCGCTCGAACAGCGGCTCGGCTTGCTCGGCCTTACCGAGCCGCTGCAGCGTGATGGCCAGGTTGGTCGCGGAATGGGCGACGTCGGGGTGCGTGGGTCCCAGGGCGTTCTCGGTGGCCCGGAGCGCGCGCTCGTGGCAGGTCCGCGCTTGCTCGTTGTCATTCCGCAAATTGAGCAGCACGCACAAATTGGCCAACGTACCGGCCGTGAGAGCATGATCGGATCCGAGGGAATCCTCGCGGATTTTCAGTGCGCGTTCGGTCACCGCCTTGGCCCGGTCGAGTTCGCCGAGACGGCGCAGCGCCACCCCCAGGTTGCTCAGAGTTCCGGCGACGGTGGGATGATCTGGACCCAGTGCCTGCTCGAGAATGCGAAGCGCTCGCTCGTACTGCTGCGTGGCTTCCTCGTGCTTTCCGATCGCAGTGAGCGCGTTGCCGATGCTGCTGACGAAGGGCGCGGCCTCGAAATGCTCGGGGCCCCGTGCCCGCTCCACGAGTTCCACTGCGCGTTCGTTGTGGCGCATGGAGCCCTCATAGTCGCCCTCGGTGTAGAGCACGGCGCCCATCGTGTGGAAGGCGGATGCGAGCTCCTCGTCGTCCCGACTCCGTCGGGCGTGGGCCATCGCCGTCTCGCCCCAAACCCGGCCCTCGGAGAACCGGGCCATCGTACTGCCGACGACGAAGGTCAGCTCCGCGACCGCGTCGAGGGCGGCGGCGTCGTGTTGATGCTCGATCGCGAGTGCGTAGGCCTTGCGCAGGTCCTTCTCCGCGGCGTCGTGGTGACCGTTGCTTCGCTGCAGCGATCCCCGTCGCTGCATGACCTCGGCCACCAGCGGCGCATAGTCCAGGTCTGTGGCTGCGGCCACCACCGGCTCGATCTGCTTCAATGCGACCGCGTAGCGTCCCGCGTCCTGCTCCGCGCGTAGCTCTTGTAGGCGCCCGCGCAGCGCCTCCACCTCGGCCTGCTTCGCGGGCTCGGGCGGCGCAACCGTAGCCCGCAGCGCCTCGACGTCGTCGCATCGGCTGGCATCGGGCAACCCGGACGCCAGGGTGATCGCGTTGGGCACCACGGTGGCGTCTGCATTGGCGAGCACGTCGACCGCGGCGCGGACTTCAGAGGCCTGCTGTTGCAGGCACCCCATCCGCAGCTCCAGCGTCTGAGCCGATTGCTCCTGCCGCACTGCGGTCGCCTCGCAGACCTCGGTGTGCTTGTCCACCCACGCCGCGGCAACGGCATCCAGCCGCGCCTCCACTCGCTCCACGGTGTCCGGTGCATAGGGCAGCGCGGTATTCAGGATCGCGGTCTTCACCGTGGCCCGGCGTTCATCGTCCCAGACCCCGTCCAGCTTCGCCTCCGCGCCCGTGCACCGGTCCTTGACCTGCACATATTCCGCAAACGCCCAGCTTCCTCCCAGGCCGAGCGCCAGCACTCCCACCGCGAGCGTGGTACGGGCCCGACCTCGTGGGGCAATCTGCACCCGCAGCTCAGCGAGCAGGGCTTCCATCGATGGCCAGCGCTGCGCCGGATCGTAGGCCAGCCCGCGGCTCAACACCCGGCGCAGCCGCGCGGGCACGCTGCTCTTGGGGGGCGCCCCGCGCAACGACTCGCGCTCCATCGACGTGATCAATTGCGCCACCGAGTCCCCCTCGTAGGGCCGCTCGCCGTACACCGCCTCGTATAGCGCCACGCAGAAGTTGAACTGGTCGCTTCGAGCATCGACCGCGGCTCCGCTCATTTGCTCGGGGGACATGTACGCGGGCGTCCCCAGCAGCGCTCCCGTCTTGGTCAGCGAGCCTTCTCGAGCGGACATCGAGTCCGAGCCGTTGGAGTCCGCGGCGGTCGAAGACTCGAAATCCTCGTCCCCCCACTGCCGCACCAGCCCGAAGTCGAGCACCCGAGCCCGCCCGTCCTCGTCGAGCATCGCGTTGTCCGGCTTGAAGTCTCGATGCACCAAGTCTCGCTCGTGCGCGGCGGCCAAGCCCGCTCCCAGCTGCACGAACACTTCGACACTCGCTCGCCAGCCCGGCCGTGGCTCCTGTTCCATCCACGACCGTACCGTCGGGCCCCGCAACAGCTCCATTGCTACGAACGTCTGGCCGTCGGCGTCCCCGACCTCGTAGACCTGCACGACGTTGGGGTGCGAGAGCTTCGCCATCGCCTGGGCTTCCCGTCGCAGGCGGTCCCGGTGCCGCCTGCCCAGATGGTCGTGCAGGAGCTTGAGCGCGACCCGACGGTCCAGCTCTTCGTCATAGCCCTCGAGGACGATGCCCATCCCACCGTGACCGAGCACGCTGAGCACCACGTAGCGACCGTAGCGTCGACCGACGAGTTGCGCCGGGCTCTCGACCTCGACGCGGTGCCCCTTGGAATGCTCCGTGGCGGGGACTTCGGTGGAGAGGTCTCCCGCCAACGTGCTCTGGTTGCTGAGGTCGTCGTTCATGTCGACGTACGAGGGTGAAGTGGTGACTTCAGTACGATGGCCATCGTCGCATAGTTCGGACCGCCAACTCGATCGACTCCGATCATCAACCATTTTTCGGTGCAGTGGGTGACCATCTTGGTCGCATCGGCGGCGAAACCTTCCGCAGCGGTCCCGACACCAAGGAAATGGGATGGTGCGGCTCGTCGTCGGTTCACTGCTACTCGCGAGTGTCGCCTGCACGGTCGCTTCCGAGCCCATGCTGCCCCCTGCCGCCAGCACGGGCCCCGCGACCCCGTCGCAGAGTACCGGCGAGGACGACCCCTCGAGTTCGGGTTCCATGCCAGTGCTCGACGTGGGCCCTGCGGGCCCGGGGGAGTGTGTCGATTGCTCGGTGCAAATCGACTCCATGCAGTCGGGGCAGCTCGAAGTCACGGGCGAGCAGGTGTTCGCCACCGCGGAGCTCGAGGGAAGCGTCGTGTATGCGATGGGCACGTTCGGCCGGGGCCGCTTCATCGCCGCCGCCGACAGCTCGCTGCCTCTGCAAGAAGTAACCGAGTGCCCCCTGCTTCCGTGGCTGGCGGGTGGGTACGAGCCCGAGCCCCGGCTGCTCGCCTTCGGCTGGGCCGACGAGATCGAGCTCGGCGACCACGTGTTCCCCGCCTCCATCCACCTCCCGGCCCGCTACGTCGGCGCCCCCGCGCTCCTCGCCGACGACTACGACGTGGTCATCTACTTCGAGGAGTCGGCCTACCTCGACGGAGGCGAGCAGCCGAGCAACGCCGAGCTGCAGACCGTGCTCGAGTTCACCGACGCGGGTGGAGGCTTGGTGGTGAGCTCCGAATACGCGACGCCGGGCGGCGGCTATCTCACCCCCGCCGACATCGACAGCGTCAATCGCATCCTGGCCCCGCTCGGAATGCGGTCGTTGCCCGTCAGCCTCAACTGGGGCGAGGTCGACGGGGTGATCAAGTTCCCGTGCTTTCCCCCCGTGGGCTGACGAGCGGCCGCCACGGAGAGACTCACCGTCGCTGCCCTCCCGATGCCCGCGCCTGCGGTCGAACGTCCGTCGCTACATCCTCGGCGAGGCAAGTCCGTCGGCGCTGCGATCGTGCCCGGGGGGCGTCACCGCCTGGCGCGTCAGGCAGTGAGCCGCCCCCGGCCGCCCCGCGGGCTCAAGTCGTCGTCACCGACGGGTTCCCTGCACCTGCCCGGGGCTGGGGATCGGCTGGCCGCTCGACCACGGGGCACCGGCGTCTTGCAGGCGCTTCTCGAACGCAGGCAGCTGCTCCTGGGTGAGCCGGTTCAGCCGCTTGCGTACGTCTTCGAACCCCTGCTCGGCGAGCCGCAGGTTTTCTTCGTGGGCGGGGGTCGGTCCGTAGGTGGAGCCGCGGGTGCCCTCCGCCGCGAAGCTCAGGCGGCTGCTGACGGTCGGAGGCTCCGGCTTGCGTAGCTCTCCCTTCGTCGGGCTGCCGTAGAGGGTCTCGCGAAGGTCCTCGAGGGTCGTGCGCAGCGCGTCGAGTTCGTCGTCGAACTGGCCCGACTCGGCGAGCGAGCGATCGAGCGCCTGCTCGAGCTTCTGCAGGCGCTCGTGGGTGTCCTTCATGGATTGGGAGGCTGCCGACATGCTGCGCGAGAGCATCGCGACGCGCTTCCAGAACGCGGCGACCACCTTCGGATCGGCTCCCGGAAGCGCTCCGCCCTTGCGCATCGGCACCACCTCCAGGTCGACGGGGCCTGCGAGCTCCACCGTCTTGCCGTCGTGTCGCTGCGAGAGGGTCACGGTGTAGTGCCCTGGACCGACCAGGAACCCCTCGGGCTTCTCCGGCTTCGCGTACGCGTAGGAGGGCTTCAGCCCGAGTGCGGCCTCGGCGGGTAGACGAAGATCCCAGGTCACGCGATGGATGCCAGCGGTCGTGGGACCGTAGAGGCGCCGCACGACCTCGCCCTTCGCGTCACGCACGGTCAGGATGATGGCGGGCTCTCGCTCGCGTTTCTCGCCATCGATCGCGTCCCATCCCGCGAACGGCGTGTCCTTGCCCTGCGCCGCACGTTCCATTTCCTTCGTGCGTCGAGTGCGGTTACGGGTCGTCAGATCCTGCGCCAGGTAGTACGTGAGCGCGGCCCCGAACGGCGGGTTGTCGGCCGCGTAGTACCCGTTACCCTGCGACGCCTTCTTCTCGCGCCGCGAAGCCATGTTCTGCCGCTCGATGTACCACAGCGCTCGCCGCGGAGAGAACAGCAGCGCGGGCTTGCTCAGTGCTTTGGCGTCGACCTGGCGAAGCGGGGAGTAGTCGTCGAGGATCCAAAATCCACGGCCGAACGTCGCGCCGACCAAGTCGCTCTCGCGCCGCTGAATGGCGAGATCCCGGAACGAGATGGTGGGCGTCCCCCCCGTGAGCTCGATCCACGTGCGGCCTCCATCCACGGTGAAGAACACCCCGAACTCGGTCCCCGCGAACAACAGGTCCTTGCGGACGTGGTCCTGCACGACTCGCCACACCAGGTGGCGATCCGGTAGGTTACCCACGATCGAGCGCCAGCTCTTTCCGCGATCGCGACTGACCGCCAGATAGGGCCTGAAGTCACCGCTTTTGTGGTTGTCGAGCGCGACGTACACGGTGTCGGCGTCGAACAGATCGGCCTTGATGTCGTTGACGAAGGCCCTCTCGGGGACACCCGGCAGCGAGCTGACATCGATCTCTCGCCAGCTCTTTCCACCGTTTTCGGAGATTTGAATGAGACCGTCGTCGGTACCCGCGTAGAGCAGACCGGACTCGAGAGGAGACTGGGCCAGCGAGGTGATCGTGTTGTACTGGGACATCGCATACAGGTCCCAGGGGGCGTCGTAGCTCCACTTGCGGCCCATATGCGGCGTCATCAGCCGCTCTTCGTTCCTCGTCAGGTCGCCCGAGACCGGCGTCCACGAGTCGCCCCGGTTCTCCGACATCCACACGCGCTGGGATGCAAAGAACAAGCGGGAGGACTCGTGGGGGCTGACGAGAATGGGAGAGTCCCAGTTGAAGCGGTCCGCGGGGTCACCCGGCGCGCCCTGGGGCTGGATGAATACGCGCTCACCCGTCGTCGTGTCCACGCGGTACAGGTGCCCCTGCTGCGACTCGGCGTACATGATGTCGGGGTTGCCCGGCTCCGTCGCGGGCTGGTGTCCATCGCCGCCCAGCACCACTCGCCAGTCCGCGTTGCGAATCCCGTGGGCGCTGTCCGTACGAGAGGGGCCACCTTGCGTGTTGTTGTCCTGGGTACCGCCGTAGACGTTGTAAAACGGCGCGGCATCGTCGAGCGCCACCTTGTAAATCTGCGTGATGGGGAGGTTGTCGACGAACCGCCAGTTCTTGGCCAGGTCGAAGCTCTCATACAGGCCACCGTCGGTGCCGACCATCATGTAGTCGGGATCGTCGGCACGGAAGACCATCGCGTGATTGTCGGAGTGTTTGAACTCCTCGGACATGATGCGAAACGTCTTGCCGCCGTCGTCCGAGACTCGCATGCGCACATCGGCCAGGTAGATGCGGCCCTCGGCGTGGGGCGACGCGTAGAGCTCCTGGTAGTAGTGAGGCCCGGTGCCGCCCGCGACCGTATCCGAGCGCTTCTCCCAGGATGCACCCCGATCGGTCGACCTGAACACGCTCCCCGTCCGCCGGTCGAGCTCGATCGCCGCGTAGAGCACGTCGGGATTCTGCGGTGAGATCGCCAGGCCGATCTTGCCCATGTTGCCGTCATCGATGGGCTTTGCGGGGGGTCGCAGCTGGTCCTTGCGCGCCGGATCCGGCTCGATCTTTCGCTTCGGGTCGCCAGGCAGGCCTCGCACCAGGCGAGTCCACGTCTTGCCCCCGTCTTCGGACTTGTGAATGCCGGACTCGGGTCCGCCGCCCACGTAGGCCGCAACGGTCCGGTGACGTTGCCACGTTGCCGCATACAGCACGTCCGGATCTCGTGGGTCGATGACCAGGTCCGTCACGCCGGTCCATGGTCCCGCGCTGAGCACCTGCGTCCAGATCTTTCCTCCATCGGTCGTCTTGTACAGGCCTCGCTCTCCGCCCGACGACCACAGGGGCCCCTGCGCGGCGACCCACACGGTGTTCGGGTCCTCGGGGTGCACGATGATCTTGGAGATGTGCTCGCTGCGAGCGAGGCCGACGTTGTCCCACGACTTGCCGCCGTCCCCGGACCGGTACACCCCGTCACCGTACGCAACGTGTCGACCGCCCACGTTCTCCCCCGTGCCCACCCACACCACGTGGGGGTTCGACGGATCGATCGTGATGCAGCCGATGGAGTATGACCCCTGGCCGTCGAAGATCGGGCTCCAGGTCGTGCCCGCATTGTCGGTCTTCCACACTCCGCCCGAGCCGACTCCCACGTACCAGACGTTGGGGTCGTCCGGGTCGAAGGCGACGTCCGCGATGCGACCGGACATGAACGCCGGGCCGATGCTCCGCAACGCCAGCCCCGCGAAGGTCTCGGGGGACATCGGCCCCTTCGCCTGGATACCTTGCGGGCCCTTGCGATTGGGTTTCGTGGCCGCACAGGCAACCAAGAGAAAGAACGACCAGGTCAGCAGATGTATGAACCGGCGCATGGGCACTCGAACTATCGCGCTTGCCGGGGGGCGTTCGCCAGCCCGCGGCTGCATTTTTCGCAATTCGATTGCATCTGCGGCCGTTCACGCCCTCGCATCATCGGTTTCAGGACCGGCGGGCGCAGCGAAGGCGTCGTCTCACGGGGCGTACTGCCTGTGGTCCAGATATCCTGCGGCACGGGTTCTGCTGGCTCCTCGCCGGAGACTACGCCGTGGCCATCGAGATCGAGGAGTCGGCCGACCTCGTCGGCGTTGATCGAGTTTCCCGGGTTTTCCGCCCGTGGGCTAGATTCGCAGCGTTCCATTGCACAGCTGCAATGTTGCATCGAGAACGCGACGGATCTGGACGACCGTTTCCTTGGCGAGCGCGTCCTCGAGTGCGGGCACGAACTGCGGCCACTTGAGCAGAAAAATTGCCGCGCAGGCCCCGTTGCGGACCTGTGGATCGTCGTGCTCGAGCGCTGACGCGAGTATGTCCTTAGTCCGAGCGTCGTAGTCCTCTGGGTTCGTCACCATCCCCAAGCGAGACAGCCCCGCTCCCGTCGGGGGATTGTTCCCGCTCACCTCTTCTCGAACCTCGTCTGGGGACAGGAAGTCGAGCCCCTTGCCGAGCTCGGCCACGATCTGCTCGCCCTCGGAAGCACTCACGGCATCGACTTGCAGGTAGGTGGTCTGGGTCATCGAGTCGAGGACCAGCGAGATCACGCTCTGCTGCTCGAAGTGATCGGGCCAGTACCACAGCTGCATCGGTCCGCGTGTTTCTGGGTGAGAATAGGAGAAGCCCTTGCGCGTCACTCGGTTCACCTCGTGAACGAGCTTGCCAAGCTCGAGGAACACCTCGTCGGTGTCGACGGGGTCACGAAGGATGTAGCTGCGGTGGTGCATGGTTCGTTCTTGTTTGTTCGCGTGCGGATGAGCGGAGCGTCTCGCCTGGAGAACCGGTCCGGCCGCAACCCGCACCCCCTCGATGAAGCGCCAACGGCAGCCCGAGGCTCGGCATCTGCAAAGTCGGTCGACGCGCCCGCTCGGATCGAAATATTTTCGCGTCGGGTCGAAAATCTCCGCCGGGCTGCTCGTCGCTCGCCATGCGAGGCGCACGCGGCCGAGTCATCCAAGAGTTCGCGGGCCACCGCTGCATCGTGGGCACGGAGCGGGTCGTCTATGACCTGGAACGCGCGGCGTATATAAGGAGCCGGGGGCGCTCACGAGCGGCGATTGCACCGGCCTGTCCGCGGGAAGGACCTGGCGCTCAGCGGCCCCATTTTGCAGCCCACCGCCGACCGCCCGACGACCGCCACGCTCGCGCACGCCACGATGATCCGCACGTCCCCCCTCCTCCTCATCCTCGCGTTCTCGGCTGCCGGCTGTCGGCACTCGGGCCCGCCCAACGACCCGGACCCTCCGGCCGAAACCAGGCGCGCGGACCGAGCCACCGCCTTGCGAGACGCCGGGATCGATCCGAACGCCGTCACACGGTTTCTCGACGATGCGCGCGCGGGTGCGTTCGGACGATTCGACCACTTCATCCTGATGCGGCACGGGCGACTCCTCGTTGACGAGCGGCTCGATGTCGGGGCGCCGCAGGGGCCCCGCGAAGCCACTGCCGACCATCAGTACGACTACGAAGATCCAGGCTGGCACCCGTACTATCGCGCTGGCGATCTTCACACCCAACAGTCGGTGACCAAGTCGGTGACTTCCATTCTCGTGGGCATGGCGATCGACGACGGATCGATCCCCGATGGTGTCAGCACCCCCGCCATGTCGTGGTTCGGCGACTACGATCCCGACGCCACCGATCCACGTCGCGCGGCCATGACCCTCGAGGACCTGCTCACGATGCGCTCGGGCATCGACTGGAACGAGTCTCTACCGTACAGCGATCCGGACAACACGTGCACTCAGCTCGAGCTCAGTGACGACTGGATCTCCTTCGTCGTCGATCGCCCGATGCGTGAAGCGCCCGGTGAACGCTTCGACTACAACTCCGGCGCCAGCGTTCTGTTGGGCAAGATCGTCCGCGAGGCGACAGGACAACCCGCCGACGAGTTCGCGCAAGCTCGCCTCTTCGCCCCGCTGGGGATCACCGAGTTCTACTGGAAACGGACCCCGAAGGGCGAAGTGGACACCGAAGGTGGCCTCTATCTTCGCCCCCTCGACATGGCCCGCATCGCCCAGCTCATGTTGCAGGGAGGTCAGTGGGAGGGTCGACAGCTCGTGTCCAAACACTGGGTCGAGCGGTCGACGTCCCCGGTCGTGCCCAGGATCGACCCTGAAGTCGCGACCAGTCCGGGGTACGGCTACCAGTGGTGGATCGATGGACACAGGCCCGACGAACCGTACCTATTCGCCGGCAACGGCTATGGTGGCCAGTTCCCCATCGTACTTCCCGAACTCGACGTCGTGATGATGCTACAAGCGTGGAACCTCGAGCCGCCCGCCCGCTCAGCCACGGAGGCTGTGATGACGCAGATCGTGCCGACGATCGATGCGAGTGTTCCGGTTGCATCGCAGGGGCGCTGACGTAAAGGAGTGCTCACGGACGCCGAGCGCGTCCGTCACCGCAGCTGGAGTTCGGTTGGCCAGAGGACGTAGAGGGGGCGGGGACGGCCGGTCCGGCGTTTGATGGCGCTACTGCTCCCGGCCTCGCGACTCTGTTGAGCTGCAAGAGGGCGCCGCGGCGAGCGATTGGGTCTCGCGTGAGCGCATACTTGGAGACCTCGTGGAAACGGCCACGCAAGCGTGGCCGAGTTCCAGCGATCTCGAGTTCTAGCAGCGCTACGCGCCGCTAGAAGTAGTAGTGCATGCTCGCACCACCAAAGATCCCGACCCCGTTCGTGATCTGAAACCCAAACCCAGGTCCAGACAACGGTCCGTTCGGATCACCCGGCGCCAGCGTGGTGTCCGGCTTGAAGGTACCCGGGTTCACATCGCCCTCTTCACGGTTGCCGGGGACGATGATGAAGTTCACGCCGAACTCGGGGGACAGGACGAAGTGGTCGCCGAAGCGGAGTTGGACGACGGCGGGGATTTCGATGTCGAACTCGGTGTTGTCGTCGAGGTTGTCGGGGACGTCGGCGGAGTTGACGACCTGGAAGTAGGTGAAGCGGCCGCCGATGGCGAAGTCGGCTCGGAAGGGGAGCTGACCGGCGGGGTTGCCCTGGTGAAGGAAGTAGAGTCCTTCGAAGCCCATGCCGAGGGTGGCGACGGTGCGGGTGTTCTCGAACGTACAGTCCGCGCCCGGGCACATGTCGGTGGAGGCGGGGTCGTTCTCGCTGAAGGTGAAGGTGCCGACGCCGACGTTGACGCCGACGGCGAGCTTCTCGAGCATGAAGTAGCGGAAGTTGACGCCGGTGAGACCGCTGAGGGTCCGAATGGCACCGACACCGAAGGTGCCCTGCATGCCGGAGCCGGAACCCGAGGCTGCGAATCCGCCGTCGGTCGAGACGCTGGCTTCGCCTTCGACTTGAGTGCCGGCGACCTTGGTGCCCTCTTGGGTGGACACGGTGGTCTCGGGCTCCGCGACTCGTTCCGTCGGGGTGGCGGGGTCGTCTTCGGCGCCAAAGGCGGTCCCGGTGAAGGCCAACATCGCCGTTGCACCAACGACGGGGACAAGGAGGCAAGATCCACGTCTCATGTCGCGGACGATATAGGGGCGGCTGCACGGGCGAAAAAAACCGACGGAACCATCCCTCGGTGGCAGTAGTCGCAGGTCGATGTGGCCGGATGGTGGACAGTGGACGGACCAGGGCTGGTCCGTGTCGCCTTGGCAGGGGAGCGGCAGCCCAGCGGCCAAGTGTTTGAAATCATGAGTGCGGAAGGCCGGACTGAGGTTTGCTCAATGGGGGCTTCGAGGCACGACGACACCAGTCCTGCCACTGACCACGGAAGACACCGAATCGATGAAGACCCCCCAAGCCCCCCTTTTTTTCTCGCTCACTTCACTCGCTCTCGTCGCATGCACGACGATGACCGGCTGCGATCATTCCGACGTTGCGGAGGAGGTTCACGCTCTGGATCCAAACCAGGTCGAGTCGGATCGCGAGGCGGCGATTGCCGAGTCGCTGGAGTACACGCCGTCGCCGGAGCGCTTCGAATACACCGGTCGCATCGACGACGAGAGCGCGGCGTGGCGGCATGAGGCGACGCGAGGGCTCCGGCTCACGGCCGAGGCCGAACCCGAGGACGATCGCATGGACGTGCTGACCCGTGACGGTCGGACCTTCCGCCAACGCGTGGGGACCACGGTTCACTACGAGAGCCGACGTAGTCACATCGAGGGCGAGCCGCGCCCGGGCTTCGACTTGGGGGTGGATACGGACCGCGAGGCAAAGGAGCAGGGCTTTCGCCAATCGGTGGGCACGCCCGATGACCGTACGATCGTGACCAGCGCGTCCGAGCAGGAAGTGACGGTGCGCTTGGCGAACACGGCAACGTCCACCGGGGGCATTTGCTCGGCGTCGATGATCTCTCCGCGGGTGTTCCTGACGGCGGCGCACTGTGTCACCGACGGCAACGGGAACTGGTCGACGAACTTGCCCCAGGTGGTGATGCCGGCGGTGCGCGGCAAGACCTTCTCGGGGGACGACACGATCCTGGACTCCGACGACACGCCCTTCGGCGCGCGGCAGATCATCCGCTACATCAAGCCGGTGCCGTGGGACGGCGGGAGCGGTTCGGGGCCCACGACGGCGCGCTTCGACTATGCACTGCTGGTCATCGGCGATCTGGCCCCCGATGCGACGGGCCCGGTGCAGTGGGATCCTACGCCGGCTTCGTTCGCCACCGAGTCCTGCACGGACATCGTGGGGGACAACGTCAACGTTCGTGGCTATCCGGGCCCGAACAACGACTGTGCGGATGCGTGGCCCGAGGACGGGGACAAGTGCGGCGGCTATGCGTTCACCGAGAACGCGCCGGTCCAGCAGTGCTTCACGGACGCGTTGCTGTCGTGTCATGACGGTAGCGGCGGGCAGAGCGGCGGCCCGCTGTACAAATGGAACGCGGCGACGGGCGAGCGCACGGTGCTCGGAGTGATTCGCGGAGCGCTGGGCGGCAACCACTTCTTCCATCGCATTCGGCCCGCCAGCTACAACGTGCTGTGCAACGTGGTCACCAACCCGGACAACCAGAGCTCGTACTTCGACAACGTCAGCTGCTGAGCGGCGGCGGGTATCCGGTCGCGGCTCGGGCTCACTCGCCCGGGCCGCGGCTCATGCGTCTTCGTGGTCTTCGTACAGCCCCAGGCGTCGCAACAGCTCCCGCAGGCCTTGTCGCGAGTATCCGCTGCGGCGGGCGGCTTCGCTGAGGTTGCCGTCGGTCTGGGCGAGCAGCGCTCGGAAGTAGCGCAGCTCGAAGTCCTGTCGGGCCTCGCGGAAGGGCAGGGCGAACAGCTCGTCGGCGGCGCCTCCTCGATCTTGGGCGTGCGGGCCGTGCAAGCCAGGCGAGAGGTCGCTGCGCTCGATCTGCGGACCGGGAGCGAGGAACACGGCACGGCGGATGGCTCGGCGAAGCTCGCGTACGTTGCCGGGCCAGGCTTCGCTGCGCAGGGCGGCCTTGGCCCCGCTCGACAGCGGAAGCTCGCGGTCACCCGCGAGCTCGGCGATGAAGCGCTCGGCGAGCATCACGGGATCGTCCCCGCGGTTGCGCAGCGGGGGCAGCTCCACGGTGACGTCGGCGAGCCGGAAATAGAGGTCTTCGCGGAACTCCCCGTCGGCGACCATCTTCCGTAGGTCGCGGTGGGTGGCGGCGATGACCCGCACGTCCACCGAGCGGGGCTGGTCGTGCCCGATGCGGAGGACCTGGCGTTGCTCGAGCACGCGCAGGAGCTTGGGCTGGAGTTCGAGCGACAGCTCGCCGACTTCGTCGAGAAAGACGGTGCCGCCGTCGGCCCGCTCGAAGCACCCGGCGCGGTCCTCGATGGCTCCGGTGAAGCTGCCGCGCCGATGCCCCAAGATTGCGGCTTCGGCCAGCTCGCGGGGCAGCGAGGCGCAGTCGAGCACGACCCACGGGCCTTCGCTTCGTTCGGAGCGCGCATGCAGGGCACGGGCGACGAGCTCCTTGCCGGTCCCGGTCTCGCCGCCGATCAACACGTCCATGGGGGTGGGGGCGATCCGCGACAGCAGGGCGAACAGCTCGCGCATGATCGGGCTGCGACCGAGCAGGTCTTCGAAGCGGTCGTCCGGGGAGAGCGCGACGTCGATGGGCTCGGCCGCGACCAGCTGAATCTCGGTGGTGCCCACACGAAAGATGCCGCCGGCTTCGATCCAGGCCTCGCCGAGTCGCGCGTTGCCGACGAAGGTGCCGTTGGTGCTGCCGAGGTCGCGCAGGCAGACGCCGCGATCGCCCAGTACCAACTCGAAGTGCGCGCCGCTGACCGCATCGTCGCGAAGGCGCAGATCGTTGACGGAAGCTCGGCCTCCGGTGAGCCGGCGACCGCGGAACTCGGCCTCGGCACCGCGATCGGGCCCGCTGAGCACCCGCACGAGGCCTCGCCCCAAGCGCTGGTGGAGCTGTTCGTGCTCACCGAGCTGGCGGGTGGCGGGCGGCGGAGCGGAGGATCGAGAGCCCATCGTCGAAGGCACGCTATCAGAAGGTCTCCGCCATCCAGGCTCGGATTTCGTCTTGGGCGGCGGTGGGGGCCGAGTCGTCGGCGCTCAGCCGATCGAGGGCTTGCTGGGCCAGGGCGCGGCCGGCCTTGGGATCTTCGGCGAGCCGAGCCTGCACGAAGAGCACGCGAGCCTGCTCGGCCGCGGGCAGCTCGACGTCGGCGCTACGCAGGCGCTGTTGGAGCTGAGTGAGGGCCTCGCGGGCCCCGGCTGGGTCTCCTTGGTCCAGCCGCAAAGAGGCGAGGCGCCCCCACAGATCGAGGTGTCGTGGCTCGTCTTCGGCCAGAGCCATGGCCTCTTCGACGTTGGCCTGGGCCTCGACGTGCGCCCCACGTGCAGACTGGGCCTGAGCGAGGTTGGCGAGCATGGACACGAGCCGCGGGTGATCGGAGCCCACCGTCTTGCGCAGCAACGCGATCGCCTCGCGGGCATGGGCCTCCGCTTGCGGCAGGTGTCCGAGGTCGAGGTGGATGGCCGCCAAGGAGCCGAGTGCTTCGGCGTAGGCCGGATGCTCGCGCCCACGGAACTCCTGCTCGAGGGCAGCCGAACGTTCGAATAGCGGCAAGGCCTGCTCGAAGCGACCGTGCCGAGCCTCGAGCGATGCGAGGTTGTTGTAGACGACGGAGAGGTTGCCCTTTTCGATCGCGGGCTGAGCCTCCCAGATGGCCCTGGCCTGCTCGTAGTGGCGCTTGGCGTCGTCGAGCCGGCCTTGGGCGTCGTAGACGGAGCCGAGCCCGAACAGCGCCCCCGCGACGCGAGTGTGGTCTTCGCCCAAGACCTCACGCCATCGACTCAGGGCTCGCTCGAAGCGGGCGATGGCGGCTTCGGGGTGGCCGGTCTCGAGCTCCAAGCTACCGAGGTTGAACTCGGCGGCAGCGACTTCGGGGTGAGAAGGGCCGAGGGCGACCGCGAGCTGCTCTGCGGCGCGTCGGTGCAGGGCCAGGGCGCGATCGAGGTCGCCGAGGCCCGCCTGCGCGGTGGCTTCGGTGGTCAGCGGCACCACGACGCGCGCGTGCTCGCGACCGTAGCTGGCCGCGAGCAGGGTGTGGGCGCGACGAGCCAGGGCGATGGCGTCGTCGTAGCGACCTTGGTGCAGCCGCAGCTTGGCGAGGACGGACATCACGGTGCCGTGGGTCCGCCCCTCGGGCTCGGCTCGCTGCACGATGACCTCGGCGAGCTGCGCCCAGGCTTCGACGTCGGGGAGGGCGAGGCCACGGCGCGCCACCAAGTCGACCAGAGTGGAGGCGGCTCGGGCCTTGAGGACCTCGTCGTCGACCCGCTCGGCGGCGGTGTAGGCCGCCAGTAGATCGGCCTTGGCGGCTTCGACCGCGTTGGTGCCCGAGCGGGCGTTGCCCCGGGCATGCAGCAGCTCGGCGTGCAGCGAGGTCGCCTGCAGGGCTTCTGTATCGAGCGCGGCGATCAGCTCGTCGTAGGCGGCGACCGCTTCGTCGTGGTGTCCGCGAAAGTCCGCCCGCGTGCGGGCCTCGATGAAGCGCTCGCGCAGGGCGTGGGTCGCTCGGGCGACTTCGGGATCTTCGGGCACGGCCGCGCCCGACAGCAGCACTTCGACGCGCGCGCACGCTTCGGGCGGAGGAAGCTCGCCTCCGGCTCGGGCCGCTCGCTGCACGACGCGGGCATCCGGGGCCTCGAGCACGCGGGTGGCGGCGGCCAGGGCCCAGCGCTGCTGGTGCAGGCAGGCGACCCGGCGATCGAAGAGGCCATCTGATTGTTCGGATCGCCGATGGGATTCGCAGGCCGCGGTGTAGCCCGCTCGCCATCGCTGTGCCCAGTCGTCGAGTTCTCGTTCCACCCTCGACCAGGACTCGGATGCCAGCGGCAACTCGGTGTCGAGCATGGCGTCGCGAAGGGTGGCGCGTCGTTGATCGTTCCAGTGCTGGGACAGGGCTTGCTCGGCGCCTTCGCAGGACTCGCGGTCGCTCAGGGCCCACCATCCGGTCAACGTGGCGCCGACCAGCGCCGAGGCGGCGATGAAGCGTCGTCCTCGGGTACGGGGTCGCTCGAGCTCGGCGAGCAGGTCGGCCATCGATGGCCAGCGATCCCGAGGCTCCAGCGCGAGCCCCCGCAGGACGGCCGAGGCCAGCCACTCGGGAGCGGCCCCGGCCCGAGGGGCGGGCGTGGGACGGTCGCTGGCCGTTGCTTCGCCATCGAAGGGATCGCAGGCATACAGCGCTTCGTACAGCGTCACGCAGAACGCGAATTGATCGGAGCGGGGATCGGCCGGCTCGCCCCGCAGAAGCTCGGGGGCCATGTAGCGAGGCGTGCCGAGCAGCGCGCCCGTACGCGTGATCGAGCCCAGGGCCTCGGCGGGTGATGGACCGCGCGGTGTCTCGTCGTGCTCGTCGGCGACGGTGGTGGCGAGCCCGAAGTCGGTGACCCGAACCCGCTGCTGCTCGTCGACGAGCACGTTGTCCGGCTTGAAGTCGCGATGCACCAAGCCTTGGTCGTGGGCGGCGGCGAGGCCCC
Source organism: Myxococcota bacterium (assembly GCA_039028615.1). Taxonomy (GTDB): domain Bacteria; phylum Myxococcota_A; class Polyangia; order Nannocystales; family Nannocystaceae; genus Paraliomyxa. Next base: position 142,081 of record JBCCHT010000027.1, on the reverse strand, counting down.
GACCGGCGGCGACGAGTAGGGGCAACAGCTCGGACCAGGGGCGCGGGCGCTGAGCGAGCCACGCCCGCAGGGTTCGCCCTTCGACGTAGTCCATCGCCACGTACAGATCACCATCGACCTCGAGTACGTCGTGGACCGCGACGACCCCGGGATGCGACAGCTGGGCCATCGCGCGCGCCTCTCGGTGCAGGCGCGCTCGGGCGACGGCGGTGGCCTGCCGCGCGAGCACACGCTTGAGAGCGACCCGCCTATCGAGCACGGGATCGTACGCGGCGAGGACCTGCCCCATGCCGCCTTCGCCCGCGGCTTCGAGCACGACGAAGCGACCGACCCGGCTGGGAATCGCCCGGGACCCGGAGGCGCTGGCGTTCGCTCGGGGATCCTCGAGCGGTCGGGTCGCATGGCGCCGCTGGGTCGGGTCCCCCATCGCGGGGTCCAGCCTAGCAACGGTCGCCGAGCGACCTCGGGGTCACCAGCCCCCGCCGACCTCAGTCGTGATTTCGGACGCGGGCGCGCCCGTTCTTGGTGTCGCTACGCTGACGCTTGGCTTCGAGCCGCCGCCGCTTGGACCCGGCGGTGGGCTTGGTGGCCCGACGACGCTTGGGTGGATGCAGCGCGCGCTCGATGAGCGCGGCGAGCTTGCGACGCGCATCCTCGAGGTTGTCGGCCTGCGAGCGACCGGCCTGGCTGGTGATGACCACGCGACCGGTGGCATCGAGCCGATTGGCAACGAGACCGCGCAGGCGGGCCTTGACCGCTTCGCTGAGCGCCCGGGTGCCGGGCAGATCGAAGCGAAGATCGACCTTGGTGGCGACCTTGTTTACGTTCTGCCCACCGGGGCCACCCGCACGCGCGGCCGACCACTCGAGGTCCGACGCGGGGATGCACACCCCGTCGGCGATGGGAAGTTGATCGGCCATGACCGCACGAGCCGACAAACGTAGCAGGCCGGATTGAGTTGTCCAGGAGGACGTCGGGGAATTTCAGGGACGACGGCGGAAGAACTCGAGGCCGGCGGCCTTGGCCCTCATGCCGTGGAAGCCGAGCAGGCGCAGGGTCTGGAGCATGAGCGGCGGCGGCTCGGTGCCTCGATACCGGAGCCGGTTGGGCTCGGACGGCACGCGCGCGAGGCCGGGCCACAGCGCGAGCCAGCGCTCCATCTTCCCGCGGCGAGCCGCGGCCGACAGCGTCAGCCAGCGTCGCGTGACTCGGCTGGCGAGGAAGAACCCGTCGTTGCCCTGGCCCTGGTAGCGGGGAAGCATGACCAGCCCGTCGAAGTCGGCGTGCACGGGTCCGTCTTCGTCTTGGGCGAGTCGCTCGCCGCGACGCACGGGGGAGAAGTTGTCGAAGCCGGGCACCATCTCGAACGACTGCTCGTCGTCGAGGCCGTGGCGGTGTCGCACCCGGACGGCGGTGGGGAGTCCGGCGGTGGCATCCCGCAGACACTTTCGTTGGCCCCGTAGGTCGGGCACGTCGTGGGCGGTGATGGTGCCCGCGGCGAGCATGGTCAACCACACGACGGCTTCGAGTCGGGCGGCGGTCTCGGGATCGCGGTGCTGTCCGCCCTCGACGGCCAGGCCCATGTGGCCGCGGTCGCAGAGGTAGCCGAACATCGCCCCTTCGAGGATCTCCTCGAGACCGAGCACGGTGGGAATGGGCAGCGACAAGGCGAGCCGACGGTTGCGCTCGACGTCGGGGATGATCGAAAAGGGCGCGGCCGGTCCCGAGGTGCTGTGCAGGTCGACGAAGACCAGAGGCTCGTCGGACTCGGCCTCGAGCGGCCCGAACACTTCGAGCAGCTGGCGTTGCTCGAGGTCTTCGGGGGTGTCGGCGGCGCTCGGTGTGGCCAGGCGCTCGCAGTCGCGGACGGTCCAGCCGCGGTTGAGGTCGCGCGTCAAAAAGCGCTGGTCGGCTTGCAGGGCCTGCAGGTTTCCGGCGACGCCCACCAGCTTGCCCGCCACGTCGGTGCCGCGTTCCCGCAGTTGTCCCAAGACGGAACGAATGGCCTCGATGCCCGCCGGTTCGTTGCCGTGCATGCCCCCGATCGCGATGACCGTCTTGCCGGGGCGGGCCCCTTCGTAGACGCCGACGATGCGATCGAGACGTCGCCGCGTGGCGGGCTGGGCGGTGGATGCACGCATGGATTCGGCCGTAAACGGGCCCACAACGATACTCCCGACCGAACCCGGGACGAGCCTACGGGCGCGCCGAAAGCCGTGAGGATCCCGACCGAAACGTTAGTCGCCGTGGTCGCCATCACCGGCGACGAGCCGGGTGAGCACGAGCCCGTAGAAGTCGGGGCGGTCGCCGTAGCTCCACCCCAAGTGGCTCCCGCAGCCTCGGCACAGCTCGATCCGCCACGCGTACCCCGGGAACCACGAGAAGAACGCTTCTCTCGCTCCCACCCCCTCGCACCCTGGCGCCGATCGGAAACACCCGATCTCGAAAACGAGCCCGGCCGGGTTCACGAAGGTGTGGGCGTGGTCGCCCGCGATCTCGATGCGCGCGCGCTCGCGAGTGACGACGGCGCCACAATTGGAACAGCACAGGGCATCGGGCCCTGTGCCGTCGTCGGTCTCGTCGCTGCGTGGGCGCGTGCGCTGCCCGGGTCCGGTGGGGGACTGGGCATCGCAGCGCAGCACGGTCTCGCTACTTGACCAGCTCGATGAGCTCGACGTCGAAGACGAGCATACCCGCCGGCTTGCCCGGCTTGTTCTGGTACGCGAGCTCGACCGGGATCCAGAAGCGAGTCTTCTCGCCCTGGACCATCAGCTGCAGACCCTCGGTCCAACCCTTGATCACGCGGTTGAGCGGGAACGAGGTCGGCTTGCCGCGGGTGACCGACGAGTCGAACATCTTGCCGTCGGTGGTCCAGCCCGAGTAGTGCACCTTGACCACGGTGGTCTCGGTGGGGTGCTCGCTGCCCGTGCCGGGCTTGAGGACCTTGTAGGCGAGACCCGAAGCGGTCTTGGTGGCGTCGGCCGGCGGCGCGGCGACGTCCTCGGGAGTCTCGGGCGGCGGAGGCGGCTCGGGCTGCTCGTCGATCTCGATGAGCTCGACGTCGAAGACCAGCATGCCAGCGGGTTTGCCCGGCTGACCCTTGTACGCGAGGTCCTCGGGGATCCACATGCGGGTCTTGTCGCCCACGACCATGAGCTGAAGGCCCTCGGTCCAGCCGGCCACGACGCGGTTGACGGGGAAGGTGGACTCGCGGCCGCGGGTGAGCGAGGAGTCGAACATCTTCCCGTCGGTGGTCCAGCCCGTGTAGTGCACCTTCACCCGGTCCCAGGGGCGGGGCTTGTTGGTGCCAGTGCCCTTGGTCAGCGACTTGTAGGCGAGGCCGGACTCGGTGGTGGTGGCGTCGGCCGGAGGCGCGGCGACGTCCTCGGGCACGGCGGGCGCACGCAGGACCTCTTCGAGCTTGATCTCGTAGCAGAGCGTGCCTTCGGGCGCGCCCTTGCGACCCTGGTAGGTCTGGCTCTCGGGGATCCAAAAGCGGGTCTTGTCGCCCGGCTTCATCAGCTTGAGCGCCTCGCCCAGGCCGGGCACGGGGGGTCGGTTCATGCGAACGAGCTTGGGCGTGGGGCGACCCTCGGTGGTCTCGACGGTGGAGCCATCGGCCTGCCACGCGGTGAGCTGAACCTTGACGCTGTCGTTGTCGCCCGGCGGATCACCTTCGCCCGGCTCGAGGTTCACGTAGCTGATGCCCGACTCGGTCTTGGTCGCGGTGGCGGGCGGGTTGGCGACGTCGGCGGGAGCGTCGACCTGCTTGCCACGGCGGCGGCGCTTGGCCTTGGGATCGGCCGTCTTGATCTCGGGGCTTTTCTTGGCGTCGGCCCCAGGAGCGGCGGCCTTGGCTGCCTTGGCTTCCTTGGCGGCCTTCGCTTGGGCCTTGGTCGGATCGGCGGTGGTGGACGTGCACCCCAGCATGGCGAGGGACACGAAAAGAGCGCAGAGGCTAGGCTTCGTCACGGCGTCGGGGACTGTAGCCGCGGCCCGCTCGGGTGTCACGAGCTTGCCGTCGTCCCTGGCGCAAAGACCGCTGTCTCGGCTGGCCGCCGGGGCCGTGAGCGCTCAGCCCTCGCCGGGCGGGACGCGACCTTTTTGCTCTTCGGAGAGGCTCTCGAGCACGTCGGCGAGCTTGTCGAGGCGCTGCGCGAGCAGGCGAGTCTCGGCCGCGTCGAGCAGGACCGGCTTGCCGTCGCGGGTTACCGAACGCAGCGCCATCATCGGCGCATCGGTCGAATCACGTTGGTTTTCGATCCACGCGAACGCTTCACGAATTTTTACGACTTCCGCGGTGCTCCTCATGACGAGCGCTTGGACAATGGTACTACCGCGATCGTGGGGTCGCTGCCAGCGACTGCGACAAAAGCGGTCGGGCGACGAGAGATTAGTCGCGAATGGGCTGGGGGTTGGAGGCCGCGGGCCGGGTCGTCGCGCGACCCGACCCCGATTGGCCCGGGTGTGGTTATTCCGGCTGCTTCGTCACGCGCAGGTACGGCTTGATCGTTTGGTAGCCGGGGAAGCGCTCGGCCGCCTGCTCGTTGGAGACGCTCGGCGCGATGATGACGTCCTCGCCGTGCTTCCAGTTCACCGGGGTCGCCACGCTGTGGTTGGCGGTGAGCTGCAGCGAGTCGACGACCCGGAGGATCTCGTCGAAGTTGCGACCGGTGCTGGCCGGGTAGGTGATGGTCAGCTTCACCTTCTTGTCGGGGCCGATGATGAACACCGAGCGCACGGTGAGCGTGTTGTCGGCGTTGGGGTGGATCATGTCGTAGGCGGTGGCGACGGCACGATCGGGGTCACCGATGAGCGGGTAGTTGAGGGCGGTGCCCTGCGTCTCCTCGATGTCGGCGGCCCACTTGTTGTGGTCGGACACGGGGTCGACGCTCAGGCCCATGACCTTGACGTTGCGCTTCTCGAACTCGGCCTTGAGCTTGGCGACCTGGCCCAGCTCGGTGGTGCACACGGGGGTGAAGTCCTTGGGATGCGAAAACAAGATGCCCCACGAATCACCGAGATATTCGTGGAAGCTGAGCGTGCCTTCGGTGGTCTCGGCCGTGAAATCGGGAGCGGTATCGCCTAGTCGGATCGCCATGGCGCGGGATGGTAGGGACGCCGTCGGTTGCGATCCATGAGCAAACGACGACCGACCCATAGTGGAACCGAATGACGCTATCGAGCGATTTCACGACCGCGTCTCGAAACGAAAAGCACCCGCAAGGCTCGGGGCAGAGCCATGCGGGTGCGAGGGGGACGGGGTTGGAGGAGGGGCGGACGTTAGCGTTTCGCGACCTTGCCGCCCGAGGACAGTGACTTGGCCTTGTCGATGAGTCCGACGAACTCGGCGCGGCGGCCGTGGGGGTCGGTGCCCAGGGCGTCGCTGGCCAGCTCGCGCACCATGTCGAAGGTGGCGTCGCCCTTGTGCTCGGAGTCGCGGAGCAGCATGCCGAAGCCGGCGACGGCGGCCGAGAACCGGAAGTCACGGCTGGTGTCGGCCACGCGCGTGTCCGAGTCGGTGACGGGGAAGGACAGCAGCTTGCTCTTGTTGCCCGAGGGCTTCTTGTAGCGGACCTTGACCGTCATCAGCTCGCCGCTGCCTGCGGCCGTGGAGAGTGTGCCTTCGTCCTGGTACTTGAGCTCGTCGACCTTGGGCGAGGCGCCGCGACCGGCGGGCACGACCTCGTAGATGGCGGTCACGCTGTGGCCGGCCCCGATCTCACCCGCGTCCTTGGTGTCGTCGTTGAAGTCGGCATGGGCGAGCTTGCGGTTCTCGTAGCCGACGAGACGGTAGCTCGAGACCTCGGCGGGATTGAACTCGACCTGGATCTTCACGTCCTTGGCGATGGTGACCAGGGTGGCGCCGGCCTCTTCGACGAGCACCTTGCGGGCCTCGTTGATGGAGTCGATGTAGGCGTAGTTGCCGTTGCCCTTGTCGGCCAGCTTCTCCATGGTGGAGTCCTTGAGGTTGCCGCTACCGAAGCCGAGCACCGACAGGAACACGCCGGACTGGCGTTTCTTCTCGATGAGCCGCACCAGCTCGCCCTCGGAGGTGGTGCCGACGTTGAAGTCGCCGTCGGTGGCCAGGATGACGCGGTTGATGCCGTCCTGGATGAAGGCCTTGCTGGCCAGCGAGTACGCGGCGTGGATGCCCGCGCCGCCGTTGGTCGAGCCGCCCGCTTCGAGCCGCGACAGGGCGGAGAGGATCTCGGCCTTGTCGGAGGTGGGCTCGAGCACGACCCCGGAAGCCCCGGCGTAGACGGCGATGGAGACCTTGTCCTGGGGGCGGAGGTTGTCGGCGAGCAGCGAGAAGGCGCGCTTGAGCAGGGGCAGCTTGTCGGCGCTGTTCATCGAGCCCGACACGTCGAACAGGAACACCAGGTTGCGGGCGGGCACGTCGCTCTGGTCGATGATCTTGCCCTGGATGCCCACGTGCACGAGGCGGTGGGTCTCGTTCCAGGGGCAGGCGCCGGTCTCGGCCGTGAGCGAGAAGGGGTCACCGCCGGCCGGGCTGCGGTAGTCGTAGCTGAAGTAGTTGACCAGCTCCTCGATGCGGACCGCGTCGGCGGGGGGCATGGTGCCGTCGTTGAGGAAGCGCCGCATGTTGCTATACGACGCGGTGTCGACGTCGATGGAGAAGGTGGAGCGCGGGTCGTCGGAGACGGCGGTGAACTCGTTCTCGGCGATGTGGTCGTAGGCCTCGGCCGAGATCTCCGGGGCGGGCGGGGGAGGAGGAGCCCAGGCGCCCATGCCACCCATCGGGCCCATGGAGCCCTTGTTGGCGACGGAGGGGCGCTTCTTTTTCATGCCCCGCGAACGGCTGGGCATGCTCTTGGGTGGCCCGCCGGGCTTGGCTGCGGCCTGGGGCACGGGGGCCATTTCCTTCTTCGGCTCGGGCTCGGCCGCCGCGATCATGTCCTCGGCCGGCGCTTCGCGATCGTCGGCTTCCTCCTCGGCCACCTCCTGCATGGGAGTGGACACCGTGGTCGGCATCGGCTTCACGGCGGCCGTGCCATCGGCCGCGGACGCAGCTCCCGACTCGGGGGTGGAGGCGGTGGGGGGCGTGACCTTCGACTCGGCCTCAGCCTCGGGCGCGTTCACGGGGGAGTCGCAGCCGATCGAAAGGCTCAGGCACAAAGCGGTGGGGAGCAGGGCGATGATCGTGGAGTGACGCATGGCGGTGGTCTCTTCGGTGCATTCGACGACCGCCAGCCGGTCGGGTGAGCGCCGCCTCGACAGGCGGGAGACCCGGGCTCGGTCGTCGTTGGATGCGGTACTCAACGGCCCGATCCACCCGACGATCTAGGTCCGAGATACTTTTTTGCGTCCGTCTCGAACGAGGCCGCGCAAGCGACGCGAAAGTGCTCTGAGAGGCGTTCAGCGCACGAGTAGGACCACTCCGGCCACCGCCAGCACCGTGCCCAGGATGCCGCCCCAGCCCACTTTTTCGCGCCGCACGAGTACCACCATGGGAATGATGATGATCGGCGACGTGGCCATGAGGCTCGCGGCGACGCCCGCGTTGGTGTGCTGCACCGCGAATAGCGACAGCCACACGCCCAGGAAGGGGCCGAAGACGGCACCGATGGTCGTGGATCGCATGGCCCGACGGTTGCTCAAGGCCGAGCGAACCCGCGGCCACCACCGCGTCGCGGTGAAGATCGCGGCGAAGCCGAGGCCGCCCGCGACCACGCGGATCTGGGTGGCCGCCATCGCGTCGTAGTCACCCATGCCGTACTTGGACAGCACCAAGCCCGCGGCTTGCCCGAGCCCGGCTCCGATGCCGAGCAACACGCCGCGCACCATCGCTCCGCGGTCCAGCGGCGCTTGGGCGGACTCGTCCTTCTTCTCGCCATCGCCATCGTCGTCGCGCCGCCGATCGGCCAGCGCCCAGCCCACGCCGCCGACGGTCAGCGTCATGCCCAGGAGCTGATCGAGGCGCAGGGTCTCCCCGAGGATCGCCCAGCCGATGAGCGCGGTGAAGGGAGGGGCGAAGGACATGAGCAGCGACCCGAGTCGCGGCCCGATGACCACCAGGGCCCGCAGCAGACACAGGTCACCGAGGGTGAAGCCGAACAGCCCGGAGACGCTGAGCCACAGCCACGCGTGTCCGGTGGCGTCGGTGGGCCAGGGCATGCCGCGGGTGATGCTGGTGACCAGGCTCAGCATGGCCAGGGCGAGCACGAGCCGCACGAAGTTGACCACCAGCGAGCCCACGCGCGTGCTCGCATCGGCGAAGAACAGCGAGGTCATCGCCCAGCAGGCGGCGGTGCCCAGCCCTGCGAGTTGTCCGAGGCTCTCGTCCATCGTCGCGTTACTGCCCGGCGCACTCGAAGGTGAGCACTTCGTCTTCGGACAGACAGGGATAGGGGATGCCGGTCGGGTTGAGCCACTGCTCGAACTGTTCGCAGCTCAGGGTGCCGAGGCAGGCGTGGAGGTCCTCCCACGCGGCCCGACAGGCGATGTTGAAGCGCTCGGCCTCGATGAGGTTGGCCTCGCAGTCGGCGACGCAGGCCTCGGTGGAACGCCACTCGTCGCCGCAGGCGAACTCCACCGCGCATCCGTCGGGGCAGGGCATGACGGGCATGGTGCCGCTGTCGCTGCTGGAGCCGGACTCGGATCCGCTCGAGTCGCTCGAGCTCGAGCTCGAGTCCGACAGCCCGGTGCTCGAAGACCCCGACGACGAAGTCGCGCCCGAGCCCGAGGTCGAGTCCGCGGAGCCAGTGCCGCCGGTCGTGCTCGTAGTCGTGGTGGGCTCGCCTACGATCCCGGTCGACGACTCGCTGCCCGACGATGACGGGGGAGCGGAGTCGTCACCGCAGCCGGCGGCGACGAGCCACACCCACATCCACCGTTGGAGCAATTGCGGGGAGGGCCGGGGCACGGGCGGAACCATACCCGTCTCGCGACGCGCACGGGGCGGGCTCGCTTGGTAGGCTGGGGCCGATGAGACGCGCAGGCTTGATGGGCATCGCGGTCGTGGTGCTGCCGCTTTCGATCGGCTGCAACGGCAGCGAAGGCGGCGACGACGGGGCCACGGTCGATCCCGGCGACCTCGATCCGCTGGCGGCGAGCTGCGAGAGCACCCCGCAGGTCGATCTCGGTGACGACGTCACGTTGGTGAGCAACGAAGACGAGTTGCGTGAGGCACTGCTGGCGGGCGGCTCCATCTTGCTCACCGAGGACATCGAAGCCACCGCGCCGTTTGCCGTCGACGTGCCCGCGGTGATCGATGGTGACGGCAACATCATCGACGGCGGCGGTCGGACGCACCTGTTCGTCACGGGACCGGTCGACGTGACCATCCAGGACGTCACGCTGCGCAACGGCAACAACCAGGTCTCCGACGACGAGCACTTCAGCCGCCGCTCGGGCGCCGCGATCATGGCCAATGGCTTCACCGCCGACGGTCAGCCCGGGCAGGGCTCGCTGACGGTCATCGACGTGGACTTCGAGGACAACCTCACCAAGGCCACGGGCCCGGGGGACATCCGGGGCGGCGCCCTGTATGGCTTCAACATGCCCGACGTCACGATCTCGGGCTCGACCTTCGTGCGCAACGTCGGCAGCAACGGCGGCGCCATCGGTGGCTTGGGCACGAGCTTCTCGATCGTCGACTCGGTGTTCGTGAACAACGAGACCAACGGCCCCGGCGGGGGCGGGGCGCTCGAGGGGCACGGCGGCGCCATCTCGCTGGATGCCGTCTCGCAGAACCAGCAGACGGCCTACCTCAACATCTGTGGCACGCGCTTCGAGGGCAACGTCGCCCGTAACGGTGGTGGCGCGATCTACCTGGTCACCCACCATCAGACGGGCACCGCGGTCACCATCGACCAGTCGCTATTCGAGGGCAACGTCAGCACCAGCAACGAAGAAGGGCAGGGGGGCGCGGTCTTCTTGATGGACGACAGTGCCCACGCCGTCCCGGCCAACCCGGCGGAGAACCGGGCCTCGGTCACCAACACCGCCTTCTTCGACAACGAGACGTACCTGCAGGGCGGAGGCATGTGGTACTGGACGGGCGGCGGCTCGCTCGTGCTCGAGAACGTCACCTGGTTCAACAATCGGGTGCGGGGCGACATGGGCATGGGCGGGGCGTTCACGGCCGCGCAGGGGCCGGTGAGCGTGGTGCACAACACTTTCGCCGACAACTACGCGCGCTTCCACGGCGGCGGCATCCAGGCGTCGCAGACGGCGACCGTCTCGCTGCGGAACTCGCTGTTCGTCGACAACACCTCGAACCGCGAGGGCGGCTGGGCCAACTTCCACACCAACCGGCCGCTGCAGGACGGCGGCGGCAACATGCAGTTCCTCGATCCCGACCTGGTCATCGACGAAAACTCGGACGCATCCGTGGCCGAGAGCGTGATCCGGCAGGACCCGATGCTCGGTGAGTTCGACGACCACGGCGGCCCGACCCCAGTGCTGCCCCTACTCGAGGGGAGCCCGGCGATCGACGCAGGGGTGGCCGAAGGGGCGCCGCAGACCGACCAGCGGGGGGAGCCTCGCAGCGGAGCGCCGGACATCGGCGCCTACGAGTGGGTGCCCTGATCGCGCTCAGGACCCACGTCGGGTGCGGATCGCCAGGATCGCGGCGGGCAGCAGCGCCAGCACGAGCGTGCCCACGACCCGCAGGAGCATGAAGCTCGCCGCGAGCAGGATGGAGCCGAGCCCGCCGCCCCCGGCGAGCAGGGCCCCGGCGATGCCGTGATCGATGAGGGCCCCCGCCGCCCAGTGGTGCAGGCCGAAGGCGACGAGCAGCCCGGCGGTGGCGAGGGCCATCGTGCGACGAAGGGTCATCGGGCGCTCCAGTGCGAGGAGGGGTGAGCGGTGAGCAGGGCGAACATCAAGGCGTCGCCCAGGGGCCCGCCGAGCGCGAAGTTGCGACGGCCGTCGCGGTCGACGGGGGCGCCGAAGAGGGTGGCTGTGGCGAGTAGATCGGTGAAGGTCTCTTGGTCATGGTGGATGCGGGCGCCCGCCAGCGCGAAGCCGGAGGCGGAGACGCTCACGCCGAACACCACCGCGCCGGAGTCGATGTCGCCGCGGCCGTCGACGCCGGGCGGGTACTCGCGGATGGCCCCGAAGCCGAGCACTTCGCGGCGCAGGTTCTCGTGCATGGCGTCGTAGAGCGAGCGCGAGTGCTCCTCGCTCCAAAACGAGGTGAAGTAGGTGGCCAGGGCGGTGCCCGAGCCACGGGGACCATCGACGGTGTGTCCACTGTCGGAGTCGACCTTTTGGATCAGCAGGCCGCGCTCGTCCCGGGTTCGAGCGAAGGTCTGCGCCGCGGTTCGCAGCGCGGCGCCGTGGTCGATTCCGCTGACGCGCTGGTGCATCGCCAGTGCGCCGAAGATGGCGGTGTTGTCGACGGGATAGGTCTCCCCGGGATAGGTCTGCACCAAGCCGATGGGGCTTTGGGCCAGGCGCTGCTCGAGGTGGGCGGAGATGCGGTCGTTGAGCTCGGCGTAACGCGAGTCGGGGTCGAGGTGGCGATGCACCGACAGCAGGAGATTCAGGTAGCCGAGATAGGCGGCGTGACCCCGGTCGGAACCCAAATCGTCGATGGGGTCCGAACCCCAGGCGGCACGGTCGAAGCCGCGAGCGGCGGGCGAGAGTACGTGCTCGATGCAGTCCTCGATCGCCGCCAGCTGCTCCGTTCGCTCGGGCGACGTGGCCGGCATGGTCTGCGCGTAGCCGAGCCCGGCCATCATGTACGTGCCGAAGAGCCACTCGCCATCGAAGCGGGCGTGACCGGTCAGGAAGTCCTGGGGGGAAAGCTCGGTGTGGCGCCTGTGGTCGATGCCCCGGGCCAGGGCGCCCTGCAGCTGCGCGTCGTCGGACCACAGGCGGTCGGCATCGCGGGCGTGCCAGGCCGAGGGCAGGACCGCGACCGACAGCGCAGCGAATGCGGCGAGCAATACGATTCGAACGCGGGGGTGCATGCCGACTCCTGGAATGAAGCACCCGAGCCGAGTGCGCCACCGGGCGATCGTGCGAGCGGTCGCAGGCGAATGTTCAGCGGCGAGATCCCAGTTTCTTTGGGATCGGCGAGTGATTGGCTACACCAGAAAAACCGGCCTTCGTGCGTCGTCTGCCCTTGGTTTTGCTCCCGGGAACATTGCAGCCGCGGTCGCGCGTTTCGTCGGTCTCGCCTCGAGGAGCGCAACGCCCGTGACCGATCTGCCCGAATCCCTTCATGAGCACGAGCGACGGCTCGAGTCCGAGGCGCCCGAGCTGGGCTACGAGCTGGACCTCGCGTCCGAGCGCCCCCAGGTCTCCTCCGAAGAACCCACGCGTGGCCCCGGGTTGTTGGTGGCGGCGATCGTCACCAGCTCGCTGCTCGTGTCGGGCGGGATCATGGCGGTGCGAGCGAGCAGCGACGCGGAGCCGCCCGCTCCGACCGCGGCCAGCAAGGCGCCCGACGTCACCGAGTCCGACGCGAAGGCGCAGGACCCGACCCCGGCTGCGGCCGAGTCCGAGCCGTCCCCGGGGGCGGTGCGCGCGACCGACGAGGGGATCGTGGCCCATGCCGCGGTCGCGGCGAAGAGCGCACCCCGGCGTCCGGCCGAGCCCACGCCGCCGGCCCCGGACGTGACCGCCGAGCAGCCCGTGGCCCCCGAGTCGGCTCGCCCGTCGACCCCGGCCGAGCCCGTGAAGCAGGCTGCGCCCAAGCCCCGAACGACGCCCGCCGCCCCGCCACCGGTCCCGCTCTCCGACCGACTCCCGGCCGCCCCCGAGACCCCGGATGCCGCGCCGACCGAGGGGACGACGACAGCCCCGGCGCCGCTGCCCGGGATCGAACCGGCCGCGGAAACGACCACGACCGGGTCGCCCGATTCGAGCCCGCCGAACGACGCTCCGGCGGCTCCTTCCGAGGCCACGGACGAGGCTCCGGTCGCCGATGCACCGCCGCTGCCGGGCTCCAAAACGGCACCCGGAGACGACCGACCGGTCGAGCCGAAATCCGACCCGGTGGCCCCGCTTCCGCAGGCGCCTCGCCCCGGGCCCGTGCCTGCCCCGGCCCCGGTGGAAACGGGCGTCGAGACGCCGGTGTAGGCCCAGGTGCCCGCGCTGTCGCGGGCTCGTTTTCACCGTGGTTCGGCGTCGAAACGAGCGCCGAACAGACGTGTGTTTACCGACACAATTCCAGCACGGCACTCGTCCGCCAATTCGGCATATCGTTGTCCGCGATGACGAGACACCTGCGTAGCCTGTTGGATCTTTCCCCCGCCGAGACCAGCCGAGTCGTCGACCTCGCGGCTGCGGTCAAGGCCAAACCGGCCGAGTACAGCACGGCGCTCGCGGGCAAGTCCGTGGCGATGATCTTCGCCAAGCAGTCCACGCGCACGCGCATCTCGTTCGAGGTCGGCCTGCACCAGCTCGGTGCCCAGCCGGTCGTGCTGAGCACCTCGGGCGGCACGGGCATGCAGATGGGACGCGGCGAGACGGTGGCCGACACCGCCAAGGTGCTCTCGCGATTCCTGCACGCAATCGTCATCCGCACCTTCGGTCAGGACCAAGTCGACGGCCTGGCCGAGCACGGCTCGATCCCCGTCGTGAACGCGCTGACCGACCTGTATCACCCCTGCCAGGCGCTGGCCGATCTGCTCACCATTCGCGAGCACCTCGGCACGACCCAGGGCAAGAAGATCGTCTACATCGGCGCCGGCAACAACGTCGCGCACTCGCTGATGCTCTGTGGGCCGCGCTCCGGCATGGACGTGGTGGTCTCGTGCCCCGAGTCGCTGCGCCCCAACAAGACCGTGCTGGACCGGGCGCGCGCCGATGCGGCGTCGGCCGGCACCCGCTGCGCCGTCATCACCGACGTGCGCGAGGCGGTCAAGGGCGCCGACATCCTCTACACCGACACCTGGGTCAGCATGGGCGAGGAAGAGGAAGCCAAGGCGCTGATGAAGACCCTCGACGGCTACACCATCACCGAGGAGCTGATGGCGGCCACGGGCAAGAAGGACGCGATCTTCATGCACTGCCTGCCCGCCCACCGGGGTGACGAGGTCACCGCCGAGGTCATGGACGGGCCGCGCTCGGTCGTGTTCGACGAGGCCGAGAACCGCCTGCACGCCCAGAAGGCGCTGATGCTCCTGCTCATGGAGGGCGCATCGTGGAGCTAGCGCGCAAGGACCTCGCGCCCAAGTACCAGCGGATCCTCGAGACCTGCGAGCCGTACCTGGTCACGTACCCGGGCAACCACGGGGCGCTCAACCTCAAACCCTTCGGGCTCGAGATCAGCGACGAGCGGACCTACGACCCGACCCGCATGCGCAGCCGCGAGGTCATCGACGGCCTGCACCGCCTCGACGCCTTCTCGTTCGGCGGCCAAGAGATGCTCATGCCGCGCTGGGTGCTCTTCGACTGCGGCGAGTTCCCGGGCATCGTGTTCGGCTTCGGGCGCAAGGCCAAGGAGCTGGGCGACGAGCTGCGGCGGGCCTACGACGTGCTCGGCCCCTCGAACAACGAGGTGTTCGTGCCGCTTTCGATGTGGGTCGCGATCCGCTGCGGCGAGCAGGATGCGTGGTTCGGCCACAACCTCAGCTCCAGCAACTACGTCGCCCAGACGGAGCCGCTTTCGGGGCTCGGTACGATCACCAAGAGCTACGCCACCCAGGTGGCGCGGGTGAAGAAGCAGTACGGGGCCACCCAGTGGTCCAGCACCAGCATCAACCTGCACCTGGCGCTCGGCGAGATGCACCTGCTCAACGCCTACACGCCCGCGCACACCCACGTGGAGACCTTCACGTACCGCATCGACTCCGCCGACGACCGGGTCTCGGCGCCGCTGATGCCGGGCTGGCGACGGCCGACCGAGGGCGGTGATCGCTTCGTCGACTCGGACAACCCGGGCGCGATTCGAGCCCTGCAAGACGAGATCGAGCAGGGCGCCAAGCTGACGTTGCATCGGGTCGAGCACCGCCCGGGCAACACCCAGCGACTGTGGATGAACACCCAGAGCTGAGCCCGCCCGCGCTGGGCTGAACGAGCCCGCCGTCTCGAGTCAATCGCTCGGGAGGCGGGCTCTTCGCTATTTGGGGCTGAGCTTGATCGTCGCCTTGGAGGTCCGCTCCATCTTCACCGTCTGCATCTGACCGCTCTCCGTTGGCATCTGCAGGACCATCTTCAGCGAGAACTCCTGCGAGCCGCCGCGCGAGTGCTTGCTGGAGTCGACGGGCAGCACGCGGTCTTGCTTTGCCGTCAGGACGACGCTGTCGGCCTTGGTCCCGGGCGGTAGCGTGCCCATGTCCATGTCGGTGACCGTCATCTCCGAGGAGAACCGCTGACAGGCCTCTCCGTCGACGTCTTCGGTCCCCTTGAAGGTCATCTCGCCCTTCACCTGGTCGGGGGTGGCGGTGTTGCTCCCGCTCGACAGCTCGGCCGCGGCCTCCTTGCGATTGATGGACCACGAGTCGCCCACCGATACCGCTCCCTTCGTTCCGTACAGCTCGTCGTCGGTCGGGCCGAAGTTGGTGGTGATGAGCAGCTCCATGTGCTCCACCATGTCCGGGCCTCCGATGCCGGGGGGGAACACGATGTTGCCGCCCCCCGGTTCGTCGGTGGCCAGGACCATGAACACGTCTCCCTCGTCGAGCAGCGTGACCGAAGGATCGTCGACAGGCGTACAGCTTCGGACCTTGAACTCCGTGCGGGTGGGCTGCCCCTCGGCGTTGACCTCGTGCACGATGGCGTCGGCCTTCAGGGCCACGGTGAAGGACTCCGTGCTGCCCTCTACCGTCTCACCGCCGACGAGCACGGTCCGCACCTTGTCGTCTCTCCCGCTGCCCTCGAAGGCATACTCGTCCCCGACCTTGAAGGGGCGATGGAGGACGATCTCGGTCTTGGCTTCGCCCTTGGCTTTCGATTCGTCCGCGGTCGCGTCTTTGGCTTTGGCTTTGGCACTCGTCTCGGTCTTCGCTTCGGTCTTCGACGCTTCTTTGGCTCGGTCGCACCCGAGCGCAGACGTGAGGAGCAAGAGGGAGACAACCATCCGGGTCGGCATGGCCACGGTATGACGCGGCCCCGGAAAATCTTTCATCGCAGCGTACGATTTTCGCCGTTGCGATCGCGGGGCCCTCGAAACATGCTGGGGGTTGGAAGCCGCGCGGCGGCTGGGGCGTAGGTCCCGAAACGCTCGCGTCGATCGATCCATGCCCGCGGATACCCCGAGACCCTTTCGCTTCGTGTCCCCGCCGCGCCGTAGCGACGATTGGTGGATGTTCCTCCCCGCGCTCACGGGCGGGGCGGTCACGGCTCTGTTCGCGCTCTACTGCCTGAGCAACGGCTCGGGCCACTCCGGCTTCGAGCCCATGGCGCAGCTGCCCTTCCACGGCCTCGTCGCTGCCGCTGGCCTCGCGCTGTGGTTTTTGAGGGCGCGGCTGCCCGCCGTACTCGCGGTCGTGATGGGGGTACTGGGGGCCGGCTTCGTCGTCTACGTGGACGCGCTATCCATCATGCGTGGCTACGAGCAGTGGCTCGCGGCCGGCATGCCCGACCGCCACCCCCAGGCGGGCCCGCTCGTCGCGCTCTATGGCGCGATCGTGGTCGTCATCCTGTGGGTGGCGTGGATGGGTGCCACGCGCTTCGACGAGTAGCTACCGCGCCCGGAACTCGCACAGCGCGGGCTTGCGGCCGTGGCAGCGCGAGTCGTTGATCCCGTTGGCCCGCACGAGCAGCTCGGCGCAGTCCTCGTCGTTGTGGGAGTCGTTGGGCTCGTTCGGAAGCCAGCCGAAGCTGGTGCGCCCCGAGTTCCAGCGCCAGTTGCCCTCTTGGTGCAGATCGTTCAGGCCGATCCACACGCTGTTGGCGCGGATGGGGGAGGAGGTGTGCTCGACGACGGCGTCGAACTCGTGGCCGCTCTCGAGACCGGCGAGCTCGTGGCCCGAGGCGTGGCACATCGCGGCGGCGTCGTCGAAGGTGACCCGCTGCTCGAGGATGCAGTAGTTGCCGCCCGTGGTGCGCACGGTGAGGCCCGAGCACCCGCGCGAGCGCGGGCCAATCTCGCAGAGCACCGAGTGCTCGCTGTGGCAGCGGGCGTCGTTGAGCCCGCCGCGGACGGTCGACAGGGCGCCGCAGTGCTCCTGGCCGCCCGAGTTGTTGGGCTCTCCGGGGAGCCAGCGGTGGTTGTTGCCGCCGAGCGGGGTCCGGGTGCGGCTCCACTCCCAACCGCGGCCGCCAAGCTGCAGGTCGACCCAGACGAAGTCTATGGACAGACCGTGCGACAGCAACGACGTGGTCTGCTCGATGTGCTGCGGCGAGTCGAACTCGGCGAGGCGGGCCCCTCGCGACTCGCAGTAGTGGCGCGCGCTGTCCCAGTTCATGCTGCCTTCGGAGGCACAGTATGCGGAGCCGTCGACGCGGAGCACTTGGTTGCGGTCACACAGGAAGTTTCGCGAGCCGCTGGCCATCGCGGGCGGCGGGGCTTCGCCGTGCGACGAGGTATCGAAGCCATGGTCGACCTCGATGATCTCGACCCCCTGACCCGTGGTGACGACCTCGGTCCCGGGGGCGGCGAGGATGTGGATCTCGGTGGGGCGACACCCGACCGTGCTGACCACCAGCGCGGCCAGGGGCAGGAGAGAGCGGGCGAGGGACTTCGTCGGGGAAGAGACGGGCATGGTGGTACGGGCGGAACGAGTCGAGATGCGGAGAGCTTCCAGTGGTGGGGCAGGGCTTCGTGCAAAAATCAGGCGTCCGGGAACTCGCAGAGCACGGGAATCTCGCGATGGCAGCCGAAGTCGTTGAATCGGCCGCTGAGGATTCGCCACTCGCCGCAGGCTTCACCCCCGGAGTCGTTGGGTTCCCCCGGGTCCCACTCGAGAGCGAAGGGTTGGCCCGAGTTCCAGCGCCAGTCGCCTTCCCGGGCTCGCTCGCGAAGGCCCATCCACACCGCGCGGGCGTTGAGCGGGGCTTTGAGCGCGTGGGCCAGAGCCTGGCGCTCGCGGGGGGTCTCCAGGACGGGGAGCGAGCCTCCGACGGCGTCACAGGTCGCTCGAGCCCGGTGCCGGTCGACGGAGCCCGGGACCACGCAGTAGGTGTGGTGCCCGAGTCGGAATGGCTCGGTCGGGCATTGGCTTCGGGGCTCCCGAAGCTGGCAGACGATCCCTCGGTCTTGGTTGCAGTCGAGGTCGTTGAAGCCCTCCCGCATGAAATCCAACGTCGCGCAGGGCTCGTTGTCGTGCAGGTTGTTGGGCTCGCCCTCGCGCCAGGCGGAGGGATCGTCCATGCGGTGGTGCGGACGGTCGGTCCACCTCCACCCCGTGGTGCTACGTTCGAGGCCGAGCCAAACTTCCCCCGGATCGACGATGGGCTCCACGAAGTGACGGAGGGCCTCCGACTCCTCGTAGGTCTCGAATTGCGCCATGCGGGCGCCCTGCCGACGGCAGTAGCGGCGCCCTTCGTCCCACGTCAGTCGCTGGGTCGAGGCGCAGTACGAAGACCTGCCGATCGGCGCAACCTGGTCCCGGTCGCACAGGTAGGTGTAGGGCTGGTCCGGGTCGGTGTCGACCGAGGTCGCCACAGGTGCACTCGAGTTCGGCCGCCGTGGCACGGCGCGGGCCGGGGGGCGGCTGGCGCTGGAGGCTGGGTGGACGAAGACCTCGACCGGCTTCGTACAGGCACCGAGACCGAGGACCCCGAACAGTAGAGCGACGGCCCGGTGCAAAGACCGGGGCCGCCGTGGAATCGCCACGGGCAACAAAGGTTCGGTAGGCGTGATGTCCATGGCGTGCGAATGAACTCCTCTTCGTTACAGCTCGACGATGAAGCGCTCCTGCGAGCCGACGGCGAACTGGTGCATCATCGAGTTGTTGGGATGCGCCCGCAGGTAGGAGCCGTGGGCGGTCTGGATGGCCCAGGTGCCGTCGTCCTGCCAGATGGGCGTGAAGCGTTCCTGGCTCCCCACGAAGGTTTGCTGGCGGATGTGGGGGCCGGGATGGCCGGGGGGATACGCGCGGATGTAGCGGTTGTGGGCCGTCGCGAACGCGACCGTGCCGTCGTCCTGGCACTCCACCGTGAAGTGCTCCCAGCCTCGGGCGGTGGCGGCTTGGTTGACGACGTATCCCGTGTTGCCGCTACCCGCCCGCACGTAGGTATCGAGGTCCGTCCTCAGGGCGATGGACTCGCCGTCGTAGTTCCCGCAGAAGTCGTCCTCGGCGGGGGCACACGCGGGGCTGTCGGCGCAATCGGAGTCGTCGCAGTCGGCCGCACCGTCACCGTCGTTGTCGATGCCGTCGCCACACAGCTCCGGGCGCGGCGGGATGCCGAGCTGGAGCTGATAGCTGCCCGAGCCGGAGTACGGGGAGACGCGCCACACGTAGTAGCCGCTCTCGCCGTCGTAGTTGATCTCTTCGTTGGAATCGGGCGATTGCGAGTCCGCGACGCTGGTCCAGCCGCCCCCGTTCCACTTCCATAGATGGAGGTCGAAGTCGGTGCCCGCCTCTCCGCTGAGGATGCCCTGATGCATGCCCGCGGGCGCGTAGAAGTAGGAGCCGTCGGGATGGGAATCGTGCCCGTCGCCGCTCGAGATCGTTCCTTCATAGGTGATGCAGCCTGCACACGACGAGCTGGCGATGCCGCCGTCGTCCTCGATGCTCTGGAGGTCATCGATCGAATCCTCGCCGTCGACGAGCGCATCGGAGCCATCCATAGGGTCGAGCTCGTCCATGTCTGCGCAGCCGATTCCCAGGGCGATGCAAGCAGCGATGAACGTGACGGATTGAATCTTGGTGATGAGCATGATTGGAGTCGTCTTCATGAAGCGCCCGTTCGCTGATGTGCGTCGTGACGCGTTGCCGAGGAAGTAACGACCCGAGCTCCGTACGCTCACCGGTCTTCAAAAAAATGCTCGTGGCGCGACGATGGGCTCGGCGACGTACGCCGAGTCTCGTTGTGCCGAGATCGGGTATGACGACCCCGGCGCTTGTCTTTCAAAACGGGCCCAGAAATCTGTCGGCCCCTCCAAACGCGAAGCGGCTCACGATCCTCGGCATGGGGTTTTGTCCCATGCGGCGAGGTTCGGAGCCGCGATTGGCGAGCGTGGGCGCCGGGTCCTAGACGCGCTCGATGCCTTCGGGCAGCTGGGCGAAGTAAGCCTCGACGTTGCCCGGCTGGGCGGTGGCGAAGCCGTCGGGGCCCGACTGCCCGCTTCCGCCCTGCTGGCCATCGGGGCCTTCGGCTCCGGCCGCACCATCGGGGGCTCCCTCGCCGTTGCCGCTGCCGTACGAGCCACCATCGCCGCCGTTGCCGGCCGAGCCTGCGTAGCCTCCGGGTCCGCCCGACGCGTCGAGCTGGATCACGTTGGCGAGCTCGGGATAGTTCTCGTCGAAAATCAGCGTGAGGTGTCCGCCAGGACCCCCGTTGCCGCCGTTGCCCCCGATGCCGCCGGCTCCGCCGGGACCTCCGTTACCCCCCGGATACCCCGAACCGCCGGAGCCACCGCGGCCGCCCGAACCTCCGGAACCGCCCGAGCCACCCGCGCCTCCGCGAGCACTCAGCACGATCGGCGCCTTGGGATCGAAGAGCAAAACGTCTTGGTGATCGCCGGTGACCTGCAGCATCACGAGGTGCTCGTGGTGCGGGGTGCGAACGAGCGTGGCGTAGGCGGTGAGGGTGGGGCCCGCGTCCCCGTTGCCGCCGTGGGTTCCGTCGCCGCCGGCTCCGCCCGAGCCTCCGTCACCGCCCGCGCTCTCGGACGAGCCGCTGCTGCCCGAGTCGCCGCTGCTGCCCATGGAGCCCGACATGCCCGAGGAACCGCCCGGCCCCGCGGCGCCGGCTCCGGTGATGCACTCGTAGCTCGGTGCGTACGAGTTCGAGAAGCTGTGCGGCTCGGGCTGCGGCACGTACTTGGTGTCGATGACGAAGCCGTCGACCGCGGTGGCGAGCACGTCGGGGCTGGCGGTGAAGGTGCCGCGCTCGCCGAAGGTGCCCTGGGCGCTGGTGAACTCGAAGCTGTCGAAGTCGAGCGAGCCGATGTTCTTGACCTTGGCGCCGCCCTCGGGGGTCTGCACCGTCTTCTTCTTGTCGCGCTTTTTGTGGCTCAGCTCGGCGGTCACCACCATCTGGACCGACTGCCCCGGGCACAGCGTCTTGCCGTCCTGGCGGATGTCGACCTTCATCGCCTCGATGTTCCAGTTGTCCATGTTGACCCGCGTGGCCTTCTTGCTGGCCCCGGAGATCGCATTGACGATGGTGGAGCAGGCGGGAGCGACGGTGAGCAGGGCGAGCGACGTGACGAGGAGGGCGGGGCGGCGGGTCATGATCGGCAACCGGTCGGGGTGTTCGCCCGACAAGACGGCGGCGGCACCGGCAGGTTGCGAGCCACCCCGCGGAAAAGGCCGACCCATTCACATTGGGGCGCCGCGGACCGTTTCAATGGCACGACTTGCGAGGTTCGGGCGGCCCGCATTGGCTCCGTACCCTCCATTGGCACGATGGGCGGTGTCTCAATGCAGCGAGCCCGACGCCTGCAATGCAGGGTCGGGCTCGGTGAAGACCACGAAGGCCGGAGCGACTAGCTCTCGACGAAAGCCTTGAGGTGCGCGGTGCGGCTGGGGTGCCGCAGCTTGGCGAGGGCCTTGGCCTCGATCTGTCGGATGCGCTCACGGGTGACGCAGAAGTCCTGACCGACCTCCTCGAGGGTGTGGTCGGAGGCCTCGCCGATGCCGAAGCGCATGCGGACGATCTTTTCTTCGCGTGGGGTGAGCGTGGCGAGCACGCGGCGGGTCTGCTCGGCGAGGTTGCCGTTGATGACCGCGGAGGCCGGGTTGTCGGCGTTCTTGTCCTCGATGAAGTCGCCGAGGTGCGAGTCGCCGTCGTCGCCGACGGGCGTCTCGAGCGACAGAGGCTCCTTGGCGATCTTGAGGATCTTGCGGACCTTCTCGAGCGGGACCTGCATCTTGTCCGCGATTTCCTCGGGGGTGGGCTCGCGGCCCAACTCCTGCACGAGGGAGCGGTTGGCTCGGATGAGCTTGTTGATGCTCTCGATCATGTGGACCGGCACGCGAATGGTGCGGGCCTGGTCGGCGATGGCGCGGGTGATGGCCTGCCGGATCCACCAGGTGGCGTAGGTGGAGAACTTGTAGCCGCGCTGGTACTCGAACTTCTCGACGGCCTTCATCAGGCCGATGTTCCCCTCCTGGATGAGGTCGAGGAACTGCAGACCGCGGTTGGTGTACTTCTTGGCGATGGAGACGACGAGGCGGAGGTTGGCCTCGACGAGCTCGGCGCGGGCGGCTTCGGCCTCGCGGCGGGCGCGGGTCAGGGCGTCGTGCAGCTCGAGGAGCGTGCCGCCGTCCATCTCCATCTCTTGCTCGACCTGACGGATCCGCTTGTTGGCCAGCTTCATGCGCGCGGCCAGCTCTTGCAGCTCGTACGGGTACAGGCCGAGCTGACGACAGAGGCGGAACTCCTCTTCCTCGGTGAGCCGCACGCCCATGAAGCGCTCGCGGAGCTGCTCGAGGTCGATGCCGGCCCGGCGCTCGCACGCCTCCAGCTCGCCCGCGGCTCGGCGCACGCGGTCGATGACCTCGGTGAGCTCGCGGACCATGCCTTCGATGGCCTTGCGGGCGAGGTTCATGCCGCGGATCGCCTCGACGATGTTGTCGCGGTGGCTCTCGCGCTGCTTGCTGTTGCGCTTGAGCCGAGCCTCTTCCTCTTCGGGAGTGGCGTTCGGATCGGGCGTGTCGTTGCTGGGGCGCAGCTTGGCGATGGCCGACTGGTGCCGGCGAATCTTCTCGAGCTGCTTTTGCATGTTCTCGAGCGCGGCCTGCGTGTTGGCCGGAGTGTCGTCGGCGTGGCCGTCGACTTCCTCGTTGCCCGAGGCGATTTTCAGGGCATCGCGCACGCGGACCTGGCCGCGCTTGATGCGGTCGTGGAGCTCCTGCACGTACCAGGGAGCGATGGGGCTGTTGAGCACCAGCTCCAGGACGGCGCGCTCGCCGGCCTCGATGCGCTTGGCGATTTCGATCTCGCCCTCGCGGGTCAGCAGGGCGATGGAGCCCATGCGCCGCAGGTACATGCGGATCGGATCGTTGGAGGTGACCGCGTCGTCCTTGCTCTCGTGCCGCTCGGGTAGCGGCTTGCGCATGGTCGTCTTGGTCCGTGTCCCTCGCTTGGCCGCCTCGGTGGCGGTGAGCAGCTCGACGCCTTCGTCGCGCAGCATTTGTTCCCAGGACGCCATGTCCTTGGGGTCCACGAGGTCCGGCGGCAGAAGCTCTTGAAGCTCATCCTGAGTGATGTGCCCCTTGCGCTTGCCGAAGGAAATGAGCTGCTTGCGAAGCTTGTCGACGTCGATCCCGGTCTTCGTTGCCATCGGGGGTCGTCCTCGGAAAGTCGGTTGTTGCCCGTGGTCCGCAGGGTTGGTGAAGCCCCAACGGTCGGTACCCACGAGCGCCTGCTATAGCATCTGGCAACGGTTTCGCAGCGAGAACTTCTGGTTTTTGTGTCAGAGCCGAATTCGGTCGTCTATTCGCGACTGCTACCCGAATTCTGCTATGGAGCCACCTGGCGGCCTTTGCGAGAGGCGCGGATCCGCCGGTGCGTCGTCGCCGCAGGAGAACCCCTTAACTGGCACGATCGGATCCGTACTCACACCTCGTGAGGCCCACCACGTGGTCTAGATTCGGTGTTTTGGGCCTCTATGCCCACATTTGATGCGAAGTGTGAGTGGCTTTGGGGGCGCACTGCCAGACGCTGCCGACGCTCAAGTGGCGACGTACTTGGTGGCGCGACCGGCCAAGGTTCGACGCGCTCTTCGATCGCGTGCCAGTCGTTGCAACGCAATGCGAGCGTCTTGTGACGAGCCGCCGATGCGCTCGGCGACTTCGTCGGCGGACAACGGCTCGCCGGCGTTGCGCAATGCTTCGAGCAACTCGTGATCGTAGCGCTGGCGACGAGCGAGCTTGTCCGGTTCTCCCGTGATGGGATCGATCGTCTCATCGGGCGAACCAGTGAAGTACTCGCGCAAGGTCAGGGTGCCCAGGATTCCCCCAAAGCGCCCCCGCCGACACAGCAAGCGCAGGTCGGCGATGGATACATCGGGTTTGGCGCGCAGGATGTCGATCACCGCGGCGCGCTCGGCCCGGGAAAAGGTCGTGGCGATGTCGGGCAACGTTCCCCGACCATAACCGAGCCCGGCGTCGTCGAAAAGGCACTGGCCAAAGATCCGCGTGCGGGTGCGGTGAGAGGGAACGAACGCCGCGTAGCGGCCGGGTGCCGGCCGAATGTGCCGTGACTTTCGAAGCGAGTGTGGAAACGGCTCACTCGATCACACTCGGATCGAATGGGTGACCGGAGTGCGCTGCCATTGGATGTGCCAGTTGCGCGGCGTCGACCATGGTGGGGGGAAGCCGGATCGGTCGGTGCGGTTTGGTCGGACAATTCCAGCCTGGTAGCCTCCCGTCCATGGTTACGTCTGGCCTGCTCACCTCGATGCTCTGGCTCGCGCACGGAGGAATCCCCGCCGGGACGGCGAGCGACGCCTTCGAGCCGCGGCACTCGCAGGACCTGGTCGGCCTGGAGGATGTCGACTTCGACTCCGGCTGGCTGCCGGCCGACTCGCCCGTGCAGTTCCGATTCTATGCGCACGCGGCCGACTCGATTCAGATCGAGATGATCGGCGACGGCCTGTACGACTGGGACACCGAGACCCTCTCGTTCGAGGGCACCGAGATGGGCGGCTACTTCCTGCTCGACGTCGGGCTCGAGCTCCAGGCCAGCGTGCGCTTCGACCTGGGCCCCGGCATCCAGTGGGAGTCCGACATCCTGGGCCCCTGGGACTACGCGATCACCAGCGACGCGATCTTCACGCCCTACTTGCTGCCCGGCCACCCCGAGAGCCCGGTCATCATCAACGACCAGACCGATGGCGTGCCCGTGGTCTCGGTCCCGATCATCCCGGACATCATCGTGGCGTCGGGCAACCTCGACGTCGACGTGGCGGCCGACATCACCGCGGAGCTCTCCGGCACGCGGATCGAGGTCAGCAACGACTCCGATGCCGCGGTGGTGGACGCGAGCCTGGTGGCCTCGCCGCTGATGGCCGACGCCGAGGCGGATCCGATGATGGTCGAAGGGGTGATGGTCGCCCAGCTCGGCACCGCGCCCGTGCTGATCGTGCGGCCGCACCTGGTGATGTCGATCATCGGCCAGGAGTTCGACATCTTCGGCATCGACATCCCCATCCCGCTGCCCGAGACCGACGACGAGATCGTATTCGACCCCGAGATGATGCTCTTCGACGCGCCCGAGCCCGTGCCCGGCGACGACACCGGTTCGCTCGACGAGTCCGGCGATGGCGGTGACGAGGGCGTCGACGACGGCATGGGCGATGGGACCATGGGCGGCGCCGACGAGGGCGGGACCGAGGGCGAGACGGACGCCGACGGCTCGTCCGCAGGGTCCATCGAGGAGCTGGGCGGCTGCGGCTGCAACAGCCGCGGCTCCACGCCTCTGTCGGGGTTGGCCCTGCTGCTGCTCGCGCTGGGGCTGCGACGGCGCCGGGTCAGCCCTGCGTGACCGGGCTGGCGCGCTCGATCAACAGGTCCACGTCGACCCCGGCGGGCAGCGCTCCGTAGGTCTGGTGCCCG
Organism: Myxococcota bacterium; assembly: GCA_039028615.1. Lineage (GTDB taxonomy): Bacteria > Myxococcota_A > Polyangia > Nannocystales > Nannocystaceae > Paraliomyxa. The sequence continues at coordinate 116,486 of JBCCHT010000027.1, read as the reverse complement.
CCGCCGAGGCGGGCGGCGATGAACGCATCCGCCACCCCGGTGGGGGCGTGCTCCATGAGCAGGGCCGCCTGGGTGGCGAGCGCCAGGTTCTCGGTCAGCTGTCGGGCGCGTGACTCGAGCAGCGCGCGGTTGGACAGGATGGCCCCCGCGTCCGCGATGAGGTCGGCCACGCGCGGCTCGACCTCGGCCGCGGGCTGGAGCTCCTCGAGCAGGATGCTCAGGCCCTGGGGGTCGCGCTGGATGGCCCGCAGCACGTCGAGGCAGATGACGTTGCCCGAGCCCTCCCAGATGCTGTTGAGCGGGGCCTCTCGATAGAGCCGCGGCATCATCGACTCCTCGATGTAGCCCGCGCCGCCGTGGCACTCGAGCGCCTCGTAGACGTGCCCGGGGCAGCGCTTGTTGGTCCAGAACTTGGTGAACGCGGTGGCGAGCCGGGACAGCTGAGCGGCGCGCGGATCGTGCTGCGCCTCGTCGAAGGTCCGGGCGACTCGCATCACCAACGCGACGCCGGCTTCCACCTCGAGGGCGAGGTCGGCCAGCACCGCGCGCATCAGCGGCTGCTCGATGAGCGGCCGACCGAAGGCCGAGCGATGCTTCGCGTGGTGGATGGCCTGGCTCAGCGCCTGGCGCATCAGGCCGACGGGGGCCACCGCGGCGTCGAGCCGGGTGTGGTGGACCATCTCGATGATCGTCCGAACGCCGCGCCCCGGAGGCCCGACCATGACCGCCCAGGTGTCGTCGTACTCGATCTCGCTCGAGGCATTGGAGCGATTGCCGAGCTTGTTCTTGAGCCGCTGAATGAACAGCCGGTTACGCGTGCCGTCGGGGCAAAAGCGCGGCACCAGGAAGCACGACAGCCCCTCGTTGGTGTGGGCCAGGGTCAGGAACGCATCGGACATGGGCGCCGAGCAGAACCATTTGTGCCCCGAGAGCCGATACTCCGCCCCCGGTCCGCCCTTGCCCACCGCGGTGGCGCGCGTGGTGTTGGCCCGGACGTCGGAGCCGCCCTGCTTCTCGGTCATCGCCATGCCGATGGTGACCCCGGTCTTGTTCGGGGCCGGGACGCAGCGCGCGTCGTATTGGCCGTCGAGGATCTGCGGCAGCCAGTCCTCGGCGACCTCGGGCTGGTGCCGCAGGGCGGGCACCGATGCGTAGGTCATGACCATCGGGCACAGCACGCCCGGCTCCGCCTGCGTCAGCAGGTAGACCATCGCGGCATGCGTCACGTGGGCGCCCGCCTTGGCCTCGGCCCAGGGCAGGCTGGGCAGGCGATGCTCGATCCCCAGGGCCATCAGCTCGTGGTACGCGGGGTGGAACTTCACCTCGTCGATGCGCTGCCCGTAGCGATCGAAGGAGCGCAGCTCGGGCGGGTTTTCGTTGGCGGCGAAGCCCGCTTCGATGATCCGGGCGCTGCCCGCCGCGCGCCCAAGCTGATGTAGGGGAACCTCCGCCCATCCGGCGCCCTCCCGGGTGATCGCCTCGCGCAGCGCCGCGTCGCCGGCCATCACGTCGTAGTCGATCAGGGGCCGCGGTTGGTTGGTGACGCGATGGGTGGGGAGATCGACGATCGGACCGTAAGACATGGCGAATCGAGGTGGCGCGCACGATACAGGCTCTAGGTCCGCCGCGGGGAACGCGTGGGAACCGACGCCAGCGGCGCCCGTGGAACGATGTACGCGGCGCCCGAGCAACTTGGACTCGATTTCTGTCCCGACGCGTTCACAATTTGGCTGGTATCCGGCCAAGGACCCCTTCGATGGCGGACGGCTCGCCCAAAACCGCACCACGGATCGACCTCCGACTCGCGTTCGACTCGCTGTACCACCAGCACGCACCCATGGTGCGCGGAGCCTTGCGCCAGTTGGGCGTGCCCGCCTCCAACCTCGACGACGCGGTGCAGGACGTCTTCGTGGTGCTCCATCGCCGCATCGACGACTACGAGCACGGCCGCAGCCTCACCAACTGGGTCTGGGGCATCGCGCGAGGGGTGGCCTCCGGCTACCGCCGCGGCGAGCGTCGCCGTCGTCGTCTGCACGCCGAGCTGCCGAGCCCCGAGCTCGACACTCCGGCCGACCGTGGCCTCGCCCGGCACCAGGCCGGGGTCATCCTCGACGAGTTCCTCGGCTCGCTCGACGCCGACAAGTGTGCGGTGTTCATGCTCGCCGACGTCGAGGGCCACACCGGGGCCGAGATCGCGGCCAAGCTCGACGTCAACATCAACACCGTCTACGCACGGCTTCGGGCGGCACGCCGTCACTTCTCCGTGGCCATGGAGCGGCACCGCACTCCTTCGGCGCGACCCCTGTTCGCCGCGTGGCTGCCGTGGTCCATGGGGCTCGGCAAGCCCGCGCTCGTGGTCAGTGCGGTCGCGGCCTTGCTCGTGGTGCACCCGGTCGTCTCGCCCCCGCCCGAGCCGGTCACGCCCCCCGCCGAGACGGTGGCCGTCGCCGCGGTGCCCCAGCTCGAGACCCAGGTCATTCCCGCCGTGAAGCGAACCCGGGCTCGTCGCCCCGCGCCTGCGCTGGCCCCCGAGCCCGAGCTCGACGACGACATCGAAGTCGAGTTCGTCACCGCCGAGCCCATTCGCAGGCGGGGGCATGCTCGGTCGACAGCCGTCGCGACCCCGCCGGCCGTCGAGGTCGCGGCCGAGCCCGAAGCCGAAGTGTTCGAGGTCGTCTCGCCACCCTTGGCCGCGCCGTGGGTCAGCCGCATTCAAGTGCAGCCCCGGGTTCGACACCCCGAGCTGGTCACGCCCCGCACCAACTTCATCGAAGACTTCCTCGCCCTCGTCTCGCGCACCTAGAGCCGATCCGAGGAGGGCGCGGGCGCTATCGAGCGTGCAGGCCCTTTGGGATTGCGTCGACGGCTCGTCGCGCGACCCCTCTGCACTTCCGTGCCTCGCATGGTTGTCTATCATCCGGCTTCCCATGCAGATCGGAGAGAAGGTCAGCACGGCAGGAGGGCCGGCGCCGTCGTCGGCGAGAGCCGATCTTCTCGCCAACCTGGACGATCCCCCGGCCATGCGTTGTGGGTTCTGGGGCGCGGGGGACGAACCGGTGAGCAAGGCGGAGCTGGTCGACCAGATCCAACAGCGTGCGCAGGAGGAGAACAACCGTTGGTTCGAGTTCGGAGGACTCGGGGAGATCGAGGGGGCGCACAGCGAAGGCCAAGCGGCGGCCTTCAAGTACCTGTGCGTATACAGCCTCAGCTATCTGTTTCGCGGCGACGCAATGACGCCCCAGCGGTTCCTGGATGTCCGACGCGAGCTGCTCGCGTACTCCGGACTTCGACGAACCAGCAACGCCTCGACCGTGGCCACCGCCATCCATCGCACGGTCGGTGGTGAATCACGCGTACGCTCGAGGATCGCACAGTCGATCAACCAGGCGAAGACGGCCGCGAGCGGCAGCTTCCCGTGGAGCGCCGTGTTCGTGACCTACTGCGTGCGCAGGGCTGCGCTCGACCTCGGTATCGAGTGGTTCGACGGCACGAGAACGCTCAACACGGGCTCCGTGCTCGCCTTGGCTGCGTCCCACGGCCACTACGGTCAGGTCGCGTATGCTCGAACCCTGGCAGGCATTCGCGGCACCTATCACGCGTTTCCGCCGGAGACCGCAACGGTGGAGGTCGGGGACATCATCATCCAGGATCGACGACAACGAATCAGGCCGAGTGCCGATTGCTACGAGGCGGGGCTCACTCCCGCCAGCGTTCGCGGGTTGGCTGGGCTCCGGGGGCGACCTGGTTGCACCCATGGCGACATCGTCGTCGAGGTCGACTCGGGGGGCGCAGTGGCCATTGGCGGGAACGTTGCGCAGAGCGTCCGACGCCGTCGTTATCCGCTGACCGCCGAGGGCCTCGTCGACATCGATCACGCCGAGCAGCGGCTCTACGCTCAGGAGGACGCGGCCGGTCACCTCGGTCCCGCGACGACAGCCGACCCCGACGACACCATTCCGGGCCGCAGCACGTCCCGGGTGTTCGCGGTGCTCAAGCCCATGGAGCTGTGTGCGGTGGCGGGTCCCGTGGTGACGGACGCAGGCATCTTGATCTAGCTAGGCCAAAATCGGCGCGTGCTGAAAAAGTTCGTCATCAGTTCACGGAAACTCGGGGAGCTGGCCAAGGACCAAGGTGAAGCGGCGGGCGACACGGTGAGCAGGAGGCTTGCCGGTCTCGCCCTCCGCCCCTGGCACCCGAACCCACGAGAGGCACGAACCGATGAGCACCCTATCCTTGCTGCTGTCCGCCACCTTCATGGTGGCTCCCCCCGCCGAAGCCCCCGCCGACAACAACGAGGACGCCGATGCGGCGGCCCGGGTCGGTACCGAGGGGGAGACCTCCGTGTACGAGTTCGCCGACGAGGAGCTGACCGGCGAGCACCTCACCCCCGACGGCGATCTGATCCCCTGGAGGCAGCCGCCGCGTCACGTCAGCTTGATCAGCCTGCGGGGACACTTCCTCCCCGAGCTGATCACGCTCGCGCGCGACGTGTAGCGGGAACCAGGAGCGGAGCCCCGGGAACCTCCCGGGGCTCGATTTGTTCCCCCTACGATTGCCGTAATTTCCGACACGGTGGCAGGCCCGCCCCCACCCTCCATGACATCGTGTCGCGGGTTGGGACGCCTGCCATAATTTTTTGCGTTTCGAGCAAATTCTCGTCCCGGAATGGCAGACATCGGCGCAGGTTGAGCCATGCTGAAGATGGGCCTCCCAACACACAGGGCCCATCCCGATAGGAGAGTGCATGGAGCTCGCCGTACGCGGTCACAATCTTTTTCTCTCGGATCAACTCGAACACTTGGTGCGCCGACGACTCGACTTCGCCTTGGGTCGCTTCGCATCCCGAATACGCCGCATCGACGTCAAGTTCGACGACGTCAATGGTCCGCGCGGGGGCGTGGACAAGCGCTGTCAGGTCGACGTGACGCTCAGTCGCGGCGGCCAGGTACGGGCCCACAGCATGGCCGAGAGCCTGCGTGATGCCATCGACGAAGCGGCGCACCGGGTGGTGCGGCGGCTGAACCGTCAGCTGTCACGGCCGCAGGCATCGCGCCACGCCAGCGCCTAGCCTTCGGTCCTCCGAGGGCGCATTGGCCCGAGCACGGGGTCGCGCGACCTCATCGCGTCGCGCGGCCACCCGGGGCCCGCTTTGGGGGTAATCTGGCGCCTCGCGCCCCGTGAAGATCCTCTACGTCTCGCAGTACTTCCCCCCGGAGATGGGAGCCCCCGCGGCTCGGGTCTCGGAGCTCGCACGGGCCTGGGCCGAGCGTGGCCATCAGGTCCGGGTGCTCACCGGTTTTCCCAACCACCCCACGGGGGTCGTGCCGCCGGAGTATCGCGGGCGCGTGCGGCAGCACGAGCGCTGGGGCCCGGTCGACATCCTGCGCACCTTCATCTACGCCACGCCGAACAAGGGCGTCGCGCGGCGCTCGGTGGCGTTCCTGTCGTTCGCCGCGTCCTCGATGCTCTTGGGGTCCCTCGATCGCGAGGTGCGAAAGGCCGACGTGGTCATCGCCACCTCGCCACAGTTTTTGTGTGCGGTCTCGGGCTGGGTCCTCAGTCGGGTGCTGCGGGTGCCCTTCGTGCTCGAGATCCGCGACCTGTGGCCGCAGTCGGTGGTCGAGGTGGGCGCGCTGTCGGCTCGGCACCCCTTGGTCCTGGGCCTCGAGCAGGTCGAGCAGTTCCTCTATCAGCAGGCGGACATGCTGGTCAGCGTCACCGACTCGTTCTGCGAGGTCTGGCGGGAGCAGGGCGTCGACCCGGCCAAGATGCGCGTCATCAAGAACGGGGTCGATCTGCGGCGCTTCCAGCCGGGCCCCCGCGACGGCGAGACCCGGCGCTCGCTCGGCCTGGAAGAGAAGTTCATCGTCTCGTACGTGGGCACCCACGGCATGGCGCAGCGACTCCAGACGCTGGTCGATGCGGCGGCGCTGCTGCAAGACGACCCGGAGATCCACGTGCTGCTGGTGGGCGAGGGGGCGGAGCGAGAGCGCCTCGTGGCCGATGCGAAGGCGCGGGGCCTGAAGAACGTCAGCTTCCTCGGGCAGCAGCCTCGCGACTCGATCCCGGGGCTCATGGCGGCCTCCGATCTGGTCGCGGTGATCCTGCGTCGGGCCGAGCTGTTCGAGAAGGTCATCCCCTCGAAGATGTTCGAGATCATGGGCTGCGCGCGGCCCATCGTGCTCGGCGTGGCCGGGGAGGCCGAGGCGTTGCTGCGCGACGCGGGCGCGGGCTGGGTCGTACCCCCCGAGGAGCCGGCCGCCCTCGCGGCGGCGATCCGCGAGGCCAAGGCCAATCCCGAAGAGCGTCGGCGGCGGGGTCAGGCAGGCATGAAGTTCGCCCGCGAGCACTACGACCGCGACGCGCTCGCGCTGCGTTACCTCGAGTATCTCGAGCAGGTCGTCGGCTGAGACGCCCGGGTCCGGCTCAGACCGGCCACACGCAGATGAAGTTCACGAAGCAGTTCATGCCCGTCGGGCAGGTCTGACCCCCGGAACAATCGAGCGCACACTCGTCCTCGCTCGGATCGGTGTCGATGTTCTCGCAGACGACGGGGGCGTCCCCTCCCGCCGGGGCCGAGGGGCAGTCCGCCACGCTGTTGCAGTTCGTCGACGTGCACACGCCCAGGGTTGCGGCCGGTCCGGCGCCGTCGACGAGGCAGACCTCGTCGGGCAGGCACACGACCCCCGGGTCCATGGTCGCGCAGTCTCCGAAGCCCGGGTCCGCCATGCCGCCGCCCGTGCTGGTGCTGGTGGCGCCGCCCCCGATCACGTCGATGTTGAGCAGGAAGTCGCCCGCCTCGTTCCAGCCGTCGACGATGATGTACACCGTCTCGCCCATCAGCATCTCGCGCTCGAGATAGGACTGGATGCCGCCCTCGGGGGCGTCGTCGTTGCAGTCGAGCTCGGGCCCGTCGCAGATTTCGTGCAGGGTGAGGATGGTGTCGATCGAGGAGCCGAAGGTGTCGAACGAGTAGGTACCGTCGTCGGGCGCGGTCCACTCGAAGATGACGTCTTCGTCGTTGCCGCCCTTGATCGCGCAGCTGGCCATGGAGTCGTCGCCCGCCCCGACGGTGGTGCCGGGCTCGGTGTGGGGGACCATCGAGCCGAGGTCGATGCTGCCGCAGGCCGAGCCCGTCTCGCCCTCGCTGCTCGACGACGAGGTGCTCCCCTCGTCGGTGCTCGAGCCGGTGTCCGGGTCCAGCCCATCGGTGGTGCTGGAGTCGGGGTCGACGTCGGTGGTGGTGGTGTCGTCGAAGGGCCCGCTCGTGGTGGTGGTGTCCCCCTCGGCGCCTTGCGTCATGCCCCCGCTGGTGGTGTCGGGCAGGTCGACGCCGGACCCTGCCGTCGTCGAGCCGCTGGTGTCGGGCGTGGACTGGGTGGTGACCTCGGTGACTTCGGGCGGTACATCGTCGCCGCACGCGGTGAACAAGGTCGCGGTCGCACACAACGACCAGAAGCAACGCAAAGAGTGGGCCATGGCTCGATCAACTTTCGTAAGTGCCGCGCACGCCGAACTCGATCCGGCGCGAACGAATAACCCTTCGGTTGTACCGCACCCGGTCGCCGAAGGGTGAAGCGTCGCGCTCGGTCGTGGTGAGTCTGATTGCTGACTCATCGCACTCGCGCCCATCACACTAGGCGGGTTGGGTCGCTTCGCGTCGCAGCTCGTCGAGCACCTCGGCCCAGCGCCCCACAGGGATGTCGCGCTGCACCGCCTGGCAGTTGTCCGGGTGACCCCGATCGAGTTGGTCGCGCGGCAGTCCATCGAGCGCGGCAAAGATCGCCTTCATCAGCCCGCCGTGGGCGACGACGAGCGTCGGCTGCGAAGAGTCGTCGACGCTCGTGGCCCAGGCCGCCACGCGCTGCGCGACGTCGAACAAGCTCTCGCCGCCCGGAGGCTGGCCCCGCCACGACTTGAGGTGGTCGAGTTCCTGCTCGCGCAGTCCGGCCACGGTACGTCGTCTCCATGCACCCAGACCGCGTTCACGCAGTTTCGGCGTCACGACCAACGGCGTCGCATGTCCCTGCAGCAAGAGCTTCGCTGTGTGATGCGCTCGGGTGAGATCCGAACAAAACGCGCGCGGGGGTACGGGCTGGGGCAAGGAGTCTCGCGCGGCCACGGCCTGCGCTTCCCCGTGGCGGGTCAGCGGGCTGTCGTATTGGCCGGCGAGCCAGCCTTCGACGTTGGAGACGCTCTGACCGTGACGAACGAAGGTCCAAGTGGGCATGATCAGACGGCGGCGGTCTTTATCAGATCCGACCGCCGAAAGCACAGCGTGATCGCGTCCTCGTCGATGGGCGCCTGGGCATCGGGGTACGCGGGTCGCACTCGCGCCTCGACCGGACGAGCGCGGCGTTTTGCCCCGGGTTCCATGGAGGCGCGCTGGCGGAGGCGCTCGGCCAATGCGCTGGGCTTGGCGGGGGTCGCCACGCGGGCCGTGGGGCGGCGCGTCACTGCGCTCGAGCCGACGTCGCGTCGCGGTGCGCTCGGCCCCTTTGCTGCGCGCGAAGGTCCACTCGCCACCCGGGATGCGGCGCGCGTCCGGGAAGGCAGTCGCAAGGGTCCGCTCGCACTCCGCGATGCCGAGATCGGCCGCGACGGCGCGGCGGGCAGGCGCGCGCCGACCTTCGGGCGGGACGAGGGCACGGGCGGCGGAGTGGCGGCCCGCCGCGGTTGCGGGGCAGGGCGGCGGGCCATGGGGCGAGCGGGAGGCCGTCGCCGAAGCGTGGGGTCGTCGCAGGTGGGCTCGGGCGACGGAGCGGGGGCGGCCTTCATCAGCGTTCCGTCCGGGCGCAGCAGGACCGTCGCGCAGATCACCGTTTCGCTGCTGGCGGCCGGAGCTTCCACGGCCGTCGCGATCGGTCGCGACGGTTCTGCCGCGGTCCAGCTGCTCATGAACCGCAGCACCTCGATGGCCTCCTCGGTGCGCCCCGCGTCGAAGTAGCGCTCCGCCAGGGCCTCGATGCGCTCGACCGCCGCGTCGTGTCGACCCATCGATTCCTCGACCGTCGCGATGTCGAGGTGCAGATCGTCTCGCGTGGGCTCGAGCGACAAGGCTGTCGCGTACAGGCACAGCGCGTCGGTCGGACGCCGGCTCCCCGCACAAGCCTCCGCCGCCGCCACGAGTCCGGTGACCGCTTCACCACGTCGACCTCGGCCCGCCAGCGCATGGGCCAGGCCGACGTGGGCCCCCACCAACGTGGGGTCGATCCACAGTGTCGCGCGGAAACCGCCCACCGCCTCCGCGTACCGTCCTGCGGCGAGGTGGGCCTGAGCGCGAGCCATCGGTTTCTCGGAGAGGCGGGCCATCATCGATCATTGGACACCGCACATGGACACGTTTCCATACATATCGGAGCTAAACTCACTAAGGACTACACTGGTCGTTTGAAACGCTGTTATCGGATTGCTGGGGCTCATTGAAGGATCGGCCAGTCGACCGCATGCGTAGCGAACGCTCGGCGCGGTCACCGTCTGGCCGGTGCGATGGCTCTTCAATCCCACCGCATCCCGCGGATATGGTCGACGCCGTGAGTCCCTCTTCCGTGGTCAGCGCAGCGTTCATCGAGGCGCTCTCGCCCACGCTGCACGCGCGCTACCAGGCCCTCGACGGCTTGAGCGAGCGACTCGAGAGCATGGTCGCCGCGGCGGAAGACTCGGCCGAGGGCTTCACTGTTCCGCCCGAGCGTTTCGCGGCCTACCTCGGGGCGCGAATCGATTCCGAACTCGAGCCCGACGACATGCTCGATCAGCTGCGGGTGGACGATCTGTACCTCGCGTGCGCATGTGGTGCGGGCCAGTCGGTGGCGCTGGCCGTGTTCGATCGGCGTTTCGGTGGCGATCTCGATCTGGCGGCGACCCGAGGCGGGCGAGCGGTGACGAGCCGCGACGAGTTCCGCCAGCGCGTGCGCGAAAAACTATTCGTCGGCACGGCGGAGCAGCAGCCACGGATCGATGCGTACAACGGTCGTGGGGCGCTGCGGAGCTGGGTCCGGGTGACCTCGGTCCGCATGGTGCTCGACCTGGCGCGGCAGCGTGAAGACCCGGCCGAAGCGAGCTCGGGCAGCGACGTGTTCGACGCGATGCCGCAGGCGGGCCCCGACCCCGAGCTCGACTACATCCGGCGGATCCACGGTGCCCAGCTTCCCGATGCGATGAAGGAAGCCTTCGAGGGGCTGACGCCGCGGCAGCGCAACCTGCTGCGTCAACGCTACCTCCACGGCCTGAGCACCGACCACCTGGCGAAGCTCTACAACGTGCACCGGGCGACGGCGTTTCGGTGGGTCGAGGGCGCGCGGCGGCAGCTGTTCGAGCGCACCCGTGATCTGATGATGGCCCGGCTCAAGCTCAGCGGGAACGAGCTCGACAGCCTGATGGGCGACCTGCAAAGTCGCCTGCACGTCAGCGTGCGGCGGATCTTCGAGACCGGCCTCGAGAACGAGAGCTGAGCGCTCAGCCGGCTTTGGGGGCCGCGTCCGAGCGCATCGACAGGCCGATCCGGCGGCGATCGAGGTCGATGTCGACCACCGTCACCATGACCTGCTGACGCACCCGCACCACCTCGTTGGGGTCCCGCACGAAGCGATCGGCGAGCTGGCTGATGTGGACCAAGCCGTCGTCGTGCACCCCGATGTCCACGAAGGCGCCGAAGTTGGTGACGTTGGTGACGATGCCCGGGAGCACCATGCCCGGGCGCAGGTCGCCGATCTCGTGGACGTCGGCGAAGCTGAACGCCTCGAATGCGGGCCGTGGGTCTCGCCCCGGTTTGCCCAGCTCGGCCATGATGTCCTCGAGGGTAGGGCGCCCGACCTCGTCGTCGACATAGGCTGCGATGTCGATCGCGGCCCGCCGCCTCGGGTCGTCGAGCAACTGCTTCAGCGAGCACTTCTGATCCCGGGCCATGCGCTCCACGAGGGCATAGCGCTCGGGGTGCACCGCGCTGCCGTCGAGCGGGTGGGCGGCATCGCGGATGCGCAGGAACCCGGCCGCTTGCTCGAACGCGCGTGCGCCCAGCCGAGGCACGTCGGTCAGCGAGCGGCGGTCGCGAAACGGCCCCGCCTTGGCGCGGTGCTTCACGATGGCCGCGGCCAGCTTCTCGCCCAGGCCGGCCACGTGGGCCAGCAGCTGCGCGCTGGCCGAGTTGAGGTCGACGCCCACCGCATTCACGGCGCTGCGGATCGTGTCGGCCAGGCGCTCGGCCAGGGCCCGGGGATCGACATCGTGCTGGTACTGACCGACGCCGATGGATTTGGGGTCGAGCTTCACCAGCTCGGCGAGCGGGTCCTGCAGGCGGCGGCCGATCGAGATCGCCCCGCGCACGGTGAGATCGAGGTCGGGGAGTTCTTCGCGGGCGACCTCGCTGGCGCTGTAGATCGAGGCGCCGCTCTCGTCGACGGCGATGATCGGGAGGCCGAGCTCGAGGCCTTCGACGAACTGCTGGGTCTCGCGCCCGGCGGTGCCGTTGCCGACCGCGATGGCCTCCACCCCGTGGCGCTCGCAGGCGGTGGCCAGCGTACGTCCCGCGGCTTCGCGGCGCGGCCCCGACTGATGCACGAACACGGTGGTGTGGTGCAGCAACGACCCGTGGGCGTCGAGCACGGCCACCTTGCAGCCGGTACGAAAGCCGGGGTCGATGGCCAGCACGGGCTTGGGCCCCAGCGGCGGGGCCATCAAGACCTCGCGGAGGTTGGTGCCGAAGACGTCGATGGCCTGGCGATCGGCCCGGACCTTGGCCTCCGACAGCGCCTCGCGCTCCAGCGAAGGCATGAGCAGGCGCTTGTAGGCGTCGGTGATCGCCAGGTCGACCTGCTTGCCCGCGAAGCCCTGCCCGCTGGCGAAGCGTCGCCGCAGGCGAGCAATGGCGTCGCGTTCCTCCGGGCGCGCGGTGACGGTGAGCAGCCCTTCGTTCTTGCCGCGCAGGACCGCGAGCACCCGATGCGAGGGGGCCCGACGCAGGCTCTCGCTCCATTGGAAGTAGTCGCGGAACTTGCTGGCTTGCGCTTGCTTGGCCTTGACCACCCGTGAACGCAGCGTGCCCTGGCGGCTGAAGATCGTGCGCAACTGAGCGCGGGCGTCGGCGTCTTCGTTGATGCGCTCGGCGATGATGTCCCGGGCGCCCGCGAGCGCGGCGTCGACATCGTCGACCCCTTTGGTTTTGTCGACGAAGCGCCGGGCATCGATCCGGCGACCATCTGGCGCCAGGATGGCATCGGCGAGGGGTTGCAGGCCTCGCTCGCGTGCCGTGGTGGCTCGGGTCCGTCGCTTGGGTCGATGCGGGAGGTACAGGTCTTCGAGCTCGGCTCGCGTCTGCGCGGCGGCGAGCTGTCGCTCGAGCGCGGGCGTGCACAGCCCTCGTTCGCGCAACGACGAGAGGATCGCGTCGCGACGCTTGTCGAGCTCGACCAGCGCCTGCTGTTGATCGCGAATCGCGGCCACCGCGACTTCATCGAGCGAACCGGTGGCTTCTTTGCGATAGCGGGCGATGAACGGCACCGTGGCGCCGCCCGCCAGCAGCTCGAGCACGGCCTCGACCTGCCGGGGCTTGCGTGACAGCGCCTGGGCGATGACCTTTGCGTGCGCCTTCATCATCGACACCACCGACGCCCCGGATGCGGCTTGCGTGCCCACGCCTCGCGCCGATCGAGAAACTCGACCACGTCCTCGTGCATGGGGCCGGCCTCGGCCCGCGCCTGCTCGATGGTCTTGAGCTTGAGCTTGGATTTGGACTTCTCGGCGGGCGCGGTCGGTGACTCCATCGCCTTGCCCGTGCCGGGGGCCAGCATCTCGACGCCCTCTGCCGCGAGGGCGGAGACGCGCCACGGGAACCGAGGCTTGGGGTCTTCGCAGCCGGCGCGGATGTCTTCGGCGCTGCAGAACACTCGGATGTGCATGTGGTCGTCGTGGGGAAAGCGAGGCTGGCAGGTCACCTCGGCGAAGCGCTGGACGATGCTCGCGGGGGCCTCTTGGCGCTTGGCTTCGGCCAGCAGCGCGCTACGGAGGTGCTCGACGATCAGGATGCGCTGCACGGCCGCCGCTTCGTCGGCGAGCAGGGCGGCCACGAAGCGCCAAGTTCGGGGCACGTCGACGTGCACGGGCACGTCGTCGGAGGGATCGCTCAGGTCGCCGTAGTCGGTGCCGCGGCCCTCGGGGTCGAGCGGGATGAACTTCGCGGGGACGAACGGCGTGTCGTCGTCGTGGAGCAGGTAGAACAGCACGTCGACATCGCGTCCGCTGCGGTGCGACGCGTGCCCGCGGATGTCACCGCCCTGCGGCCGGGACAGGTCACCGATGGACACGGGCGCGCCCGGGTCGTCGTGCTCGACCGTCGCCGCCGCGCGCACCAGCGCCTGGACGAGCTCGACCGTGCCGTAGCGGGACTCCGGGTCTTTGTTTGGCAAACGAAGCAGGCCCGGCGCGTCGAGGGGGAGCGCCACGCCGCCCTCGAGGCGCCCCGCGGTGGGGCTGCCCAGCGAGGTCGAGTGCGATGCGGGAAGCTCGAGCACCGATGGCTCGACGGGAGCGGCGGGGGAGTGGCCGACGTCGGCCGGAGCCTCGGGGGCCGATGCGTCGGCGGAGCCGCCCGGAGTCGGCGGTGGCGTGGGCGTTTCGGGTTCGGCCGCCGCGGCCGGGGGTGAAGGAGCCGCGGGTGGCTCGGCCGTGCGAGGCTCGGCACAGCTCACCATCATCGCCGCGCCCAGGGCCCACCCTCGCATGGGGGCAGGCTGGCTCGGGATGCTGCGCGATGCAAGCGGCGATCAGGTCCCGCCCGACGACCCGCCCGTGGTGCCCGTGGTGCCGCCGTCGGAACTCGACGACTCGGAGCCCGTCGAGCCCGAATCGGACGAGCTGGCGCCCGAGCTTCCCGAAGTTCCCCCCGAGCCGGAGCCCGACGAGCCGGAGCTTCCCGATGACTCCGAGCCTCCCGAGTCGGAGCTCCCGGAGTCCGAACCCCCCGAACTCGAGCCCGAAGAACCCGAAGCGCTGGTCCCCGAATCGGAGCCTCCCGTCGAGCCCGAGCTGCTGGAGTCCGAGCTCGAGCTGCCCCCCTCGTCGGTCGTGCTCCCCGAGTCCGTATCGCCGCCCGAAGAGTCCGATCCGCTCGACGTGCCTTCCGTATCCGTGCCCGTTCCCGAAGAGTCGAGCCCCGCCACGAAGTCGTGCGCGCACAGGCCGAGCCCTTCCACGCAGGCGGTTCCCTCGGGGCAGGCCGGCCCCGCCGAGCAATCGAGCACGCAAACCCCAGCCGACGGCAGCACGGTCGTGCTGCACCTCGCTCGCGCCCCGCTCGATCCCGTCGCGGGCCAGCAGTCGCAGTCGTCGAAGCATCCCCGCGTGCAGACGCCCCAGCTCGATCCATCACTGAGGCACTGACCGCCGCCCTCACACCCCTCGGGGCAGGCGCCGTACTGGCCGTCGTCGGGCGGAGGCGTCGAGCACTGCAATCCCGTCGCCGCGGTCGTCTCCACCGACGCCGCGGTCATGCCCGTGCTCGGCAGGTCGGTGTCGGCCGGGGTCACGTCCCCGCACTCGTCGCCGCATGCGATGAGCAGGCTCAGCCCGAGCCACGGCAACGGCGAGCGCACGCGCATCGGGCCGACGATATCAGCGCGGCTGCCCTCGGGTCGCTCGGGCGGTTTCACGCCGACGATGCTGGCGGGACAGACGTTCGCGAAGCGCGCGGTACGACCCCGTGGGCCGATTCACCCCCCTCGTCTCGGCCGTTTTCTTGGGTCGAGCAGGGGTTTTGGGGCATGGCTGGCACCATGGCCAAGGCTCCTGCCCGCATCGGTGACCCATCGCATGCCGTACGCGTCGGACTCCGCCTCAGCCCGCTCACCGACCTCTACTACCACCTCATGCGGCGGTCGTGGTGGTTGCTCATGGGCTTGCTGGGCCTGGCCTATCTGGTCACCAACCTGCTGTTCGCGACGCTGTACGTGCTCAACAAGGACGGCATCAACTCGGCCGAGGGCGGCGACTTCACCGATGCCTTCGCCTTCAGCGTGCAGACCTTGTCGACCATCGGCTACGGCACGCTCGCCCCGACCAACGGCACGGTGCACACGCTGGTGACCTTCGAGGCCATGACCGGCCTCATCGGTACCGCCATCGCCACCGGCCTGGTCTTTGCCAAGTTCTCGCGCCCGCGCGCCAAGGTCTTGTTCTCCACCCCGATCACGGTGGGGCTCCGCAACGGAAAGCCCGCCCTCGTGTTTCGCGTCGGCAATGCGCGGGGCAACGAGATCATCGAGGCGTCCCTGCGCGTCGCGGCGCTCGTCCCCGAAGTCACCATGGAAGGGGAGAAAATGCGGAGGCTCATGGACCTGCCCCTGCTGCGGTCCACGACCCCGATGTTCGCGATGACGTGGACCGTGATCCACGAACTCGACGAAAACAGCCCGCTGTACGGCTACACCGAGGCGCAGCTGGCCGAAGAGGAGGTTCGGCTCATCGTCTCGATGACCGGAATCGATGGGACCTTCTCCCAAACGGTCCACGCGCGGCACGTCTACGACACCATGGACTTCCGCTGGGGCCAGCGCTTCGTGGACATCGTGGACTACACCGAAGACGGCCGCCTGCGGATCGACTACCTGCGCTTCCATGACACAGTGGCAATCGAAGCGCCGGTGTCGGAGTCCGCCTGAGCCCGAGTCGGGACACCGTCCCGAGGTAGGCGCATTGCCGCCATCAGGGCCGAGGTAGGCGTTCTGTGTGCGTTCTGCTGGGCCGAAACGCTCGCGGATACAGCGCCAAGACGGCGGGAAATGAACCCCTCTGTGACGAGCGTCGCACCACGGGGGATTGTTCCGATTTATCCACGCGTTGCGGTTGCGGACCGTGATCGCGTGCTTACAGTGCTGTGGCCGGGACTGCGCGCCGAAACTCACCTTTGATCCACCCCTGTGTGGAGCAAAGCGAGCGATGGACCCAGTTTCGAGGAAACCGCCGGGGGTCCTGCTCCGTTCAACTAAGCGGTGGGTCCGGCCCGACCCACGCTCCGCGGTCCCAACGAAGCCATCGGTACTTCGTGGGAATCCGATTTCGCTCCGTACTGTCTCACGGAGACGACCAGGGAGGCATTTGCCATGTCCGACACCAGTCCGCAAACCCGCCCCAACCTGCAACCCCTGCCGCCGCCGACCAGTCCGCGTCGGGTTTCGGCCACCGGGGTCGGGGACTCTTCGGGTCCAGAACCATCCCTCGGCACCTACATGCGGGATGTCGCTCGCCATCCGCTGATGACGCCCCAAGAGGAACGTCAGCGCGCCGAAGAAATTGGGACGCTTCGTGAAACTTATTGGCGATTGCTGATGGGCTATCCGCCCTACGTCGAAGCGATCGCCGGAGCCGTGCGCAGCGAGTTCCAAGGTGAGCAAGCCAATGCCGAGCTCGACGCCTGCTGTGTCACGGCCGCTCGGGCGGCCGTGGCGGTCCGCGAGCGCGATCGCAAGGGCACCCGCGACGCCCTCGATGCCGCAGTGGTCGAGCTGGCGCGTCTTCTCGGCCAGCACGACATGGAGTGCATGCTCGCCGATCGCATCGCGGCCGATCTCGAGCAGCTCGCGTTGGGTAGCCGGCGGGGCGTGGGGCTCCCCGTACATCCGCCTCGTCGCGGCAGCCGGCCCTACGCCGAGCACCTCGCCAAGATTCGCAGCGCCGCCGCGTCGTTGCGGATCGCTCGCAACCAGTTCGCCAAGGCCAACCTTCGGTTGGTCGTGCGCATGGCCAATCGCATGCGAGGCACTGGCCTCTCGCTCACCGACCTCATCCAAGAGGGCAACATCGGTCTGCTCAAGGCGGTCGATCGCTTCGAGCCCGCGCGTGGCTTCCGGTTCTCCACCTACGCGAGCTGGTGGATCCGGCACACCATGCGGCGCGCGGTGGTCAATCGCGGTCGTACCGTTCGCGTGCCGCAGCACCTCCATACGCTCGCGCAGAAGCTGTCGAAGACCCGTCGGCGCATGCGAGGCGAGATGGGCCGCGATCCCCGTGATGCCGAGCTCGCCGAGGCGGTCGGCACCTCGGTGGAAAAGGTCGTGGCCGCCACCCGGGCCCTGGCCACGCAGCCGCTGAGCCTCGACGCTCGGCTCTCCACCGACGATCCGCGCTCGGTCGCCGATCTGTTGTCGGCTCCCGAGGAGCACAGCCCCAACGACGTGCTCGACATGCAGCGGGCGGGCGAGCAGATGCAGGCGGCGTTGCTCGAGCTCGAGCCGATGGAGCGGGACATCCTGCGCCAGCGCTTCGGTCTCGACGGCGGTGAGCCACGAACCTTGGCCGAGATCGGCGAGCAGTACTCGTTGTCTCGCGAACGGATCCGGCAGCTACAGGTCCTGGCGCTCCAGCGGATGCGCCGGGCCATGACCCAGGCCGCTTGAGATCTCCACCGACGGCTCGTGGGGCGAAGGATCTCGCCTCACGAGCCGTCGGGATTTCTCTTCGCGTCAAAAACGTCGAGGACTTGTGAGCGGCAGGGTTGTGAGGGACTCTCGCCGCCGCGTGAGCGCCGACGACGAGCACTTCATGGGCTACGCCCTGTCCCTGGCCCGGGCGGCCGCGGATCGGGGCGACGTGCCGGTGGGCGCCGTCGTGGTGCGCGACGGGCAGATCGTGGGGGTCGGGTACAACCGACGCGAGGTCGAAGCCGATCCCACCGGACACGCGGAGATCGTTGCATTGCGGGACGCCTGTCGAAGCGCCGGACGGTGGCGGGTCGACGGCGCGACCCTCTACGTGACCCTCGAGCCCTGCCCGATGTGTGCGGGGGCGATCGTCAATTCCAGGGTTGCGCGTCTGGTCTACGGAGCGGACGATCCCAAGGCGGGCGCAGTGCGAAGTCTCTACGAGATCTGTTCCGACCCTCGGCTCAACCATCGCGTCGAGGTTTGCCCCGGGGTGCTCGCGGAGCCCTCGGCCGAGCTTCTGCGCACGTTCTTTCGGCGGGTCCGCGCCAAGAGGAAGGGCTGACTCGTGGCCAAGTCATCCACGGTGGAAGACGAGCTCCACGAGGTGCAGCACATGGTGTCGCGCGAGCGCCTGTCGCTCGACGAGCCCTCGCCCGATCGCACCTGTTTCCTGTCCCATGTCGGCGCCCAGCCGAAACTCGCGCCCGGGCCGTGGATCGGGCATCGCGACCTGGTCTACGCGATGGCGCTGGCCAATCTCTCGCCCGCGCAGCGCACCAGCCTCGCGCGGGCGGTGCTGATCGAGCACGGGCGGCAGTTCGGCGTCGGGCGCCTGACCGTCGACGCGGTCGCTTCGGATCTACCGCTGGGCGGCACGTCGCTGCGGCTGGCCCACCGCAAAGGCGGGCTGCGGGTGCTGTACACCTGGGGGTTGGGCATGGCGCCCGGTTCGGCGCCGTGCGACTGGATGTTGCTGCGGGCCCAGGCCGAGTGGGCACTCGAGCCCGCCCACAAGCCGCTGTCGGCCAAGGGCATGCAGACCCTCACCGCGCTGGGCGGCGGCGTGCTCGTGCTCGTCGACACCGCGGTGGCGGCCCGGCAGGTCGTGCAGGCCTGCGGCGACGAGGTCACCTTTCAGGCGCACCCCCGCTTTTCGCCCTACATCGAAAACCTCGATCCCGAGGGCAAGGTGGTGCTGTGGCCTCACGATGCCATCGGTGGTGCGGGGCTGGCCCGGCACTCGGTGGTCGCCACCGTACTCGTCAGTGCGCCCGAGCCCGTGCGCGAGGGGGTCGAGGCGTGGCGCAAAGGGTTGGGTGACGCGGGCGAGCGGATGCACGTGGTCGAGGTCGGATGTCCCGATCGCATCGATCGCCCGCGGCTCGCTGCGTTCTGGGAGACCTGCGGTCGGCCGCGAATCCTGCTGCGGGGCGATAGCCAGTGGTCGTCGTTGGGCGCGGCGTGGCTGCGCGAGCTCGGAGCGACGGTGCAGGTCCAAGGGCGCGCGACTCAGCTGTCGCTGATCTGACTCGTTCCGAGCGGCGCGTCGCGGCGATCGAGTCGCAGGCGCACGACCTCCGCCACGGGTGACGCGGCAGCTTCGTCGTCCCATTCCCGCGATCGAAATTCGACGGTCTTCGGGCCGGAACTCACGGCGTCGCGGGAATACGCCGCTCGGTTCCCGGGCCGGCGACGATGCTCGATGACCATGGTCTTAACTTCGTGGCCCCTTCGAATCCCGCCGGTCGACGTTCGTGGTGACGCACGAACGAGGCGCCGCGCTTAAGCCTTTCGTACCGCCTTAATTCGCCGCTACGCCGGTTGTCGCGGCAAACCGAGCGTGACACCTCTTGTCGGCCCCCTACCTGTGCTGCTCCTTACGGCGACGACCTTGGGTCGCCGAAGGAGCGGACGTGAAAGCCGTATTTGCCGATGAGATCCGCCCTTCGTCCCCGTGGTTGTACCGAGTCTCGCCGTAGCCGTAGCCAGGCCACCGATGCCGAGCTCCTCGAGCGCTGGCGCAGTGGAGCGGTCGACGCCGGCCAGGCGCTGATCGGCCGTCACCAAGCCGCGCTGCACCGCTATTTCCTGCGTCATGCCGCGCGCGACCACCAAGAGCTGCTGCAGCGCAGCATCGTCGCGTGCATCGAGAAGCGTGATGCCGTGCGCGAGGCCTCGAGCTTCCGGGCGTTCTTGTTCGGCATCGCTCGCTTCGAGCTGCTTCGCTACTTCGTCGAGCGGCGCAAGCAGACCGAAGACCTCGACACCAGCCGCATGCCAGCCACCGACGAGCCCTGCTCCTATAGCGGAGTCCTGGCCGATCACGAGCAGCTGCGTCTGCTGGCGGGCGCCTTGCCCCGCATCCCTCGGGAGCTCCAGTTGATGGTGGCGCTGCACTACTGGCAGGGCCTGTCGACGATGCAGATGAGTCGGCGTCTGGGCATCCCGCAGGGCACGGTGAAGAGCCGCTTGCGTCGAGCCCGGGCACGCCTGCTCGACCAAGTGCGCGCGGGGGCTCGGGTTCCCTCGGCGGCCCGATCCGCGACGCCGAGCTTCGAGGCATGGGCGGCGGGTCACGACCCCGTCGCGGTCGAAGCACGAACCTGAAGTCCCCCGTGATCCACCGCCGGTCCTACGTGGCTAATGAGTCCACATCATGTCTGCGATACTCGAATTTGGAGAGCTGGGAGGTGCGGTGCCGCTGCTCGAGGCGCTCGTCAAAGATGAGCGCGTCTCGGTGGTGACGCTCGCCGTCGATCAATCGTGGCGCTACCGCAAGGTCATCCGTCGGTGCACGACCGGGTGGAACCCGTTTCGCTCCGAGGTCTACGTCGGGGTCGGCTCGGCCCTCGACGGCTTCTGTCGCCAGGCCCGGGCCCAGGTTCGCGAGCACAACGAGAACGACGACCTCGCCAACGAGGCGGCCTTCCTCGCGCACGACTACTTGCACATCTGGGCACTCCACGAGCTGCGCGACATCGACTCGAGCCTGCTGCGAGGTACGGCCGCCATCACCGAGGACTCGCTCGAAGAACACGTGGCCTGGATGTTGGTGACCGAGGCGGTGGCCACCGTCGGGCTCGACTACTGGTTCCTCTCGCAGCGCGGGTTTCGGGACCGCCTCGACGCGGGCAGCCTGCTCACCACGCTCACCGTCTCGTATCAGTCGTGGATGGCGGACGAGTACCGCCGCTTTCGTCCCGACCTCGAGGTCATGAACCCGGCCTTCCTCGCAGAGATCGCCGCGTTCTACTGCCAGGGGGCGTTCCCGGGCTTTTCCGTGTCCGACGTCCGGCGCAGCCCGGCGACCTTGCAGTGGCTGCGGCACGAGATCAGCTACGGCGACAAGCAGCGCATCTACACCCGGCAGTGGCTGCGGCACCTCGCGGGGCTGCCCTCGAAAGTGGCCTCCACGCTGGGGCGCCCGGTGCAGCTGCCTCCGCGCTTCGACGAGATCGTGGGCGAGCTGGGGCGGCGACTGTGGCGACTGGCGGTCGAGCACGCGACGCCGCCCCGGCCCTCGTGCATCGATCCCGAGGCCTGGCAAGGCGTGCCGGCCGAGCGCGCCGACTTTCGTTTCGACAACGTGCAGGCGATGACGGCGGACGAACTCGAGCAGATCGTGACCGACGAGGCGTTCGAGCCCGACTCCACCACGCACCTGCTCGAGCAGATCCTGCGCGGACGACAGTGCCCCGCCGACGAGCTGAGCGGCCAAGCGATGGCCGAGGTCGTGGGGCGCGGCGATCCGACGCTGGCGCTGTGGGCCTCTCGCAACCTTCCCCGGGTCGACGCGGCGCATGCCGTGGCGGGCCCGCGGGAGCTGTTTCTCATCGGATAGGCGTCGACCATGCACCGACTCTCTCAGATCAACTCCTCCGGTCGCGCGCCGTGGCTGGTGGGCGTGCCCACCCGCGAGGCGGACTTCACCGCCTGCGACCCTCGGTATCAGCACTTGGCTCGGCAGGTGGATCTGTCGGCGATCCCGGTATTCGCCGCCGCGCAGCGCGACGAAGCGCGAGACCCCCGGGTCGGTTGGGCGGATGCCCAGCGGGCGGCTCACGCTCCGTCCTCGCGATGCCCCGGCAGCGGCCGCGCGATCTTCTATGACGGCTACTACCTCAAGGGGGTCGGTCGCACGCAGTTCGCGTGGAACTGGAACGTGCGCCGCTCCACGATGCACGGTACGGGTCACTTGTCGGCGACGGGAGCGATCCGGGAGCTGCTGATCAGCGACTATCTGGGCGCGGTCGGGGCGGGGGACACCATCATCCCCTGCGAGGCGGTGCTCGTGCGGGACATGGACCCCGAGTTCGCCGAGCCGTGGTGCCGATTCGCCGCGGAAGAAGGGCTCCCGCTCGCGCCGGTCGATCGGCGGGTCCAGGCTATCTCCGTCAAGCCGGCTGGGTTCTTGCGCTGGTCCAACCTCATCCACGAGGCGCTGCAGACCGACCTGGGCAGCGGCGACCTGCTGGAGCCGCTGGAGCTCTTGTACCGCGGGCTCGGAGGCGAGGCCGAGGACGACGCGATCACCCCCGAGGTCATCTGTGAGGCGATCGAGGCCTCGGTGACCCGAAGCGTGGACAACTTCCGACGGCTCTATCACCTGGGGATCTACTGGCACTCCTTCAACAACAACTCGACCCTCGACGGTCGCTTCCTCGACCTCGAGCTGGCCTCGGTGCTGGGCGAGGGGCACCCCTGTGGGATTCGCTACGGCCGTAGCGGCGAGGCGCCGGTCGAGCGGATCGGGGGCAAGGGCGTGGTGCCGGGCGAAGAGCTCGCCTTCGTCGTGGTGCAGGCGCGGCAGTCGATCGCCCAGGTGCAGCGGGTCCTGGCGCTGGCCGCAGACGACCTGCGACGGGAGCCGCGGAGTCGCGAGTACCTGCGGGCGGTGGCCGAAGGCATGGCGCAGCTGTGTCGACGCGAGCCCCTGACCCCCGAGTCGATCGACGGGATGGTCGAGACGATCGGCGAGATGTGGACCGCCCGCGGCGGCGACGAAGAGCAGCTGCGAGACGGCGCGCGCCAGGTCTGCGCGGAGTACCTCCAGGACGCCAACGCGTTTCACTTCGACGACGACGGCCAGGCCTGTGCGCACTACGACCTCGCCGATCCCGAGCCGGGCGTGCACGCGCGGGTGCTCTATCCGCCGTGCTCGTCGGGCCCGCCGTCGTCGTCGGTGGTGTGTCGCGCTCGCGACTGCTTCAACGACGCGCTCCGCCAGCTCGACGCGTCGCAGTCGAGCGAAGAGCTGCTCGAGCGCCTCGGCCCCGCACGCCAGCGTGTGCGTGCGGCCGCAGCCGAGCTCGGCTCGAGCCTCCAGGGCATGCACGCCGCCTCGGCCCAGCTTCCCGCGGCGTAGGTGCCGGGTTCACCTGCGCGCTCGCCATGAGCCTCCAAACCCGATGACAGGAAGAAACGACATGAACAAGAAGCAACTCACCTTGAGTGATCTCCGTGCGGTCCGCGGTGGTCTGGAAGTCGCCGGCAAGAAGAAGACCTCGTCCGACAACGCCGACGGCTCCAAGAAGCGCATCTGCGACTGCGTGGACAACAGCCCCATCAAGTAGCCCCCATCATCAATCACCAACAACGGGAACAATCATCATGAAGAACAAGCAAATCAGCCTCAGCGATCTCAAGCACGTGCGCGGTGCCCTGGCCATCGGCAAGTGGACCAAGTCGGACAAGTTCGAATCCGAGTCGGACGACGGCCTCATCCGCTGCAAGTGCCACGACGAGGTTCGCAAGAACCCCCAGATGTAGGCCGACGCCATGCCGACCAAGAAGCTCAGCTTGAGCGACCTGCGAAAGGTCCGCGGTGGTGCCGAGACTGCCGCGGGCAAGAAGACGACGGCGGAGTCGAAGACCGGTCTGACCAAGACGGTGTGCGACTGCACCTTCGAAAAACCCCACTAGTCACCGACGCGGGGGCGGCCCGGCTGCCCCCGCGTTGGCTCGAGAGCGACCGCGATGAAGCGCCCGGCGGCCCCGCGGGCCCACCCCGTGGGGCCGGCCTCGTCCGTCGGCGTGCGGAATCCTGCGGAACGATGCGGGACGCTTCCCGTCCGCCTTGCGCCCTTCCCACGGCTCGCGGACTCACGGTCCGAGGGGCCGATCGGCGAAGACACCCACAGAGCGGACGCAAACGCGATTGGAGCCCGGGTCCGCTCGGGCTGTGCGGATGTCCAGCTCCGTTCGAGGGCTGGGAAGGCCCACGGAGCATTTCAGAGTTGATTTGGGCGGTTGCTGGCCGGTCTCCGCCAGGTTCCGTAAGATCACGCGTCTTGGCCGGTTCGATCGAAAGCACCCGGTTTCCCACCATTGTCCCGGTCGCGGCTGGGTTGGTGGCGATTGTAATTCCGTTCGTTCTCCCAGAACAGGCAGTGTTGGCCGGCGTCGCCGGGCTGGCTGCTGGTGGTTTGGGGTGGCTCCTGGGTGAGGACGCCAAGCGTCTGGCCGGCGACATCTCCAGCTCGGAGAAGAAGCTCGAAGAGGCGACGACCGAACTCAAGGCCTTGCAAGGTCGCTCGGTGGTCAGCCCCGACGAGCTCGACCGGGTCAAGGGGGAGCTCGAGCAAGCGCGCGAGCAGGCGTCGAAGTTCCGCGAGGAACGGGACGATGCTCGCAGCGAGGCCAAGGCTGCGCTCGACGACAAGGCCCGCACCGATCGCAATGCCTCCGAGCTGACCTCGCGCCAAGGCGAGCTCGAGCAGCAGGCGGCCGAGCTCCGCGAGAGCCGAGAAGAAGCGCAGGGCGAGCTGGACCGTGCTCGCCAGGCACGAGCCGCGGCCCAGGCCGAGCTCGACGGCGCCCGCGAGAGCCTGGAGCGGGTACAGCGAGACCTCGAAGAGTCCCGCCGCGCGGTGGCGGAGCTCGAGCGCATGGAGAGCACGCAGGGCGGCCTCGACGAGGAAGAGTCCGGCCAGGTCCGCGAGCTCAACAGCCGCATCGCCGAGCTCGAGCAGCAGCTCGACTCGCAGCGCAAGCCGGCCGCGGACACGCTCATTCCGCACGGTCCCGAGCGCATGGTCACCGAGCTGGGCGAGGCCCTGGCCACCATCGATCACATCTTGGCCGCGATGACCGAGATGAACGCGGGCCTCAAGGGCATCAGCGAGAACGTCGAGCTGTTGGCCTCCAACGCCGAGGAGAGCAGCTCCTCCATCCTCGAGAGGGCCGCGGCCAACGACGAGGTGGCCGAGAGCATGTTCAACCTCGCCGCATCGGTGCAGGAGACGGCCACGTCCATCGAGGAGATGACCTTCTCGGTCAAGGAGGTCGCCAAGAACATCGAGGCGCTGTCGACCACCGCCGAGGAGACCTCTTCGGCGATGAACGAGATGGACATCTCCATCCAGCAGGTCGAGAACAACGCCAACGAGACGGCGCAGCTGTCCGAAGAGGTGGTGTGGGCCGCCGAGGGTGGCGTCGACGCCATCAACCAGACCATCGAGGTCATCAACCTCATCAAGAACTCCGCCGCGGACGCGGTGGCCGTCATTTCCCGGCTGGGCGGACGCATCGACGAGATCGGCAAGATCCTCAGCGTCATCGACGACGTCTCCGAGCAGACCAACCTGCTCGCCCTCAACGCGGCCATCATCGCGGCCCAGGCGGGCGAGCACGGCAAGGGCTTCGCGGTCGTGGCCGACGAGATCAAGGACCTGGCCGAGCGCTCCGCCACCAGCACCAAGGAGATCGCCGAGATCATCAAGGCGGTGCAGCGAGAGTCTCGCAACGCGGTCCAGGCGGTGCAGCGCTCGAGCAAGAGCGTCGACGACGGCGTCCGGGTCAGCCATCAGGCGGAGGACGCCCTCAAGCGGATCTCCGACGCGGCCCGACGCTCCACGCAGATGGTCCGGGAGATCGCCCGCGCCACCGTCGAGCAGACCAAGGGCTCCAAGCAGGTCACCGACGCCATCAACGTCGTGGCCACCACCGTGCAGCAGGTCGCGACCGCCACCGCCGAGCAGGCCCGTGGCGCGGAGCAGATCATGCGCTCGGCCGAGAAGATGAAGGCGATCACCCGGCACGTGGAGCGCTCCACCCAGGAGCAGACCCGCGGCAGCCGGCAGATCACCCGCGCCATCGAGACCATCAGCGAGATGGTCAACCAGCTCAACGAAGCCCACCGCGGTCAGACCGAGAGCGCGGGCGCCATCGTCGGAGCTCTGGAGGAATTGGCGGCCAACACCCGGCGCCAGCGCGAGCGCATTCGGATCTGAAGGTTCGGGGTCCCGAGCCTTCGTGTGGAGAAGCACCGTCGCCGAAAGGCACGGTGCTTCGCTGCGTTTGGGGCCCTACGGGGTCGCACGGCCCGTGGGCGCGTTGTCGACGCCATGAGCACTCGGCGGCCTCGCCGGGTCACCACGGGGCTGCTATCGTGTCGGCGTGTTCGGTATCGGCACCACCGAGCTGATCGTGGTCGCGCTCCTGGCGTTGATGCTGTTCTCCCCGCGAGAGCTGCCCAAGATCATTCGGAGCATCTCCCAGTTCTGGGGCTCGATTCGGCGTACCGCCGACGAGTTCAAGGACGCGATCATGCAAGAAGAGGCCATGCAGGACCTCAAGGACGCGGTCAACGACACGAAGGCCGGGCTCCGCGACGTCGAGGGGGCAGCCCGCCGCGAGCTGATGAAGGCCCGCATGGAAGCCCGCCGGGCCGAGAACAAGCTCATCAAGGTCTCCCGCGAGCGCGAGCGGATCGAGCGCGAGGCTCAGGCCGAGCAGAACCCTCGCCAGCCTCGAGAGGGAGAGGCTGAGGGCGAGGCCGAGGCGGCCGAGGCGGCCGGCGCCGCCGATTCGAGCGCGGCTCCGAATCCCGCGCCCACTCCGGCCTCCGGCGCCACCCCGGCTCCCAGCGCCGAGTCGTCGTCCGTTCCGCGCTTCTCTGCCCCGAAGGGCACGGTCGCGGCTGGCTCCACGTCGACGCCGAAGTCGGTCGATCCGCGTCATGCGGGTGCGGCCGGGCCCTCCGCTCCGAAGTCGGTCGATCCGCGCCACGCCATGAAGGATGCGGGCCCGCCCTCGGGTGACTCGTCGTCCAATCAGGGCGCGGCGTAGCACTCGTCTGAGCGACCCTGGGGGCGAGACCACCCGCACCCGCCCGATCGACCGGATGGGCGTCGCCGGGCCGGGTCGAGTACACTCCTGCCGCCGAACCCATGGCCGACGAAGAGCACAACGGAGAAGACGGACTGGCAGAGGGTCCCGAAGACGACCAGCCGATGTCGTTCTTCGACCACCTCGCCGAGCTGCGGTCGCGCTTGATGAAGACCGCCGCCAGCTTGGGGATCGGCTTCATCGGCTGCTACGCGCTGGTCGACCACCTGACGCAGCTGCTGCTCCAGCCCTACCGCAACGCGTGGTGGAAGGTGCAGGACAAGTGCGTCGAGGCGGGCGCGGCGTGCCTGCCCGACGGCGGCCCCAAGCTCCAGAACCTCACCGCGTTCGAGAGCGTGCTCACCGACATCCGCATCGCGCTGATCGGTGGCCTGTTCATCGCGGCGCCCATCGTCTTCTACCAGCTGTGGATGTTCATCTCGCCGGGGCTGTACAAGCGCGAGAAGAAGCTGGTGGTGCCCTTTGCCGGCACCAGTGCGGTGATGTTCATCGGTGGCGCGGCGTTCTGCTTCTACCTGGTGTTGCCGCTGGCCACCGAGTTCCTGCTTCAGTACCCGCTCGACAAGACCACGGGCGACGGTGCCGAGGCGGTGCAGATCATCGCGAACTACACCTATACCGACTACATCAAGTACACCACGCGGCTGCTGCTCGGCTTCGGGGTGATGTTCCAGTTCCCGCTGGGCGTGTTCTTCCTGGCCAAGGCCGGGATCATCACGCACAAGACCCTGCTGCGGCACTGGAAGATCATGGTGCTGTCGTTCTTCGTGGTGGGGGCCTTCTTGACCCCGCCCGAGCCGGTGAGCCAGGTGCTCATGGCGTTGCCGATGATCGTGCTGTTCTTCGCCAGCATCGGCGTCGCGTACATCGTGGGGAAGCCCGAGCGCGAGCGCATGGAGAAGCTCGAGGCGGAGCTCGCCGAGTACGAGGACGACGACGATGATGATGACGACGACGACGAAGATGACGACAGCAGCGATCGTCATCCTCGGGTCGGCGCGTGATCGCGGCGCCAAAGCCACGGAACCGATGAGGTCGGTCACGGCCAGCGCGACACGCGTGGGCCGTCGGCGATGAGGGTCGCGGGATGGGGCCTGCCGCGTCGACCTGCCGCATTGAGCGCCAGACAGCGGCCCAGATCCGAGGCCATCGGGGCACGGGTTCGGCGGCCGCCGAGCTGACGAGCATCCGAAGCGCCCGCAAACCGTGCAGTCCTCTAGGCAGCCGCCACAAGCTTGCCTATTCTTCGCCGCATGTTCGGGTTCTCGCGACTTTCGCGCCTCATGTCCTGTCTTGCTGCGCTCCCGTTGGCCACCGTGGTGCTGAGTGCCGGATGCACGTGTGGGTCGGGCCCCTACGAAGGCGACTACTTCGATGGCGATCGCCCCGGCTCGATGAAGGGCGTGAAGTTCGTCGAGAGCGAGAAGGGTGACCCCGCCGTCGTCGGTTGTGCCGATGGCCAGCGCGAAGGCTTCGCCGACATGAAGAAGCACCCCCGCGTCGCCGGCTGCGTCGGCACGTGGGAGGGCACCAAGAGCCTGCGCGACAAGCCGACCGGCAAGGCGTGTGGTGACGACGGTGCCGCGTGTGCGGTGCCGGCCGACCTGTGTGCGCCCGGGTGGCACGTGTGTGGCACGGGCGGCAAGGGCAAGGACATGACCGACCGCGCGTCGGCGACCGACTGCGACAACGCGGGCCCGGGTCGTTTCAACGCCGCCGTCAGTCACTCCATCAGCGAAGAGATCAACCCGTGCCCGAAGATCTCGGCCAACACCACGCTGCCGTGCTTCCAGGCGGGCCTCGGCTCCGAGCCGGTCTGCTGCGGCAACGACTGCCTGGGCGGCAAGTGCAAGGACGGCGTCTGGAAGGGCAAGACCCGAATCTCTCGCGGCACCAGCGAGGGCTGCGGTGCGGTCACCTCCGCGAGCAACGGCGGCGTGATGTGCTGCTCCGACGGCGACGGCGTGCCCTCGGCCAAGCCGGCTGGTGACGCCAAGGCGCCCGCCGGCGACGCGAAGGCCCCGGCTGCTGGCGACGCGAAGGCTCCCGCCGGTGACGCGAAGGCCCCCGCTGGCGACGCGAAGGCCCCCGCTGCTGGCGATGCGAAGGCGCCCGAAGGTGACGCGAAGGCCCCGGCTGCTGGCGACGCGAAGGCTCCCGCCGGCGACGCGAAGGCTCCCGCCGAGGCCAAGCAGGACGGCAAGAAGGCCGGCTGAGTAACCCCGTCGGCAGTGGCGCCGATGAAGGACCGCGTGTGCTGCCCCGGCAGCGCACGCGGTTTCTACGTGAGGGAGAAGTGATCCGATGATGGTCTCGACTCGTGGATCGGTCCTGCGACTGATCCAGTGGCAATGGCGAATGGTCACCGTGTTCGTGCTCAGCAGCACCGCCGCGGCGCTGCTGTGGCAGCTGAAGCTGCTCGACTGGATGCTGCTGCCCACCGCACCCATGGCGGTGGTCGGTGCGGCGCTCGGCATCTTCGTCAGCTTTCGGACGAACTCGGCCTACGACCGCTGGTGGGAGGGTCGCAAGCTGTGGGGGCGCATGATCAACGTGTCGCGACACTTCGCGACCAAGGTCATCGTGTACCTGCCCACGGACGAGCCGGAGACCAAGACTCGGCTCGTTCACCGCCACGCCGCCTACGTGCACGCGCTGCGCTGCCTGCTCCGCAAGCAAGACCCGCTCGACGACGCGGAGTTCATGCGCTCGGTGCCGGACGACCCCGAGATGTACCGGGGGCAGAGCAACATCACCCACGCGGTGCTGCACAAGCAGACCGAGGAGCTCATCGCGCTCGACGAGGCGGGCAAGCTCAGCGAGTTCCGCATGCAGCTGATGGATCGCTGCATCGAGGAGATGCTGGCGGTCCAGGGCGGCTGCGAGCGGATCAAGAAGACGCCGATGCCTCGCGGCTATGCGTTCATCGCCGAGCGGCTGATCATCGCCTACGGCTTGCTCTTTCCCCTGGCCATCGTGGAAGACCTGGCCTGGCTGACGGTGCCCATCAGCGTGCTCGTGTGCCTGTCGTTCACGCTCATCAGCGAGGTGGGGCGGGTGCTCGAGGATCCCTTCACCATGTACTTCAACGGGCTGCCGCTGATGAACATGTCGATGATGATCGAGCGCAACAACGGCGAGCGTCTCGGCGAAGAGAACTTGGTCGAGGTGCCCCAGGTCGACGAGCGGGGCATCCTCATGTGAGCCGAGAGGCCCGCCCTCAGGCGGTGGCCATGGCCGGCTCGGGCGCGTTGATCATGCCCGCCCGCTCGAGGCTGACGTAGCTGGGGAGACACTCGCGGTCGGGCCGGGCGACCCCGGTGACGGTCGAGGTCACGACGTCGGTGGCCGAACCCCAAAACTGCAACCGCTTGCCCACCCAGCTGTGGTCGTGGCCCATCGGGGGCAGCTGAACCGCACGCAGCCGCAGGGCCGCATGGTGGCGCTGCCAGGTGCCCGTGTCGCGGTCCCGCACGCCGACGCACTCGTCCAGGCGCAGGTGGTACTCGGTGTTCTGGGTCACGAACATGCGATGACGTCGACGATTGATGGGCATGCCTCCACACGTGCCCGGACCGGCGGGCTCCGAGCAAAAAATCGACGAACTTGCCTACATTCACCTACGTGATGGCGGTGTGCGCGCGGAAGCGAGCGTTCCGGTCGATCGGAGCGCAGGGCTGCTAGACTGCCCGGCGGTGGCCAACAACCCCCTGCTATCGCGGCTCCCCCGGTTTCGCCGCGGGGCCTTTGGCCTGTTCCTCGTCACGGTGCTGACCACGGTCATGCTGACCGACCAGCCGATTGCTCAGCACCTGGTGCTGAACCCGGGCGGGGTCACGGGCGGGCAGGGGCTGTGGCAGCCCCTGACTGCCAACGCGATCTTCCCCGATGGCCAGGTGGCGCTGCTGTTCGGCACGCTGATGGTCCAGTGGTTTTTGGCCGGGACCCTCGAGGACTACTGGGGAACCCGCAAATACCTCACGCTGGTCATCGGGTGCGGCGTCGCGGGCTATGTGGCCTCGGTGCTGCTCGCGCTCGGTGTCCCCGCGGTGGCCTCCACCCCGGTGGGTGGCTCGACCCCCATGGACCTGGCGGCGGTGGTGGCTTTCGGCGCGTTCATGGGCAAGAAACCGCTCGCGCTCGGGGGCGTGCTGACCGTCTCGGGGCGCGGACTCGCGATCTTCATCGTGGTCCTGTCGGTGATCTCCCCGGTGCTTCGGGGGGCGCCCTGGCCGATCGTGGTGCCCAACGTGGTGGCTGCACTGACGGCGTTGCTCGTGGTGACCCAGCCCTGGCGTCGATTGAGGAAGTCGGGCAAGCTCGGGGGGCGCAAGCGAGGGAAGCGGCCCGCGCACCTTCGGGTGATTCGGCCCGACGACGAGCTGCTCAACTGACCCCCCAACGCCCAGTAAACGCAAACGTGTCGATCGAGGAGCAAGACCCAGGGGAGACGGCGACGTCGCTGACGACGACCTTCTTCGCCCCCGAGGCCACGCATCGTCAGCTTCGCCGTGTGCGACTCCGCGTCAAGTCTGGCCCGGACGTCGGCTCGCAGAGCACGGTGGCGCGCTCGCGCATCACCATCGGGCGGAGCGCGGTCAACGACTTGGTCCTCACCGACTCGTCGATCAGCGGCACTCACGCCGAGATCGTGATCGGGGACGACGGGGTGCAGCTGCACGATCTGGGCAGCACCAACGGAAGCTTCATCGGTGGCATCCGCGTCGTGTCGGCGTGGATCGAGCCGGGCATGGTCATCAAGCTCGGCAAGACCGAGATCGAGCTGTCGTCCGCCGACGAGGTTCAGATCCCGATCTCCGGCGAGGACCACTTCGGCGCGCTCTATGGGCGCAGCCCCGCCATGCGCGAGGTGTTCGCCACGCTCGAGCGGGTGGCCCCCACCGAGATGAGCGTTCTCATCGGCGGTGAGACGGGTACCGGCAAGGAACTCGTGGCCCGAGCGCTGCACGACGAGTCGACCCGTCAGAAGGGTCCCTTCGTGGTGCTCGACTGCGGCTCGCTCCCCCGCGAGCTGGCCGAGGCCGCGATCCTCGGCCACAAGAAGGGCTCCTTCACCGGCGCGGTCAACGATCGCCCCGGCTGCTTCGAAGAGGCCGACGGCGGCACGCTCTTCCTCGACGAGATCGGCGAGCTGCCGCTCGAGCTGCAGCCCAAGCTGCTGCGCGTGCTCGACCGCCGCGAGGTCCAGCGCATCGGCGAGAGCAACATGCGGAAGGTCGACGTGCGGGTGGTCGCCGCCACGCACCGCGACCTGCGAATGATGGTCGGCCAGGGCTCGTTCCGCGAGGACCTGTACTTCCGCCTCTCGGTGATGTCCGTCGACATGCCGCCCTTGCGGGTACGCGGCGAAGACGTCGTGATGCTGGCCGATCGTTTCCTCGACGAGCTGGTGCGCACCATGAACGGCGCGCTGCAGCGACCCACCTTCCACGACGCAGCCCGTGAGGCGCTGCAGAACGAGAAGTTCCCGGGCAACGTCCGTCAGCTCAAGAACGTGATCCAGCGGGCGGCCCACCTGTGCCGCAACGGGATCATCGAGCCCAGCGATCTGCACCTGGGTCGTCGCGAAGAGCGACCCATCACCACCGGCCAAAAAGAGGGCGGCGGTCAGGGCGGCTACGATCCGGCGCTGCTCGAGACTCCCTTCAAAGAGGCCAAGCAGGTCATGGTCGACGGCTTCGAGCGCGCGTACTTCAAGCGCCTGCTCGCCAAGACCGACAACAACCTCAGCCGTGCGGCGGCCGAAGCGGGCATCACCCGCTACTACCTGCGAGAGCTGCTCAAGCGGCTCGGCATGCACAAGTCGCGCGAAGAGGCGGGATGATCTCGAAGCGCTGGAGCTACCCCTTCATCGTGGGAGGGGTGCTGTCGCTCGGGCTGGGCTCGGGCTGTGCCAAGGACGAACCGGCGCCGGTTCGCGTGGCCCGACAGTTTGCTGCGGCCGCACGTTACGGCGATGTCGACCAGGTTCTGGAGATGGTCGACCGACAGACTCGAGCCCGGGTGCAACACGCGGCCGAGCGCGCCAGCGACCAGGTCGGTGGCCGCCGCAACATCGAGCCGGAAGAGATGCTCCAGGTGGTCGAGGTCGACCCGCGATTCCAAGTCGCGAGCGTCGAGCTCGGGAATAACGATGACCAGCGAGCCACGGTGCTTCTGACGGGGGCCGACGGAACCGTCGTCTCGCTGGAGTTAGTCAATGAAGACGGGGCCTGGCTGGTTCACCTGCCGCTGCCCCGAGGCCCCATGAGCGCGCCGTGAGTCACGAGGACGACGAGCAGGAACGCCCGCCGCAGGCGGAGACCGACAACCCTTCTCCGGCCGAAGACGGTGACGACGCGGCCGCGGCCGCGGCCGACGAGACCGGCGCGAGCGAAGACGATGCTGCGTCGTCCGAGGCGAGCCCGGCCGCTGCTCGGCGCCCTCGTTGGTACCGCGTGGGCCAGCTGATCTTGCCGCCCTTGCTGGCGGCCGGGGCGGTGGGCGTGCACTGGAAGCTCAACGTGCCCGACAAGATCCTCGAGTCGCCGAACGACCAGGGCAGCAAGAAGAGGAAAAAGAAGAAGAACAAGCGATCGGCCAAGACGGGCAAGGCGGGCCGAGACCGCCGCGCCAAGAACCGCCACGCCCCGCGCAGCGCCGAGCAGCTCGACGAGGCGTGGACGCAGTTCGCCGAGACCCCCTTCGACGACGAGCCGATCCGGGCCCCGTGGGCGCGCCGCAACCAGGCGCTCATCAACCGGGCCATGGTCGTCGCGCGCCGAGCCGTATTCGAAGGCGCGCCCGAGGAGCCCCGCACGGTGCTCGCCTCCACCAAGTGCCGCACCGTGCGATGCCGCTTCGTGGTGCGCTCGCCCTATCAGCACGAGCTCGAGACGCTCCGCGGCGGGCTCGAGCGCCTGGAGTTCGAAGGCGAGTCCGCGTGGCGCTCGTTCGAGGCCAAGACCATCGAGCCTCCCGAGGGCATGGACGAAGAGGAGCACTACCTCGAAGTCGTCGTCGGGATGGCCAGCGACGAGGTCGGCGGCAGCGGCCTCGAGGTCCCGTCCTCGGCCGAGGACGCCGATCCAGACGACGACGCCAAAGCCGAGGCGGACGCGGGGGCCGAGCTCGAGGCTCCGCCCAAGTCCGCTCAGGTCGCGCCCGCTGCCGCCCCCAACGACGCGAAGACCCGCGGCTGAGTCCGTGGTCAGCCGGCTCTACGCACGAGGGGCAGGCGGCCCGCAAAGCTCGGGCCGAGGCCTAGAACTTCATGCTGCCCGCGATGGAGAGCCCACGGGAGCCTCCGTCGAGGGTGGTGGGCGCCAGGCCCAGGCCGACCCCGTGACGCAGCATGGCGTCGGCGGTCGGCTTCTTCTTGTGGATGAGCAGCAGGCCGGTGAAGGCGAGGGTGGCTACGCCGAACACCGCGGTGCCGATCCCGGTGATGAGCTGCACCCGTCGGACGTCTTCGCCCCGGTTGCACACGGCCACGACCGCGCTGTTGCGGACCTGACCCGGCTGACCCAGGGGCACGCCGTTGGCGTCGACCGGGCGCGAGCGGGCGAAATCACACAGGTCGACCATCTCGGGCAGGCTGGGATCGACGTCGTTGAGCGAGCTGCTGTCGGTGAGGCTGGCCTCGGCCGCCTCGAGCAGCTGCGGCCGGAAGCCGAAGTTCGGTCGGGTCAGCCACAGGCCCATGCCGACGGTGGCGCCACCAGCGATCACGGTCAGGGCCAGCGAGGAGCCGAAGCCCGCCCACTTCCAGGTGGGAGTCGGCTTCTCGAGGCCGAAGTAGATGCCGCCTTGGCCGCCGGGTTCTTCTTCCTCATCGCCCTCGCCGTCCGCGGGACCCGGGGTGGGCACGGCGGGCGTATCGTCCTCGGTCTTGCTGGGGAGCAGCGTTTCGACGATCTCGACCGCGGTGTCGTAGATGTTGGCGTCGGTCAGCTGCTCGGAGGTCAGGTCGACCGTGGCATCGGACTCGAGGGCACCGGTCTCGGTGTCGAGGATCTGGATGATGAGCTGGAACTTGCCGCCGCCCGTGCCCCGCAGGTAGCCGAAGATGAGCCGGCTGACCCCGAGGTTCTTGCCACCCTGCGCGAGGCAGTCGGCGCCGTCGTTGTCGCAGCCCATGACCAGGCGCATCTCTTCGAGGCTGATCTCTTCGCCGCCGCCGATGCCCCGGTTGGCGAAGGCATCGCGCAGGGCCAGGGTCAGGGCGCTGCCGACCTTGGCGTCGTCGGAGTCGAGGCCGAGCACGCTGGCCGGGGCTGCCTCGGGCTCCGCGCGGAGCGTCGTGAGCTGGAGCGCCTCGGCGGCGGTGACGGGCGTCGAGGTGCCCATCACGGTGGTCGCCATCATGGCGGCCAAGCTCGACGAGAGCATCCGGGTCGTGGCCTTACGAGCGCGAGTCGCTCGCGGTTGCTGGTCTCGGGAGATCCTCGCCATGATGGGGGTATCGGGGAGCCGCGCTGGCCCCGGTACGGACATCACGTTGGCATGGCGAGCCCGGTGCTGGGAAGGCAAAATTGGAAGACGTGACGCGCTCGTCTGGGGGCCAGGGGCCCGATCTGCTGTCCTCGGAGTTCCCCGCATCGATCGAGGGCAGTTCGGCTTCGTCTGCGGACCCACGACCGGCCGGGGGCCCCCGGCTACGGCACAGTTTGGCCGCACGAATCACCGCGCTGGTCGTGTTGGTATTGATGGCCGCGGGTGCTTCGGCCGTGGTCGCGGTCGTCCAGCTTCGGACCTTGCAGCGGGGCTTCGATCGACTCGTCGAGGTCTACGTCGTGTTCAACCAACGGCTGGCCGAGGCCCATGTTCAGGCCCAGCGGGTCGGGATTCAGGTGCAGAACTGGCAGCACGCCGAAGCGGACCCCACACCGGTATTTGAGGCAAATTTCCGCACTGCGCTCTCTGCGCGAAATCGAGATATCGGCGAGGCCTTGGCGGTCATCGACGAGGCGTTGGAGGATCCCGGTCCCTTCGGTGAGACCGAGTCCGTCGAGACCTTGCGGGGCATCCGAGGCTCGCTCGAAGAGCTGCGAAACCTGGCCACGCTCGACGAGATCGTCGACGTGCCCGCGGTGCTCCAGGACGTTCGCACGCAAAACCAGATCGAGTCGCTGTTCAAGGTCCTGGCCAAGAAGAGCAACCGGGCGATCGAGCAGCTGCGCGAGGAAGTGGCCGACGCTCAGGACCGAGCGGAGACCCTCACCCTCGGCTTCACGCTGCTGGTGTCGGCATTGGGAGCCCTGGCCGCGGTCGGGGTGTTTCTCACCTTACGTCCCCTGCGTCGGCTGACCGAGGGCGTGCGCAAGCTCAGCGGTGGTGACTGGTCTCAGCGGGTGGAGGGCTCGGGTCCCGGTCGCGAGGACGAGGTCAGCCGACTCGCCCACGAGTTCAACCATATGGCGGGCGCGCTCGAGGAACGCGAGCGACGGCTGTTGCGGGGCGAGCGACTCGCCGCCGCCGGGCAGCTCGCCGCCCAGATCACCCACGAGATCCGCAACCCTCTGTCGAGCGTGGCCCTCAATGCCGAGCTGTTGGGCGACGAGCTATCCGAGGCCAGCCCCGAGAGTCGCGAGCTGTTGGCGGTCATCACCCGGGAGGTCGATCGTCTCACCGCGGTGACCGAGGACTACCTGTCGTTCGCTCGCCGCCCCAAGCCCGAGCGGTCCCAGCTCGATCTCCGCGAAGAGCTCCGGGATCTGCTGGAGTTCATGGCGCCAGAGCTCGAGATGGCCGGGATCGACGTGGAGCGCCAGCTGCCCTCGGGCCCCGTGCCCGTGCTGGGCGACGCCAATCAGCTGCGCCAGGCCTTCATGAACCTCGTGCGCAATGCCCAGGAGGCGGTCCTCGATCCCGAGCGGGATCCCGAGCGCCAACCGCGGATCGACGTCGAGATGCGGTGTAAGGAAGACCAGGTGTTCGTGGTTGTTGGGGATAACGGCCCGGGCATTCCGCACGAGGCCGAGGTCGACCGCATTTTCGAGGCTTTTTATACCAGCAAGGCACAGGGCACCGGCCTGGGCCTGCCCACCGTGCAGCAGATCCTGGTGGATCACGATGGCGGCGTACGGGTCGCTCGCTCGGGCCCCGACGGGACCGCCTTCGAGGTGAGGCTACCCGCTTGCGCTCCCGACAGCGGCTCCGTAAGCTCGCCCGCGGCCATCCAAGCCGGGATGGACACCCTCTAAAGACCATGACGACGTCGCGACTTTCCGCCGCAATTGCTTTTGGGCTCGGTGCCTTGACCCTCCTGGGCAGCTCTTGCACCGTCATCTTCGCTCCGCGCGATGACGTGCAGCGGTGTGGCACCGCCGACGAGTGCGACCCGACGGGCGACAACCGCTACGTCCCGGTCTGCAAGTTCGACGACGCCAACATCGACCTCGACTCGTCGCAGGTCGACAAGGTCTGCGTCGCCGACTTCCGACCCAACGTCGGCTGCAACCCCGAATCCTACCTCGATCCGGCGCACCCCTACGCGGCGGCGCTGAGCGACTTCGCGGTCACCACGCGCTACTCGTCCTGCGACGAGAACAGCCAGGGCAGCATCGGGTGCCCGCCCGTCAGTGGCAACTGCAACGACGGGCTCACCGTCAACGACCAGGGCTACTGCGACGACAGCGACCCCAACACGCCCACGGCCTATCGCGCCGACAGCGAGGAGTTCATCGGCCAGGACGTCCGCGACCAGTTCTGCCGCTCGTACTTCTGCGACGACCGCTTCGTCTGCGACTCGGCCACCAACTTCTGTGTGCTCTGCGACGAGGACGAGATCTTGGGCGAGGGCGGCTGCGGCGAGATTTACATCGGCGGCGCTCGGTCCTGCATCTACGACGTCGACCTCGACTCGACCTGCCAGGGCGCGAGCAGCAGCGACAACCTCACCACGTTCGGCACCTGCGCCTGAGCGGCTCGTTCGCCCCCGCGGCGAGGTGAACGACGAGGGCTCGTGCTCCCCCCGGGGGCCGAGCCCTTCGCAATTGTCGACGCCGAGCCGCCTCGCGACCGCGCTCGCTGACCGCTCGCGGGCGTGGATTGCACCGCATTTCGGTCGATCCGGGGCGGCGTTGAACTCCCGCCAATCACGGCTGGGAGCGCGTTCTCGACCTTGCGTGATCAGCTCGGGTCCGGTGCGCACCGCCCAAGCGTGGCGATGTCCTTCGCGCCTGCCTCGCCGACACTGGACCTCTCGCCACAGGTGCCGGATCCTGAGTCATCGATGGAGACCATCGAAGACGAGGAGCTCGAGGCGGAGCAGCCCCTGGCCTCCGACCTTCGCGAGGCCGTGTCGGCGGCCGAGGGCGACGACCTCGACCTGCTCGAGCGGCACGCCCGTGATCGCCTGCGCAACTGGGTCGTAGGTGGTCCCCCGAGCGCACCACGCATCGATCGCTTCACCGTGCTGCGACGGCTCGGGTCGGGCGGCATGGGCACCGTGTACGCGGCCTACGACGAAGAGCTCGATCGTCGGGTGGCCCTGAAGTTCTTGCACCCGGGCAAGGCCGAAGACCCCGCGGCTCAGCATCGCCTGCTTCGCGAGGCGCAGGCGCTGGCTCGGCTCTCGCACCCCCACCTCGTGCCCGTGTTCGAGGTGGGTCGCTTCGAGGCGAAGGTCTACCTGGCGATGGAGTTGGTCGCCGGGGTCACCATGCGGGAGTGGACCACCAAGCAGGAGCCGGGATGGGCCGAGGTGCTCGCGGCGTGGATCGACGTCGGCCGAGCGCTCGAGCTGGTGCACGGCGAGGGCCTCGTGCATCGCGACGTGAAGCCCGACAACGTGATCATGGGCGACGATGGTCGCGTGCGGCTGGTCGACTTCGGCCTCGCCCGTGAAGTCGGCGAGCCCGCCAGCATGAGCGGCGAGGGCTCGGCCCCGACCGAAGCCTCGGGGCGGGCCAGCACCTCGAGCCCCTCGGGCGCGTGGGGCAGCGGCTCTCGGCTGGCCGAGTCGGTGACGCAGAGCCGGGCGGTGCTCGGCACCCCCGCGTACCTCGCCCCCGAGCAGCGCATGGGAGAGCCCTGTCGGCCCGCCGCGGATCAGTACGGCTTCTGCGTGTCGCTGTACGAAGGGCTGTACGGCATGCGGCCTCCCGGGCCCGTGCACGATGGCGTCTTGGTGCGCGTGCCCGATGGCGTGCGGGTGCCCAGCGCCCTGCGACGCGCGTTGACCCGCGGCCTCGCGTTCGAACCCGACGATCGCTTCCCCACCATGGCGGCGTTGCTGGCCGAGCTGCGCCGACCCCTGAACACGGGGTGGAAGCGCTGGGGGCTCGCCGCGGTGGCCGTCGCGGCGATGAGCGTCATGGGCGTGTCGATGCTCGGCGAGCAGCCCGTGTCGCGCCCGGCTCCGTGCGAGGGGGTGGAGGCCTCGCTGGTGCAGGCCGTCGGCGAGCACCAGGTCGGCGAGCGCAACGCGGTGATGCAGGCCTTCGTCGACGACTGGGGGCAGGCGCGGCGGGAGGCCTGCGAAGCGACTCGAATCACCGGCCTGGTCTCGGTGGCGGTGCTCGATCGGCGGGTGGCGTGTCTCGATCGACTCGGCGAGCAGGTCGTGGCCGTGGCGCGAGGCGGTGACGATGCCGCTTCCGTCGGCGAAGGCCTGGCCGAGTTGTCGGCCCCCTCCGATTGCTTGTTGCCCGGCGTCGCCGCGGGCGGCTTCATGCCTCCGTCACCCGCGATTCGCTCGCGCGTCGCCCGGGTCCGCGCCCGGGTAGCGCAGGTGCGGCAGATGGCGATCCGCGGCGACTTCGACTCCGCGCGGACCAACGCCCAGGCCGCGTTCGAGCAGGCCAATGCGCTGGGCTACGAGCCGCTGGTGGCCGAGGTGCTCGTCGCTCGCGGCACGCTCGAGACCTTGGACTTTCAGACCCAGGCCGCTCACGATGCACTCGAAGAAGCGGTGGATCTGGCCGAGGCCCACGGTGAGCTCGGGCTCAAGGACGAGGTGCTGGGTCATCTCGTGCGGCTCGCCGTCGATCTCGATGTCGACCCGAAGCTGGCGCGTCGCGTCTGGAGCCGGAACGCCGCGACGCTTCGCCGCCTGGGACCGTCGCTGCATCGCACCGCGCGTCTGCTGGCGCATCACGGCCTGGTGCAGCGTCTCGAGGGCGACCTGCTGGGGGCCGAGGTCAGCCTGCGGGCGGCCGAGGCTCTGTACACGCGAGAGGGCCCGCGCGCGAACCCGGCTCGAGTCTCGGTGCTGCGCAACTTGGCGCGGGTGCTGACCGAGCTGTCGCGTAGCGACGATGCGGCGGGTGCTCTGGCCAAGGCGGCGGCGCTCGATCGCGGTGATACCTCCGACGACTCGCCGCGGCAGTGGGAGCAGTCGACGCGAGGGGCGGTTGCGCTGGCCGAGGGCAACAACCTGCTCGCGCAG
Source organism: Myxococcota bacterium (assembly GCA_039028615.1). GTDB lineage: Bacteria > Myxococcota_A > Polyangia > Nannocystales > Nannocystaceae > Paraliomyxa. The sequence continues at coordinate 76,553 of JBCCHT010000027.1, read as the reverse complement.
GGCCGCATCGTGGAGGCTCGGGTTCGGCTCGAACAAGCGTTCGCCGAGTACCGCCGCGCCCACGGTCCGAACAGCGCGGCCGTCGGGCACACGCTGGTCTCGCTCACTCAGGTCGCGGTCAACGAGGGGCGGCTGGACGACGCGCGCCGTCGAGCCGAGGCGGCCGACCTCGCGTTTCGCCATGCGCTCGGCGTGCGGCACCGCGAGCGCATCATCCCCTTGTCCGCGCTCGGCACCGTCGCCTTCGAGCAGGGTCGCTTCGACGATGCCGTCTCCGCGTTCCGACGAGCGGTGCACGTCGTCGAGCCGCTCGAGCCGGAGCACAGCTTGGTGCTCGCGCTTCACCGCAGCAACTTGGCCGAGGCGCTCGTGCGGACCGGTCGCCTGGGCGAGGCGCGACAGCTGGCTCGGGCCGCGCTGTCGACTCGCGAGGCGCGGCTGCCCCCCGAGCACCTCGACCTGGCCTTCCCGCTGCGGACGCTGGGCGAGCTCGCGGTCCGCGAGGGCAATCCCGCGGACGGAATCGAGCCCCTTCGTCGCGCGCTGGACCTGCATCAGACCCACGCCGCGTATCCCGTCGAGCTCGCGCGAACCCGGGCATGGTTGGCGCGCGCGCACCACGGTGTCGGTGAAGACCGAGCCGCGCGCCCGGTGGCCGAGGTCGCCCTGGCCGAGCTGCTCGCGCTGGGCGACGCTTACGCCGACGAAGCCGCCGCCATGCGCCGCTTGCTCGACGACCTGGCTTCTCCCGCATGATCGCCCACGCGCGACGGTTCGGCGCCGCGCCAGTCGTCATCCCCGCCCACGCGTCGCCGAGCCGACGCAACATCGTCACGACACCACCATGAAGAACACCATTTCGCGAACCTTGGCCCTTGCCCTGACGGCGTTTGCCCTCGGCTGCCCCAAGCCCGCCACCGAAACTCCGGAGCCCGTCACGCCCGACACTCCGTCGCCCGAGCAAGAAGCGCTCACCGTTTGTCTCGACGAGTACACCGTCGTGGGCGCGGTCGAGAACGGCCAGATCGAGACCACCATCGGTCAACAAAACATCAACGACACTCCCTTCGAGTGCATGCTCGTCGGTCGCGAGCAGCAGGTCGCGTTCGCCTTCAAGCCGACCTCCACCGACCCCAAGACCGGTTGCGAGTACCGAATGAGCTACGTCGACAAGTCCGGTGGACAGCCGTTCAGTGAGCAAACGTTGAACTGTGAGGCGCCCCGAGTCGCGTTCGACGTTCGGGCGGAGCACGACCCCGCCAAGCCCGAGTGCGAGGTCGAAGCTCTCGATCCGCAGATTCAGCTTCGAACGAACAACTGCGGATCCGACGGCGAATAGTCGTCGCGCCGACGAACGATCGCGAGCGTCGCAGCCCGCGGTCGTTCGACATTTCAGGCGATATCAAAAACGCTTTCGTACGCGTCCGCGTATTACGATGTCGACCTGGTGGCGGTTGATGACATCGAGCTTCTCGATGCGTGGAGAGGCGGTGACCGCGAAGCGGGCGGCGAGCTCTTCGACCGCTACTTCATGGCCCTGCGTCGGTTCTTCCGCAACAAGACCGGAGACGACTTCGAAGAACTCGTCCAGCGCACGCTGATCCGCTGCGTCGAGGGCCGAGAGCGCTTCACCGGGCGCGGGAACTTCCGTAGCTACTTGTTCGGCATCGCCTACAACGTGCTGCGCGAGCACGTGCGAGGCCGTCATCGCGAAGAGGGGCGTAGGGCTCCGCAGGCGCCCATCTCCGTCATCGAGGCCGGCATGCCCGGGCCCGCGTCGTTCGTGGGGCTGCGTCGTGATCACCGGGTGCTGCTCGAAGCGCTGCGGTGCCTGCCGCTGACCGACCAGGTCGTGCTCGAGCTGTTCTATTGGGAGCAAATGAGCTCGGCCGAGATTGCCGAGGCGCTCGACATCCCGCGAGGGACCGTGCGCAGCCGCCTGCGGCTCGCCAAGGACCGGCTGCGCGGGCACCTCGACGAACTCGGCCGCACGATGGGCGGGCTGGAGTCGACCGCGGATAACCTCGATCGCTGGGCCGCGGACCTGCGGCAGCGCCTGGGCTGAGCGCTCAGTTGGGCAGGTCGCGGCCTTGGCCGCCCGTGCGGGGCGGCACCGCGTGGGCCTGCAGGTCCTCGAGCTCGACGACCTTCAGCGTGTCTTCATGCGTCGCCTCGAGCACCACGGGAGGTGCCACGCCGGCCTCGAAGGCCTCCTTCCATCGCGCGGCACACAGGCACCAGCCATCGCCGGGGACGAGCCCCGGAAAACCGTGGGCGGGCGCGGGGGTGCTGAGGTCGTTGCCCTTGCTTCGCGAGTAGGCGAGGAACTCCTCGGTCATGCGCGCGCAGACGGAGTGGATGCCTCGGTCTTCGGGACCGGTACGGCAGCAGCCGTCGCGGTGGAAGCCGGTCATGGGCGAGGTGCAGCAGGTCTGCAAGCGCCCGCCGAGAACGTTTCGGTCACGAGCCACGGTCGTTCCTTTACTTGTTGCCGATCGTTCCGAGTCGATCGCGGGCGGCCTTGGGCAGCGCTTTGTCGGCGAGCGCGGCTTGGGCCATGGTCTTGGCGTCGTTGGTCTGATCGAGGGCATCGGCCGCGAGGGCGACGACGACGAAGGTATCGGCGGGGCCCTGGCCGGGTTGGAGGTCGCGCAGCGCCCGACGGAGGAACTTACCCGCGCGAGCCCGCTCGGACTTGTCCTTCGACATCTTCAGGGCCTGGGCGGACAGCGCGATGGGGTGCAAGGGCGCAATGCCGCGGATGCGGGCGAGGCCGAGGTCCCGAGCGGCGTCGTCGTGAGTGACGATGCCGAGCATCAGCAGCCGCGCGGCGGGCTCGATGCTGTCGCCATCGATCTTCATGGCGGCCTGCAGGTGGGTCTTCTCGTCGTCGACCATGCCCTCGGTGCGGGCGAGGTTGGCGAGCATGACCAGCGGCTCGATCGCTTCGGTGTGATGACCTCGCGCGGCCTCGAGGTGGCGCTTGGCCGCGCCGGGGTTGGGCCCGTCGACGAGCATCTTGGCCAGCATCATGCGCGGGGCGAAGCCGTCGCCGCCCTTGGTCAGAAGGCCCTCGAGGGTTCGGGTGGCTTCGTTGGTATCGCCCGCGCTCGCCTGCTGGATCGCCTTCTTCAGCAGCTCGTCCCGCTCGTCACCCTTGCCCGAGCGCGCGGGCTCCCAGCCGCTGATCTTGGTGTCGAGCTGATCGAAGAACCACGCCTCGAAGTCCTTCTCGACCTCGGAGATGGGCTTGCCCAGGTGTTGTTTGAACAGGGTGTCGGTGTCGGCACCCTCGCGGTAGCCGCGGAGGATCTCGATGAGCTTGGGCCGGCCATAGGTGCGGCCGAGGTAGCGCATGGCATAGGCGGCGGTGGCGTAGGCGACCTCCATCATCGCGCCGCTGTTGGCCCGGATGAAGGCGAGCTCGAGCTCGGAGAGCCGACGGAGCTTGCCCGCCTCGCGGGCCTGGGAGAGCAACGCGGCGCTCTCGCGGGCATAGGCGGGATCGGCCAGCTCCGATTCCCACTCGCTCAGGCCCTCGGTGAACCAGCGGGGCACTCGGCCCCCCGAGAGCGCGATCGCGTAGGTGTGCCCGAGCTCGTGGCGGACCACCATGTCGATGTTGTAGGCGCCGGAGTAGGGGCCGACGAAGGTGATGACCGGGCCGAAGCACACGGCCAGGGCGCCGAGGCTGGGCACGCCGACCGTGCGCACGGAGAAGGCACGCGGGTCGGAGAAGAACTCCAGGCGCAGCTGGCCGGCCTTCATGCCGTAGTGGCCATCGAGCTCGTCGCGGGAGTGCCGGACCGAGTCGAGCAGGCCGTGCTCGATGAACTCGCGATCCTCGGTCGGTAGGCGGACGGTGAGCTCGCCTTCGGTTCGCTCTTCGTAGTGGCGATCGATGGTCTCCTCGTAGAGGTCCAGCACGTTGCGCGTGCGCTCGTTGAAGCGATCGCGCTTCCACGCGGTGGCGAGGGCTTCGCGGCCTTCCTTCTCCCGGCCGAGGCGCAGCAAGTTCAGCCCCAGTGCGCTCTGCACCCCGGGATCGCGAGGAGCCAGCTTCACGCCTTCGCGCAGGGCCTCGTCCGCCTCGGGGTACAGGTGCAAGAAGCCCAGGATGTCGGACAGATCGATGAAGAAGTCGCGCCCCCGACGATCGTGGACGAGGGCGCGGTCCCGCCAGCTGGCGTAGGCATCGGGCTTGCCCTCGGCGATGGCGAGCGCGGCGAGCACGGCGAGCCCTCCGGTGTGGCTCGGGTTGACGGCGAGGGACTCCTCGGTGCTGCGTCGTCGGGCTTCTTCGCGGCGACCCTCGATGAGCGCGATGCGGCCGAGCACGGCATGGGCATCGGGGTGGTGCGGGTCGACCTGGAGTACTTCTTCGGCGAAGCGAGCCGCGTCGGCGAACCGCAGGCCGCTCATGTGCACCCGGGCCATGCCGGCCAGCGCGTCGGGGTGCCAGGGGTCGCGCTCGAGCAGCAGGCCGAAGGTCTCGGCCGCTTCGCTCTCGGCGTACTTGTCGAGGAACATGTCGCCGCGCAGCAGCAGCACGTCGTCGGCGATCTGCTCGCCCTTGGATACGGGCGCGAGATCTTCGGCTTCCTGCAGCACCATGTTGGCGTCGTGGAAGGCTCCGGTGCCGCCCTGGGCGAGTGCGGCTTGGGCCACGGCGACCAGCGCTCGGGGACCCTTGGCGCTGCCGTCGTCGTAGGCGTCGTAGAGCCCGTCCACCAGCGCCTTGGCGGCAGGCTCGTCACCCCGCCCTCGCTGGACCATCACGCGGAGCAGCTCGCCGCGGAGGGGGACGTCGTCGGGGTGGGCCCGGCTCGCTTGCTCGAGCAGCTGCGTGGCCTCGTCGGCCTTGCCCTGTCGCCACGCGAGCTTGGCTCGCTGCTGGACGACGCGCAGGTCGTCGGGAGCTCCGGCCGGGTCGGCCAAGGTGGCCGCGGCATCGTCGAGCGACCCCACCATGATCTGCGCCCGGGCCAGCGCCATGCGGGCCTCGACGTCGTCGGCGTGCTCACCGACGAAGCCGGCGAGGAACTCGATCGCGCCCTCGGGGTTGCCCCGCAGCACGGCGTCGAGGGCGGCGTCCCGATCGCCGACCGTCTGGGGCTCGGGGCGCTGTCGTTTCGACGGCCCTTCGTTCGTGTCCTCGTGACCGGCGTAGGCGGACGTGGTGTCGCCGTGGCGGTTCGGGTCGACGGGGGCGGTCGTGGTGGGCTCGACCGGCGGAGGGGTCGTGGCCTTGTTGCACGATGCGGTGAGCACCAGCACCGCGGCGGCGGCGAGCAACCGGCTGGCGGTGCGCGACGCCACGGGGCGAGGGCGGCGGGGGGAAGGGGGGCCGGCTCGCGTGGGGGACCGCATCGGACCGCGAATTGTCCGAGGGCAGGGCTGGAGTGTCAAACCGAAGGGGAGCGCGTCCACGTGCATTGGGACGCACGAACCGGCCCCGGGGGCGTGTTCCCGTCTGGGGCCCAAAGGCACGCCACATGGCTGTCGACCGCCGCTCGTCAGAGCGCGGGGCGCCCGGTGCTATCCTCCCTGGAGCATGGCCGACCCGGACAACGCCCACACCGCCTATCCGGCGGACGTCTATGAAGGTTTTGACGCCTTCATGCAGCAGGTCCTCACCGACGTCTACGAAGTTGGAGCCAAACGCGCCGAGTTCGTCGCCTTGGTCATCGCGTCGGGCGAGATGTTGCCCATGGCCTGGGGCCGCATCCGCAAGAGCGGGGTCAAGGAATTCGCGATGGGCGCCGCCGGGGTGGTGGCGCTGCGGGTCGGCCTCAAGTACCTGCTCGGGGGTCCGCTGGGCATGATCCTCACCGGCTTCACCGCGGCCACGCTGGTGTCGTTCTTCTGGTCCAACCAAAAGGAAGTCATGCGACGGGTGCGGCCCTACAAGCAGATCATCCGCGACGGGCACGAGAAGTTCGACGACATCCAGGCGCGCTACCAAGACGGCCGCTACGACGCGGGCGAGCGAGCCCTGCTCGTCGAGGGGCTGCTTCGCCGGGTCATCAACGAGATCGAAGCCCCGATGCCCGAGGAAGACGCCGAAGCCGAATCCAAGGAAGATTAGAGCTTCGCGCTCTTTGTTCGCGCTCCAATTGAAACGGGGCACGCCAACCACCGCGGTGGTCTGCGTGCCCCGTCGTCGTTTGCGACGACCTGCGCCGACTACTCCACCGGGGTGAAGGCCGACAGCTCCTTGTGCGTCACGGCCAGCGCCGCTCCGGTCCCGGCCGCGGCGTTGGCCCCCCCGCTGTTGTTGTCGCAGGGAGCCGAGAAGGGGTTGCCGACCAGAGGTCCGCATCCACCGTCGGCACAGTCACCCGTGCCGATCTGATCGACCGAGACGAAGCTCAGCCCGGTCTCGTTGCCGTCGCCGAAGTCGACACCGTCTCCGTCGTCGCCACCGTTGTCGTTGCCCGCTCCGTTGAGCAGATCGAAGCCGGAGGCCACGTCTGCGGTGAGACGGAAGGTGAGCACGTAGGTGGAGCCCGGGTCGGGGTGCCACTCGGCGTTTGCCACGTCGTAGAAGGCACGGTCGCAGACTTCGGCGGGCGGCTCGTAGACGGTGAACTCGATGAAGTACACCTCGACGCCATCGATGACGGTCGGGACGTCGTCGTCGACCGTGTTCTCGTCGACGGCACCGGTCACGAAGATACGCGGCGCACGAATCGGTCGAGTGCCTCGCGAGAAGTTACGACTCTCGACCAGCTCATCGGCGCCCTCGAAGGGCACGATGGTTCGCGTGCGCTCGATGTCCGTGAGCGCGATGCGGACGAACGAGTCGTCTTCTCCCGGGGCGGTCTTGGGCGCGCCCGCGGGAATCTCGATGCCTTCGGATGCATCACCGCTGTGATCGTCGGCGATGATGTACAGGCTGCTGTGGAAGCGAGACCCGTAGCCATCTCGTAGTGCGTCGTCGGCCGGCGTACCGCTGATCAACGCGATGAGGAACTGATCGGTCGGGCTCAGTGGCCCGGCCGAGCTGGCCGAGGTCACGTCGTCGAGTCGATCGTTGGAGGTGATGGCGGGAGAGAACGCGAAGGTCTCCGCGTAGTCGCCCGCGCCGACGGTGCAGGAGTCACCGCTGCCCAGGCAGGCCAGCAGAGGCTCGCTGATGGCGGGCGTCGCAGCATTGCCCCAGACGCCGCCGCTATCCGCTTCGTGGTTGGTCTCACGACCGAGGTCCCAGCGGAAGAGTCGACCCGCGGGATCGGTGACGTAGACCTCCTGCATCTCGGCCCAGAGCCGAGACAGGCAGTGAGTACCGACGGCCGGATCGACCACGGTGCCGAACTCGGGCTCGAAGAGGTTCCCGTCGGTGGGCGCGGGCAGGACCGCGTAGTCCTCGATTTCGCCGGTCAACGCGTCGACCTGCAGCAAGGTACGGCCCTGGTTCGGCTCGCCGGCATCGACGGGGTAGCCGCTGCCCATGACGAAGTATGCGTCGGGAACCTGCGACGAGACTTCACCCGGCACGTGATAGCCGAGCGCCGGTCGGGCCCAGGTCTCGCCGTTGAACTCGTCGTAGTCGTCCACGAGCTCGTCGTCCTCCGTGGTCCACATGATCTCGAAGGGCTCACGCGGAGACTCGGGACTCATGTGCGAGAGGTCGAGGACCATGTGCTCGGCACCGCCGGCACCCATGCCCAAGATGGCGAGCTGCCGCCACTGATGGTCGTCCTCATCGACGGGGGTGTCGTCGAAGACCCAGCCGTAGTTGATGGTCGAGGCGAGGCCGTAGTTGTGGTCCTCGAGCTCGGCCGTCTGACCGTAGGTGCCCGGTCCGACCTCGGTCTTCTCGGCGGCGGCCTCGAGCAGGTAGCTCGGGATGAAGCCCCACATCTCGTTGCCGCTGTTGAGCTGGAACGCATGCAGGACGCCGAAGTCGTCGCCGATGAGCACCGCCTCTTGGGCCTCGTAGTGATCGGAGGGACTGGTCAGAAGGTTGTCTTCGTCCCAGACGTCCTCGGCGTACTGCTCGAGCGAAGGAGGCACGCCGTCTCCCGCCCCGAGCAATCGACCGCCGCAGTGCGGATCGGTGATGGCCACGCTCGGGCTGAAGTCCGAGCGATAGGGCGGAATGCGACGCACGATGATCGGCGCCGAGTTGGCGAGACCAGGCAGCTTCCAGTCGCCGGGCGCTTCGCACCCGAGCAGGAAGCTCGCGATTGCATCGGCTTCATCCTCTGCATCCGCGCCGCCGATGATCCCCATGTGCTCGAGCAAGTCGGCGAACTCGTCGCTGGACTCGCCGTCTTCCTCGGAGATCAGGATGGGCTCGTTGTTCTCGTCGTTGGTGTAGATGCGGCGATCTTCACAATCGGTGATCGCCAGGCACTCACCCGCGTCCCAGGTTCGGCTCTGCGGGCAGGGACCAAAGGTCTCTTCCAGCTCTTCGTCCGCGAAGCCCGGGTCGACACAGTGCGGCAGAAGCTCGCCGCTGTCGTCACGGGTGTCGCACGCGGCACGAATGACGTGTCCCTGCCAACCCGGGAAGTCGGTTGCGGCCGATACGGTGGTCTGCAGCGCTTCGAGGTCGCTGCCGTCGCTGTTCTCGAGACCGAACTCGTTCGCCGAGCTGCCGGGACCCGAAGGCACATCGAGGTCGCCGATGCGACTGACGATGCCGGTCAGCACGGTCTGGAGCTCGGCCGCTGAACTCGCCTGGTAGGCGCAGCTCGTGTCCGGGTTGTCGGGGTCGGCACAGGTATCCCACTGCGACTGGGGTTCGTCGTCGCACGGGGTGGAACAGACGCCTCCATCGCAGGCACCCGCGGCGGCGCAGGCCATGTCGTTGAGCGAGACGGCGTCGAGGAAGAAGCCGACCACGTAGGTCTGAGCGCCGAGGGTGCGTCGAAGCTCGGCCAGACGATCGTAGAGCGGCGGGCCGCCCTCGTTCGCGGGATAGGGCTCACCGTCGGTGATGAGCACGACCGCGGTGGGAGCACAGACGTCGCCCGTCTCCACGCTGTTGACGAACGAGATGTACGACGCGACCGTCGGGTGCGAGTAGGCGGCGTTGGTATTGGGCGCGACGCCGGGGTCGGCACCGATGGCCGAGTACCAAGGCGTCAGGCCGACCGAGTCCACACCGCCGTAGATGATCGGCGAGGTGTGGCTCATGACCTGCTCTCGCGCCTCTTCCTCGGTCGCCGGTCCCGTGTTTGCCGGGTCGACGCCGAGACCGTCGAGGTCGAGATAGAAGGGCGAGTACAGGTGCGCCGTCTGGGCGCCGACGGTCGTGCCCACGACGCCGGAGGTGGCCATGCCCGTGTAGTAGGGGTAGGCGTTCCAGTGCGAGTAGCCGGGGAAGCCGTCGACGTAGGGCCAGTAGTAGAAGTCGTGCTCCCAGACGAAGAAGTCGTGCCACGCTTGCGTCGCGCCGTAGTCACCGACCGACGCGTAGGTCATGGTGCGGCCGGGGTCGGTGGCGTCGTTGGGCTGCCAACGCACGCCCATGAAGGTGGGGAACCACTGCACGCGGCGACGAGCGTTGAAGTCGTTGCTGATCCAAAAGAAGTTGTCGGTGGTGATCATCGGGGAGGATGGAACAGCCCCGTTTTGATTGTTGGCGACGATGGTCTGTCCCAAGCCCAAGTTGTCCCAGCGAAGGTAGGGATAGGGACGTTGGGAGAAGCCCTGGCACAGGCGCCACGCACCGACGTGGCCGTCACGGGTGATGGCGTTCCAGGCCTGGGTCGGATAGTAGGAGAACTGAACCCAGACGAAGCGTCGCCAGTTGTACCCGTTCCAGCACTGCGGGATGAATGCGCCGGGGGTGTGCGGCCCGTGCTGGTCGAAGGTCATCAAGGCGAACTTGGCTTCGTCGCCCGTGGCGGTGATCACCTCGTTGACGGCTCGGCGAGCGGCGCTGATGCGGCTCTCGCTGGTGGTGCCGTAGAAGGCTTCCTCCTCGCACTCCTCCCATGCACACGTGGCGATGCCGGGGCTCGCGGCCACCGTCATCGAACCCGAGGTGTCGAGCACGAAGAGGATGCGCGGCGTGATCTCCGTTTCGACGGTCGCGTTGCGCACCACGAAGTACGGCTGCAAGCGAGCGTTGCTCTCTTGCGTGCCGAACAAGAAGACCGCCATGGCCATCGCCAGCCACTTGAACGACTGCACGACCGTGCGTCGCAAGGATGCGATCCGATTCCCACGGCGTCGCCGCCGTCGTCCCACCACGTTGAATTGTTCCATCGCCGTCGACGAGCATACCGTGATTTCAGGGGCGTTCGGGGGACCCTCGGAAATCGGAATCGGCCTCAGAACGGCGCTGTCGCCCATCCTGCAAACGATTCAGCGACCATGAACTTTTTGCACAGTCCCAGCGAGAGGGGTCGACCGGCCGCGTAGCGGGGGTAGGCTAGCGAGATCGGGCACTGGCTCATCGGCGTGCCGAGAGCGTTCCGTCGATGCTCGCACCCGGCTGCGATGCACGGGGCCAATGCGAACGCACGGCGGTGGCCGAGGGCCCCCGGCTCGACCCGCGGTGATGGGGCACCGCCCCGCGTTGCGCAGCGGCCGCGAACGAACGAACGCGCCCGAAGGCGCGCCCCAATGTACTCGGCAGTCGTCGATCGACCTACGTGGAATGGTCGGCGATCCACTTACGGGTGAACACGGTGGTGCGCTCGTAGGACTGCCGAACTTCTTCGACGAGCTGCTTTTCGACCTTGCGCCCGATGAGCGGGATCTTGCACTCGCAGACGCCGTCCCAGATGCGCTTCACCTTCGAAGGTCCGAGGACCTCGAGTCGGTAGGTGCCCACGGTCCGCAGTCGGTCGGCGGCGAAGCCCGGGATGGTGACCGTCTTCATCGCGTTGTCGGCCGCGCTGAACTCGTTCTTCTCGACGTAGGTGATGGCCCCGTCGACGAACTTCTTGAGGAAGCCCGGGACCTCGCGGCGCGGGGTGAGCCGCTGCTCGCGAGTGATGCGAAGCGACGAGCCTTCGCCCGTGCGCTCGAGCTTCAGCAGCTCCCAGTCGATCTCGATCGCCGGCCACAGGGCGGCGTTGTAAGGCTCTGAGAAGAAGAAATCCCAGTAGTACTCGGCGGAGACGTCGAACGTGTCCTCGATGCGGTACTCCATGCGGGGCACGCTCGCAGCTTATGGCGCGGGGGACAAGGGGCTCAGGTCGCGTCTTCGTCACGCTCTGCCGCCAACGCACGCTGGCGTATCGCTGGATCACGCAGGAACAGGGCGAGTGCGATTCCACCCACGAGCTCGCCGAACCACAGGGTCGCGATGCGGCCGAGCAACGATGCGGCCAGGGCTACCGCTTGGGATGCGCCCGCGACGAGGCGAGTGGTCGCGACGACCAAGCTGCCTTCGGTGGCACCGAGACCGCCGGGCAAGAAGCTCAACGCGCCGACCAGGGTGCCGGCCGCCCACAGCAACGAGCAGGTCCGCAGCGAAGCGTCGATGCCCGCGAAGCCATCGACGATGAGCCAGAAGCCGACGCACTCGAGGCCCCAGCCGGCCACGCTCAGCACCGTCAGCCAGCTCAGCGGTCCCAGTCGCATCAGCGTGGCGCTGCTGTCGACCAGCGGCCGTGCTTTGTCGACGAGGCCGCGGAGGCGGTCGACTCGCGCCAGCAGATCGAGGATGCCGCTCATCGCCCGAGCAGAGCCGAGGATCAGCACGCCCACCACCACGAGGACCACGGTCACGACGAGCACGGGGAGGTACTCGGGGCGCTCGGCGACCCCGATCGCGGCCAGCAGGACCAGCGCGATCAGGTCGGTGAGGCGATCGGCGACGACGACGGGGGCGGTGCGAGTGAAGGGGATGCCGTCGCTGGCCTTGAGCAGCATGCTGCGCAGGACCTCGCCGACCTTGCCCGGCGTCACCGACATGGACAGCCCCGCGAGGTAGATGAGCAGCGAGCGACCGCGGGTGAGGCCGGGCGCTTGCTCGCGAACCTGAAGCCAGCCCAGCGAAAGCTCCCACTTGGCGAAGCGCAGCAGGTAGTTGCCCGCCGAAAGCAGCAAGGCCGCGCCGAAGACCCACCAGGGGTAGCCCCGCAGCGTCTCCATGACCGGCCCGACGTCGAAGTACAGGACGCCGGCCACGTAGAGCAGGATGCCCGCGGCCAGGGCATACAGCGTGCGGCGGAGCAGGGTGCTCACTGCGGCCTCGACCCGGACTCGTAGTCGTCCCACAGCTCGGCGAGCGAGCCGGGGACGGCCGGGGGCAAGGCGCCGCGGCGCGAGCCCTTGGCATCGGTGCGTTGCCACAGCGCGGCGACGGCTTGCCCCGCCAGGCCCGGCTTGCGACGCGGCGCGGGGGAGCGCGGCAGCTTGGGCCAAGGCGTGCGCGCGGCGGGCCCCACCACGCGGGGCGGCTCACCGCGACGTCGGAGGTTGAGGCCGAGCTGTCGGCCGATCCACGCGTCGGCGAGCTGGGGATCGATGGCCACGTCGCTGGACACGGGCGCGGTCAGGCGCAGGCCCAGCGTGCGCTCGGGCGCGAGCAAGAAGGGCGCGCCCTCGTCGTCGGCGGATAGCGGAGCCCACCAGCTCGCGTCGATGATGACGCTGACGTGGGCGAAGAGCTCGGCGATGCAGTGGGCGGCCTGCTGGATCGAGTCGCGGGCTCGGACGGCCCCCCACTCGCTCACCAGCTGCAGCAGCGCCTGGCCGACGGGGCCGCGCCAGCGGGGCCCTTGCTTGGCCGGCTGCTCTCGGTGCAGGCAGGGCAGCACGAGGCACAGGTTGGCCCCGACCCACGCGCGAGGGATTCGCAGCGTGCGACGGGAGCCGGCCGGGTGCAGCGTGATGGTGTCGGCACCGCGAGCGGGGCTGGGCGGCAGGCCACGCGCCGAGAGCCGAGCCGACAGCGAGTCGGGGCCTTCGTCGTCGCCGAGCACGAACGAGTGTCCGTTCAGCGTGCCGTCGTCGATCGCCTGCATCACCCCGTCGAGCACCCAGGGGCTGGGCCGCAGCCCGGGGTGGGCTCCCCAGCTCGCGACGACGAGCACGAGCGGGCGCGCCCGCGGAGCATCGCCGAGGGCAGCGGTCGCGATTTGCTGGGCGGCCAGGGAGGGCTCGGCGGCCGCGATGGAGTGGGCCCGCAGGCGGGGGGACATGACGGGGGCGGAGCATACCTCCTTCGCACCCAGACCGGTGAAAGCGAGCCAGGGGCCCCATGCAGCGCGCTCAGCCGCCGAGTCGCAGCCGCAGCCAGTTCCGTAGGTAGCGCCAGTCCTCGGTGCCGATGGTGCGGGTGAGGGTCCCGACCACCGCGAAGGTGACCAGGAGGATGGCGGCCTCGGTCGCCATCATCATCGCGGCGGAGCCGTCGAACGAGAGCTTGAAGCCGACGGCCAGCGCCACCCCGGTGAGCCCGACGGCGAGGATGCGCAGGTAGCTCAGCAGCGGGAAGGTCTCGGTGATGCGCAGCCCCGACGCTCGCGCGATGCACCAGCAATAGAAGATCGCGCAGGGGATGAAGGCCAGGGCGGTGCCCATGGCGGGTCCGATGAAGCCCAGCCAGAACAGCAGCGGCACGCTGAGCACTACGTTCGAGGCGAAGGACAAGACGGCGGCCTGGAGCACGTACTTCGGTCGCCCCGCGGCCACGATGACCTCTCCGTAGGACGCGACCCTCCCCAGGCTGAGGATCGAGTACCAGCGCAGCACGGGGGCGGCCGCCAGGTAGTCGGCGGTGAACAGCAGCTCCACCGCTTCTTCGGCCGCGACGACGAACACCAGCGCGAAGGGCACGACGAGCAGCGAGGTCTTGTCGATCGACGCGCGCCACAGCGAGAGGGCTTCGCGGGGGCGCTCGGCCTGGAAGGCCTCCACCATCTGCGGCGCGATCGCGGTGCCGATCATGTACGGGATGGTGGTGATGATGGGGATCTGCCACGCCCCCATCTCGTACTCCGGGTACTGGGTGCCGCCGAAGTACAGCAGGATCGCGAAGCGATCGAAGAACTTGTTGAGCACCGCGACCATGCTGGTCATGCCCAGCGGGAGGCCGAAGCGAATGAGCGTGCCGTAGTCGACCGGGCTCGGCTGCCGCGCCACTCCGGCGTAGATCCTGTTCACGTACCCGAACACCAGCGCGAGCTGAGCCAGGCCGAAGACGGCGAGCCAGGTGGCCACGGACCACGCGTCGCCGCCCATGGCGATGGGCACCAGGGTGCACACGCTCATGCCCAGCGAGCGGAGCAGGCCGTAGCCCGCGGCGCCGCGGGGTCGCTCCTCGATCACGAGCAGGTTGGTCAGCATGCGGGCCGGGACGTCGCCGAGCGGGAACAGGGCGAGCACCAGCAGCGGGGACAGATCGGTGACGCCGGACTCGGGAGAGAAGGCCTCGACCGCTTGCGTGCCCCATAGGCCCAGCGCCGCCAAGATCACGGCGGCCACCCCCCCCAGGCCGATCATCAAGCGCACGATGTGGCGGGTCACCGCGGCGCGCTCGGCCGGGCTGCGGCCGGGCAGGTTGTACATGACCGCCTGCGGGACCCCGGTGCTGACGATCGGCGCGAGCGTGTTGTAGATGAGCATCAGCGCCATCAGGGCGCCGACGTCGGCCTTGCCGAGCAGCCGCACGATCAGCAGCGGCAGGACCATCTCGGCCAAGGTCGCCAGGACCTTGCCGAGGACGAGCACACCGGCGGTGCGGGACGCCCGGCGATGCGCGTCGGTACTCATGCCTTCAGACGCGCGTAGCAGATCCAGGTGTAGTGCTCGGCTTCTTCCCAGAAGACCGGGTGTCGGTCTTTGTCGTCAGCCGAGAGCAGCGGCGCGGGGGTGGGGTAGGCCGGCTCCGTCCACGGGTCGCCCCAGCGGGTGTTGTCGCGGACGAACACGGGCGGGAACTCGTGGTAGACCTCGAGGTTCCGACGCAGGATGGCCGCGTCGTGTTGGTTCGGGGCCACGCGGTCGCTGTGGTACTGCAGCATGCCCGAGCGGGCGCCCTCGACCATCTTCGCCAGCTTGCCGCGCCAGCGGTTGTCGGGGGTGCTGGGCTCGAAGCCGGCGCCCGCGAAGGCCTTCTTCAGGCTGTAGCAGTCCCCGCACGACGCGGGATAGTTGTCTTCGAAGATGAGGTGGCGGAGGCCGAACCATCGGCACTGCTGAGCGCGACCGAGGGCGTTTTGGTGGTCGTCGAAGAAGACCAGCGTCTGCTCGGGGTCGAGCTCGGTCCAGTCGAGCTCGGAGAAGTCCGTGTCGTGATAGGTGACCCGCGACGAGATGTACTCGCGGGCGGACAGCTCGGGGTCGATGGAGATGATGCGGGCCTCGGGACAGGCCTGCTCGAGCAGCCAGGTGCTCTGGCCGCGCCAGATCCCGCTCTCGATGATCACCTTGGGCTGGAGCGCCCGCGTCATGAACCAGGTCGCGAACATGTGCGGGGCCTTCATGCCGCCGCGGTTGTCCTGGATCGGCCGCTTGCCGTAGACCTCGGCGAACGCAGGCAGGGCCGCGAGTACGTCGTCACGGGTCCAGGTCGGCGCTCCGATGTCGGTCGACATCTCGGCGTTGTGCCACGGATCGGGGGCGCTCGCTAGCGGGCGGGGAACGATGGCCTCAGCCGAGCATTGTCACCGGAATCATTGGAGAATATTCGAGGGCGTGGTCATGACGAACGAGGGCGCAAAGCTCGGGCGCCTCCGCAATTGCAGGGCTCAAGGTCCGTCGCGTCGTACGGGGACCGGCTTGCCCTGTCGCGAGGTCCAGCGCCACACGGCGGAGATCTTGGGACCCGCCTCGGGCACCTTGGGCACGCCGTGCAGCCAGTCGGCCTGGCACCGACCGCCCATGACATACAGGTCGCCGCTGGCGAGCTGGATCTCGTGCTCCGCTCCGCCTCGCATCGATCGCAGCACGAAGGGGCGCGTGGCCCCAAAAGCGAGGCCGGCGATGATGGTCTTGTCGACCCAGCGCATCTCATCGTCGCGGTGCAGGCCCATGCTGTCGCGACCGTCGCGGTAGTAGACGAACTGGGGCCCGACCAGGCGCACTCGGTAGCGGGCCTCCATGATGAGGCGACTGAAGCGAAAGGTGGGGTCGGCGTCGGCTTGGGCGCGGCTGAGCGAGCCGGACAGGCGCGGGTCGGCCACCTTGCGACCACCGCGGATGACCCAGTTGTCGCGCCAGTCGACGGTCTCGATCAGTCGCTCGAGGGTCTGCTGCGAGTCGGCGGCGAACCCTCGTACCACGTCGACCCACGAGGTCTCGTCGAGCTCGATGCGCTCGCGGGGGGCCTTGCGGTCGATGGGTCCGTGAGTGGCCATGGGCGAAGGCTGCAAGGGTAGCGCTTCGACGACGCGTTGGCGCGGGTGACCGGAAGCAACTGTTCCATTGCTCGTGTGCACCATGGCCGCCCGCAGCGGCGATGGCTTCGGGTACGCTTCCGCGATGGCTGATTCGTTGGAGGGGCGTCGCATCGTGCTGACCGGGGCGTCGCGCGGCATTGGTCGCTGCGCGGCCGAGCGTTTCATCGCGGGGGGAGCCGATGTGCTCGGCATTGCCCGCGATGCCGAACGGCTCGCGCGGGCGCGCGAAGAGCTGGCTGAACTCGGGCCGGGTTCGTTCGAAACCCTCGTGCTCGATGTGACTGCGGCCGACTCGGCGCAGCGGCTCGCGGATCGAGTCGCGGCCAAGTGGGGGGCGGTGGACACCGTGATCCACAACGCGGCCGTCATGCTTCACCACGACGCGGCGATCATGGCCGAGCCCGAAGGCATCCTCGAGCAGACCCTCGACGTCAACGTCCTCGCTCCGTTTCGGGCGACGCGGGCGTTGGTCCCCTTGCTACTCGAAGGGGTCGAGCCCCGCGTCGTCAATGTAGGTTCGGGTGCTGGTACGCATAAGGGTCTCACCGAGCCGGGCATCGCCTCCTACCGCTTGAGCAAGTGGACCCTGCATGGCCTCACCATGCTTCAGGCGGCAGAACTCGAGGGACAGGTTTCCGTCATTGCTTTCGATCCTGACTGGGTCAAGACCGATTTGGGCGGCCCCGATGCCCCGGGAACACCGCAGGACGCCGCCGATGGCTTGCTCGCGACCTTGCGTCTGCCATGGGAACGAACGGGTGGCTTCTTCAAGGACGGGAAGTCCATTTCATGGTGATCCACTCACGGACGCTCGGCGTGATCGGCAGGGCCGCATCGTGCCACCCATGGTGTAGCATTGGGATATGCGGGGGTGGATTGAATCACTATGTGTGGGCGGCCTTGGGCTGACCACCGTATTCGGATTGGCGGGCTGTGGCGACGACGGAGCCGTCGGCGTCATCACGACCTTTGGTGTCCCTACCGATGGCGGCGGTGAGAGTACCGTCGGCGCGCCGGATCCGACGACCAGCGGTGCCGGCACGATGAGCGAGACCGGAGGCGATACCGACGTCGGGAGCGGCTCGGCCGACGAAACCGGCGGCAGCTCTTCGGACGGGCCTTCGGCCGAGTGCGGCAACGATGCGGTCGAGGACGGAGAGGACTGCGATGGCCGTGACCTGGGCGGGCAAGACTGCCTCGGCCTCGGCTACGACGAAGGGTCCTTGGCGTGCTCGGCCGGCTGCACCTTCGACGAGTCGGCGTGTGTCGACTGGTCGTGCGGCGACGGTGAGATCCAGGGCCGCGAGGCCTGTGACAGCGACGACCTCGACGGTGAGGATTGCGTGTCGCAGGGCTGGGACGAGGGCACGCTCGCGTGTGACGACCGGTGTGGATTCGACACCACGGGCTGCGTGAGCTGGTCGTGCGGCAACGACACCATCGAAGGCGCAGAGCAATGTGACGGCACGGCCCTGGGCGGCGAGAACTGCCTGTCGCAGGGCTTCGACGACGGCCTGATCGCCTGCGATGCGTCCTGCAACCTGGACACCAGCGGGTGTGTGACCTGGGTCTGCGGCGACGGGCTGGTGACCTCGGGCGAGGACTGCGACGGGGCCAACCTCGACGGCCAGGCCTGCACCACCGTGGGCATGGACTTCGACGAAGGTGTGCTCGCGTGCGATGCCGGCTGTACCTTCGACACCTCCGGGTGCATCGAGTGGTCGTGCGGCAACGGGATCCTCGAGGGTCCCGAGTTCTGCGACGGGGCCGACCTCGACGGCCAAGACTGCGTGACCCTGGGCTTCTCCGGCGGCACGCTGTCCTGCGATGCCTCGTGCGGCTTCGACACGCTGAGCTGCGAGATCTGGGCCTGTGGCAACAACGTCATCGAGGGCCCCGAGGTCTGCGACAACCTCAACCTGGGCGGCGAGACCTGCGTGAGCCAGGGCTTCGACGACGGGACTTTGGGCTGCCAGGCGGACTGCGGGGGCTACGACACCTCGGGCTGCTTCAACTATAGCTGCGGCGACGGGCTGGTCACTGGAGGCGAAGACTGCGATGGCGCGAACCTCGACGGGGAGTCCTGCATCACCCAGGGCTTCAACGGCGGCACGCTCGCGTGCACGCCGGGCTCGTGTGCCTTCGATACCTCGGCCTGCTTCGTGTGCGGCGACGGGGTCGTCGGTGGCTTCGAGCAGTGCGACGGGTTCGACCTCGACGGGGAGACCTGCACCTCGCTCGGCTTCGGGGCGGGTGCCCTGTCGTGTGCCCCCAACTGCACCTTCAACACCGCGGGCTGTGTGCCGCTCGACGGTGGTGACTGTTGCTTCGCCAACGGGAGTCCGGGCTGTGAAGAGCCGGCCATCGAGGCCTGCGTGTGCTCGCTGGATGCCTCGTGCTGCGCCTCGAACTGGGATGCGGCCTGCGCCACCTCGGCGGTCAACGACTGCAACGCCATCTGTGGCGGCTGTGGCAACGACATCGTCGACCAGGGCTCGGAGACGTGCGACGGGGCCGACCTCGACGGTGAAGACTGCGTCTCCCAGGGCTTCATCGGCGGTACGCTGGGCTGCAGCCCCGACTGCGGGTCCTACGACACCTCGGCGTGCAACGCCTGCGGCAACGGGTCCATCGACGCGGGCGAAGCCTGCGACGGGGCGAACCTCGACGGCGAGGATTGCCTCTCCTTGGGCTTCACGGGCGGGACGCTGAGCTGCTCGGCCAGCTGCCAGTTCGACGTCTCCAGCTGCGACCTCCCGGGCACGCCCTTCGGCAGTGACTCCGGCTACGACGGCTACGAGTTCGTGCCGCCGAGCACCACGTGCGACGACATCAGCCTGACCGGGACGCCGACCGGGCTCGGTGACGATGCGGCGACCATCGTGCCGATCGGCTTCACCTTCCCCGTCTACGGTGTCGGCTACACGCAGGCCAACGTCATGTCGAACGGCGGCCTGAACTTCGGTTCGGCCACGGCGGTGCCCTTCACGAACACCTGCTTGCCCACCGGGTCGGCGCCGACGGACAGCACGCTCTACACGTTCTGGGACGACCTCAACCCGGCGGCGGCGGGTGATGTCTACTACCAGACGCTCGGTGTGGCCGGCGATCGCCGCTTTATCGTGCAGTGGGAAGTGCCCCACTTCAACGGCAGTACGTTGGACCTGATCCGCGTCCAGGCCATGTTGTCGGAGGCGACGGGGCAGATCGACGTGTGCTACCCGGACACGATCAACGCGGGCAATGCCGGCGATAATGGGGCCGAGGCTACGGCCGGTATTCAGCTGAACGCCGGCTCGGCGCTGCAGTACAGCTGCAACACCCCGACGCTCACCAACGGCTTGCAGCTCATCTACGTGCCGAACTAGTCGCTGGGCGGCAAGCTCACAGGGCCCGTGCTCGAGCGTCGTCTCGAGCCCGGGCTCTCGCTTTTTGGGCGACGGGTGCCTCTAGCTGCGGAGCAGAGCCTCGATGGCGGCGTAGGCCGATTGCATCGCGCCGGGCACGGTGGCCGAGTTGTCGGTGGCCAGCGCTTCCCCGGAGAAGAACAGCTTGTCGTCGACCGGCTCGATCAACGCGGCCTGGGTCGCCTCGGTCGAGGTGCCAAAACCGGTCGAGTACGCCCCCCGAATGTAGGGCTCCTGCGACCAGTTCTGGACGACGTGGTCGACGTAGGAAGACGAGGCCTGGCCGTCGAACATCTGATCGAGCTCGGCCAGCATGGCGTCGACGATCTCCTGATCGGAGCCCAACGAGGTGAACTCGGACGCCTGCTCGCTGACCCAGAACAGCCCCATGACGTTGCGGCCGGAGTCCTTCCGAAACGCGGCGTCGTAATAGATCTTCTCGGTGAAGGAGTCCGAGAGCACGGCGCCGACGAGCAGGATGTCGGGGTAGAAGCGCTCGGAGAACTCGATGAAGACCTTGATGCCGTCGGGGATCTGCACCTGGTCGAGCGCGTCCCGCTTGGCCTGCGGCAGCGCGGGCGTGAACTCGATGATGTCGCTGCGCAGAACCTGGACGGGGACGGTGATCAAGACGCGGTCGGCCTGGCGTTCCATCCCCTGTGCGTCGGTGATGATGACCCCGTCACCTTGGGTGTCGATGCGGGTGACCGGGGTGTCGAGCGAGATGCGGTCGCGGAAGCCAGAGGCGAAGTAGGTCTCGAGGAAGCCGTACCAGGTCGTGCTCTTGAACTTGAACTCGCTATAGAAGTTGCCGCCCGCGTTGAGCCGATTGAGTCGGCCGTTGGACCACGTGTACACGGTATCGGGGCTGTAGGGCACGACGTCGATGGAACCCTCGACGGTGGAATCGTCGATGAGGTTGGCCAGGATGACCGGGTCCTCGTGGATCCACTCCGCGCCGACGTCGATGGGAAAGTCGGCGAAGTCCGGGGCTCGCTTGACGCGGCCGCCGATGTCCGACGAGGCCTCGAGGATCTCGAAATCGATGCCGTAGCGCTGGAGCAGGTAGCCCGCGGCGAGCCCCGATGCGCCCGCGCCCACGACGATGACCCGGCCGGAGAAGCCGACCTCGAAATTGGAGTAGAGGCCGCCGACGTCTTCACCGCAGCCCTCGAGCAGCAGCGGTAACCAGGGCAGGCCCAGCCCGAGCGCCCTGCACTGGGCGAGGAATGCTCGGCGGTCGATCTTGCGGTGGCTCATGGGCGGCGCCCTCCGAGGCGAAACGACAGACCGAGCTCGACCATGACCATGGCTGAGCTCTCGATGGGGACGGAGAGCTTCTGGCCGTAGGAAAACTTCAGGAACCAGCCGAAGTTGGGCAGCACGTCGTGCCCGAGGGCGTAGCTGAGAGTGGGCACGAAGTAGTGCCGCATTTCCCGGGTGTTGTTCTTGTCTCCGCTGCTCAGATCGACGGCGATGGTCACGATCTGAAAGGACGCGAGGTACCCACCACCGATCGCGAACGCGGAGTGGACCTTGCGGTCGTGTCGTTGGAAGCGATAGCCGAGCTCACCGCTGGCCATCACGCTGAGGTGGTTGCCGGGGCGAGCGAAGAAGGCCAGCTGCGGTCCGGCGAAGAGGCTCCCCGTGCGCGTGACGGGGCCACGCCGCGCGTCGCGGGTCTTGGTCCAGGCCTTGATGGGGAACCAGGTGCCGACGCGGACCCCCGGCTGAATCGCGTAGGGGCCAAAGTAGCCGACCGTGAGCGGTACGCCGCGGGCCATGTGCGACGCGAAGGTGGCCACGGGCGGAGGTTCCGTCGGCGGGGACGGCTGGTCTGCCGAGTCCGAGGCGGGGGCCGTGGAGGCGACGATGAGGGCGAGTAGCGCGGTGCTCGACAAGGAACCCTTCTCTTCGATCGACGCTTTCAGTGTGCATGGTGCGGAGGCGTGGTTCAACGTCGGTCGCTGCTTGGTTCATCGAGCTTCGCGACCGCGCATCGAGTGAGGGGGATCGATCGCAAAAGGGCCAGAAACATGGCCTCGAACGGCGCTCCGCCGCGATGCGCTCGTGCATCGACCCTCCTCATTCTTGCCGCTCGCACATCGGTCGCGTGGTCCTAGGTTGGGCAGCGAACGGGTGTCGCCCCCACGGCTCGGCACCTTGGACCCAGTGAGGAACCGACGGTGGACCACTCCAACGACTCCAATCGCACCCGACGCTCGACGCTGCTCGGGGCATTGTCTTGCGCGTCCTTGCTCGCACTGAGCGCCGGTTGTGGCGACGACTCGAGCACGAGTGATGGCGCGACCGCGGGCACGACCGACACGGGTGACTCGACCTCCGGCATGAGCAATGCCTCCACCGAAGGAGGCACCGATTCGGGGAGCACCAGCGGCGTCACCGAGGGCACGGACACCACCGCGGCCGACGAATCGGACACGAGCACGGGGGCCGACGGCAGTGCCTTCGATCAGGCCGTCGATGCGGTCGGGGGCGCCGATGCCCTCGAAGCGCTCGAGGGCCTGCAGATCACCGCCAGCGGCACGCGGCACATCGACTACGAGGAGCTCGAGCCGGGCGAGATCGTCGCGATCACCAACTACTCCGCCACGTACTCGTTCGACGTTCCGAACGAGCGCTTTCGTGTCGACAAGGAACGAGTGTCGCTGTTCGAGGCGCTGCAGTTCTTCCCGCCCGCCGTGTTCAGCGTGGTGCTCGACGGCAACGTCGGGGGCCTGAGTGCACAGGCAGCGTTCGTGCCCCCAGGGCCCATGCCCTCGCAGCATGTGGGCGCCCTGTGGACGCAACAGCGGCTGCTCAACCCTCACTTTTATCTTCGCGAGGGGCTGGCCGATTCGTCGCTCGTCGGGGAAGGCGGCGAGGAGGACGTCGACGGCCGGCCGCATCGCATCGTGACCTTCGCGGGCCCGGGGGAGGAGATTCGGCTCTTCGTCGATGAGGAGACCGGCTTCATCAGCAAGCTCGAGACCCGCGAAAACCACCTGCTGGTGCGCGATGTGGACATCGAGGTCCGCTACGCCGACTGGGACATGCGGGGGAGCTTGGCCTTCCCGCAGGCGGTCGAGCTGCTGTCCGCCGGGCAAGTCATCCACGAGGAGACGCGAACCGGGGTGCAGATCGACCCGGCGTTCGAGGACCGCACCTTCGACTTGCCGCGCGAGGCGGGCGAGCCCGCGGTCGATGAACACGCGTTCGAGTTCGGGCAGCAGAGCCACGCGGCCCTGACCGCGTTCTTCAGCCTCATCGCGTACGTCGACGAGGAGCCGATGTTCATGCCGCAGCCCCTCGGCCCCGGCCTGACGTTGCTCGCGGGGCAGACGAACTCGCTGGCGGTGAGCTACGACGAGGGGCTGATCCTGCTGGAGGCGCCGACCTCTCCCGCCCACGGCACGAACCTGGTGGAGAGCCTCGAAACGAGCTTCCCCGGCACGCCGATCACCCACGTGGTGCAGAGCCATTACCACTACGACCGCTCGTCGGGCGTGCGTTCGCTGGTGGCGGCGGGAGCCACCGCGGTCGTCGGACACGGGGTCGGCGAGTTCTGGGACGAGATCCTCAGCGCGGAGTCGACGGTTCGACCCGACGCGCTCGCCAGCGCCGACGTGGTGCCCGTCGTCGAGGTGGTGGCCGAGGACGCCACGTTCTCCATCGGCGACGAAAATGTCAGCGTCACCGCGTACCACCTGAGCGACAACCCCCACTCGAACGACATGCTGATCACCGCGGTCGAACTCGGGGGCCAGCGCTACGTCTACGTGGGCGACCTGTACAACGCTGGCTTCGGGGCGACCTTGGTGCTGGGCGGGCCGGAGTCCTTCTTCGCCGGGCTGCGGAGCACCGGCCTCATCGATACGACGTGCACCTCCGACGTGCCGCTGACGATCGTGCCCTCACACGGTGTGCCGCTTTCGCTGGCCGATTCGCTGGCCGAGCTCCAGGGCTTGGGCGTCGACGTCGGCTGTCCCCCCGTTGTCCGCTGAGTACGAAGAAAGGAGCAGGTGACGCCATGCAACGTCCCAACGACATCGTCGACTTCACCCCCAATCCCACCCTCTTTCCCTTCGAGTCGAAGTGGTTCGACAGTTCCGTAGGGCCCATTCACTACATCGACGAGGGCCAGGGGCGACCGTTGATCCTCTTCCACGGGAACCCGGACTGGAGCTTCCTGTACCGGAAGATGATTCCGAAGCTCCAACGCCACTTCCGCTGCATCGCGGCCGACCACCCCGGCTTCGGGCTCTCGGTGCACCCCGAGGGCTACGGCTACACGCCGCGGGAGCACGCCGCCGTCGTCTCCGAGCTGGTCAACTACCTCGACCTGCAGGACGCGGTGCTCATGGGCCAGGACTGGGGCGGTCCCATCGGGATGGAGGTTGCCTCGCTCAACGCCGACCGCATCGGGGCGCTGGTCATGGGCAACACCTGGTTTTGGCCGGCCACCGATCGCAAGATGAGGTTCTTCAGCCGTCTCATGGGGTCGTGGCCGCTCCAGTACCTCATCAAGAAGCACAACTTCTTCGTCAAGGTGGCCATGAAGCGCTCGCTCGAGTCGCCCATGACCGACGAGGAGTTCGCCCACTATGTCGACGTGGTCCCCGAGCCGTCCATGCGCGCGGGCATGGCGGAGGCGCCCAAGTCGATCATCGCCGAAGAAGAGTGGCTCGACGCGCTCCAGCGGCGGGTCTCCGCGAACCTGCACGACAAGCCGATGCTGCTGCTGTTTGGACACAAGGACCCGGTGATCGCCGGTCCCTCATTCGTCGCGCGCTGGAAAGAGGAGTTCCCCGAGGCCACGGTCGTCGACCTGCCCGACGCGGGCCACTTCATCCAAGAGGACGCGCCCGACGAGATCGTGGCTGCCATCATCTCGGCCTACGCCCCGTCCTCGAAGCAATAGACGCGTAGACCGGCGAAGCACGGGGGCGTGACGTTGTTGGTCCAGCGGAAGTTGGACTGCACCGCGGCACCGCAGTGGCCGGTACCCGCGGTGGTGGTCCACCCGCCGCAGTCGAGGCCGAACGACGTGCCGTCCTCGAGCGTGCCGGTCCATACGTCGGCCGCGACGGGGTTGCCGTTCTCGTCGCGGTTGATGGGATTGTCGATCGCGCCGTCGAGCAAGTCGGCGAAGTCCGCTGCGACCACCGTGCCGTCGACGAGGGTGTAGGGGGCCCCGGTCGGGTCGATGCGGCTGGAGGCGTCCACCGTGGTCGTCGACAGCCACGCGGACCAGGTGCCTCCGAGCCCGGCGGCAGAGGCCAGGTCGGTGCACAGCGTGTCGGCGCCGCTGGTGCCTCCCAGTGCCGCATTGGTGACCGCGCTGGTGACGAAGACCCGCAGCGTGGCGTCTTCGACCCCGGTGGAGTCCATGCCGGTCGAGCTGCTCTCGCTGCCGCTCTCGCTACTGCTGCTGGAGGCATCGCCGCTCGAGCTGGAGTCACCGCCCGAAGTCGTGCTCGAGGCGGCCTCGTCGGTGCCGGAGGTGGTGCTTTCCTCGTCTCCGCCAGTGGTGGTGGAGTCGCCGTGCCCATTCGAGGTCATGCCGGGCGAGCTCGTCTTCTCCGGGGTGCCCGAGTCTCCGACTTCGCTCGTCGTACCCCCGGTGGTCGTCGTCGCCGCGGAATCAGGATCACAAGCGACGGCTCCGAGCACGAGCACCGCTCCCCAACCCAATCGTCCAAGTTTCACGATCTCAACGTAGCAACGCGTCTGCTCTCGGGTCAGTGGCAGAACGGCCACCAGGATTCCCACTCGTCGGCGGGATCATGGCAGGCTCGGTGACCATCGCTACGGTATTTGTGCCCGCGTGGCACGGCCGGTGTCTCAGCCACACCCGCACGGGTTCGACAGCAGCAAACGGATGCCCTTGCCCTCGCCGCCCAGGACCGCGTCGTCGAGCCCATCGCCGTTGATGTCGCCCGCGACCGGTAGGGAGAGGAACGGCGCGGGGTAGTCTTGGCCTGGGCTGAAGGTTCCATCGCCGTTGCCCACCGCGGTGACGATTTCCTCCTCGACGGCGTCGTAGCTGCCGATGTCGAGGTGATCGTCGCCGTTGAAGTCGCCGACGAATAGGCGACCGTGGGCACCGACGAAGATCGGCAGCGGCTCGGCAAACGTGCCGTCGCCCTGGGCTCGGAACAGGGTGATCGAGTCGAAGCCGAGGTCGGCGACGAGATCGTCGAGGCCGTCTTCGTCCATGTCGCCCACGCCGACGAAGTCGACCTCCTCGCCGACATCGGTCTGCACGGGCGTACCGAAGTTGCCGTTGCCGTCGCCCAAGCCCACGCTGAGCAAGGTCCCGAACGGGGGGGCCCAGAGCACGTCGCGGCCGCCCGCGCCGTCGAAGTTGCCCGTGGCCTGTCGATTGCGCGAACCACCGAGGGGCCCGACGGTGGCGCCGGGGACCAGCTGGCCCATGCCGTCGGCGTGCATCACCTGGAGATGGTTGTCGCCGTTGAGCAGGAAATCGGGGTGCGGGTCGCCATCGAAGTCGTCTACGGCGAGGCCCGCGTTGTCGGCGTAGCCCTCGGCCGTGGCCGAGCCGCCGACGAGCACGCCGCTGCCGTCGTTGAGCCGGGCCAGGGTCGTCACTTCGTCGCCGACGACGAGGATGTCGAGGGCAGGGTCGTCATCGAGCTGGGTCCGGAGCACGAAACGGAGATCGGTGTGGACGTCGGGCAGCCGCACGCTCTCGGACACCCCGGGGGCGCCATCGGGATCGGTCAGGGCCGTCGCGTAGCGTTCATCGTCGATGCTGACCAGATCGTCGCGACCGTCGGCGTCGATGTCGACCAGCACGTAGTCCTGGAGCTCCGCCCCGGCGAAGCCGATCTCCACTGTCCCGAAGCTCCCGTCGGGGATGCCGTAGGCCAACGACCCCGTACCGAACGCATCGGAAGCGAATGCATCGGGCTGTCCGTCGCCGTTCAGGTCACCGATGCGAACGTACTCGGTCGCGGCCGGCGTCTCGATGGCCTCCACGGCACCGAACGTGCCGTCCCCTTGTCCGTAGGCCCAGGCCAGCTCCATTGCATCGGCAAAGCCGAACACGAGATCGAGGGTCCCATCGCCCTGCAGATCGACGAGGGCGGCGTCGCTGGGCGGCCGCTCGAGCGCGATCGAGGCGCCCGGGGTCGGCATGCCTCTGGAAAAGTCCACCACCCGCACCACCGGGACTTGGGCCTCCGCGACGATCACCTCGGAGATGCCGTCACCGTCGAGGTCGTCGGCCAGCAGCACGGGCGTCGTGGCGGCGATGTCGATCCCGCCGCCGAGCGTGAAGTGACCGCTGCCATCCCCGTGCAGCGTGGTGACGTTGCCCGCGTCGCCGCTGCGGATCGCGAGGTCGATGATGCCGTCGTCGTCGAAGTGCCCGGCGACCATCCCCGTGGGGGACATGCAGGCCGACGACCGAGTCCAGTCGACGGCGAGCCGGCCTCGGCCCGTGGCGCGCAGCACCGACACGGTGCCGTCGTCGTGCAGGGTGACGAGGTCGTCGAGGCCATCGCCGTCCACATCGGCCGTGAGCGCGTCGGTGAGCGGGCCCGGCAGCGTGGTGCCTAGTCGGTCGGTGAAGCCCCCGTTGCCGTCGCCATAGCTGAGTACCAGCGGCGTACGGCCCACGACCTGGTCGACATGCCCGTCGGCGTCGAGGTCACCGATGCCCGAGGGGCCCGTCGTGAACGGGACCATCGAGGACGCGGCCGGGCGCGGCCACGCCTGCGGCACACCCAGCATCACCGCGGTCCAGTCGAAACCGACCACCGTGATGTCGAGCAGGCCGTCGGCGTTCGTGTCGAACAGGTCGAGGTTTCGCGGCCCCTCCTCGAGGCCGTCGACGGTGATCAGCGCGTGGCACAGGCCGCCGACTTGCGGCGGCAGGGGCGTGCAGTCCGAGCCCGGCGGGGGCGTTTGCTCGATGGTCGGCCCCGGCTCGCAGGTGGCCAGCTCGGGCTCACCCGTGGTCGAGGTGTCGTCGACGCCGTCGTCGCTCGTGTCGACGCTGCCCGTCGTCGTCCCGGCGGTGGTGGCCTCGCTCGTGGTGCTGGACCCCGAGCCCGTGCCGTCCTCCCCGTCGGTCGCGGCGACCGGGCTCGATGGTCCGCAGGCGCACAGCGCCACGCCCACGAACACGCCGAGGTCTCGCATGGTGCTCGCCCTCAGTCGGCCGAGACGGACAGAGTTTCCCCGTCGCATGTGGCCTGTAGCGTATCCCAGGCCGAGGACTCGGCCGCGAGCGCCACGAAGTCCTGACATAGTCGCTGGGTCTCGATGCCGGGAACGATGATGGTGGGGTCGTCGCTGGCATCGACCGGCGGCGGAGTGACGCCGTCGAGCATGAACTGCGGGGTATTGAGCAATGCGCCGGTCAGGCGTCGCGCCGCGGCCACGGCCTCGGGGGCACCGACCTCAGCCACCGTGTCGTCGAGCGAGACCTCCATGAGCCGCTCCATGAGCGCAATCTCGTCGGGGTCGTCGAGTCGGGGGTCGGTGATGAGCCGATCCTTGAGCGCGACGGCGAGGTCCCACATCAACCAGCTGGAGTCGGCGACGGCCTCGGCCACCAACGTATCGATGAAGTCGGCGGGGGGACACGCGGGCGCGGTGGGTCCGGTGCAGGTCCCCCCCAGAACGGGGTCGAAGCCGTCGGCGAGCTCTTCTTCCCAGTGCAGCAGGCCGGCGAAGTCCAGCCCGTTGAAGCCACCCTCGGAGTCGTTGATGAACACGCCGATGTCTCGCAGAAGCTCGACGTTGGTGGGCGCATCGACGCAGGGCTCCTCGAAGCCGGCCCCGCACAGGTTGGCGGAGTAGGGGCCGTCGGCGCGCACGTAGTGCGGGTTGCGATAGCCGACGTCGACGCTGATGCGCGGCGGGTTGGCGATGTTCTCGGTCACGTAGGGCACCAAGAACGCGTAGTTGGGCGTGGCCGGACCCCCGAAGTCCTCGGGCAGGGGCCACCACAGCGCCCGCAGGGTCGAGCCGAGCAGGACCCGAGCCCCGTGCCGATGCACCATGTCACCCACGCCGTTGCCTCGCTGCTGCGGATCGTCGGCTTCCTTGGTGAAGGGGTCGAACACGGCCGCGAGGTGATACGGGGTCGAGGCCTCGCATCGGTCGGGGGGCGACTGGTTGAAGTAGGGATGGAGGGTGACGTCGGTGATCAACGTCCGCGGCGAGTAGTGGCTGCTCCAGAACGACTCGGCCAGCGCCCCGAGGATGTCGCGCTGGGCCTGGTTGCGAGGGAAGCGATTGGCGACGACCAAGGGATAGCCCATCGCCTCCTTCCACACCTCGCCCGAGACGTTGAGGGCAAAGAGGAACGCCAGCCCCACCGTGGGGTCCTGCAGCGCGCCGTCGTTGCCGGCCTCGACACCTTGGTCGGCCAGGACCTCGAGGCCCCGACGGAAGCGCGGCTCGAGATCGAAGAGCGTGGCCGCCTCGCCGTTCGCGAAGGGCCCGGCCATATAGGGCACGTCACCGAGGTCGGC
The DNA here is from genome assembly GCA_039028615.1 of Myxococcota bacterium. Taxonomy (GTDB): domain Bacteria; phylum Myxococcota_A; class Polyangia; order Nannocystales; family Nannocystaceae; genus Paraliomyxa. The sequence goes on along the minus strand of JBCCHT010000027.1, from coordinate 47,321 downwards.
GAGCGGGTCGACGGCGGCATTGGGATCGAAGAGCCCGCAGTTGAAGTCGAGGCCCCACGCGGGCAGCCCGACCGCGTCGTCGACGTTGCAGTCCGGGCTGTCGTCGTCGCACCAGCTGTAGTCGACGAAGCCGGCGTGGCGGAAGATCGCGTGGACCTCTGGCTCCGCGAGCACGTTGTTGTCGTCGAAGGGGCCGTAGACGGCCAGCTCGAAGTGCGCGTCCTCGTAGACGGGCCAGTGATGGTCGAACTCACCGAAGGCGTTGGTGACCGCGTCGTGGGTGGCGTGGCACCCGAGGCACTCGGTGATGCGGCCGAGGTACTGGCTCTCGAAGCTCTTGCCGTAGGAGGAACGGTTGGTGGCTTCGATTTCGGCCCGGGTGACGTTGCCGCCCGTGATCGGCGTGCCCATGCGAGCGAAGAGGTTGGCGCTGTAGGCCGGCGAGATGTCATCGAGGCGCAAGGAGCTGCGCACGACGTCGTACATCGTCACGTCTTGCGGCCACGAGGTGGGTGCCTCCGCCGGGTTGTCTCGGATCCACGTGGCCAGCGTGGTGTCGTCGGCGGCATCGGTGGCCACGCCGTAGCACAGCGGGTTGCGCTGGTCGCCGCGACGGTGCACCCGTAGCTGGTCGTAGAAGAAGTCGTGCCAGCGCTCGCGATAAAGGGGCCCCTGCGCGAGCGCCAGGGCGACGAGACGACGACCGTCGAGGCCGGCTTCGTCGAGTTGCTCGATCGCCTGCGCCAGCAGCCGAACCTCGCGAATGCTCTGCGGACGACGACCCTGGATGAAGGTGATGGCGCGGTGAACCCAGGCCTGATCGCCGGCGTCACACAGCTCGGCTTCGGGCGCCTCGGGCTCGCCATCGTCGGAGCCACCGTCGAGATTCGGCGGAGGCTCGGTGCCCGCGGTGGTGTCCATGCCATCGGGGAAGCTCGAGTCGTGCGGCGGCGGGACGGCTTGGTCGTCGCGGCAGCCCACGAGGGTGCCCGCCAGGCACAGCGCGATCGTGAACCGGTAGGGATGGATGGTCATGGCTCAGCCGATCCCCCAGGCTTGGTTGCGGATCCACTCCGCGGATTCCTCTTCGGTATCGCCCGCCCGTATGTCGGCGACGGCGAAGCTCTGTGACGAGAACGGATAGATGCCGAGCGCGGACAGGGCCATGACGCGGTTCTCGGCCGGGGTCACGAAGGTGGACGCGTAGCCGAGCTGGGAGCCGTCGACCTCTTCGATGGCCCCGTAGACCCCCCGCGAGGGGGAGCCGCTCACCCCGGTGCGACCGGTGGGGCCGCCGATCATGACGTTCACGTAGCCCCACGGGTGATGGTTGGTGCCGGAGCTGGTCGGTGTCTGGCGGACGGGCGTGCGGCCGAACTCCATGTTGAGGATGACCAGCGTCTCGTCGAGGTCGATGAGGTCGTCACCCTCCATGTTGCCGGGGCCGCGGATGCTGTCGGCGAGCTGCTGCATCGTGTGCGGCACGGAGCGGGAGGTGAAGGAGACGTGCTCTTGGTGCACGTCGTAGCCGACCTCGGGGCGGGGGAAGAGCCCGGTGTCGATCCAGCAGACGTAGCGGGCGTCGCCGGTGGGGCCGAGCAGGCGCCGGGCCATCCGCGCCATCATGGCGGGCATGTCCGGGTCGGCGCTGGTGTCGGCGGGGAAGGCCGGACTATCGCCGCAGGTCGAGCCTTGTAGCGCGGTGAACAGCGAGGGGTCGAGCACCGACATGAGCTCGGGGGCGTTGCGCCGCGCAAAGTTGGCGAACTCGTAGTTGTCACGCTCGACCGACCGCGTGGGCTGACCGACACCGCGAGGCCGGAAGCGGCTGCGGTAGCGATCGGCGTAGTGCGAGATGAGGTCGTCGAAGGCCTCGGTATTGCCACCGCCGAGCGCCGGGCGAGCGAGCAGCTGGGTGAGCACCGAGTCGGCGGCGACGGTCACGTTCAGCGGTCGTGCCGACCCGGGATGAAAGCCGATGGACGACGCCGAGGCGGCGTTGAAGCCCGAGAACCCGGCCCCGCCCGGGTAGAGCACGTATGAGTAGGGCAGCGCACGCTGACCATTGGGGCGCTCGCTGAAGTGCCGCTGGATGGCGGAGCCCAGCCCGGCCATGCGGGGGTTGCCCAAAAAGTGCCCGGTAAAGGACAGCGGGTTCGCGCCCTCGTGGGCGACCTGGTTGTGCCGCTGCACCACGACACGCATGCGGTCGAGGATGTCGGGCCGCTGCTTGAGCGGATAGAGCCACGGCCCCAGGTTGATGGGCAGTCCGTTGCTGTCGTCGGCGAAGTAGTTGAAGCGCTCGATCGGGTTGCCGCGCGGGTCGTTGCCCAGCTCGTCGAGCTCGCAGATCTCGTTGTAGACGTCCTGCGGACGGAGGCCGAGGTCGTCCTCGAAGAGCCGTGCGAAGCGAATCCCCTCGCCCCACTCGGGGACGGAGTAGAAGGTTTCCCACTGCGAGATTCCGCCGTGGAAGCACAGCTCGAGCACCTTGTTGGCACGCAGCTCGGGCGGGACGGCGACGTCGAGCCGATCGGTGGGCCACGCCCCCCAGCCTTCGGCGCTGGCAGGGGAGGGGTTTCGGAGGAGCCCGTACGCGCCCGCTCCGGCGGCGAGGCTGGTACCCGCTACGCGGTTGAGAAAGGTCCGTCGTTTCATGGGGGCCGCAACAGTCGATGTCCGCTGACGACTCAATCTGGCACTGTCATGGGCGAAAGTCTCGGAAAATCATTGCGTGCACTTCCGAGCCGAGGCATCTACCGAAGGGTCGTGAGCATCGCCCAACGTCGCCGCCCCGATACGAAGCCCACGGATTTCCACGGGATGCTCACCGTTTCGCCGCAGATGCGGGATCTGTTCGAGCTGCTGCGTCGCGTGGCGCGGACCGAGGCCTCCGTGTTGCTCCGCGGAGAGACGGGAACCGGCAAGGAGTTGGCCGCGCACGCGATCCATGCCCTGAGCGGTCGTGCGCATCGAGCCTTCAAGGCGGTCAACTGCGCGACGCTCACCCCCGAGCTGGCCGCGTCGACCCTCTTTGGCCACGTGCGCGGCGCCTTCACGGGGGCGGTTTCCGATCGCCGCGGGCTGCTCACGCTGGGTGATGGCGGGACGGTGTTCCTCGACGAAGTGGCCGAGCTCGGCCTCGACATCCAGGCGCGGCTGCTCCGCGTGCTCCAAGAACGCAATTTCGTCCCGGTGGGCGGTACAGACCCGAAGACGGTCGATCTGCGGCTCATCACCGCGACCCACAAGTCCCTGCGCGAGGAGGTCGAGGCGCGGCGCTTCCGCGAGGACCTGATGTACCGGATTCGCGTGGTGCCGATCTTCATCCCGCCCCTGGTCGAGCGCACGGGCGACATCGAGGCGCTCACCTGGTCGTTCATCGACGAGCTCAACAACGTGGGCCCGCGGCGCATCGAGGCGATCGACGAGAAGGTCCACGAGATGCTCATGAGCTACCACTGGCCGGGCAACGTCCGCGAGCTGCACAACGTGCTCGAGTACGCGTTCGCGGTCGGGGAGGGGCCGGTGCTCACCTCGCAGGAGGTGCCGCCCGAGCTGCGCGGCGAGCTGCCGCCCAACGTGAAAAAGGGCGGCCGCGAGCCCGACCCCGAAGAGGCCGAGCGTCAACGACTTCGCGAGGCGCTGCGCATGAGCGGCGGGCAAAAGAGCCAAGCCGCCGAGCTTCTGGGGATCAGCCGGACCACGCTGTGGCGGCGACTCCGAGAGCTGAAGCTGCAGGACTGAGCGCGTCGAGCCGACCCCGCCCCGTCAGGCGGGCGGCACTGACTCGGGCCCGGGGAACTCGCCCTCGTCGCAGCCCTGCGCGAAGGGGTACGCCTCGAAGTGCTGCGGCCGGGCGTCGACCAGCTTCGCGGGTTCGTCGACGGTCATCGTCACCATGCCGCCAGGGACCAGCTCGCCCACCCACCACAGGCCGCCCCAGGGCTCTACGAACACCACGAAGCGGTTCGGCGAGGTCCACTGTCCGCGGCCCAGGGACTCGCCGTTGACCACGAAGTCGCCATCCGGGGCGATGTGCTTGACGTTGCCGTCGCTGATGGTCACCGTGGCGGAGCGGCCGAAGGGACCCGCCGACGTCCAGTGCTCGCGGTGCTGGGGACGGTGCTGCACGGCCTCCGCGTCGCTTTGCACGGTGGCGGTGAGCATGCCTTCGCGGTCGAGCTCGCCCACCCACCACAGGTCACCCCAGGCGGGGACGAACACCACGAAACGCGTCGACGTCACCCAGCGCCCGGTCCCGAGTCGCTTGCCGTCGACGATGAAGTGCCCGTTCGGCGTGATGACCTTGCCGTGGGTGCCTTCGTTGATGCGGATGTCGCCGTCCGCCGGTCGGGCGTGGGCATCGGTATAGGGCTCGAGGTGGCTGGGCCGCGCATCGAAGATCTCCGACTGGTTTTCCACCGTGGTGGTCAGCATGCCGTCGCGGGACAGGTCGCCGATCCACCAGCGATCACCCCAGCTGGGGACATAGACCACGTAGCGCGACGGCGTGAGCCACTCGCCGACGCCGAGCCGATCGCCGTTGACCCAGAACTCGCCGTCGGTGCGGAGCACCTTGTCGTTGCCATCGCTGATCCGAATGTCGGCGGTGACGGGATAGCTGCAGGCGACGACGATCGACTCGGGGCCCTGCGGCGACGTGGCCATCGCGGGAGACGACGAATGATGGGCGCCCGGCGGGGTCGACGGCGCGCGGGAGTTGTTGCCCGCGCACGCGCTCAGCATGAGCGCCAGCGGCATCAGACGGAGGAGCGAGACGGACTGCGATCGGACGGAAGCTGCGTGGGACATGATCGGGCTGCGGCGGCGTTGGCCTGCACCACCCACGGTCGATCGCCGCCCGGTATTCGGGCGGGGCCGTGGGGGCGTGCACTCGGGATGACGACCGAGCCGATGTTCTTCCCGCCGCCGGAATTTTCTTTCCGCCCACGGTCAGCTTCAGCCGATTTGCGCCTGGAACGAGCCGCCGGTCGTGGCCTGGGCGGTGTTTCAATCCGTTGAGTCGCGTTGCAACCGACTGAAACGAGGTCGACCGAATTCGCGCTAGTCGGGCGAGGGTGCGTGATTCGCGACATAGTCGCTGGCGAGCCGACATGCCTCGTTCAGCGCCACGAATCGGGTCTTGTTGGCCAGCAGCAGGTGCTCGGGCGTGAAGGCCAAGGCGGCGTCGGAGCGCTTGAGCACCTCGAGCATGTCCGGGCTCAACCCCACCAAAATCAGGCTCTGCCCCCGCTGCTTGGCCGCTTCGGCCATGCCGGCCAGGGCGTCGGCGGCGGTGGCATCCATGCCCTGGGCTCGCTTGAGCCGCAGCACTACCGCCAAGACGTCGCGGTTGCGCATCACGTCCTCGAGCGAGCTCAAGAGCTCACCCATGGCGCCGAAGAACAGCGGTCCTTCGATCTGCAGCACGCGGACGTGCGGCATCCGGCCATCGTCGGAGCCCTCGTCCGCCGGGCGCTCCTGCCACTGCCCCTCCTCGTCGTGCACCATCTCGCGGACCACCAAAAGGCGCGCGCGCTGGAGGAACGAGACCAGGCTGAACGCCACGCCCAGGTAGATCGCCATGTCGAGCGAGAAGATCCAGGTGGCGAGCACGGTGACCACGAACGCCAACGCATCGCCCCAGGAGGCCCGCATCGTTCGCAGGATGCGAGGCGCGTCCACCAGGTCCCAGGCCACCACGATGAGGAGCCCGGCCAGGCTGGCGATGGGGGTGTGGTCGAGGGTGGGGCCAAAGACCAGCAGCACCCCGATCATCAGCACGCCCGAGAGGATCCCGGACAGGCGGCTTCGGGCGCCGCCGCGCTCGTTGAGGGCGGAGCGAGACAGGCTGCCGCTGACGGGGTAGCCGCCCCAAAAACCGGCGGCGAGGTTGGCCATGCCCTGGCCCACGAACTCGGTGGAGGGGTCGAGACGCTGGCCAGTGCGGGCGGCGATGGACCGGGCGACCGCGCTCGACTCCACCAGCGACAGCACGGTGCAGGCCACGGCAAAGGGCAACAGCGTGCCCAGATCGGCCAATCGGGGGACTTCGGGCATGGCGAAGCCGGAGGGGATCGGCGACAGATCGGAGAGCACCCTCAGCCCCCGATCTTCGAGCCCCAGCGCCACGTTGACGATGAGCGCGGTGATCATGGCGGTCACCGCGGCGGGGATGCGACGGCCGAGCCTGGCGCTGATGAAGCGCACGAGGATGACCACGCCGACGGTGCCCGCGGTCATGCCCACCGCGAGGGTGGAGGCCTCGTCGAGCACGGGGATCCAGCCCTGAACGGTGGTCAGCAGGTTGCCGCGCGGTCCGGTGGTGGCGGTGACGTTGTGGAGCTGACCGATGCCGATGAGCACCCCGGCGCCCGTGATGTAGCCGAGCACCACCGGTCCCGAGATGTAGTCCACCACCGAGCCCAGCCGCAGGATGCCGGCCGCGACCTGCATGACCCCGACCATCAGCGCGAGGGTCAGCGCCACGCTCACCGGGTCGTCCGACACCCCGGCCACCGCAGCCCACACCAAGAGGCTCAGGGCGTTGGTCGGGCCCGCGACGACATGCCGGGAGCTGCGAAACAGCGATCCGACGATGGGGGGGATGGCGGCCGCGTACAGGCCCATGACCGGGGGCAGGCCGGCGATGGTGGCGTAGGCCAGGCCCTGCGGCACCGCGAGGATGCAGACCGCCAGCGCCGCCATGAAATCGGCCGGGATCTCGCTCGGCTCGATCCGGGACAGGGGCGGTAGGGGCAGGCGCGGCATGGCGAACGCGGTCAAACGCTACGCAAGGATCGGACCAGCCGTAAGCCCCCTGCGCGATCCTCCCCAAGAGTACCGCCTGGCACGCCATTTGCTTTTGCTGGGGCCGGGGTTGCTGCGCCGATGAACTACGGCTTCGTCATCGACAATCGCAAGTGCATTGGGTGCCACGCCTGCTCGACCGCGTGCAAGAGCGAGAACGAGGTGCCGCTGGGAGTGCATCGCACCTGGGTGAAGTACGTCGAGCGCGGGACCTATCCCGATGTGCGTCGCAGCTTTCAGGTGACGCGGTGCAACCACTGCGACAACCCGCCCTGCGTTCGCATCTGCCCCGTGACCGCGATGTACCAGCGCGAAGACGGGATCGTGGAGTTCGACAAGCACACCTGCATCGGCTGCAAGGCGTGCATGCAGGCGTGTCCCTACGATGCGATCCACATCGACCCCGAGAGCGGGACGGCGGCCAAGTGTCACTACTGCTCGCATCGCGTCGAGGTGGGGCTCGAGCCCGCCTGCGCCGTGGTGTGCCCGACCCACGCGATCGTGGCCGGGGACCTCGACGACCCGATGTCGGAGATCGCCAAGCTCGTGCAGCAAGCCAAGACCACGGTGCGCAAGCCGGAGCAGGGGACCGCGCCCAAGGTGCTGTACATCGAGGGGGACGACGTCGCGCTGCACCCCACCGTCTTCGCCGAGGGGCCGCAGTCGCAGGGCATGCTGTTCTCCGACGTGGTCACCGAGCAGGGGCTCAGCTCCGCTGCAGCCCCCAAGGGGGGCGGCGGCACCATGGTCGCGCCGTCGGGGGCCACCATTCGCAAGCCGGGCACGCAGGGGCTGCCCGCGGCGGGGCCGATTCGCACGGGGGGACGACGCGCCGAGCACATGGTGCAGTTGGCCTGGAACGCCCAGCACGAGGTGCCCTGGCACTGGCCCGTGCCCGCGTACCTGGTGACCAAGGGCGTCGGCGCGGGCGTGTTCCTCGTGCTCGCACTGGGGTGGGGACTCGGGCTGTTCGGCTTCGATCCGGGCACGATGCTCGGCGCCGGCTTCATGGGCCTTTTGTTCACGCTGGTGACCACGGGCCTGCTCGTCTATGACCTCGAGCGACCCGAGCGCTTCTTGTCGATCTTGCTGCGCCCGCAGTGGAAGAGCTGGCTGACCCGCGGGGCATTCTTGTTGGTGGGCTTCACCACGGTGGCGGGCCTTTGGTGGACCCTCGAGGCGGCGCAGTTCCTCGGCACCGGGCCCTTCGAGGTTCCCCCGCTGCTGCGCGGCATCCTGCTGTGGACCACGGTGCCGCTGGCGTTGGGCACGGCCATCTACACCGCGTTCCTGTTCGCTCAGGCCGAGGGCCGCGACCTGTGGCAGAGCCCGTTGTTGCCCTTCCACTTGTTGGTGCAGGCGCTGGCCATGGGCTCGGGCACGCTGCTGTTGCTGCATGCGGTCAGCGGCTTGCCGCCCGACCTGGTGGCGGTGATGCGACCGGCCTTTGCCTCCATGCTCATCATCGACCTGTTCGTCACCCTCGCGGGGGAGTTCGGCATCGCCCACGCCAGTGAGGTCGCTGCCCGGGCCGCCCACGAGATCGGGCACGGACGCTATCGCGGCCAGTTTTGGTGGGGCTCGGTGGTGGTGGGGCACGTGGTGCCCCTGGTCGCGCTGATGTTCGGGTCGCCGCTACTGGCCGGGGCCGGTGCGATCGCGGCCGCGATCGGCCTGTACTACTACGAGCACGCTTTCGTGATGGCGCCTCAGGAGATTCCGAACTCATGAGCGAGCTGGCCGATCGCGTCTCCGATTTTCTGGGCGCGCTGCTGGGCTTGGGGCGTAGCGACGCCAAGCGGCCCGTGACCGATGTCGCCACCAATGCGGCGGGCACGGGGCTGCCCGGGTTCGCCGAGGTCGACGACACCCCGGTGAAGCTCACCGAGGTGCGGCACCCCGACGGTCGCATGAGCCGATACCCGCCGCCCGAGCGCTGGGACGACTGGGTGGAGTGGGACTCGAAGGCCTGGCCCCGCAAAGAGGCGCGGCGCTACAGCCTGGTGCCCACCATCTGCTTCAACTGCGAGAGCGGCTGCGGGTTGCTGGCCTACGTCGACAAGACCACCTACGAGATTCGCAAGTTCGAGGGCAACCCCGTGCACCCGGGCAGCCGCGGCCGCAACTGCGCCAAGGGCCCGGCCACCCACAACCAGATCTACGACCCCGAGCGCATCCTCTACCCGCTCAAGCGCGTGGGGGCCCGCGGCGAGGGCAAGTGGAAGCGGGTGAGCTGGGACGAGGCCCTCGACGACATCGGGGCCAAGATGCGGGCGAGCCGACAAAAGCGGCGCGACGGCATCATGTATCACGTCGGTCGGCCCGGCGAGGATCACTACACCAACCGCTGCATCACCGCCTGGGGCGTCGACGCCCACAACAGCCACACCAACATCTGCTCCGCCGCGGCGCGGGCCGGCTACTACGTGTGGGGCGGCGGTGACCGGCCCAGCCCCGATTTCGCCAACGCGCGCACCATCGTGCTCATCTCCAGCCACCTGGAGACGGGGCACTACTTCAACCCGCACGCGCAGCGGATCATCGAGGGTAAGCTCGAGGGCGCCAAGCTCATCGTGCTCGACCCGCGTCTGTCGAATACCGCGTCGCGGGCCGACGTGTGGCTGCCGACCTGGCCCGGCTCCGAGTCGACGCTGCTGCTGTCGATCGCCCGCCACTTGCTCGTCGAAGGCCTCTACGACCGCGAGTTCGTGAAAAAGTGGGTGAACTGGCGGCAGTTCCTCGAGCAAGCGCCCGGGGTGCCCGGCATGCCCGAGCTGCCCACGGGTGAGGGGAGCTTCGAGGACTTCGAGCGCTGCCTGGTTTCCTTGTACGACGAGTTCACCTTCGAGCGCGCCGCGGCCGAGGCCCAGGTCCCCATCGAGCGGATCGAAGAAGCGGCCCGGGCGGTGGCCGACGCGGGCTCCCGCCTGGCGACCCACAACTGGCGCGCGGCCTCCATCGGCAATCGCGGCGGCTGGCAGGTGGCGCGCTGCTTGTTCCTGCTCAACGTCCTGACCGGCTCGGTGGGCACCAAGGGCGGCACCTCGTTCAACAGCTGGAACAAGTTCGTCCCCAAGCCCTACAAGAAGCCGCCCGCATTCAACGCCTGGAACGACCTGCACCTGCCGCACGAGTGGCCGCTGGCGTTCTACGAGATGAGCTTTCTGCTCCCGCACTTCTTGGCCGAGGGGCGCGGCGACGTCGACGTGTACTTCACCCGGGTCTACAACCCGCTGTGGATCAACCCCGACGGCTTCATGTGGCTCGAGGCCCTGCGTGACGAAGAGAAGATGAAGTTCCACGTCGCGCTGACGCCCACGTGGAACGAGTCGGCGTGGTTTGCCGACTACGTGCTGCCCATGGGGCATGCGGGGGAGCGCCACGACCTGATGAGCCAGGAGACCCACGCGGGGCAGTGGATCGGCTTCCGCCAGCCCGTGCGGCGCGTGGCCATGGAGAAGGCGGGCAAGCCGATCCGCCACACCTACGAGGCCAACCCCGGCGAGGTCTGGGAAGAGGCCGAGTTTTGGGTCGAGGTCTCCGGGCGCATGGATCCCGACGGCGAGCTCGGCATTCGCCCATGGTTCGAGAGCGAGCAGCGGCCGGGCGAGCTGGTCTCGCAGGACGAGTACTGGGGCTGGGTCTTCGAGCACTCCGTGCCGGGGCTGCCCGAGGCGGCGCAGGCCGAAGGCCTCACCGCGCTGCAGTACATGCGCAAGTACGGCTGCTTCGAGGTCACCCGTGACAACTACGTGCCCTACGAGAAGGTGGTCGACCAGGCGGGGGCGCAGATCGACGCGCAGGACCGGGTGATTCGCGACGATTCCGTGGTCGGCGTATTGGTCGATGGCGAAGCCCATGCGGGCTTCACCACGCCGAGCCGCAAGCTCGAGCTGCTGTCGCCGACCATGGCCGACTGGGGCTGGAACGAGCGCGACTACGTGATCCCGTGGCCGCTCCGCAGTCACGTGCACCCCGAGGAGATCGATCGCGAGCGCGGCAACATGGTGCTGCTGCCCAACTTCCGGCTGCCCACGCTCATCCACACCCGCTCCGCCAACGCCAAGTGGCTGTACGAGATCAGCCACAACAACCCGCTGTGGATGCACCCTCGAGACGCGGAGCGCATCGGCGTGCGCTCGGGCGAGCTGTGCCGGGTGGAGACCGAGACGGGCTGGTTCGTGGACAAGGTCTGGGTCACCGAGGGCATCAAGCCGGGCATCGTGGCCATGAGCCATCACCTCGGTCGTTGGCGGCTGCAAGACGCCTCGGGCGGGAACCCGGGCATGACCGCGCGCGCCGAGCTGAGCGAGGACGGCGAGGGCGGTCACCGCCTGCGGCTCACCGAGGGCGGCAAGGCCTGGAAGAGCTTCGACCCCGACACCAGCCGGATCTGGTGGAAGGACGTGGGCGTGCACCAAAACCTCACCCACGGCGTGCACCCCGATCCGGTCAGCGGCGCGCACTGCTGGCTGCAGAAGGCCATCGACGTGCGCAAGGCCGAGCCCGACGAGCGCCACGGCGACGTCTACGTCGACACCCGCAAGTCCATGGAGATCTATCGCCAGTGGCATGCGCTGGCACGCTCGGCCGTGGACCACAGCCCCGACGGCACGCGGCGCCCGTGGTGGTTCAAGCGGCCGCTCAAGCCGGTGCGCGAGGCCTACGACCTGCCCGAGCATCCCTTCGGGCGGGAGCCCGCGGCCGAATGAGCGAGCGCTCCGTGGTCGAGGCACGCCGCCGGGCCTACGCGCTGCTGGGCGCGCTGCTCGTCGAGGGCGTGGACGAGCCGCGCCTGCGAACCGTGCGAGCTCTGCCTCCGCTGGCGCACGGGCTACCCGATGACGCTTCCGTCGACGAGCTGTCCGCCGAGCACTACGCCTTGTTCGGGCACGAGCTGTTTCCCTTTGCCGGGGTCTTCGTCGATCCCAGCGGATTGGTCGGAGGCGGTCGACCCGTCGAAGTCGTGCGCCGGGCTCATGCCGCGCTCGGCCTGTCCTGCCCCGACGACCCGAGCCCCGATCACTTGGGCCAAGCGCTGCGCCTTTTGGCCACGCTGTGCGACGCCGAGCTGGATGCCGCAGAGCACCACGCCGACGCCGATGTGGAGACGCTGCGCGGATGGCAGGCGCGGGTGCTCGACGAAGCCCTCCTTCCCTGGATGCCCGCGCTGTCGGGGGCGCTGACGGGGCAACCCTGCTCGTTGTGGACCCGGGTGGTCGAGATGGCGGTGGGGGTGCTCGCGGGCCACCGGGCTGCGCTCACCGAGCCGAGCGTCGGCCCTACGCTGCCCGTCGAACCTCCGCGCGAGCCGGTCGCGTTGCTCGACGAGCCGCGAACCGGCCTGGCCAAGGTGGCCGAGCTGTTGGTCACGCCGATCCGCAGCGGGGTGTATCTCGCGCGCCGCGACCTCGAGGCGTTGGCGAGGCGCTGCGAGCTACCGCAAGGGTTTGGCGGCCGTAGCGGGATGCTCGAGCGCCTGCTGCGGAGTGCGGCCGAGTATGGTGCGTTGCCCCGGGTCGTGCGCGAGCTGAACGGGTTGCTCGACGCGCGAGACGAGGCCTATGCGAGGCTCACGCAGGAGTCCGGCTTGGCCGTGCACGTACCGCCCTGGCGTCATCGGGTCGCTGCGACGCGACGGCTGCTGGCCCGGCTGCAGGACGCTGCGCAGCAGATCGCGGCGTCGCCGACCCAAAGCGACGCCTCGGTATGATAAGAGCGCGGCATGAGCCGCATCTTCGACGGAATCTCCGCCTTCCTGCGTGAGGAGTTCAAAGCCGACGACTGGAAGAAGGACGAGGACGGCGATCAGACGATCGCGTTCTTGCTCGAGGACGACGACGGTCGCCAGTGGGACGGCGCGGTGCTCATCGACGAGGACGGCCACCGCCTGGTCTTCTACTCGACGATGCTCGAGTCCGCGAAGAAGAAGGTGCGCCCGCAGGTCATGGAGTTCATCACCCGGGCCAACTACGCCCTGCCCATCGGCAACTGGGAGCTCGACCTCGACGACGGCGAAATCTGCTTCAAGACGGCCATCGACCTGGAGAAGGTCGAGCTGACCTCGCAGATGTGCCACAACCTGATCGACACCAACCTGACGATGACCGGGGTGTACTTCGACGCGCTGCAATCGGTGCTGAAGGGCGAGGCCACGCCCGCCGAGGCGATTGCCAGCGTCGAAGACGGCGACGGCGACTGAGCCGCCCCGCTCCGCGTCCGCGGTCGCCGGAGCGACCGCCCGGGCCCGACCAGGAACCGACATGAACGACCGCGTACGCATCCACATCGACCAGGGCATCGCCACCGTCACCCTCAGTCGCCCCGACAAGCACAACGCGCTCGACGAGGCGATGATCGACGGCTTGCTCGCGGCGGCGAAGTCGATCGGTCGCGACTCGAGCATTCGCAGCGTGATCCTGCGGGGCGAAGGCCCGAGCTTCTGCAGCGGCCTCGACTTCGCCAGCGCCAAGCGCAACCCGCTTTTTCTGGCCAAGATCTTCGTCAACGCCCCGCTCAGCCGCATGAACCGGGTGCAGCGGGTCTCGCTGGCCTGGCGCGACCTGCCCGTGCCCGTCATCGCGGTGGTGCACGGCAAGTGCTTCGGCGGAGGCCTTCAGATCGCCCTGGGTGCAGACTTCCGGCTCTGCACCGCGGACGCCGAGTTCTCGATCATGGAGATTTGCTACGGCCTGGTGCCCGACATGGGCGGCACCGTGGTGTTCCGCGAGCAGATCCGTCTCGACCACCTCAAAGAGCTCACCATGACCGGCGAGCGCGTCGGGGCCGAGCGCGCGCAGGCGGTGGGCCTGGTGACGCGCATCGAAGACGATCCCGAGGCGGCGGCACTCGAGCTGGCCCGCAAGGTCGCCCGCCGTAGCCCGGATGCGATCGCGATGACCAAGCGCCTGCTCAACGACATCAGCCATGGCTCGCTGCGGACCCTGCTGCGACGCGAGCGGTGGGCGCAGATGCGCCTGTTCGGGCGGCCCAACCAAAAGACGGCGGCCAAGAGTCAGTCGCTCGACGAGGTGACCTACCGGCCTCGTCGCATTGGCTGAGCGTCCCAGCGGTTGCCCTCAGGCATCGAAGGGCAGGGCGAGCGTGCGAATCGTCGATGGCAGCCGCGCTCGCTGGGTGCTGCTGGAGACGGTCGCGGTGAAGTAGGCGGTGGCGCTCAATCCGAACAGCGGGTGCACCCCGTCCGTGTCGACCGGGCTCATCACCGCGTCGTAGATCTCGCCCGCGAAGCGGGTGCACACGTGGGTCGCGAAGGCACCGACGGTGGAGTGGCTGGTCAGGAAACCCACCGCCCGCAGGTCGTCTCGGATGGACATGGTGACGGTGCTGCTGGAGGAGTCGGGGTTGCCCATCATGATCACCTCCATGTTCAGGCCGAGCGCGCACCCGAGCAGGCATAGTCCCGCCGACAGGTCGTAGCAGGACACGCTGACCGGCATGCGCATGCCCATGACTCCGGGGCTGATCTCGTAGAAGCCGGTCTTGTTGAAGACGCCGGCTTCCACCTGGATGAACTTGGCGAGGTTGAACGGTGCGGGCGTGTCCTCGAGCGGGGTCCAGCCGCAGCCGGCTGCGCCCATCAGGGTGTCGTAGCGCAGACCGTCGGACTGGACCAGTCCATCGACGATGGCGCCGAGGCAGAGCTTCTGCGTCTTTTGGCGGTTGCTGCCGCAGCGACCCAGGGCCACCCACAGGGCCTCGTACCAGACCGCCTTGCCCGTCCACCGCCCGCAGGGGCGGCCCCACGCGAAGATCAGGTTGATGTCGCAGCTGCCGATGATGAAGTGCTCGAGGGTGCCCTTTTTGCGCAGCGCCCACTCCATCGTCCAGGCGCTGATGCCCGCCGCCGTACTGTACGCCTGGAGCGTGCAGCGGAACGTGGTCGCGCTCGTCAGCGTGGACTCGTTGCACACGATGCCGCCTTGGCGGGAGACACCGAGCAGCTCGTACTCGTCGAGCGCGAGGCCATCGGCATCCAGCGTCACCGACACGGCCATCGGCTGGGAGGCATCGAACAGGCCCGGGTAGCAGCCGTGCTCGTCGTGCTGCCAGTGGGGCGTGGTCGAGTTCGGGGGCACGAGTCCTGGTGTCAGCTCGGGAGGGGTCACCTCCGAGATGCCTTTGACCTGCAGGGGCTCCCCGTGGAAGGTCAGCGACAGCAGGCTCGGTGATGCCTCGTCACATCCGGTGGTGACCGAGAACGCCGACTCTGCGCTGAAGGCCTGAGCCAGCTTGGTTGACAGGGACACCGACTTCCGCTGCGGGAACTGTGACGCGATGACCTGGAACCGTTGCTTGGCGGTGAGCGTCGTGGTGGTCGATGTCGTCGGCGTGCTCGAGGTCGACTCCATCTTCATCTCGAGCATCGGCACGTCGCGCGACGACGTGCGCTTCGATGGAGCCGTGGTCGACCGGGTCGACGGTGGGGGCGGCCCCGTGGGGCGGCTGTTGCAAAGCGTGCACGAGACCCAGCTGGGCGGCTGACATATGATGCTGGCGCAGACCTCGATCTGCATGTTGCCGCACGTGCAGCGGAGGCTCGTGACGCTCGGCTTCCCGCAGTTGTTGCACGGCATGCGCTAGTCGACCCCCAGTCGAGGTCCACGATCGGAGACTTCGTCGACCAATGCGCCGAGGCGTTGGGCTCGTTCCAGCGGCGACAAGCCGGGCTCGGAGAGCAGCTCGGTCACGGCGCACCCCGGCTCGGTGAAGCCCGGCCCGAGCAGGTGCCCCGCCGTCACGAACAACGCCAGCTCGCGCTCGCTGCGAAGGCCCAGGCTCACCCCTTCGACCACCAGCGCGCGAAGTGAATCCTCGGCGGGCGCCGTCCCGTTTGCGTCCACGTGAGAGCGGATGAAATCCGCGATGCGTTCGACGAGCCCCGCGAGCGCGTCGTGTTGGAGGGTTGGCAATTGGCGAGCGCGTATGACGAACATCGGTCCTCATACGAGCGGTGCACCCCCGCGCCGGGCTGATCACGAAATCTCGAGCGGCCGCCGCGAACACGTGCGGCGGGAGGGCCCCGGCCGAGGCTCGTGGAGTCCCATTGCTCCGTGCGGCGCTCGTCGGCTCGCGATCTTATCGATCGGCCGGCTGGGAATCGCCCTAGGCACAGCGTCGACCGTCAGTGTTCTTCCCATGGCTGCACGGCGACGCCAAAACTCATCGGAACACCACGCGTGCGGCCTCCTGCTGGCCCGTCGAAGGGCGGCTGGTGGGCCGAGCGGCAGGGGGGCCCGCTGCGGTGTACGCTAGCTGCTCATGCATCGTCGCGATCGTTGTTGGGTGATGTTGGGCGGGCTGCTGGCGCTGACCGGCGCCTGCAAGGATGAGGCGGCGGAGCCCGAGGCATCCAAACCGGAGGCGGCCTCCCCCGATGTCGGGAGCGAGCCGTCGGCGGTGGCCAAGGTGGTCAAAGAGGCAGTGGCTCCCGAGCCTCCGCCGCCCACGGGGCACGCGGTGGCGAAGGTCGGGTCGTTGTTCTTCCAGACGAGTACGGGCGACGTGGGGTTCGAGCTGCCGCCGCTGGACAAGGCGCCGGGCCTGACGATCAACGTGGTGGGCGCGAAGGACGGCCGCTTGGCGGTCGAGCTTCTGTCGACCAACCCGCTCGAGCACCACTGCACCGCGTCGCTGAAGGGGCTCGAGGACTTCCGGCTGCGCATGTACATGGCGTCGGATGACCTGCTGCCCGTGCTCGCCAAGGATTTTTCCAAGAAATACGAGGACGGGACGGAGCTGCACGTGTCCCGTGGTGTGCCCCTGGGCGAGGTGGTGGGGCCGCAGGACATCTCGGTGCTCGGGACCACGGTGCGGGTCGACGTCGGAGCCGATTCGATCGGCCTGTACTACGAGCCGGGCACGGCGCGTGAACTCGCGGGCAACACGTCGTCGCTCCCCCCGAAGGACGGACACTCGCTGCTGTACGGCAGCAATATCCTCGCCGAGAAGGGGCTCCACGAGACCGGGTACGGGCTGGCGGTGTACGGCGTCGAGGCGGCCACGTCCGGGTACTCGCGCGTGAAGCTGCGCAACCGTTGCGTCGAGGTGGTGGCGCAGGTCTCCGACGAGCGGCTGCACGCTCCCCCGCCAACGGTGCCCTCGGGGGTGCTGGGGGTGATGGCCGCAGAGAGCGGTCACTTTCTGGCGTCGCCCTACGGGGGCGCGTTCGCGGTGGGCTCCGACGACGAGGACGTCTGGGGCGGCCTGACCGGAACCGAAGTCGGTGAAGCGTACGGCGTCGGCGGTCTCGGCCTGGTCGGCACGGGCCGTTCCACGCCCACCACGTGGACGGTCCATGCGGGCACCGAGGTGAAGTGGGCCGACGGAACCACGGCCGGGCTGGTGACCAAGGACCACGAGTTCGACGCGGCACCGCGCGACGAGGGGGGTCATTCGTGCTTCGACCTTCCGCTCAATGGTCGGAGCGGGGCCGCCGTGGTGCTGTGCTTCAGTCCGTCCGCGGTGAGCGAGAACGCCGGGTCCCCCGGTGGCGGCACGATCGGCCTGGGCTCCACCGGTCTCATCGGTCGTGGCACGGGCGGCGGCACGGGTAGCGGGTACGGGCGTGGATCGGGCGCGGGCTTCGGCGGTCGCGGCAAGCGAGTGCCCCGGGTGCGTCAGGCCAAGGCGAAGGTGGTGGGCTCCCTCGACAAGGACATCATTCGCCGCATCGTGCGCGCGCACATCAACGAAGTGCGTAGTTGCTACAACAAGGGGCTCACCAAGGACCCGACGCTCGAGGGACGCGTCGCCATCAACTTCGTCATCACGTCCGCGGGCAAGGTGGGAAGCTCGGTCGTCGAGGCCGACTCGATGGGCGATCCGCAGGTGGCCAAGTGCATCGCCAAGGCGGTCAAGCGCTGGAAGTTCCCCAAGCCGCGCGGGGGCGGGAACGTGATCGTGACGTACCCGTTCGTAATGTCGCCGGGCTGAGTGGTCCGGCGCGGCCCCGCGTCGTCCGCGGGGTGAACAGAAAACCCCTGCCTGGGTCACTTACCGTTCGGGAGTGACGGGACCCGCTCGCCTGTGCGCCGATGAGGGCGGCAGGCTCGGCGTGGCCTCGTCCGCCGAGCGCCATGAACATCATCAGTCGTCCCAACGAGTTCCAGTCCAGTCCCTCGATCTCGCGATGGATCGCTCGCGCGGGGCTGAGTCTGGTGAGTGTGCTGACCCTCTGCGCCTGCGACCTGG
Organism: Myxococcota bacterium; assembly: GCA_039028615.1. Taxonomy (GTDB): domain Bacteria; phylum Myxococcota_A; class Polyangia; order Nannocystales; family Nannocystaceae; genus Paraliomyxa. The sequence continues at coordinate 29,294 of JBCCHT010000027.1, read as the reverse complement.
AGGAGAGGGGTCCCGAGGAGGAGATCGAAGCGCTCGCCGTCGACTCGGACGGCACGGATCCGTTCCCCGATGCGCCCGTCGAGCTGCGGGCCGAGGGCGTCGACCTGCCCACCAGCGAGATGAACGGCTTCTGCCACAAGCTCGAGGTGAAGGTGGCCGACTGCCGCGGCAACTTCGTCAATGGCGTCTACACCTGGGATCCGCAGAAGGGCTACCACCTACAGAAACACTGGGAGGACTACATCTTCTCCGACTACGTGAAGGCATCGGAGAGCTCGCCGCAGAACTGGGCGATCATCTACGAGGGCTTTCATCGCAACGGCGATTGGCATCCCGCCTACACCGAGGTCGCCAAGGCCACGGGCCCCGGGTTGCCCGATGAAGCGACGTGGCCCGCGGGGGTGACCGTGCGTTGTTTGCAGTGAGAGACAGAGCGCGCGCGCCTTCGCGCGACCTCCTTCGGCGACCATCGTTCACGGGTCGTCGATGTCCTCATCGGGCCGGAGTGGGCCAGTCGATGAAGGTCGGCGGCGTGGTAGCGTGATCGGGTTCGATGGATGTGCTGCGAATGCGGAGCCCGCTGCTCGCGGTGTTCGTCCTTGGTTGTGGACCGGGGTCGGTGAGCGATGGCCAAGAGGGCACGGCGTCGACGACCACGGCCGGTTCGGCACAGCCGGGGGACACGTCCGATGGATCGGCGACATCGGGGGCCGAGACCGACCGCGAGCCCACCGATCCACCGAACACGAGCACGACCGGGGACCCGCTGGCGACCAGCGACGGGGCCGACACCAGCGGTGACGTCGATTCGTCGAGCTCCGGCGAGCCGCCGCCACCCGTCGAGTGCCCGGACGACGATACATGGGAGCCCAACGACGCCGCCGAGATGGCCAGCCTGCACGATCAGTGGGATCCGGGCGACAACGGCTTCGACGTGCAGGCGACGGGCCAGGCTCGGCTGTGTGCGGGCACCGAGGACTGGTACCTGTTCCCGGTCAGCGCGCTCGAGCTCGAAAAACGCGACGACCCCAACGGCTTCTACCACTTTCGGTTCTTCGTGGTGGTCGAGGGCAACGACGGGGAATGCAGCGGGTGCGACGAGCACACGCTGCCCGCCTCGCCGGACAACACGGTGCGGGTCGAGGCCTACAACACCGAGACCTCGGCCATGCTCCTCGACTTCGTCAGCGACGTCGGCCGCGTGTACCGATGGACCGCCTACGGCCAGGTGCTCGAGGGCGAGGGGGACATCCTGGTGCGAGTCTCCAGCCCGACGCCGACGGCCGCGTTCAACTATGAGTTCGGCCTCCGCGTGGTGCACGACGCCAAGCCCACCAAGGGCGAGTGCGAGTGTTGAGCGCGGGGGGAGCGATCACGGCGAGCCGAGGCTCGTGCGCCCCTGCTCGATCGCTTGCACGCCGCCCACCTGCGCGATGGCGGTGAGCACGACTTCGCGGTTGTCGTCGCGACGCCAGCCGCCGCCGTCGAGGGCATCGGGGATGTCGTTGCGGATCCAGACGGATACCCGCGTGTCGGCCTCGCTGTCGGGCAGCAGCTGGCGCAGCGGCATGTCGCACCAGTGCGTGGCGGTCCCGCTGGCGTCGGGCAGCTGAGCGACCGCACCCGGTCGTGCGCACAGACGGCCGGTACAGATTCCCGTGGTGCCGAGCTTCGAGGTGGTCCACTCCATGCCCTGAGGCAGACAGTCGCGACACGTGTCGGGGCAGTCGGACGCCTGGGGGCGACTTCCCGCGAGGACGGCATCGAGCTGGGTCGGGGACAGGGCCTGCACTCGCGCGGAAGCCAGGGCCCATGCTGCGGCCGCGCTGTCTCGCGCGCGCTCGCGCTGCACCTGCGCCGAGGCGCCGCGGATCTCTCGGCTCGCACTGCGCACGCTCAGCACCGCGATCGCGGCCAGGGCGAGCACGACCAGCAGCACGCTGATCAGCGTGGCTCCGCGGGTGGTATGCCGACGCACCGAAGCATCGTGCCCCGAACGAGCGGCGATGACGATGGGGGGCGGGTTCATACCCCCGAGTCTCCCGACGGCAGCTGTCAGCAGATGCACGAGACTGCGAGCGAGCCCAGCGCGTCAGCGCACCTCGTAGGTGGAGCGTACCCCGATGTTGCGCTCCACCTCTTCCTCGCCGATGACGAAGCGTTCGGTGCGGTTGAGCTCGAGGCTCACGGGCAGGCCGCGAGCGGCGTCGAAGAGCAGCGTACCGTCGGTCTTGGTCTCCATGCGCACGTAGGGCGCGCCGTCTTCCGCGTCGCCTTCGTCTGCCGCGGGGTCTTCCCCGGCGGCTTCGAGGGCCGCTTCCGCTGGATCCTCGTCGAGCTCGGCCACCGAGGCGCGCTCGATGGCGATCTCGGCGAGCCCGGTCTCGTCGATGCGCCGCAGCGTGAACCGAACCAGCGTCGTGGTGGGCAGGGTCTGCTCGAGGTCGGTGACCACGGTCTCCGTCTCCTCCTCGAACTCGAAGGGCTGCTCCATGCGCAGCGGCTGCTCGGGGAGGCGAGGCAGCGCCAGCTCGTCGAAGAGCACGGTCGCCAGCAGGGCTCCGGCCGGGGATTGCTTCGCGGCCTCGTCCTGGGCCTGGAGTCGCTTCTCGTTGGTGGGCTCGGCCTCGGTCCCCGCGATGTCGACCAAGCCGCGCGCGTCGATGAGGGTCGTGCCTGCGCCGTGATCGGTGATGAGCGACCGGGTCCGTTCGATCTCCTTGGCGTCGGCGGTGCCCTCGAGCTCGAGCGCCTCGATCGACTCCACCGTCCAGGCCGCCTTCAGCTGGTTGCCGGTCGCGGAGAGCGTCTGCGTCGCCTTCACGTCGATCCGGGAGTCGAGGTACATGCCCAGGCTGGTGTGTGTGAGTTCGACCTGGAGGCTCTGGTCGAGGGGCACGGCGGCGGCGTAGCGAAGCTCGACATCGGTGCCCTCGGGGGTCGGCTCGCCCGTGGGAGGCGTGGAGGGCGGCTTGGACGGCCCACAGCCGGCGGTGAGGAGCGCTGCGGCTGTGGCGACCACGATCCGGGAGTAGAGCCTCGATCGGGGGGACGCCATGCCCTGCACGCTACCTGCGCGCCAATGGCGCTGGCAAGGGTCGCGCCCCGATGCTAAGACCGCGCGGACAATGGCCCTGGCGGATCTGATCGGTGTCTTTTTCGGTCCGCGCCCTCGGCTGCCGCGCGACCACGTCACGCGGCCGTCCCGGGGCGCTCGCAAGGCGACCAAGGCCGAGAGCGCGACCATGCAGAGCGCGCTCGACAAGCTCTCGGCGCTGCCCGGCATCGCGGACATCAAGGAGACCAAGCGGCTGCCGCGAGGCTTCTCGGCGGCCGTGGACGAGCTCCACGAGGGCTACGACGCGTACTTCGACAAGGTTCGGGCGTTTTTGCCCGAGGGTCAGGACGCCAAGCGCCCCGGTGAGCCGGGGGGATGCGGGGCCTGCTACGCGGCGCCCATGCCCGTGATGGCGGCCGAGGCGATGTCCATCTATCGCGAGGTCCGGACCTGGCGCGACTTCCCCAAGGTCGCGCAGAAGCTGGCCGAGTACGGCGAGCAGCAGTTCAAGGACATCCAGGCGTTGCACACGGGCAAGGACCCGGAGCGCATGCGGATGTCGGGCAAGGCGGTGCAGCGCGGTCGCGTCGCATTCGCCAAGAAGATGCAGCCCTGCCCCTTCCTCGACGAGGGCAAGCAGCGCTGTCGCATCTGGGAGCAGCGGCCGATCTGCTGTCGCATGCACCTGCCCCGGGTCGAGGAGGAGAGCACCCGCCCCGAGCACGAGGGCTGGCCCACCGCGGTCAAGGCCCACAACGTGCGACTCCCGGTGAAGCAGCAGGTCACGGTGCGCCAGCTCGACAAGCGGCTGTCGCTCGAGCTGAACCCTTTTCTCTATGCGTCGATCCTCCAGCTGGCACAGCTGGCCGACGGTGAGCTCATTCCCGAAGTGGGCGAGGCGCCGCGCCGCATGCAGCAGGACGGGCAGGTGGCACGACGAGCGAATCGCAACGTCAAGCACGCCAAGAAGTACCAAAAGGGAAAAGGCGGCAAGGGCAAAGGCAAGAAGCGCAAAAAGTAGCGCTGGCCCCCGCCCGGGTGGGCCTCCGAGAAGCGGCGTCGGGCCCGTCTCGATGGTAGGCTTGCGGCGGTGCCCGGTATCGAATCTCTTAGAACTAATCTTGGACGTGGTCGGGTCGCGGCCGCGTGGTTGTTGTCGGCCGGCGTCGCTCTGCTCAGCGCCGGTTGTGAAGAAGACCCGGCCGCCGATCCCTGTGCATCGGGCGCAAACCCCAGCGTAGAGCTCGGCAAGGGCGTCGGAGGGGCCTTCACCGCCTACGAAGACGGCGAAGGCGTCGGCCTTGCGGTGGCCCCCCAGGGTGGCTTCGGGGTCACGGTGGTCATCACCACCGAGGGTCTGGCGGCCGGCAGTGGCTCTACCGCCGACATCCTCATGGACGTCGAGGTCGATGGGGTCAACGACGGGTCGTTCTTCCTCGAGGGCGCGGCGCTATTATGCGAGGCCGGAGTCGGCGGTCGCTTCGATGGCGCCGTGGTCGGCTTCGATTCCGACAAGTACTCGAGCAACGACGATCTGCTGAGCCTCGACGGCCGGCTGATCGATCTCGTGGTGACGGTGACCGACGTCGACGGCAACGAGGCGACGGCGCGACAGCCCGTGACTCTCAATGTTGGTAACGGAGGCTGAGTCGCCCATGCCCCTTCGATCGCACCTTTGGCGTGGGTTGCCGTTGGTCGCCATGAGCGTGTGGTGCCTCGGCTGCGAGCCCGACCCTCCCGCGGAGGTCGGCTGCTTGAGCTGCCACCTCGGCATCGAGCAAGCCCATGGCCCCATCCCCGAGGAAGAGTGCGTCGTATGCCACGGCGGCGACGCACTGGCCTCCACCAAAGAAGCCGCCCACATACCCGTGCCCGACAACTGGGCCGAGGTCCGTGGCTCGGGCCTTCCCCCCGCGCCCCATGGCTTCATCCGAGACTTCGCGCCCGACCAGCTCGACCAGCTCGACCCGGCCTACGTGAAGTTCATCAACCCCAGCGACATTCGGGTCGTCGATGGCACCTGCGGGGTCTGCCACCCCAATCAGGCGGCCACCATGCCGACCTCGATCATGGTGACCAACGCGGGGCACTACTTCCCCACCTTGTTCTTGGCCGGCATCCAAGAGGATCGGCTCGCCCACGTGGGGTCCTACGAGGCGGTCGATCCCGACTGCGACCCCTCCATCCCGGGCACGGTGTGCTCGCTCGAGACGCTACAGCCCGCCGATGCGGACGCCATCACCGAGGTCATCGCCTCGGGCGACCAGGCCGCCATCGAGACGCTGGCCTACGGCCACTACCTCGCCAAGAACTGCAACACGTGTCATCAGGCCGGGTACCCGCGCAACAACTCGCCCGCCCTGTATCGCTCGTCGGGCTGTGCCTCGTGCCACGTGGTCTACGACCAGCTGGGGATCTACGAGGGGGGCGACCCCACCATCCCCAAGGGCAGCCCGGTGCATCCGCGGCGTCACGAGATCACCACCGCCATCCCGGCCGAGCAGTGCGCCACATGCCACTTCCAGGGCGGTCGCATCGGCCTGGCCTTCCGCGGCATCCGTGAGGGCGGCTTCGGTAGCGCGTCCACGCCCCCCAACGCCGAGCCCATCCAAGACACGCTTTATGGGCACTCGCCGGGCTACTACTACACGGACGAAGACACCACCAACGACTACGACGAGACGCCGCCCGACCTGCACTACGCGGCGGGCATGCACTGCGTCGATTGCCACGTGGGCAGCGATGTACACGGCACGGGGCGGCTGTTCAGCACCTCGAAGCAGCAGGTCGACCTGTCGTGCGAGGACTGCCACGGCACCGTGCGCGAGGGGATCGAGCCCGATGCCGAGGGGGTGTACCGCACCGAGTCGGGGCGCCCGCTCCCGCAGCTGTCGCAGCGTGGCGACGGCACGGTGGTGCTGACGGGTAAGGTCGACGGCGCCGAGCATCCCGTGGTGCAGGTGGCCGACATCTTGGCCAGCAACGGCGCCTCGGCGGCCATGCACGCCGCGATGGGCACCGACGAAGGCGGGTGGTCGCATACCGACTCGCTCACCTGCGATTCGTGCCACACCGCCTGGTCGCAGCAGTGCGTGGGCTGCCACGTCACCTACGACCTGCGGCTCGACCAGGTCGACTATCAGACCGGCCAGAGCACCCCTGGCCTCACCCGCGGCAGCCGGGCCACGTTCTCGATCACCGACGTGTTGCTGGGCACTGCGCCCGACGGTCGCATCCAGAACGTGGTGGCCTCGCAGCAGGTCCAGATGAGCATCGTGGGCTCCAGCGCCTACGGAACCGGGGAAGGCGAAGTGCTGCTGGGCGAGGCCGTCGAAGACGGCGAGGGCGGCACCGAGGTGCTCGGCGAGTTCCGCCACCGCGACGGGCTGGCCGCCAACAACGGCTTTGCGCCGTTCTTCTCGCACACCACCACCGCCAACCCGCGGGGGTGCGACACCTGTCACCGCACCAACGACAGCGACGAAGAGATGGCGCGCGTGCGCGGGGTCTACGGCTTCGGCACGGGCGAGTTCATGCTCGCAGCGCCCAGCGCCGACCCGGTCGACGGCCTCCAGTTCCTCGACGCCAACGGTGACCCCCTCACCACCTGGGTGCACGAAGGCACCGGCCCCGCCGCGCCCGACGTCCTCCAGCGTGCCCTCGATGTGATTGTCGAGCCATGACCAAGCCTTCTCGATCCCTGTGGGTGCTCGGCGTCCTCGCGCTGGCCGTGTGCAAGCCCGAGCCGCCCGCGGAGGCGGACCCCGTCTACTCTCAGCTCGCCGCGACCATCGACGGGGGGGTGCTGCTGTCGGCCGCCAACGTCGGGCAAGAGCTGGTCTTCGTGGGGGGCGATCTGTCCTCGGAGCCGGGGGTCGAGCCGGGCGGCCCTGGCTATCTCGTGCGCTGGCGCGATGGTCAGCTGTGCTACGAGACCGAGGTCACCGAGCACACCTTGTGGTGGATCGACGCGCCCTCGGCCACCGAGTGGTACGCCGTCGGTGAGGAGGGCACCATCCTCCACGAGCGCGACGGCGTGCGAGCCGACGAGAGCGTCGCCACCGAAGCCGTGCTCTACGGCGTCTTCGACCAGGGCGATCGCGTGATCGCGGTGGGCGGCGACGTCTGGGAGACCCAGCAGGGCGAAGTCTGGCAGCGCAACGCCGACGGCGAATGGAGCCTGCTCGCCGACCAGCTCCCCGGCGTCGTGTTCAAGGTCTGGCAGGACTGGCTCGTCGGTGTGGGCGTGGCCTGGACCCTCGAGGGCGACACCCTCGTCGAGCACCACCCGCCCGGCGGCGAGCGCTTGCTGACCGTGCACGGCAACTCGTCCGGCGACGTCTGGGCCGTGGGCGGATTGCAGCAGCCCGTGGTCATGAACTGGGAGGGCGGGGCCTGGACCACGGTGACCGTCGATCCGACCTGCGCCAACAATGGCCTCAACGGCGTCTGGGTCTCTGAAGAGGGCGACGTGTGGATCGCCGGCTTCCTCGGCGGCATGGGGCTTTATCGCGACGGTGAGTGGGAGTGTCCCGATACGTCGATCACCCGCGAGGACTTCCACGCCGTGCGAGGACACGAAGGCTCGGTGTTGTTCTCTGGAGGCAACCTGTTTTCTGCGGGCAACAACCACGGCACGCTGATCCACTACGGCGAGGACGAGGTCGACGAAATGTCGTCGACCATCGGCCCCTGCTGAGCCCGCAGGCCCCGATACGCTCGAGACGGAGCCCGGCCCGAGGCCGGCTCCATCGCGGCCCGAGTGAATAATCATCGCTCGCGTCGGGCACTTCGTACGTAGAGGTCTCGCCAATCCGGTGCAGCACCCGCACGACGCGGCGGTGGTGCCTGGCGTTGGCACCTCGCGGACGGAGTGGACGATGACCCGATACCCCGATGCCCTGTTTCGCCGTTCGTCTCGCCTCACGGCGTGGGCGCTGGCCGTGCTTTGTCTCTCGGCGACCGCCTGCGACATGGAGGGCGAGTTCGCGGTGGAGGAGGAGACCTCGTTCCGAGCGGCCGCGACCACCCAACGCTTCGCCGATCGCGTGGGCGACATGGCTCGCGCTGCCGAGTTTGCCTACTACAACGGCGATCAAGCGCACCAGGAGCTGACCATTCGCCGACCGGGTGGGGGCACCGCGGTGCATCGGCATCGGGCGAACCTCAGCTCGGACAATACCCAGGTCTACGAGTGGTCCGACGGCGTGCACGGCCCCCGCTTCAGCGTGGTGGTGGCGTTTCGCGGCACGGTGCCCACGTCGCTGAACGACCTGCGGCACGACCTCGACGGGATGACCCGCTACACCACCGACCCCCTCAACCCCTGGGTCCACGATACGACCGTGGTGGGGAAGGTCGGCCAGGGCTTTCAGCAGCGGGTCGTCGACTACATGGAGAGCGAGGGCGGTCAGGCGCTTCGCAATCGCCTCGATCAGATCATGAACATCAACGGCACCACGCTGGACATTCACGTGGTGGGGCACAGCCTCGGCGGCATCGCATCCCAGCTGTTCAGCGTTCAGGCGGCGCGCTACATGGAGAGCCGAGGCTACGAACGAGAAGAGCGCTACAAGGTCTTCAACTTCGCGTTCAACGCTCCCAAGGGCGTCGACGAGGCCTACGCGCATCAGTTCGCCCAGGACGTGCTCAGCAAGCGCTTCCTCGGCTTCAACCTCACTCGCGGCAACGACCCGGTGAGCGAGTGGACCTTCACCATCCCGTGGGTCTCACCCGAGAGCGGCCTGGCCGACCCGCGCGACCCTCATGACGAGCGCCCCGACGCGGGGTACTGCCCGGGCGCTCAGCTGCCGGCCGCGGTGCCGTGCGCCAACATCAACAACCACGCGCTCGACGATGCGACGGTGTCCGCCTGGGGAGAGCTGGGCGATGGGGGATGGGACGAGGGCGTGGCCGAGTGCATGAGCCGCGACTACGCGCCGCTGGTGCTCGGCCCGGGCTGAGCCCTCGACTCAGGAGGCGAGCTCGCGCGGTGCGGTGCGGAAGGGCTGCCCGCGCTTGCTCGTGAGCGCCGAGCGTTGAGCGGTGAGCTGCCGCGTCAGCGCCTTCCAGCGCCGCATGTCGTGGCTGAGCGCGATGTCTCGCTGCACCAGCGCCCTGGCGCGCCCACGGTGCCGCCGGGCCAGCTCTTCGCCGAACCAGGTCCCCAGGGTGCCCCCGGCCATCAGGGTGAGCAGCAGGGCCACCACGAGCAGCATGCCGCCGAGGACGTAGACCGGGTTGTTGACGCCGATCATCAGCCAGGCGAGCGAGAAGAACATCGAAAGGCCCAGGGCGGCACCGACGTTGCGCCAGCGATTGACGAGGCCCTCGGCGTGGCGATGCGCCGCGTGGAGCAGCTCGGAGCGGGCGTTGCCGAAGGCGCGAATGGGCGCGGCCACGAGGGCCCGGCTGGGCGTGTCGGGGTCGTGCTCGATGGTGACTTCGGCACGGAAGTCGCCCCGATGGACGATCACGTTGACGCCTGGCGTCTCCCCCGCAGGGGTCTCCGTGGAGATCTGATAGCCGCGCTCGGGCGGGAAGTGCCGAGCGCAGGCGTCGGAGGACCACTGGGCGAGTTCGTCGGCGCTGCGCGTGACCTGATCCGGCCGCTTGCCGTTGCAGATTACCGCCCACCCAAAGGGGACCATGCCCCCACGTTCGTCCAACATCCTGTGATCAAGTTAACGCGCCAGGTTGGCCGCGTCCACCGATCAGGCGATCACAGCCACTTGTAGCTGACGTACGCGATCGACTTACCGCCGGCCTCGCCGCACATGAACGTGATTTCGAACTCGCCGTTGTCGCCCCGCATGGTGATGCGGCCGTCTTTTTCGGTGCGCTCGATGGTCGGGATGTCGCCCTGGACCTGCTTGGTCAGCTCGTCCGCGCACTGCTCGACCGTGGTGTCGGTGAGCTCGAAGCGAATCATGCTGGAGAAGCGGCCCGCCTCGTCGGCTTCGCTGCGCTTGGTGTCGAGCGCCTTGCCCTTGTCCCCGAACATGGTCTTGCGGAACCAGCGCGGGTCCATGAACTGCCGCCCGAGCGCGGGATTGTCGTCGGTGGAGGGCTGAGGCGTGGACGCGGCCTCGGGCGCGGCCGCGGGGGCCGGAGCTGGAGTCGGCGCGGCAGCGGGGGCCGCGGGCGCGGCCGGAGCCGCCGCCGGGGGCGCGACCGCCTTGGGACCCGCGGCAGCGGCGTCCTTGTTGGCGGGGGCCTTGGCCTTGGTGGGTACTGGCTTGGCGGAGGTGGGCTGACTGGGACAACCCAGCGCGGCGGCAAGCAGCGGGACCGAGCACAACAAGGCAAAGCGAGACGAAGACATCGGGGGGACGGTAGCAGAACTCGAGTGGCCGAGCACCAGGCCCGGGCCGCGTCGTCCCGACGCGTCGATCACCCGTTCAGCGGCACGACGCAGCGGGCTCCCAGCGCGTCCTTGGGTGTCGACTCTTCGATCTCCCAGGGGGCGTCGTTGCCCTTGCCCTTTTGCACGGCCGAGCCGTCGGCCGACCAGAACGGGCCCGGTCCGCGGAAGGCGTCGGCCATCGCCTGAATCTCGGCCAAGGTCGGGAGGCGGAAGCCCTCGAGCGTCAGCGGTCCCTGCGGGATGCGGAGCGCGTCGCAGAACTGCTCGGCCTCTTTGCGCGAGACGGCCTCGGCGATGCCACCGAAGACCAGCAGCTCGCTGGTGCCGGGGCGCAGGACGTTGATGGTCGGGACCTCGGCGGGAATCTTCAGGGCCCCGTCGTCTGGCGACACGTCGGCGGCACAGCGGAATCCCAGCCGACGATCGGCACCGGCCTTGTCTCGACGCGCGCCCGCCTTGCCGCCCTTCATCACGAAGCGAGGGCCGCGAGCCGCCTCGGCCTTCATCAGGGGGCCGTTGTCGTCGCGGAAGGGCTTGCCGAGATAGGGCTCGAGCCCGTTGTCGACCTCGTAGGTATCGGAGACCCACTCGAGGGCGTTGGTGCCCATGCCCCGAATGCCGAAGTAGCTCGAGTCGCCGCGGATCACGTTCACCGGGACCAACATCGCGTTGTACTCGTCGCGCATGTCGTTGCCCCAGGGGTAGATGCGAACGTCGACCCCACGCGCGGCGAGCTCCCACTCCGTCTCGCTGGGCAGGCGCGCCCCGACCGTCTCGCAGAAGGTGGTGGCCTGGGCATGGGTGACGCAGGTCTGCGGGATCAGGGCCGCGGCCTCGTCGGAGAACTTCTCGACCGGGTCGACCCCGTCGAAGCACTGGGCCGGCGTGCAGCTGCCCGACTCGACGCACTTTTCGTACTCGCCGCGGGTGACCTCGTGCAGGTCGATCCAAAACGACTCCGAGTCCGCGTAGCGAGGGGGCTGCCCGGGCCAACGCTCGCGCGGATCGTGACGCCCCACCGCGGTGGTGTAGGTCCGCGGCACGTCGCCCATGACGAAGCGACCGGCCGGGATCTGGACCTGCTGCACGTGCTCGACTTCACGGGTCCGCAGTGCTTCGCACTGACCCTCTTCGTTGCGTCCGGTAGTGCGGCCGCACTCGTCGGAGGAATCGAGCTCCGACTTCGCGCCATCCTTGGGCTCGGGTGGCGTCGGGGCTTCGACGCGGGTCGGCGCAGCCTCGGGCGTGTCGACGATCTCGTGTTCACTCGAGGTCGGCCCCGAGCAGGAGGCCAGCAGGAGCAAGAAGGACGAAGGGAGGACGCAACGACGGGCCATGGATGGATCGCGGAACCGAGGGGAGCGGGAGTGTACCGACTCGAGCCGTTGCGGAGATCGTCAACAAAGTTGGCTGACGAGTCGGCCAGTCCTTCCCGAACGTACATCCGCCCCGATTCGTATTGTGATCGGCGGCACGATTTTTCCTTCTGGAACGAACTACGTGACCGGCGCGCTCACTCACGGCAGCGTTGACAATTCGGCAATCGTACTCGTGCGTAGCGCAATGGTGATCGATTGTCGCAGCCAGGCGTTTCAGATGATCTCGGCGGGGCAATGGGTCGCAGCTAGCCAAAATTTCTCGACCAAATGCGCTGACCTAAAGTCGATGAGGCGTCAACCTGCGCGATTCCAGCTCGTCAGACCGTTGTTTCGGGGGGTCTAGCGCCGCTTTTGACTCAGTGAGGGGGCTCGCGTGCGCGGAAACGGCCGGGTGCGATCCAATTGTAACGGGATCGGCCCGAGCGCAGTACTAGCTGTAGCGTGGCCGCCGCCATCGACAATGTTCCACCGATACAGCCGAGAGCGATCCAATGGCCGCAAACGTACGTATCCCACGGTGGCACTGGCAGCGGTCTGCGTTTCTTTCAGACTTCGAACGTAGCGGTCCTCCGCACCTGGACCGCAAAAGGTAGGCAAACCCATGAGTCTCCGAGCCAACATCGAACACCTGGCGGCCGCCCAAGGCATTGTGGCCGTCTCCGTAATCTCTCCTGCTGGTCCCCGTGAGTTTCGGGGCGAGGACTCTTGGAGTTCGATCCTCGAGGCCGCGCACTCTCTTTTGGAGAAGACCGGTGAGAAGACCATTCGACTGGTCGTCGGCAAGCACACCGTCGTGCTGCAAACCGAGGGCGAAGAAACGGTCGCAGTGGTACTTCCGACGGGTCATGCGATCGCCAAGAGCCTTCGCCGAATGATCCGCAGGATGTCACGCAAGCCGCGTGGTCCGCTGGTTCGTCCGGTGGCCCAGGCTCCAACTCCGGTCGTGACCAACACGCCACCGGCCGCACCCACGCCCCCCGCTCAAGAGTCGGGGACGTTCCAGTCCGGCTGGGGCTGAGCGGCCCAACCGACGTCGAGGCGGTGCGTGTGGGGAGCTTCGACGTCGGGCATGCATCCTGCGCACGTGCACGGGATGCACGCACTTACCCTTCCCCCGCGAAACTCCGTGAGCAATTCCTCACCGATTCAGCTGCCGGTGACGCGACCCGAGCGGGTCGAGTCAAAGCCCCCCGGCAAAATCGTAGAGTTCGAGGTGTTGCACTGGTGGCAGCGCATCACTGCGCAGCAATAGGGTCCGTACGGCCCACACGTCGGAGAATACCCGATATTTCAGTGCGGTCTGGTCGAGGTAGTCGACCCCCGCAGAACCACCGGTACCTACACGGCGACCGATGACCCGCTCCACCATCCGGGCGTGTCGTTGACGGAAAATCAAAAAGGCCTGCTCCAGGGCGACCACGCCATCGACGATCTCACGCGGCCACGCAAGTAGCGGCAGCTCGCGATAGCTCTCGATGAAGACGATCGCGGCCCGGATGCGACTCATCTTGGGTCGGTCGGCCTCGGGATGATCTTCGGCTCGCATGAAGCGACGGGCCGACTCGACCTGCTGGGTGAAGCGTCGTTGGAGACGGGCGACGTCGTCGGGGTTGTGGGCGCTGACCTGGTGGCTGTCGGTCTGCTTTTCCATCTGCCGCCGATGGGCACCGAGGTAGTCCTCGATGAAGGTCTCCACCTTGGCCGCGTCGTCGGCATCGTCGGGGCGCGAGCCCTGGATCGGCGTGCGGTAGAGCCACTCGTCGATCTGATCTTTGAGCGAGTGGGGCTCGGCGAGTCGGGCTCGCACACGGCGTAGCGACGAGGTTTCGTTGCCGTCCTCGTCGCGCAGCGCGTCGAGGTAGCTGTCCTCGTGGCCCATGGCCACGCGCTGGCTGGACTGCAGACCGAGCACGATCTCGATCTCTCGCATCTGCGCCGACTGGAAGCCGCTGGCCGGGCTGAGCTTGTCGCGGAAGGCCAGGTAGTCTCGCGTGGTCATCGTCTCCATCAGCTCGAAGTGCTGGGCGACGTTGCGCAGCAGGGTGGAGGTTCGACGGATGCCTCGCACCGCGGCGGACAGCGCTTGCTCGGGCACGGGTCGGCGCGCGAAGCAGGCGCGCACGTTGACCAGCTCGCGGAGGATCAGCTTGAACCACAGCTCGTCGATCTGGTGGACGGTGATGAACAGGACCTCGTCGTTCGACAGCGAGGGTTCGTCACGCTCGAGGCCCGATTGCAGCGACAACAGGTCCTCGACACGAATGTAGTCCCAGTAGGTCGTGGGCGAGCCAGCCATGCACTCGGAACGCTGCCACCGATGCGCGAGCCGACGCAACCACGCGCCGGGATCGGTGGCTCACGCCGTGATGGGCGGCTCGAGCCAGCGGGTGGCCGGCACGGGCTCGACCGCCGAGCGTCGCAGCTCTGCCGTGCTCAGCACGGGCACGTGCGGCGTGGTGCCCTCCAGCAGAGCAATCGCCGCCGGGCGGGCGCGAGGCGTCGTGAGCAACACCAAGGGGCGCTGGCTCGGCTGCGGATCCTTGGTGCCGCCGTCGGATTGCTCGCCGACCTCGCGGAGGGCTTCGATCCAGCGCTTGCGCAGCGTGGAGCTCATGCGCAGCGTAATGCCCTTCGCACCCACCACGGTGTGATCGGCGAGCTCTTCTTCGGCGTCGGGGCTCAGGCGGATCCAGCTGGGCTCACCCAAGCCGTGCAGGCCGTCGACCACCGCGGGCACCCAGTGGCTGGCCAGCCCTTCGCGGACGTGCTCGGCGAAGCGGGGGCGCTCGGCGGGGTCGCGAAAGCGACGGTCCTCGGCGATGACGCCCAAGATGGCGGTGAGCGGGGGTCGAGGCACACGCTCGCGGAGGAAGGCCCGCACGATGGTCAGCAGGTCGATGGTCTCGACCGCCTCCAGAGCGCGACGCACCAGCACGGGGTGGCTGCCCCGGAGGGTCTCGAGCGAGTCTTCGAGGTCCTGGAGATCGACGAGCGAGGGCGCGTGGTCCATCACCGCCCGGAACACGACCAGCAGCATGCCTTCGACGGTGCACGGCGAGGGCAAGGGCGCCCGCCGCAGCAGTCGAGACCCGGCCCTCAGCTCCCAGCGATCGGGGGGCGCAGACACGTCGAGCGACAGGCTCAGCGGCGGCATGTCGATGCCGAGCGCGTCGTGACAACGGCGCGATAGCTCGGCCAAGGCCCGCTCCAGCCCGCGAGAGTCTTCGAGAGCCGACGGGTGCAGGCGCAGGCTCAGCCCTGGCGGTCCCGCGGCCTCGGTCGGCGGGTCCTGGGCGCTGCGAGCCGCCAGCAGCAGGGCGCCGGTCAGCAACGCGGTCGCGGTGGTCACGAAGGCCAGCCCCGGCATGTCGGGCACCACGGCCAGCACCAGCAGCATGGTCGCGGGGACCAGCAGCATGGCGGGCTCGAGCCAGCGCAGGCGGTTGGGCGTTCGGTCGGCGCTCTCGTCGACGCGGGAGACCAGCACGCCCGCGGCGAGACTGACCAGCAGGGCGGGGATCTGGGCGAGCAGGCCGTCGCCGATCGTCAGCCGGCCGTAGACCTCGAGGCTCTCTTGCCAGGTGTAGCCCATGCGGACGATGCCGATGACCAGGCCGCCCGCGAGGTTGATCCCGGTGATGGCCAGGCCTGCGATGGCATCGCCCTTCACGAAGCGGATCGCCCCGTCCATGGCGCCATAGAAGCTCGAGCGTTCGATGAGTCGCGAGCGACGTCGGGCCGCCTCGGCCGGGGTGATGAGCCCCGCCCGGAGGTCGGCCTCGATGGCCTGCTGGTGACCGGGGAGCCCGTCGAGGGCGAAGCGGGCCGCGACCTCGGCCACTCGCTCCGCGCCGCGGGCGATGACCAGGTACTGGATCACCGAGATGATCGCGAACATCACCCCGCCGACCACGAGATCGTTGCGGACCACGAAGGTCGCGAAGGCGTCGACGACCTGACCCGCGTCGGCCTGGCTGAGGATGAGCCGGGTCGTCGAGACGTTGATCGCCAGCCGGTACAGCGTGACCAGCAGCAGCAGGGCGGGGAAATTGAGGAAGTCGGCCGAGCGCCGCACGCCCAGGCTGGCCACTAGCAGCAGCACGGCGCCGGCCAGGCTCACCGACAGCAGGAGATCGACCAGCGGCGTGGGCAGCGGCACCAGCACGCAAGCCAGCAGCGCGACCACCAAGAAGGTCGGCGCCAGGCCGGGCAGTCGCCCCAGCAGGGAAATGCCCCCCGTTCGGAGCTGTCCCGAGAGGATCGACCCGGGCCGCTTGTTCTGCGCCACGACCGCGCGACGATAGCGAGGAGCCCGGCCGTCGCCCAACAAATCCGCGAAAAAGCGGGCTGATCGGCGGGGTGAGCCAACGGAGACCGGCGCCGAGGACGGCCAGCGCGGCCCTGTGCTAGGGATCTGCGCAATGACGTTGGTCGTCGGAATCGCGGGCGCAACCGGTTCGGGCAAGACCACCGTGGCCCGCAAACTGACCGAGTCGCTGCCCAGGCGCTCCGTCGCGCTGCTCCAGCACGACAGCTACTACCTCGATCGCTCCGATCTCAGCTACGAGGAGCGCTGCGACCTCAACTTCGATCACCCCGAGTCGCTCGAGACTTCGCTGCTGGTCCAGCACCTGCGCGACCTTCGGGCCCAGCGCGGGGTCGAGGTGCCGCTCTACGATTTTTCGACGCATCGACGCCGGGAAGAGACGGAGTCGATCGCTCCGGCGGCGGTGATCATCGTGGAGGGCATCCTGGTGCTCACCGAGCCCAACCTGCGGGAGCTGTTCGACATCAAGGTCTTCGTCGACACCGACGCCGACATCCGGGTCTTCCGTCGGATCCGCCGCGACATCGAGAAGCGGGGCCGGAGCTTCGACTCGATTCGCAAGCAGTACTACACGACGGTGCGACCGATGCAGCTCCAGTTCGTCGAGCCCTCCAAGCGCTGGGCCGACATCATCGTGCCCGAGGGCGGACGCAACCAGGTTGCGCTCGACCTGCTGGCGGCGCGCCTGCGCACCGCGATCGACGAGGAGGAGCGATGAGCGAAGCATCGAAGGCCGAAGCGGCGAAGACCGACGCCCCCGAAGGCGCCGACGCCAAGGAAGACAAGATGAGCCGCCTGCAGGCGCTGCTCGTCGAGTACGGCTCGGTCGGAATCGTGGTGCTGCTCAGCCTCTCCGCGCTGACCTACCTGGGCTTCGCCGCCGCGTTCTTGGTCGGCTTCGATGTCGAGGGGGCGGGGGAGACGGCCACCGTGCTCGGGGCGGCGGCGTTCGGCTGGGCGCTGACCAAGCCGGTGCGGATCCCCGCCGCCATCTTGCTCACGCCCTTCGTCGCTCGCATCTGGCGACGCGTGCGGCGTAAAGAGCCCGAGGCGTAGCGGCGGTCGGGTAAAGGCGGCTGCATGTGGTGGCCCGAGGCGCTCGCCCGGGTCACTTTTCGTCCTTCTTGAACTTGCTCAGCTCGGGCTCGTACTTGGTCTTCATCGACTCCCCGAAGCCGCCCAAGTCCTTGCCCATCTCCAGGCACCGGCTCGCCTTGAAGAACCCCTGGCTCCAGCCGGCCTTGAGCGCGCACGTCTTCTCGCCGCCGCCGTTGGAAATGCAGGACAGGAAGGCGGCCGCAGTCCCACCCACATTCATCGTGGAGCTCGGTGAGTCGTCGAAGCCCTTCCTGCATGTCTTTTCTGATCTCCTCCTCGGACTTGCCCGTGCTCGCGAGCATCACGGCGGCCCGGCGCTCGTACGAGATCGGACGGGAAATTCGGGGGCG
The DNA here is from genome assembly GCA_039028615.1 of Myxococcota bacterium. GTDB lineage: Bacteria > Myxococcota_A > Polyangia > Nannocystales > Nannocystaceae > Paraliomyxa. The sequence continues at coordinate 11,716 of JBCCHT010000027.1, read as the reverse complement.
AGGGGCGGTCGAGGTGCGCGGCAGCTTCATGGTGAGGCGGATCCTTCGTGCCAGCATCCAGAAGGGGTACCGCCCGTGTCTGCCCCTCGATCGATCGAGGGGCCCGTACAAAAAAAGGGACCCGAGCGGGTCCCAAAGTCGAGGGAAGCGGCAGCCCTATGCAGTGATAGGCCGAAGCCTAGGAGAAGGAAGGACCGCCATGGCCTCGAGCACCCAGTCTACCCGAGGAGTTCGTGGGTGTCGAAGGCGGAGAAGCGGCTGCCTTGGTTGATGGTCCGAAACACATAGGCGCGCTCGCCCGACAGGGAGAGCTTGCCGTCGTCGTACGCGACGGGCATGCCGCTTTTGCCTCGCGGCACTCCGGCGAACAGGTCGTGCACGCTCGGTAGGGTGTCGAGGTACTCGACGAACGCCGGCATCATGGCCGACAGCACCTTGGTGCTCCCGCCTGCAGACTGCACGTTGCCCCACAGGTTCGCGTCCATGTAGACCATCTGGCGCTCGCGGACGTCGAGGTAGGCGACGTACTTGGTGAGGTTGTCGCCGCGGAGCTGGAACGAGAGCTGGCAGCGGGCGGGCTCGAAGAGCTTGCCCTTCAGCGGGTTGGCGCCCCACTGCAGGCTGGCCAACACCTCGACCGCGTCGTTGAAGGTCTTGTGCGAGTAGCAAAGGATGTTCCAGACCGCGTAGCGCACCTTCGCGCGGGCCAGCTCGCCGGGGTACAGGTCGATGAGCTGACACGCCCGGCCCTTCAGGCTCTTGGAGTTGGTGGGGTCGCCACTAAAGATCGCCGCATCGCCCAAAAAACGCGTGTGATTCCAGCAGCAGACCCCCATGGGCTTCCATTGGTCGTCGAAGAAGCTCCAGCTGTTGTCGTACCAGAGGTTGCGGTGGGTCGGCCCGGACTCCCAGTAGCTGGCGGTGCGAATGAACTTGGTCTTCGCGGGCAGGGGAAAACGGGTCCCGCGGCCGTAGGGAGACAGGTCGCTGTCGCTGGTCTGGAGCTTGATCCACCGGGTCCGCGGGTCGAGCTGGACCTCGGGGACCTTGGCCTTCACGCGGCGGGCGATGGTGGTCTCGAGCGCGGTGACCAGCGGCGTGCGGAGGGCTTCGCTCAGGCGTCGGCGTCGGTCGGCGGGGCGGGTCTGCAACTTCGCCCAGTTGCTGCGCGGAGCGAAGGTTCGGAACTTCCGCGTGTGGTCGGTGCGAAACACCCCGAGTAGCTTCAGCAACTGGACGGTGGTCAGCTTGGGCATGACCGCGCCGAAGGCCTCCACCGCGTCGGAGCCGAACAGCTGGATGCAGTGGTGCAGGCGTCGCATGAATACGCCTGGTCGCTGGGCGAGCACGGGCAGCACGGCGGAGTCCCGCGCGGCGAGCAAGCGCTCGAGCTTGGCGTCGAAGGTCTCGATGGGGGCGCCGCGATAGAGACGATCGTAGATGGAGACCCCACGCGGGAAGCGGGCTGCGTAGTCGCCCGGGCGCAGGGCTCGGAAGAGTCGCTTGAAGTGCTCGCGCCGACGCGCCACGTCTTCGTCGAGGTTATCGGCGTGCTCGAGCGCGTGCAGCAGCGCGCGACGTTGCTTGCGGGACAGGCAGCGCAGCGTGGTGTTCTCGGCCATGGAGATGTCGCCTTCGCTCATGGCGATGGCGAGCCGCAGCACGTCGGTGGCGGTGGAGACCTCGGGCTGCACGCCATGATCGACCAGCGCGGCCGAGAGCCGGACGAAGTTCTCCTTGAAGGGCGGTGCCTCGGTGACGGCACGGTGGCAGTGCGGCACGAGATCGCGAACCTCCCCCCACTGGTCCGGGGTCCAGCGGGCGGGCAGGCGCAGCAGGCCGCGGTAGATCTCGTTCAGCGCGTCCGCGGTCGCGCCGTGGAGCACTTTGAGTTTGATCTTCTCGTCGAGCGGTTCCCGGGGCTTGGCCGGTGTGGTGAACCACTCGTTGGGCATGCCCCAGTACATGCAGATCTGGTTGAACCAGTACTCGGACTCGCTCATCTCCAGGACTTCGGCGGGGAAGTTCTTGTAGACGACGTGGGCGCCCATGTCCTTGTCCTCACACGTGATGGTCACGAGGGCGAGCTCGACCGTCGCCCACCACTGCTCGACGTCGGCGGCCGAGGCCTGCGACAGCGCGACGAAGCCATCGTGCGTGAGCGCGTAGCCGTAGTGGGTGATGTTGGCGGCGAGGGTCGCCAGCGCGGCGCGGCCGAGGGGCTCCGGCCCGGCGGGGGGCAGCGGAATGCGGCCGTGACGGATCAGGATCTCGAATTCACGCTCGCGCATGAACCCCACTATAGGCGAGCGACGGCTACTTCTTGGACTTGGCCCGACGCCGCACGCAGATGACCTCGCCGGTGGGCTCCTGCTTGAGGAACAGCGAGAGCCCGCCGGTCGCGGTGTCGAGCACGTAGGCGGCCTGACGGTCGTCTTTGGGGACCGTCTTGGTCCAGTAGATGCCACCAGGCAGCGGGAGCACGGCGTTGAGCAGCTTCATCTCGCGGCGATGGGGGAGCCGCCAGCCGCGGACGCCGTCGACCTCGAACTCGGAGCATCGTCGGCCACCGCCGCCCCACGTGGTGGAGCCGCCTTGGCGTCGCGAGGCGAACAAGGTCTTGAGCATCACGATGCGGCGCTCGTCCGCGGCCTTGGCCAGGACCTGCTCGTCGCCATCGAGCGAAGGCTCGGGGGCGGGCGGCGTGACGGCGGGCTCGGGCTCGGGGGCCGGAGGCTCGGGCTCGGCCGGGGTCTCGGGCTCGGCCGGGGTCTCGGGCTCGGCCGGGACCTCAGTCGCGCCATCGTCGGCCGCGGCGGGTGCTTCCGCTGTGTCGTCGGCTGCACCCGCGTCGGCTGCCTCCGCGGTACCGGTCGTGCCCGCATCGGGCTCGGCCGCATCGTCGGCGCCCGCGTCCGCTGCGGCGGCGCTGCCCGTCGAGCCAGCGTTTGCGTCGGCCGGCGCACCGTCATCGGCGGGCTCGGCCGCATCGTCGGCGGCGGGCTTCGGCGTGTCGGCGTCGGCTCCATCCGCAGCCGCGGCTTTTCCACCGTCGGCGGCGGCTTTCGTGCCTGCACTCGCGGCGGCTTCGCCCGCCGAGTCTTTGCTCTTGCCGGGGTCCTTGGCCGAGTCGCGGGCCGCCACCGTGCCCGCGCCGGACTTCGACGCGCCGGGCCCGAAGAGCCCGGCTTGGTAGGCCGCGTAGCCACCGCCTCCGATGACGACGAACAGCAGCACCAGCCAGATGAGGCCGCTGCCCGAGCGCTCCTGTTCGGGCTGGGCTTCGGGCCCCTTGGCGGCGATCGTGCCGGACGAGGTGACCTTGGTCTTGTTGACTCCGGCCGCACGGGCCGGGTCGGGAAACTGCGGGGGGATGCGACGGCGGGTGGGTCGGTCCTCGAAGACGGAGGAGTCCTCGTCGTCCTGGCCCGGAGCGTCGCCTCGCGCCGCTTCGACGGCACCGAGGTGAGTGTGGGGCTCGGTCGGGAGCTGGGACTCGGGCTTGCGGGTGGTGGCGGTCTCCGAGACTTCCCCGTCGTCGTCCGACGCGGCGGCCTCGGCTGGCTCGTCGCCGTCGTCCGACTCGCCATCGGTGGAGTCGGTGGGAACCACCGTCTTGCCGGTGACCGGGGCGACGGCCATGGCGTCGTCATCGTCCTCGTCGGGCTCGTCCGAGTCTTCGGAGGTCGGTGCTTTGGCGTCGACGACCGTCTCTTCGTGCTGCTCGTCGGGGGGCAGCGCCACGCCATCGACGACGGTGCCTTCGTTGCGAGAGGAACTCGCACCCACGACGGTGTCTTCGGAGGGCGCCTTGGCGTCGACGACCGTTTCCTCCTGGGTGTCGGGCTCGTCGTCGTCGTCGTCGTCCGAGCTGGCATCGCCGGTGAGGCTCGCCTGCATCACGACGGTCTTGTCGGTCTCTTCGGGCGCCTCGATGTCGTCGCCGTCGTCGTCGGGCTCTTCGCCGTAGAACACGGTGGACTTGCGCTCGTCCGGTCGGCGCGGGGACTTGAGCTCCACCTCCTCGGAGTCGAGCCGCACCACCGGGCGCACGGCGGAGTCGCTCAGCGCGGCCGCATCGGGGAAGCCCCCGTCGGCGAGCATCACCGTCTTGTCGCTCTCGGCGATCTCGTCCTCGCCCGCGCCACCCGGGCGGGACGAAGGCATCAGGGTCTTCGAGGTCTCCGAGACCTCTTCGTCGCCATCGCCGTCGCCATCGTCATCGCCGCTGGATTCGGCCGCAGCCTCCTCGTCGATCGACTCCTGGTACAGCACGGTTTTCTTGGCCGGGCGCTCGGGGGTCAGCAGCTGGGGGCCGGTCGGCGCGTGCACGGTGCCGCTGGTGGACGCCGAGGGGTCGCCCATCTCGGGGGCGACCATGCTCCCCGAACTCGTGGCGTGGGAGGTCTGCACCGGGGCATCGGCATCGGGCTCGGGCTTCGACACCGACGCGATGCTGGCCCGCAGCTCGTCCTGGCCGTAGCGCGAGGTGCTGATGTCGGGCTTGTTCTCCTTGAAGGGCGGCTCGTCGAGCTTCAGCGTGGACTCGGTGCGCGGCGCGGGGGCGCTCATGCCCTCGACCCGGGTCTGCTCGATGTCCTCGGGGGGGTCGGGCTCGTCGGATAGCGACTCGGCCAGGGGCACGGTCGCGTAGTGGCCACTCATCTTGCTGGCCATGGGCCCCGACTTGCTCGCCGGCGGCGTGAACCGGAGCTTCGGGTCGTAGCGCCGCTTGGGTGCGTCGGGCTCCGGCTTGTCCTTCGACTTGGGCGGAGGCGGAGGCGGAGGACCATCGCCCACCGCTCGCATCGTGGTCGAGCTGCGGCGCCGGGCCATCTCGCCGGGCGCGGGCGGAGGCGGGGGCTTGCTGGGCTGAGCCTCGGGCAGGCCGAGCACGCGCCCGGAGCCACGGCGGCCGGCACCGGGGTTGAGGCGAGAGCGACCGCGACGACGCTTGCGGACCCGAGAGCCACCGCTCTCGGCCACGGGCACGGCGGCATGGCTGGCCGTGACGGCGCGGTACTTCGAGGTGGGCCCGATCTTGGCGGCGCGAGCCCGGGAGGTCAGCGACTTGGCTCGCCGACGCGGCCGCTCGCCATCCTCGGAACCGGAGCCGGGCGGAGGCCGTGTGCCGGGGCGCTCGACGACCTGGGTGACGGCGGGGAAGTTGCGCGTGGCGCCCTGCTCGAGCTCACGGGTGGTCGGTCGTCGCTGGCCCCGGTCGGCCGCGTCGACCATCTTGCCGGCGTCGGGGCGCTCGAGGGCCTCGGCGAAGCGACGGATCTGCCCGACCATCGCCAGCGGCACGGCCAGGTCGAGGACCGCGACGAAGAGGTGATGGTTGTCCGCGCCGTGGGTCGCCAGGGCCTGGCGCAGCGGCTTGAGCACGCGCTCCTGCAGCGAGCCCTGCACGCACACCACGTGGATCATCGGCGTGGCGCTGTCGGCCTTGCTGCCGAGCAGTGCGGCCCGGGCCTTGGCCCCGAAGACCACCCGCACCGTGAAGCCGAGATCCCGCAGGTTGCGAGCGACTTCCTCGACGTGCTCCTGCACGCTCTGGGCGCAACACAGGTTGATGGTGTGCTTGCGACGAGGGCGACGGGGCGTTGGCGCGGTGCCTTCGTTGGACTCCGCTGCGGTGGCCTCGGCCATGACGGAAACGAACCTCAAGACCCTATCATTTCGGCCGGTCACGGTGGAAGGCCCGGGCAGGTGCGGCGCCAAGGTCACGAGCCCCGTTTGAGGGCCGTCTACCCATCGAGCTTGCATGCTGTGAAAAAGCGCACCGGAAGCACTGTGGCCGGTGGGGGCGCGAATTTGGCGATCGTCCCTGGCGTGCTCTTCTCGCGGTGCCAAGGGGGCGTGCGACAATGCTCAATTTCCAGATTGATTTTCTCTTCGACCCACGACTAGTGTCCGGCATCCCCAGCTTCTGGGAAGGTTTCGATGGCCATCAAAATCGCAATCAATGGGTTCGGTCGCATCGGTCGACTGGTCTATCGCATCGCCGCCGAGCGCGGTGACATCGAGATCGTCGCGGTCAACGACCTCGTGCAGGCTCCGAATCTGGCGTACTTGTTGCGCTACGACTCGACCCACGGGCGTTTCGGCAAGACGGTCGAGCTTACGGACGACGGCTTCAGCGTCGAGGGGAAGAACACCAAGTGCTTGTCCGAGCGTGACCCGGCGGCTCTGCCCTGGGGCGACCTGGGCGTGGACTACGTGCTCGAGTCGACCGGCTTGTTCGTCAAGCACGACGACGCGGTCAAGCACCTGTCCGCGGGGGCCAAGCGCGTGCTGCTCTCGGCGCCCACCAAGACCCCGGACCAAGTCCCGACCTTCGCCTACAAGGTCAACCACGAAAAGTACGACCCCGAGACCCACAAGGTGCTCTCGAACGCGTCGTGCACCACCAACTGCCTGGCCCCCGTCGCCAAGGTGATCAACGACTCCTTCGGCCTGGCCGAGGGCCTCATGACCACCGTGCACGCGGCCACGGCCACCCAGCCCACGCAGGACGGTCCTTCCAAGAAGGACATGCGTGGGGGCCGGAACGCCTACACCAACATCATCCCGGCCAGCACCGGGGCGGCCAAGGCGGTCGCGCTGTGCATTCCCGCGCTCAAGGGCAAGCTCACCGGCATGGCCTTCCGCGTGCCCACGGCTGATGTTTCCGTCGTGGACCTGACCTTCCGTACCGAGAAGAAGACCTCGATCGAGGAGATCAGCGCGGCGATGAAGGCGGCGTCCGAGGGTCCCATGTCCGGCGTGCTCGGCTACACGGAAGATCCCGTGGTCAGCTCCGACTTCATCGGCGACCCGCACTCCAGCATCTACGACGCGAAGGCGGGTATCCAGCTCAACGACGGCTTCTTCAAGATCGTCAGCTGGTACGACAACGAGTGCGGTTACGCGACCCGCTGCGTCGACATGCTGCAGATGATGGCGGGCAAGGACGGCCTGAGCTAAGGCCGCCGCCCGGACAAGTTGGGCTACGCACGAGCACTCGGAACATCGATCTCCGGGTGCACGGGCGTAGCCCTCTTCCGTCCAGGGTAAGATTCTCGCAGTGGAGCGGACGGCGCGACAGGCCGCGCTGGCGGAGCTGTGGAACGCCGCCGGGCACGAAGCCGTGCTCGCGTTGCTGGCCCGCTCGGCGTCGGCACGAGAGCACGAGCTGGTCCATGAGCTGGCCGAGCAATCGGTCGAGTGTCGCGGCACGGCCCCCGAGGTCGCGACGAAGCTCGAGCAGGTCGCCGGGCAGCTGTCGGAGATCCACGCGGCCATGCGCGCAGCGGAGTCGATCGACTCGCTCGATGGATTCCTGCGATGGCAAGCCGAAGCGCCGTGGCGCATGTCGGCCTCGATGAACGTGCTGCTCGCGACGCGGGCCATGTCTCCAGGGTCGCAGTGGCCGTGGCAGATCGATCGGTTACCCGAACTACACGTCCGGCTCGATCGCATCTTGGCGATCATGAAGGAGGTCTCAGGGCTTCCCGTATCTCAGCGACGGCGACGACTCGAAGAGGACGAGCGCGTGCCCTGGCCGGAGCTCAGCGCATGGCTTGCGGCGCGGGCCAAGGTTCGCGGCCCGGAGATGAGCCTCTATACGCGGCTGCACGAGCAATCGGTCGCCTGCCAGCGGCTCCAGACTCCGGTGGCCATCGACGACACGCAGGGTCGGCGTCGGCTCGAGGTCACCGCGTTGGCCGAGCTCGCCGAGCCGTGGCATCGGCTCGATGCGGAGCTGGACCACACCTGCGCGACGCTGCGCTCGGAGATCGTGGCTGGCCAGCGGCCGCTCACCGATGCGCTGCGGACGGTGGCGGCCGGCACGACCGACGCCCTGCGAAACCTGCACCGTCGCGCCTACCTTCTTTATCACCTGCTCGATGATGGCTCGGCCGCGATCCGGCGGGCGGCGTTGGAGGCCCTGGCCAGCTTACCCACGGGGCAGGACTTCGAAGAGCTCGGGCACCCGCAGCGGGCGATCGTGGTCAATCGCTGGGCGATGGCGCTGGAGCTGCACTGGCATGTGACCGCCGATCCGCTGGTCGCGTTGCAGTCGGCCCTGGGCGCGATCGATCGGTGTTTGCCCGGGATCGTCGACGGCTCGGTGCCGCGGCTGGCCCGGGATCTGATGTTGACCCGCGCTCGATTGCTGCGACACCTCGCGGGCTGGCGAGAGGATCGACTCCAAGAAGCGGTGCGGGCCTACGAGCTGGGGTTCGAGGCCCTGAAGGCGAGCCCGGATCCGATCCTCCGGGGCCGCACCTTGGCCGAGATGGCGGCGCTGCTCCGCAGTCGGCGAAGCACCGACGTCGCCGAGCAGGATCGGCGGATCCGGGCGATGTACGACGAGGCCCTCGGCGAGCTGAGCGATGCGGTGGTGGTGCGGGCTCGGGTGCTCGCCGACTACGCCGTCTACTTGGCGCGCCCGCTGGTCATCGACGAAGAGGACGAAGAACACGCGATGGCGTTGGCCGAGCGGGCGGTGGCGCTGAACGACGGCCTGCCCGAGCGCGTGCGTGAGCACCCCCTGATGCGGATCGACGGCGGCGCGCACTTGATGACGCTGGGCAACGTGCGTCGCGAGTGTCGTCGGGGAGCCCCCGAGGCGCGTCGAGAAGCGGCCGCCGCCGACTATCGTCGAGGGCTCGAGCGCTTGGGGGGCACCGACGAGCTGCTCGCCGGACTCCTTCATCTCGACTTGGCCTTCGTGAGGCTCGACTCGCTACGGCGGGACAATCGCGAGGAACAGCTGGCGATGGCGCGGGCCGAGCTTCGGGAGGCGGAGATCCACCTGCGGCCGCTGCCGGTCGCCCACGCGCGGGCGGTCGTCGAGAGCGCCATGTTGGCCGTGCGAGCCAGCCCCGACGACGAAGAGATCCGCCGCGACGCCATCCGCGACGTCGAGGCGGTGCTGCATCGTCTGCCGGTCGCCGCGGATCGAGTCGTTCGGGCCCGGGTGCAGCGGCAGCTGGGCGAGCTGTACCTCGGGCGCGACGGACCCGACGATCCGACCCGCGCCGCCGAGCAGTTCGTGGCGGCCCGTGGTGCCTTCGTTCAAGGCGGTGCAGCCCGGCTCGCAGTCGAGGCCGCCCGCGACTACGCCGAGTCGCAGCTGCTCCAGCATGCGGACGAGGGCGATCCGAGCGCGCTGACCCGCGGGGCGGTGGTCCTCGAGCAGGCGGCCTTGCTCGGCGAACAGCGTTGGGCCCGACGGCATGCCTTCGAGTCCACCGACAAGCTCGCCGCGATGCTCGACGGGGTCTACGGCGACTTGGCGTGGTTCCAGGCCAAGCTGGGTCGCCCGGCCGACGTGGTGCTGCGCTCGGTCAACCGAGCGAAGCGCTTCCGGCCCAATCCCCCGTTGCGGGCGCTGAGATCTCGGGCCGAGCGGTCCACGATGCTCAGCCCCGCCTACCTCGACCCCCTGGCGCGGCGGCTGCCCCCTCCGACCCGCGAGGCCCGGCACGAGCTGACCCCTCCGGCCACGCCCGCGGCCACCCGAGCGGCGATCGAGGCGTTCACGGCGGCCAATCCCGAGGCGGTGGCGGTCGATCTGACGCTGACCCGCTGGGGCTCGGTGGTGGTCGCCGCCTCGCAGGAAGGGCTGCAGTACGCCATCTTGCCGCTGACGCGGGAGACCGTGCGTCGGTGGGTGTGGGGCGAGCGGACCTCACCGGGGTGGTGGCGACGCTACCTGGCCCTGCAACAGGCGGTCGGGGCCGAGCGCAAGGATTGCGAGCGGGCGTGGATCGAAGCGACGGTCAAGCTCGCGAGAGATCTCGGTGAGCGGCTGTGGGCGCCGGCACTGGCCGCCGTGTCGCGATCGATCGACGGGCGTCTCGTCGTGCTGGCTCCGGGGCGACTGACCGGGCTGCCCTTCGCCACCGCTCGCATCGACGGCAAGCCATTGTTGCATCGAGCTCGGGGCCTGTTGCTGGCCCCGTCGTTGGCCGAGCTTCCGCAACAATCGTTCGTTGCGCAAAAGCCGCAAAAGGCGCTTTGCGTGGTCGCAGATGCCGATTCGACCGAAGATCCAGCGATCGCCGTCGAGGAGCTGCAAGACGTGGTGCGCTTGTTGGTCTCGGCCGGAGCGGGGGTCGATGTACTGGCGCGGCGCGGCGAACAGATCGGGGAGGCGGTCTACCGACCGGTCCAAGCTCGGACCCGCGAGTTGGCGAAGGTGCAGGACTCGGCGCCCACCGTCGAGGCCGTCCTTCAGCGGGCCGCCGAGATCGATCACCTCTATTATGGTGGAGACGGTTCCGGTCGTGGCTTGGCGCTGGCCGATTCCGCCGGGGGTGTGGCCCGCCTCGATGGGCCCACGATCCGAGCCGGCTCGCGGTGGCGCCCCGGTAGCAGCGTCTTCGTCAGCGGCATTACTCGGATGCCCGGAGCCGGCGACGGTGCGGCCGTCTGGGGCGTAATCGAGGCGCTACGGGCGGTTGGGGCCGGTTTTATGGTGATCCCGACCCGAGCCGTTTCCGAGGCCTTCGCCCGCGACTTCAGCCGGAGCTTCTATCTGTACTGGGCGCTGGGCCGCAGCCTCCCCGAGGCCTGTGCCGCCGCGCTCAACAAGGTCGCGGCCTCCGACGTCTCTCGCCTGTCGGCCTTCGTGGTGGTGATGGGCACCGGGTGACGGCCATCCAAAGCGTCTCGTTTTCGTGATAGGACTGCTGTCATGAACGAGAGTCCCGAGGTCGCTGCATGGTTCGAAGAATCGGACAACCCACTCAAGGACGCGATGCTTCGAGTGCGGCAGATCATCCTCGGTGCCGACGCCCGAATGAGCGAGTGCATCAAGTGGAGTACGCCGACGTTCACGTACAAGGGCAACCTGGCTAGCTTCAACGCCAAGAGCCAGCAACACGTCAGCCTGATGTTCCACACCGGGGCCAAGATTCCCGGCGACCATCCTGCACTCGAAGGTGAGGGCAGCACCGCCCGTACGATGCGAATCGCCGACTCCGATCACGCGGACTCCCTCGTGGCCGACATCGAGGCACTCGTGACCGCGTGGATCGAGTCGCGTGACGAGGACGGCGGCGAGCCGGCCGACGATGCCGAGCAATCGGACGGCGGTGACGATGGCGATGGCGATGGCGATGGCGCCGACGATGTCACCGACGACTCTGCGGCGCAGGAGCCCGCCGACGAGCCCGAGTCCGACGACGGAGATTCGGAAGCCGCGTCGAGCGACGACGGTGATTCCGGCGACGACGACTCGAGCGCCGACGAAGCCGCATCGGACGACGGTGGCGACGACGACTCCGGCGACGACGGTGACTCGGATGGCGCCGACGCGGTCGTAGACGGCGGCGATTCGGCCGAGCAGGCCGATGCCTCGGACACGGAGTCGGCCGACTCTGGCGAGGCCGACGCGGATGAGTCGTCCGACAGTGACGACGGAGGCAGCAGCGACGAAGCGGCCGCCGACGAGCCTGCGGCAGAGCCTGCCGTCGAGCAGAGCGACGCGCCCGCCCAGGCCAAGAAGAAGGCCGCCAAGAAGAAAACCGCCGCCAAGAAGAAGGCGACCAAGAAAAAGGCCGCCAAGAAGAAGGCGACCAAGAAAAAGGCCGCGAAAAAGAAGGCGACCAAGAAGAAAGCCGCCGCCAAGAAGAAGGCGACCAAGAAAAAGGCCGCGAAAAAGAAGGCGACCAAGAAGAAAGCCGCCGCCAAGAAGAAGGCGACCAAGAAAAAGGCCGCG
>JBCCHT010000026.1:0-204993 GCA_039028615.1 Myxococcota bacterium | reverse complement strand
GCTCGCTCCCCCGCCGGAGTCGAGTTCCGACGCGCCTGCCCCCGCGCCCGCGCCCGCACCTGCGGACCAGGCGCCCGTCCAAACGCCGATCGAGCCCGCTGCCCCGCCACCGGCCCCCGATGCCGCCGACGAGGCGCTGCAGCACCTCGACCGCGCCCAAGACCTGGAGGCCGCGGGAGACCTGGCCTCGGCCGAGGCCGAAGCCGCGGTCGCGATCGCTCTTCAGCCGGACGATCCAGCCCCCTACCTGGCGCGGGCCCGCATCCGCATGAAGATGGCGGACGTCCACACCGATCGGGAGGACGCCACCCAACGAAGAGCCCGCGCCGCGCTGCTGCGCCAAGCGGCCGAGGACGTCGCCGCGTACCTCGAGCACGCCGATGCCTCGGCCGAGAGTCGGGTCTACCTCGATACGCGACGACAAGCCCTGCTGCGTGAGGCCGACGCTCTCGATCCGCTGCCCCAGCCGGAACCCGAACCGGAGCCCGAGCCCGAGCCCGAGCCCGTGCCTCGACCTCCGCCCCCCACCGAGCCCGAGCCCGAGCAAGGGCGGCGTCACGACACCGCCCCCCGGACCCGCGCGCGTGCCTTCATCGGCACGGGGGCTGCCCTCGGGGCGGCCGCGGCCGGGCTGGCCGCGGCGAGCCTGCAGATCGAGCGGGAGTGTGGCACCGACGGGCTCTGTAACGCGCGCTGGCAGACCCGCCCCGCCTTCCTCGCGCCCGCCACCGTCGTGGCCGCGCTCGGCAGTGCCTCTTTGGCCTACGGTCTGACCCTCGCCCCCGGCCTCTCCGACGATCGCGTGCGACGAACCACGACCATCACCACCCTCACGCTCGGGGGAGCCGCCCTCGGGCTGGGCACGGCCACGGCCACCCTCGCGGGCGTGCGCTGGTCGAGCTCGGTGGTGCCGTCGGACGATGGTTCGCTACGCATGACCCAGGCCCTGGGCAACACCGCCGCGGCGAGCCTGGCCGTGGCGCTGCCCCTGCTGACCTCCGGCCTGACCGCGTGGCTCAGCCATCGCAGCACGTCCAGCCGGCAGGCCAAGCGTCGGGCGCGTCGTCTCCGGGCGTCGCGATGATCCGGCGCCCCGGCATGACCGCGGTCTATTTCATTCGCACCGTCAGACTCGAATCCGAAAACGAGTAGTCACTCCTTGAGGCCAGCGGAGCCTTCGTCGCACGTCGTTCATCCGTGCGCGAAGGCGACCGTGGTTTCGCAAAGGACCAGCCCCCATGTCTGCTCGTTTCATCATCGCCACCCTGTTGGGCGCGACGCTCGGTGCGTTCGCCACCGGTTGTCCTCCTCCCGGCACGACCCCCAAGCCGGACGCCGGAAGCTCGAACCAGACCCGGCCGCCCCAGGACGAGCCCCGTGACCCGCGTGACCCCAAGCTCGTCCAGGCCATGACCGATCGCTTGGCCGCGGCACAGACCCAGCGCCTCACCACCGTGCGCGCGCTGCCCTTCGGACCCATCGACGAGCTCAAGCTGCCCATCCAGCTCGGCCCGGGAGTCTGCGCCGAGCCCCCACCCGTGCCCACCATCGACGAGCACCGCTCGCTGTTCGTCCACGACCTGGGTACGCTCAATCACGTCGGGAGGACCCACGACTTCAGCCTGCGCCACACCTTCGCGCAGATGGCCGACCAGCTGGCGACCGCGGGCGTCTCGGGCCTCGATGCGGAGCAGCTGTTCCGCGAGTTCTGGGACACGCAAAACGACAGCAGCAGCGCGGTGACCCCCGGCGGGGCGCAATGCGACGACGACGGCTCGACCATCAACGGTTTCCCCAACAGCTGCCCTCGGGTGGAGGGCGGCGAGGCGACCAATGCCGCCGCCAACCTCGACAGCTACATCCCCATCGGCCTGGTCAACCGGATCGATCTGGCCGGCGAAGGGTGGAGCAACTGCGGTGAGTACCGCATCGTGTACGCCAAGCAGGCTCGCGGGCGCCGCCGCAACTTCATGATCTTCGAGGCGGTGCTGCCCAACCCCAGCCCGGGCTGCAAGGATGCCTGCCGCCCCGTCGCGGAGTTCTGGGCCGACCTGTCGGTCGACGACAGCGTGACCTCTCGGGCGAACAAGCTGCTCGGTTTCTACTACGACGGCCTGCCCGGCTTCCGCCCCGTGGTCCACGTCGACCACTACAGCTCGACCGGAGCCTCGAGCGGCTATGGCTCCGCCGGGGGCGGACAGATCCGCACCAACCAGTTCCTGGGTGGCCCCTGGACCCTCAAGGAGATGCGGACCCTGGTCGACTGCGACGGCACCTGCGAATTCCAGTTCGTGCCCGACACCGTCAAGCTCAGCCCCTTCGGCGAGCTTTGGAGTCCCACTGCCGATCCGAGCGATCACAGCGGTCGCGTCGGCGCGTTCCGAGCGGCCATCGAGCTCCAGGTCGCCGCGCTGGGCGATGCGACCGACGTAAACAGCCTGGGCTACGAGCTGCTCGACGACTTCAACGCAGCGCAGAGCGACGCACAATCGGACACGGGGGACAGCGCCTACTGTCACCACTTCGATTGCAGCGGCCAGCAGTACCTCGCCTCGGCTCTGTCCACGTTCAACGCGACACAGCCCCCCAACCGACAGCTCACCGCCCGGCAGGTCGTCAACCGGGCCACCGCGCTGAGCTGCGGTGGATGCCATCAGCCATCGACCTTCGGCCTGAGCTCCTCGGGCGCCCTGGGCCCGGTGGGTTCGGGGCTCGAGTCCTGGCCCGCCTCGGCCGGGTTCGTGCACACCAACGAGCGAAACTCGGTACCCCTGCCCGACCCGGCCGTGTTCGGGGGCCAGCCGGGGTTCCAGCTCTCGCCCGCTCTCGAGCAGGAGTTCCTGCCCGCCCGCAAGGAGAACCTCATCGCGTTCCTGAGCGAGGACGACTGCCCCTGCATGCGTCGCTTCCTGCCGCGGATCCCCCCCGACCGGCTCGCGGAGTTCCTCCGCCGCGTGCCCAGGCCCCGGCCGCCGCTCCCCGGGTTCGCTCGCTCGTTGAAGCTGCACGGCATCGACCCGCGGCTCGAAAAAATCGCGGTGGAGATGGGCACCGAGGCGGGCCTCAAGCCACGCGTGCGTGAGGCGACCTCCCTGGTGCCTCGAACCGAGCGCCTCGACGCCGCCCGGGGCATCGACGATCCGCGTCAGCGCGCCGCGGCTCGGAACGAGGCCATCCGCGAGCGGGTGGCCAAGCAGCCCCCGCGACGAACCGTCGACGGGACCTTCCGGGTGCACTGACGGGCAACCCCGCGGGGTGACGGCCTCCTTCGCCTTCGCCTCGCGGGCCCCACCGGGCCGCCGAACGCCCCCTGCGGGGCAATTGGCGAAAATACGATCGAGCGAAGCACGGCCAGCCGATACCATGGCGGCGCCGTGCTTCGCCTCGTTGCCCTGGCCCTGGTCCCCCTGCTCGCGAGCGCGGTCTCCTGCTCGACGTCGGAGGTCTTCGAGTGTCGGTCCAACGACCAGTGCGTGACCTCGATGATCCGGGGCCAGTGCGAACCGGCCGGGGTCTGTAGCTTCCCCGACCTCGGCTGCGACAGCGGCCGCCGCTACGGCTCCTCGTCGGGGGACCTGTCGGGGCAGTGCGTCGAAGACGGAGCGACGAGCACGAGCACGAGCACGAGCACGAGCCCGGAGTCTGGCTCGACGGCCATGGCATCGTCGACGGACTCGGGCAACGCGTCCAGCACCGACGCCACGTCCTCCACGGACACCTCGGAGAGCAGCAGCGACACCGGCCCCGTGCCGGACGGTCCCTACGGCGCATCGTGTGCGGCCGGGATGTGCAGGGACATGAACACCTCGTGCGTGAATATCGGCATGACGACGCTCTGCGCCCCCATTTGCATGGCCGCCGGGGAAAACGCGGCCTGCCCGATGCCGACGAGCGGAAAGGCGGAGCCCGCCTGCTTGGAGTTCCAGGACGGGGACCTCCCGAACTGTGTCCTCATCTGCTCGGACATGGAGCCATGTCCCGACGGCATGGTGTGCGAAGACATCGCCCAGCAAATCCAAATCTGCGGGTGGCCCTGACCTGGGCCCAGTTGTAGTCGCGGCCACGCTTCGAGCCGCGTCGGCCTCACGGGATGCGGATACAATCCCCCCGTGACCCGACGTTCCTCGTTTTCGGCGCTCGCCTCTTGGACTACTTCCGCCTTGGCCACTGTCGCGCTGGCCACTCCGCTCACCGCGTCCGCAGCCCCCGACTGGGTCGGCGACTTCGAGAGCGGCGACCTCAGCCAATGGACGCTGTCGCCGCAGGTGATCGGCAACGCCGACAACATGACGGTGGTCGAAGACGTCGTGGCCGAAGGGCAGTACGCGGGGCGGATCCAGGTCGATCCCGGCGACATGTCGCCCAGCGGCCATAGCCGCAACGAGCTCGTCTACAACCCCGACGCCGCCACCTTCGAGGGCTCGGAGCGCTGGTACTCGTTCTCGCTACGACCCGGCGACGACGCCTACGCCGACACCTGGCACCTGGTCTACTACTGGGAGGGCAACCCCACCTTCTCCGCGATCATGTCCTTCGTGGTGACGGGCGGGCAGATTCAGTTCCGAACCTTCGTGGGCAGCGAGACTCAGCACTGGGTCGGCGCGTGGACGCCGGGGGTCTGGCAGGACTTCATCCTGCACGTGCAGTGGTCCCCCGATCCCGCCGTCGGCTTCGTGGAGCTCTACGTCGATGGCAACCAGGTCGTCCCCATGACCAACGTCGCCACGATGTTCAACTCCGGCGAGTTCAACGAGATGCACACCGGGCTCATCCGCAACTCCAACATCACGAGCACCGAGGTCGTGTACGTCGATGGCGTGCGCGCAGGCGCGACGATGGAGGACGTGATGGGCACCGACGAGCCCGGCACCACGTCGGACGGCGGCACCGACGAGACCGGCGACGAGCCCTCGGACGACAGCGGCACCAGCGACTCGCCCGGGGGCGACACCGACCCCGCCGGGGAGGACAGCGCCACGAGCAACGGCGACGCGGCCGGCGGCAGCGGCACCGCCACGCCGGGCGACGGCAGCGGCACCGCGGGCGACGGCGGCGGCGCGGCCGATGGCGGCGACGAAGGCTGCAGCTGCCACACCGGCTCGGGCTCGCCCCTGCCCTGGATGCTCGGGCTCTTCGGCCTGGTCGCCCTACGGCGTCGGCGCTCGGCCTAGGCGCTGTTTCAACGCCCTCGCGTGTCGACAGGCGCGCAGCTCGGCCGCGAGGGCACGCGAAGTCCAAACCGGCGACATCCCGCGTCTCTTCGTTCAAACGCTTGGGATTGCAGGGGCCTTTCCGGGGCCTTCACTCCACGGGCGCCCACCCCGGTCCTTTGGAGTTTACCCCGCATTTTGGAGACGCTCTGCAGACGCCGAAACGCCCGGAGCGGGCGCCAACCGGAGCACACCGTCGCCCATAGGTCCCGGGTGCGAGGCTCATTTCAGCGCGCATCGGCCCTGGTTGCGGGACTCATCGAGCGCCTTCGGCCAGGGGCTCGGCGTTTGCGTCTCTGGGTGCGAGGTGGTCAGCCGAGCACCATCAATGATCAGCGGAGCTCGTCGCGCCCCGAGCTCGATGGCACGAACCACGTCGGCTTTCATGTCGCCCTCGAGAAGGGAAGGAGGACAGAGGCCGGCACGAAGTTCCGGTCGCCCTTGGGCCGCAACCGCGCAATCTCGGCTTGAGGAACTGCTGCCTCTCACCGGTCGTCCAACGTCGACACGATTCAGCGAACGCCACGACGAATCCAGGCACGAGCCGTCGACGGCGGGATCGCGAGCTGCGGGAGAAGGCCAGGATTACCCGTGGAAACGACGGCCTGGCGGATCCGATGCTCGTAGTGACGCAGTGATTGGGGACCCATGCTCCCATGGGACGCGCACAACGTAACGCGTTTCGTCCAGAATGTGGGCATGCGCAGCACGGCGGCAGACGGCCCCCCCTGCCCCGGCGCATGATGCGGAGCAGGGCGTGAAACCTTGGGCGATTTTATAGGAGCGCAGGGGCTCTATTCGACACCAAGTAGCCGCTCCATAAGACAGGCAAGGTCCTCACTTGCGACAAGGCTCAGGTATTGCCTTTCCAGAAGGCGCCGTTGGCAGTTCAAACGCTTGTAATTATCTTGAAACCAACTCATCTGGTCCTGCGACCACTCTTGGAGATCTTCCTCGTCCTGATCACAGGATTTTTCGCGGTCGCTCCATGCGTTCCCAATATCTTCGAGCAGCAGGTCAAATTCACCGCGCCGGTTCTCATGAATGTCGTCAATGAGGTCTTCGGCGGCATCTCCCGTCGCCTGGTTCGTCATTTCCAGCATATTAGTGACGTCGTGCGTAAAACTATCGGTTACGCAGTACCCCTGGAGTCCCTGGGGTGTGGAGCACTTGTTTTCGTCCACGAACTCGTCGGCGAGTCGTTGAAGAAGAGCCACAGACACGAGAACCTCTCGCCCTTCCGCGTCCAGAGTGGAGATCCCATCGATATACTCGGGTGGATAGTAGTAGGGTGAAAGAGGATCAATTGTCTCCTCGAGGAAGAAATCTAGGTTCAGGGCGATTTGCTGAAGCATTTCCGCATCATCCTCGGCAACAACGCCACCTCCTGATCTGGGTTGAAGATTGAAAAACTCAGTTCTCTCCCCGGCTGTCGGACTGACGTTGCATCCGATCTGGAACGAGGCGACAAGCATGAATGAGAGCAGATTTTGATTCTTCATTTTGGCATCTTGGGTTGGAGTTGAGGAACGCTAGTGGACCAATCAAACCAACCACGGTTTCACTCTTTTCGGTGTGCACCGCGAGCACACCCATGGCAGATGAGCATGTCGTCTTGCCCGTGCCTGAGCCCGGACAAACGACCTCACAGGTGTCCTTTCTTGGCAATCGACCACGAATCTTCTCATCATAGATCATCAAGCATTTCACCCAGCCTCGGTGCCGCACCTGTCTATACCCCAGAACAAGCGTCCTGCCTCCACCCTTTACGCCAGTACCATTGGGACAAAACACGGACACAGATCTGCCACCACAATCATTTTCATACTGGCATCGTACGCTCAGCAAAAATGCAATCTTGTCAACTTGCGGACAGCCCCCTCATAGCCCCCCCCCAAATCATCTGAGGCACCCCTGCACCACCCTCCACCACTACAACTAAAACCGTACTTGGGGCCCGAAGAAAAAAAACTCTGCCTGAAGCAGTCGCAAGATACGGAAGAGGCCGTGAACCTCGGGATCTTCAAAGTGCCCCCAAAACCGAACCACCGCAACTCCGCGCCACAACGCATCTCTGCCCAAGCGAATGTTGAGCACTTGGATTTTTGCATTGGCATCGAAGGACGTCATCTACTCACCCGCTCCTCACCAACTGACATAAGCCGCACCTATACCGCTCATTGGCGAGACAAACGACGCCCTAGCGGCACCCATCCCATGCGGTTCGATTTGACAGCAAGCGCTGGTTTAAGATGTGCGTGATCATCTTTTTTTCACTGCATGAACAAACAACACTTAGCTATTGGCACTTGCCATAGTTAGCCACGAAGGGACAGGACGCCTGCACGCGTCATTCTGGAGCGCAGCACTGACAATCCAGGATAGCCCTTGACCACTAAGTCACCTACGAGAATCAAAATACGCAACGAATGAGGCAATCACTCGCAATACTCTGCCCTCGTTCTGAGCTTGGCCTACATTCAAATTTCCGAGCCTTGCCGTAATTTATGCTAACGAGCGTGCAGTTCCACGAAGTCACTCACCGACAAACGAGGTAGGCAGCGCGCCTCCCCGCACATCATCGTTCCAGGGACCCGGAAATCCAGGAGGGGCTCGTTCTCCGCCGGGCTGAGCCATTGAATCAGAACCGACCTGACAGCGAGCGTGAGGCAAATTCCGTCAAACTCGGAAGGATTGCATAAAACAGAACCGGATGAGCGACTAAGCAACCACAATGTTCCAGAGAAGACCCCAAAGGCAGCCCCCGTATTGGGAGCTTTCGTTGTTGTCGCTCGCGGTGATTGGCTTCGGTCTGGGAGCGTGCAGTGCGGCCGAACCAGAGGACGATATCCCTGCCGCCGAGGATGCCATGTCGAGTCGCTCATCGGATTTCTGTGGCCAGTTTAACGATAAGATCGTTGAGATTCGATCTGTGCGCGACGGCACCGCGCTCATGGGATCCAATGAGCCATGGGGGGAAGACCATCCCGATGTCTACCACGAAGAATTTACGGACGAAGACGATCCGACTCTTTTCCATTGGCACGTCAACTGTGTAAACAGCGACCACTCGGTCCGGTTCTTCAACAGCGGATCTCCGTACATGATGGGGCTCCGGCCAGCTGAATCCGAGGGCGTCGCCCTATGGGCGAACGAATCCAATCACGCGGTAGAGCTATCCACGAACGCGCCCGAGGAATGGTGGGCAGACCACCGCGCGTACTGGAGTGTACAGCGAGTCGGCATCTCGAATCGCTGGCACATCAAGTCCTTGACCTCGACTTGCCACCAAGATGGTGCGAGGCCCATGTATGTTGACGAAGACAAATATGTCTCATTCACGAGCGAACCCGACGGAGGCGAAGCGGAACAGTTCGTATTCGTCGAGACGTAAGAGGACATTGAGGTCACGTCGAGGATCGAGCGTAAACCCCGAGATTCGACCAACACCGCCCCATCGAGTTCACGAATTCGCAACGAACGGGACGGCGAACTCGAGGCGATGCCTTTCGTTGTCGAACGAGTTCCATACAAACAACCATAATGCACTGAAAAAAAGACTCATGAGACCGGCCTCAACCCGAAGATTCAAAATGTTACTGGCGATGAACGGCGTCGGCCTGGGAGCGTGTAGTACGACGGACCCCGTGTACGATCTACCTGCATCCGTCGCGGCAATCTCGAATCGTTCATTGGATTTTTGCGGCCAGTTCAACGGTAAAATCGTCGAGATCCGTTCTGCCCAAGGTGGCATTGTTTTCGGAAACTTCGATGAACCCGACGAACATGGCGGCGTCTTTCTTGACGAGGATCTGACGGACGAGGATGATCCCGACTTTTTTCGTTGGCACGTCAACTGCGTCAACAGCGACAACTCTGTCCGGTTCTTCAATAGCGGTTTTCCGTACACGATCGGATTGGGGCCAGCTGAATCCGATGGCGTCGCGTTGTGGGCGAACGAAGACGAAGAGATTGTTGAGCTATCTACGAACGAGCCCGAGGAGTGGTGGGGAGATCACCGTGCGTACTGGAGCGTGCAACGGGCCGGAGCATCGAATCGATGGCATATCAAGTCTCTGAACTCTACCTGCCATCACGACGGCGCGAGGCCCATGTATGTCGACGAGACTGGCAATGTGTTCATTACCGATGAAACCGATGGTAGCGAAGCGGAGCAGTTCGTGCTCAACGTCGTCGAACCGTGATGAACAGGTTGTCGTGACCCCGAACATCGGGAGCCGGGCCGCTGCAGGCGGGACGCGGCGCCCGTGGGCGCGAGCACCGACCCACGCTGACGCGGGTCGGAGCGGCAATGCTCCGTGAACCAGTTCACGACGCTAGGGATTCCTGAACCGAATGGCAAACGACCGATCTCTGCGGATTGTTATCGTGCTCGAGTTCCACCTCGCGTATCTCTTCGCAGAGCGATCGGAGCATATCGAACCGCATTGTCACGAACAGATGTTTCGAGACGAGCAACCGACTCGGCCCGTCCCTACGACTCCCGATCCCACCTGGCGGAGCTCGCCACTCCGCCTTTATGGTGAGTCCATCGTGTTCCCACGAAAGGGTCCGGTCTGCGTCAAGTCCTCCCGGCTCGTTCGGTGAAAAGGCAACCTGGAGCCTCCCCGTTGGCCCGCTGAACATCCCCTCCAACCCATCGGGAGTATCGCCCAATACCTGATACACCGGATGCGCAGAGACTTCTCTACGCCACTAGCATTCCGAGCGCGACAAGCCGCGACGTCGGTCGGGACCTCCCTTCGCACTGCGGGCGTCGACGCGGTTGGGGCCCCACGGTGTGAAAGTTGCGCCTTCGGCACGGTGAATCAAGCGAAGAGGATTTGCTTGCCGCGAATGACATTCACCTTTGGCGATGTCGATCTGAACCTGGCGGTGGTTCTGGACGTTCTGCTGCCGGAGCGGAGCGTCATTCGACGCGCTCGCTGGCCGGTCCCGAACCCTTCGACCTCGTCACGTCCACGCGTACGTTTCGGCGCGCCGCCCCCGACGTCATCGTCTCCCTCTTGCCCCTGCGACTGCGCGACGTGGGGAAGGTTGCGCCACGCGGTCGGGGGGAGCTCGCACCGCTGTCTTCCGCGGTCGTTCGGCAGCTGGTCGAAGGCCGATACGATGCCTTCATCGGCCACGAGGGCTACGCGGCACTGGCCGACTGCAAGTCGACGCGAAGTGTCCCAGAGGAGGAAAACCGCGCTTCGGCGGGTTCCTGTATACTTTATCGGTGGAATCTCGGCTATGGGGCTTCGTGACCACCTGCATGCTCGCGGCATGCACGGCACCAAACCCGGCCTACCAAGTCTCGACCGATGCGACGGAGGGCAATGCAACGCTCGGCGGCAGTTTGGGGCTGAGCGACGGGCCCGAGAATACGGACGCCGCCCTGACCACGGACTCCGACCTACCCAGCTGTGGCAATGGTGTTCGCGAGGGCGACGAGGTCTGCGATGATGGAGTCAACGATGGCCGCTACGGAGGCTGCCGCGCCGATTGCCGTGCGACCGGACCGCGATGCGGAGATGGCATCGTGGACGACGAATTCGAGGAATGTGACGACGCCGATGACGACCTCCGGGACGGCTGTCTCCCCGATTGCTTCGTCCCCACGTCATGCCTGGAGATTTACGAGTTTGCCCCAGCCGACGACGATGTGTACCTGATCCACCCCGGGGGCAGTATCGATGAGCCCTTCCCGGTCTACTGCGACATGGCCACCGACGGAGGCGGATACACTTTCTTCAAGATGGAGTACGAAGAGCCGGTCTATGCCTTCATGGCCGAAGACATGTGCCGCGCGCTCGGGATGAAGCTTTGGATCCCCCGGACCGAAGCCCACCTGCAATCGGGTGTGAACGTGGCCAACGACCCGGACTTTGGACCGAGTGTCGGTGACACCTATCTCCGTATCATGGGCGTGTACGCCCAGTTTCCGGGCGCAGCATGCCCGAACCAGCCGCTGACCAGCGACAACCCCGAGTGCGAGTTTCGAGCCGGTGACGACCATGGGTATTGGGTCGACGACCGGGGCCTGTTCAGCGAGCCCAGTGGCAACAACGGGAACTCGAAGACCGAGAGCTCCCTCCTGTACTTGTGGCGGCAGGGAGTGCTGACCTGGTACGACGACAGCCCCGGGCCGGGTGGTTTTTCGGCACAGTTCATGTGCGACGTGGGTGACAAGTACTGAGCGCGCGGAACCTGTCGTTCCCCCTGGGGGTGACAGGCCCATCGCGCCGATGACTACAGCACGGGGCAGCGCACGCGGTGGTCGGCGTCAACGCGGTGCACCGTGGGCATCGATTTCCAGTATTCCGAGATCGCGCGACCGCAACGGTCGACGAACAGGCAACCGGGCGAAGAATCGACGGTCACGGGAGTCCCGTCCTGTCCCAGAACCCAGTCGGCAATAAACGTCGAGTTCCAATCCATTGCGGCGCAGCTGAGCACCGACACTCAAGCGCCACCCCAGAGGTCTCGGGGCCCCTTCACGGGACGAATGCGCCGCCCACGACACTTCCCCCCTGCCAAAATGCTCGCCCTGCAAGAACCGGCTCTTCCAGTTTCCTCGTCGTCGCGTTCGCAGGCTGGCTCAACCGCCACCGGACCACGCAACTCGCATAGCTCCGCGGGGAGAACCGCGTATTCAAACAGCACATCGGTAGTCGGAGAAGCCCCCTGACCGAAGAACTCCTTCGAAGATCGCTTCCGTGGTCACTCTGGACACCTTGATGCAGTGACACAGGTTTGCTCGACCAGGTCGACGGTTTCTTGACGGGAAAGCGCTACCTCATCCTCGACCGCGGCCCGGTCAGGAGGCGCATCCGTCATAGGTTCCGAGCCGCAGGCACCGACGTCGTCCGATTGCCCTCCCGGGAGCCCGAACCTCAACGCCTACGCAGGGCGCTTCATGGGATCCGTTCCGCGGGAGTGCCTATCGAAAGGCATCCCGTTGGTCGACCAGCACCTCTGGCGAATCCTCCATGAGTTCATTGACCACGATCACCTCGGGCGTCCACACCAAGGGCTCAATAACCGCCTGCTCAAACCTGAGGTCGCCGCCAACGGCCGCGGCCGAATGTAGTGGCACCGACCGCTCGCCGGGTGCTCAGCGTCTACGCCAGAGCGGCCTCAGCACCGCCACGGCGTCCCTAACCTCCAGCCATCGTCCGAGAAGTCGAATCGCTACGCCCTCAAACGCACCGTCATCGCTCGACTCTTCGCGGCGCCTAACCCCGCTCCGCGATCCACTTTTCCACGAGCTCGACCGCGGGGTCTTTGTCGCCGCGGGCTCGTCCATAGGCAGCGCGGGCACGCTCGGCCAGGGTCATCGCACGAGCCCGCGCCTGGACGCCGCTGCTCGATTCCCAGATCGCCCGCGCCAGCAAAAACGCAGTATCCGCCCGCACCGCATCCGGCGTATCGGTCTGCTGCCGCCGCGTCCATGCCCGCTCGGCCAGCGGCAGCGCCTCCTCGGCCTTGCCTTGCTTCAGCAGCAGCCGGGCCAGGTGATGGCAAGAGACCGCCACGTCGGGGTGCTCGAGGCCAAGCTGTTTTTCGCGGAGCGCCAGGATCTTGCGATGCTCGGCGATCGCCTCTTCGATCTTGCCCTGGGCCGACATCACCACGGCCAGGTTGTTGCGGGTCGTCGCGACGTCGGGATGCTCGGGCCCCAGCGCCTCCTCGATCAACGCCACGATCGTCTGGAACTCGTCCTCCGCCTCCTGCTGCTTGCCCTGCTTGAACAAGCCGGCGGCGATGTTGTTGCGCAGGGTGATGATGTCGCGGTGCCCGGGCTCGAGGGTCTTTTCCCACACCTCGAGCGCCTTGCGGTGCTCGACCCCGGCCTCCTCGTACTTGCCCTGGGTCTGCAGCACGATGCCGAGGTTGTTCCGCGACTTGGCCACCCGAGGATGATCGGGACCCAGCACCCGCTCGCGGATCGCCAGGTTCTGTCGGTGCACCTGCTCCGATTCTTCGTACTTGCCCTGCGCATACAGGGCGTTGGCGAGGTTGTTCCGCGAGCTGGCCACGGCCGCATCGTCGGGGCCCTTGGTCTCTTCTCGCTGCGCCAGCGCCCGCCGATGCTCGAGCTCCGCTTCCTCGTACTTGCCCTGGCCTTCGAGCGACATCGCCACGAAGCTGCGGACCTCGGCCTCCGCGCTGGGGTCACCCTCGGCCAGCCCTTCGGCCAGCTCGCGATATCGCAGCGCTTCCTTGGGACGCTTGAGCTGCTGCCCCACCACGAAGATCGACATCGACGCCGCCTCGCGCAGCAGCTCTCGCTGCCCCTGCGCCGCCGCCTGACGCATCGCGCGGCCGAGCGCCTGCTCGGCGGACTCGTGCTCGGACAGCTCGTCGAGCACATGCCCCTCTTCGAGGCTCACCTCGGAGCGAATCGGCTCGTACTCGAGCGTGGTCACCATCGCCTTGGCGACCTCGAGTTCCTGCTGCGCTCGCTTGAAACGCCCGGCTTCACGCTCTGCCTTGCTGGCGGCCAGCTGCACTCGGACTTCGTCGACCGCGTCCGCTTCCTCGGGTCGCGGCGGCTCGACCTCCTCGCTCAGCGCCTCCATGTCCGCACAGCGGGAGAGCTCGGGCAGGCCGTCGATGAGATCGTGGGTCTTTTGCACGACGTCGGCGTCGGCATTGGACAGCACCGAGCTCACCGCCGAAAGCTCGACCTTGGCCCGATACAAGCAGCCCATGCGCAGGTCCATGACCGCGGCCGACTGCTCGCCGCGGATCGTGGTGGCCTCGCAGGCGTCGGCGTGCATGGTCGCCCACTCGTCGGCGTAGCCATCGAGCACGACCTCGGCGTGGTTCCACGCCGTCTCGGCGTAGCCCGCCCCCACGCCCAAGATCGCCTGCCGGACTTCATCCTTGCGCGCCTGGTCCCAGACCTCTCGCAGCTGCGCCTGCGCCCCCTGGCATTGCTCGGCTCGCTCCGCCGCCCAGGACTGGACGCCGCCCGCCACCGCCACCACGGACGCCAGCCCTCCCAGGGCCAATAGCCATCGCGTTCGTTGTCGCGCGGGGTCGTAGCTCAGGGCGTCGAGCAGGGCATCGATGCTCGGCCAGCGCTCGAGCGGGTTCGCGGCCAGGCCACGGCGAATGGCTTCGACGATCGGACGCGGTACCGAGGGCGCATCGGCCGGCCAGGGCGGCGCGCCCTCTTCCTTGGCCTCCAGCAGCGCATCGAAGCCCTTGACCCGGAACGGAGGCTTGCCCACCAGCGCCTCCCACAGCGAGACGCATAGCGCGTACTGGTCGACGGCGGGACCCAGCACTTCACGGCGGTGCTGCTCGGGCGCCATGTAGCGCGGCGTGCCCAATACGATGTCGGCCTGGGTCAGCGTGCCGTCGAGCGAGTCGTTGGTCGGGATCGGCACCAGGCCGTCCGAGTGCTTCGTGCCCGTGCTCGAGACGAGCTTGGCCAGGCCGAAATCGGTGACCTTGACCTCGCCCAGCCCCGAGAGCAGCACATTGGATGGCTTGAAGTCGCGGTGCAGCAATCGTTGGGTGTGCGCCGCCGCCAGCCCGAGCCCCGCGAGGCGGAACTGCGTCACCACCTCGGGCCACGGGCGGGGCTTTTCCTTGGTCCACTTGCGCAGCGTCTGGCCGACCACCAGCTCCATCACCAGCACCAGGCCGAAGGGCGACTCTTCGACGTCGTGCACCGCCACCACGTTCGGATGCGACAGCTGAGCCATCGCCCTCGCCTCCCGCAGCATGCGGTCGTGGGCATCGGCATCCAGCGCTTCTCGGCGGACGACCTTGAGCGCGACCTCGCGCTGGAGCTTGGGATCGTAGGCCCGCAGCACGCGACCCATACCGCCGTGACCGACGGTCTCGAGCACGAGATAGCGCCCGAGGTTGCTGCCGGTACCGAGCCCCGCGTCGAGTTCGGGCCCCCGCGTCCGGCTCCCGAGGGCAGCCGTCTCCGGGTAGGGATCGGAGGCCGATCCGCTCAGAACATCCTGCACCGCGACAGTATCGCCGATCGTAATCGCGTTTGTTACTCCGCACCCACTTTGCGGCGTCGAGCGGGTAGACTCGTGAGTCGATGCTCGCGCGCCCCTCGATTCGACGACCGGGAGCACCCACCGCGTCGGGTAAACACGTGCATCGCGGCCAGCATTGGCACCCCATGCTCGTGGGGCTGGTCCTTGCGTCTACCGCGGCATGCCGGCCCGAGCCCGCTCGCGCGGTTTTTGGTGCGGACGGCGGCCCCCTATCCTGCGACGGCGCCCCCGTGCTGGGCCGCGCCGGCGAGGTCGCCACCGACACCGCGCCCATCGCCTGGCGCTCGGATGGCATCACCTCGCGCGGCGACGATCTTCTGTTCCAAGTCCCCGAAGACCTCACCGGATTGTTGGTGGTGGTGGAGTCGAGCACGGCCCAGACCGCGGTGGGCTGGGCTCGCCAAGATCACCGCATGTTGATCGACCTGGGCGCCGATGAGTGGGGGGAGACCCCCCCATTTTTTCATACCTACAACCCGGTAGGTTCGATCGCGTTTCCCACCCACGAGAGTTCTGCGCTCGAGCCGGGGTGTCTGGAGATTCGAGCCACGGCCGACGGAGACCTCGGCGGCCGCGAAGGCACGATGCACTTCGTCTCGCGGCGCAGCGACCCCGGAGAGACCTTGACCATGGCCCTGGTGGCGAGCGGGTCGACCAGTCTGTACGGCTTCGGTCTCGACCAAGTCGCGCAGGACATCACCACCGTGCTGGCCGAGGCCGGGATCACGGCCGACATCCAGACCGATACCCTGGCTCAGGGTGCGCCCTTCGTGAGCGCGGAGGGAGAAGACGCCGACGCGCTGCGGGCCTCGTATGCCCCGGCCGAGACCCAGCGCGTGCCCGTGTTCTTGATCCAGGCGTTCTCGGACGAGCCCGACACCCTGGGCATCGCGGCCGGGCTGCCCGGGCCGGTCGGCGTTCCGGGCACCGTCGCGTCGGGCGTGCTCGTGGCCGTCGACGCGCACCTCGATGGCAACGGCGCCTTGCGACCGTCGTGGCTCGCGGAGACCGTCGCCCACGAGTTTGGCCATCAGATCGGCCTGGCCCACACCAGCGAGGCCGAAGGCGACTTCCACGATCCCCTCGAAGACACGCCGCAGTGCACCACCGCCATGGACGCCAACGGGGACGGCACGCTCGACCCCGAGGAGTGCCCCGACGGTACGAACCTCATGTTCTGGGTGGCGGCCGAGTCCTTCCCCCAACGCGACCTCAGCCCCTGGCAAGGCCGACTGCTCGGCCTCAGTGCCGCGGCTCGGTGAACCCATGAAGCCCCTCGCTCTTCTCACCTGTCTGCTGCTGCTCGGTGCTTGTGCCGAGCCCACGTCGCCCGCGCCCAGCACCGATCCCCGGGCAGCCACCGAGGAGCCGCCCGCGTCTAACTCCGCCACCGATCCGGCGAGCCTCGAGTCCCTGCGGGTCCGCCTCCGCGCCCGCCACACCGAAGACCTCCCCACGCCGCAAGAACTCGCCCGCACGCCGGGCGCGGCCGAGTCGCTGCGGCACCTGGCGACCCACGACGAGCGCATGAACGTTCGCGTCCGCGCGCTGTCGCTGCTGCGCTTCGACGCCAGCGAAGCCACGCGCTCGTTGCTGGTGGAGGTCATCGAAGACCCCGCGATGCACCCATCGTTGCGAGCCGCCGCGATCGTCGGCTCCGGGGCGCTGCC
This sequence comes from Myxococcota bacterium, assembly GCA_039028615.1. Lineage (GTDB taxonomy): Bacteria > Myxococcota_A > Polyangia > Nannocystales > Nannocystaceae > Paraliomyxa. The sequence continues at coordinate 188,076 of JBCCHT010000026.1, read as the reverse complement.
CCTCGAAGGCGAACTCGGTGATCTCGTCGACGAAGCCACGGGCGACTCCGATCCTCGCGTGTCACGAGCGGCCTCCGAACGCCAGGCCGCGCCCGATGTGGTCGTCGATCCCGGCGCCGACTGAGCCCAGACCATCTGGGCGCCGTTTTTCGCCCCTTCCCGCGGAGGGAAGTGCCGACCTTCCCTCCCAGTGGCTACGCTGAGTGGGCCATGGCACGGACCGAGCCCCCGCGGAGCCTCTTCGGACAGCAGCTTCGAACGTGGAGGCGCCAGCGCGGGCTGAGTCAGCTCCAGCTCGCCACCCTGGCCGAGACCACGCCCCGGCACATGTCGTTCATCGAGACGGGGCGCTCGCGACCCGGGCGAGAGCTCGTGCTGCGGCTGGCGGAGTGCATGGACCTGCCCGTTCGCGATCGCAACGACCTGCTCACCTCCGCCGGCCTGCCGCCAGCCTTCGCCCAGCGCGACCTCGACGAACAGCAGCTGCGCCCGTTCAAGACCGCGGTCGAGGCGATCCTCGAGCACCATCACCCCTACCCCGGCTGCGCGCTCGATGGCCTCGGCACGGTGAAGATGACCAACGCCTGCTTTCGGGCGCTGATGCCCGGTGCCGAAGACAAGTCCCCCGAGCAATCCATCGACGAGTTCTTTGGTCCGGGTCCCATGCGCACCATGATCGAAAACTGGGCCGAGGTCGCGTGGACGGTGGCGGATGGTCGTCGGCACGAGGCGGCGCGGGCCAACAACCCCCGCCTCACCGAGCTGACCGATCGCATCCTCGCCCACATGAAGGACGTGCCCCGCCCCCGGGGCCTCGCCAGCGACGCCGAGTCGCCCGTGGTCTGCGCCCGCTTTCGCATCGGCGACCAGCGCATCTCCACCTTCACCACCGTGATGCGCTTCCAGCATGCGCGGGAGATCACCATCAGCGAGCTTCGGGTCGAGCTGATCTTCCCCGCCAACGACGCGGGCGCGCAGTTCTTCCGCGGATTGGTGCAGGGGCAGGCCGCCGACGTCCTCGGTTGAGCGAACCTCGTCGCTCCCGCTATCGTCTGCCCCGTGATCGGCTGGCTGATCGGCGCGGGAGGCATGCTGTTCGCGTTCGGGATGTGGGTCCGCGAGCGCAACCGACCAGCGCCCGCGCCCCTGGCTCTGCCCCCGTCGCCGCTGAACGATCGCCTCTACCCGCTGCTGCGCTCGCTGCAAGGCATCCGGGCCGCGACCCGCGATCTCACCGCCGAGGACATGCTGCTGTGTGCTCCTCCGGGGGCCTCGCTGATCCACGAGGGCGGGGACCTCGGCGCGAGCATGGTGGGCGTGCACTGGAACCGCACGCCCCGCGGCGGCGACGGGGTGGGCCCGGGCCGCCGCATGTTCATCCAGGTGCACCAGGCGATCGCCGGGGTCGAGGCCGACGACCGCCGCGACCTGGCCGAGGCCGGCTTCTCCCTCGATCGCCTCATCGCCGCGCTCGAACCGGTGGGTGAGGCCGAGCCCTGGCAACGACGACTGCTGGCCGAGATCGACGCTCTGGAAAAGACCCTCGGCCAGATCCGTCACCAGCCCTATCGCTAGAACTCAGTCTGGCCAGGCCAGCGCTTCGACGCGCCCCTGGAGCGACTCGTTGCCTTCGCCGCGCTCGATGTCGAGATACAACGCTCCCTCGGTGACCGACAGCGACCAGGTATTGCGTCGCTCCAGCCGCTCGATCACCGCCGCGATGAACTCGGGCTCGAACTGCCGCAAGACGATCGAGTCCCGGGCGTGCGCCGTCTGCCCGGCGAGCCCGCGCAGCCACGTGTCGACGTTGCGATGGCAATACACGGCCACCCGCTCGCAGGCCTTGCGCGCCCGGTGCAAACGGGCCGCATCGGGCGTACCCACCTCGATCCACGCGCGCAGCAGCCCCGTGGCGTCGTGAGCCCACAGCGCGGGCGTGTCCGCCGTCGACAGATCGGGCGCAAACGCGAGCCCCTCGGTCCACTCCAGCGCAAAGGCCATCACCCGGGTCACCAAAAACAACGGGGTCTCCGAGGGATGCCGGGCGACCTTGAACGAGAGGGTCTCGTAGACCTGCCGATCGATGTCCGAGAGCGCGACATCGAAGCTGACGATTGTGGAGCCCTGCGCCATCTGCGACATCCTGCCACGTTCGGAGATCGGCAGCACATCAACTCAGACCGAACGGTGACCGGATGGTGACAGTCGCGATCGATCGCTCGGTGTACCGTGGCGGCGCAGTGTCGGTTGCGGTCATCGATGAGCGCCCCACCTACCGCGGGGTGCTGCATTTTTATGCCTTCTTCGTCTCGCTCATCGCGGGCATCCTACTCGTGCTGAGCAACCTGGGCGGCGCCAGCCTGGCCGCCTTGGTCTTCGGAGCGAGCGTCACCGGGCTTTTGGGTACGAGCGCGCTGTACCACCGCGTCACCTGGTCTCCCACCTGGTACCCCCGGATTCGCCGCCTCGATCACGCGATGATCTTCGTGCTGATCATGGGCACCTGCACGCCGATCTTCATGATCCCCCTCAAGGACCGGGGCCTCGAGGGCATGTTCATCGCCACCTATGCGGTGGCCGCCAGCGGCATGGCCGTCAACTTGTTCTGGACCCGGGCGCCCAAGTGGATTCGTACCGGGTCCTACCTGGCGGCGGGCTGGGTCACGCTCCCGCTCATGGGCGACTTCGCCGAGGTCCTGGGCGCGGGCGGCATGACCATGCTGCTGCTGGGCGGAGCGCTGTACACCATCGGGGCGGTCATCTACGCCATGCAGCGCCCGAACCCCCGCCCGGGCATCTTCGGCTACCACGAGGTCTTCCACGCCCTCGTCATCGCCGCCCTGGCTGCCCACTTCGCGATGATCGCCTTCTGGGTGCTCTAGGAAGAGCTAGAACACCCAGTCGACGTCCATGTCGCGGCACATCGCGGCCGCGCCGACCATGTAGGTCCGCGAGGTCTCGCCATAGAGCAGCAGGTCGAGGGCGTGGCCCATGTCGAGGTAAGTGCCCTCGGGGCGCTCGTCGAACATCTCGGCCACGATGATGTTGGCGACCGGTCCCAGCTGCACGAGCACGATGGCGCCCGCGTGCTCCCGCGCCACCGCACGGGCCCGGGCCCGCACCTCGTCGCGATGCTGCGAGTACCAGAGCACCGCCCCGCCCCGGTAGAAGCCCTCGCCGACCGGATTGGGGATCGGCTCGTCGAACTCCCGGGCGGACAGCGGCACGGCGAAGACCTCGAGCCCCGCGAGCACCTGCCGGGCGCGGTCGTAGTCGCGGTCCCAGTTGCTCACCAACACCACGGGGCGCCCCGCGGCACGCAACGCCGGCACGAAGCCCTCGGCCAGCGCGGGGTAGTTCCCGTTGGAGAACAGGTTCGCGTAGGTCACCCGACTGCGCCGACGCGCGGCAGGGAGCCGGTCCATGTAAAACCGATGGTCGGGCTCGTTGCAGCAGGGACAGCTGATGCCCACGTAGTAGCCGGGGCGATCGACGGCCAAGGTTGCGGCGAGGTCCTCGGTGATGCGAGGCGAAGAGATGCCCAGGCTCGGACGCCAGCACCAGTGCCGGTTGGTCCCCATGGTGCTGATCTCCGCCCCCTGCATGATGCAGCGCTCGCCATCGCCGTAGCGCACCAGCGTCATCGAGCCCCCGCCCGCGAGGTGGCCGAGGAACTGCTCGAGGTGGCGGCCGAACGACACGGGCAAAATCTAGCGACATCGCTCGCGACGCGCCACGCTCATTGGAATCGAAGCAGTCGCCAGCCCGCGGCCAGGAGCTCGCGCAGGTGTTCGTCGCCCCCAGCCAGCCCCCCGGACATGCTGATCGAGTTTTCGTGGCACCCCATCTCGAGGGCCTGCAGGCTCGACCAGCGGGCGTTGCAGGTCGCTCCGTGCCCCCACACAAAGGTCGGCACGCCGAGTTTTTGTCCCGCGAACGACAGGAACATGTCCTCACCACACTGGCGACCGGGCTCGGCCGCGTCGAGGAAGGTCGAGGGCAATAGCGGCAGCATGCGACGCAGCCAGGCCGTCTCCATGACCCACGCATGCCCCACGAAATCGACCCGCGTGGCCTCGGGCGTCCCCGCCGGCCACCCCGCGACCTCGTGGGCCCAAAACCGCGGCGGACCTCCTTCGTCGACGTAGATGATGCCGCGACCACCGTAGATGCCCGGGCGCGCGTGCAGATCGGTCAGGGCCGCAGCCAAGGCCTCGCACCCGGGCAGGGTGTCGTCGTCGAAGATCGCCACATAGCGCGTGCGGCAGTACAGGGCGGCCAAGATGAAGCGAAACCAGCACCCGAGGTTGAGGTCGGAGTCGATGATCCGCGTGTGGTGCTCGCGAACGGACGCAAAGAACTCACGGGGCACCGCGGCCAACTTGCCCGGCCCGTTCTGCACGATCCACGTCTGGGCCGGGCGACGGGTCTGATACTGAATCCCCTCCCACACCAGCGGCAGGTACTCCGGGCGCGCCCAGCCGTTGAGGATCACCGTGAGGTCTTCGTCGCGCTCGGCCGTATAGGGCGTGTCGGGCTCGGTGGCTCCACACAGTTCCAGGACCCGCGGGTTGGGCCGGGTCGTGGTGTAGTACCGGTGGAGCAGGTTCAGCACGCGGCCGGACACGGCTCGCACTCTACCCCGGTTTTCCGCCGCCGCTCAGGGCAGCGAGGGAGGCTCGATGTTGAGGATCCAGTCCCCCGTGCTGCCCGACCAGCCGTCGACCACGATCAACACCGACTGACCCGCCGCGAGGTCCACCACGATGCGCGAGTCGGTCCCGGTGCCGCCGTCGTCGTCACACGCCAGCTGGGAGCCCGGGTCACAGCTCGCGAACGCGGTGAGGGCCGTGTCGTAGTCCGAGCCGTTGGTGTCGAAGGCGTAGTCGCCCGCGTCGGTCGCCGTGAACAGCAGGACCCGGTCGGCGCTGCCTCCCGCCGCACAGCTCTGGGGCAGGTCGTCGTCCTCGAGATCGGTATTGCCCGTCGCCACGCCGGGTCCAGTGGCCGTGCCGATGTCTTCTTCGACGCAGAACAAACAACCGGAGGTGTCGAGGCTGGTGCACCCGGCGTCGCACGCCAGCTCGCCCGTGCCGAGGCCCAACGACGCGCAATCCTGGCCGGCCAAGTCGGGGCCATCGCAGACCTCGGCGCCATCGATGAGGTCGTTGCCGCAGGTGAGGCTGATGCACCCGGTGATGTCGAAGCCCCCGCAATCGGAGGCACACGCCAGCGCCCCACCATCGAAGCCCTGGGCCAGGCAGCTGTTGCCGCCCAGGTCCGCGCCGTCGCACACCTCGCCCGGATCGATGAAGCCGTCGCCGCATTGGAAGCAGTTGCCGTACTCGAAGTCCTGGCACCCCGCCGCGCAGCTCAACACGCCGCCGTCGAAGCCCTGGCTCACGCAGGTCTCGCCCTTCAGGTCGAGCCCGTCGCAGACCTCGGTGGCATGGACGATCCCGTCTCCACAGCGCGCGCCGATGCAGGGGGTGACGTCGAAGCCCGTGCACCCGATCGTGCAGTTGGGGATTCCCGGGCCGAAGCCGAGATCCTCACAGGTGACACCGCCCAGGTCGGTCCCGTCGCAGGCCTCTTCGCCCTCGAGGATCCCGTTGCCGCAGCTCGGCTCCTCGCACAGCACCGGATCGAAGCCCAGGCAGTCGTCGGTGCACAGCAGCACGCCATCGCCGAAGCCCTGCGAGACGCAGTCCTCGCCCCCGAGCTCGGGTCCATCGCACAGCTCGTCGAATTCGATGACCGCGTTGCCGCAGTTGGTCATCGGCCCCGTATCCACCTCACCGCCGGGATCGGTCGTGGTCACCGGGGGAGGCGGAGTCGTGGTGACCACGGGTCCGGTGTCCGCGGCGGTGTCGGCGTTCGAGTCGTCGGCGAACGAATCGGCCGCCGTCGTGGACTCGCCTTCCTCGCCCCCGGTGTCGGGCATCGACGCATCCAATAGCGCGATCGGATCGGTCCGACCGCAGCCACCGAGGCAACCGGCCAGGATCACGACGGACCACGCAACGACGGACTTCACGACCCCTGCATCCTTCCCCGCCGAAGGCCATCCTCGCAAGCGGCAATACCAATGGTGCCCGGGCTCAACGAATGGGTGATTCGGGCCATGATCTCCGGTAGGCTGGGATCCATGCGTTGTCTGGCGTTGGGTCTGCTGCTCCTGCTCGGATGCAGTCCCAACGCCGGAGGACAAGGGAGCAGCTCGGCGCAGCAGCCCGGCGATGGCGACTCGACCGGGTCGACCCGCGGCACCACCGATGCATCCGTCGCGACGTCTGCGGTGGGCAGCGGCGGCATGTCGGCCAGCGGCGACAATACCTCGGCGACGCCCACCACCGACGCCGATGACGGCGAGACCAGCGAGACGACGCAGGGAGTCGGCGACTCCACGGAAGACGACGGCGGTACCACCGAGGGCGTGGGCGGGAGCACCGACGAGGGCGAAGGCTCCACCACCGACGGACCCGCGTGCGGCACGGCCCCCATGAGCCCGATGGGCTGTCCCATGGGCTGCGATTCCTGCACGGACGGGGTCTGCGGAATCGACTGCGGGAGCAGCCAGTCCTGTCAGGGCGACTCGATCGTCTGCCCCCCCGGCAACGCCTGCGAGGTCACCTGCCAGGGCAATCAGGCCTGTCAGCAAGCAACCATTCAGTGCCCCACCGCGCACGAGTGCAGCGTCGCCTGCGGCGGGAACCAGGCATGCCAGCAGGCGGTGGTGCAGTGTGGCGACGGTCCGTGCGCCGTGTCGTGCCGCGGCGACAACCAGACCTGCGACCAGCTCGAATTCCAGTGCGGGTCCAACGACAGCATCGTGTCCTGCAACCAGAGCCAGGACGATGGCCCCGACGTGCAGGCCTCTGGCTCGGCCTGCGCATGTGAAGCGAACGGGTGCTGATCCGCCCCCGCGCTGCGAAATCGGCGCGATACGAGAAGCCCCGACGGCAGGCGACCTGGAGCGAGCCTCGGCGATCGTAAAAAAATCGACCGGCGGTGAGTGGAAACTTCACCGGAGGGCACTGCCACTTGGAAGGACGATTGGAGGATCGAACGTCATTACGAACACCACGCGCGGCCCTTCGTGGCGTCGATCGACGGTGGCCAGCAATGGGCCGCGGCCTCTGTCGCCATCACGCGCCCTGTGTGCCACGGCTCGCTGGTAGTCTGAAGTCCGTGGGTAGTCGTGGAGTTCACGCCGGTCTCTGGATGCTCGTGCTGACGTCCGCGTGCTGGGCCCGAGAAAACCCAGAGTACATGGCGGTGGCCAACGACACGGGCGCCAACGGGATGACCGCCGGCTCCGCCACCACCGCGACCGGGGGCACAACCACATCGCCGCCCACTCCCGCGACGACGAACAGCACCAAGGGCCCGACCACCACCGACGGCCCCATCGACGAGAGCACCGACGAAGGCGTGTTGCCCATCGACATGGGCCTGCCGCCGACCGGCGAGTGCCCCCCGGACATGACCTGCGAGCCGATCCCCGGCGGTTGGCTCCCCGTCATGATCCCGCCGAAGGACAACAACGATCTGTGTCCTACCGGCAGCGACACCTTCGCCCTGCTCACCACCGAGCCGGAGTTCGATTGCGACTGTGACTGCAACGAGACCTTCGGCACCTGTGGTCTCAGCTGGCAGCTCAACACCCCCGGGTGCGACAACCTGCAAGTCGACAACAGCGGATGCGGACTCACCTCGGGCTCGCTCGTCGAGGGCAACTACTACGCCGATCTCGTCGCCCCCCCCTGCTCCCCCGACACGTTCCTGGTGCCGGTCACTCCCCCGCGTGACCAGCTGGTCTGTCAGCTCAACGAAGTCGCGCCCAACTGCGGCGACGGCAACTGGTGCGCCCCCGAGACGGCCGCGTGTCTGCTGGCCGAAGGCCGACACGAATGCCCCGGAGAGTACGGCGATCGGGAGGTCATGGCCGGTTCGTGGACGCCCCCCTCCTGCGACCTCGAGTGCGGTGGCTGCAACTGGGACTGCGGTGACGTGGTGATGTACCCGGGGGGCAGCTGCGACAACGCCCCCATCGCGGCCCTGCCCGCCAATGCGGTCTGCAGCCCGGCGCCGCCGGGAATCATCTACTACGCCATCGGCTATGAGGTAGAGCCCGCATGCCAATCCGCAGGCATCATCGAAGCGCCGCCGACCACGACCGACTCCGAGTACACGTTGTGTTGTCGCGGCTGACGACCCGTAAGTCCCGCTAGAGATCGACCGCGGCGAGCGGTTCCGAGCACCGCCATAGTTTTTGCGCTACTTCAGTTCTTCGATTGTCGGATTTGGGCCTGCGCCCCGATCCCTCGTCAATCTATAACCGAGACGATCGTCGCTCGTAGTGCTGCGACGACCGGGAGAAATGGTGATGGTCAACAAGACGCACGGATATTGCGTTCCCCAGGATGCTCCTTTGTACCAACGACCGCCGTGTCGCTATACCGACAGTCGGCTTCAGCTGATCTCGTTCGTTGCGGCCAATCGCGATGCGTTGGCGGCCTTGGTCCCTGCCCCCCTCGTCCCCAACCCCGATGGCCAGGCGGCGTTGATGGTCAACCGCCTCACCGCAGACGTGTTCGGCACCTACCACGAAGTGGCGCTATTGGTGCCTTCGAGCCTCAACGGGGTCGAAGGCGCATTCACGGCGTATATGTACCTCGACCAGGACAACCCCATGGGCGCGGGGCGGGAGATCTGGGGCTTTCCCAAGAAGCTCGCCACCATCGGAATCGAAGGAGATGGCCAGATCGCCACCCGAGTCGAGCGGGGTGGCAGCGCGATCATCGAGTCGGTGCTCGAGCTCGGGCCCGAGATTGCCCCCTCCGATGTGCCCTTCAATCCGACCTTCTTCAACCTCAAGCTCGTCCCGTCGGTGCGTGAAGGAGCGCCGCCCGATGTCATGCAGCTGACCTCCACCGTGCTTCAGGATGTGGAGATCATGGGAGCCCGGGCCGGAGGTGCGAAGGTCGAGCTACGGAGTACGCCCAACGATCCGCTGGGAGCCATCGCACCCAAGGAGGTCCTGGGGGCGGTGGAAGTCCACACCAACTTCACGCTGACCTTCGGCGAGGTCGCCCACGACTATTTGCGCGAGGGTTGATCCTCGCCGAGCACGGCAAAGATCGACGCGCGGCAGTACTCCTCGACCTCGGCTTCGTGGCCCTCGATCGCCGTGGCCTCGTACACGGTGCGCAGGCGCTCGAGCGCCTGCGGTGCGCCGCCGCCTTCGACCAGCACATGGGCGATGATGGCCGAAGCTTCCTCGCCCTCGTCGTAGAGCCCTGCTTCGTCCACGAAGCGGTGCAGGGTCTCCACCGGCTCGAGCCCGGCCGCTTCGAGCAACCCGAGCACCTGGCTGCGCAGCTCGGCATAGCCCAAGGCAGTCGCCACCAGACGGAGCGCAGGGTCGGCGAGGCCCTCGCGTACCGAGGTGGCTTCTTGCAGGCGCAGCGCCCGGTCGAGCACGACCTGCATCGCATCTGCGTCCTCTCCGAAACGGGCGCGCACCGTGGCGAGCAGCTCGGCGCGCGGCTGCGGAGCGCTGCCGGGCCAGTGCGCCGAGAGCAAGCGCATCGCGAGCTCGAAGTCGGCGTGCTCGAGCATGGCCTGGAGCCGAACCGATAGCCGAGGATCGCCCGTGGCCGCCAGCGACTCGAGCAGAGCGAGCTGCCGGTCGCGAGGCTCTCCCGCGCCTTCCATGGGCAGCGCAATCCCGGGCGGCAAGTAGCGAAAATAGCCCTCCGTCCGCGAGGTTCGTACGACCATCGAGATCGACGACCGAGGCACGTGCACGAGGGCGTGCACCAGCGGGTGACGCTCCAGCGAGAAGGGCACCACGTCGCCGGGTCGCACCAGCTCCAGCGCGGAGAGTCGTACCGTGGTCCGATACGCTCGGCCGCCCCGGGCACTCATCGGGCCCACCTCGTAGCGCGCGTGGACCGAGTGCCCGTGCAGGATGGTGAACGCGCCACAGAAGGGATGGTTGTGGATGGCCGAGAGCGACTCGAGCCAGTGGTAGACCTCGATCGAAAAGCCGTGGCCGTGGTGCACGGTGAACCCGGGCTGGCCGAACGCCCCCTGCGGCGCCAGCTGCATCGAGGTCGGTCGGCGAGGGTCGAGCAGGTGGTCGAGCAACGACTCCCGATCGAGCGCCTCCGCGGGCGGCATGCGCTGGAGCACCTCGACCGCCGCGTCGGGAAAGTGCTCTTCGAGGCGCCCGCGCTCGCTCCACGCGTCTTGCAGGCTGGCGCCCAAGCGGTCGAAGTAGTCCACCGGTTCGGGACGATAGCAGGCTCAGCCCTCGGCCGGCAGCACGGCGGGAGCGTCGTCGTGGCAGCCATCGTCGTCCTCGAAGCCGTCGATGTCCTCGGGCTCGTTGGGACACCGGTCCTGCTCGTCGACGACCCCGTCCTGGTCGTTGTCGAGGTCGGCGCAGTCGTCATCGTCCTCGAAACCATCGAGGTCTTCCGGCCCCGTCTCGCAGACTTCGGCCCCCACCGCGGGAGCTCCCGCCGCGGTCGGAGCGGGACCCTGACTCGCCGGCACCGACAAATCCGCGGCGGGCCGACAACCGACGATGGCGACGAGCAGGAACGAACAGAGCCGAGCCACGACCATGCGCCCATGGTCGCACATCGCCCGACCGGCAGCAGAAGACCCCCCAAGAGGGCACTGCGCGAGCATCCAGACGAGGGCCGCCTGCATCGACCGGCCCGAAACGACAATGCGCCCGCACTCCGACGCTCGTCGTTTGTTCCCTCGCACGCGCGAAGCCGAGTCACAAACAGGCATTTGACATTCATATTTTGGCGCGTCATGAACCCTTTGAGTCATGGGTTCCATCGCCTACCGCGGGGTCACCTTGCCCTGCTTGCCCAACGAGACCGTGCTCGAGCGGCTCGAGCGAGCCCAGCACGAAATCCCGTTCTCGTGTCGTCGCGGCACCTGTCAGGCGTGCACCATGCAAGCCGACGCGGGGTCGGTGCCTCCCGAGGCTCAACGGGGGCTCAGCGCGACCCAGCGCGAACGGGGGTTGTTCCTCGCGTGCGTGTGTCGGCCAACGGAACACCTGAGCGTCTCCGACCCGGCGTCGGCCCACGCTCGAGCCATCCTCGTTGGCCGCCGCTGGGTCGCCCCCGACGTCGTGCTCCTGCAGTTCGAGACAGCCGCGCCCCTGGGGGTTCGAGCCGGGCAGTTCGTCCAGGTCGTTCGCCCCGATGGCCTGGCCCGGCCGTACTCCGTGGCCAACCCGCCCACCGATGGTTCCATCGAGCTGCACATCCGCGTCCTCCCCGACGGCAAGATGAGCCACTGGCTCGCCTCCGTGGTCGAGCTGGGCGACACGCTCGAGCTCCGCGGGCCCTTCGGCGACTGCTTCTACACCGCCGACGCCCCCGATCGCCCCTTGCTCCTCGCCGGCATCTCGACCGGGCTCGCCCCGCTGCTCGGGGTCACGCGCGATGCTCTGGCCCGAGGCCATCGCGGCCCCATCACGCTTTATCACGGCGCTGCCGACCCGCGCGGGCTGTACCTGCGGCCCGAGCTCCAGGCCATGGCCTCGCAGCACGACAACCTCGAGGTCCGCTGGTGCACGCTCGAGTCCGAACCCGAGTCCGACCCGGACCTCGTCGTCGGCTCACTGCCCGAGCTGGTCTCGCGGGAGAACCCCGAGCCTCGCGACGTCCGAGCCTACCTGTGTGGCAACAGCGGCTTCGTCTCGCAGATGCGACGCTCGCTGTTTTTGGCGGGCACCAGCGCCAAGGAAATCTTCAGCGACTCGTTCGGCCCCTGAGCGTCGATAGGCTCGGGACTCACCGGTCCGCGCGCATCGCCCCCCTGGATGCCGTCATCGCGCTCCATTGGAACCAAACCGCCGTCCTGCCCACCGCAGTCGCAGCCTCACGCCCGCCCCGCGGAGCCCGCGTTCCACGTCGTCGACCGCGTGCTACACCGTGCGTCGCATGAGCACCGTCAGCGCCAACAAAGTCGTCTTCATCCACTACGTCCTGACCGATGACGACGGCCAAGAGATCGACAGCTCACGCGACTCGGACCCCATGCCCTACCTGCACGGCACCGGGGCCATCGTGGAGGGGCTGGAGAAGGCGCTCGAGGGCAAGACCAAGGGCGACACCCTCGACCTCGTCGTGCCGCCCGAGCAAGGCTACGGGCCCCGGACTGGCCAGGGGCAGCAAGTCCCCCGCGAGGCCTTCGAAGGCGGCGAGCCTCAGCCGGGTATGCCGGTCGGCATCGAGCTCGAAGAGGGCAAGCGCGTGCAGATGTACATCGCCGAGGTCAACGACACGCACGTCACCCTGACCCTCGACCACCCGCTGGCGGGCATGAACCTCCACTTCAAGGTCGAGGTCATGGAGATCCGCGACGCCACCAAAGAAGAGCTCGAGCACGGTCACGTCGACGACGAGCGCGGCGACAACTGAGCCCGGGGCCGCGCACGAAACGCGGCTCCCCCACGCTCGGTTCGACTCCGTAGGGCTCGCAACCGGCGTTCTTCAGCCCGATGGTGGAAACCCTCAGGTGCCGGCCGAGCCGTAGCGATTCGAAGCGGGCCCTGCGTGCTACCGTCGCCTCGTGACGGAAGACGCCGAGCTGCTCGTCGCGTGGCGTGGAGGCGATGCCAGCTCTGGGCAGGTTCTCTTCCAGCGCTACTTCGACCACGTCTCGCGGTTCTTCATCAACAAGGTCCCGTACGACCACGAGGACCTGATCCAGGAGACCTTCGCGGCGTGTGTGGTGGGCCGTGACCGCCTGCGCGAGGACGCGAACTTCCGCTCGTACTTGTTCGGCACCGCCTACAACGTGCTGAAGCGATATTTCACCAAGGACGCGAGCGCGCGAAAGATCGATGCCCTGGAGTCCTGCGCGGCCTTCGATCTCGCGCCCGGGCCGAGCACCTTGATGCGCACGCTCGAGCAAGATCGACTCCTGCTCGAGGCGCTGCGCCGTCTCCCGCTGGGGCTCCAGGTCGTGCTGGAGATGCGGTACTGGGAAGACATGTCGTCCGCGGACATAGGCGAAGCGATGGGGGTCTCGGCCGCGACGGCCCGCACCCGTACCTTCCGTGGCCGCGAAAAGCTGATGGAGCTGCTGCGGCGGACTCCGGGCGGGCCCAAGAGCGAAGAAGAGCTCGACCTCGAGGGCTGGGCGCAGCGCATTCGCGCCCTCATGGACTAGCTGACACGAAAATATTTTGGGTCGATTCGATCCGAAACCGGGCTTCTTGCACTTAACCCGCGAGAGGGGAACGGGAGCGTCGTGTGCGGCCGATGGAGCACGCACATGTCGACGGATGGCGCCAGTCGGCCCATGGCTCGCAATGAGCCTCGGTGATTGGAGCCGTGCGGCGACGCGACGGTGTTCCGCGACCTCCTCGCCCACTCGCACGAATCGGAGTCCGCCATGATGATCAGCAAAAACCTCGTCCCCACTGCTACCGCGCTCGCCCTCGGCCCCCTGTGCCTCGCCCTCGCTGGCGCCCCGCAGACGGCCGCCGCTGCGTCCATCGTGACGGGCTACGAATCCCCCGCCCGCGACTCCTTTCAATTCTGCAACGACGACACCGGGGCCTGGGCCTGCGAAGTCGTGACCCTGCCGGCCTGGGCCGGCTTTTTGCGGTCCGACACCCGGGGCCAAAACTTCATCGCGATGGACGCCAATCAAGACGGACAGAGCGGTTTCGTGGCGTTCTCCGAGCAGGCGCTCCAGTGTGAACCCGATGCCTCTGCCACCGAAGGGTGGACCTGCGCCTTCTTGGAGGGCTCGGCCGATTTTCGTCGCATCGATCACGTCACCCTGTACGACTACGACCAGGACGGCATCGAGGACGTGACCTATAGCCACGGCGACGACGGACCCCACGTCTGCTACGGCGGCACCTTCCCGATGCTCTGTGAGGAGATCGGGATCAATGTGGGCACCAACTACGAGGCGATCGAGTGGGCCGACTTCGACGGTGACGGCATCGACGACGCGTACCTCAGCTACTACCGCACCTGGCAGACCGGGTTCAGCCAGCTGTGCCTGGGAGACGGCGTGGGCGGCTTCGACTGCCGCAACTTCACCGAGTCGAGCACGAGCTTCAGCAGCTTCAACAGCGACGCCGCGGTCTTCGACGCCAACGGCGACCCGTACCCCGACCTCTATGTCGAGGCGCACCCGGTGTTCGGATCTCCCGGAGAGATCTGCATCAACGATGGCGACGGCACCTTCAGCTGCACCACCGCGTCCCTGACCGACATCCACTACCAAGGCAGCTTCTGGGGCTCGGGCTCGAGCGACGTGAAGGTGTCCGACATGGATGGCGACGGCCTCGACGACCTCGTGATGGGCTCCCGTGGCGACGCGTACGTGTGCTGGGGCAATGGCACGAACAGCCCCGACTGCCAGTACCTCGACGGGGTCACGACCTTCAGCGACCTCGACATCAGCTCGGAGGGCCAAGTGAGCCTCTCCGATGCGGACGGCGACGGCCTCCAGGATCTCGTGCGTTCGACGACGGGGACCGACGAAGCGGTCGACCTGTGCACCAATAACGGTGACCGTACCTTCAGCTGCACTTCGATCACCGCCAATGGTCGCTACCACGGCGTGGCATTCCTCGACGCCGGGCCCTCGGGTCCCCCCGATGCCGATGGTGACGGCGTGCCCGACGACGAGGATGTCTGCCCCGGAGCCGACGACACGCAGTGGGCCCCCGGGCTCACCGACCACAACGGCTTCGACGTCGACATCGACATCGACGGCGAAGACGTGGTGCTGAACTGGTCGGCCTCGTCCACCAGCAGCGGCAACTACGAGGTCTGGCGAGCGACCAACATCGACGATCTCCCCGCGGTGTCCGGCCCGTGCTCGACGGCGGCCGGCCCCACCGCGACCCTGGTGTCGTCGGGCGCAGACCTCAGCTCGATCGACCTGCTGGGTGCACCGCGACAGATCGACACCCCGACCTACTACTACCGGGTCCTGACCGACGGCGACGACCCCGTCTCCGACGTGATGGCCAAGGTCACCCACGATGCTCACCCCGGCTACAACCTGTGGGGGGCGTGCTTGGCCGACACCCCGACCTTCGCCTCCGACTGGATCGACTTCTACGACGAGGACGTCCGCGGCGTGCACATGTGGGACTCGGCGAGCCAGAGCTTCGAGACCTACTGGGCCACCGACGTGTGGGGTGACTTCGAGGTGCCCTTCGGAGGCGTGGTGATCGTGAACTTCTGGCCGGGCGTGGACCCCTATCGCTCGATGGTCGGTCGCGTGCCCACCGACGAGACCCCGCTGGCCGCGGTCGCCGGGCACAATGTCCTGTCGTGGCCTCTGGCGACCACGGGCGACGAGCCGGCCGCCTCCGCGTACCTGCCGAACTCCGGCTTCACCGGCATCGAGGACTGGGACGCCGCGACCCAGACCTCCAGCTGGTACTACGGGCCCAACGACGCCGACTTCACGCTCGGTTCGTGCCGAGGCTACGGCTTCGCCAACTGAGCGTACGCGAGGCAGCCATCGAGGCCGCGGGTGGGATTCGTCCCCTCCGCGGCCTCTTCACGTGGGTACGTCCCTCAGGGCTGACGCACGAGCGTGTCGATGATCCGATCGGACAGCGACATCGCCTCGCCCGCGAAGTCCTGAAAGTAGTCGCGCGTCTGGGAGAACGCCGCCGCGAACCCGTCGCGGTCGTTGGCGCCGATGGTCGCGTCGAGGGCCTGCGCCGACTCCAAGAACGCCTTGCGTGCCGCCGCCCCGTGCGGGTTCTGCATCTCGATCTCCGCGTAGAGCTTGGGGTCCTGCGCGAACAGTCGCCCCACGAACGCCAGCTCGAGTCGGTAGATCGGGCTGGTGAACGCCAGGCTCCGCGCGACGCCGATGCCGAAGCGCCGCAGCGAGTGCCCCATGACCAGCGTCGAAAAGTGCACCAGCACCTGCACCACGGCCATCATTCGGTCGTGCTCCTGCGGCGTGCTCTCGATGACCTCGAGCCCGATCCGCTCCAGCTCCGAGCGCAGCCACGGCCCGTGCTCTCCCGGACGCAGCGGGCAGTACACGACCTTCTGACGCCGCAGCGAGTGCACGGAGGGGCCGAACATCGGGTGTAGCCCCACGCACGAGCCTGCGCAGGACTCCAGCATCTCGGCGCAGATGTCCTCCTTGAGGCTGTTGATGTCGCACAGCAGCGCGTCCGCGCGCACCAGGGGCCCGACCGCGCGAGCGACCTGCACCGCGTGGGCCATGGGCACCGCGAGCATCACGATGTCGGCACCCGGCACCAGCTCGGAATACTCGGGGGTGCCGCCTTCGGCCGCCGGATCGAGGATGTCGACGTCGTGCCCCCGCCCGGACAGCGCCTGCACGAAGCGTCGACCCATACGCCCCGCGCCGCCGACCACCAACACCCGCAAGGCCCGGGCCGGAGGATCGGCATCCCCCTTGACCAAGCTTTCCTGCACGCGCTGCGAGTGCTCGACCAGCACGCCCATCAGCTCCTCGGCCAACAGCCCCGAGACCCCCAGCTGCTCTGCGTTCGCCCGCGCCCGCGCATAGACGTCGCGCTCGCGTCCCCGATCGAAGAGCCTGCCGCTCGCCCCGCCGGCTCGCTTGGCCCGCGCAATGCGTTCGATCAGCTCTCCGCGCTTCGCGGCCACTTCGATCAACTGTCGATCGAGTTCGTCGAGTTTCGCCCGCAGCGGCTTGAGGTCGTTGGCGTCGCTCATCGCGAAACGGACGGTACTGCAAACTCGCCGCGACCGCCCGATATGAAGAGCAATGCATGATCGAATTGGGGACCTCGGGATCATTGAACAAATTGACCCACTGCCCGTGGGCGCCCCCTGCATAGGGCCCAGCGCCCCCGCTGCAAGGTCCGTAGCTCCCAATGCCACGATGACTTCGACCGGAATCGATCGTCACGACCCACGAAGGTTCAACGGGCAATTGCCCATGAATGAGGGATACGATGAAGGAGGTGGGGGTTTCGGAGGAGGACGAACAATGGCCGGGCGCCAACGAGACGACCCTCGACTACGAGGGCCCCGCCCCCTCGACGGCCGGCGAGGGCGACCAGCTCGGCCGCTATCGCCTAGGTGAGGTCCTCGGCGCCGGAGGCATGGGGCACGTCCATCGGGCCCACGATCCGAAGCTTCAGCGGGACGTCGCCATCAAGCTCGTCCACCGCTCCAGCGCCCGCTCGCACCACCGCATGCGACGCGAGGCGCAGGCGATGGCCCAGCTGTCACACCCCAACGTGCTGCCCATCTACGACGTGGCCGAGCAGGAGGGCCAGCTGTTCATCGCGATGGAACTGGTCGAGGGCATGACGCTACGCCAGTGGCTTCGCGCGAAGCCTCGCAAGTGGCCGGAGGTCCTCGACATGTTCATGCGGGCGGGTCGAGGGCTCCAGGCCGCCCATGAAGTCGGGCTCGTCCACCGGGACTTCAACCTCCGCAACGTACTGGTGGGGTACGACGGTCGCGTGCGGGTGATGGACTTCGGCCTCGCGCGCCCCTGCGGCGACGAGTCGATGTTCGACCTCACCTCCGGGCCCGTGGAAGGCGAGAGCCCGCGGGCGATCGGCGAGGTCACCGAGCCCGGCATGGTGATGGGCACGCCGGCCTACATGGCGCCCGAGCAGTACATCGGAAAGTCGGTCGGTCTCGCCGCCGACCAATACGCGTTCTGCACGGCGCTGTGGGAAGGCCTTTGCGGTCATCGTCCCTACTCGGAAGAGGGCACCCACGCCTATTTGTTCAAGCTCAAGACGCAGGGGCCGCCCCGGGCCGCCGATCAGCTCGAAGGCGTCCCGGTCGAGATCCATACTGCCCTCGAAAAGGGCCTGGCCGCCAAGGCCCAAGATCGATTCTCGTCCATGGAGGCCCTGCTCGCCGCGCTGACGCCCCGGCGCTCCAAGCCGCCCCGTCGAGCCGTGGAGAGCCTGGCTGCGCTGGGTGTCGGAGTGGCGCTGGTGGCTACGGGCATGATGAGCCGCGAGCACCCGCCCGCCTGCGACGGCACCGACGCCCTGGCCGAGGTCTGGGGCCAGCGCCACAAGGCCGAGGCCGAGCAGGCCCTGCTCGCCACCGAGGTGGTCTACGCCGCGCAGACCTGGGAACGACTCGAGACCCGGCTCGATGCGTACGCGGACCGATGGGTCGAAGAGCATCGAGCCGTCTGCCTCGCGTCGGGAGGAGAACAGGCACAGACACGGGTGCTCGACGCCCGCAGCCGCTGTCTCGACGACCGCCGACAGGCGCTGGATGCCCTGGTGCGTACGCTGAGCGAGGCCGACGAAGCCACGGTGGGCCGCGCCATCGATGCCGCGCACCGACTCCCCGACCCCGCCCGCTGTGCCCAGTCCGACGTCTTCCCTGCGGACCAGTCAGAGCCCGACGATCCCCAGCTCGCCCAGCAGGTTCAGCAGGCCCGCCAAACGCTCGCCCGCGTCGAGGCTCTATACCGTGCCGGTCGCTACGAGGACGCGGCATCGCAGGCCACCGCGCTCCAGGCCCGAACCGAGGACCTCGACTTTCCCCCGCTGTCCGTCGATGTCGCGGTGCTCCAAGGCCAGGCCCTCGCCCACGACAGCGACCCCACCGCCCTGAAGATCCTCGAGCAAGCGTACTTCGACGCCCTCGGGCATTCGCTCGACCGCCGGGCGGGCAAGATCGCGATCGTCCTGGTGCGGCAGTACGGCATTGTCCTCGAGCAGCCCGATGAAGCCGAGCGGTGGATCGGTCATGCGCGTGGCCTGATGGATCGGCTCGACGAACCCGAGTTACTCGCGTCGTTCCACATGGGCGTCGGCGAGGCGCTGCACAGCGCGGGCAAGACCCAGGAGGCCCTCGACCACAAAGAGCGTGGCCTGAAGCTCGTGACCGAGCTGTACGAGCCCGATCACCCGCTACGAGTCTCGGCCGACATGGGCGTCGGCTCCATCCATGCGCACCTCGGTCACTACGAGCAGGCCCTCGAGCACCTCGACCACGCCCTCACGGTGGTCGAGCAGACCCGCGGCCCCCAGCACCCGCACGTGGCCGAGCTGCTGCACTCCATCGGCGACGTCCAGCGCCAGCAGGGGCAGCTCGAGCAGGCCCGCAGCAGCCTCGAGCGCGCCCTCGAGATCAACGAGGCCGTCTTCGGCCCGTCCCACAACAAGGTCGCGGCCTCGCTGCACAACCTCGGTTTGTTCGCCATGAAGGCGGGTGAGCTCGAGCGGGCCGATCGTCTGATGACACGCTCGCTCGAGATCCGCGAGACGCTCTTCGGCCCGCAGCACCCGCTCGTCGGTCGCATTCTGATGAACCTGGGGATCGTCGCCGACCTCCGGGAGCAGGATGACCGTGCGCTCCGCCTGCTCGAGCGAGCGCGCCAGATCACCGACGCCGCCTACGGACCCAAGCACCAACTCATGGCCGGCGTGCTCAATCAGATGGGCAACATCCACGCCCTGCGAGGCAACTTCGAGGACGCGGTCGCGGCGTTCTCGGGCGCCGCCGAGGCCTGCGAGGCCTCGTTCGGCCCCACCCACCCGAACACGGTGGGCGTGCGCAAGAGCCTCGACAAGGCCCGCATCGCGCTCCGTGACGGCGCCCCGCCGAGCTGAGCAGCGCGCTACTCGAGCAGGCCATCGAGCACCGTCGGGTGGTCGGTGATGATCCCGTCCACGCCCAGCTCGATGAGTTCCTGCATCTGTGCCTCGTCGTTGATCGTCCAGGCGTGCACCTTCAGCTCGAACTGCTCGGCGCGCTCGATGAACGCGGGCGTCAGGATGGGGATGCCGGACTGCTCGGGCGGCACCTGGAGGAACTGCCCCGGGGGCACATACTCGTCGGCGGTCTCGTCGGTCACGGCCAGGAAGGCGAGCACCTCGGTCACCCCGAAGTTCGTGGGCATCTCGGGATCCTGCTCGCGGATCTCCTCGAGGGTCGACGCCGCGAACGCGCTGGCGACCATCTGGTCGTGGACCTGCGCGTCGTTGCACAGCGCCAGGAAGGGCCCCACGATGGACGGCGCAGCTTGTTTGATCTCGATGACGTAGGCCGCATCGGGGTGCGCCTCGAAGACCTCCTCGAGGGTCGGCACCTCGAGCCCCATGCCCCGGTACGGGAACGTCGCGCCGCCGTCCTCGGAGAAGTCGTACCCGGCATCCAGCGCCTTGATCTCCTCGAGGGTCAGCTCCTGGATCAGCCCCTCGCCATCGGTGGTGCGATCGACGGTGTCGTCGTGCATCACCACCAGAACCCCGTCGGCCGTGGCGTGCACGTCGAGCTCGAGCACGTCGGCCCCGGCCTCGCGCGCGTGGTCATAGGCCACCAGCGTGTGCTCGGGCCGCTCCGCGCGTCCTCCACGATGGGCGATGTTCAGCACACGATCGGCCCACAAGACGTCCTCGGGCTGCTCGTCGCCGTCGACCCCGGTCGAGTCGGCCGCCCCCGAGCTGCTCGCGGCCTCGGTGCCCCCGCCCTCGCTGGTGCCCACGGTGTCGCCTCCCTCCGAGCTGCTGCTGCCCATCACCGCGCCCGTCGACCCCGTCGACCCCGCGGGGGTGGAGCCGTCGTCTCCACAGGCGAGCGGAGTCGACACCAAGAGCAACGCACCGATCGTCGTAAGCTTCATGGGCGCAACCAAAGAGCGAAGACACGGCCCCTGTCAAATTGGTAATAATTGGGCATGGACTGCCGTTGGAGCCACGCCCGTTTGCTTTCGTTGGTGCTGCTTCCTCTCGCCTGTGGCCCCGCCGCGGGGACGGAGTCGGGGGGTTCCGATTCCGCCGCCGAGACCCAGGCCGACGGCTCGACGGGGTCGACCGCACCCGAGCCGACCACCGACACCACGACCGGTATCGATCCCGACGGCACCGCGGAGACGTCGACGCCCACCGGACCAAGCGAGACGGGCACCGTCATCCCCGACTTCCCCGACAGCTGCAACACCATCGAGCAGAACTGCCCGCCCGGCTACAAGTGCATGCCTTACTCGAGCGACGGGGGGAGCGCATGGAACGACACCATGTGCGTACCGATCGCTCGCGATCCGGCCGGACCGGGCGAGCCGTGCACGGCGAAGGGCGGAGGACTTTCGGGCATCGACGACTGCGACGGCACCTCGATGTGCTGGAACGTCGACCAAGAGACCAACATGGGCTCGTGCATCGAGTTCTGCACCGGCGACTTCAAGAACCCGGGCTGCCCCGATCCCTGCGACACGTGTCAGATCACCGGCGACGGCGTGCTCAACATCTGCACCGCGGGCTGTGATCCCTTGGTGCAAGACTGCCCCCAGGACCAGGCCTGCTACCCCACCTTCAGCGACAGCTTCACCTGCGTCCCCGATGGCTCCCGCCCCGAGACCATGGTGGGTGCGCCCTGCGAGTTCATCAACGCGTGCCCGGCCGGCCTCGCGTGCATCAACGGCGAGCTGGTGCCGGGCTGTGAGGGCTCGTCGGGCTGCTGTACCGCGCTGTGCCCCGTCGACGGCCCCGACCCCTGCCCCGCCTTGCTCCCCGGCTCCACGTGCGATCCGTTCTGGCCGGAGGGTGTGCCCGACAAGACCTGCGTCGGCGCCGAGCCGGGCCTGTGCGTGGCGAACTGATCGGGGTTGCCCTTAGCCACGAGCAACGACGATCCGTTGTTCCGTGTCGGAATGCCGTTCGCCATGGCTCTACGCGTGGGGCAAAACGCGGCACCTCGAACGAGTGCTCGAAGCTCGTTCGCTTCGTTTTTGTCTCACCGTTTCGGCCTCGTCGTTCGTTGCGGAAGGTCACCGATTACGAGCGAACGCGCGTGCTAATCCGATCGCGTGAGGGTGACGAGCGTAGTGCGGATGGGCCTGGTGGCCTCCGTCTTCGCCATCGTCGGGTGCAAAGATCGAGGCACCGAGGCGGATGGCAGCGGAGGCACGGCCGACGGGGGTAGCAGCGAGAGCGGAGGCAGCGACAGCGGGGGTGAACAGATCAACTGCGACGCCGATGGGCCGCAGCTGGGCACCACGCCGCTGCGCCGTCTGTCGTCGTGGGAGTACGACAACACCATCCGCGACCTGCTGGGCGACGACTCGCGCCCATCGGTCACCCATGGTTTCCCCCAAGAGGGCGTGGGTGGCTTCGACACCATCGGAGGCGGGTCACCGGTCACCTTCATCAACGCCAACAAGTACATGCTGGCCGCCGAGGCGATCTCGGAGCGAGCGGTCGATGACGTCGAGACGCTCATTCCCTGCACCAGCGACGAGAACACCTGCATCCACGAGTTCATCGGCGACTTTGGCCGCAGAGCGTGGCGACGCCCGCTGACCAATGCGGAGCAAGACGGTCTCGAGGCGCTCTACGACGGGATCCGTCAGGACAACGCGCAGCGCCCGGCCATCGAGAGCCTCATCCAGGCGTTCTTGCAGTCACCCAACTTCCTTTACCGCATCGAGATCGGCACCCCGACGGACGAGCCAGAGAGCTACGTCCTGCTGTCCAGCGACGAGATGGCCTCGCGGCTGTCCTACTTCTTGTGGGGCTCGATGCCCGACGACGAGCTCTTCGCCGCCGCCGATGCCGACGCGCTCGGCACCACCGAAGAGATCGCGGCGCAGGCCCGTCGAATGCTCGACGATCCCAAGGCCCGCGAGATGGTGCAGCACTTCCACGACCAGTGGCTGGGCATCCAACGGCTCGACGTCATCGACAAGGACCCCACCGCGTTTCCCGAGTGGAACGCCACGATCAACGCCCTCCAACAAGAGCAGGCCCGCGCCTTCGTCGACCACGTGGTCTTCGAGAGCGACGGCACGCTGTCGGAGCTGCTCACCGCCGACTATAGCTTCGCCGATCCCACCCTCGCCTCGTTCTACGGCTGGGATGCCCCGGGCGGCGACTCGATGCAGCAGGTCACCCCGAGCCACGGTCAGGTCTCGGGTGTGCTGTCGATGGGCGGCGTCCTGTCGGGCTACTCCGGCTCGGCCGGCACCAACCCCATCGCGCGCGGGCTCTACGTGCGGGGGCAGTTCTTCTGCCAGCACCCGCCTCCGCCCCCGCCCGACGTCGACACCACCCTGCCCGACATCGACGACGACGCCACCACGCGCGAGCGCTACGAGCAGCACGCCAACGATCCCGCGTGCCGTGGCTGCCACGATCTGTTCGACCCCATCGGCTTCGGCTTCGAAAGCTACGATGGCGTCGGTCGCTTCCGTACCGAGGAGAACGGGCTGCCCATCGACTCGACCGGGCTGCTCGCGCAGACCGACGTCGACGCCGACTTCGACGGAGTCACCGAGCTGGGCGCGCTGATGGCCAGCAGCGAGGAGGTGGCCGCCTGTACCGCCTCGCAGTGGTGGCGCTTCGCCCACGGCCGCGGCGAGAGCGAGGGCCTCGACGAGTGCAACATCCAAACACTCACCGCCCAGTTCGCCGAGTCCGGCTACGACATCCGCGAGCTCATCGTCGCCATGACCCAGCTCGACTCGTTCCGCTACCGCACCGCCATCGAAGGAGGTGAGTGATGGTCAAGCCACTCAGTCGTCGAACCCTACTCCGTGGCGCAGGCGGCATCGCGATCGCGCTGCCCTTCCTCGAGGCGATGGAGACCAAGGCCGGGACCGAAAAGGGCAACCCAGCGCGCTTCGTCACCTTCTTTCAGCCCAACGGCACCGTGCCCGGCCGCTGGGAGCCCATCGGCAGCGAGACCGACTTCGTGCTCGACAGCCCCTCGGAGCCCGGTCGCCTGCTCGCCCCGCTCGAGCCGGTGAAGAACGAGCTGCTCATCCTCGACGGGGTCGACATGCTCAGCCGCTTCGAGGGCGAGCAGGCCCCGCCCCACGACATGGGCATGGCGCACTGCCTCACCGCCACCGACATCGTGTCGAAGAACCACACCACCGGGTCCAATGGGCAGCTGCTCGACGGCTCGGCGGGCGGACCCTCCATCGACCAGGTCATCGCCGATCACATCGGCACCACCACGACCTTCCGGTCGATCCAGCTGGGCGTGCGCGCCACCCTCGACTCCTCGCGGCCGCTCAACTGCCGCATGTGCTATCGCGGGCCCTACGAGCCGCTGGCCCCCGAGAACGACCCGCGCTCGGCCTTCTACACCATCTTCGCCAACGCCGGGTACACGCCCGAGCAGCTCGAGCGCATTCGGATTCGGCGCCACAGCATCCTCGACTACGTTCGTAGCGACTTCGACACCCTCAACGGCAAGCTCGGCAGCAACGACCGCACCAAGCTCGAGTCGCACCTCGACGCCATTCGCGAGCTCGAGATGACCCTCGACGCGATGGGCACCACCAAGAACTGCCAGGTGCCCGGTGCTCCGCCCGTGATGCCCCACCTCGCCGGCGAGTACTTCCCCGAGGTCGGCCGGCTCATGATGGAGCTGCTGGCCATCGCGCTCTCCTGCGACCTGACCCGCGTGGCCAGCCTGCAGTGGCATGTCTCCCAGAGCTGGACCGTCCTCAGCTGGCTCGGCGCCACGCTGCACCACCACGATCTGTCACACCAGTGGCCGTACTCGCAGAGCGTGCTCGACGACTTCGAGAACTGCTATCGCTGGTACTCCGAGCAGTTCCTGTACTTCGTGAACTTGCTGGCCAACACCATCGAAGCCGATGGGTCCCGCCTGCTCGACAGCACCGTCGTCGCCTGGGTCAACGAACAGGGCGACGGGGCGGTGCACGAGCCCTGGAGCGTCCCCTACGTGATCGCGGGCAACTACCAGAACCGGATCAACAGCGGACGCTTCCTCCGCTTCACCTCCGACACGCCCCACAACAACCTGTTCATCGCCCTGGCGCAGGCGGTGGGGGCCGACATCGACAACTTCGGGAACCCCAACTACTCCACGGGGCCGCTGCCCGGCGTGCTCGCGTAGACGAGCCCTTCGCCCCACGAACAACGGCTCGGCATGGAGAACCCATGTCGAGCCGTGGTCGTTTTCGCGGCTGGACTCAGCTGGCGTGAGCCCGGGCCGCGCCACGAATGGAGGGCATGGTCAGCCCCACGAGCTCCTCCGATTGGTCCCACAGGCGCTTGGCCGCGGCGGCGTCGGTGCTGAGCTTCGCCGGCTTGTTCGGAGCGGGATAGCCTCGCATCGTGCCCAGGCCATCGGGGCCATAATAGCCGCCGCCCACCGCCTGCGGCGCGACTGCGGCATACAGAGTAGGCAGCGCCCCCTGCCAGGGCTTCATGCTGAAGATGGGGTTGAGCCAGCGGAACATCGGCGTGGACGCCTGGAGGTTGGTGCCCGTCCAGCCCGGGTGGCAGGCGGTGGAGATCGTGGACACGCCCGCCTCCGACAGACGCCGCTGGAGCTCCAGGGTGAACAGCATGTTGGCGGCCTTGCTCGCGCCGTACGACCCCATGCGGTTGAAGGAGCGCTGCGTCCACTGCAAGTCGTCGAGGTCGAACTTGGCGAAGTTCTGCGCCGAGCTCGACACGTTGACGACCCGCGAGCCCTCGGTCTCCGCCAGCACTGGGAGCAACCGCAAGGTCAGCGCGAAGTGACCCAGGTGGTTGGTGCCGAACTGAAGCTCGAAGCCATCGGCCGTCTCCTGGCGCTGCGGCGGCATCATGACGCCCGCGTTGTTCACCAGCAGGTCGAGCCGGTCGTATCGCTCGGTGAAGGTGGCGGCGAACCGCTCGACCGAGCCGAGATCGGCCAGATCGAGCACGATGAGCTCGACGGTCGCGCTCGGAGCCGCCTGGCGGATCTGCTCGACTGCGGTCCGGCCCCGCTCCTCGCTGCGGCTGGCCACGATCACCTCGGCGCCCGCGACCGCGAGTTCTTTGGCGGCCTCGAACCCGATGCCGCTATTGGCCCCAGTCACGATCGCCACTCGACCGGTCTGGTCCTCGATGTTCTTGCTGGTCCAACGTTGCTTACCCATCGTGCTTCTCCTCGGCGGGTGTCCTGCACCCGAGAAAGAACATAACGGACCATCGGTTCGTTGTCGAAGATTTTCATCGAAAAACCTCTAAGAAGTCGAATACGTGACTAAAATCCGTATCTGGCGTGCCAACCCCGGCCCGATGACGTAACATGGAGACTGAGGGTTCGTTATTGGCCGGGGTCTGGAAACGCGCAAGAAGCGACGAGCAAAAGCAACATCGTCGGGCAGCGCTGCTGCACGCGGCCACCCGCATGCTCGAGCAGAGCCCGGTCGACGAGATCAGCCTCAGCACCATCGCGCGCGAGGCCAACATCTCCAAGGCGAGCGTGTACCGCTACTTCGAGAGCCGCGAGGAGCTGTTCCTCCACCTCATGCTCGAAGCGATGGAGCGCTGGAGCAACGCGGTCATCGCCCGCTTGCAGCGACTCAGCTCGCCGGGCGACGCCCGGGGCTTCGCGTCCGCGATCACGGCCGCCACCATGGAGCACGAGACCTTCCCTCGCCTCGCTTCGGTGCTGGCCACCGTGCTCGAGCGCAACGTCTCCACCGACGTCGTCGTCGAGTTCAAGCTCGGCTTCATGCAGCCCATGGGAGGGTTGCTGCAGGCCATCGGTCAGGCGCTGCCCGAGCTGTCCGCGACCCAGGTACGTAAGCTCGTCGAGGTCACCTACTTCCAGATGGTCGGCATGTGGCCCGCGGCTCACCCCGCCCCCGCCGTGCACGAAGCCCTCCAGCGCCCCGATCTCGCCCACGCCTGCGTCGATTTCGAGTCGAGCCTCGAGCAGACGCTGCGGGTCACCATTGCCGGGCTCCGCGCGCTCGCCGAAGAGTGAGGCGAGTCTCGCCCGTCGGGAACCCACGGCCGTCCGGGGTGTCAGGGTCCCTCGTGCGCCCGGCAGTGCTTCGATCGTGGCTCGTGATGACGGCGGTGGTGGGCGCATGTGCCCCCGCCAACGCTCCAACCGCGGCGCCCGCGGACACCGCAGCGTCGGAGCCCGAGCCCGAGGACTCGTTCACGGCACGGCACGCCGCGCTCGACCGCCGCATCGCCGT
Organism: Myxococcota bacterium; assembly: GCA_039028615.1. Classification (GTDB taxonomy): domain Bacteria; phylum Myxococcota_A; class Polyangia; order Nannocystales; family Nannocystaceae; genus Paraliomyxa. The sequence continues at coordinate 161,115 of JBCCHT010000026.1, read as the reverse complement.
GCAGCAGCGGATCGCGTCAAAGACGGAGGGTGAGACCCGCGCCCGAGCCCTCTTCGCGATGGCCGAGGCCTACTCCGAGCACCTCGCGCTGGCCAGCGAGCAGCACTACACCCACGCCCTGCAGCAGCTGGACTCGAGCGACATCGAGATGCAGGAGGAGTGGGCCCGCACAAACGAAACCTTCACGGCGCAGCGCCACCGCTGGCTGGACCAGGCCGAGCAGAGCTACGACCGCGCTCTCGAGAGTCCGGGCTTGCCCAACGAGCTCATGGCCGAAGCTCGGTACGGGCGCGCGACCACCCGGCAGGCGCAGGGCGACGATGAAGGTGCCCACCGCGACTACGAGGCCCTGCTCCGCAATCATCCCCACCACGCCCTCGTCGGTCCCTCGGCCCTCGTGCTGGCCGACGCCGCCTTTGCCGACAACGAGGTCCGCAATGCCGAACCTCTATATCTGCTGGCCTCCGGTCGCGGCGAGCTCGGCTCGCAGCTGTACGCCCGCTATCGCCTCGGCTGGATCGCCTTCAATCGCCACGACAACCAGGCCGCCCTCGACCGCTGGGTCGACGTGGTCATCCACGCCCGCACCCTCGAGCACTCCGCCGGCCTCGCCGATTCGGCCGCCAAGGACTGCGTGCGTGCCTACGCCGAGATAGGCCGACCCGAGGCCGCCTCGGCCTTTTTCCAGCGGCTCCACCCCGCGCGTTCCCTGGAGCTGCTGCAGATCCTGGCGGAGCACTACCGAGCCGAAGGGCGCTTCGCCGACGCCGAGCGGGTGGGCATTCCCCTGCCCCCCGCGCCTCGCTAGTTCGGCTTGGTCTCGCCGCCTCGCTGCGGGTACGGTCACCCCTCGCGCGCGCCGATGACCACGCCCGACCACAGCTCCACGCAACCGAAGCGGGGCGCCTTCGTCTACACCATCCACTACGAGGGCACGTCCAAGCAGGCCGCGGCCTTCGCCGAGATCCAGCGCCGCTTCGAAGAGGCCGCCCAGGGCTTCCCCGGATTTCTGGGCCAGGACACATCGAGCACCCCCACCAGCGCAGGCGTGGCCTACACGACCCAGCTGCAATTCGACTCGTTGAGCAGCTGCCTGAAGTGGCTCGACAGCGACACCCGACGCCAGCTGCTCGTGACGGCGGAGAAGCAGGGCTACAGCTACCGCGGCTCGATGCAAAAACCCGCGTTCGAGCAGTGGCTCTCCTCGCGGCTGACGACCAAGCCCCCCGTCTGGAAGATCAACCTGCTGGTCTTGCTGGCGCTGTACCCCTCGGTGATGCTGCTCCAGCTCGTCGCGTCGCCCCTACTCGAGCCCCTGTCCAAGCCCAGCGCGGTGCTCATCGGCAACGCCATCACCGTGGCGATGACCGGCTGGCTGCTCGTCCCCACCCTCAGCCGCACGTTCCAGCGCTGGCTCGAGGGTCGTGGCTCCGCCGCCTACCGAGCCCTGTGCCTGGCCGCCATCTTGGGGGCGCTCGCGGGGCTCTACTTGCTCTTCGAAGTGATCGACTGAAGCTGCTCGCCCACGGCCTGGATGAACGAGAGGAGTTCGTCCGTCATCGCGTCGGCATCGAGGACCTCGGGGGTGAACGCGGCCCGCTGTAGCAACACCGCGGGGACGAGATCGGTCAGCAGCGTGAGGTGCGGGTGGTCCGGACCGACGATACGAGCGACCGCATCGCGCAGGTAGTCGAGGTTGATGCCGTCCTTCACCGCACGCTCGATGCCCGGGTCGGCACGCATCGCCGAGATCAGACCAGGCACGAGGTCGGGCTTTTCCGTGGTCGCCCGGCACTTGTCGGCGATCAGGGTCCGCAGGTCGGCGACCGGGTCGTCGGTCACCGCCGCATCGACATCGGGCATCGCCCGGATCGCCTCGGCCAGCAGCGCTTCCTTCTTGGGCCACCGCCGATAGATGGCGCCCGTGCCCGCCCCGGCTCGCGCCGCGACGTCTTGCACCCGGAGCCGATCGAACCCCACCTCGAGGAGCAGCTCTCCGGCGGCGGCCAGGATGGCGTCCGTGCGATCGGCATCTCGTTTGCGCCCGCGAGCCTTCGCCGGACGCCGGTTCGCGTTCGCCATCTCGACTCACTTAATAGCAGAAACTTTCCATTCCAGAAATGTTGCATTCCGTAAATCGATCCCTATAATAGGAAACAAGCATTTCCGGAAACACAAATTCTCAAACAATCACGAGAACTTTGGTCTCCGGCCACGGCGTCGTCGTCTACGAACACGCGCAAAACACGCTCATCCCGAGCGTCCTGAATTCGAGGCACACCACCAATGTCGACTCAATTTCCCGCGGCCACGCCTCACGGCGAACTCCAACCGATCTTCGACGACGCCTGGTTCGTGACCGGGACCGTCATGCTCAAGCCCCTGGTGCGGTTGATTCGCAACATGGTGGTGCTTCGCCACGAAGGCGAGCTGACCCTCGTCAATGCGGTGCGATTGAACGAAGAAGGCGAGCGCGCCCTCGATACGCTGGGCCGAGTGGCGCACGTCATGAAGATCGGCGGCCACGGCATGGACGACGCGTACTACGTCGATCGCTACGGGGCCAAGCGCTGGTCTGCCAATGCCGAGGACGGGGTCGCCGAGCTGACCGAGGCAACTGAGCTTCCGCTCCCGGGGGTGAGGGTCTTCCGCTTCCGCGACGTGAAAATCCCCGAGACCGCGCTGCACGTCGATCGCGACGGCGGGCTGGTCGTGACCTGCGACGCGGTGCAGCACTGGGCTCCGCATCCATTGATGTCCACCGGAGCCAAGATCATCACCGCGATGCTGGGCTTCCGAAATCCAGCGCAGATCGGGCCTCCGTGGCGCAAGCTCCAGACCCCACCGGGTGGCACGCTACGCCCAGATTTCGAGCGATTGGCCAGCCTTCCCTTCGACAAGCTCATCGGCGGCCACGGGGGCCTGCTCCCCGCCGATGCATCGAGCGTACTTCGAGAGTCGATCCAGCGCACCTTCGACTGAGCTCAGGAATTGTCGGTCTCCAGCGGATTACGCCACTGCGGATCGAGGAGCTTGGTCGGGGTGCGCCCCGCCACGTGACCCATGAAGGGCGGGTGAATGGAGTAGCCCAACATCCCCTGCAGGCGAGGCGGCATCGCGGCCGCTCGCGCTCGGGGAATGGAGAGCATGAAGTTCTCCTGCTGCCGCGCCCACGGCTGACAGTACTGGTGGCTCACCGCCCGACGACGCATCTGCGATCGGTTCGCCCCGCCGCGATGCAACATCGTCCCGGCGAAGACCACACAGGACCCCGCCTTCATCTCGAGCGGCCCGAGCTCGGCGTCGATCCGTGCCCCCCTCGCCCCCGGGTCGTTGTGCAGATCGACGAGCTTCGCCGCCTCGGTCTGTGCATCGTCCCAGCGGTGGCTCCCGGCAATGATCTCCGTGCCCCCGTTCGCAGCCGTGAAGTCGTCGAGCGCCCAGATGGTCGAGATGCTGACCGGCGGCCGCGGACGGGCCAGACCGTAGAACCCATCGTCGTAGTGCACGGGCTGCGGCGTCTCGCCCGGGTGAATCACGATGGCCTGGCTCGCCGTCAGCAGATAGTTGGGCTCCAGCAGCGCGTCGACGATCGCGAGCACCCGTGGGTGCAGGACCATCTCCCCGAAGATCTCGTCATACGCCACCACCGAGTAGACCCGCTGGGTCTTGGTGCCCTCGAAGTGATTGCGCCCCGCGGGGCCCACCTCGAGCAGCGGCTCGAGCTGCTCGCGCGCCCGCGACAGCTGCGGCGCATCGAGGAGCCCCTCGAGCACGACGAACCCCCGGGTCTCCAGAGCCTGCAGCGCAGAGGAATCCGACATGGAGGTCGTTATACCGACGTAGATGTGACGCCTGCGAGACCCCTTGTGAGGTCGACGGGACCCCGGTGTGACAGTGCGGGTTTGTACTCCACGTCGAGAGACTCATGACTGTCGGCATCAATTTCACGTCCCGCGCCACGCTCGCCGCGTTGGCCTGCCTCGCCCTGGCCTGTGCGGACGACACCACCGCGTCGGGCGACGGGAGCTCGGGCATCGGCGGGGGCACGACCTCCGGCCTCGCCACGACGACGGGCGACGCTCCCCCTCCCGCCACGACCCGAGACGACGCAGAGAACACTTCGGGGGAGCCTGGGGGCGACTCGAGCACGGGTGGAGCGACGGGCTTCACCACGGGTGGCACGGCCGGAGGCACCACCGGGGGTGAGACCGGGGACACAGAAGGCACCGACAGCACCGACAGCACGGGCGAAGAGCCGCCGATGGAGCTGGAGATCAACCGCATCGGTCGCTACGCCCCCGAGCCCCTGGCCGAGATCTACGACGAAGGCGCGGCCGAGATCGCGGCGTTCGATCCGATCAGCCAGTCGCTGTTCGTGACCAACGGCAACGACCAGGTGATCGACATCCTCGACGTTTCCGATCCCACGATGCCGGCCTTCGTGCAGGCCCTGACCCCGTCCAACCCCGATCTGGCTGGCCCCACCTCGGTGACCGTGCACGATGGGGTGGTCGCGGCCAGCTTCCCCAACGTGGATGACTTCGCGCCCGGCGAGGTCGTGTTCTTCGACTCCGACGGCACGGAGCTGTCGTCGATCACGGTCGGCGTGCTCCCGGACATGGTCACCTTCACCCCTGACGGTAGCGCGGTCGTGGTGGCCAACGAAGGCGAGCCCGAGGGCTACGAGCCCGGCCAAGTCGACCCCGAGGGATCGGTGAGCATCATCGATCTGGCCCGTGGCGCGGACAACCTCGACGACGGTGATGTCCTCACCGCAGGTTTCCAGGCCCTGACCCCCGCCCACATCGACGGCTCCACCCGGATCTTCGGCCCGGGCTCGAGCATCGCGCAGGACCTCGAGCCGGAGTACGTGGCGGTGTCTGCCGACTCCAATACTGCCTGGGTGACCCTCCAGGAGAACAACGCGATGGCCGTGGTCGACCTCAACGGCGGCCTGGTCACGCAGGTCGTGGGCCTCGGCTTCGTCGACCACAGCGTGACCGGCATCGATCCCAGCGATCGCGACGACGCCATCAACATCGGCCCCGTGCCCGTGTGGGGCATGCGGCAGCCGGACGCAATCGCCTCGTTCGAGGCCGCGGGCGCGACCTACCTGATCACCGCCAACGAAGGGGACGCGCGCGACTACGACGGCTTCGAAGAGGAGGTTCGCGTCGAAGACCTCACCCTCGATCCCACCGCGTTCCCCAACGCGGCCGACCTCCAGCTCGAGGAAGCGCTCGGCCGCCTGGAGGTCACCACCGTCAACGGCGACGCGGACGGTAACGGTGAGTACGAGCAGCTATTCTCGTACGGCTCGCGCTCGATCACCGTGTTCGACGCCACAGGCAACGTCGTGTGGGACAGCGGCGACGCCATCGAGCAGGCCGTCGCGGTCGCCTTCCCCGACGACTTCAACTCGACGAACGACGAGAACGGCTCCTTCGACTCGCGCAGCGACGCCAAGGGCCCCGAGCCCGAGGGTCTGGTGGTCGGCGAGGCCTTCGGCCACGCCTACGTCTTCGTCGGCCTCGAGCGCGTCGGCGGCTTCATGGTCTGGGATCTCGCGGACCCCAGCGCCCCCGAGTGGCTCATGTACATCAACCGGCGCGACTTCATGGGCGACGCCGAGGCGGGCACTGCCGACGACCTCGCACCCGAAGGCCTCGTCTTCATCGGCGAAGAAGACAGCCCCACGGGCACCCCACTGGTCGTCGTGACCAACGAGGTCAGCGGTACCGTGTCGTTCTACGAGCTCGGCCTCGTCCCGGTCGAGCGATAGAGTTCCTCCATCGCGTGCCCTCGGTCCCTGCCCCCTGGGCCGAGGGCACGCCGGAGGATTCAACCCCGCATCAACGGGATGCGATCTCGGACAGCGCCGCCGTGATGCCTTCGGCCCACGGCGTGGGCTCGAGCCCCAGCGTCTGCTTGGCCCGCGAGATGTCATAGCGATAGCTGCGGGTCATCATCTCGACCAAGACGGGATGCAGGGGTGACGGCGGCACACCGGGCAACGCGCTGATCCACTGCGCGACGCGGGCGACGCTCGCCGCGACCCAGCGCGGGATCGACTTCGGAGGCGCCGCGCCCACCTGGCTGGCGATGAGCTCGACGACCTCCCGCCACGTGGCCTCGCCTTCGGCGTCGATGTTGTAGGTCTGGCCTCGCGCCTCGGGCGTGCTCACGACCTGCACCACCGCTGCGGCCACGTCGTCGACACTGACCACGGGCATGCGGGCTCCACCATCGCCCAGGATCTTGAACTTGCCCTCGCCGATCGCGCTCGCGAACATCGGCAAGAAGCCGCGGGGGCTCGCGCCGTAGATCATGCTCGGACGCAAGACGGTGATGCTCATGCTCGTCTCGGTCCGCGCCCACTGACAGGCGCGCTCGGCCTCGACCTTCGAGGCGACGTAGGGCTCGCGAACATCGATGGTGAGCGGGTCGTCCTCTCCGTAGCGACCCTGCTCGTAGCCGTACACCCCCGTGCTGCTGATGTGCACGAAGTGCTCGACACCGGCTCGGCTCGCCGCTTCGAGGAGTTCGCGCGTGCCCTGGCCGTTGACTCGCATGGAGTCGGCTGCGGAGTGCCCCGGTCCAACGAGCGCACCGCAGTGCACCAGCGTCTCGTGCCCGGTGAGCTGCTCCTGCCAGCCCGACAGCTCCCGCAGATCACCCGCGACCCACCGCACGAGGTCGTCGGCTCCAGCGTCATCGGGAACGGCACGAGCCGAGGCCGTCACGGCACCATCCCGCTCCCGCAGTCTGCTCACCACCGCGCGCCCGACCAGTCCGGTCGCCCCCGTCACGAACACACGCTCGACCTCCTTGCTCATCCCGTTCACTCAGCGGAGTTTGGCCAGGCGCGAGTGTTTCCCCATGATCAGGTCGCGCTGCCCCTCGATGGTCTCGACGAGGAACTCGCGGACCGCTCGGACGCGGGCGGTGCCCCTCAAGTCGACGTGGTTGAGGATCCACAGCCCCCACTCGGTCGGGCTCGTTGGAGTTTCGATTCGCCGAAGCTCTGGATCGACGTCGGCGAAGAAACACGGGAGCCAGCCGATCCCCACTCCGTTCTTGACCGCCGCATAAACGGTGCTCACCCCTTCCACCCGCAGGGCGACCTCACCTGGGGGGAACAGCTGCATCCACTTCGATTCCGTGTCTGCTCGATACAAGATGAACTCGGGGCTGCCCTCGTGCTCCTCGATGTACGAGGCGCTCGCGTACGCACCCAGCTCCACCGGCACGATCTTGCGTCCGATGAGGTAGTCGGGAGGGGCCCGCGTAATTCGCAGCGCGAGGTCGGCTTGCCGGGCATCGAGGTCCAGCACCGCGGTCGTCGACAACAACTCCAGCTCGATGCCGGGATGCATCTGACGGAGCTTCGACATGTGGGGTGCAATCACCACGTCGGTGAGGTGATCGGGCGCGGTGAGCTTGAGCGGACCCTTCAGCTCGGCATCCCGCCCGAACACACTGCGCTCGATGTCGATCAAGCTGACCTCCACCGCCTCGGCCCGGTGGTAGATGTCCTCGGCCGACTGCGTCATCCCGTAGCCGTCACGCGTGCGGTCGAATAGGCGTGTGCCCACCGATTCCTCGAACGCCGCAATGCGCCGAGCCACCGTGGTGTGGGTGACGCCGAGCTGCTTGCCCGCGCCGGTCACGGAACCATGGCGGCATACCGCGAGGAAGAAGCGCAGATCGTCCCAATTCATGCTCTGCCCCCGCGTTTGCCCCGGTGTGCATCGATGCACCGAGGCCGCCAAGTATTGCGCGATGACGCGGTACGGACCAGCCCATATAGTCCTCATCGAGCCCGCCAAACGGCGGCCAACGACCTCGAAACGGCGGATTTTGGACCCTTGCGGCCCCTGAGGAGTGCTTCCCAGGCGACCGCCGCGGGACGACCGCCTCTCATTGTCCGGAGCCAAGACCCATGCCTGACCATTTCGCAACCATCCGTGCCGCGACCCGGCCCTACCGAGTGTTCTTCGGCGACGAGCTCCTCCTCGAGACCGACCAGGTCCTCGAGCTCGAAGAGCACTTCAAAGACCGGACCTTCCCGGCCGTTCCTTACTTCGCGCCCGAGGCCACCCGCGGCCTGGTGCTGCAGACCACAGACCAAGAGTCGACCTGCCCCCTCAAGGGCCAGGCCACCTACTCCAGCTTCCGCGACGCCGAGAACGCGGTGTGGAGCTATCGAAACCCGAACCCCGCCGTCGAGGCCATTCGAGACCACGTCGGCTTCGACACCAACCGCGGCTTCCGAGTCGAGCGCGTCGACTAGACCCCGAACCCAGATCGGAGCAAACACCATGGCCCTCTTTCACCAGACCATTCCCCAGTTGCTCAAGATGTTCACCAACCTCGAGGGGTGGCTGAACAAGGCCGAGGCCTTCTGCAGCGACAACGAGATCCCGCTCGACGTCCTGCTCGAGCAGCGGCTGTACCCCAACATGTACACCCTCCGCGGCCAGGTTCAGTTCGCCTGCAACAACGCCACGCTGCTCGCCGATCGCATCGGGGGCGTCGCTCGCCCGGAGATCCTCGACGACGAGCAGACCCTCGACGACCTGCGGAACAAAGTGGCCAAGACCCGGGCCTTCCTCGAGTCGGTCACCGCCGAGAAGGCCGAGGGAGCCGCGGAGCGCATGGTCACCATCCCCGCCATCAAGGGTATGGAGATCCGAACCGACGACCTCGCCAAGGACTTCTCGATTCCCAACGTCTACTTCCACCTGACCACCGCCTACGGAATCATGCGCCAACTGGGTATTCCGCTGGGTAAGGCGGACTTCTTGGGCCCCTTGGGCCTCGTGCCCGCTTCCGCGTGAGGGACGAGCCACCGTTCGCGGCGTTTCCTTCCTTCGAGGGGAATGCCGCGAACGCATCCCAAGCTGCTTGCGGCCCCCGACCCCCGCGCTAGAGTCAAGCATGCGTCGTTTTCTCGTACTGCTGGCAATGCCTCTGGCCGCGTGCGGCAGCGAATCCGACGTCTGCGGTGATGGTCTCTCCGTTCCCGGTCAGCTCTGCCTCGAGGCACGAGAGGCCGGTTCCGACATCCTGCTCGCAATCGGCGATGCCAACGGTGATGGCCGGGCCGACGCCCTGACCCTCGTCTCCCAAGATCCGCCCCGTGTCGGGATCCAGCTGGGGCAGGCGGACGGGACCTTCGCCCCCGCCGCGACGAGCATGGCCATCGACCAGGTTCCCTACGCGGCCACCATCGACCGCAGCGGCTTTCTCCCCGAGGTCTTGCTCTGGGGTCACGCCGACAATCGCCAGCAGGTCTGTGCATTCGAGGTCGATCGCGGGGGCGGGTTCACGGCCACGTGGTGCCACGAGCTGTCCGACATCACCCCGCTCGGGCATCGCCCCTACTTCGAAACTGGGCGCTTCGGCGACGACGGTGAGCCCGGGTTCGCCGTCCAGGGGCTGGACGAAGTCGTGGTGGTGATCGATCCAGCGGGAATCCCCACCGAGCGCTACATGCCCTGGACCTTCAGCCCCAACGGCAGCGCCCAGGTTCTCAAGGCCGACCTCGACTGCGACGGCCGTGACGAGCTGCTGTGGGCCGCCGAGAGCGGCGAGGTCCTGAAGTACTCCGCCCCGTGGCAGGACCCCTTCGCCCTCACCGAGCCAGAGCCCACCACGATGTGGGTCGGCGACTTCGATGGCGACGGGTTCCATGACCTCGCCACGCAGCGCCGGGAGGGTGATCAGCTCGAACTCCAGATCCGCACGGGTCACGGTGCAGATGCCACCCTCACCTTCGATGCCGATGGCAACTGGTCCAGGGCCCACGTGGCCGATCTCGACGCCGATGGCCGCGATGATTTGCTGTTCGTCTCCGACGAGGGCTCGTCCGTGCAGTGGGGCCACTCGCTCTTCGATGCCAACCCGGGCAATGCCGAGTTCATCGGTTCGCCCTGGGACCTCGACTCGGTCGACGTCCTCACCAGCGACGTCAACGGCGACGGCGCGGATGACCTACTCCTCGTGCGAGGGAGTGACACCTACGTCAGCGATCTCCTGCCCTCCTGGGTCGTCGAGATCTGGGTGAACGACCCTTAGCCCCCACCCGGGCGCGAGCTCAGAGCGACGCGTAGCGCAGCTCGTAGCGGCACGCAGAGGCGCCCGTGGCCACGCACGCTACCCTCCGGCCATCGATGAAGCGAGGCTCCCGAAAGCGTCGCGACATCTCTTCGATCGATCCCAAGGGGTTGAGGCACATCAGCGGAGAGTGGCTCTCCCACTCGCGGATCGTGATCGACAACAGGCCCGTGGTGCGATCGTAGTCCGCCTCGACCACGCCGCTGTCGTAGAGCCGGCCCCAGTAGTCGGGCAGGTACTTCGCCACGCGTTGCGGCGACCCGAATAGCGACATCAAGATCCGCCCCACCGAGCCCGCGTTCTCGTAGGCCGTCTTGCCTCCGAGCCGCCGCGCCACTCGGCCCGGGTCCTCGTCCAGCCACCGCGCAAACTCGAGCTGGATCGTCTCCAGGCACGACGCGTCGTACCAACTCGTGGGCAGAAATCGTTCCTCGAAGAACCAGCGCAGGGCCTCGGGAAGCTGGTCGACGAACGCCGCGAGGTCGCGCCCTGCCGCCTCCTCCTTGTACGTCTTCCGTCCGCCGATCAGCAGCTTGCCGCTGATTCGACAGCCCGGTGTGCCCTGGTGCTCCATGCCCCCGTCTCAGGATAGAGGACGAAGTCACGGCCCGGCGAGCGACTTCGACCGCCTTCACGAACACGCCGATCACGCTCGCTCGAGAACACCGTCCATCCCCCGCCCCTCGAAGGATGAAACCGCGCGTCGATCGAAGGGCCCAATCGACCCCCTTGCAGGCTCGCCGCGCTCGCTCGGCCAAAGCCCTACACCCGCGTGACTCCCGACATGTCGGGGAACCCCACGCAGGGTACGCCCGACCCGTTCTCAGCGTGCGTGGTCGAGGCCCACCTCGACATACGGGTCGTTGATCGTCGCCGTACCGTCCGCGAACAGGGAATCCAAGAATCCCCACCACGCCGTCAGCCCCACCTCGGAGAACGACAGGTTGATGTGGGTACCCATGATCACCTCCCCTTCGTCGTTCGCGATCACGTCGAACTGCAGCAGACCCGCCGTGACTCCGTCCGCCATGTTGCCCGAGACCGGAACCGCTGCCGTCTCGCCCAGGCCCGGCACGGGCCGCAGCGTGGGCGGCACGATGTCGATGCCCAAGGCCCGCGACAACGCCCAGTTCGCCGCGTTGACCACCGTGTTGTCGTCGAGCACCGCCCCCACCAGGAGATCGGGCGCGTTCGGGGCAAAGTCGAGCCGATCGTGCAGCACATTGGCCCCGTAGGTCGAGGGATCACCACCGTCGAGCACCGTCTGGAGCAGCGCGAACAAGCGCCGCTCGTCCCCATCGGAGAAATCCCCCGGCACCAGCAGCGACAGCACGTCGACGAAGCTGCCCATCGGGTCCGTCATCACCGTCGTCACTCGCCCGCCCGGCATGATGAGCACCCCGCCCTGGAATGCATCGGTCAGGGCCAGCAGCTCGCTGCCCATCACCCCGCCCAGCGAGATTCCCAGATAGGCCAGCTGCTCCGGGTCGACGTCTGGCGTCTCGTCCCCGTCGAGGTCGGGCCCGCTCTGCAGCAGCCGGGTCACGTGCAGCTTGTCGTACGTCGACTGACGCAGGTGGTCGCGAAGCCGCAGCGCATCGATCTTGCCCTCTTCCAGATCGGCCGCGAAAAACGCCAGCGTCGCCAACAGTCCGTCGAGGCTCTTGCCTCCGAGGCTCGGGTGGTCGCCGTGCATCAGCGCCGAGATGCCCACCACCGCGTACCCCCGCGGAATGGCCGTCCCCGCCAGCGCCGAGCCTTGCTCACCGCTCCCCGTCAGCCCGTGGCCATACAGCACCGTCGGATACGGAGCGGTGCCCGTCAGCGGCAGCCACGAGTGCACCACCAGGTCCCACGACGTCTGTCCTTCGACCGCGTCCACATCGACCGTCACCACCCCTTCTGCGTTGCGATAGTCCGTCGAGGAGAACGTCGACGTACAGTAGTTGAACTCTTCGGTCAGCTCGCAGGTCGTGTCGGTGAGCGTGAACTCGCTCTCCGGCATGTTCGCGATGTGCTCGGCCACCGCATACGAAACTCGAGCCGTGCTCTGCGTGGGATAGGGCTGGAGCGTCGCCAGGTCGTCGCCCGACTCCACGACGCCCATGTCGCGCAACGCCGTGAGCGCATCGCCCACCTCGCCCTCCACATTGTCGAGCAGCTCTCGCATCCCGGCCGACGCGGCCAGGCAATCGCCCTCCGACACCGCAAAGTCCGACTTGATCCAAAATGCGACGTTCGTCCCGTGCGGCAGCGGGAACATCGGGTAGACCATCACCGTCTCGCCGCCATCGGTCAGCTCCACGCCCACCGGAGCCAGGTAGGGCTCGCCCCCCTCCGGCATCACCACGATCCCGATCGCATCGTCGACCGACGCCTCCGCATTCGCCGGAGGCAGCGCCTTCGCGTCGAGGGCCCCGTCGAAGCGAGCAAAGGCCTCTCCCTGGATACCGAACCCGTCGAGGCTCGACATCGCCGTCGCAATCTCGTCGGTATAGGGCCCATAACCCGACAGATCTGGATAGTCGTCGACCGACAGCGAGACGCGATAGCCGGTCGGCGTCGAAGCATCTTCCGCCACCATCTCCAGCGTCGGGAAGCTCGATACGTCGCCCCCCCCGGGCTCCCAGCGATAGCGAACGCTGCAGTTCGCATCCACATCCACCTCGCCGCTACTGCCACTGCTCCCCGTCTCGTCGGCCCCCTCGGACCCCGTCGTCCCCGGAGTCCCCGTCGTGCTTCCCGAATCCTCCGTCGGCGTCGCTCCCCCGTCGTCCCCACACGCAACGACCAGAGCCAAGCTCGCGACCAACCCCAAAGACCAACGACGACGCCGACAACTCATGCGACAAGCCTGCCCGATCGCCCCTGCGACCTCAAGGTTGGCGGTGGCTGTCAGGATCGCCGCCCACGCCGCGGGGTGTTGCGTGCGAGTCGCGGAGAGAGGGTTGGTGTGATGGGGAGGGGTACGCGGTTTGGTGCCTCGGGTGGTGGTGGTGATCGATGGCGACGGTGGTCGTCGGGGTGGGTGGTTCGAACATCGAAAAGGTTGGATTTGGTTTGACGGGGATTGGTGGTTGGGGCGTGAAAGGGGTTTGGTGAAGGGTGGCGGGCAATTGAACAAGCGACGGAAACCGTGAGCTTCCGCCGCCTGCTTGTGGATTCGGCTCGACGAAGAGCTACTCGTCGGACCGCGCCAACTCGCGAATTTCGTCTTCTGCCAGCTGCTCGGTGTCCATGAGCGAACGATGCGCATTGACCTCGATCGCACTGCCCGACTGGAGCATGAAAAACTCGCCGATATCCTGGCGCGCGAGCTTGCCCTTCACGTTGGTGCGACAGTCGCTGAGCAGCGGTTGCATCTTCGCGATTGCCGTCTTCTCCGCAACGCGCCCGACGAACCACGTGCGGATGTTGTCGCGAGACTTGTAATCCAAGTCCCCTGGGCTCTGCGTCGCCAACATCACCCCGACCCCTGCCGACCGTGCTCGACGAAGCAGATCCAGCATCGGTTCTTTGGTGGCCGGCTTGCGCATGGCTGGCATGTAGATATCGGCCTCGTCGAACATCACCAGCGCCTGTAGGTCGGGACTCGGGTTCCGGCTGGCCCAACCGGCGAGTTCCGAGAGCATGCGAGCGACCCAAAAATCGATGCTCGCGTTGTCTCCCAAGAACTTGGTGCTCACCACGTTGAGCGAGACCTTGCCGTCCTCGCGATCGACACCGAGCAACCGCGCGGGATCGAGCCGCTCTGCATCGGAGGACAGAAGCTCGCCGCGAGACAATCTCAGCGTCTCGAGATGATCGACGAGCTTGCTGAAGTGCCGCAGAGGCAACCTCCCCACGGCATTGACCAGCGCAGGATCCTCATCCGCGACGAGACCGATGATCTGCTCCAGGCCCACCTCGCCCTTCACCACTTGCCCGAGAACTTCGATGGCCTTGGCCAACACGCTCAACCGGGCCAAATCGCTGCTGTTGGAGCTACGGTAGCCGAGCATCGTGCCGATGGCCGTCGCCGCCTGACGACAAGTCTGCGCCCGTGCCTGCTTCGAGAGGTCCTTGAGCCCGGCCGGGACGATCGGCAGACCGAGGTCACGCCCCGTCGGCGCCCCGGGGGTGTAGATGGTGATGTCCACCTGGTCCCGCAGCTTCTGCTTGCGCACGGAGGCCTCCTCATCGCGCCCTTCGGCCGCCCACCAGCTCGGACGAGCGTAGGTGCACAAGTCGCCCTTTCGATCGAGAAGCAGCGTTGGAATCCCTCGCTCGAGCGCCTGCTCGATCAAGTTGAGGGCCAGCGTCGTCTTACCGCTCCCCGTGGACCCCAAGAAGGCACCGTGGGTGACGAGCGTTCCAAGGCGCATCGTGACCGGCTTGGCGTTGAACCCGGTCGTCCGCCCCACCGCGATCTCGTTCGGAGCCGTCGGTTCAGCGTCACCAGAATCGACTTCCTCTGCGTCTTCGATGTCCGCAGGTTCGGGGTCGACCTCGATCTCCTCGGGATCTTGCTCGTCTTCCTGCTCACCGTCGCCCTCGGGCTGGTCGTCTCCGGGTGAAGCGACGGGTGCCTCGGGTGGATCATCGACTCGCTCCGGGCTGGGCTTACCATCCTTGCCCACGCGACGAGCAAGCTCGTCGAGCGCCAGCAGCTCTTGAAGCGAAGCGATCTGTGCGAGGGGCCGTTCATTGCGACGCCAAGCCCCGAACCCATCCTCGCTGCCGTGTTCCTCGCTGAACACCCGAAAGGCCATGATCGTGCGCCAGTCGCCGTCCTCCACGGTGACTCTCCGCCCTCCGTCGCGCAACAGCTCGCCGAGTGCCTTGAAGACCTTGGTCCGCGGATTGTCGGGGAACTCGGAACAACGAACGAGACCGAGGGGCCGTGAACCCGCTTGCTCTCGCAGCCCGGTCAGCTGCCGATGCAACCCTCCGCCACGCGTTCCTCGATTGCCAATCCCGACCACCAGCGGCTCGTCACCACCCATCACCACGAGCGCCGCGCCCTCACGCTCGGTCACCAGGCCAAACGGAGGCTCGTACTCCTGCCCGACCTGACTCGAGGCCCACGCCAGAAGCTCGAGCAGCGTTTCATCGTCCTCGGGTACGGGCTTCGAGAACGCGATTCGGAAGTCGTTCCACGCCTGCTCCAGTCGATTGGTCTCCGACGGCTCCGCTTTGCGCTGCTTCGGTGCCCCCGCGGGCATGTCGGTCAACCCGCCACGCTCGATGCACTGCTGTTGATACTCGCGACACCAGTCCAGGACATCACGCGTCCGCATGTTCACGCGAGACTCGAGTTCCTTGGTCGGGATCGGGAAGGTGGGATCGTCGTCATGAAAACGAACGTCCATCTTGTCGTACAGATAGTCGAGGCGCAGCCCGACGATCCGCTGGATCTCGGCCAGGCTGCGCCCCGCGTTGAGGGTGATCGGAGGAGGATCGGACTCCAGTCGATCGAGGGCCGACCGCGATAGGTGCCGCCGTACCCGGTCATAGAAATCGTGGAGGCAGGACAGAACGACCACCGCGGTGGGGACGTGATCGATGACGTGACGCAAGACGTCGACGGCACGAGCGATACGGACCCCGCTCTCGTCGAGGTTGAACACGTCTTCCATCTGATCGACCAACAGCACGAACGCGAAGCGGCCCACCCGAGACATCAATCGCCCGAGTTGCTCGATCATGCGCAGCGGAGAGTCCTGGTCCAAACGCGGGCTGATCCCACCGAGCATCCGCCGGTCATAGTCGTTGAGCCCCTCGCAGCGCAGGTACTTGAGTACCCGAGCACGGATCGGCGGTTCTCGACGCTGCAGATAGAGCAGTACCCGCAATAGATCCGGGTCGAAGCCCTGGTACGCCGGGTGCTCGAGCAGTCGATCCACCAAGGGACTGACGGGATCGGTGTGCATCGGATCGAAGTCGCTGTCGCGAAACGCCTCGAGAACATCGGCCGGCAGAGTTCGGCGATCCTCGGCCAGAGCGTCCGACAACGTAATCAGACCCGAGTTCATCAGCTCGGGAGCGTCATAGGGACGCTCCAACGCATCGATGATGTTGACCAGCACATAGCGCGCGTAGTCCTCGGCTCGCGTCGTCATCTGCATGTAGGCGGCGAATCCTCGCCGATGCCCGTGCAGATACCCGCGAAAGGCCCGCATCAGGTGTGTTTTGCCCGCCCCCGACGGACCCCGGAGGACGAGAATGCGACCCCGTTGATCGGCATCCGACGCCAGCACCCGGTCGACCAAGCGCTCGAACCCCTCGCGTGCCTCCGAGTGCACGGTGTCGACATCGAAAGGGTCTCGCTCCCGCACCTGATGTGCGTGGGCGATGGCACCGAAGACCGAAGGCGCCGAAGGACTACAGAACGCCGTGATCCGCGGGTCGGTCCCTCCGGGCAAGGGAGTCTCCACGAGCTTTCGCCGCAGCTCGATCATCGCCCCGAGTTCCTTGCGTGCAACCTCTTCCTCGGTGGTCATCCCCCCCAGCGAAAAGACCCGGTCCATGATGCGTCGCTGGGAACGGACATAGCGCTCCAGCGGCTCTTCGTCCCCGGTTTCTCGTGCGGTCCTCCGACAGACGTCGAGCCCGACCCATTGGGTTCGCTCCGCCCGCGCTCCAAAGGGGCCCGAATCCGCGGCATAGTAGGCCAGCAGCTCCCGTAGCTCGTCTTGGCCGATCCCGACGAAGCGCTCGTAGTCCGGTCTGAACTTCGCGAGAAAACTGAGCAGCGAGAAATAGATGGGGTAGATGTGCTCGATCTCTTCGTCGGTGATCTGCTTGTCGGCCTCGATGCAGCAATATGCCACCCGGGCAAAGTCGTTGAGCAACGCTCCAATCACGACCATGCGACGAGGCAGATCATGCTCCACCCGCAATCGATGCAGGTCGGGGCCGAGCAGCTCGGCTTCATTCCCGGGCTCGAGCACACGCTCGATCATCGAGCCGATGCTGTCCACGGTATCGGCGATCTCCAGGGGTGAGATTGAATCGGGCATCATGACATCCTCCGGGGCGGAATCTCGATGAAGTGAAAGCTCGCGTTGAGGTGTTCGATCTCGGAATCTCGGACCAATCGCTCGTCCATCGCCCCGACGAGGTCGGCTCGATGCAGACGTAGGTGGCCGGCACGATTGGCCTCGATGAGCCGCGACTTGAACTCGCCAAGGGGCCCGTGAAGATCGGCCGATCCTCGCTGAGCCGCCCGCCAGACCGCGGCAATGAACACGCGTTCCTCACCGTAGAGCCCGGTTTTCATCCGATCGGCCAGCGATTGAACTTGCTCGGCCCATTGCTTCAGCGTCGGCGTTGCGTTCGCCTGCCTCCGCTTCTTCTTGCGGCGCTTCCCTTTCGGCGGCGTCAACGGGAGCTGCTTCGGCCGCGCCGGTGTGGTCCGCCGCGGGGTCACGACCGTGATCTCCGTTGACGTGGGCTTGGGTTTGGGCTCTTCGTCAAAGACCCAGCGACACACCAGCGCGCGCTGAATCGCGGCCACGTCTCGCGTCGTCGTTCCAACCGCGCCCGTCGCCAACCACTGTCCGGCCTTCGCCGTATCCACCGACTTGGCCCGGATCGGTGCGCTCAAGGTCCGCTCGAGCAAAGCCCTCCGAATCTTGCCCAGCGTCAGCGGCCCCGTCTCGTCGATGCCCAGGGCCTGCCACGCCTGAGCGTCGACGGCCTGCGTCAGCGTGGGCGTGTCGGCGATCGACAGATCGTGGTGCTGGCGAATGATCCGAGCCCGGAGTGCCTCCGCGCTCCCGATTTCCGACCATCGAGGCCCAGGCAAATCGAGCGCCAGCGCCGGCAACAGAGCCCGCCACATCTTCGACCATCGCGGAGGAAGAGCCCGAACACCCAAGGCCTGCATCAGCCGCTGGCGTCCCTGGGGTGTCGGGCTGCGACGCTCGTCGATATCGCCGCGCTCGAGCATCGAAGCGAGATGCTCCGAGCACCTCGACCCCCATTCGGGCTGAGAGAGTTTGGCTTCCAAGAACGCGTACAGGTCCTTTTCCAGCTTGGCTGCGGAAGGAGGACGAGTACCCGCCGTACAGAGACGAGCGAGGATGAGTAGATCCAGGCGTTTTCCATGGTGATCGGTCATACCGAGCCTCCACCTCGTGCCCAGGGTGAAATCGTTGGGGCACGGCGGGGCCAGTGTCACCAAGGCACCACTCGGTCCATGGTTTCGTGGATTTAATCTCGTGAGCTTACTCGACTCGAAATACTCATTTTCGAATGCTGATTTTCGCCCTTCGCGACACGGGGCCAACGAGTGCACCCATGTCCGACGAATACGACGTCTTCCTCTCGCATACCAATCACGATGAATCCGAGGTCGAAGTGTTCGCACAACGGCTACGGAGCGAAGCCGAACTGCACCCCTACTTTCGGCGGTGGATGTTGGTACCAGGCGAACAGTGGGTCCCTGCGCTCGAGCAAGCGATCGAGAGCAGCAAGACCGTCGCGGTGTTCTTCGGGCCCGGAGGAGCCGATGCCTGGAGAGACCAGGAAAGCCAGCTCGCCCTCATCGATCAATCCAAAAGCCGGGTCATCCCCGTCCTGCTACCGGGTGCCTCCAAGGACAGCATCGACGGGTTCCTACGGGCGCGCACATGGGTCGACCTCACCGATCACGACGGTTTCGAACGATTGATCGCGGGTGTCACCGGACAGGCACCAGAGCTGATCATCGGCTTCGATCCGGGACCAGCGCTTCGCCAGCGGCTCGGGGACTCACCGCAAGCGGGATGGCCGGGAGCAGCCGAACCTGCGGCCCCCACTCCCTATCGGGTGTTTCTCTCGTCCACCATGGATCACGACGCGGACCTGCGCGACCAGCTACTCGAGACAATCCAGGAGGTCGGCATGGTCGTCGTACCTCAAGAGCCCCTCGCCAGCGGAGCCGGAACGGCAGCGCTCGAAGCTCGTCGAAAGCAACTCGAGAGCTGTGATCTCTTCTTGATGATGGTGTCGTGGCGCTACGGCGACGCACCACCCGACCACGACCGCTCACTCATCGAACTCGAGTACGAATGGGCACTGGAGCAGAAGATCCCTCGGCTGGTCTTCCTGATCGACGAACAGCAACCCGTAGTCGTCGGCCGGGCGTTCGACGCCCTGGATCAACGTTGGGCCAAGCAAAGTCGCCTTCAAGCGCTCAAATCTCGCCTCGAGGCAGAGGAGGTCACGATTCGTTTCACACCGGAGAACGTCGGTTCGAAGGTGACTCACAACCTTCACGAGTGGCGGCAGGGCGGTGCCATGAAGCCCGTACGACCGCTACCTCTGCCCGCCGAGGCTCCAGCCGCCGACGAGCCTCCGCCCTCTAACGCCGCCTCCCCGGAGAACGACGGACCATCCCCCGCCAAGCCCAAGCGGAGCAAAGCACCGAAACGCCAGAGGACGGCGACCCCGTCATCCAGTACCCAGCGACGGCCAGCGCGAGATGTGTCGGGCTATCTCGAACTCGTAGAGCAAGACAGCGCCACCACGACCATGCTGGGACCCAGCGCCTTGCTCGAGAACACACTCCGGATCGACGACCTCCGCGTGAAAGTCAGGCCGACACCGGCTCGCTCGACGGACGACGACGCGCCAGACACCGAGGAGCCGGACTTCGAACTCCACCAGGTGTTCCAGCAGGCAGCCAAGAAGGACTGCCGAGTCGTCGTGCTGGTCGGTCCCCCGGGCTCGGGCAAATCCACGCATCTTCGACGTGTCGCGCTGTGGCTGGCGCGGCGAAACCCCAAGACCCTCGGGCTCCCGGTCGATACGGTGCCGATCGTGCTCCCTCTCCACGAGCTGCCGCCCGAGCTCGAAGATCTGCACGATGCCATTACTACGTATCTGCAACGAGACTCTCGCGTCGACGCTTCGCTCATCGATGCGCTCCTGAAGCGGAAACACCTGCTCTTCCTGGTCGACGGTTTCGACGAGCTCCCCACGCATGAACGTCGTGAGCGCGTCACGCGGTGGATCGACCAGGGCCTGCGAGAACATCCCCGAGCCCGCTTCATGCTCACCCAGCGACCGTTGGAGCCGGGTTCCGAGGGACGATGGTCGACCCCCGTGCTCGAGGTCCAGCTCCCTCCTTTGGGCAAGGCCGAGGCCGAGAACCTCATCGTCCGATGGTTCCGTGCCTCCGACGAAGGGCTGTCGGCATCCGAGGCGCGACGTCGCGCCGAGGCGCTATCCACTCAGCTGGAGGCGCCCGAATTTCGAGCGACTCGGATGTTCGAGCTGGCCCGCAATCCCCTGATGCTCACGGTCCTGTGCGCCGTGTTTCACCAACGTGGAGGCTTGCCCGCCAGGCGGGGCGAGCTCTACGAGCAGTGCCTCCAGGTCCTCCTGCACAAGTGGCGCGGCAGAGGTGAGCTTCCCCGTCGCTTCGGCGATCGCGAAGCACACCAGCTGCTGCAGCCCTTGGCGTACTGGCTGCACGAGGAACGAGGCCGTACCCACGCCGACGCTGCATCCATCGCCCGTGTCATCGAGCCCCATCTCAATGCGGCTCTCGCCTACGACGACCCCGTCGACGCCGAAGCCTTCTTAAAGAACGTGAGCACCGAAGATGGCATCCTGTGCTCGAAGGAATCGGATAGCTACGGACTGCTCCACCTGTGCTTCCAGGAATACCTGTGCGCCCGACACCTACGAAGCCTCTCCCACGGTGACCCCAGCATCCTCCAGCGGCTGGCCGAGCACTTCGGCGACCCGTGGTGGCGCGAGGTGACCATCTTGCTGCTCGCACTCGGCGAGCCCGCGCTCTTCGTGCCGACGATCCGCGAGGTCTTGAAGCAACCGATGGTCGGAGAACATCTCGAGCTACTCGTCGACTGCCTCCGCGAGGCCGCGGACGCCAGCATCGAGCCGTTCCTCGAGTATTTGCTCACCCCGTCGGACGACAGCCCAGAGCACTGGCCCGGCCAGATCGCCGCCGCCCAGCTCCTGAAGAGGGTTCAGCCCGATCGGCTATCGACCGTGTCCGAACAGCTGGCCCGGCACCCGCATGAGCCTCTCCGTCGGCTCTTCCTGCCAGAGCAACGACCGGAACCGCAGCACCGTGTGTCCACCAAGAGTGGCTACGGCCTCGTCTTGATTCCCGCCGAGTGCTTCAAGATGGGCTCGCATGGTCGAGAGCGAGGCCGCAAAGGTAGCGAAGGTCCCCGTCACGACGTCGAGCTCGACCGTTTCTTCATGGGGACGCACCCGGTGACCAACGAGGAGTATGGCTACTATCTGCGGGCCAACCCAAAGGTCCTGGAGCCCAAATACTGGGGAGACGGCCGCTACAACCAACCGCGTCAGCCCGTGGTCGGCGTCTCCTGGCACGAGGCCAAGGCCTACTGCGAGTGGGCCGGGCTGTCGCTCCCCACCGAAGCGCAATGGGAGCGTGCCGCTCGAGGAGGAACCCGGACCGCCTTCTGGTCGGGCTGGGAAGACTCGGACCTCGCGCGGGTCGGTTGGTACGCCGACAATTCCGAGCAGAGGCTACACCTGGTGGGTGAGCTGGACGCCAACCCGCTGGGGCTCTACGACGTCCACGGCAACGTGTGGGAGTGGTGCCTCGACGAGTTCGGCGACTACCGCGGCTGCCCACCGAGAACCGGTGACGGGCTCCGCCATCCTCCGCTCGAGAATGGAAACCGAGTGATCCGCGGTGGATGCTGGATCGACCCCGCTCGCAAGGCACGGTCTGCGTATCGCCTCAATCGCAATGCCGACAACCGCGTGGCGTACCTCGGGTTCCGAGCGGTTGAACCTGATTCACTCGACGACCTCGGCGACGAACGCTGACGCGCCCCCGACCGACCTGGCCTCGAAGCGTACCCGACGAAGCAGGTTCGTCGGGTACGCCGATCGGGCACCGGTCAGCGCGGCGGTGGCCCGCGCCGTATTCCCCGTAGCGCCAGTGCAATCGACTCGACCTCTCGCTCGTACGCAGCGCCCGATTTTCCGCGGAGGTCCACATAGCGGCGCGCTCTGAGGAAGGGGGGAAGCTGAGCATCCCCCTCGCCGACGAGCACCGGGATCAGCCGCCTTCGGTCTGAGACCGCCTTTTCGAGCAGAGCCGCATACTCCGCCTCGACCCAGGGGTGAGTCATCGTCTGCGGAGACAGGGCCAAGATCCCGTGGGCGCTGCCCCGGATGCCGTCGTCCTTTTTTCGTCCTTCTTCTTCGCCCAGCAAGATCTCCCATTCGTCGAGAAAAATCTCGAGCTGTCGCTTGTGGAGTGCTTCGGCGAGGCAGCGGACGGGCTCGAAATCCGTATTCGCGTACGAGACGAAGGCGTCCCAGGCTTGCTCATTTCTGCGCTTCGGAGCATCGACGAACGTCGTCGCCTTCGGATCCGCTCCCGGCCTCACACTCAGCACGGGCAGAGCCCAGTCGTCCTCGAGCCCCTCCATCTTCAGGGCGGTGACCCCAAGATCGAACGCAGCCCGGACCGAACGGCCGAACGCGAGTCCCCGATACATCGCGGTGGCAAAGACCCGAGCCGCCTCGTCCGAGATCGCACCATCGACTCCAACGACGAAATCGACATGCTCGATGAGCGCGTCCGCCTGCTCCTCGGAGTGACAGGTATTGAGGAACACCAGACGAACGCTCGAGCCAGCCTTGGCGAACAGATCCCCGAGCGCGGCCCCGGAGACGACCTTCACCGGCCGCCTCGCATCTCCGTGCATCATGATCCCCGTGGCACCGACCGGCTCATCCTCCACGACCAAGTCGCGGCGGCCATGTGTCGACGCGCGGCGCCGACGACCACTGCCCCGCCCATGGCCACTGAACTGGACCACGGTCGGTCGATCCATCAACAGGGCACGCTGCACCGCGGCGGGGGTCGCAGCCGGCTCGCACTGGAAACGCAGGACCCCACGGAGCCCGACTTGGTCGAGTTCGTCAGTGATGCTGCGGAGCTCCCCTTCGAGATCGAGGCGAGTCAAGGTGGATGGATTCGCCGTGAACACGGCCACGATGGGTGCATCGACGGCGAGATGATCGGTATTTCGACGGTTCACACCACCGAAGGGGCCGAGGCCCCGCCACCGGGAGCCCGACCCTTCCCCGCGAGGGAGCCAACGTTTCTAGCTCGTGTGCTCTTTCCTCGATGGAGCCTGCCGGAGTTCTCCTCGCAGGTCTCGAAGGCACTGCTCCACGTCGTCCTCAGAGAGTTCGCGCGAGTGCTTCTCCTCGCCCAGCTCGCGGTGCACCTTGGCGAGATTCGCCTTGGCTTGTCTCAGCCGGCTCCGCACGGTCGATTCCGGGACCTCGAGTGCTTCGCCCACTTGCTTGGCCGAGAGTTCCTCCCAGTAGTAGAGGTGGATGACGTCCAGCTGCTCGAGGTTCAGCTGCTGAATGGCATCGAGCAGCAGCCGATGCTCCTCGCGCTCCGCGAGCAGCGACGACTGACGCCGGCCGGTGAGGTCTGCCAGCGAGCTGTTCGCGGGCGAGAAGTCGCCTCCGTGGCGATACCGCTTGCGCACATACTCGTGCCCCACGTAGCTCGCGATCCGAAACAGATAGGTCTTGAACGAAGACTCTCCTCGGAACTCGTCGCGGTTGGCCACGACCCGTGAGAACGTCTCCTGCAAGAGGTCCTCGTGCGCCTCGGGATACTTGGTCCGGAAGTACAGCCGAATCCGCTCGAAGTGCTTCGCCAACAGCCGCTCGCCCGCCCTGCCATCGCCTCCACGCCAGGATTCGAGCAGTTCGAGATCGGCGCCTCCGGGGGAGTCCATGTTCGCGCTTCTAGCACGTCCACGACTCCCCCGATAGGCGAGGGCGAGCACCCCGGCCGCGCTATGGGCGATCGGGCTGGCCATCGACCGAAGTGGTCTTGATCCAAATCTTGCGCGTCTTCGAAGCGCTCGGCGAACCGGTGCTCGTGGCGACCACGTCGACCTCCAGCGCATCGGTCATGGCATTGAAGTCATGATAGGCGTGGTTACCGTTGCGAGGCCACGTGCTGGGCACTCCGCTCTCTTGGTGAGAGACGGAGATTTGCCAGTTCTCGCCTTGGCTAGCGAAATCCTCGATCTTGATACGGACAGTGCCAGTCGGTGCATTGAGATCGCGATGTTCGGCATTCAGCTGCTGGCCGTGATCGGACAGGCAAGCGCTGGAGTGCTGTATCTGGAGTTCTTTGGCCTCGTTGACGAGACCGCTCAGATCGACGGGGGTGACATTGGTGACGATGAGAGGTGTGGACATAGGTACGAGTGTTCCTGCGCTCACGCGAAGCGTGAACGGTTGTTGTTGTTCGTGGTCGAGTGTGTAGTCGGAAAGAGAGTGATCGGAGATCTAGTGTTCGAGTCCCTCGGTCGATGCGATCAGCTCCTTGGCCTCTTGAATGAAATCTTCATCTTCACCTGATCCGGGCAGAGAGGCTGCGATCGCGAGAGTTGATTTCGCGAGAGCTCGGGCTCGCTGTGGGCGCTCTTCACGGAGGAAATCGGCAGCCATCAGATCCAGGCGAATGAGCTGACGATCGGATGCTACGGAAGGGTCACGTTCGCGCTCCTGTAGAAACCGCTGCCGAGCGCCGTCGAATGCCTCTACATTTCCAACCAGGGCGTACGTCATCGCGACGATGCTCCACGCTTCGCGTCGCTTCGACGGGAGCGTTGGGGGTCTGGTCTCGAGCACGGTCTGAAGCTCGTTTCCCAGGCGTACGGCCCTCTTGTCCTGGCCGTTATGCACGGCGAGAATGATGAGGTCGGATAGCGCGAAGGACTCCACGTCCGGGTTGGCCCGAGCCTCCTCGAGGAATCTCGCAGCGAGGGGCATTTCGGATTCATTCCCGTTCCCAGCCAGCCAATGACCGAAGGCGAATGCCGCCTGCGTTCGTTCAGCGCTCCCAGGTAGTTTCTCCACTAGCTCCACGGCTATACGGAGATGGCGCCGTTCCTGCTCGGGCGAAGGGCCGCACAGCTCATAGACACGGGCCAGGTTCATATGCCCCATCGATTGCGCCTGGAGGTCTCCACTCAAATGGCGAATGATCAAGGCATGCGTCTGGTGCCAAAGAGCGGGCGCCAGGCGGCAATCCTGACGCTGCTTGAGAACCGACGATAGCAACTCCTCGTATTGGGCCCTCCGTGGGCTGAGCCAAGGTTCGTGGTGTTTTCGCATCAACGCGTACGCATACTCGAGGTCCTCGAGACCCCGAACATCGTCTCCTAGCCGCATGATCATGGTTTTGGCCATCATGAGCCGGGCCTCCATACGCGCGTCGTCGTAGTCTGCAACGTCGGCGTGCATCACCGCCTCGCGAAAGTTAGCCTTGGCGGCCTGATGATCGCCTTCAAGTGCTAGGAATCGACCTTTCCATCGCTTGGCAATCGCCAGCTCGAGGTCTTTGCTTCCAGACGCAACGACCGCTCCTTCTGCGACTTCCGATGGAGTCCCCTCGTAGCCCGACTCGGCATCGGCAATTCCACCGAGCTGTTTGATGCGCGCACTCTGCAAGGGCACAGTGACCTCGCGGGCAATAGGTCGGGGAGGCGGTTCCCTCCAAGCCCCCTCGTCAAACTCCATGATGATGGAAGTCAGTTCCTTCGGCTTCCAAGAGCTAGTTACGATGCTCTCAAGATACTCGAATCGCCGTCCCAGCTCGTCACGAGCGCCCATCTCGGAGACGTTCCCGACCGACCTACAAAGTGTTGCGGCCTGCTCTTCCATCATGTCGAACCGACGGCGGAGGCGCCTGTGGTATGGACTCAGATCGCCAGACAGTATGGTCTCGATGGCATTCCAGCCCGGAAGGTCGCCAACCTCTTCGGCCTTGGCCGCCAGTTCGCACTCGGGCTCGGGCTCCTTGGCCATCTCGTTCCCAACGACCAGCCCGACCACCAACGAGAGCCCCAGCGCCGATCCCAGCACCACCATCCGCGGTCGCGGCAGCAGCCTATCCGCCAGCTCGCTCAGCTCTTCGAACCGAGCCTGCGGATCCGCCGATAGCCCCCGCAACAACCGAGCCCGAAGCCGCCGAGGCACCTCCGCCACCGCCTTTGGCCGGCCTTCCTCGATCCGCTGCAGCAACACGATCGCCTGCTCCGCCTCGAACGGCCTCGATCCAGTCAGCGCCTCCCACAGCGCCACGCAGAACCCAAACTGGTCGCTCTGCGGTGTCGCAGCGTCGCCCCGGAGCTGCTCGGGCGCCATGTACATCGGAGTCCCGAGCAGGCTCCCCGTTCGCGTCGCCGACATGCGCCCGCTCGCGGACACAGCGGGCTGAACTCCAGCCCCGCGCATCGGCTCGCTGGCGACGAGACCCGCCAACCCGAAGTCACCCACCAGCACTCGACCATCGTTGGCCACCAATACGTTGTCGGGTTTGAAGTCCCGATGGATGACCCCCAGCTCGTGCGCCGCCGCGAGGCCTCGGGCTGCCTTCTCGTACGCCTCCAGCACGGCGCGGCGCGGCTTGCCTTCTTGCCAGTCCCGCAGAGTCGTCCCCTCGACGAACTCCATCGCCAAGAACACCTCGCCATCGTGCTCGCCACAGTCATAGACGCGCACGACATTGGGGTGCGTGAGCTTGGCGAGCACCTTGGCCTCCCGCAGCAGTCGCCGACGAAGCTTGTCGGGCTGCGCAAAGGGCTTGGCCTGCACCAGCTTGATCGCGATCGGTCGATCGAGCTCCGGGTCGTGCGCCCGATAGACGATGCCCATGCCGCCATGACCGATCTGCTCTTCGAGACGGTAGCGGCCGACCTCCAGCCCTCGTGAGCCGAGGCCTTCTCCGAGGCCCAAGCGCTCGCGTGCTCGCACGTACTCGGCCTGGACGTCGACACCGAGCTGAGCGATGGCCGGTGGGAGAGAATCCAAGGTCCCCTCGTCCCCAGCCGCCTGATCGAAGTCGTCGGTCACGGCGCTATCGCCAGCTTCACCCGACGACTGGTCGTGGTTCAACCGACGGCTCGTCACCGATCGCAATCGTCGCCGCTTGGCCATGCGCCCGACTCAGTGTCGAGAACATCGAAACGGTCCATGACTTTTCGCGGAGCTAACTCACGGGTTCGTATTTCGGAAACGACGGACCGACTCTAGCGATGTCGACACCGTCGCTGCAATGGCGATTCAATCCACCCCATACCCGTATCTCGGCAATCAGAACACCAAAGAGTACCACTATCCGCAGAACCGGAAGTCGGGCTGCCAGCTCGAGAAGATCAAACAACGCACCTATTTCCGTACACGCTCCGAAGCCGGGCGCGCTGGCTACGACCCCTGCAACTACTGCCTCGATGGCTCCACTCGGTAGTCGGCGGGGAAGATGAAACACGCACTCATCGTCGGGGTGCCCGAACGGGCCATTTCTGGAGAGCTCCAGCCAGAGGCGGGCAGCGGGGCCATCGCGGCGCTTTTGCAGGATCTCGGCGGCTGGACGCTCACCCTGTGCACGGGGCCAGACGCGACTCGCTCCCGAGTTCTCGCCGCCCTGACGGCCATGGTGTCGGCCTGCCAACCAGGCGATGCGTGCTTGTTCTACTTCTTCGGTCACGGCGGCGCGGTGAAGTTCTCGGGCCTCCGTGGAGACCTCGGGCAGCGGGTCGTGTTTTATCTGGCGACCCTTCGACCGCAGGGTTCACGACAGCGGGTGGGGCTGCTCGATATCGAGCTGTCCGATGGTCTGACTCGGCTCGATCACACTTGTCGCAACGTCACCGCAATCATCGACTGTTGCCATGCCGCAGCGACCGTGCGTGACGACTGGGTCCCCACCGTAGCCCCGCCCGCGTGGGTCACCGAGCTCGATGACCAGTACCACGAGCAAACGGCGCCGCCGCTGCTGCTGGCGACCGAAGGGCACCCGCGAATCGTGCGTCTGTTCGGTTCGTCCGCGTTGCGCCATGCGTACGCGGACGAGACGACGGCGGGCCTGTATGGCCTGCTGACTCGCTCCTTCGTCGAGACCGTTCGAGAAGCAGGCCTTCGCTGCGATCGCGTCACCTGGGACACGGTGGCGCATCGAGCCCGAGAGCAGGCGAGTCGTCATCGAGGGACCGAAGAACAGCGGGTGGTCTTGGCGGGACCGAGGCATCGCCTCTTGCTGTCCACCGCGGCCGCCCCCGTGCCCTACAGCGCCGCGTTCATCCCCGCGAGCACGCCTGGCCGCGGTTGGATTCGGGCGGGAATGCTGCAGGGCGTGCATACGGGCGACCGCTGGGGCATCGCGGCGCTCGAGCTCCATGCAGACGGACGACACCGGTTCGAGGCCGAAGCCGAGGTCGTACGGGTCGATCTCGACAGCAGCGAGGTCGTGCTGTCCAACGCGACCGCACGGCCCGTGGCGGGGGCGTCGGCCATCGTGCAGCGGCTCGATCGGCGCATTCCAGTGACCGTGCACGACGACCGGGAGCTACACGCAACGTTGGAGACCTCGGGCCTCGTGCGGCCAATCGCGCCCACCGAGGATGCCCGCATCGCCTCGCTGCAGCCAACGGCGAACTCGAGCACGACCCTCGATGTCTTCGACGATCGCGGACGTCCGCTGTGGCTCGACTTTCCCGACGAGCACGCCACCCGACCGGAACTCATCACCCTGCTCGAAGACCGAGCTCGCGCTCGACGACTGCTGGATTCGCTCGCCACCGCTTCGCCCCATGCCGCGACCAGCACGGACGTAACCTGGAGCTGGGGTGTGCTCGGACCCGACGGCGAGGCCATTTCCTTGCCGAGTACTTTGCCGACGGGCGCCAGCCTCCCTCGCGTTCGGGCCGGGAGCCGACTCTGGATCGCCCTCGAGCACCGCGGAACGACTCCCCGCCAGTGGTTCGCATCCGTGCTGGAACTCAGCGTCGAAGGACGGCTGAACCTCCTCAACACGCACGAGCCCGAGGGGATGGAACTCCGCCCCGGAGCGCGGCGCTACGTGGGGCGACGGGCCCATCGACGACGTCAGGGCCTGACCTGCCGCTGGCCGGCCCGTGTTCCCAAGGATCATCCACGCGCACAACAGCTGCTCATCCTCGCAAGCCGAAGACCCATCGCAATGGGTCACCTGATCACGCCCCCGTCTCCGGACGATCCAACCGCGTTCGCGGCACAGGGGCTGAACCTGGCCGTCCCGTCTCCCAATCGGGGAGCGATGCATCGGCCCTTCACCGTCTCGGAGCAATGGACCATGGGTCGCATCGACTTCGAGCTCGACCCACGACCCTGACGAACCGAACTCGATCATGCCGACCAAGATCCACACCACGCCTCGTTTGACCTTCTCCTCGCTCGCCAAGCTGATGGCGCCGCATACTCCGATGGCCCAGCAGACGATCCTCACCGGCCACAAATACCCTCGGTCGGGTCCCATGCTCGGCTATGTCAATGCACTCCACCACTTGGTCGGCCTCCTCAAGAACGGCAAACCAGGCGGACGAGCACTTCGCCCCCACGAGCAAGCGGTGGTGAACGCCTTCAAGGCGCAGCCATTCAAACTTCCGAAGGGAGTCAAGGTGCTCAAGCAGCGACCGAACGCCAAGCAGAAATACTGGCACTACCACGGGGTGGACATCTCGGTATTCCCCGATGTGCTGCTCGATGGCCCCAAGGGCAAGGGCGCGCTGAAGCTCTACCCCAACCAGGAACCTCTCGCTCGCGGGGTCGGCAAGACGATGGCGACGCTGCTCCACCACTACATGACGTCGGTCAACCCGGCAGGCCAAGCTCACCCGAGCTACTGCCTCGTTTACGAGATCCGCAAGGGCAAGTTCCACCGCGCCGGTACCGGAAATGCGACGGCGAACGCACTGAAGAGAGCGCAGGTCGCGTGTGGGATGGCGGCCGCGGTGTGGCCGACGCTCTAACGAGACCGAGCGGGTCGGATTTTCGCCAAGAAATCCGCGACAATACGCCCCGTCGCACCGTTGACCCCACAAAAAGTGTCTTCCAAAGCCATCACTTCCCGCCCCGGCGGCATCGAGCCCGACGAAACGATGACGCAGCCAAACGTCGACTTTCGCTCGGAGCTCGCCGGGCAGGCCGAGGCCTTGCGGTCGCTGGCCCGCCAGTTGGTGAGAAGCGATGACGCCGAAGACATTGCTCAACAAGCCATGGTCAACGCCCTCAGTCAGTCCACGCGCCCGCGGAGCTTGCGTCCGTGGTTGCGGCAGGTGCTTCGCAACGAGCACCGGGCCTTCACTCGTCGCACGATTCGTCGCCGAACTCGTGAGCAAGTGATGGACACCGTGGACGCGACGGAGGGCGTCGAGGATGCGACGGCGCGAGCGGAGATGGTCGGTGCCCTGCACGAGGCACTGGCCACGCTCGACGCACCGTATCGACGGGTATTGGAGGCAAAGTTCTTCGAGGACCGCACGGCGGCCGACATCGCACGCTCCGAGGGCTGTCCCGCTGGCACGATTCGCTGGCGGGTGCAGGAAGGTCTCCGCCGCATGCGGAGGACACTCGACGAGCGCTACGAGGATCGGGCGACGTGGACCTGCGGGATGGCTGCAGTGTTCGCCTTGCCCCTTCCTTCGTCGGGCTCATCGCCAGGAGAACCCTCGATGATCAAGACGACGATGTTGAAATGGACGGGCGCCGGACTGCTGACGGCCGGCGCCTTGGCGGTGGCATTCACGAGCGTGGGCGAAGCCGATGGCTCGGAGCCTTCGGTGGCCAAAGCGGCCTCGGCCGACGGGGCACCCACGGCGCAGGCACGACCGGCGAGCCGACCCGGCGGTCCGACGGCAAGAACGACGCAGGCCCCAGCGGAGGCCGCGATGCCGCCTGCGCCCACGCCGAGCGATGCGGAGCCGGGCTGCGACGGCACGTGCCCGGAGCCGAGCTGCGACGGTGAGTGCCCACCCGAGCCGGGCTGCGGCGGCGGGTGTGCCCCGGAGTTCTCGGGGCTACCCTCGTTCGGCTCCTGTCTCGACGACTACCCGCTGGGACCGTACGACCGGGTGCAACTGTCACTGCAGACGGCGATGCCCGACGACGACGGCCACGCGGTGATCGAGTCGGTGGAGGTCACGTCGCAAGGCGAGCCCGATGACTCGCTGAAACCGTGCCTCGAGGGCCTGCTCATGGGCGCGACCCTGACCGTACCCCCCGGGCACGCGGAGACGATGCACATCGGCGTGGTGCTGACGGGCGACGGTGCTCCAGCGGAGGACTACCAGCAGCGGTCCGACGCACCCGAGGACCTGCCGACCCCGACGGAGTACGTGCGCTCCCACGACGTCCCGACGCGCACGGAGGGCCAGGCCCCGACCGAGCTGGTGGTGGAGTGTGCGGAGTTCGATTGCCCGTTCTGCAACAAAGCCCGCGCGACACTCGATCAGGTGGTCGACGAGCACCCCGAGGCTTCGGTGGCGTGGCTGCACAACCCGCTCGCGGTGCACCCCGGGGCGATGGTCGCAGCGCGAGCGAGCGTGGCCGCCCATGCTCAGGGCGCGTTCTGGGCGATGCACGAGCGACTCTTCGACAGCCCCGAACGACGCAGCGAAGCAGACATGATCGCGATTGCGACCGAGCTGAAGCTCGACGTTGCGCGATTCGAGGCGGACATGAAGTCGGCCGAGACGCAGGCGCGGATCGAGCGAGAGTCGCAGATCTGTCGCGCCTCGGGAGGCAATGGCACGCCATCGTTCTTCGTGGATGAGCACCTGGTGGTGGGTGCTCAGCCCTACGAGAGCTTCGCCGAGTACCTTCAGTAGCCCCGACCCGCGGTCCCTCGCCGTGCCCATCTCGTTTGGCTGCGAGGCGCGGCGAGGGTCCGCGGGTTTGGTCGTCGGACCGAGCTCGCGATGCTCGGTCGACGCGAAACAGGGTCTTGGCGGCTACTGAACGAACGCGACCGTCGTCGTTCGAGTGTGCGCGTTCGGGTCGTCGAGGATCGACCGGTCAAGTTCGATCCTCCGACGCGGTTTGGCCCCAAAACTCGGTTATCGAGACAATTGGCGGTTCGTGGGAACGAACCGGGAACCGGGCGGACTGCTTGGGCGACCGACCTCGCCCGAGACGTCCGTGATGTTCATTATCGATCGCATCGCCGCACTTGCGTCCGATACCATCAGCGTCCGCCGATCCCCCTCGCGCTCGCCATTGTCGCTGGCCCATATGCCGCCCACGCTCGATGAGTCCGACTCCTTGCCCCCGGCCATGACCAAGCCGTCGGAGGAGGACGGTTCCAGCCCGCGCCTGCTGCCGAAGATCGACCAAAAACGAGTCTTCGCGAGCCTCTTCGAGACACCCGAGCCACAGCCGGAGGTCTTGGGTCGCTTCCAGATCAAGCAACGCTTGGGGCGAGGAGCGATGGGCACGGTGATGGAGGGCTACGACCCGAGCCTCGACCGAGCGGTGGCGATCAAGGTGCTGCACGAAGCGGCGGGGACGCGGCACCAGAAGCGACTGCTGCGAGAAGCCCAAGCCCTGGCCCAGCTGTCGCACCCCAACGTGGTGCAGGTCTTCGAGACGGGCGAGATCGACGGGCGCCTCTTCATCGCGATGGAGCTGGTGCGAGGCGAGACGCTGTGGAGCTGGCATGAACAGCCGCATCCGTGGCGAACCTGCCTCGAGGTGTACTTGCAGGCAGGGCGCGGGCTCGCGGCCGCACATGCGGTGGGCATCGTGCATCGCGACTTCAAGCCAGCCAACTGCATCATCGACGAGCAAGGGCGGCTGCGGGTGCTCGACTTCGGGTTGGCGCGCGGCTTGTCCGACCTGGACGACGAAGAGCAAGAGAAAGCAGCTCGCAGTCTCCGCTCGATGGCGGCGACGCTCCAGAGCAACGCGGGCACCGCCTCGGGTCAAGGAAGCGCGTCGAGTCGCCCGCTGGACCAGCGGCTGACGCAGACGGGCACGATGCTCGGGACGCCCGCGTACATGGCCCCGGAGCAGGCACGAGGCAAACCCGCCGACGCACGCGCGGACCAATTCAGCTTCTGTGTGGGCCTGTACGAAGCGCTCTACGGCCGCCGCCCCTTCCACGGCATCGCGGGGCTGTTCGACCCCGAGCACGATCCGCCGCCGAGCTACGAACCCGAGCCCACGCACGCCTCGCAGCCGAGCGCGCCCGCGTGGCTGCGGCGCATCTTGATGCGAGGGCTGGCTCCGAGCCGCGACGATCGTTTCGCGGACATGACCGCGCTGGTCGATGCGATCGAGGGACATCTACGAGCGTCGCGGAACCGAAAGATCGGCCTGGCGCTGGGTCTGGGGGTCCTGGCCACGGTGGGTACGACGCGCGCCTTCACGCCGAACGAAGCGGCGGCGCCTCGCTGTGAGATCGATGCGACGGCCCTGGCCGACACGTGGGGGCCGGAGCAACGCGAAGCGGTGCGCAAGACCTTCACGGGCAGCACGCTGAGCTTCGCCGAGACGACCCACCAGGCGATCGATGCGGGGCTCGAGCGGTGGGCAGGCGACTGGGTCGAGACTCGTACCGACGCCTGCGTCGCGACGCAGATCGAAGGCACCGCTTCGGAGACCTTGCTCGATCGACGGGTCGACTGCCTGGACCGACAGCAGCGGGAGGCGACCGCCCTGGTCGAGGTGCTCTCGACCGCGGACACGGCCACGATCGTACATGCACCTCAGCTGCTCGCGGAGCTGCCCGATCCCGCCCGCTGCGACGATCCACCCACGGCTCGAGGTGCGGCGTTGCCGAGCGATGCCGCGGCGCGAGACGAAGTGCTGGATGGCTACCAACGGCTCGCGAAAGGGCGAGCGCGCATGCTCTCGGGAGCGCTGACCGAGGCGGACGCCGCGATGGAGTCCGTGGCCACGCTCGGTCGCGAACGGGGATTTTCACCCTTGGAGATCGAGGCGCAGGTGTTCCGAGGCGAGCTGGCCTGGAGCCGCGGGAACTACGACGAGGCCGCCAAAGCCCTGTCGAGCGCGGCTCATCGTGCCGTTGCGGAAGGTCTGCCTTCGCTGGAGCTTTCCGCCCGCCGCCGCGGTGTCGATGCGCTGGTCGGGCGCTGGTCGAAGCCCGACGCCGAGACGATGATGCTCGACGCGCTCGCTGCCGCCGCGACCCGAGACGACGCTCAATCCGTCTCGTTGCAACACTCCATCCTCGCGGCGAGGGCCCGACTCGCGCTGGTGGCGGGTAACCACGAGCGTGCGCTCGAGCTGTCCCGCGAGCTTCGCAAGGCTCAGCCCGAGGGCTCGGGACTCCCCAACGTCAATGCTTGGCTGGACGAGGCGGCCGCCCTCGCGCTGCTCACCCGGCACGAAGAAGCCGAGGCGCTGCTCGGCGAAGGCCTGACGGTGGCGGTCCGCGGCTGGGGCGAAGGCTCGCCCGGGGCCGCCCGCATCGAACAAGAGCTGGGCATGCTGGCGCTCGAGACGGGGAAGCTCGACCAAGCCGAGCAGCGGCTGGCGACGGCCCGCCGTCACCTCGAGGCCGCCACGGGCCCGGAAAGCGTACCCGTGGCCCGCGTTCGCTTCAGCCAGGCCAAGCTCGCGATGTCCAGCGGGGGCTTCGAGCAGGCCGGGGTCGATCTGGAGCACGTGGGGAGAGTGTTCGCGCGAGACCTGGGGGCGACGCACGAGGAGACGGGGCACCTGTTCAACGCCCTCGGGGTCGCTCGGTTCTACGAAGGCGACTATCCCGGATCGATCGAGGCCTACGAGCGCGCGCTGGTGGCCGGATTGGCGTCGTACGGCCCCACCCACTCCGAGGTGGGATTGCTGCACTCCAACATCGCCGAGTCCCATGCCGCGCTGGGCAAACATGAAGAGGCACTCGACCAGTACGCCAAGGCCCTGGCGATCATGAGGGCCTCGCTCGCGGACGATCACCCGTTTCTCGCGACGCCGTACAAAGGCCGCGGGCAATCGCTGCTGACCCTGGGGCGCAGGACCGAGGCGGTGGCGTCGCTCGAGCGCGCGCTCGCGCTGCTGCTGAAGCCACCGTCGGAGCCCTTCGAGCTCGCCGACACCCGCCTCGCCCTCGCCCGTGCGCTGCGGGAGTCGAAGCAGGACCCCGCTCGCGTGGACGAGCTGTCGCGGCTCGCGGCCGAGGGGTTCGACCAGCTGGGCTTCGAGGACCGTGCGGCACGAGCCCGAGCACTGATGTCCTCCCCAACTTCTGCCAACTGAGCCGGAGACACCACCATGACGAACGACAAGAGCACCCCGCACGCCCCTAATTCCAAACTCCTGCGCCTGAGCGCACTCGCGTTCGCGACCACCCTCGGTCTGTCGCCTACGCTCGGCTGCGACAAGAAGGCCGACGACGGCAAGAAGGCCGACGGCAAGAAGGCCGACGGCAAGAAGGCCGACGGCAAGAAGGCCGACGGCAAGAAGGCCGACGGCAAAGAGGCCAAGGGCGAAACGCCTGCCGCAGGGGACAAGGAGGCCAAGGGCGAGGCGCCGGCCGCAGAAGGCGGCGAGACCGAACTCGCACAGGTCGAGGGCGGTGGCGGCGGAGTTGCGGACGCGCACCTGTGGCTGCACTGGAACGGTACGATCTGGCAGTACAACGACACCGATCCCTCGGTGACTACGCCGCCGACGAGCTGGAGTGCCTTCGCCGATCCGGCCAACCCGCGGCTGACCAAGGCCTACGGCGGCGCGACGGCGATGCGGGTGTTCGTACACAACGACACGGGCAGCAACGCCGCGGTGACCTTCGAGCAAACGGGCTCGCTCAACGGCTCCGAGAGCCACAAGCTCGTCCTCAGCGACGAGTTCGGTTCTTGGGACGACTGGCACGTGCGCATGGGCGACGACCCCGTCTTCCACATCAAGAAGGGCAGCACCGGGCCGGGCGCGCCGGCTTGCAAAGACATCGTGGTGCGCTACCTCGGCGACACCGGTTCCCCCCCGGAGCCGAGCTGGGAGTTCGGCAATTTGGGAGGACGCATGTCACCCGTGACCGGCCCGATCACCTGCTTCTACGAGGGTGAGTCCGCGGGCGAGTTCGAGGTCACCGTCGAGAACGGCTCCAGTGCCGCCAATTCGTTCACCGTCTCGGAGAAGCGGCCGATCGGCACCGTGCCCTATGCCGACAACCCGCCCTTCCCCTGGAACGACATCGCCTGGCAGATCGGTGAAGACCCCGGCTTCGGCGCCGCGAACAACTGGAAGATTCAGGCCGACGGATCTCAGACCGTGGTCGAGCTGCTCCTCACCTCCAGCTAGTCGTCGCCGAGCCGCTCGCCTGCCGCCGGGGCCCACGGGCGGCAGGCGCTTTTGCGTCTGGAGGGCCACGAACGCCCGCCGTGCTGCGTTCTGGCGATTGGTCGGGATTTCCGACGCCAGCGTCCGACAATGCGCCGTTGCTCCCTCCGCCGCCGGACCCTAGGTTGGACGCACGGATCGGCGAGGGCCCGCGACGCGGCCCACCGAAACCGGAAAGGACGGGTTCGACGATGCGAGCATGGGTAGTCACCAACCCCGGAGATCCTTCGGCGCTGAAGCTGGAATCACGGCCCGAGCCCGAGCCGCGCGCGGACTGGATCAAGATCCGCATCCGTGGTTTCGGCATCAATCGCTCGGAGCTGTACACCCGTCAGGGGCACTCGGGCGACGACGTGCCCTTCCCTCGCGTGCTGGGCATCGAGTGCGCGGGCGAGGTGGTCGATGCGGGCGGCACCGATCTCGAGGTGGGTGACCGCGTGGTGGTGGCGATGGGCGGCATGGGTCGACGCTACGACGGCGGCTACGCCGAGTTCACGCTCGCCCCTCGTCGCCAGGTCATGCGCATCGAGTCGGACCTGCCGTGGGCGACCCTCGCAGCCTTCCCCGAGACCTACTTCACCGCCTGGACCAGCATCTTCGACGATCTGAAGGCGAAACCCGGGCAGACCATCTTGGTGCGCGGCGGTACGTCGTCGGTGGGTTTGGCCGCGCTGCAGATCCTCTCCGACCTGGGCTGCCGCACCATCGCCACCACCCGCGGCGAGGCCAAGCGCGCCCGGTTGATGGACGCGGGCTGCGATGACGTGGTCATCGACGGGGGCACGATCGCCTCCGCGGTCCGAGCCCTGGTCCCCGAGGGCGTCGACGGAGTGCTCGAGCTGGTGGGCAGCGTGGCCAGCGTGGCCGACTCCGCGAAGACGATTAGGCCGGGCGGTCACCTGTGTCACACGGGGTTACTGGCGGGCGAGTGGGGCCGCGAGCTCGACCCCATGCCGGCCGGGGTCGGCTACTCGTTCGGCAACTCCGATCGGGTCGAGTACGAGCGATGGACCCCGATCGCACAGACCATCGCCGACCGCCTCGCCGCCGGCCGCTACTCCCCGAACATCGACACCGTGTTCGAGTTCGAGGAGGTGGTGGCCGCCCACGAGCGCATGGAGAACAACCGCGCCGCGGGCAAGCTGGTCGTGGTGCACGGTCCTGCGGATCAGTGACGGCCGAGGAACACGGGCAGCATGGCCTCGGCGACCTCGGCCGGGCGCTCCTCGTGCACGAAGAGCTTGGCGTTGGGCACCACGTGCAGCCGCGCGTCCGAGAAGGTCTCGGCCATCTCGCGGGCCCAGTCGAGCGGGAAGAACGGGTCGTCCTCGCCCCACACCATCTGCACGGGGACGTCGATACGAGCGTGAACCTCGGCGAGCTCGTGCACGAAGCGCGGCTCGAAGGTTCGCACCAGCTTGCCCGCCGCCCACTGGCGCTCGGGGTCGTCGCGCAGCGGCGCGAGGAAGAACTCCTCGAAGGTGCCGTCGAGCAGCGAGCGGTCGACGAAGCAGTCTCCCAGCAGGAAGGGGTTGCGCCGCAGCCCCTGCTTCATGCCGGCCCAGGCGAGGATCCGAGCAAACCCGGGCAGCTTGCCCATCAGCAGGAACTGGCGGAAGCGCCAGTGGATCCCTCGGGGCTGCTCGGTATCGACGAGCCCCATGGCGAATAGACGCGGATCACCAGCCACGGCATGGCGGGCGATCATCCCACCGCTGTCGTGGCCGACCACCGCGTAGCGCTCGAGGCCGAGGATATCGACGACCCGGCGCACGCTGGTGATGTGCTGCTCGATGCTGATGTTGGTGCTGCGATCGAAGCGGCTGTCGCCGGCCCCGACCAGATCGATCAGGTGACATCGAACGTGGGGCACCAGGTGCGGGAGCAGCTGGCGATAGGTGGCCGAGGTGACGGGCCAGCCGTGCACGAACAGCACGTCCGGGCCCTCGCCGACACACCGATAGGCGACCTGCCCCTCTCCCACGTCGAGATGACGCATGGGCGCGGCGCGGAACAGGTCGTCGGCCGCCGCCGGGGTCAGCCGAGTCTCGGTCGGAGTCTTGGTGAGCGGTTGGTGTGGCATCCCTGGCAACGAACCATGCGAACCCCCTACCCGCCATGACCTCCCGAGGTAAGTGACGCCAAAAACCCGGCAGCGTATCGTTTGTGGCGTGAACGACGTCGATCCGGGCGCAGGTCTCTTTCCGGCCCTCCTCAAGCATTGGCGTGGTCAGCGCGGCCTGAGTCAGCTCGATCTCGCCATCGCGGCCGATGTGTCGAACCGGCACATCAGCTTCCTCGAGACCGGCCGCTCCTCACCGAGCGAGCAGATGGTGATGCGCCTGGCGGCCGCGCTGGACATCCCGCTGCGGCACGTCAACTCCATGCTGCAAGCGGCCGGGCACGCACCGGTCTACCCCGAGCCGGCCAAAGGCCAGCGCATGCCCGAAGCCATCGCGGGCGCGATGAAGCTGATGAAGGAACACCACGACCCGTTTCCGTTGGTGGTCATGAATCGCACCTACGACGTGGTCGACATCAACGCGGGCGCGGTGGCGCTGTTCGGGGCGGCGGTGCCCGGGCTGTCGCTGGCGGGCGGGCTCAACCTGGCCCGCCTCACCTTCGACCCGGGGGGCGCGCAACCGATGCTGATCAACTTCGACGAGCTCGGTCGCGATTTGCTGTGGCGACTGCAGCGAGAGGTGCTCGCCGACCCCAGCGATGGCGCCCTGCGGCAGCTGCTCGACGAGGTGCTCGCCATGCCGACCGTGGCCGAGGACTGGCGCACGGCCGACCTCACCGTCCCTTCGTCTCCTACCCTGCTCGTGCACATGCGAGCCGGCGACGACGAGCTGAAGTTCGTGACGACGGTGACCTCGTTTCAGGCCCCGCAAGCGGTCATGCTCGACGAGCTACGCATCGAGACCTGGTACCCCGCCGACCCGGAGACGGCGGAGTGTTGCCGTCGGCTGTCAGGGGGCTGAAGGATCCGCCGCGGCCTTCGCCTCGCCCTGATCCTCGGGCGCAGGGGCCTCGCCACCCGCTTCGGCCTTGCTCTCGCCGGCCTCGGCCGCGCCGGCTTCCGCCTTGCTCTCGCCCGCTTCGGCCTTGGCGTCGCCGGCCTCGGCAGCACCCGCGGGATCGGCCCCGTCGGCGCCCGGATCTTGGGGAGGATCGGTGGGCATGGGGCCCGGCGGCGGGGCGCCGTAGCACGCCATCATCGTGACCGCGATGGCACTGCCCCCGGCGAGCCGGGCGAGGTTCTTGGCCCGTCGCGACCAGCCTGCGGCCGCACCACAGTGGGGGCAACGCGCAGTGGCAGCCGGCATGAACCCGTCACAGGTGGGACAAGAATCCAAAGTGCTCACAATCTTCATGATAGTCGATCGTCTCGAGCGAGTGGGGCACTAACGATCTGCGATCGATCCGGTTCATCGACCGAACCGTCCGCGGATATGTCCCATGCGTGGTTTTTGGGTCTCACTCAGCATCATCGCCGCGCTGGCGAGCGGTTGCGCCTATGACGCGGAGCCCGACACCGACGCGGGTGAGCCCGGCCGGCTTCGCATCGACGTGGATGCCGAGGCGCTAGACTCCAGCCGCATTCGCATCGGTTTGTTCAGGACGGACGGCCCGGGCACCTACACGACCGCCGATGGCGTCCACAGCGGCACCATTCGACTCCGACTGCTCGTCGGCGATGGCGACCGCGTTCGCGTTTCCGCCTTCGATGAACGAGGCGAGGTCGACGAAGCACGGCTCGAGTCGATCGCAGTCCCGGCCATCCAATCGATGACCCTCGCCGAGTTCGACGATGGCGACGCCCCCTTCGACCTCGAGCGCGATGACCTGGCGAGCAGCATGATCCCGTTGGTCTGGTACGACCACGAGTTCAACGATGCGCTGAACATCGCCCCCGCGGGCGCAGGAGAATCGGAGACCGCCCGCGGCCTGGTCGACCGCGAGCGCGATCCCCAGGTCACCCTCAGCAGCCTCGAGCTCCGCACCGAGAACGAGGGTTCGGCCGAAAGCCGCCGCGTGTGGACGATGTGGGGCACCGACACCACCGTCGGGATGGCCGTGCTCGACGATTGGTCCATCGAGTGGACCGCCGTGCTGGAAACGCAGACCGAGGTCCGCTGACCGATCCCCGTCCGCCCGCCGAGGTCGTATGATGGAGCCGTGGAGGACACCCTCGAGGGCGGCGATCCGGGCGGTGAGATCGAGGACTCGGGCAACGCCGAGACTCTGCTGACCCCGGGCGCGCAACCTCGTGGCGACCGTGGCCCCCACCGCCCACTCCGCATCGGTCGCTTCACCGTGATCGACGAGATCGGTCGGGGCGGCATGGGCATCGTGTACGCGGCCTACGATCCCGACCTCGACCGCAAGATCGCGGTGAAGGTCCTGCAACCGGTGGCCGAGTCGACCGAGGAAGTCACCGAGGGTCGTGCCCGCTTGCTGCGTGAAGCCCAGGCGATGGCCCGGCTGTCTCATCCCAACGTGGCGACGGTGCACGAGGTCGGCACGATGGACGACATGGTGTTCCTGGCCATGGAGTTCATCGAGGGGCACACGCTCAAGGGCTGGGTCTCGGAGGAAGGCCACGCCGGCTGGGCTCCCATCGTGACGATGTATCGCCAGGCGGGTCGTGGGCTGGCGGCCGCTCACCTGGCGGGGCTGATCCATCGCGACTTCAAGCCGGACAACGTGCTGGTCGATGCGGACGGACGGGCCAAGGTGCTCGACTTCGGGCTCGCCCGCGCCCAGCACGACACCGACCCCGCGGCGGCCGAGCGTGCGACCACCGTCTCTTCGTCCAGCCTGGATTCGCCGCTGACCTTGGCGGGGCGGATCATGGGCACGCCCGCCTATATGGCGCCCGAGCAGTTCATGGGCGAGCGGCTCGACGAGCGCAGCGACCAGTTCAGCTTCTGCGTCTCGCTATACGAGGCGCTGTACGGCGAGCGGCCTTTCCCTGCGAAGAACTTCATGGAGCTGCGGCTTCGGGTGCTGCAGGGCGGCCCCCCGACGCCGCCCGACCAGTCCTCGGTGCCCGCGTGGGTGCTGCGGGTGCTCCTCCGCGGCCTGAGTCGACACCCGGCCGAGCGCTACGAGTCGATGGAGGAGCTGCTCGAGGCGCTCGAAGAGGACCCGGCCGCACGACGTCGACGCGTGGGCGGCTGGCTGGCAGCGGGCGTGCTGGTGGCCGCGGGGCTGTGGGGCTCGACGGCGTACCTGCGCGCAGAGCAAGCCCAGTCCGAGGCCGCCGCCGATCCCTGCGCGGAGGCGGGCGCGAACATCGAGGACATCTGGGGTGCGGAGCGCAAGCGAGCGGTTCGCGATGCCTTCACGCAGACCAAGGTCGGCTACGCGGAGGGCACCTGGACCCGCGTGCAGACCCGGCTCGACGATCATGCGAAGCGGTGGACGGACGCCCAGCAGGCCGTGTGCCGAGCAACCGCGGTCGACAAGACCCAACCCGAGCCCCTGCAGCTGGTGCGGCAGGCGTGCCTCAACCGGCGTCTGAGCGAGCTGCGAGCCCACGTCGCCGTGTTCGCCCAGGCCGATCCTCGGGTGGTGCAACGAGCCGTGGCAGCGATCGACGAGCTGCACGACCCCGACGAATGCCGCACCGTACAGACGATGCGGATCGAGATGCCGCTGCCCGCCGACGAGGCGGCGGCGATCCGCGTGGCCGAGCAG
The DNA here is from genome assembly GCA_039028615.1 of Myxococcota bacterium. Taxonomy (GTDB): domain Bacteria; phylum Myxococcota_A; class Polyangia; order Nannocystales; family Nannocystaceae; genus Paraliomyxa. The sequence goes on along the minus strand of JBCCHT010000026.1, from coordinate 119,145 downwards.
CGACAACACCTCGACGACGTCATGGCCCTCATCACCACGGGCAAGCGCGACGAGGCGCTCGAGCTGGCGCAGCAGGTCGTGGCCGAGGCCGAGACGCTGGCGTACCTGCCCTTTTCTGCCGAGGCCTACCTGCGACTGGGCGTGACGCTCGACAAGAAGGGGCGCTACGAGGAAGCCGCCGCGACCCTGGGAGAGGCGCTCACCGCCGCGGAGGTCGGTCGCCATGATGCCGCGGCCGTGGACGCGTGGAACGAGTGGCTGCGAACGGTCGGCTACCACCAGGGCCAGCACGACCTCGCTCGGGCCACCCTGCCGCGGCTGGACGCGGCCCTCCGACGACTGGGCGACGACCCGATCCGGCAGGCCGCCGCCTTCAAGACCCGGGGCACGCTGGCCTACGCCGAGTCGGACTTCGCCTCCGCGGTCCAACACTTTCGTAGCGGCAAGCAGATCCTCGAGCGCGAGCTCGGAGCCGACCACAGCCAAACCGCGATCCTCTACCAGAACCTGGGGACTTCGCTCGAGCGACTCGGTCGCTACGACGACGCGGAGCCGATCCTTCGCCGCGGGCTGGAGATCTGGAGCGCCAACCGAGGCTCGCGTCATCCGGGCTTGGCCGCGATCCACGAGACGCTGGGTGACGTGGCGCTGGGTCGCGACGATGCCAAGGCGGCCGTGCACCACTTCGGGCTGGCGCTCGAGCTGTTCATGGACTCCCACGACGAACGCCATCCGGAGACGGCCTCGCGCTACCGAGACCTCGGCGTCGCCCATGGCCTGGCCGGGCAGCGGAAAGAAGCGCTGGAGTGGTTTCGCAAGGCCCTCGACGCGGAGTACCTGCGCCTCGACGGGCCGGAGCCGCCCTTCCTCTCGTCGCTGGAGCTGGGGCTGGCGTTGATCGCTGCGGGTCGAGCCGAAGACGCAGTGCCCGTACTCGAAGCCGCGCTCGCCCACCCCGAAGCGCCGAGCGAACCTCGACCCGCGCTTCGCTTCGCCCTCGCCCGGGCGTTGTGGTCGGCGGAGCCACGGGCGAAGAGTCGCGCTCGACAACTCGCGACGACGGCACGCTCGACGTACACGAATCAGGGCAGCGACGGGGCGGGAGCCGAGGTGCAGTCGTGGCTCGACCGGCACCGCGGCTGAGTCCTCCGCTCGTCCAGACCTAGTGCGGCCGCAGCGTCGAACGGCTGCGCTGGAGATCTCTTGCGCTGTACCCGCGCTCGCTCCTTCGCTCAACAGGCCCAAACGCCGGTTCAGAGGCGCCGAGTCGGTGAGCGCGATCGCGCTCGTCTCAGCATCAAGCGGAATTTGATGACTGCGCTCGTCACGCTGCCACAATTCCCACAAAGCCTGCTTGCCCCACCAAGCCAACAAATTCGCACATTGTGGCACACTCCGGCTGCCTCACTGCGCTGCCCGGCGCAACTCCCGGACGCTGTTCAATGACCCTCCTCGAGCCACTCTCCCCCCTGTTCTCCTCCTCATCTCGCATCCGAGCCGGCCAGCCGGCCTTGGCATTGGTATCGTTCGTCGCACTCCTCGGTGCCTGTGATCCCGCCTCGCCGACCACCGATCCTACCGGCGATGCAGCCACGACCGGCACGGATCCGGCCACCACGGATGAGCCCGGAGACACGGGCGAGACCGTTCCGCCCGAGGACGGCTCGACCGATGACGGCTCCAACGACGATGCGAACGGCGACGAGTCGACCGGGGGCGACGAGCCCGAGCCCGAGCCCGAACCGGAGCCCGAGCCCGAGCCCGAACCGACCGACTGCACCGCGCCGCAGCCGATCCCCGAGGCCCCCACCGATTGCACGGGCGTCGACGGGGTCTTGCAAGGCTCCGCCATCATCGAGGACGGCAACGACGACCCCTCGATCCTCGTCGGCATTCGCCGGGTCGAAGGCTCGGTTCGCATCAACCGGCAGCCCATCACCGACCTCGACTTCATGGCCTGCGTGGAAGAGGTGGGCGGCGACGTCACCATCTTCGGCAACGAGCAGCTCACCAACGTCGACGGACTGTGGAGCCTGGCCTCGGTCGGCACCGACTTCGTGTTCAGCGAGAACACGGCCATCGAGAACTTCGACGGCCTGCCGAACATGACCAGCATCACCGAGAACCTGGTCATCAAGAACAACGACGCGCTGCAGTCGATCAGCGGCTTCCACTCGCTCGAGGGCGTGGGCAACAACCTGCTCATCCAGAACAACGACGCCCTGCTCGAGGTGGACGGTCTGGGTGGTCTGCAGTCGGTCGGCGGAGTGTTTGCCGTCACCGCCAACCCGAGCCTGTGCATCAGCAGCGTCAACTGTGTCGGCGTGGGCATCGTGGAGCCCGCCGTGCCCCCGGCCGAGTGGAGCACGCAGGCCAACGACAACGGCTGCTGACGCGGACGCGTCTGGACACCTCGGGCCCGAGCCGGCATCCCCCCCGCCGCTCGGGCCCGCGCTTTTGGTTGGGCGAGTGACTCGACGACCGAACGAACGCGCCAGCACTGACACAATGTCGATGGCGGGTCGTCAGCCGCGCCGTTTCAGTGCGGAATTCGCTGGCACGCGCGTTGCTACGGTGAGGCACGTGCGTAGGTGTCTGCCATTCATCGCCATCGTCCTCGCGGGGACTGCTTGCGGGCCCTCCAGTGGCAATCCCGAGGGGTTGCAGGGGGAGTACACGGTCTCGGAGGAAATCGTGGAGGACCCGTGCGGCGTCGCGGCGAACTGGATGGAGCTGTCCGACAACCTCGTGCTCAACCGCGATACGGACGGGCTGCTGTTGGTACCGCTGCCCGTCACCCCGAGCCTCCGAACCGATGTGCGGTGGATCGGCCGCACCTTCATGAGAGAGGTCTTCAACGAGACCGACGAGGGCCTGTACACCAGCATGCTCTCGCTGCCGACCAGTTGCGGGGCCTCGGACGACCCGCTCGACTGGCACCTGGAGGCAGAAATGGAACCCGTGGAGGATGGTGTCGTCGTCACGCTCTATGAGCGTTGGGACATGCCCGCGGGATGTCGCTCCCCCGACGAGGTGGAGCCCATGGCCTGCGAACTCGACCGCGTCCTGGACTACACCCAGACGTGGTCGTGCGCCGACGACTGCCGCATCGAGTTCCCCGACGGTTCACCCGCCGGCCCTCCCGAGTGCGTCTGCGGCTGAGTACCGGCCCCGGCGGCGACGCTACGCCGCCTCGCCCACTTCGTTGATGTCCAGGCCCTCGAGAATGGGCTTTGCGTGGCCGTCTCGCGCCACGCGGATCAGCGCCTGCCCGAGGATCTCGGTGGTCGTCACCATGCTGGGCATGACCTTGCGCAGCAGCGGTAGCGACCAGCCGATGAGCGCATACATGACGCGGTACGAGGTCACCCCGGACTTCACGCCCTTGCGCGGCTCGATGCCCGCGGGGCGGAACATGTGGGCCGACTTCCACGGCAGCGCCAGCATGGCGTTTTCCGCCTCGGCTTTGACCCGCGCCCACATCTGGCGACTCTGCTCGGTGGTCCCCGCGCCCGAGATGAAGCACATGCGCATCTGTGGGTTGAGGCGCACGAGGGCCTCGCCCGCGGCGACGGTGAAGTCGAGGGTAATGCGTCGGTACTCGTCCTCGCTCATGCCTCCCGCGGAGACCCCGAGGCAATACAGGCACGCATCGTAGCCGCGCAGCTGGTCCTCGACGGACGAGTAGTCGAGGAAGTCGTCGTGGACCAGCTCGACCAGCTTGTCGTGGGTACGCCCGGTGGGGCGACGCACGATGGCGAGGACCTCGTCCACCTCGGGATCTTCGAGGCACTCGATGAGTGCCCCCGCGCCGATCATGCCGGTCGCACCGAACAAGACGATCTTCATTTCGACCTCATCATAGCCCGACCATCTCGGTGCTGACCTGCATGAGCCGCTGCCCGAGGGCCTCGTCGTAGACGAGCGGGTTGGGCGAGCGCATGGGCCAACCGCCGGGACGGTCGCTCTTGTTGGTATACAGGATGCTGTTCTGGCTGAAGTACTCGCCGCTGCGCGCGGGCGCGTCGTCGTCGAGCAGGCAGTGCAGCTGAGTCTGAGCCCCGTCTTCGGCCGACATCATGCCCAACATGCCGCTGAAGGGGCGCATCACCACGTTCTGCACCCACGTGGGCATGGTGTGCTTGACCAGGTTGGAGCGGATCCAGCCGGGGTGGGTCGAGAACACGCTGACGCCCGTGCCCTCCAACCGCTTCGCGAGCTGGCGAGCGTAGATGACGATGGCCAGCTTCGACTGGTTGTAGGCGCTCATGCCCGTGTACTCGCGCGACTCGAAGGCCAGGTCGTCGAGCTCCAACGTCGCGGGAGCGTTGCGCATGCCGGCATGGGCCACGCTGGAGACGCACACGACCCGGCTGGGCGCGCTGGCCTTCAGGGTGTCGAGCAACATCTCGGTCAGCAAGAAATGGCCCAGGTGGTTGATGCCGAACTGGGTCTCGAAGCCATCCTTGGTCGTGCCCTGCGGGGTGTTCATGACGCCCGCGTTGTTGACCAGGCCGTGCAAGGTCTCGTGCTTGGCCTTGAACTCGGCGGCGAAGCGGCGGACCGAATCCAGGCTCCCGAGGTCGAGCTCCATGACCTCGACCGAACCCGACTCACCCGCGAGCGACGCGACGGCCTCCTCGCCCGCGGCCACTCGACGGCACGCGGCCACGACATGGGCACCTTGACGAACGAGCTGCGCGGTCGTGGCGAGGCCCGACCCCGAGTTCGCGCCGGTCACGATGTACACGCGACCACGAAGGTCCTTGTCGAACAACACGGGGTCACACTGGAGGGTCTTGGGCATGGCGGGGTTCCTTTGCTGCGACCCAACCTACGGCCGGCTCCCCGCCACCGCCCTAGCCAATCGCGCCAAGTCTCTGTCCAATCGCGTCACGCCCGGCCCAGGTTGGCGCGTCCCGAAAACCGCGAGAGTTGCGCAACCGGGGCCTCCCGCCCGGCGTCATCGGCCAGGAATGTGGCGCGTTTGGCTAGTGCGGTGCCCGCTCACCGGCGTAGGCTGGGTGTCCGATGGCAACCGCGCGTTCGAACACGTTCCCGCTCGAGGGCAACTGGCAGCTGGTCTGGCGCGATCTGGGGGTCGATCCCCGGGCCGTCCTCCGCCGCGCCGGGCTCCCCGAGGGCCTGTTCACCCGCGGCGACATCTCGCTGACCACCGACGAGTACTTTCGCATGTGGAGCGCCGTCGAGGCGGAGACCGGCAGCTCCACCTTCGCGATCGAGCTGGGCGAGGTCGTGCGCAGCGAGGCCTTTCACCCCGCCATCTTCGCCTCCCTGTGTAGCTCGAACTTCCTGGTGGCAGCCGATCGCATCGCGCACTACAAGCGCCTCGTCGCACCCATGGAGCTCTTGTTGGACGATGGCGGCCACGAGTTTCGCATCGAGCTTCGTTGGCTCGACCGCACCGTCGAGCCCCCCGCGTCTCTCGCCGGGTTCGAGCTGGTGTTCTTCACCCAGCTCATTCGCCTCGCCACCCGCGAGCGCATCGAGCCGCTGAAGATCGAGAGCCTGGTGCCGCTCGAGCCGGCCTCCGCCTACTCCGAGTACTTCGGAGTCGCTCCCATCGTGGCCCAGCGCCACGCCATCACCTTTCGGCGCTCGGACGCCACCCGGCCCTTCCTCACCGCCAACGAGAGCATGTGGCGGGCCTTCGAACCGGCGCTGCGCCAGCGCCTCGCCGACCTCGACGAGGAGGCGAGCTTCGAACAACGCGTCCGCTCCGCGCTCCTCGAGGCCTTGCCCGGCGGCGAGAGCTCGATGGAGGAGATTGCCCGCACGCTCGCCGTCTCCAAGCGAACCCTGCAACGACGCCTCCGGGACGAAGCCACCACCTTCCAGGCCGTGCTCAACGCGACCCGCGAGGACCTGGCCCGGCACTATCTGTCGCAGACGAAGCTCTCGGGCGCCGAGATTTCGTACCTGCTCGGCTTCGAGGATCCGAACTCGTTCTTCCGTGCCTTCCACAACTGGACGGGCCAGACCACGGAACAAGCCCGGGCCGCCCACGCCCACTGAGCCTCGGTGCCGTCGACCGACTACGAACCGCCGTCGACCCGCACGCCGTCGAGGTAGACCATGTCCGGCTCGCTGAGCACCAAGGGCTCTTCGATCGGGTCGGCGGAGAGCACCAGCACGCTCGCCCGCTTGCCGGGGTCCAAGCTCCCGAGTTCATCGAGACCCCAGTAGCTGGCCGGCGCGGAGGTGCCCGCGGCCAGGATCGCCGCGCCGTCCATGCCCGCCTCCTGCAGCGCGAGGAGCTCGGCCGCCTGGATTCCAGCGTCTTGGGAGTTACCCAGGTCTGTCCCGTACAGCACCGTCGTGCCCGCATCGCGCAGCGCGGTGAGGTTGCTGCGAGCCGAGGCGGAGCCGCCGAATGCGTCGAGCGTGCTGATCACCACCCCGCTGGACCAGGCGGCGATCGTGTCCACCTCGAGCGGCTCCACGGGGGTGTGGGCGAGGACCTCGACCCCGGCTGCCGCGGCCTGCATCGCACTGGCATCGCCCAGCGCATGGCCGACGACGGGCAAGCCGAGCTCGCCCGCGCGAGCGATGGCGGCCGCGATGGCATCGGCGGGGAGCGGAGGGCCAGCCCCGAAGGGAATCTTGACCACTCGAGCACCGCGCTCGTGCACGAGGTCGACTGCGGCGAGGGCATCGTCCGCATCGGCGCACTCGATGCCGTAGCCGCCCGATCCCCAGCTCTGCGTGGGGTAGCCGCCGACCGCGGTGATCATGGGCCCCGCCGCGAGGATGAGGGGCGAGGGGGGCAGGTCCTCGAGAAACTCGATCGGCGCCGCCAGATCGACGGCCGCCGCGACGCCGCCGGCCGCCAAGGACTCCGCAGCCGGCAAGTAGGCCAGGTGCACATGACTGTCGATGAACGCGGGCGCCAGCCACTGCCCGGATACGTCCACGACCTCGTCACACTCGTGCGCCGGGTGTTCGCGACCGAACACGCCCGCCTCCTCGATCAATCCGTCGGCGAGCACGAGGTCGAGTCGGTCGCCGCCCGCCGCGAGGCCACCGAGCAGTGCCAGGCAACCGCCCACGCCGACATCGGTGCCGCCCGCACTCGTGCTGTCCGCGTTCGAGTTCGTGGTCGAGGCCATCGTCGTCGAGGACGACGTCGTGTCCGTCATCGCCGAAGGTCCATCGGACGCGGGCGTGCTCGCGGTGGACCCGGCCTCGGTGGCTTGACTCTGCGGATCTCGGACCGACGAACCGGCGCACGAGATCAGGCTGAAGACGACGACGATCCCGACCGCGCGATCCATGGAACCAGGCTACGCGGTCGAGCCGCCGCCGGATCGATGTAAGTTGAAATACCTGGAAACCAAGGATTTCTATTTAAGTTTTGGCAGTTTTAATATTATCTCTATGCGGAAGTCCCCCTCGATCTGGTCGAAAATATGCGTATTTCCCGCGGTTTGGCTGGGTGCGGGATGCTGGTCGCCGACCCCCTTGGGTGACCCGCAAGACGACGCCGCGGTCGCCACCGAGTCAGCGGAGGACGAGGGCGAGGGCACGGCCGCCGCCACCCCGAGCATGCCCGGCGCAACGTCGTCCGCTCCCGAACCTGCCGACGACGGCGGCGACGCGAGCACGAGCAGCCCCGGCAACGGCTTCATCGATGATCCCGACGGAGGCGGCGTGGGGTTCGAGTGCGACCCGATGGTTCAGGACTGCCCCGCCGGAGAAAAATGCATGTGGTGGGCCAACGATGGAGGCAGCGCGTGGAACTCCACGCGATGCTCACCGATCTACGCCGACCCCGACGAGGTCGGCGAGCCCTGCGAGGTCGAGGGCAACGGAGTGAGCGGCATCGACTCGTGTGAACTCGGGGCCATGTGCTGGAACCTCGACCCCGAGACCAACGAAGGGACCTGCGTCGGGCTGTGTACCGGCGACGAGTCCAACCCCACCTGTGCCGACCCTTCGATGATCTGCGAAGGCCGGGGCCCGTACCTGTGCCTGCCCACCTGCTGCCCCATCGAGCAGGACTGCCCCGACGGACAAGCGTGCTACCCGGTCAGCCATCGATTCTCTTGCGCCCCCGATGCTAGCGGCGACATGGGGAGCTTTGGCGACCCCTGCGAGTTCATCAACGTCTGCAACCCGGGGCTGCTGTGCATCGGGGCGTATGCCGTGCCCGACTGCGAGGGTTCGGCCGGCTGCTGCTCGGCCTTCTGTGAAGTCGGTTCCTCGTCGTGCAGCCTGCTCCACCCCGATCTCGAGTGCATGCCGTGGTACGAGGAAGACCAAGCGCCTCCCGGGCTCGACACCATCGGCGCATGCGCTGTGCCCGAGTAACCAGCGCCCATGCGACCGCGTACACGCCTCTCGCTCGCCGTCGCCCTCGTGGGCCTCGTCGGCTGCTCGGAACCTTCGACGTCCAACGACGAGGGAAGCGACGCCATGGGCACGCTGGATTCCAGCGGAGGCGCGACGGGGACGGAGACGGAGACGGAGACGCTCGACGAAGCGTCGACCGGCGAGCCCCTCCCCGATGCCTGCGCCGACGCGTGCGACGACACCATGAGCGAGGCTGGAGCCGCGCTGTGCCATGCCTGCCGCTGCAAGACCGCCTTCGACGACTGGCTCCCCTCTCCCGAACAGCTCCAGTGCGCCAACGCGGAGCCGATCGTCACGTACCACGCCCTGCTCTCGGAGTCCGACTACACGCTCGAGCCCACCGCCCCCGGGGTCATTCGCTGCGCCAACCCGTCGCTGCTCACCGGCTCGTGTCGCCAGGGCAGCAAGCTCGGTCACCTGACCCACGAGGACGTGTCCGTGTACTGGATCTGCCGCGATCCCTATCTCGAGGTCGACGGCCGCATCCTCTACCACGACATGGCGGTCATCGGTCACAACGCCCGTACCGGTGCCACGTGCTTTTGGGACGACATCAACGACGTGATCCACGAAGACGACGCGCCGCCGCTCGATCTACAGGCGGCCTCTGAGGAGGAACGTGCGCGCTCCATCGAGTGGTTCGGCTACAGCGACGGCAACAACTGCATCAACTGCCACGACCACGATCCCTTCATCTACACGCCGTACCTGCAGTCGACCGCGTGGAGCAGCATCGCGGCCGACAAGGGGCCCTACCACGCGGTGGAACTCGACGGCTCGGCGCGCGCAACGGGGGCCCTACACCTGGTCTCCGCTCCCGCTGCGCCCTGCACGAGCTGCCATCGCCTCGGGAGCAACGAGACCTGCAGCTTCTTCGCCCCCGATACCCTGGGCCGCCACAAGCTCAACGCCTACGAGGCCGAGGTCCACGACGCGATGGACCCGGCCAGCCCTCATTGGTCGCTGGCCTACTGGATGCCCGGGGCCCCGCATACCTTCGAGGACTTCGCCGAGTGGGACGAGGCCTATGGCGAAGCGCGCGAGCACATCCTGCAGTGCTGCGAGGCGCCGGGTGTCGACGGGAACGGATGCGAGTGGGCTCCCGTTCCCGTGGAGTGAGCGCGCCTACTGGCGCACGATGGCGAAGGCGCTGAGGTACACCGCCGAGCCCGACACCACCTCGCCCTTGGGGTCGACCTCGCGATCCGCGAGCCGACTCCATCCGTCGTCGCGCTCCGCCTGCAGACCCAGCTCGGCGATGTCCACCCCGTCGAGCATCTCGGGCTCGAGCTCGTAGGTGATGGTGCCGGGGCGGAGCAACGGCAGCCCCACCGGACCAAGCTCGTAGCACGGGCCCACCGACTCCGGCCGCTCGCACTCCACCTCGTCGATGGTGATCTCGATCGAGTCTTCGAGCGCGCCCTTGGGGATCTCGAGCACGAAGCGCCCGTCGTCCGACATCACCACGCCCCCGCGTGGACCGACGAGCTCTCCCTCGTACTCGGTGCATCCCGTAGTCAGAGCGAGTGCGATCGATGCGAGCCCGATGATGCGCTTCATGGTTGCGGTCCTCTCGAACGCTAGGTCACCCCCCGACGATCTTTCTATTCATTTCACGACGTGAACCGCGGCGGGCGGGCCACCGAACACTGTGTGTCGAGATTGCGACGCGGCGCGAAATGGGACGCGATCGAACGACCACGAAAGAGGGCCTACGCGGCGTACAATGCATGAAGCTGGGACCCGATGGACTCGACCCCCAAACCTCCGATCGACATCGGCGAGGCAGCAACGATGGTCTCGGAGGGGGCGACGCGGCCCGACGCCGGAGGAGGACCTCAGTTCGCCGAGGCGCAGATGCTGGGACGCTATGCGGTGCTGGGCACGCTCGGTCGCGGCGGCATGGGCACGGTGCTCGAGGCCTTCGATCGATCGCTCGGGCGGCACGTCGCGCTCAAGGTCCTGCATCGCGAGCTCGACGATCAACACACGCTGCGGCTGCGACGAGAAGCGCAGGCGATGGCGAAACTGTCCCACCCCAACGTGGTGCAGGTCTACGAGGTCGGCGAGGTCGACGGGCAGACCTTCGTCGCGATGGAGCTGGTCCAGGGCATGACGGCCAAGGCCTGGGTCGAGCAGGACCCCCGGCCCGACTGGCGCGCCTGCGTGCAGATGTACATCAAGCTCGGAGCGGGTCTCGTCGCAGCCCACGAGTCCGGCCTGATCCACCGCGACTTCAAGCCGAGCAACGCGATCCTCGACGACAAGGGGCGTCCGCGGGTTCTCGACTTCGGCCTGGCGCGACAGGTCGACGAAGCCGATGAAGCACCGAGCCCGCCGAGCCCTGCTCCCGAGGACCTCGACGAGTCGGGACCGCTGTCGCAATCGCTGACGCGCACGGGGGCCGTGCTCGGCACGCCGGCCTACATGCCCCTCGAGCAGATGAAGGGGCAGGAGGCGGACGCCCGCAGCGATCAATTCAGCTACTGCGTCGCGCTGTACGAGGCGGTGTACGGCGAGCGGCCGTTCCAGGGGCGGTCCCTGGCCGCGTTGATGATCTCGATGAGCAGCGGGGAAAACTCCATCGCGAAGGGAGTTCGGACGTCGACTTCCACCGGCACCCGGGTCCCCGCCGCGCTGCGCCGCATCCTCCAGCGCGGCCTGGCGACCGAGCCGGCGGAGCGCTGGCCGTCGATGGAGGCCCTGCTCACCGAGCTGCGACGAGTGGTCGCCCCGCGCCGACGCGCGGCGTGGCTCACTGCGGCGGTGGTGGCCGGGCTGGGCCTCGTCGGCCTGGGCATCGCCTATCAGGCCCAGATGGGGCAGCGCTGCGAAGGCGCCGAACAACAGCTCGTGGGGGCCTGGGACGACGCGCGCAAGGACGAGGTGCGTGGCGCCATCGTGGGCACGAAGCTGTCGTACGCCGCCCAGACCTGGACCCGGGTCGAGCAAGGGCTCGACGACTACGCAAAGGCTTGGACTCACAAGCACACCGAGGTCTGCGAAGCCACGAGCGTGCGCCAAGAGCAATCGACGGAGGTGATGGACCTGCGCATGGAGTGCCTGCGACGACGCCGAGGGGCTCTCCGCGAGGTGGTCGAAGTGCTCACCGTGACCGACGAGACTCGCGCCGAGAAGGCGGTCGATTTGGTCGCCGGGCTGCCCAGGCTCTCGCGCTGCGACGACGTGGCCGCCTTGCGGGCCGAGCTCCCTCCGCCCGAGGACCCCGACGACGCAGCCGCGGTGGAAGAGCAGCGGGGGACGATCCAGCGGATCGACTTTCTGCTCGACGCGGGTGCCTACGACGAAGCACAACGCGAGAGCCAAGCGGTGGTCGAGCGCGCCGAGGACCTGCGATACCCGCCGCTGGTGGCCGAAGCCTTGCTGCGCCGAGCCAGCGTCCGAGAGAAGCAGGGTGAGTACGACGGCGCCGTCGAAGATCTCGAGCGAGCGTTCTCGGTGGGCACCCAAAACGGCCACGACCGAGCCGCGGCCATTGCGGCCAGCCACCTCACGCTGCTGGTCGGCGTGCGACAGCTACGGCTGGAGCAAGGGCTGTGGTGGGGCAAGGTCTCGTTGCCGCTGGCGCGAGGCATCTCGACCGACCCGCTCCTCGAAGCCAACGCCCTCAACGACCTCGGCACGGTCCTGCATACGAAGCGTGAGTCTCTGCGAGCCCTGGAGCATTTTCGCCGCGCCCTCGAGATCCGAGAGGCAATCCTGGGAGGCGACCACCCGAACGTCGCCCACGCCGAGAACAACATCGGCGAGTCGCTGCGTGTGCAGGGCAAGCTCGAAGAGGCCCTCCCCCACTATCAGCGATCGTTGGCCATCGAAGAGCGCGTGTTCGGGCCGGACCATCCGCAGGTCGCCGGGTCCTTGAACAACATCGGCGAGACCCTGCGTCAGCAGGGCAAGCTCGACGAAGCGCTCGACCACTACCAACGCTCCCGCGAGATTCGGCAGCGAGCCCTCGGCCCCGACCACCCGCTGGTCGCGGACTCCCTCAATAACATCGGCATCGTGCGGCGTCACCAAGGCCGGCGAGACGAGGCGCTCGAGACCTATCGACGGGTCCTGGCCATTCGCGAGAAGGCGCTCGGGCCCAACCACCGCCGCATCGCATCCGTGCTCAACAACATCGGTACGGTGCTCGACGAGCAAGGCCAATACGAAGAGGCCCTGACCTACTACCGACGCACCCTGGCCATCATGACCGAGACCTTCGGCCCCGATCACCCGCACGTCGGCGGGATCTTGGGCAACATCGGCATCGTGCTGCGAAGCCAAGGGAAACTCGACGAGTCGCTCGACCACATGCGGCGCTCCTTGGCCATCCAAGAGCGCGTCGAGTCTCCCAACCTCCTGCGGATCGCCGTCGCCCTCAAGAACATCGGCGCCGTGCTCGAAAGTCAGGGCAAGCTCGTCGAAGCTCAGGAACACACCGAGCGCGCACTGGCCATCCGCGAGCGCGAGCTCGGCCCGAAGCACCCGGGGGTGGTCAAGGTGCTCAACAACCTCGGCCACCTGCTCGACCTCCAGGGCAAACCGGCCGAGGCGGCCGCACACTATCGGCGGGCCGCTGCGCTCGCTCCAGAGGCCGTGGGCGCCGACCACCCCGCGCTCGCCACCGCCCTCATCGGTCTCACCACGACCGCCCGAGCCACGCAGGACCTGGACGCGGCCCGGGCTCATGCCGAGCGGGCGGCTGCGATTCGCGGCACGCACGAAGACTCGCCCCGCCTGCTGGGACAGGCCCGCTACGAACTCGCGCGCCTGCTCTGGTCCGACCCCGTCGAGCGAGCCCGTGCTCGGTCGCTCGCGGAGCAAGCCAAGGAGGCGTTCGTGGACGAAGCGGACGCGCTCGCCGAGATCGAGCAGTGGCTGCGCGAGCACCCGGCTCCTTGAGCCAACGGGAACGAAGCTTCCCCTGCAACTGCCGTCGCGGCCCGTATCGTGTGCGTGTGTCGATACGAGGTTGGACCCTAGGGTCCACGGCCACGTCCGTGGCGGTCGCGCTCAGTGGTTGCAGCGGCCCGTCGCCTGACGACGGGTTCCAGATCTCGGCCGATCAGGACGCGACCGGCGGGGGCTTCACTCTTCTTCGGGCCGCTGCACCACGTCGGCGGCCGGCTCGAAGGGAAGCTCTCGTAGGTGCGTCTGCTGCTTGCGCGCCAGCCAGTCCTCGTCGACTTCTTCGCCGAGCTTGCCGAGGGTCATGAAGCCTCCGGTGAGTACCCGAGTCCCTTCACCGTGCTCCTTGGCGCGCGCACGCCAGTGCTGGTCGAACTCGGCCATCCGCTCCAGGAAATCGCGGGAGAACTCCTCGTAGAGGTCTGCGGGGAGGTTCTGCGCCAACGACATGATGAGCGCGGGCTGCTGCGCATCGTCGGGCCGTCGCGAGAGCCGACTGCCCAAAAGCCGCGCCAGATAACCGAAGACCCGCTCGAAGCGATCGCTGGGGTGGACCTCCGTACGCAGATACCAGGGCACCACCCCCTTCCCGAGGTGAATCGTCGAGCCCTCCTGCACTACCAGGCCTTCGTCGGTCAGCGACTTGATCGCGTTGTCGACGTAGTCGGTATCGGAGCTCACGGGCAGCCGTCGGCGGAGCTGCTCTTCGGTCTGCGGGCCGTGCTCCTCGAGCAGCTCGAGCAGGCGACGCCGCGCGTTGTACTCGGGACGGTCTTCTTCCCGCCGCCGCCTCCGATAGCTCTTGACGGTGCGTACCGAGGTCCCGAGCGCGGCCGCCACCCGCGGGCCCGTGCCGTAGCGCGCCTCGGCGTGGGCGAAGAGGCTCCGCGCAAACATGTCCCGCGCCTCGGTCCAGGTGACGTCGAGATCCAGCGACAGCTCGGCCGCGACCCCCATCACACAATCCAGCCACTGTGCAGCGCGGGCGTCGATCTCGGTCTCGGGAAGTTCGGGGAGATCGGATTCGTCTTCACTCATGACTACGCGGGAAGCAGGCTTCCCTTGGAGTCCTACCACTGAGCATGGATATTGGCACCGTGAAAACGGCACCACGGATCATGGGGCTCGGTGGGAACCCGACGCGCAGCAGAGCGCATGAATCCACCGTCAGCCTCGTCGTCACCCTCGCCCCTCTCGAACTCGCCGGCAGCAAGGAGGTCACGCCCAGCGACGACCATCGCGAAGGGGGGGCTGACGGTGTCGTCGACCGAATCGAAGGGCGCGGGGGAGTGCGGCGAACGTCGCACTCCCCCCTTTTTTCGTCCCCGATAACTCGCTGAGATCACGGATATTTGGCGATTTCTTCGCCGCAGCTGAATACCAACCCGGGCAGTAGGAGACTCCCCCCTCGAGAGGGGGCCCTTTGCACCCACGGACGAGCCGATGCGGCTCGGCGATCGCACGCTTCGAGGAACCGTGCGCTCGATCCGTGAGGAGCCGAGCAGTGGATCACGATCGCCGCGATCGTCCGGTGGTGCAGGCCCGCGGAAGGACACGCGCCATGACCATCAAGCTCGCATCCATCGCCACCCTTGCCTCCACGGGAGCACTGCTGCTGCTCGGCTCGCCCGGCACGGCCAGTGCAGCACGACAGGCCGTGTGCGAGCACCCGGAGGGCAGCGTCTGCGTGGCGAAGAACGACACGGGTCGCATCGAGTGCCAGTGCCTCGATGGTGACTACGAGGTCCGCGAACCCTCCATCACCGGATCCACCGAAGAGGAACTCCTCGAGGCGTGCTGGGAAGCCTGGACCGCGAGCTGTGCCCCGTGGAAGCTGGAGGCCAGCTGCGATGAATCCGGCCTGGGCTCGTGCGAGGTCTCGGCCGACGGCACGGTCGCCTGCGCCTGCGAGCACGGCAGCATCGTCGAACTCGAGGAGGTCGACGCGGTGCAGGGCCTCGGCTCCACCGACCTGCCGGGCGCCTGCGAGGAGCAGATCGAGCTGCAGTGCCCCGCGGGCCCGCCTCCCACGAACGAAGAACCGGACAGCGCTCCGTTCTACGAGGACACGGCCAAAGCCGGCGCCTGCGCCTTCGATCCCGACGCCCCGACTCCGTGGCTGCTCGGGCTCCTGCTCGCCGCCGGAGCCATCCGTCGACGTCGCGCTCTTCGAGCCTAAAAAAGAAGCCCGATCAAAAGAGAGGCCCGAGTCATCGACTCGGGCCTCTTCTCCGTTTCGCCTCATCCCTCGGACGATACCGGGTCGGGGTGACGCTCGAACCGGAAGTCGAAGAGCTGGTCATTCGGGTCGAACTGCTGATGGGGAACGAGCTTCATGTAGCCGCGACCGTGAGCATCGGTCTCGAGCGTGGCCCTCAGGCTCCCCCAGCCTTGGAACGAGCTCCCGAGCGCGGTGATGTTGTACGCGTCGGTCGTGCTCGGCACCGGTGTGACGTAGAAGCGAACCGCCCGGCGCTTGGGCGGGAACTCGCAATAGTTGCGGGTAATCACCGTCTCGTTGCCCTGGGCGTCGACATAGTCGGTCAGGTACTCGTTGGTGCCGAAGCCGTGGCGCAGCCGCACGAAGAGGCCTCCATGCTCATCGGTGTCGCACTCCACCAACCATCGGAAGGAGTGGGTGCCATCGTCGGGTAGAACCCGCGGCTCGTGGGTCACGAGGTTCGCGGCCATCTCCGAGTTCGGCGCCCGCAGGTACCGTTTCGCGCCGCTGTGCCACGGGATGCCGATCAGCACGGGCTGCCCGTCCCAGGCCAGGCAGAAGTCGTCGGAGGCCTCTAGGGCTGGCGTCTCGGCGACGACCGGGAACGCGTCCCCGTCTCGGAACTCCTCGGTGACCGGCGACGAATCCTCGAATTCGACCGGATCGCATCCCGCCCCCACGGCGCCTACGCAAAGGGCCAGCAATAACGTCCTCGTCTTCACTCTCGTTGGCATCTACGTCTTCTCCTGATCTCGATATCGTTGAAATGGCATGGGTGGCCGCTCGCCCCATTCGTGCGAGCGCCACGATGGCGATGGCGACATCAACGGACTGAACTCCGCGAGTCACCGAGCCCTACTCTTAGGTGCCCCATCACATGCCTGGCTATTCACGTATCCACCTGGCTACGCGCGTTGCCATGAACGGGTATCGTTCACGTTCGACGCTCGCTCGCGGATGACGAGCGAAACCCACGCAGCTACGAATACACGGCCGTACAGGTACGAACGAAGGGGCTCGTTTTGGCCCCCCATGTTTCTCCCGACCGAAGAACATCGTCGGTTCGATGTTCTGACCAACGCGAAAGCCTTCGGTCGAGCATGCTTCGAATCATGCGCGGATCGCCGTCGGCGAAATCCGCAGAAAACCAAGAAGCACTACCGCCGACGGTTTGTCCTGCTATGGTCGTCGCACCATGTCGTTCGAGCTCTCGCAAACGTTGATAACCAACTACATCGAAGAGTTGGAGTGGGGTACGGCCGCCCAAGTGGCCTTCTCTCGCTTCGATTCCTGCATGGGCCTGTTGGGCCGTCGGGGTAACAACGTCACGGGTGTCCACCTGGTGATGGCCGCCGATCGGTTCTTCGACGACCAAGCGGCTGCACTGGCTGCGAGCGTGGTCTTGGATTGCAACGAGGTCGCCGTCATTGGCAACGTCAACACCTGGGCAGGCAACTTGCCGGGGCCGTTCAACGTCATGCGGCAGCTCATCGGCGGGGCGTGGAGTCTCAAGACCGATCGCGGCCGTGGCAACTACGGCGGTCGCGTCCAGGGCGGAGTCCTCCAGTACTCGTACAACGGCATCTGGTACAACAACTAGCTCTCGTCGGGTCGCTTCTTCGGCCAGCGACCACCATCGACGTCGGCCGCTCGCGCCGATTGCTTCGAGCCGGGGCAATCGTGGCGCGAGCCCGTCGATGGGATTGCAGATTGCTGGCGTAGTGTTCAAAAAGGGTAGGTGCTCGAGGGAATGCACCCGCCCACCACCGAGGGCGTCGCCCGTCTCCACGACGGGCGAACGCTCGGCTACGCAGTATTCGGGGCCGGTCCCCGCGTCGCCCTTTGGTTTCACGGCACTCCGGGCGGGCGGAGGCAGGTGCCCCCGGCCGCCCGTCGTTTTGCCCACGAACACGGCATTCGGGTGATCGGGATCGAGCGCCCGGGCATCGGCGACTCCACCCCGCACCTGTACGATCACGTTCGCGACTTCGCCGACGATGTCTCGGTGCTGCTCGAGCAACTGTCGATCGAATCCTGCGCAGTCGTGGGTCTGTCGGGCGGCGGGCCCTATGCCCTTGCCTGCGCTCATGCACTACCTCACGTGCGAATCTGCGGAGTCCTCGGGGGTGTCGCACCGAGCTGCGGACCCGAGGGAGTGGCAGGTGGAGTATCCACCCTCGCCCGCTTTGCCCCCGGTATCGCTCCCGTCCAGAGGCCACTGGGAGCCCTGCTCTCGATGACCATTCGCGCGGCGCACCCCATTGCGTCGCCGGGTTACGACCTGTTCAAGCGCTTGTGTCGAGAGCCGGACCGCGAGGTGTTCGAAGCCCCGGGGATCAAGCCGATGTTTCTCGACGACATCCTGCGAGGTTCACGCTCGGGGCTTCGGTCGCTCCTCTACGACTATCTGTTGTTCTCGCGCCCCTGGAATTTCTCCATCGCCGAGGTCCGGGTTCCGGTCCATTTCTGGCACGGAGACGCCGATGCGTTCGTGCCCCTGACGCATGGCCAGCACCAAGCGGCGCTGGCCCCCCAGTCCACGCTGACCATTCAGCCGGGCCAGAGCCACCTCGGAGGCCTGATGATCGCCGACGAGGTCCTCGCGAAGCTCATGGCCTAGGGTCGACGTGATAACGTGGTTCGCGATGCCTTTCGTGATGTTCGGCAGCAAGGGCAAGGCCCGGCGCGTCCCCAACGGTCAGTTCGAGAAGCGCCGCTGCCCCGAGTGCAACGAAACCACGGTGTTTCGCGAGTGCGTCGTCGAGAAGACCTATACCGCCTATCGCGTGGTGAACCTGTGGAGCTCCGAGTCCACGCAGTTCGCGTGTGATGCGTGCGGCTCGCTCATGGACCTCGAGGAGACCCTCGATCCCGAGCTGTCCGCCCGCGAGAAGGCCCAGCTCGAGAAGCTCGAGGCCAAGAAGAAGGCCATCGCCGCCAAGCAGGCCGAGGTCGAGAAGCTGCGCCAAAAGCAGGCCGGCGAAGCCAGAGAAGCTGCGATCGACGACGAGCTCGCCGCGATGAAGCGTCGCCTCGGCCTCGAGAAGAAGTAAATGTACGAAATCGCCAGCTACCGGCGGCAGCTCCCGGTGTCCCTCGAGCGCATGTTCGAGAATGCGATCGACTGGGAGCACCTCCCGTACCTGCACGCGAGCACCTTCGCCGATCTCGAGCTGCTGGAACGAAGCCCCCGACACTGGCGCGCCTCCGTGCGGCTGCGGCCCGCGGCGCTACGCCTGCACCAAACCGTCGAGCTGACCCTCGACCGCGACTCCGGGGTGTGGGTCACCGAGGTGCTGGATGGCGTCAGCCGAGGCATGAAGATCCACACCCGGGCCACCGCTCTCGCGGAGCGCCGCATCGAGGTCGTCGTGCGGTTCCTGATGCCCAAGCGGCGCTTGTACTCCCGCGTGCTAGGCCCGGCGTTCGTGTCGACGTACCGCCGCCTCTACGACGAAGACGAGGCCATGATGGTCGAGCGCCAGGCTGCGCTCGACCGCGCGAAGACCCCGCGTTCACCCGGGCGCGGGGCGGTCCGCCTCGGCGATCGAGCCACCGTGTTGCGGCCCGGCTTCACCTTCGACCACGGCCGCGGGCGCTTCGGCGTAGCCGAGGTGGACGGCGAGCTCGTGGCGTACTCGGTCGTCTGTCCCCACATGCTCGGTCCCTTGGGCGATGCCCCGGTCACCGACGGTCAGGTCCGCTGCCCCTGGCACGACTACTGCTTCGATCTACGCACGGGCAGAGACACCGAGCACGGCCTCCGCCTCGCGCCGGCCCCCGCCCTCGAGCTCCGCGACGAGGCGGCATGGATCGCCGCCTCAGCAGACCCGTGACTCAGTCTTCCTCGGCCGGGATGAACCACGCCGTGCGATGCGTGCGGAGCTCCCAGCCCTTGCCGCGGCGCATCCACACTCGAGCCACGCGCTCCGTGCCCGGTCGCAGCTCGGCGATCGCGTCCTCCACGGGACCACGAGCGTCATCGTCGACCGTCCACCGATCACAGACCCAGCAGCGGTCCGGGCCCAGGCCCAAGATGCGGTCGCCGACGACGGTGGGATGAACCGTCGGCGGGAACGCGACGCGTTCGCTCATGCGCGCCGAGGCCCCGGGTACACCCGGCCCGACCATGGCGACACGACGCGAGCTGCCCTCCGCGCTCATCAGCGGGACCAGCAGCGTCGAGCCCACCGCCCCCACCGCGGCCATCGTCCGCTCGCTCTCGTCGGGGGCCGGATCGCGAGCGGTGACCACCCCCTTCGTCTCGAGATCGGGGCCGGACCAGCGCCAGAGTCGACAATAGCTGTCGAGCCCGACGATGCCGCCCTGCCCATCGAACGCGGTGTGCCCGACCGGGGCGGTGTCGAAGCCCTCGGTGGCACACGTGACGGCGTACGGGAGGGTCTCGATGCGGTCGTCGTCGGAGCGGCGGTGCACCGAGATCTTCAGGAACGAGTCGCCGCCATTCTGCGTCAACGCGACACGATCGGAGGCCGGATCCGCCACCAGTGATGCTTCCGCCCAGCCCTCCCGGCCCTCGTCGTAGATCGTCTCGGGTGCGCTCGGAGGCGCGAGGGTATCGAGCACCGTGAAGGTCGCGACATCGAGCAGGATCAGGCGGTCCTGCTGCTGGTGACGACCGTTGATCCACAACGAGCGACCATCGCCGCTGAAGGTCGACGAGTACACCCAGTCCATGTCGGGCTGCGGCTCGACGAGCACGGGCCCATGCGTCCGCCCCTCCGGGGACAGGAGCCACAGCCCTCCGGGCGACCCCGGCTCCCACGCGGCAATCGACTGCCCGCTGGGATGCACGGCGATGCGAGAGTCGACGTGAAGCGTGGGGCGCCACCGCTCCGCCCACTGCTCGCTCGGCTCGTGAACGACGAAGTCGGGCGCGCCCCGAAACACGATGAAGCGGCCGTCGGGAGAGGCCCCCGCGATGGCCTTGCGATGCTTCGGGCACCCCGGGTCGCGCACCAGGCCCCCGACCTGCGCCCTCCCCCATACCAGCGAGACGCCCGCGTCGTCGGTGACCCGCCCGCGCTCGGCCACCCCATCGAACGCGCCCCCGATCGCCTGCGCCCCGGCGAAGAGGGTGTCGATCCGCGGCAAGAAAAACTCGGCCCAGCTGGCGAGGTCGGCCGCATCGGCGAAACGCAGCTGGATGTGCCCCAGCGGCCCCACGTCCTGCGGCGTCGGCTCGTAGTTGTGCGCAAAGGCGGCTCGCTCTTCGGCGGTGGCAGGCAGCGCCGCCAGCCGCTCGTTGTTGCGGATGGCCAACGCACGGCGCTGTGCGGCATCCAGCACCCGGTTCGCCGCCAAGCGTGTGCCCCCGCTACGCACCACGGCGAGCAAGCGGCCCCCGCTCTCCGGTCGCCACGATCGCGAGATGTACTCGAGCTCGAACACGGTACGCTTGTCCGCCGTACGAAGGCCCGCCTTGCCGCCGGGGAGCAGCGTGTGTCCCCCCTTGGTCGCGCCGGGCTCCAAAGCAGCGCGTAGCACCTTGCGTATCTCGCCGCTCTTCACCCCTACGATGGTAGTCGATCGTCGACGGCCTTTCTCCACCACGAAAGGACGGGGCTCCGCTGGCTCAGACCACCACGTCGGTGCCCTCGACCTTGCCGATGGCCGGCGGGAGGTCGGTCTCGTCGAGCATCTGTCGGATGTCGATCTCGATGCCACGCGCCATGCTGCGGATGGGCACGTCGTTGGCGAGCCCCTCGAAGGGGTTTTCGCTGTACTCGCCGACTCGATCCATCAGCCAGAAGATCCAAAAGCAGACCACGGTGGCGGGGATGGCAAAGAAGACCATCCAGCCCTGGTCGCCGTGGGAGAACACGTCGATCATGCCGAAGGGCAGCATCGCCAGGAAGATGGAGATGCAGTACGCGTTGGCGCTGACCCACTGCCGCGGCAGCGGGAACTTCTTGATGCGCTCCGCCTTGCCCTGCAGCGTGTAGAACTCGGTGATGAGGTCCTGCATGGCGAGGTGACGGAAGTGATCGATGATCCCGGCCTTGCGCAGGTCCATCATCCGCCGCGACTGCGTGCTGAGCAGGTGGGAGGAGCGATTGCCCTTGGAGAGCACATACTCCGCTTCGTCGTCGGACACGTACTCGCTGAGCACCTTCTTCGCGTCGTCTTCGGTGACCGCGGTGCCGTACGTGACGCGAGCTCCGTTGGAGAGCTGACCTTGGTGCTCCCACGGGGTGAGCTTGCGAAGCTCCACCGTCAGCATGTGCAGCCAGGCCACGTGGCGATGGACGATCTCCTTGCGGAGCGTCTCCCCCTCGTCCTCGCTGTGCACGAAGTCCCGGGCCATCACCGCGAAGGAGCGGGAGGCATTGACGATGCCGCCCCAGATCTTGCGCGCTTCCCAGAGTCGGTCGTACGCGGAGTTGTTCTTGAACCCGAGGTAGAAGGCCAGAGCGACGCCGATGAGCCCCACGGGCTGCCACGGCAGCGCGACCCATTTCCAGCCCGTGAAGTAGCCCAAGCAGCACACGGCGGCCGAGTACACGGTCGCGAAGAACAGGGAGTGGCGTGTCCACCACAGGCTCTGGCGAAAGGAGAAGCGATACGCTTGGTACATGAGAGCGCCGGTAGTATGGCTGCTCATTCCCGCGCCTGAAAGCCTGCCCCGATAGGACGCCGTTGCTCCGCCCGGAGCACTTCTTCGCCGCCACACGAGCGTCGAGCGGCGCGAATGTCGAGACCAGGACCGCCGTCATCACACCGAAGCGGCGGTGGTGCGTCGGATGCGAAGGCTCGCGTGGTAGGATGGCGACGTGACCGAAGCCGCGACCGGCTCGCTCGACGAGACCCTCGCGGCCACCCACCACGGGGATACGGGCGCGCAGCGGGATCCAGTGATCGCCCGCTTTGAACGCGGAGACTCCGTCGGTCGCTACATCATCTCGTCGCGGCTGGGCTCCGGGGGCATGGGAGTCGTGTACGCGGCCTACGATCCAGAGCTCGATCGCCGCGTCGCCCTGAAGCTGCTGCACGCCCGGGGCGGTCCGGCGGCCTCGAAAGCACGTCGCAGCCTGCTGCGAGAGGCCCAGGCGCTGGCCAAGCTGAGTCACCCCAACGTCATCACCGTGCACGACGTGGGCGTGCACCAAGAGCGCATCTTCCTCGCGATGGAGTTCATCGAGGGCCAGACCCTGGGCAAGTGGCTGGCCTCGCCGCGCTCGTGGTCGGAAGTCGTCGACGTGCTCGTCCAGGCCGGACACGGGCTGATGGCGGCCCACGACAAGGGGCTCGAGCACCGCGACTTCAAGCCCGAGAACGTGATCATCGGCGCCGACGGGCGCGTGCGCGTGCTCGACTTCGGGCTCGCCCGCCCGGCCTCTGGCGGGGAGGTCTCTTCGGAGCCCGGCGACTTCTCGCCCCGCGATGATGCGCTCTCGACCGAGCAGACCGCCTTCGGCAAGCTGGTGGGGACGCCCGCCTACATGGCGCCCGAGCAATTCGAGCACTCGACCACCGACGCTCGAACCGACCAGTTCGCCTACTGCGTGACCCTGTGGGAAGGCCTGTTCGGCCAGCGCCCCTTCGGTGGAGACAACCTGGCCGCCATCGTCGCCGAGGTCATGGCCGGCAAGCCACGGTCGCCGCCCAAGACTCGCCGCGTGCCCAGCTGGCTCCTCCGCGTCCTCACCCGGGGCCTCGAGCGCGCACCCGAGCGCCGCTTCGACACGATGGAGGCGCTGCTCGTCGCCCTCGAAGCCGGCCGCAGGCGGGCCCGCTCCCGGCGATGGCTCACGGTCGCCGGACTCGGAGCGGGGACCCTCGCCGCCATCCTCGTCGGACGGCAGTGGCTGCATGCCTCCGAGCAGCGCGAGTGCACGCGCGCGGGCACTGCCGTCGAGCAGCTGTGGATCGGCTCGCGCCGCGACGAGCTGTCGGCCGCGATGCAGGACACCGGGGTCACCTTCGCCACGCCGCTCGTCGATCGGGTACTGCCCTGGCTCGACCGTCACGTGGAGGCCCTCGCCGAGACGACCACCGAGATCTGCACCGCGCACCGCGTCGAAGAACGATGGGACGACGACCTGCACGACCGCGCCGCGTGGTGCCTCGACCAGCGACGCGAGGAGCTCGACGCGCTGGTCGACGAGCTGATTCGTGCCGACCAGAACGTCCTGCAGCACGCGGTGGAAGCCTCCGCGGGGCTCGCCCCCGTGGACCCGTGTCGCCACGAAGGCCTGCTGCGACGCCTGCCTCCGCCGCCCTCCGATCGCCGGGAGGAAATCCGCGAGGTTCGAGCTCGGCTGTCGCGGGTACGAGCGCTCCGAGGTGCGGGGCGCTACGGCGAAGCCCTCGCGCTGGCCGAGGAAGCCCTCGCGGCCGCCGACTCCTTTCCCGGCGCCGCGATCCGACCGCGGGCCGCGTTCGAGCTGGGCAAGCTCTACGCGGCCACGGGCAAGTACGATCAAGCCCGCCCGCACCTCGAGCAGGCCTACTACGACGGCGCCAAGGTCCACGCGCACATGCTCATGGTCGATGCGGCCACCTCGTTGTCTCAGGTCACGGGCTACCGCCTGGCCAAGCACGAGGTCGGATTTTTGTGGGCGTCGCTGGCCGAGATCGCGATGCTCGAGCTCGGCGAGGACCCGCTGCGGGAGGCTCAGCGCCTCACCGCCCTGTCGACCATCTACTTCGACCGCGGGGAGAGCGAGCAGGCCCTGCCCCTGGTCGAGCGCGCGCTGGTGTTGCTGCGAGAGACCGTCGGCCCCGAGCACCCCTCCGTCGCGCGGTCACTCACCAACGTGGGCACCCTGCTGCACAAGAACGGTCGATACGACGAAGCGGCCGTGCGCCTGACCGAAGGGCTGGACCTGCTGCGCCGAGCGGTCGGCCCCGGTCACCCCGAGGTCGGCCACGCCCTCACCGCGCTGGCGACCAGCACCCTTCAGCTCGGTAAGGACGAGGAAGCGCTGGCGCTTCATCGGCAGGCGCTCGAGGTGCTCGAGTCCGCCTTCGGGCCCATCCACCCCACGGTCGCGATGGCCTACAACAACATCGGCAACGTCTATCAAGCGCGGGGGGACTACGCGCGCGCCGTGCCTCCGCTCGAGCGCTCGGCTTCGATCACCGCCGAGAACTTCGGCGAAGACCATCCCAACCTGTCGATTCCCCTCACCAACCTGGCCACGGCTCTGATCACGCAGGGTCAGTACGCCGCAGCCATCGAGAGGCTGGAGCAGGCGCTGTCCCTCGCGCAGAAGGCCTACGGCGAGACCCACCCCATCATCGCGATCGTGCTCAACAACCTGGCCGATGCGCACGAGTTGCAAGGAGCCTGGCCCGAGGCCGAAGCGCTCTTCGAGCACTCCCTGAAAGTCGCGGAGGCGAGCTTCGGTCCCGAGCATCCGACCTTGGCCAAGCTGTGGTGCGAGTACGGGGAGGGGCTGGCGTTCCGCGGCGAGTTCCAGCGCGCCCATGACTGGTACCGCCGCGCTCGCGAGGTCTTCGAGGCCCAGCCGACACCCAACCCCGCCACGTATTCCATGGCCCTGACCGGCTTGGCCAACGCCGAGCTCGGCCTCGGGAATTCCGCGACGGCGGTCGAGCTGGCCGACGCCGCGATGGCCCAGGCGGCGGACATCCAGGGCCCGACGGCGGAGCTGGCATTCGCTCGCTGGATCGCCGGGCAGGCGCGGTGGAGTGCAGGCGGCAACCAGGCCGAAGCGCGTGCCCTCGTGCAGCAAGCCCGGCCCGGGTTCGTGGCGGCGGGCCCCTTCCACGCCCGCTACATCGAAGCCATCGATGCCTGGCTAGCCAGCCACCCCAGCGGGTAGAGGCGCACCTGCAATCCACGTCTGCTCCACCGTGATCTCGGCGAGCCGAGCCGCCTCGGTGCGCCAAGGGTCGGCGTCGAGGACGATGAAGTCGGCCCACGCTCCCGGCCGTAGCTGACCGAGCCGCCCTTCATGGAAGCCGGCGTAGGCCGCCGTCACCGTCATCGCCTCGATGGCCTCGTCGATGGTCAGCGCTTGTTCCGGTTGCCACGGAGGCACCGAGCCATCGAGTGGTTGGCGCGTCACCGCGAAGTACAGGGTCTGCATCGGCATCCACGGCTCTCCGGGCACGTCGGAGTCGAGCACCAAGGGCGCCCCCGCTTCGAGCACACTTCGCCACGCGTAGGCCCGACGGATGCGGTCGGGCCCCACTCGATCTTCGGCCCACGCGCTGTCCCCCACCGCGTGACTGGGCTGCATGCTCGCGATCACCCCCAGGTCGGCCACGCGCCGAAACCCGCCCGGCGCGACCACCTGAAAGTGCTCGAGGCGCCAGCGATGATCGCCCGGCACCGCGGCAAAGGTCTGCTCGAACAGATCGAGCATGCGCGTGTTGGCCTCGTCCCCAATGGTGTGCACGGCGAGCTGGAAGCCGGACTGTGCCGCCACCTCGGCCAGCGCCGCCACGGCGTCGGGCCGGATGCGCTCGGTGGGCCGCGCTGCGTCCGGTACATCGGCATAGGGCTCCGCGAGCAAGGCGGTACGGGAGCCGAGCGAGCCGTCGTAGAACACCTTGAAGCCGCGCACCGTGAAGTGATCTCGGGGATCGATGCGCGGGCCAGAGCCGATCCACTCGTCGACCAGCTCGCGATCGTTGCCGTCGAGCAACCCGTACACGCGAATCGGTAGCGCTCCCTCCTGGGCGAGCTCGACGAACGCAGCGGTATCGGCTCGGCTCATGCCCGCTTCGTGCACACAGGTCACCCCAGCCTCGGCGAGCTGCCCCAGGCCGGCCACGATCGCGGCCTTGCGCTCCGCGTGGGACAGCGGCGGTTTGACGGCACGGACGAGGTCTTGGGCCAGCGTGAGCAGCACGCCCGTCACCCGACCATCCGAGTCGCGCACGATGGTCCCGCCCTCGGGGTCGGCCGTTTCCATCCCGATACCCGCGAGTCCCAGGGCCGCGCCGTTGGCCAGGCTCGCGAAGCCATGCCGCGACGTCACCAGCACCGGGTTGCCCGCGAAGGCCTCGTCCAGCGCTGCGCGGTCGGGGTAGCCCCGCGATGCCCACGCGCCCTCGTCCCAGCCGTCCGCCACCAGCCACTGTCCCGACTCCGGCTGTGGGTAGCGCTCGCGAAGCCGAGTCACCATACACGCGACATCGGGGCAGTCGCCCACATCGACCAACAACGCATCCGAGCCGAGCTCCCGGGAGTGGACATGCGCATCGATGATTCCCGGCAGAACCGTACGTGGGCCGAGCGAGTGCACGGTGGCGGTCGGATGGCGAGCGACCACCTCCTCGCGTGTCCCCGCCTCGGTGATCGCCCCGTTGGCGACGACGATCGCCTCGACGCGCGGCGCGGTCGGATCGAGCGTCACGATCGCGCCGCCGGGCTCGACCGTGAACACCGTCGCCGCGGTCGCAACGACCTGCGGAGCCGTAGCGCAGGCCGAGAGCAAAGAGCCACACAGGAGAACGAGCCGGCGGTGCACCCGTGAACGATAGCGACTGCGCAACAGGGTCACATTCTTTTCGTGCACTGAATACTTCGGGTCCCGCGGGGTTACTTTGGCAGGTGATGAAAGCCCCGGCCGTCGCGAGCCCGAAGCCCTTCGCTCCCCCGCATCGAGTCGATCGTCGGGAACGCCTCCTCGGCTCGTGTCTGGCGGCAGGCAGCGTGTTGCTGGCCCTGGCCGCGGGTTGCGTCACCGGGGCGGGCGGAGAGACGAGCGGAGCGTTCAGCTTCGGACCTGGCCCCGATGTGAGCGACGACACCACGGGCGCCTTCGGCTCGAGCAGCGACACGACCAACGACCCGGGCATGAACACCGACGGTGCCGACGAGGCGGCCGACGCGACCACGACCGGCACCGACGGGCTCGACGCAACCGACGACGAATCATCCGACGACGCGGCCGACAGCAGCGACACGGGCATCGAAGAGCCCTCGCCCCTGGCCCCTCGACGCGTCATCCAGGGGCATACCTTCCTCGACATCGACGACGCGGGCGACGGCAACATCAAGTTCCTCTACGAGAGCTACTGCGACGTCGTGGTGAACGACGGCACCTGTGCCGTCCTGAACGCCTGCGACATCGCGTGCCCCAGCGAGGTCGCCACCGCTGCCTACGACAACATGGGGGTCTTCCTCGGTTGCATGGACGACCTGTTCGGGCGCGACAGCTACGACGGCAACGGGGCGGAGCTCCGGGCGGTCATCGAGACTTCGACCATCTTCGGCCCGTTCTGGAATCGCAACGAGGCGATGTTCGAGGCCACCGCATTCAACGACTACACGGGGCACCCGGCCACCTCTCTCGACACCGTGCTCCACGAGTTCACCCACGGGATGATCCTGCACACCTCCTCGCTCGCGCACGACGGCTCCGAGTCGAGTGCGCTGAACGAAGGGCTGGCCGACGTCTTCGCGTCGATCTGCACCTGGTGGAGCCTGCCGCCGGGCTCGGTCGGCGACGCGGTGTGGCAAATCTCGGAGGACGTGATCGACAACCCCAACGACCTGTCCGATCCCGCGTCGGTCCCGGGCATCTCCGACCACTACTCCGACGGAGCCCACGGCAGCTTGGCCAAGGGGATCGTGGGCCTGGCGTTCCACTTGCTCTCCGAAGGCGGCACGCACCCTCGACCGACAGACCATCCCGGTGGCCCGGTGGTGGTCGGGATCGGCATCGCATCGGCGGCCCAGATCTTCTACCGCGCCAACGAGCTTCTCGCCCCCAATGCGACCCACGCCGACATGCGACACGCGACCCGGCTCGCGGCCCAAGAACTCTATCCCGAGAGTCCGGGCTTGCTCTCGTCGATCGATCAGGCGTGGGACGCCGTCGGTGTCCCGAACCCGTAGCCAATGAGCGCGTGGTTTTCGCGGGCGGTGCCTGTACCATGCAGGCGTCCCCCCCATGTACCGCTCGAACACGCTCTCCTTCGGCTCGGCCACCGTGGCCACGCTGTTCCTGCTCGCGGCCACCATGACCAGCGCCTGCTCCTTGCTGTCCAAGGAGGACGAGGGCGAATCGAGCAAGAAGAAGGAAGAAGCGCCGGCCGCTGCGGCCCCGGAGTACCCCGACTCGTACTTCGAATGTGCGAAGGCACTGCCCTGGCCCGAGAAGCTCAAGCGCAGCGATCCCATCGATCGGCTCTCCAACTATTGTGAGAACGGCAGCTGGGACCGGGCCAAGGTCAAGGCCAAGAACTGCGCCAAGGCAGCCGAAGCTCGAGCCGCGCTGGAGTGCTCTCGGCTGACCTTCAGCAACCGAGCGCGGGCGGCCAAGCTCCACGGCAGCGACACCGAAAAATCCCTGGCCGAAGAACTCGAGCGCGCGGTCCTCGGAGATTCGAGGGTGAAACTCGTCGACTCCGGCGAGCTCGTCGGGTATGTGCAGGCCGTCGGTGAACGCGTCGCAGGGGCGCGGAAAGACCCGGTGTTCTCCGGCTCGTTCTCGTTCCGCCTGTACCGCTCCGAGGACGAGACGCTCGGCGCCAAGGCCTTTGCCCTTCCGGGCGGAAACGTGTTCGTGAGCATGGGCCTCGTCGAAAAACTGGACGAGGCCGAAATCGCGTTCATCCTCGGCCACGAGATCGCCCGAGTCGAGTGGGACTCCTACGACAAGGAGATGCTGTCCTTGTTCATCCCGCCCGAACGGATCCAACAGATCGCGGGTAAGTACCTCGCGGTCTGCGACGGGCCCATGGACGACGTGCTCGCCGACGAGCGGGCGGTCGAGTACTCGGTGCGGGCCGGCTACGACCCCTCCGCGGGCGCACGAGTCATGTGGGGCGCCTTGCGAAGCTTCGAGCTACTGCGGGAGTTCTCCGTCGCGAAGGGCAGCCCGCCCAGCTCCATGCGCGCCTCGTACATCTTCATGCAGGCGGACAAGGTCGCGACCGAGCCGGTGTTCTTCCGGGGCTCCGTGCGGCAAAACGAAGCGTGGACGGGTCAGTTCACGGACGGCGCCACCGCCAAGTGCAAGCCGCAGCCCGAGTAGGGACTGGCCGATCGCGGACGCCGTGGCGCGCTCGTGAACCGCGACGCGACCGCGTCTACTCGGCGTCGGCCGCCTTGGCATCACCGCCCGCGGCCTCGCGGACTTCGTAGCTCATGTCGGACATGACCATCTGGCCGCCGCCCATCAGCTGGCCGCTCTTCGTGCACTTCGTACGACCCGGCTTGCCGTTGTAGTCGGCGAGCGTGGTGGCCTTGATCTTGGTGTTGATGCAGGTCTGCACGGGCTTGGGTGCGTCGCCCGTGAAGCTGACCGCAGAGACGCTACCCTCGGGTTCGATGTCGACGGAGACGTCGGCCATGAAGTTGCCCACGAACTTCATCTCCTGAAAGCACGGGATGATGACGGCGCAGAACTCCTCGCCGTAAGTCTCCTCGGCCTTGGCGTCCTTGGCCTTCGCTCGCTTGTCCTTCGCCGCTTTGGCCTCGTCCACCGCCTTGGCCACCTCGGCGCGAGCGTCCCTCTTGGCCTCCTTCGGGGATTCCTTGACCTTGGCGTCCGCCGTGGGACCGGCGTCCTTCTTCGAGTCACAACCGTAGGCGAGCAAGCAGGCGAGGGCAAAGGGAACGGTCGTGCGCATCATGGTCGATATCCTCGTGCGTTATATTCGTGACTCGAAGACTCCAGCAAGCGCGAGAACGATGAGTACCTCCGGCCCCGAGACCTTTCGCTCCGAGCACCACGCCTATCACGTCGTTCGCGAGCTGGGCGAAGGGGGTCAGGGAAAAACCTTACTCGTCGAACGCGAGGGCGAAGCGGGCTCCCGCTACGTGCTCAAGCTGCTGCGGATGGAGCACGTCGACGACTGGAAGCAGGTCGAGCTGTTCGAACGCGAGGTCACGACCCTCGCCGCGCTCGAGCACCCCGGCATTCCACGGCTGGTCGACCGCATCGTCGAGGACGACCGCACGGCGGGCATCGTGCAGACCGAGGTCTCCGGGCACACCATCGCCCAGCAGATCACCGACCACGGTCCGCTGTCGCCCGCCGAGTTCGAACGCGTCCTTCGGCAGTGCCTCGAGATCCTCGCGTACTTGCACGAGCAGGTGCCGCCCGTCCTGCACCGCGACATCAACCCTCGCAACGTGATGCTGGGCGAGCGGACGTACCTCATCGACTTCGGAGCGGTCCGTGTCGGCGGCAAGACGGACATGACCTCCGTCGGGACCTTCGGCTACATGGCGCCGGAGCAGATCATCGGCCGCCCCGAGCCCGCCTCGGACATGTACGGACTGGGCATGACGCTGGTCTCGCTCGCCGAGCGTCGCGAGGTGGCCG
Organism: Myxococcota bacterium; assembly: GCA_039028615.1. GTDB lineage: Bacteria > Myxococcota_A > Polyangia > Nannocystales > Nannocystaceae > Paraliomyxa. The sequence continues at coordinate 88,359 of JBCCHT010000026.1, read as the reverse complement.
ACCTGCCCATGGATGCGAGCACCGGGCGGGTCGACGCGAGCCGGTTGTTGCGCGGCATGGACGAGCGCCTGCGCAGCGTCGTGCTGCGGATGATCGCGCCCGGCCTCGCAGAGCGACTCGGCAAGCCCCGGGAGGCCCTTTTTGCGCTGGATGCTCCGCCGCCCAAACCCGTCACGGCTCTGCAGCGCAACGCATCCCAACGACGCAACCCCGTCGCATTGGTGGCGGGACTTTCCGCCAGTCTCCTCGCGTTCGGCGTCGCCGTGGTCTTCGTGCTCACGGCCCGCGCTCCCTCCCCGCCAGTGCCCGCCGAGGCGCCGGTCGTCGCCCCTGCGCCAGCACCACTGCCCGTGGCCCCAGTCGTGGTCGAGCCGCCGAGGCCGACCCCAGTCACGCCCCCGCCCTCGCCAAGGCCCGTGGTCGCCCCGAAAGCCGAGCCCATCGAGCTCACCGAAGACAACTCGGCCATGCTCACCCTGGTCAGCAACCCTCCCGGCGTCACGGCCACGGTCGACGGAGCCACCCGCTGTACGACCCCCTGCCGGACACGCGTGAGCTTCGGCGAGCACCAGGTGGTGATGGAGCACGACGGCAAGCGAGTCCAACGAGACGTGGTCGTACTCGAGGACACCGCCCTGAAGGTCACGCTGTCGCAGGAGTAGGCTCCCCAGATCGTTCGACGGGAACGAAGCGTGCCGCGTCGCGTCGCGGCTCTCCGAGGGTGTTACCGTCGAGTGATGCTCAAAGACGCCAAGCTGATGCACAGCCCGCTGGGTGACGGAGCGCTCTTCGATGTGTTGGGGCGCTGGTACAAGCGAAGCCCGCCCGAAGCGATGCTGTGGGAGGCGGCGGAGCTGTACGAGGGGGCATCGCCCGCGATGGTTCAGGGCGCGGCGCGATGGCTGGGCGTGGAGCGAGAACTCGGCGAGGCGGGCCTCGACGCGGCGACGGTCGCCCGAGTCTTCGTCAGCGCCGCAGTGGGGGAGCCACAGGGGTGGGCGCCGCCGGGACCCGTGCTGGCCCGAGTGCTCGAGGCCGCAGGCGATGCGTTCGATCCGGGCGCCGTCGCGACCGAACTGCTCGAGGCCGACGAGCTCCCGCACGCACACAAGTCGCTGTTCACGCTCTGCGTAGCGATGAGCGCCCAGCGGGGCACCCCGATCCCGGAGTCTCACGACGCGCACATCATCTTCCACGTGCCGTGGCCGCACCTGCGAGCCATCGTCGAGGGCTTGCCCGAGGCGAGGCGCGACGCCCTGCTCGTGCGACTCATCGGGACGCCGGGCAACGCCAACGCGGCGCGAGTTCAGATGCGCTACACCCTGCCCGTCCTCGACCTGGCTACGGGTACCGGGGCAAAGGCCTCCATCGCCAAAGCGAGAGCGCATCTCGAGGGCAAGGAGCGCTGGACCGAACTGCTCGCGGCCATGGACGCAGGCGGTGGCCCTCCCGCCGAGCGCGAGGGACCGACCGAGGAGTGTCGCAAGGCGGTCGAGTACTGGCTCGAGAAGTACGAATCCACGCGTCGGGTCGATGGCATCGGGGACGCCGCGCGACAGACCCATGCGCGAGCGGTGGAGGTCGACGCCCCCGAGCTGGCCTCGTTCGAAACCTGGAAGGCCGCGAGCGAGGAGCGGCGCACGGCGATCGCCGAGCGAGTCGCGGCCCGCGTCGAGGGGCTTGCGTTCAGCGGCTTCGAGACCTTCGAAGGCGCCCCGCTCGCCAGCTTCCACCACGACGACCTGGTGTTCCGGCTGGTCCCCGGCGGCAGCTACGACCGCGGGCTTTCACCCGAGGAAGAGGCGCTGGTGAGAGCGGCGAGTGAGGTCGCCCGTCCCGCGGGCGACAACTGGTTCGAGGAGTTCGGCAACTTCCTCGAAAAGCAGCTCCACTCCATGCGGCCGCTCATGCGCGCGACCGTGGGGCCGTTGCTGGTCTGCGCGTCACCGGGCTACTCGATGACTCCAGACACCGTCGTTCCCTTCCTCGACGAGACACAGTGGCGTCTGCTCTCCGAGACCGAATGGGAGTACCTGGCTCGTGGCGGCAAAGAGCACGAACTCACTTGGCGAGGTCACGAAGTACCGGACGAGGCATGGTTCCAGCGCACCGACTCCGCCGAAGCCGAGGCCGCGAACGCGTTCGGCTGCTGGGGCTTCGGCCTGCAACCCGAGCTATGCGCCGACGTGTGGAAAGAGACCTACGAGGGCGCGCCCGTCGACGGCGCACCACGCTTCGGCGACGGGACTCGCGTCGCCCGTGGAGGCGCCGCGATGCTCTACCCGTGGCAGCAGGTGGGCGAATGGCAGCTGCTGTGCAGCGCGGTACGAAGCCCATCGGTGCACTGGGAATTCGAGGTCAACGTTCGTCCCGTACTCGGCGTGACGTGCTAGCGACTCGCGCGTGTGCGACATGTGACGGCGACATTCGAACGCGACGCGACGCCCCTGCGTTGAACGCTACGGGCGCTCACCACACGTGTTCCGCGTAGACCTCGTCAAACGACTCGTAGACCGCGGTGTTCGTCGTTCTCTTGGCGCGCTGCACGGCCCCGTGGAACGGGTGAGAGCGTTGACTAACGTTCAGGGTATCGGTACGTTCCCCGACCCCCAAAACCGTCCGAGCATCAGGGAGCTGACGATGAGCGTTTACACGGATTACCTCAAACAGATCGAAAAGCGTAAGGGCATCGGGCTTCATCCCAAGCCCATCGAGGACGCCGCTCTCGTCGAAGAGTTGATCGCCCAGATCAAGGACACCGGGCACGAGCACCGCGCCGACTCGCTCCAGTTCTTCATCTACAACACGCTGCCCGGCACCACGAGCGCAGCAGGGGCCAAAGCTCGGTTCCTCAAGGAGATCATCCTGGGCTCCGCGACCGTCGAGGAAATCACCCCGGCCTTCGCGTTCGAGCTGCTGTCACATATGAAGGGCGGGCCCTCCGTCGAGGTGCTGCTGGACCTCGCGCTCGGCGACGACAAGGCCACCGCCCTCGATGCGGCCAAGGTCCTCAGGACGCAGGTCTTCCTCTACGAGGCGGACACCGATCGCCTCGAGGCCGCCCACGAGGCCGGCCACACCATCGCCACCGACATTCTCCACAGCTACGCGAAGGCCGAGTTCTTCACCGAGCTTCCGGCGGTCGAGGAAATCATCAAGGTCGTGACCTACGTGACCGCGGTGGGCGACGTCTCCACCGACTTGCTGTCGCCGGGTAGCGACGCTCACTCCCGCTCCGACCGCGAGCTGCACGGCCACTGCATCTTCGAGCACAACAAGGAGGCGCAAGACGTCGTCACCGCGCTCAAGGAGAAGCATCCCGACAAGCGCGTGATGCTGGTCGCCGACAAGGGGACCATGGGGGTCGGTTCCTCGCGCATGTCCGGGGTCAACAACGTCGCGCTGTGGACGGGTATCCAGGCCAGCCCCTACGTGCCGTTCATCAACATCGCCCCCATCGTCGGCGGCACCAACGGCATCTCGCCCATCTTCCTCACCACGGTGGGAGTGACGGGCGGCATCGGCATCGACCTGAAGAACTGGGTCAAGAAGCTCGACGACGAGGGTGAGGTGGTCGTGGACGAGGACGGCGAGCCCGTGCTCGAGCAGCTGTTCTCCATCGACACCGGCACCGTCCTGACCATCAACACCAAGACCAAGAAGCTCTACAACGAGGACGGCACGCAGGAGCTGTGCGACATCGCTTCGGCCCTGACGCCCCAGAAGCTCGAGTTCATCCGCTCCAAGGGCTCGTACGCGGTCGTCTTCGGCAAGAAGCTCCAGACCACCGCCGCCGGCATCCTCGGCATCGACGTGCCCGCCGTGTACGCCGAGGCCAAGGAAATCTCCCACCAGGGACAGGGCCTCACCGCCGTCGAGAAGATCTTCAACAAGAACGCGGTCGGCGTGACGCCGGGCAAGGTGCTCCACGCCGGCTCCGACGTCCGGGTGAAGGTCAACATCGTCGGCTCGCAGGACACCACCGGCCTGATGACCTCGCAGGAGCTCGAGATGATGGCCGCCACCGTCATCTCGCCCACCGTCGACGGCTCCTACCAGTCGGGCTGCCACACTGCCTCGGTCTGGGACCTCAAGGCGCGCACGAACATCCCGAAGCTCATGGGCTTCATGAACAAGTTCGGGCTCATCACCGCGCGCGATCCGAAGGGCGAGTACCCGGCGATGACCGACGTCATCCACAAGGTGCTCAACGACATCACCGTCGACGACTGGGCGGTGATCATCGGCGGCGACTCCCACACGCGGATGTCCAAGGGCGTCGCCTTCGGGGCCGACTCGGGCACGGTGGCCCTGGCTCTGGCCACGGGTGAGGCCACCATGCCCATCCCGCAGTCGGTCAAGGTGACCTTCAAGGGCACGCTCAAGGACCACATGGACTTCCGCGACGTCGTCCATGCCACTCAGGCGCAGATGCTCCACCAGTTCGGGGAGAACGTGTTCCAGGGCAAGGTCATCGAGGTGCACATCGGCACCCTGCTCGCCGACCAGGCCTTCACGTTCACCGACTGGACCGCGGAGATGAAGGCCAAGGCCTCCATCTGCATCTCGGAGCCCGAGACGCTGATCGAGTCGCTCCAGATCGCCAAGAGCCGCATTCAGATCATGTGCGACAAGGGCATGGACAACGAGCGGAAGCTGCTCCAGGGCCTGATCGACAAGGCCGAGCAGCGCATCGCCGAGCTCCGCTCCGGTGACAAGCCCGCCCTGCGCCCCGACGACAACGCCCAGTACTCGGCCGAGTTCGTCGTCGACCTGGATGAGATCATCGAGCCGATGATCGCCGACCCCGACGTGAACAACGAGGACGTGTCGAAGCGCTACACACACGACACCATCCGGCCCATCTCGTACTACGGCGGCACCAAGAAGGTCGACCTCGGGTTCGTCGGCTCCTGCATGGTCCACAAGGGAGACATGAAGATCATCTCCCAGATGCTCAAGAACATCGAGCGCCAGCAGGGCACGGTGACCTTCAAGGCGCCGCTGGTCGTGGCCCCGCCGACCTACAACATCGTCAACGAGCTGAAGGAAGAGGGCGACTGGGCCGTCCTGCAGAAGTACTCGGGCTTCGAGTTCGACGACATCTCACCCAAGGACACCGCCCGCACGAAGTACGAGAACATCATGTACCTCGAGCGGCCCGGCTGTAACCTCTGCATGGGCAACCAGGAGAAGGCCGAGAAGGGCGACACCGTCATGGCGACGTCGACTCGTCTGTTCCAGGGGCGCGTCGTCGCCGACAGTGACGAGAAGAAGGGCGAGTCGCTGCTCGCCTCCACGCCGATCGTGGTGCTCTCCACCATCCTGGGGCGTACGCCGAACTACGACGAGTACGTCGCGGCCGTCGAAGGCATCAAGCTCACCAGCTACGCCCCGCCGGCCAACTGAGGCACGACGCTCGTGCCCGCCTCCGCACTCTCGCCCTTCGCCATCGGTCTGCTGACCATGCTCCTCGGCTCTTCCGAGGCGACGGAGCGAGAGTGTGACGAGGATGCCTTCGTCGACTCGCCCTCCGTGATGCGGGGGGCGAAGTGTGGCCAGTGGTGGCTGGTCACCCCGCCGGCCGCACTGGCGTGGACCTTTGCCTGGGCCCGGTTCACGACCCCCATCACCGGGGACTTCGACCTGGAGGTCGGGCTCCAGAGGATCTCCCGCGACGCTCGCCCGTCAGTGGAGGTCCGGATGCCCTCGGGACTCATCCTGTTCCAGAACGGCCGCTACGCGTTCTACGAGAACGAAGCCCAGTTCGCGACCGACGGCTGGACCGCCCACCCCACGCTCGAGACCACGCAACCGTTTCGGGTGCGGATCGAGCAGCGCAGGGACCAGGTCACGCTGTGGATCGACGGCCAGCTCGCGGGAAAACATCGCTGGGCTCGGCTCTCCACCACCGGCGATGCCCGGGTGGCCGCCAAGTCGCTGCCGCAACACCGCGGACGGGTGAGGATCACCGATCCCCAGCTTCGGAACCTTCAGCCGAGCACATCGGACGCACCTGCGCCGCCAGCTCGTTGAAGTTCTCGAGCCGTTCACAGGCCACCGCCCGCAGCTGCGTCGGATCGGCGGGAACGGCTCGAACGCTGCCGTTGGCCATCCCCAGCCAGATCCAGCGACGCTCCGGGCCATACTCGATGGCCACCGTCCCGGGTGCCGAGAACGACCACTGCGGTCGCCGAGTGTCGAGGTTCCACACTGTGACCTCTTCCCCCGACAACGCAACGAGCCGTCGGGCTCCCACGTTCATCGCCACATCCGTGGGCGGCTGCTCCCCCTCGAGCAACAGCGACTCGCTCTCACCATCGAGGTTGTGCACCCGAATGCCGAAATCGGGGTCGATGGTGGCGAACCACGACGCGTCCTCGGGGTTCGTCTCGATCCACGTGGGCTCGTCCAGGCGCCCCGCCCACTCGGACGCCCGCTCCCGATCCAGTGTCACCACCACCGCCGCCGACTCGGTCGCGACCAGCACCCGCCCTCGAGAAACGGGATACACGCCGAGCACCGAGTTTTCCGCCTCGGCCAGCGCCGGGCTGCGGACCTGCCACGACGGCTCCCCCTCGACCAAGCCCCAGAGCTCAAACCGACGCTCGGCGCCCGCCCCCGAGATCCGAGCACCGATCCCTGCCGACAGCGACTTCGTGATCGAGGGCTCGAGGCTGACGACCGCGGGCTCACCGGGCGGAGGCACAGCCGGCCCGTGGATGCCTCGCGTGTGACCGCCAGCGTCGAAGCTGCGCACCGTGCCGTCATCGTTCCACGCCAACGCCCGCACCACGAACGCATGCTCGGCCGACTTCATGGGAGGGTCGTGCCCACGCCACGTCCACACCGACCCACTCGCATCGGCGACGGCCACGGTCGGGCTCTCGGCACGAGGTGCCACCGCGACCACCGCGTCGTCGAGCTGGGCGCTCGCCACGAGCCCCTCCATCGATCGGATGACCACCGTGCCATCCGCCGACGTGCTGACCATCGCGTGTCCGCGGCGCTCGAGCGAGAGTAGGTCGCGACCATGGGCGAAGACCCCTCCTCGACCGGGTTCGTCACCGACATGGGCGAGCAACGTGCCTTCTCCGTTGGCTGCCCAGACGTACCCGCCGCCGTCGGCCACGGAACGGGTTCGAAGGAAGAACGAGCTCCCCGAATCGACCCGGGTCGCCAGCCAAGGGGCGTTCGTGGGCCTCACCAACACCCCGGTCGTGTCCTCGGTGACCTCGGTCATGCGGTCGCCGCGGGGACTGAAGCCGTTGATGAACCCGCGGAAGCGAGCTCGGGACTCCAGCTCGGGCCCCTCGCCCGGCCTCAGCACGTAGAGCCGCTCTCCAGAGGCGTCGGCTTCGATATTGGAGACCGCCAGGAAGCCCCGCTCCGAATCGAAGGCCGGCAGGTGCACGCGCCCCACCTCGAAGGTCCCGCGTACCGCCAGCTCGCAGCCGTGCACGTCGGTGGGCGCGGCGCAGGATACCTCCGAGACCTGACCGTTTTGACCGACGATCCAGGCCGATCCACCCGACACACCGACCTCGGCAGTCGGTGCTCCGACCTCACGGCGATCGATGCCGTCGCCGCCGTCCCAAAGCGTGAGCTCCCCCGCCACGGTGGTGAACACGGCCACCGCGTCCAGACACCCCGCGAATGCAGCGACCGCTTCTTGCTCGACACTCTCGACGATGACCCCCTCGCGATTCACCCGCGCGAGCCGTTCACCGAGGCCGACGACCAGCGTCTCGTCGTCGAGCCAGCACCCGGGGTTCGGGCCCGGGCCCGAGCCCTCGATCGCCCGGTAGGACCCCGCCTCCCAGTCCGCGATTCCGCTGTCGGTCGTGCCATCGACATACACCGCCTCGCCGGAGGGAGACTCCACGATGCGATGCGATTGCGTCGACGTCAGCCGGACCGACTCGGTATCGCTCAGGTGCCCGCCCTTGAAGCGCCGCAAGACACCTCCCGGGCCCACGTGCGCGACCCCGCGGGTATTCGGGAGCGATCGGATGGCCGCGCCCGCGCCTTGCTCGATCCACTGCGTGGTCGGACCGCGCGCCAGCACGCTCCCCAGCGCGCGCCAGGTCGCCCGCTGCGAGGCGTCGTCCAGCCCATCTCGCGCGTCCGCCCGGACGGCTCGCACCAGCGCCTCACCACGGCGTCCGACCTGATCCGAGAGCAGTTCGGCTTCCGACGACAGCGAGCGCGCGAGCTCGTTCTCCACCCGACGGTCCAGGTCGCGCGCCCGGGTCTCGGCCCGCTCCGCTCGCCCGCGCAACGCCCACAGAGAACCGGCCGTGACCATGGCCAGCCCGGCCAGCGCGAGCACGCGCCAGTGCTCCCGGGCGAAACGCAGCATCCGCTCCCCCGCGCCGTACTCATGCGTCGCGAGGAGCCGCCCGTCCAGGAAGCTCTGGAGCTCACGCGCAAACGAGGATGCGTCCGGCAACCGTTGCTCGGGTTGGGATGCGAGCGCGCGGGAACACAGCGACCGCAGCTCCGATGGCGACTGCGGAGGCAAGTCGCGAACCGGTGCAGAAACCGACGGTGCTCGACCGCTGAGCAGGTGCACGAGCGTTGCCCCCAGTCCGTACACATCCATCGCCGGCATGGGCAGAGCACCCTCGCTCTGCTCTGGAGCCATATATCCGGGCGTCCCCACCCCCGCCGCGGTCAGTGGCCCCACATCCGCCGCCGCCGCGCGCCCCTCGGTTCCGTCCGTCTCACGCACGCGCCCGGCCAATCCCCAGTCCAACAACGTCGTCTCCGAGTTGCGGCCTAGACGAATATTGCAGGGCTTCACGTCCCGGTGGACCACGCCGCGCTCGTGCGCATGAGCCAAGGCGTACGCGATGGCTGCCAGCCGGGGGAGCAACCGGATCCGATCGCCGAAGTCCGGGCGCGACGCGATCTCGTCCTCGAGATCCGTGCCCGCGATATAGGGCATCGCGTAAAACGGCCGACCGTCGGGCAACCTCCCCGCCTCATAGACCGCCACGATGCTCGGGTGAGAGAGGCCGGCCGTCAGCACGGCTTCTTTGGCCAGGGTTTCCATCAGGGCGCGCGCGGCCACCGGGTCCGCCGTGCGGGGTAGCTTGAGCACGACTTCGCGACCGAGCCGGGTGTCGTAGGCGAGCCACGCTTCCCCCATGCCGCCGTGCCCCAATCGACCGAGCAGATCGAAGCGCTCGCCTTCACCATCGTCGGGCATCGAGGGCCCGAGGTCTGCCTCGTCGTCCTCGCCCACGTCGAGCAACCCGACGAGACTCTGGCACTGCTCGCATCGGGTCATGTGCGCGTCCCATGCCGCCTTCGCATTGTCGTCGCCACCGGTCCAAGCGGTGAGTTCGTCGATGGTGGGGTGAGACTCGGACACGGAGAGGGTGAGGCCTGTGTTAGGTTGGGGTCGCGTGACCGACTGGGATTCCGAGGTCGAGTCCGAACTCACCACGCTGGTCGCCCGCGTGGTGGACCACGATGCGCCCAAGCCCGCGCGAACGGCAGCTTGGCACCAATTTCTCACTCGCGTCACACCCTTTGTCGAGCGCTGGGTGTCGGGGAACTTCGTGCTGCGGTCCTACGGGCTCACCGCGGAAGACGACCAACGGGCGGTGCTGGTGGCGGTCATCGGCCGTTTGCATCGCCGAGGCTTTGCCTCGTTGCAGAGCTTCCTCGACCGGGCGACCCCGCATGCGGCGAGTGCTCAGGGCGCAGCGACGGTGGAGCGAGGCGCCCGATTGGTGAACCTGACGTGGGGAGCCGAAGACGAGCGCCCGCCCGATTCCCCCGACGATCCGGCGATGGCCGAGGGCACGCCCCTGCGCGCATGGCTGCTGACCGCCACCCGCTTTGCCGTCGGCGACCACGTACGCACGAAGCTGGGCACCGTGCGCGACGATGCCAAGCGCACCGCCTCCAAGCGGAAGGTCAACACGGAGGCGGACGGCCTCGATGCCCGCCCCGATGAAGGCGAACGGCCTCCCATGACCGATTGGGTCGTGTTGCGGGGGTTCTTCCGCGAGGTCGAGTCGTACATCGACGAGCTCCCCGAGCAACAGCGGGTCGCCCTGCGCATGTGGATCGAAGGGCATCCCTTCAAGGCCATCGCCGACAGCACCAGGTCGACCCCCCCTCGCGCCCGAGCGCTCGTACGCGCGGTCACTGCGCGGCTGCGGTATCGCTTCGCCGATCACCGCGCCAAGCTCGACGGGCTCGACCTGGCTCCGCGCGCCTGAGCTCGCGTTCGAATCGATCGCCATGTCCGACAAGACGGTTGGCCCGCGCGATCGGTCAGACCGAGGTTCCGCGAGTTTCTGAGCTCGAGCCGGGGCCGAAGAGAAAAGTCGAAAAAAATCTCTGACGCTCGCCGGGGCAGCACCGTCTTCGGAATCACGACGCCGAGTTCATTCCCCGCGGCCAAGGGGCCCCGGGGTGACGTGTGTCTCATCGAGCACGACGACCACCACCATGCCCACGCCACGCCCTCGCCACCACTTCCTGCCCCTCCTGCTGTCGAGCTTCGTCGCCGTCGCACCACTCGGCTGCGACCCCGTCGATGAACCCGGTGAAGGCGAGACCGGCACACAAGCTCCCGAGCCCCCCGCCCAAGACGAGTGGCTCATCGCGACCGTCGATGGCGAGCCCTTCCTCTCCGTCGACGATACGCAGTTCAACCGCGTGTGGGAAAACGGCGTGCCGGGCTTCATCATGACCAGCGTCGTCGGCGTACGCGAAGGCGGCGACAGCGTCAGCATGCTGATCCGCAACCTCGAAGGGACCGGAGAAATCGACCTCTCCGATACCGAAGCCGTGAGGCTCAGCTGGGTCATCAGCGGAGTCGATACGCTGCAGAACCCGGCGGGCGAAGGCCTGCTGGAGATCACCCTCAACACCGACGAGCGCGTCGAGGGCACCTTCTGGTTCGACGGGCACTCTGCGGCCACGGGCGACGTCGTCGAAGTTCGCGACGGTATGTTCAGTATCCTGCGGGACTGATTCCCCCGCGGCACCCGGTCGGCCACCGACAAACTGCGGGGCGCCACTGCCCAACCCGTCGCCGCGTGGTTGTCGAGCGAGGCATCCCCGCGTTACACCGCTGCCATGGTCGGATCGCTCCGCGTGACGGGTCGCCTGTGGCTGATGTTCTTGCCCCTGACGCTGCTGCTGACGGTCGCGTGCGGCACGGCCCGGGGCGCCGAACGTCGGGGCCCCGACCGGCTCGACGAGACGAGCACCGCGAAGATCCGCGCCTACACCACCGAGGACGGGTTCTCCACGCCGTGGGTCGATCACCTGCCGGCCTCGCGTCGCGTCCCCACTCCGCTGGCCTTCAACGGCCATGTCACCGGGGCGCCCGACCACCTCTCCTCCCCCGACGAGATTCACGCCTACTTCCGTGAGCTGGCGGCCAAGTCCGATCGGGTCCAGGTGTGGTCCATCGGCAAGTCCCACGGCGGCCGCGAGATGCTCATCGCCGCCATCGCCGATCGCTCACTGCTCGCGCGACTGGACGAGATCAAGGCCGCCAACCACGAGCTCGCCGATCCCCGCCAGACCGACGAAGCCCGAGCCCACGAGCTCGCTCGGTCCACGCCACCCATGTACTGGCTCACCGCCGGCCTGCACTCGCCCGAGACCGGGCCTCCCGAGATGGTCATGGAGCTGGCCTACCGGCTCGCGGTGAGCGACCAGCCCCACATCGAGGAGATCCGCAACAACGTCGTCACCCTCATCACCCCCGTGCTCGAGACCGATGGCCGGGCTCGCATGGTCGACTGGTATCGCCGCTACCTGACGGGCGTGACCGACCTCGAGGACAGCCCGCCCCGCATGGCGCCCTACTGGGGCGACTACACCGCCCACGACAACAACCGCGACGGCCTGCAGCTCAGTCAGCCGCTCACCCGCAACTACGTGGGGGCCTTCCACGACCTGCTCCCCGTGCTCTCGCTCGATCTGCACGAGTCGGTGCCGCTGCTGTACGTCTCGACCGGCACCGGGCCCTACAACGAAGCGATCGACCCCATCACCGTCACCGAGTGGCAGTGGATCGCCAGCTACGAGGTCAGCCAGGCGACCAAGCTCGGCCTCCGCGGCGTCTGGACCTGGGGTTTTTATACCGGCTGGTATCCCGGCTACCTCCTGTGGGTCACCAACAACCACAACGCGGTGGGTCGATTCTACGAGACCTTCGGCAACTCCAACCCGGGCACCTTCGACCGAGACCTGCGGCAGTCCAGCTTCGCCGACCGTCGCATCAACTCTCGCCAGTGGTACCGGGCCTGGCCCCCCGAAAAGGACCTTCGCTGGAGCCTGCGCAACAACGTCAACTACATGCAGACCGCCGTGCTCGCTTCGCTACAGCTAGCCGCGCGCAACGGCGAGACCCTCCTGTTCAACTTCTGGCAAAAGGGCGCGAATGCGGTGCACAAGGGCTCGACCGAGGCTCCGTACGGTTTCGTCATTCCGGCGAAGCAACGCGACAAAGGAGCCCTGCACCAGCTGTTGTGGCTGCTCAACGAGCATCGCATCGAACTTCACCGGGCGAACGCAGCCACCACCTGGGGTGACGTGGAGGTTGCGACCGGCGACTACGTCGTGCGCATGGACCAGCCCTATCGCAACTTCGCCAAGACCCTGCTGCTGGCCCAGCCCTTCCCCAAGACCGCTCAATACACCCCCTACGACGACGTCGCGTGGAGCCTCGACTACATGCTCGGGATCGAGGTTCGGCCGGTCAAAGACGACGCCGTGCTCGCCGCTTCGTTGACCCCCATGGACTCCGTCCCCGCTCTCGCGGGTGAAGTCGACGGCAAGGGCAAGGCCTGGATCATCGACCACGTCGCCCAGACCGGCCTCGCCGGTCTCCGCTTCGCCCTCGAGGACACCGTCGACGTCCGGGCCCTGACCGAGCCCTGGCAGGGACACCCCGCGGGAAGCTTGGTGATCGAGGGGGCCTCCGCCGACGCCATCCAGAGCCTCGCCGAGCGCTTCCGGGTGGACGTCAAGGCCCTGACCGCGACGCCCAGCGGGACACTGCTCGAGGTCGACCCCCCGCGCGTCGCCGTGTTTCATACCTGGCGCTACACCCAAGACTCCGGCTGGCTCCGCCACACCTTCGAGAGCCAAGGCATCCCGTTCACGCTCATCAACAAGGACCACCTGCGCGCGGGGAAACTGAGCGATCGCTTCGATGTCATCGTCGTACCCAGCCAAGGCGGCATGCGACTGCGCGACATCGTCGGCGGCATCGATCCCAAGTGGGGCCCCATGCCCTACACCCGTACCGACGAATTCCCCTCTCACGGCGTCATCGACAGCTCCGACGACATCACCGGTGGCATGGGTTTCGAGGGCCTCGGCAACCTGCAGCGCTTCATCGAGGACGGCGGCACCGTCGTCACCCTCGGCAGCGGCGGCCGCCTCGTCGCCGACGGCGGCCTCGCCCGCCCCGTCTCCAGCAGCGACGCCGCCCAGTCCCCCGGCTCTCACCTGACCACCAAGGTCCTACGCCCCGAGCATCCGCTCGCGTGGGGCTACCCCGAAGTCACCCACGTCTTCCGCGGCAATCACCCGCTGTTCGACGTGCGGGAGTTCGACCGCGGCATGGTCGTCATGCAGTACGGCACCAAGACCTGGGCGCAAGCGGACGTGGAAGCCGACAAGGCCGCCGACATCGACCCCGAGCCCGCCCAAGACGAGCCCCCGAGCGCAGGTGATGAGCCGAGCAAAGACGCGGAGAAGGCAGCCAAGAAGGACAAGCCCGCGCCGCTCACCTTGTCGGGCATCGTCAAGAAGCCCAAAGCGATCGAGCGCAAGCCCGCCATCCTCGACGTGCCCGTCGGTAAGGGGCGGGTCATCGTGTTGTCATGGAACCCCGCGCACCGCTACCAGAATCACCACGACCTCGGGTTTCTGACCAACGCGCTGCTCTTTCACAACGACCGAGTCACCGTGCCTACACGAGATGAGATGCGTGCTCGCGAGACGCCTCCGCCAGGTGGTGGCACCGCTACGGCCGAGTAACGGGACGCAGCGACGGTCGCCTTCGAGTCACTCTCCGCGAACCCAAGAATCGTCGAGCTTCCCGCCCTTCACCGCACCGACCTTCGCGAGCATCCCCGCCAATCGCCCCCCGTGGATCAACTCGACGGGGTATCGGTCCTCGAGCACTTCCGCCTGGGCCTGGCGAGTGAAGTACGAGTTGGTCGCAAAGACTCCATGTTCTCCGCGTTGCAACCGAGCGACGAGGCGAGCGACATCTCTGGGCCCAACGCCATGCCGCTCTGGATCGTAGCGTTTCACCTCCCCTTTCATGGCAATCCGATAGGATAGAGGCGGAGGCAGCTGAAACGACCCGAGGAAGTCGAAGCCGCCGTCACGCGAGCGGCGGGTCTGTGAAATGTCGTGGCTGACCTCCATCGACTGAAACGCTCGAACCACCAGGCGCTCGAACTTGAACGGGTCGAGCTGGTTGAGGTCGTGGAGCAATGCGCGTTGGCTGGACGCAGCCTCGGGGAGCTGCTCTTGTTGGCTTCGCACCTGCTTGGCGTACGCCAGCAGCCGCTCGTGCTTCCCCGTCGTCGCGTAGGCAGCCCACTCGGGAGGAACCTTCATATCGACGCCGTGTTTGCGGGCACGAATCCATGCGACGGGGACCTTGTCCACGGGCAGGATGTCGAGGGTTGCGTTGTAGTTACGCACCCGCATCCCCTTGTCCTCCATCCAGGCATCACGTAAGTCGGTCAGCACACATAGCCCGGTGAATCGAACCAACCCCTTCGCCGGCTTGGAAAAGTGCAAGATGGGAGGAACCTTCGACCAACGCCCTTCGTTGATGTCTTCCCAGATCTGAGCGAGGTAGCGGTTGCCCTGCCAGTCATCTCGACGTTTGGACGCGTGCGCCTTCGCGTCTCCCCAGTACCAAACCCGGCCCTGAAGCGGCTCGACGATATCTTCCCAAGGGTTGTAGGTCGCAACCGCAACATGGGTGCTCACCAGAACCAGGGCCACAAGCGTGCCGTCGTTCCCAGTCCGAGGCCGAATCCCCCCCGAGTTCTTGACCTCGAGCCAGCGCGAGAACTGATTGGTCTTCGGGTCCGTACTGTCTCGGTAGATCTGATCGACGACGTACGAGTGGGAGAGGACATAGCCCGGCGAGGCTTCCTCGGCTTTCCACCCATCGTAGTCAGAGACCACCGCGTGGATTGTAGCGCCCGCGAGCCTCAGCCAGGTCAGATCGATTCGATCTTTCGGGCTCCCCGTCGGTGACGCTTGCTAATCTTCGAGAGCACCTTGCGGTACCGGTTAGGCGCCAGAATGGTGAGCTGCTCCATCAAGTAGGCGACGGCCGACGGCGACTGGCGGGCCGCAGTTTCAGTGAGAGTCGCCCGTTCCGCCGCGAACAAGACCTCCTCGGCTACCCCCCGGGCCTGCACCTTCTTCGATCGCGCAGGCGCGATATCGACACCAGCCACTCGAAGTTGACCGTGGAGTTTCTTCCATGCACCCGCCGGCATGTGGCGCAACGCATCGACCAGAAGCTCCCTCGACCCACCAAGAAGGTACGGTTGACGCTGTGTCTTCGACCGCCTCGCGCTCTTCAGAGCCCGATCGATGTCCTTCATGATCTTGCGTGTACCCGCGGCTCGTGCGGGGAGGTCGGGCGCTTGGAGTTTTCCAGCGAACCTGACATCAGCCGCACCGAGTCGATAGGGCAGGATGACAAGCTCTTCGCTCTTCGCCCGCTGCTGGGCAATCTCGAACTCTCTCCTGCACCACTCGCTGCCCCGGTAGGTGGGTCCAATCAACGCAACGAAGACCTGGCACGCGCGCAACTCGTGGAGAATCTGGGCCTGCCAGTTGCTTCCCGTCGGAATTGCATCCCGGTCTTTGTACTGAAAGCGCTCGATGTTGTTCAGTCGAAGATGGCGAGATAGTCTCGCAGCGGTATCGTTATTGGCCCCGGCATTGCTGATGAATACCCGCGCGGGCTGGCGCCCGATGCTATCGAAGTAGCGCAGTCCCTCCTTCGGCCGACGCAGTTCTGTCGCATGTTCGTCCAACTTGTCGAATGCTCGGTCCAGCTGGTGAATGAGGTCTGATGAATCTCGCCAGTAGGTTACGCTCTCAACCGTAGGTTCATCGGGATCCATCCGGAGCCTCTTCACCACAGGTGGAAGTTCGACATCGGAGGCCAGCTCCCCCTCCATCAACCGAACTAGCTTGATGCTGGGCACTAAGCGCCCATGGATGTACGCAAAGACCCAGGGAGGTAGGGTCTTGTCTCCGCGAACATCGAGAACGACGGCTTCACATCGATCGAGCGCGATGGCAAAACTGGCATTGTCGCGAGATGGAGCAGGAATCTCCTCGCAAACGAAACCGTGCAGTCGGGCGACCTCGCCAACCTTCCGGCGAACGGAGGCACCTCCGTAGGCGGCACTACGCTTCGTTTCAGGCACCAAGAGCCCGATCGGGCCTCTTTGCTTACCAGTGTGTGAGGTCAGGGGCTCGGCACGCGCTTTGAGCCGTAGGACTTTCCTCTCGAGTTCCCTCCGATCGTACTGCGCGTGACCATCGCTCCCTCGGGAGAAGAACACCTTCTCTTCACTCGACAGCGAGTCGAATACTGACGAGCCAATCTCCCCATCGATCAGCAGCAGCCGCGGGAGTCGAGCCTGCAACGAAAGACCCATTTCGTAGAGCACGAACCGTGAACAAAAGACTTCAGCCTCCTCGTTCCGCCGATTCACGACCGCGACGAAACAGCTGTTCTGTCGCATCATCCGCTCGAGATGAGCGTGCACCGTGATGTTGGACGGGGGGTCAACGGAGAAGAAAAAGCCATGCTTCGCGAAGACAGACCACAGCTCCTTGTTGAGGTTCTGATCACGCAGGCGATAACTGTGGCTGAAGTAGGTAGGAATCTTCGCGGACATCACTTGCTCCCGGACATGTCCGTCAAAACAGGCTGATAGAGGCGGTGGAACTTCTCGGCCGGCATCGCATAGCCATCGACACCTTCCTTATCGTTGAAAACGAGATAATCCCCGGCCTGGTACGCGGTCAATCCCTCTTTTGTGGTGATGGACCCCGCGGTATTGGCCTGTTCGGCCCAAACGAAACCCACCTTCTCGTAGCGGCCGGGGCTCAGCTCCCGGTACGTCCTTGCAAACGTCTCTCGATCGACCGTGTAAACCTCGTGACCGGCACGAACGATCCAGTCACCTTGCTTGCAGTGCTGGGCTCCGCCCCATTTTTGGTACGTAAAGCCCTGAGTATCGAGTTCGAGCGGAACGGCGGTAATCGCCGTGTCCGGCTTGCGACGAAACCGGCGGCGCGTGGACATCTTTCGGGTAACCCTCGACAAAGGCGGTGAGTGCCAGTCTAGCACGCGCGCACGCTCTCGTTTCTTTCGTCAGTCCACCGCCTCCGTTGGTAGAGCCGATGAGAAGCGAAGGCCAGCCGGTCAACTTTCGCCTCTCCAACTCGGGCTTCACCCCTGCGCTCGCGTCAGTGCCATCACCGTGATCATCGTCGGTGCGAGCACCAGGCCACCGAGGAACGCCCACGCCAAGGGCCGGGCCAGGTTGAGCGTCTGGCCGATCCCCGACCGCTTCGGCACGGCGAGGGCTGGGTCATTCGGCGCGTAGTAGACCAAGCCTCCCCACCGCCAGCCGTTCGCTCGTGTGCCCAGGGCATCTGCGTCGGCCAGGGTCGCGAGTTCGTCGGAGATCCGAGCCAACCGTGGGAGCTGCCTGACGATGACCACGAGCACGCCCGCGCCGCCGATGAGCACACCGACCACGGCCCCCGCGTAGCCGGGCCCGGCATGGCCCATCGCGATGCTGAGCCAGAACAGCCCCCCCGCGAGGTTCCAGCACACGAGCGCCGACTCGAGCATTCGCACCACGCCGCGCCGCCGCCGTTCGTCGAGCCGTGCGTAGCGCTCGGGGTCTGACGCGGGCAAGGCCCTACGCTGGCTCACCTGCAGCCAGATGCAAAAGCCGACCACCGCGGAGATGAACAGCATGACGGGCAGGAAGAAGAACCAGGGCCCGAACTCACCGCCGTTGTAGACCTGCAAGAGGACGGCAGGCACCGCGACGGCGGCGAGGTCGAGCACGACCAAGGTCGGCGACAGATAGGAAGCGATCGGCGGCGGGGACTCGAGCGACACGCGGTATCGCGAAGAGCCCGACGTCTGCGGCGACTGTCGAAGTACGCGCCGCAGCTCGAGCACCATCCACGTCGACGGCACGACGATCGCAGCCACGAGCGCGACCGCGTGCGCGCGCCAGGTCGGATCGGACGCGAAGAACACGGTGAGGAGCGCCGCGACGGCGACCATGCCGTTGAACACGAGGGCGCGACGAGCTCGGGCTCGATGGCGATCGGCATCGGGGACGCGCACCAGCATGAAGCGGCCGGGCCGCGGCGTGGCGATGAAATGAATGGTGAGGGCCGCGCTGAGCACGGACACGAACATCATGAGCTGCGGACCAGGTTCCATGGCAGTTCCTCGGCGCTCAGCGGAAGTACTCCGCGGTGGCGGTCTTCAGTACGCGCTCGATCTGGCGCTTGCTCGCACCATCCAAGATCCAGCGACTGAACAAGTCGAACAGCTTGCGGCGGGCATCGTCATCGAGTATCGCGCCATCGACCGAGCGTTCGCGTGGCCCGGCGGCCACGCGAGCCGGAGCCCCTTGCCGGAGCTCGACGAGCCCCTCTTCGGCCAAAATTCGATACGCCCGGGCCACGGTATTGAGGTTGACGCCCACCTGCCGCCCCAGCGCTCGCACGCTCGGCAAGATGGCCCCATCCCCCAGGGACCCCCGAGCAATCAGCTCCCGGATGCCGTCGGCGATCTGCTGATAGATCGGCGTAGCCCCGTCGAGATCGACTTCGATCGACAGCATCGCTGTACACTGTACAGATACAGTATACAGTTGTCAAACCGGAGAAACGGCCCTCCTCGTGGGCTCAATGAACCGCGTAGGCGCTCTTGATCTCCTCGATCGCGGCGATGAGCTCCTCTTTGGAGAACAGCTCGGGAATCCCCGCGGCATCCACCTGCTCGACGAGCCAGCCAGCTCCCGCCCGGTTCGTTCCGAACACGCGGCTGGGATACGGGTACTTGGCGATCATGTTGAGAGACTGCACGACCATCCGCACCATCGAAGCACCGAAGCCCTGCCCCTGATGCACGATGGCGGCAGCACGGACGTCGGTGGCGGCCTTCAGCATCGAGGCCATCGCGCCGCGGGCCTTGGATGAAGGGGGAGGCGCCGAGTCCTCGACGTTGATGAGGAGCAGGATGCCGTCCGGGAACGCGCGACCGAGCTCTCGAGCGTGGCGACCGACCTCTTCGACGGCCTCGACGGAGGTTTCCTTCCGCCACGCCACGAACAGCACGCTCCTCCACGTCGCGAATGCGCGGTCGGGCGTGGCAGAGAGCATGACGTGGGAATCTGCTCGCGGCCCCGCCGACAAAGAGGGTTTCTCTTGCTCGACCAACTTCATCCGTCCAATCGCCTTCGCTCGTTCTCATGCAATGGCGTGCGACGGGCTCTCGCGCCCACCGTCACCAACCTCGACCGATCTCCGTTCGACTTTAGCAGAGCGATGCCCAGGGTTTCGGCGGTGTCCCGTTTGCGGCCTTGGGCGTGGGGAGACGAAGACCTCGTCCCCGTTCGACGTTCACAACGGTGGTGAACGAAGTACCGCACGAAAATCGACGATCATCGTTCGTGCGCGCCCGAGATCGAGTCGCTCGTCGGGGTGTGCCCTTGCCCTCCTTTGTCGCGGATGTGGGCGGCCGTGGCAGCACCTAACCGGCCGGCGGCACGTTGATCGAGCCCAGGCTCAACCCACCGGGATAGGCGTAGCTGATGCGGCAGTCGTAGCCATAGACCTCGACGCCAAACGCCGCCTCGGCCGACTCGATCACGTGGGGGCCATCGTCCAGCAGGAAGCGGGCATAGGAGAGCCCGCCGAAGCCAAGCGGAGTCGAAGGCGGCAGCGGAGCGCCGTCGAGGTCGATGGAGCCCCACTGACCGGTCGGCGCCACCACGGTGAGCATGTCCCACGCGTAGGTGAACGGCACGAGGAAGGTGTAGCGGCTGCGAAACTGAGCGGTCGGTACGACGAAGCTCACCGCGGGGTCACCCATATCGGACGCCAGCGCACTGCCCATGCAGTTGTTGGTCGCCTCGAATGTGCCCGGGTACTCCGACGGGTCGAAGGCACCCGTGCTCTCGCTGCAGCTGGGCATGAAGTGCGCCACCGCGAAGGCCTCGTTGCCCGTCGCGAGGAAGTTGCCGTCCGTCTCGAACTGGACGAACTCGCCCTCGTTGAGTGCGAAGTTGTCGGTGTAGTCGCCCGTGATCTGGACGATGGTCCCGTCCTTGTCGGCGATGATCCGGTAGATGTCTTGCTCGTTGGTCCGCGGTCGGTACTTGATGGCCGCGTACTCGGTGCCCCACGACTCACGGGGCGGCAGCTGCTCCTCGAGATAGTCGCGATACTGCTGAAAACCGGGGCCCGGCAGGCTCATCCCCGGACTCCCGGTGTACAGCGCCACGTTGCCGCCGTCGGCGTAGACCCGCATGCCAGTGAGGTCGGCGCTGCCGCTGTGAATCTTCAGCGTGTCTTGGCGGTCGAGGATCTCCACGTGCTGCTGGCTGGCCCCGAGCGGAGGAATCCCCGGGCCAGGATTCGAAGTGCCGACCATGAAGTTGGGGGCCTCGACGGTGACCTCGACCCCGTCCTCCAGCGAGGCGACGATGAGCCACTGCTCACCGTCGTTGCTGGCGTTGAAGTTGAGGTAGTTGTCGCTCCACGCGTGCTCGGGTAGCAGCAGCGACGCGTCCGAGATGGCGATGCTGCTGGTGGAGTAGGGCTGGAACTGATAGGCGACGATGGGGATGTCGCTCTCGAGCCGCAGGGCGCGGTGCACCGCGCTCGTGCCGGGGTGCTCCATGGGCGCATTCTCGGGGCCGGTCAGCTCGAACACGTGCAGGTCCCCGGGATCGATGACCTCGGTGCCCAGCTCCACGCCGTCGGTGTCGTAGAGCGTCACGGTCGCGGGCTGAACGTTGGCATTCGCCGCGATCACGGCCCACGGCAGCGGACCCATGAAGGCACTGCTGCTCGGATTCCCGACGATCGGGGCGAACGAACAACCGGCGGAGGTCAGCGACGCCGCTGCTTGCTCGCATGTCGCCTCTCCGACGCTGGGGTTGAAGTCGGCGACCTCCACATCGAAGACCAGCCCTCCGTCGTCGGGCGCAGAGTCACTGCTGGTTCCGGTCCCCATGGCGGTGGTGGATGTGGCCGACGACGTAGTGCCGACCGGTCCTTCCGTCGAGTCCACTCCCGGGGTGGAGGCGGTGGAGCCCATCGCGGTGGTCGCCCCCGGATCCGTGGTCGAGCCGCTCGCGGAGCCCGGAGACTCCTCGACACACGCGACCGCGAAAACAGCGAGAGGAAGGAACAAACCGCATCGACGCATCACGTCATGCAGTGTCTAACGCTTCGCTCGATCGTTCACGCACTTTTCACGGCACGACGCGCGCTGGCGAGCGTGCCGTGGTCACCGAGCCCTCGGGGTCGGCAACCGTTTGCCTAGTCGGCCCTTCGGCGACCTGCCCGCCTACTGGCAGGCAGGAGCGCCCAAGGAGCACGGAACGACGGGTTCGGCATGGCAACCGCCCCCCCCGAACGGGAGGCCGCTACAGGTCTCGCACGCAGCGAAAGCTATCGTCGCACATGAAATAGGGCGGGTAGCCCAGGTCCTGGCACGTCGGATCCTCGGTGCCGTCGGGAGCGTCGGGGGCATCGACACCGCACTCGGGATGCGAGACGCAGTCCGCCTCACCATCGAAGTGACCTCCGTCATCCCAGCAGTTGGTCGCCTCGGGCAGGCCCACCCCCGAGGGCACGCAGCGCGCCTCTCCCGGGTGATTCCACAGGCAGGTCGCCCCCGAGCCGAGCAGCTCTTCGCAGTCGACGAGGCAGGCGTAGTCGGGCGGCTCGATATAGCAGCGCCCCCACGACATGTCTTGGCCTCGAGTGTCGTCACCGAAGCAGCTCCCGACGTCGCAGGGGGTATGCCCGTCGCGACACTCGCAGCCCGGGCCGCGCACCTGGTCGCAGTCGGTGCAGATCCCGACGGGGTTGCCCGCCCCGAACGCCCGCTCCATGCACTGCAGGTCGTTGCCGTTGTCGATGCAGAACGAGTCGGGTCCCGCGTCTCCATCGGGCACGTCATACGTGGGGTCGACCTCGTCGCAGCGGCACCCCTCCCCTCCCACGCACTGCGGAGGTTGTGGGGTCGGCTCCACGTAGGGCCACGACACGATCTCGCTGCGCCGGATCTTCTCGCCGATGACCCGCGCCGCGGTGTTGTAGTTGTCGAGCGTCCGCAAAGCGACGCGACGGTGCCCGCACCCCTCGCTCTGCGAGTTGACCCAACCACCGAGATGGCGAGGCGCCGCATCGTAGGGGTCGGCCCCGGGCTGGGAGATCATCGTCTCGGTGGAGATGTTGGTGCACGCGTTGCCGTGCCGATGGGCGACGACGTCCTGCAGCATGCGCCACCCGACACCGTTGATCTGAACCCAGTGGTGGTGGAAGAACTCGTGCGCCACCGTGTGATTGAACCAGCTCAGCCAGCTTTCTTCGTCGGTCGGGTAGAAGGTGTCGAGCCTGGACCATAGCCGCGGGCAAATGTTGATCCACCCCTTCACGGAGTGGTGCGCCCACGAGCTGCCCGTGATGCAGGCGTTGCCTGGATGCGAGGTCTCCGTGGGACACTTCAGCCGTAGGTCGATCCCGTCCATTCGCCCCGAGCGCAGCACGTTGAGGTGATCGCGATACAGCTCGCGAATCGTGCCGTAGCGATCGTCTCGGTACGAGCCGAAGTAGTAGCGCAGGCTGGTCCGGCTGCCGGCCGGCATTGCGTCAGCCGTCGCGGCCGGCTGGTCCCAGGCCCAGCTGCGGCTGTAGGACGGGAAGTCGGCGAGGGGATCGAGCATTTGAGTCATGCGCCACGTCGCGTGGACCGCCTCGACATACGCGGTGCGAACCTGCAGGCACTTGGCGTCCAGGCAATTTTTGTTGATCGGCCACGTGAACGAGGGCATGCCGGCCGGGATTTCACCGAAGCGGACCAGAGCCTGCTCGCCGCAGGTCAGCGGCTCGGCCGCGAAGTTGGTCTGGTCCGCATGGCCGACCGCCCTCCCCTCGATATCCTCGACTCGAATGTCCTCGAACCAGATCTCGTCTTGGTCCGCCAACACGCTGAGGTCGAGCGCCAGCCGGAAGTCGCGGAGATCCCGGCCCGGCACGACCACGATGGTCTGACCGGGTAAGGGCGACGGCTGCGACTGGCCGGAGGCGAGCACCGTGAGCTTGTGACCGCCGACGTCATGGGTCACCTCCCGCGTCGCCTCGTCATCGGGATCGATCAGGTGCTCGTAGACGGTCACGATCTCGCGCGAGACCGGAACATCGAAGTGCAGCTGCCCCCCGCGGGTCCACGCACCAGGAGCCACCGGAGCAGGCGGAGCCGGGGGCCGGAGGAGGACCTCCCGAGGAACCTCGTCGGACTCCTTCGGCTCCTCGCACATGAGGTCATCGTCACCGTGGACTTCAGCTCCGCGCGCAGACGCATCGGTGCTGGCGAAATCGGGCTCCGACTCGTCGGGCGGCGTACACCCTGTGGCCAGGCCGATCACGATGGCCAGCCCCCCGCTGGGGCCGAAGAACTTCCTAGAGGCGCTCATTGCTTGCGTGTTCACGGTCACCGGGGAAGACGTCCCGCGCTCGTCTGCGGATCACGGTTCGACGAGAAAGTGCCGCTACCAGCAGCGCTCGTAGACCCAGCCGTTGTCGTGGAACGTCGTGCAGTCGTCGTCGTCCGAGCCGCCGATCATGTCGTCGATCCAGCGAATCTTGTGCTGGAGCCGAGTCGCGCGTTGTTTCCCCCCGTCGGCGGCGCAGCGGTTGACCCCGACGGTGGAGACCTGCATGGACGTCAGCAACCCGGCGACGGTGGGGTAGCCATTGCTCGGTGTGAGATCGCGAACCGGGCCACCCGAATCCCCCTTGCAGACGCGGCTCGGGTCGTCGGCGTACATCAGGAAGTGATAGGGCCCCGACCAATCCGCCTTGAAGTTCATGAACCGCAGCGTTCCCGAGCCTCCTCCCGAGTTCGAAGAGTTTCCGCGGCCAAACATCTTCATCCAGCCGATGGTGCTCATGTAGCCCTTGTAGAGGCGATGGCGGTGCGAGTTCGGAAACCCGAAGCTCCCGCTGAGGATCTTCACCACCGCGATGTCGTCCGCCACGTCGGTCTGGCCGCCGAAGTCCCCCCCGGTCCAGTTGGGGTGGACGTTGATTCGAACCGTGCCCGTCCACTCCGTGGAGCCGAAGTCTTTGATCGTAAAGCCCGTCTTCCAGTAGTTCCGGGAGCCATCGGGGGAGTATTGGTCGACGCAGTGCGCCGCCGTGATGAGGGCGCGTTCGGTGATGAGCACCCCCGTACACCCCGGGATCTCGAGCACGCCTCCCGTGGAGAGGTTCGTGCCGTCGGCGGACGCGATTCGGAAGTCCGAGGGGTCATCGGAAACCCGGTCCTCCTCCGCCGAAGGTAGGCTCTCGATGAAGTCGGTGTAGGCCCCGAAGTACGCAGACGCGTCCTCACAGGTCTGGACCTCGTCGATGCCGAGTTCCTGCGCGAGTTCGGGGTAGTCGGCCAGCTCGGCGTTGATTTGTTCGCGGTCATAGCTGCCCTCGGCGCACGGCAGCAGGGGTCCGATGCGCGTCGCCTCGAAGGTCGGAATCGTCAGGTCTTCCCCTTCATCACACGCCACGCCGACCATCGAGAGGGCCGCGCACAGCAGGGCAGTAGTGTGGTGTCGAACCGTCATTGCCCACGTAGACGCCCGAGGCCATCCGCCGGATCACGACGGACACGACTGCCGCCACGGGCCCGTACTCGGGCACTAGAGAACAAAACGGCGTTCAGGCACGCGCCGTCGCATCGATCCGAAATCGGGTACGAGCATCAACGCCCCCCTCCGACATCGATCCCCTCTAGGGATGGTTTCGCGTAATGGGTCAACCGGCTCGGCGTTTTCGGGGCAACCATGCGACGCGCGCTCTTTCCCGCCCTGCTCTCCCTCGCCTTCCTCGGCCCCACCGGGATCGGCCCCACGCAGGCTCAGGCAGCCGCGCCCGCGCCTTCGAGAGCAGGGCAAATCTCGGGGGTCGTGAAGAATCAAGAGGGCACGAGGATCGCCGGAGCGATGGTGATCCTGCAGTGCACGGGGGAAGAGATCCGCGAGACACAGACGAACGCCAACGGCCTCTTTCGGTTCGCCGACGTTCCCGCGCGCCACTGCTCCGTCCAAGTACTCTCGGGCAAAGCCGACGTCACCAAGGTCTCCACGATGGTCGCGGGCGCCAAGCTCCGCTTGAACTTCGTGATCGACCCCTCCGACTCGTTCAAGCGCACCATCCAGGTCCAGCACAAACCCGTCGAGCAAAAAACGTCGGTGGGGCGCACCCTCTCGATGGAGGACTTCCACAACATCCCGGTGGGCAGCTCGACCTCCCGCGATTTCACCCAAGTCGTCTCAGCCTCGGCCACCGCATCACGAGACTCGGCCGGCGTCAGATTCTCGAACTCCACCGCTCAACCCATTCGCCAGCAGCAGGAGCCTTCGAACCGCGAGGGCTACGCTCATATCGACGACAACTCCTTCATCGCGCCGCTCGATCGACCGCTGTCCACGTTCTCCGCCGATGTCGACACGGCGTCCTACTCCAACGTGCGGCGCTTCATCAGCTACGGGCAGCTCCCGCCGCCCGACGCGGTACGCGTGGAGGAGCTGGTCAACTACTTCGAGTACGACTACGTCACCCCCAAGGCCGATCGCCCCGTCTCGATCAACTGGGAGGTGGCCGAGTGCCCGTGGAACGAGGATCACCTGCTCGCCCGCATCGGCCTGCAGACTCGCCCCATCGCCACCGAGAAAGTGCCGCCGCGCAACCTGGTGTTCCTGCTCGACGTCTCGGGTTCCATGAGCTCGCCCGACAAGCTCCCGCTACTCCAGCGCGGCATGCAGCTGCTGGTCCAGCAGCTGCGGCCCGAGGATCACGTGAGCATCGTGGTCTACGCCGGAGCGGCGGGCGTCGTTCTGCCACCCACCAGCGGCAAGGACCGCACCACCATCCGCGACGCCATCAACGCCCTCGAGCCCGGCGGCAGCACCAACGGGGCCGGCGGCATCCGCCTCGCCTATCGACTCGCCCGCCGCAACTTCATCAAGTCGGGCATCAACCGGGTCATCCTCGCCACCGACGGCGACTTCAACGTCGGCACGACCAGCGATGGCGAGCTGGTGCGCCTCATCGAGAGGAAGCGCGAGAGCGGCGTGTTCCTGACCGTACTCGGCTTCGGCCAGGGCAACCTACAAGACGCCAAGATGGAGCAGCTCGCCGACCATGGCAACGGCAACTACGCGTACATCGACGACCTCCAAGAGGCCCGCAAGGTCTTGGTGGACCAAGCGGGTTCGACCCTCGTCACCGTCGCCAAGGACGTCAAGCTGCAGGTGGAATTCAACCCCGCCAAGATCGCGGGCTACCGACTCGTGGGCTACGAGAACCGCCTGCTCGCCGACGAGGACTTCGACGACGACACCAAGGACGCGGGCGAACTCGGGGCCGGGCACAGCGTGACCGCTCTTTACGAGCTCGTACCCAGCGGCACCGAGCCGCCCCAGAGCATGCGCGACCGCAAGAGCAAGCGCCTCCGCTACCAACGCGACCGCGCCCTCACCTCGGACGCCGCGGGCAACGAGTGGATGACGGTCGCGGTGCGCTTCAAGAAACCTCGCGGCTCTCGAAGCAAGCGCATGGAGGTCACGATGAAGGGGCGGCCCAACTCCATCGACAATGCCAGCGAAGATCTACGGTTCGCCGCCGCCGTGGCCATGTACGGTATGGAGCTGCGTGACTCGGAGCACCGGGGCGCGACCTCGCTTCGACGTGTCCGTCGCTTGGCCAACAACGCCAAGGGGGCCGACCTGGCTGGGTACCGGGCGGCATTCATCGACCTGGTGGACGCCACGATGCAGCTCCGCGACAACCGCAAAGACTAGCCCCCCGAGTCGAGCGATGATGGCATCATCCCGGCCGTGACTCGCCGGACCATCCTCATCACCGGAGCGAATCGCGGCCTCGGTCTCGCGGCCGCCCAGCGGTTGGCGAGGGCAGGACATCGGTTGATCGTCACGGCACGGGACGACACCAAAGCCAGCGCCGCGGCACAGAGGCTCGCGCACGAAGTGCCGGGGGCGGAGATCGAAGCTCGCGTCCTCGATCTGGCCTCGCTTTCGTCGGTACGGGAGCTGGCCGAAGCCGTGCTCGCCGAGCAGGAGCGCATCGATGTGCTCGTGCACAACGCGGGCATGCTCTTCCCGCCGCCGGAACGAACGCTGACCGAGGACGGCATCGAGCAGAGCTTGCAGGTGCACGCAGTGGCCCCCTTGCTGCTCACCCGATTGCTACTGCCCACGCTCACGCGGCCGTCCCAGATCTGGGGCGTAGGCTCCTCGCTGCACTACCCCGACGCACGCGGGCCCGCGGTCGACCTTCGCCTCGACGATCCGAACCTCGACGCCAACTACCACCCCAAGCGCGCCTACAAGAACGGCAAGCTCGCGCTGCTGTGGGTCGCCTACGAGTTCGAGCGTCGCGTCGGGAACCGAGGGGTGCACTTCAGCGTGGTGTCTCCCGGGTTCGTGCCCACGACTGCGGCCGTGGGCGCCCCCAAGACGTTCATGCGCTTTGCGTTGCGCTCCATCCTGCCTCGCATGCCGTTCGCGACCGCCCTCGACGACTCGGCCGATGGCCTGGCCAAGCTCTACGGCGAGACCCCGCTGGACGAAGCCGGCGGTCGCTACTTCCATCACTTTGCAGTGGTCGACTCGAGCGAGCAGTCGCGCGACGAGGATCAGGCGCAGCAGTTTTGGCGGTGGGCGTGCGAACGGGTCGGGATCGAGGAATCGTGCTGAGCACGGCGTGCACATCCGTAGGTTGCTCACGCGAACCCGCTGACTCTTCCTCAAAGACGAAAACGCCGACTTGGTCATGGTCGAGATTTCTGCCGCTCGAAACCGTCGGGTGTCGGTCCGTGCGAGAGCGTCGAAGCGAAAACTGCAGCCGATCGCGAAATACACCGAGTCAGTCGTGCAGAAATGGCATGCCCCACCCAGTCTCGTTCGTCCGAACCAATCGTTCACGATGCAGTCCCTGCCGCATGCGGATGCTCCCGCCTACGTGCAGCACTGATGTCTTCGATCGATCGACCGATGATGTCGCACCGTGTGTGAGCATGGTGCCGGCGAGGAACGATCCGGTCTTCGCAAAAACGTTCGACTCGATCGCACTTGCTCCGTGTCGAGTTGAGACGCCGCGACGCCCTGTGAAATACTCGAGACATGGTTCGCCTTATTGGAGTCTCGATCGTGATGCTTGCCGCCGCTGCGTGCGGCACCGAACCAGCGCCCGACGCCGCGGGCAGCGACGGTGTCGGAACCAACCTCGATACCGCCAATGCGTCGACTGGTTCGACGGCCAACACGACCGGTTCGGCCGACGGCACCACCAGCTCGGCCGGAGGCACCACCAGCTCGGCGAGCAGCACGGGGGATGAGGGCAGCACCGACCCCGACTCGGGCACCACGGAGGACGACTCCGGGATCCTGTTCGACCTCGGCAATGGCCCGGACGTCGGCAACATGAGCGAACCCGTAGAGTGGATGCTCAACTCCGAAGGCGGAACCCTCTATCGAGTCTCGCGGGTCGATGCGTCGACCGTCGAGCTGTGCGAGCTCATCAACCCCGAGACGGGGTCCCCCTTCGAGTTCTCGAGCATGACCTTCACCCGGGACGACCGGCTGATCGGCGCCAACAACGGCTCGGACGGCCTGTGGGAGATCGAGCTCCCCTCCTGCGTGGCGACCCGCGTCGCGACCTACCCAGGGAACGTCAGCGGGGTGAACGGCATCAGTCCCGACGAAGACTACGGCCTGTACGCGGTCGACAGCACCACCGACCGCCTCTACCGCGTCGATGTCGACACGGGAGTCTTCACCGAGATGGGCCCGGCGGGTTTCAACATCGGCAATGGCGGCGCGACCTGGGTAGAGGCCGACCAGATGCTGATGGCCGTCGAGGCCGGCACCAACTCGATGTACGAGGTGAACACCACGACCGGCACTTACTCACTGGTCACGGCGCTCAGCGAGACCCTCGGTCTGGTGGGCTTCGAACATCACCCCGACAACGGCGCGCTGTACATCTGCACCAACAACAACCAGAGCACGGTACGAGGCCTGTACGAAGTCACCATGGACGGCACGATGACCTTCATCGGCGACCTGGGCTACACGTGCAACGACCTGGCCGCGCCCTGGGCCGAGCCCGAGCTACCCCCGGTCGGTTGACCGCTCGGGTCGGCGAACGGGAGTAGCCACGCACCGCAGCGTCACGGGCACGCCGCGGTGTAGACGTGGGTGACCAGCGTGTCTCGGTTCAGGTCGAACTGACTCGTGGATCCCTCCTCGAGCGTCACCGTCGACGGAGTCGAGTGGATCCACGCCGTTCGGCCATGGCCGAGCGGAGTCATCTCGTCCCACTCGCCCCACCCCGCATCACTCGGCAGATCGAGGGCCTCGGTGAGGACCGTCCCCGAGTCGTCGATCTCGTACAAGTGATACTCGTGGGGCACCTTGTAGTCCATGTGTCGGTCGTCCTCGTAGGACGAAAAGCGATGCATGGTGCCCCATCCGAACAGGAAGCGATCGTTGCCGAGCGGGGCCAGCTGCACGTGGGAGACCAGGCCGTCGTCGTCCGACTCGAGCCACTGAATCTCGCCGATGAGCCGACCGTCGGGCTCGAAGCGCGCCACACCGACGGAGGTCGGAACCGGCGCTTCATGAAGTGGCTCGGGGTGGGGACCCGCATCGCCCGGGATGCCCACCAAGGCTCCGATGAAGCCGCCGTCGGACACGGGCTGCAGCTGGATGGCGCCACCGACCATCGACCCGTCCCAGCGGTGGTGCCGGAAGTAGCCGTTGTTCACCCCGTCGCCGTCGTTGTCCTTGTCGCCATCTTCCAGGCGGATATACGAGTCCCCCGCCGGGACTTCGTCGGCGTTCCAGTCCGTCATGCAGTGCATGGCGTACTTCTCCGTCGCCGGGTTGTACGCCATGAAATTGGTCACCGTGTGCCCGACTCCACACGCCCAAGAGTACCCTCGGTCCGTGAAATCGAAGGTCTGAGCGTCGAGGATCAGCATGGCATCGGCCGAGTGCATGGTGCCATCGCCCGAGAACAGGTCCGATCGAACGCCGATGCCGTAGGTGTCGTCGCTGCCGCGAATGAGCGAGTACTTTCCGTACGAAGTGCCGATGGCCCGATGCACGACGTACTTGTCGGCCAGTTCCTCGATGTCACCGCCCGGCCACTCGTAGAGCCAGATCTCGTCCATGCGGCGACCATCCCCGTTCATGTTGAGCGGGTGGGTCATCCAGTCGGAGTCGCCATGGGTCAGCAAGGAGTTCTTGGTGATCTCTCCCGCCGCCGCCTCGGTGGCCATGTTCTCTCGGCGACACAGCACGGCGACCGTGCTGCAATCGGGGCTCGGCGCGACCCCGTACAGCTCGACGCACTCGCCCAGCTCGGCGACCTTGCCCGTCGCCTCGAGGCCTCCTCCCTCTTCGTAGGCCAGCTCGACGAGCAGGCCACCACATCCACCCCAGCCGTAGCGGTCCAGGCCATCCTCGGACTCGCAGTCCTCGTTGTCGCCCGTCGACACCGACGCGTAGACCAAGGGCGACGCGGTACCGACGTTGCACGAGCCGACGTAGGTCTGCTGGGCGAGATGCGTGGCCGGGCTGGCGTTGAGCCAGTGCGTGGCAAAGTAGTCCTCCAGCGCCAGCTCGACGCCCGAGGGGAACGGCTCGATGACTCGGCTGACGACCGAGGCCGGCGCAGGCTCGGGGCACTGTTGACCGCCGGTGTCGGTACCACCCGTGTCATCGCTACCGTCGTCGTTGGCATCACCGCCCGCGGTGGCATCCCCGGCGTCACCGATGGTGCCGTCGACGACGCCACCCGAACCGGTGCCGACACCCGAGCCAGAGCCTCCTTCCCCTGCGGAGTCACCGTTGCCCGCGTCGTCGCCACAACCCGCCGACGCCAACCCGGCAATGCCCAAAGCCAACAGCCATCCGCCCGGCGCCACGCCAAACCCACGCCGCGCCTGCGGCACCCGACAACCATCCATTTCCATTCCACCATTATGAGCCTAATGGCGTGATCGAGTGGCCGCGAAGATCGTGACGGTCGGCACTGTCACTTCGACCGCACGGACCAACGACGGACGGCCGCGGCTCGAGCCGGCAGCATTTGCATGAACGACTCGTTCCCGCGTGCAGCACTCGCACGGGAACGCAGCACGGCGAGACGTAGCGGGAACCGGGGTCTCCAGCCTCCATTGGGGGCCAGGCCCCGCGCGGGTCTCGAAGCAGACGAGTCAGGCGAAACCGAGAGCGAGTTCCATCTCGAGTTCTGGAGACAGCTGATGGATCCGCACCGAAACGGACGCCCTACGGCCAC
Organism: Myxococcota bacterium; assembly: GCA_039028615.1. Classification (GTDB taxonomy): domain Bacteria; phylum Myxococcota_A; class Polyangia; order Nannocystales; family Nannocystaceae; genus Paraliomyxa. The sequence goes on along the minus strand of JBCCHT010000026.1, from coordinate 56,658 downwards.
GCAACGAAGGACGCAGCGTTCCGCAGGATGCTCGAGCCTGCGCCCATCTGGACTCAGACCTGAGGCGGGCTCAGCAGCGCCATGCGGACGACATCGTGGAAGCCGTCGTCCAGGGCCACCTCGTCGCGAAAAACGCCCTCGAGGTCAAAGCCGAGCCGCTGATGCACTCGCACACCGAGCAGGTCAGCGCCCAAGAGGCTGGCCACGATTTTTCGCAGGCCCAGCTCCTCGATCCCGTACCGGACCCACAGGCGCACCGCTTCCTCGAGCAGCTCGTCCGCCCGCAGGGACGCCTCGCCGACCATGACTCGCAGCTCGGCCCGGTCCTGTGCTCGATCGAGCCCGAAGTAGGCGGCGATGCCCAGCGGGCTCCCGTCGGGTGTCGCGATGACGCCCAAGGCCGTCTCGGGATCGCGAATCAGCCGCTCGGCGTCCAGTCGCTCGGCGGTCGTTCGCGACATCGCGAAGTAGCGCCCAGCCCGTCCCGCGAGCCAACGCCTGAGTACTGGGCCATGCCGAGCCTCGAGATAACGCTCCAGCGCGACCCCGTGGCCCATCAACGGAAGAGTGAGGTCGGCCCGGGTCCCCGCCGAAACGACAGCGGGACCCGGTCGAACCTCGGGGTCGGGCTCCCCTTCCAAAATGCGCTCGAAGAGATGATTGACGAACCGCAGGTAATCCACGCCCGTGAAGCCGTAGGAACATGCTTCACGGTGAAAGCTCCGGGCGAACGCCTCCAGAGCGAGCCGTGGGATTTCACCGCTGTGGTCCGCCGACACCCTCTAGAAGCCCCAATCGCGGGCGCCACCCTCTCGCGCGGCCGCCTGTCGCCAGATCTTGCCGTCGCGGAGCACGAGCGTCGCACACGAGGTCTCGGTCTCGCCTTCGACCTTCATGGTGGAACGCATCATGATGGTCTCGCCAGTATCGACGTACTCCTCGAGAGCGACGAACTCGAGCTGCAGCGCGATGTATTTCTCGAGGACCTCCCGGATCTCCTTCTTGCCGCTGGCGACACGCTGGAATCGCACGAAGACGGCATCGGGATGGTACAGGTCCATCAGCCCATCGAGATCGCGCTTCGCGAGCAGCTCTCCCTGCTGAATGAAAATCGGGTGAATCTTGCTCATGTCGGGTTGTGACATCGACTCGTGGTCTAGCGAAGAACTCTCATCACCTCTGCTCATCATTGAGCGCCAGAACAGAGGAAAGAGGTCCACCCCAAACAACGACGTAATCACCACTCGACCTACAAACACGAGCCCGTAAGAGCGCAAGCTCGAAACGCGCACTCGCGATACGGCCTTGCCGCTCGCACTTGCCCATTCGATGAACCGAAGGGGCGAGCACCGCGACAATGACCGATACTCGCGATCAATTCAACAACTCAACCTTCGAGGGAATACTCGAACTCGTAGAAGTGCTGACCGTCCCTGATGTCGATGCTCATCGTGCCAGAAAGGCCGGTCAACTCATCGGTCGACATTCCTGGGAGCACCTTGACCTCGAGTTCCATGCCGTCCCCTACCATGAGGCCGCTGTGCTGGAGCACGAAGGAGCCCGAGCGCCCACCGAGCGTGCCGGAGATTCGCTCCATGCCCACGTATGCCGCAGATTTCTCGTCGTCGGAGACCGCCTGCAAGGACTCGACCGTGCTCGATGCGACAAGGTCTCCCTGAAAGGTCTTGGTGTATTTGGTGCGACTGAGCTTCGCGCCCGGACTCTCGTCATAGATGTCGTGGGTCGCCGAAAGCTCGAATGTGCCTGAAGCCTTGCTCATGGCCGCGAGACTATATCCGCTGTCGGTGCCACGCAAGATGCAATGGACCGTGAGATTTCACGTTCCTGAGCCGGAACACGGCAACGGAAAGAGGCCTGCCGGCCAGCGGTCCGCAACCCCAAAGTTCTACGACTCGCACGGTGCAATTGCCTCATGGTCAGCACAGTTTGATTATGGCTCTGTGTCGGACATCACCAATAGCGCACTCGATCTTCTCGATGTGCCAACAATGCCGCATCGCCACTGTTGGGATGGAACCACTTGCGAACCTCTCGCTTGAGCGTCTTGCCGATGATCCCGCGGGGTAGATACCCCTCGACTCGGACCTCGCTTGGCACCTGGTGCGGCGCGACGTGTTCGCGGCACACCGAGAGGACGTCGTCGACCGCGGCCCCGGGCGCGAGCACCAGCGCCGCGGCGACTCGTGTCGCTCCATCGGCCCCCGGGACCCCTACGACACAGGCATCCCGCACGCCGGGATGCTGAAAGAGCGCGTCCTCGACGGCCAGCGTCGACGTGAAGCCCTCCGGGCCGGAGATCACGTCGGCCGCCCGATCGTAGAAGTGGCAGTAGCCATCCTCGTCCATGAAGCCCTTGTCCCCCATCGACATCCATGCGCCGTGGAAGGTCCTCGCGTTCCACTCCGGATCGCCTTTGTAGGCACGTACGCGCCCCGCCGGCTGCATCCAGATGTCCCCGATCTCACCGGTCCCGAGGGCCTCGCCCGCCTGGTTTCTGATCTCGATCCCGGTCCCGGGCAGCGGCTTGCCGACCGCGCCGGGCCGCTTCGGATCGTAGCTCGACGCCACCATCGCGGGGATGGACTCCAGCGACAGGTAGTACTGAGTCACCGATGCGTTGGGGAACAACGCGATCAAGCGAGCGATCATCGTGGGAGCAATGGCGGCCGCCCCCACGGACAGCGAGGTCACCGACTCGAGCACGCCTTGTCGGGCGCAGGGCAAGTTGACCAAGTCGACCGCCATGCCCGGCGTGATCATCACGTTGGTGATGGCCTCGGACTCGATGGCGTCCCAGGTGGCTTGCGGCGAGGGCTCGTCCAGCAGCAACAGCTGTCGGGGCATCGCCATCCCCATCAACAAGATATTCTGACTCGAGGGAGTGCCCGCGGGAAAGGGACCCAAGAAGCTCAGGGCGGAGTCATTGCCGACGACCTCCTCCAGGTCGATCCCCAGCAGGTAGTCGTCGTGTTCGACCATCACGCCCTTGGAGCGCCCCTCGGTCGTGCCCGCGGTATAGGCGATGTCGGCCAGGTCCTTGGGTCCGAGCGGGACATCGGGCGCAGTGACATCTTCATGGTGGAGGGCGTCTGCGCTGAGGACCCGGCCGGCCTTGGGCGGCCGTAGGTCCGCGGAGTGGACGAGCGTCTCGATGCCGCATTGTTCGATGCGACGCTCGAGCTCCGCCTCGGGGTACCACGGGTTCATGTGTACCGTAGCCGCCCCCGCCTTGTACGCTCCGATATACGCGACCGCGTAGTCCACCCAGTCTCTGTCGTCGAAGAACAGGGCAACGACGTCGCCCTTGTTCACTCCAGCGTCGAGCAAAGCGTGGGCTGCCGCGTTGGCTCGCCGCTCCCACTCACCGAAGGTCAACGACGGGCCCCCGATCACCCGCAACGCCACGCGTTCGGGCTCGTGGGCGGCGCGAGCGGTGAGGACATCGAGGATGGTGCGAAGCTCGGAGTCAGCCGAGACGGTTCGTGCGTCCATTACCCGAATATTGTCCCGACCGTCGCCCGCTTCCCGCTCAATCATGAGCACCGAGCCAAGGCCTGATTGGCTAGGTCTCGGTACCGAAGTGCTCGTCGAGGTACTGCCGGAGCCGAGGTGCGTCGATCGACAGAAAGAAGGTCTTCCCCGAGCGCACCAGGTCCAGTTCTCGGAACCGCTTGAGGAACAGCCCGATGCGCGACCGCGTCGTCCCGACCATCTGGGCCAGGTCCTGACAAGAGATTCGCTCCTCGAGGATCAGGCGCGAGCCATCGCGACCTACGCTGCGCTTGGCCAGACGCAGCAGCAACAACGCGAGGCGCTCTTCACTGCAGGTCGTGACGAACTCGGTGATGATTTCCTCCTGCTGGATGATTTGGGCGGCGAGGTACTTCACCAGCTCGGGCAAGAGCCCGGTGTCCGCCAGCTCGGTCAAGAGTCGGGAGGAAGGGTATCGATAGAAGGAAGTCCGCTGCATCGCCACCGCGAGGTGATTGCGACTCGATGAAGCAATGGCGAGTTCACCGAACAACTCACCATTCGATCGTATGTCCAGTAGACAGCACTTTCCTTTCTCTGTGGGCATAACGAGCTTGACCTTGCCTTCTTCAATGAGGCATACAGAGTCGCTGCTCATCCCACAGCCGTATATGATTGTTCCTCGAGGGACTACCGTAGGCTTCGTACTCAGAGTTTTACTGGCAATAAAATCTGCCACAGAAACCCGAGTATTCTCCGGTAGGCCCAAATGAAGGTCCGCGTGTATGTATCGAGACACGTGCGAAAACGCCTTGCGCAGGACCACCATGGCCGGGCATCATGCATTGCCAAACAAGCAACGGCCTTTATACGGTCCCGACGACTGAGTTGGCTGCGACGATAGGGGGTTGCTCTACGCCCATTCTGCTCAGACTTGAGCAGAACAGCATTTTTGTGGCCCTTGGCGGACCACCCTTCCAGCCGACCGACCCGTTGCAATAACGCTCGGCGCTGGTGTCAAATACGTCACACCGACAAAAGTGTAGGCCGTCCCAGGGTCCGGTTTGTATCCACTTATGCCGAAGCGGCGCACCTATGCGTGGCTAATTCATGTGTATGCGAAGGGTCGCATTCGAGCTGCGTCGAACTCGCTACGGAAGTCGGACTTTTCTGCAGCTGTTCAGCGAAGGAAGAGATCGGTAGCACGAACAAGTCGTCGGCTCAACTCGGAGAGTAGCTGTTCTTGCCTCGTGTTCAGGTAGAAGTGGTCGCCTTCGAATAGGCGCGATTCGAACGGACCCGTGGTGAGCTCGCCCCACGCGAACAGTTCATCGAAATCGACCTCCGGATCGCCGTCGCCCGCCAGCCCGGTGACGCCACAATGTAGGGGTACCCCTGGCACTGGCTGATAGGTTTCATTGAGTTTGAAATCAGCGCGGAGGCAGGGAAGGAACTCGGACATCAGGTCTCGAGACTCGAAGACCTCACTCGGCGTTCCATTGAGCTGCTGAATCAGCCGAAGTAGGTCCGGATCGGGCAGCAGGTGGAAAGGATCCCTCCGGGCCGGCAAATGTGGGGCACGGCGCCCCGACACGAACAAATGAACCGGAGGAGTGCGATCGGCGGTGCTCATCCACCGTGCAACCTCATACGCGATCGCTGCTCCCATGCTGTGGCCGAACAAGGCGTAGGGTCCCGTCGCATGGGCTTGCAAAGCAGAGGCCACCAGGGGCACCAACTCGCTCATCGATGAGATGGCGGGCTCGTGACGGCGAGACTCTCGGCCGGGCAGGACGATTCGGTGCACCTCGATGTCCGGGGCGAGTGCGCGGACCCAGGGATGAAAGAACCCTGCCCCGCCTCCGGCATGCGCGAAGCAGAACAGCTTGATCCTCCCCGAGGCTCTGGGCGGACTTCGGATCCAATGGTTCGGAGTGCTCATCGTTGCTCCGCTCGTGGCGCACGTCCGAAAGCGATCGATGTGTTGATGCCGCCGAAGCCGAACCCATTGGACAACGCATGAGTGATGGGCTGATCGATGGCTTCGGGTCCCACCAAGTGCAGAGCGGAATCAATCGGCCGGTCGAGATTGGCGTTAGGGTGCACGAAACCGCCACACAATTGAGCAACGACGGCAACGGCCTCCAACACTCCGGCTGCATGAATGGCATGCCCGACCCAACCCTTCGTCGAGTTGATCCACGGGCGCGCCGCACCGAAGACGCGTCGTAGGGCTTCGGCTTCCGTCTCGTCCCCGAGCCGCGACGCAGTCCCGTGCGCGTTGACATAGTCAACTCGGCCCGGGCTCAATCCCGCGCGGGCGAGCGCGGTCGTCATGGCCTCGGCCTCGGCCTCGACCGAGGGCTCGAGCCCGCTACGAGCAGCGAGTGCACTGCCGTAGCCGAGCACCGTCGCATGCATCGGCCGACCGCGCCCTGCCGCGCTGGGGATCGACTCGAGCACCATCGCGGCCGCCGCTTGCCCGGGAATGAAGCCGTCTCGACCCTCGTCGAAGGGGCGGCACGCTCGTCGAGGATTCGAGGCTTGGGTCGCGCCTCCGAGTGCGCCCGTGTTGGCGAGACTCTGGACCTGCATCGCCGTCAATCGGGTGGGCGCCCCGAGCACGAGACATGCGTCGACACTACTGTCGGCGATCATGCGGCAGCCGTGGATTAGTGCCGCATTCCCACTCGCCGAGGCGGCACCGACCAACACTCCTTCACCGCGAATGCCGAGCGCTTCACTCACGATGCCGAGCGCGGTGGAGTCGAGGGACTCCTGCACGAATCGAGGGCTCACGTAGCGACGCCGCCCCGCGTAGGTCAGCTCGACCTCGAGGGCCCGGGATTGCGTGAGATTGTGTCCGGCGATCACCAAGCCAATGCGACGAGGCGGCACGGCCCCTCCGTGGAGCGATGCATCGACCCAAGCCTCCATCCCCGCCCACACGAGGGCCTGGAGCTCGGGCCCGCTACGAGCGAGCAACCGCGTGACCCCGGCGGGCACTTCGACCGCCCCCGGGGGCGAGCCCGGCTTCGAGTCTGGGAGGCGAGCCAATACGGGAGGCTCCAGTGGAGCTCCCGCGACCATCTGCGAACGACCACTGCGTAGCGTGTCGACCAGTGGCGCGACGCCGTACCCCGCGGCGGTCGCAGCCCCCATCCCCGTGATCGCGATCTTCATCGACGGGACTGCCGAGCGAATAGCTGGGTCAGCTCTCGGATGGTCTTCACCCCGAGGAACTGCACCACCGGCACTTCGACCCCAAGCGCCTCCATGGTCATCGTGATGACGTCGGCACGATCGAGGCTGTTGAACCCGAGCTCGGCGAGGTCTCGGTCGAGCACGAGCTGCTCTTCGCTCAGGTCGGGGAGGACGGTGCGCAAGGACTGGCGAAGAACGGACAGGATGTGGCCATCGAGAGAGTTGTTGGGCTGCATGGTGAACTCGTTTCCCTGGGCTCAGACCCAGTCGTACTCGCGGTGGAAGTGGCGAATCCTCTTCAGGACCAACATCGGATCCCGGTCCGGGATCCGATCCAGCAACGCGTCGTAGGGCGCGGTCTCGAGGACCCGGTCCGCCACGGGTACGAGGCACTTCATGTTCTCCTCGAGTAGGCGCTCGTACTGCTCAAAAGTAATCTCGATGCGATCGGCCAGGCGCTGGGCGATGCGGTGCTTTGCCAGCGTGCGCTTGGACTCCATGTCGATACGACCGCTGAAGAACTCCGAGGAACACCCCGAGCCGTAGGAGAACAGGCCCACGCGGGTTCCCTCGTCGAAGTTCCCGCTGTCGATGATGCTCGCGAGTGCGAGGTACACCGACGCGGAACAAAGGTTGCCCACCTGCCCCGGGTAGACGAGCGAAGGCGCGACCCGGCGCTCGTAATCGGCCGCCACCTGCCCCGGGTCGGCTCCCGTGCTCCGCATCATCTTGCGGTGCGCGGCCTTGACCAGTCCGACGAAGGGGGTGTGAAACGCGAGATAGTCGAAGGTCCGCTCGAAGTCGACGCCCTCGACTCGATCCGCGTAGGCGGCGAAGCTCCGGTCCAGGCAGTCGAGATAGGCGAATAGCGAGCCGTCGACATCCGCAATCTCGAAGTCGGGCCGAGGGCGCGCCGAATCCATGGTCTCGAAGCTGTGATTGCCGAACGCTCCGTGATCGGGATGAAAGACCCGAGGCCGGGGGCCGAGCAGCAGCGCCGCTGCGCCCGTGCCGATGGTGGGCTCGGCGTACTGAGCTCGCTCGTTGACGATCGCCACATCGGTACCGATGACCAACGCCCTCGCTCCCGGCGAGATCCCCGATGCCAAGTAGCCCGAAGCGAGCTGCACCGCTCCCGTCGTGGCAAAGCAGGCTTGCTTCACTTCGAGCAGGCGACACCGCCCCGAGAGCCCGAGGTATCGATGTACATAAGACGCGATGGACTTGCTCATGTCTACGCCCGACTCCGAAGCCGTGACCAACACCTCGATCGAGGCTCGCTCGGCGTCGCCCAGCGCATCGACGATGGGCTTGGCCGCATTCACGGCGTGGGTCACCGGGTCCTCGTGAGGCAGTGCGATCGAACGATCCTGCATCTGGAGGTTGCCGTAGCGACGCTCGTCGAGCCCGCGCGCCTGGAAGAAGCTGCGAACGGGTACTTTGAGGCAGCCGAGGTAGACGTTGAGGTCCTCGATGCCGATCCCGAGCTCCGAGGCGCTCATCGGCCCGCCTCCGAGACCAGCATGTCGATGAGCGCCCCGATGTCGGGCACCGTGGCGAAGCTGGACAGCGGCCGTTGAACGCCCAGGCGCTGAGTCATACCCACCAGGATCTCGATTCGGTCTACGGAGTCCGCTCCGAGCTGCTCGAGGTTACGGTCCATTCGGATCTCTTCTGCGCCCACGTGGGGCAAGACCAGGGCAACCGCCTCATGCAGGGCGGCGATGACATCTCGTCGGGTCATGAAACCTCCGAAGTCGCGATCACGACGCTCGCGATGGCGAGCGCCTCTCGGGATTCGGCCTCGAAGAGCTCTACGTCGTAGATCTCGGAGCCTGAATCGCCCGGCGGTGAGGACAGCCTCACCCTCAGCTGCAACGAAGAGCCCAGCTCGGCGTTGCGTAGATAACAGAGCTTGTGGTCGAGCACGACGCGACTCACGAACGACGAGTCGGTCCGGCCCAGTCGACGCCACAACGTCCAGATGCCGCGATCGATGATCGCGTGGTACGAGGCGAAGTACATCAGTCCCACCCCATTGACGTCCCGCGATGCATCGAGCTCGTATCGGAACTCGACCTGGGCCACGGGTTTGGTCGGCGCCTGGCCGGGGCCCCGAAAGCGACCGGCTCGCTTCGCAAGGCCGTAGACCCGACGCGGAGAGTGACGCTCGGGGAGGCTCGGGAGGTGAGCGTGCATGAAGCCCTCGGGCGAAGAACGCTTCAGGCCCGAGTTGCTGCCCGGCGCGCTACGACAGACCCAGCGGTTGAAGTTCTGGACGTAGATGCACGACGGATCGGGATAGTCGAAGAAGTCCGCCGAGGTGAAGTCCTGGCCCGCGGACGGAGAATTCACCGAGATCTTGTGCAGGGTGAGCACCGACTCCGCGCCGCAGCCGTAGACCTTGGACACCACGTCGAGGTGGTCTCCGAAGGTCAGCCCTCCGACGTGTGCCTGGGGCCCTCCCCGCACGTGGTAGTAGTAGAAGGCCAGGTAGGTCGGGTCGCCATCGGGGTTCCGTGCCGCGAGAACGTCGGCGTCACAGACCTGCGCCACCGCATCCCAGGTCCAATCCCCGACCTGTCCCGTGAACAACGAGTGGGCGCCGCACATCGCCGGCCGAACCACGACCTGGCGATGGACGGTGCTGACGTCGAGTCGATCGAGCCGACCCGTGACGAGCCTAGCGCTCAATGTCCTCCTCCTTCGGCCTTCGCCGGATCGGAGTCCGAGCCGGAGTCGCCTTCAGTCGCGGACGCGAACGCTTCCCGCAGCAGTGCGTTGCACTCGGCAGGGTCGGTGAGGCTCGGGAAGTGGCCCGCGTGCTCCAGCTCCACCCAACGAGCGCCGTCGATCGCCGTCCACAAGGCCCGGGCCGTAGTGCGGTCGATCACCGTGTCGTGACCCCCGTGAACGATGAGCGTGGGGCACTTCAGCTGAGGCAAGCGTGCCAGCAGCCCCGGGTCCATCTCGAACTCGTCGATATAACGCAGCCCGATCTGAGGGGCCATGCTCTCGCAGCGGAACAGTCGCTGAGCGAGCCGGTCCTGTTGCTCCGGGAACCCGGGTCGCTCGGCCACCAACGCCGCGAAGTCGTCCCGGACGACGTCTGCCAATGGGCTGATGACGCCGTTGCGATTGCCGACCCGGTACGAGCTGCACAGCAGCGTGAGCGAGGCGACCTGTTCCGGGTACCGCAGGGCATAGGCCTGCGCTTCGAGGCCACCGACGGACGCGCCCACGACATGCAGCGGCTCGTCGATCTCCAGCGCCCGGATCACATCGTGGAGCAGCGCGACCAGTCCGTCCAGCGACAGGTCGGGTGCCGCCGTCGTCGCTCCGACTCCCGGGTGGTGGATCACGACGACGCGATGGGCATCGCGGAGCCCCGCGAGCTGATCCGCGAAGATCCCTGCCCCGATGTTGAAGGGGTGCATCAGCACCGCGGGCGGGCCATCACCGACCATGAACACCTCGACCTGGCCCTCGGGCAGCGACACGATGCGACGCTCCGCGTCGGGGCAGATTTCGGCCACCACCTCGGCGTTCTCGTTCCGCGTCTGACGACGGCCTTCGAGTGCGTTGACGATCGTCGGCGACACCTCGATGACCGGGCGGTAGCGGGCGACCGAGGCCCCAGGTGAGCCGGTCTGCATCGGCTCGAGGTCGAGCGGGCGATGGTCGGGGTCGGCGATCCGAGCCACGACCTCGGCCACCGCGTCGAGGCGCTCCGCCGGCATCCCCACGGGCACCGCGAACCGTACGTGGCCCGACATCGGCGAGCTCTCCGGGACGAGGTGCGGCGCCACCCGAACGCCTCCCTGGCGATACAGCTCCGCCACGAACGCGGGCAGGGGATTGCGCAGCGAGGCGAAGGCCGGCAGCGCAGAGACGTCCAGCACGACGCAGTGGCCCGCGGTGTGCTCCGGCACGGGGAGGCCCCGCTCCCGCATCGCGCTCCACAGTCCCGCGACCGCGTCCATCCGTGCTCGTACCAACGGAGCGACCTCGGCGGGACGAGCCAGCGCTGCCTCGATCAGTCGCCGGTTGCTCGCGTTGACTTCGTTACCCCGCATGGCCCGACGCTCGTGCAGCGCCGTCACCAGCTTGGGATCCCGCGTAGCCACGACCCCGCCGTAGTCGGTGGCGAAATCCTTGGACAGGCTCAGCGTGATGCTGTCCGCGAGCGCCAACATCTCGCGTGCCACGGCCCACACGTCATCGCTGTCCCGACCGGTCTCGTGCTCGGCCACGAAGTATGCGTTCTCGAGCAAGCGGGTCGCATCGAGCACTAGCGGAATACCGTGGACCACCAGCTGCTCACGCACGGCCCGGAGATTGGCGATGGACAGCGGATGACCGCCGCCCGCGTTGTTGCTCAGCTCCAGGCAAACGAAGGCGATGTCGCCGGGTCGAGTGGCGAGCTGACCCACCAAGTCTTCGAGGTCGACGTCCGCACGGAAGCGTCCACTGGTCTCGCTGGGTCGCAGCACGTGGGGTTCCAGGCCCGCCTCGACGAGGTTCAGCGACCACGTGGGAAACAGACCGTTGGTGAGCACGACCCCGCGCCGACGAGACATCGCCCCGCAGAACATCGCCTCGGCGTCCCGACCGGATGGGGCCGAGAACACGTGCCGGAAGGGCAAGGGGTGGGGTGCCTGTTGCTCACCCCGCGGCAGGCTCCGCAAGGTGCTCATGCGCTCGGCCACGAAACCCTCCTCGATCTCCGCCCACGAGTCGGTGGACAGATCGAGGGGCACCGCGGCCGCCGGGAGCACCAGCGGGTTGTGACCGACGTCCTCCAGCAGACGCTGCCGCTCGGCCTCGTCCTCGCCACCCAACACGGGAGCCACGGGCGACTCCCCCGTCGACTTCGTCGCGCCGACGGTGGGTGACGCAATCATCAGGATGATCTCCGCGACGGGCGTGGCCGCAGGCTCCAGCGGTCGACACAGGTAGATCGGCACGTTGTCGGGGCGGAACTTGTTCTTGAACTGGTAGTTGCCGCGCCCGTCGAAGATCCCGTCTTCCCGCAGTTGCTCGAGGTCCGCTTCGGTTTGCGGATCGGCGTTGGCCGAGTCGGTGGCCTTCACCCCGAACGTCCCACCAAAGCTGAACATGGTGCATCCCTCTTCCTGGAGCAGCTCGAATAGCCGCACCAGGGCGAACTCGAGGCCGCCTTGGAATTCCGCGGGGTAGAACTCGAGGTCGAGGAGATACCCGTTCTCCGAGGGAATCGAGGTCAAGATGACCACGTTGGCCAGCGCGTCATCGGCGTAGGTCAGGAACAACCGATGACGCTCATCGAGGCGCCCCGCCACCAGTTCTTCTCGAACCCGATGGACGTAGGGGTTGATCATGCGCTTGGTCTCGCACCAGCGATCGATCATCTCGCCGATCTGTCGATCCGTCTCGGTCGAGGTCCCGACCTGGTACTCGACGGTGCGGCACGTACGATCGCGGGTGAAGTTCCGCAGCATGTAGCGAAGCTGCCGCTTCGCCTTCCCGGTCGTCACGAAGGACGCGAGCTCCGGCAGCCGCTGGACCACACCGAAGGGCGTCGCGCTGAGCCGAACGCCGCCCGCCTCCTCCATGGGGAGCACGGAGAGGAAGTTGGGCGCCAGGCCGTTGCGCTGGGCGAAGGTCACGAAGTCACGGACGAGCGCGGGGAAGTCCTCCTCGGACGCGACGCTGCTGAACGCGAACAGGACCTCGCCTCGACGCGCACAGTTGAAGTACCCGCGACGCGCCGAGTCGAGGAACACCAAGGGGGAGATGTCTCGGTTGGGCAGGCCTCCCTCTTTGCCGTGGCGACCTTCGAGTTCGGTGAACTCGGCCTGGAGCCGCGGGTTTGCCCGCACCACCGTCTTGGCCAGCAGCCACGGGCCCGGCTCATCGAGGCCCTCGCTGAGCAGCGAGGCTCCCGCGTTGGGCTGGTTCTCACCCTGCTCTTCCTCACCGAAGCGGTCTGCGCCGTGGTCTCGCACGAGGTGCAGAGTGAGCGCGGGGACGGTCGGGTACTCGAACAGCAGGTTCTTGCGCAGCGTCCCCAGTCGACGCTCGAGGTCAGCGATGACCCGGAGCATGTCGAAGGAGCTGAGCTGCTCGGAGAACGGCACGTCGGTGGCGACGGGCCGATCGAGGACCGACTCGAACCTCCGAAGCAGAAGCGATTGCGCCTCCACGAACTCTCCGTCGGCCGCGTTCGGGTCGGTGGGGTCCGCATTGGCGGCGCTCTCGATCTCGGACGAGTCCGTCACGGATTGGTCCGAGGCTGCGATCGGCTCGGCGGGGCTCGACTCTTGCTCGCACTGCGCGGCCGCGAACGTGGCTAGGCGTGCGATGGTGTCGTGATCGTAGATCTCCGAGGTCGCCAGCTCGACACCGTAGGTGCTCTCGATGCGGCGCATCAGCTGCATCGCGAAGATCGAGTCCAACCCCAAGTCGACGAACGGGGTCTCATGGGAAAGCTCGGCTCGAGGGACACCGAGCAAGGTGGAAACCTCGCCTTCGATGAATTCACGCAGTCCAGTCGCGCTGTGCCCCTCGGGAACCTTGGCCGCCACTGCGCTCGACGAGACGGCGCTCGCCCGCGCCGGGGTCCCGCGTCGCGCGGGTACCAGCCGAAGCTTGCCCTGGCCATTCGAAGGCACGGGGCGCGCATCGGGGGTCTTTGGATCGGGCCGCTCGAACCAGAACCGAGTCCGGTTCCACGGGCACCCGGGAGCCGCGATACGGGTCGGACGAGGGCTCGGCCATAACCCCTCGTCGAGCGAGCCTTCGCCAACGAGCCACGAGGCAGCGGCATGGGGTGCCCCTTGGTCGCCGGGCTGGAACACGATCCCTGGCAGGGGATTGCCGGCCGCTACGGCCACGAGCGCCGCGACCAGGCCGTCGCGGTCCCGTGTCGCGATGACGACCCGTGAATCGAAGGCGTCGCGACCGAACTGATAGGTGAAGAGCAAGCGCGACAATTCCAGCGACGGTTCACGCTCGAGCATCTGCAGCACCGCGGCGGCCAGGTCACGCAGGCCGTTGGCCTTCGGTGCAGACAGCGGCAAGAACCGCGCCTCGGCCGGGATGGTGCCCGACGACCGCTCGGATGCAGGCGGACCCTCCAGCACGACGTGGGCATTGGTGCCGCCGAAGCCGAAGGAGCTGACCCCCGCGCGATGCACCAGGCGACCATCGGCGTCCGTGCGCCCGGCCCATGGCGTCAGCTGATCGAGCACGAACAGGGGCGATCCCTCCAGCTTCAGGTGAGGGTTGAGGCGACGGTAGTGAAGCATCGGAGGCAACTGTCGGTGACGCATCGCGAGCACGACCTTGAGCACGCCAGCGATTCCCGCCGCGGCTTCCAAGTGACCGATATTCGTCTTGACGGAGCCGATTCCGATCGAGGCCTCCGCCGGGCGCGTGCCGCCATGCTCCTGCTCGAGCCGTCGAAGGGCTCGCAGCAGTGCTTCGACTTCCACCGGATCACCCAGCTTGGTGCCCGTGCCATGCGCCTCGACGTACGACACGGTTGAAGGGTCGACGTCGGCGGCCAGGTAGGCGTCGACGAGCACCCGCTCCTGAGCCGCAGGGCTCGGAGCGGTGAGCGACTGCGTGCGCCCGCCGTGACCGACGGCACTGCCGCGAATCAACGCGAGCACGTCGTCTCCGTCCGCTCGCGCCTTCGCCATGGTCTTGATGACGATGGCGCCCGCCCCTTCTCCGCGGACGTAGCCATCGGCATTGGCGTCGAAGGTCTTGCAGCGCCCCTGCGGACTGAGCATGCCCGAGTCGGTGAAGGCCTGGAACAAGCCGGGGCTCAGCGTCAGGTTGACGCCGCCCGCCAGAGCCACGTCGCACTCTCCGTCGAGGATGGCTCGCGCCGCACGATGAATCGCGACCAGCGAGCTCGAACATGCGGTGTCGATCGCCTCGCTCGGGCCTTGCAGATCGAGCAGGAACGAGACCCGGTTCGCCAAGATGGAGTGAGCGATGCCCGTGGCGCAGTGGGCCGCAATGGGCACGTCGTAGCGGCGTAGGAGGTCGCCGTAGTCGGAGGTGCCGACACCCACGAACAACCCCGTGCGGGTGCCGGCGAGCGAGGACACCCGATGGCCGGAGGATTCGACCGCTCGGTACGCGACCTCGAGGAACAAGCGCTGCTGCGGGTCCATCAACGTCGCCTCGCGGGGCGAGACCCGGAAGAACGCCGCGTCGAAGCGATCGACGTCGTCGACGAAGCCGCCCCAGACCTTGTGCCCGTTCAGCCCCTCATAAAGCTCGATCCGCGCGGGCGGAACGGGCCCGACCAGATCGTCACCTGCAACCAGGTGATCCCACAGCTCGTCCAACGTGGCCGAGCCCGGCAGGACGGCAGCCGCTCCCACGATGGCGATGGTGCTGGCTTCATCGACATCCGAGACCTCGGCCCGGACCGGCTGTTGCGGAAGCACCACCTCCGCCACGACCGGGGCAGCGGTGGGCTCGAGCGCGACCGAAGCCGGCATGGAAGACGCGACCGCGTCGGCGTGGTTCGTGGCCAGGTAGCGACCGACGGCACGCAGCGTGGGGCAATCGAACAGCACCTGCGGAGCGAGATCGAGTCCGTAGCTCTCGTTGATCTCGTCGATCAGGTCGACCAGGGACAGCGAGTCGAAGCCGAGCTCCTCGAGGGAAGCGTCGAGATCGACATCGGACTCTTCCACCAGCAAGAAGCTGCGGGCCATGCCTCGCAACGCGGCTTCCAGGTGCTCTTCCACCGAACCGGTCGCCACAGGCGGGGCGGCAATCGGGCTCGGGTCCGACTTCGTGACTCGCTTGGCCATGACCAGGGTGGCGGTCACCCCATGGAGCCGGGCCATCACCTGACCATCGTCGGCGACGAGAGTGACGTCGAAGCGCCGGTTCAACCGGGCATCGGTCCCGGCCGCGGCTTCGACCTCGACCACGTGGGCCCAGCCGCGAGACGGCCAGGGGCCACGAGCGACGATGCGTTCCACCGCCGTCGGCAGGTACGATCGACCCTCGCGCTCGAGCGCGATGATTCCCTGCACGAGACCGTCGGCAAGGTCGGGACGAAGGCTCGCTCCACGAAGCGGGGCGTCACCGCTCGTTTCCAGGCGGATCAGGACCTCCGTGGCCCCCTCCCACGAGTCGCGAATGACCTGGAAGGTCGGACCGTAGTCGAGTCCGCCTTCGCGAGCGCGGGTGTAGAAGTCGCTGGAGTCGATGCGTCCCGGCATGCGGGCCTGCAACCGCTGCAGTTCGACGCGACCATCGAAGTGGTTCACCACACGCACGTACCCTCGTGCGTACACGCGATCACCCACGACCGACTCCACGCTGAAGTCGTAGCCATCGTCGCGCGGCTGCAGGGTCATCACGCCTTCCGACCACCCGAGCATGGGCGTAGGCCACGTGAGCCCCTCGACCTCGATCGAAGAATCGGCGGTCACACCCGGTAGGTTTCTCCGCACGATCTCGAGCCAGGCCATACCCGGCACGATGGCCGTGCCGTCGACGCGGTGCTCGAGGACGATGGGATCACTCGGATCGATGTCGAGTTCGTGCCGAAGCGGAAGCTCGGGCGACGGCGCAGCCACGGAGTCCATCCCCACCGGATCGACCCAGAAGCGCTTGCGCGCGAAAGGATAGCCGGGCAGCGGCGCGCGAGGAGGATGCGAGTCCGTCCACCAGCGAGACCACGGCGTGGGTAGGCCCTCGACCCAGGCCTGAGCCACCCGAGAGACATCACCGCGATCCATCAGCAGCTGGGCGAACGCCTTGCCTTCCTCGCCGGCCAGCAGCGGTGAACGTCGGTCGACGCCATGGTCCGAGGTTCCTCGGACCACGCCTTCGACGGTCGCATCGCCCTCGGCGACGGCGCGTAGTCGACGTCCGAGCTCGGACACGGAGGACGCGAGTACGGCGATCCGATGCGGCATCTCGCGACGCCCGATCTGGCTGGTGTAGACCAGCGACTCCAACGACACGTCGGCGGCCTCGACCCATGCGGCGGTTCGGGTCACCAGTGCGTCCAGTTCTCGCTCCGACCGTGCGCTAAGCAAGAACGGCAACGGTCCGTCGACGGGCGAGCGAGGAGCGTCGGCCGCCCCCTGCGTGCCCACGTACTCCTCGAGCACCACATGCACGTTGGCTCCGCCAGCTCCGAAGGAGCTGACGCCCGCGCGCCGCGGGCTCACTCGCTCCCCGCGATCGTCCGTCGACGCACTCGCTCGTGGCCAGTCGGCGAGCGCCCGCTGCGGCTCGACCGGCGCTCCATCGAGGTCGATGCGAGGGTTGAGGTTGTCCAGATTCACACAGGGCGCCAGCTGGCGGTGCTTCAGCTGCAGCAGCACCTTGGTCAACCCCACGATGCCGGCCGCGCCTTCGAGGTGGCCCAGGTTGGCCTTCACCGATCCGATGGCACAAGCCTCCATCGCGCCTCGATCTCGCAGCGCTCGCGACAGCCCCACCACCTCGATCGGGTCGCCGAGTGCCGTGCCCGTACCATGCGCCTCGATGTAGGAGACGGTTCGAGGCTCCACGTTGGCGCGCTTCAGCGCCGTCTCGATCAGCGCCGCTTGTGCGTTGGGGTTGGGCACCGTGTACCCGCTGGTCTTGCCCCCCGCGTTGACGTGACTGCCCTTGATGACCGCCCAGATTGTGTCGCCATCGGCCTCGGCCTGTGCCAGCGACTTGAGCATCACGGCGCCCACGCCCTCGCCCGGCACGTAGCCGTCGGCGCGCTCGTCGAAGACCTTGCAGTGCGGGTCCCGAGCCAGCATCCGGCGATGGCACAACGCCGCGTAGTGGGCCGGATGCAGGATGAGGTTCACGCCGCCTGCGATGGCCTGCTCGCACTCCCCGGCGAGGATCGACTGGCACGCGAGATGGACCGCCGTCAGCGACGAAGAACACGCCGTGTCGACGGCGTAGCTCGGCCCCTGGAAGTCGAACGTGTAGGACACCCGATTGGCGATCGACCAGTGAGCGGAGTGAGCCCCCGGGAAGCGCCCCTGAGGCCAGTGCGTCGCCGCGAGCTGTCCATACGCCCCGTACATGACCCCGACGAACACGCCGGTTCGCGAGACATGGGTGTCCCTGCTGCCCTGACCGACCTGCTCCAGCAGATGCCACGAGTTCTCGAGGAACAAGCGCTCTTGCGGATCGATCTCGGACGCGTCGCGAGGCAAGATTCCGAAGAAGCCCGGGTCGAAGTCCTCGACGTCCTCGAGGAAGCCGCCCCAGCGACTATAGATGCCGCGGCCCTCCTCACCGTCGAAGTGGTCGCGCCAGTTCCAGCGATCGGCGGGGATCTCCGACATGCAGTCGACCCCGTCTCGAAGGTTGCGCCACAACGCATCGATGTCGGGTGAGCGAGGGTAGCGGCCGCTCACGCCGACCACGGCGATGTCCGTGGCGACGGAAACCGGAGCACGCACGGCCGCGGGTCGCCGCGAAGGCCTCGCCACCACCTCGTCGGCGCGCTTCGGTTCGGGTGCGCCCAGCATTCGCGCCAGTGGTTCGCCATGGGTCTGGCTCAACGCATCGGCGACCGATGCGATGGTCATGTGCTCGAACAGGAACGTGGCCGGTAGCTCGCCGACGTCCTCCGCGAGGCGATCGACAACCTTCGCTCCGACGAGCGAGTCCACACCAAAAGCCTCGAAGGTGGACTGAGGATCGAGTTCATCGACCGAGTACTTGAGCACCTCGGCGAAGATCTCCCGGACGTACCGAAGCACGGCGGGTGCCGCCACCGAGGACGACGAAGATGCGACTGCGGCCGCCGCGGGCATGGTCGACCGCGGTGTAGCAGCCGCCGGCTCCACCACATCGATCCCAAAGCTCGCCAGACGCTCACGCGGAGCGTCGAGGACCAGGACCTGCGGCACTCGTTGCGCGACGATTCGCTCCAACGCGTCCATCCCGACCTCGGGGTTCAGCGGCTCGACCCCCAGCGCCTCGAAACGCCGCCGATGGTCCTCGTCGGCAAACGCCCCGACGCTGCCCCAGTAGCCCCAGTTCACGACCGAGACCGGGAACGGCAGGTCGAGCGAGGCGGCGTGTGCATCGAGGAAGGTGCTGGCCGCCGCGTAGTTGGCCTGGCCCCCCGCGAAGACGAACGATGCCGCCGACGAGAAGAACACCATGAACTTCAGCGGCCGACGCGAGAACACGCGAGACGAGACCTCGGCCCCCGCGACCTTCGGCGCGAGCACGGCTCGGAAGTCGCCCTCCTCCATCGCGATGAGGGATCGATCGGAGAACACGGCCGCACAGTGGATCGCGCCGTGGAACTGGCCGACCTGTGCCTCGAGACGCGTCACCGCGGCCTCGAAAGCGTCGGCGTCGGAGACGTCGGCCGACTGATAGAGGGCACGGCCGCCGAGTTTCTCGATCTCGAGGATCTGCTGCTCGATCGCGGCATCCAGCGGACGCCGCCCCACCCAAGCGATCGTCGCTCGGTAGCGCGTGGCCAGCTCCCGGGAGATGGCATGACCGATCCCCCCTGCCCCGCCCACGATGAGATACACCCCTCCCCGCTCGAACCCACGGCCGGGCTGCGGCGGCACGAGGTCGATGCTGGAGAACGCAGGTCGATGCCATGCGCCTTGGCGGATCGCGGACAGTGGATGAGGTGGACCGTCGACGAGCGCGCGAGCGAGCCGCTCATCTGCGGGCTCGGAGCCGATGTCCACACACGTGACATGCCATCGCGAGACCTCCGCCGTGATGACACGACTCAGGCCGATCCAGGTGGCGGCCCGCGGCTGAGGTCGCTCTCCTCCCTCGAGTGCGCACGCGTTCCTCACGACGAAGGTGAGGGCCAACGCAGCGCGACGGCGCCCCGCGGAGAACAGCGCCTTGGTCACTCGCAGCGCCGCACTCCCCAGCTCGGCCGGGCCCGCTCCCTCGGGACGGCTCGAGCCAGCGACGACCAAGATCGCCTCGCTGTCCCGCAGCGCGCGCTCCAATGCGGACGACGACTCCCACAGTGATACGGCGTTCACCGACGAGCCTCCCGCGGCCCGCCGCACGGCCTCGACCAACGGCTCGTCGCGATCCTCGTGGATCACAGTGATGTTCGTGGTGGTGGTGGTGGTCGGCTCTGGCGGAGTCGGGCACGGCTGCCACGTGGGTCGATAGCTCGACCTCCGCCTGGGCGGAGCCACTGCGCGCAAGTGCATGCCTTCGCAGCGGATCGACACCTGCCCCGTCGCATCCAGGAGCTCCACGTCGAAGTGTGATGCATCGATTCGGCGAACGTGGGAGTACGCGACGGGTGCAGTCACATCGAAGACCACGATAGAGTCGACGGAGAACGGCACCAGAGAGGTGCGAGCCTCGTCCCAAGTCAGCGCTGCGATCGCCTGCCAGGCGACGTCGAGGAGTCGTGGGTCCAGTGCCCCCACACCGTCGATTCGAGACCCACGGCCGAGACGAATACGACCCAGTGCCTCGCCCGTGCCCAGCCGTACTTCCTCGAGGCCCTGGTACGACGGTCCGTACTCGAGGCCCGACTGAACGAAGGCGGCGTAGACATCTGCGCCGTCCAGCATCCGTGAGCAACGGCGGAAGACGTGGTCGAGATCACGAACTGGCTCAGGCGAACTCGAAGTCCCCGAGCGAACGCGGCCCGTCGCATGTGCCGTGCCCCCGCGCGTCTCGAGGCGGAATCCCGTCCCGCCCTGTCCGGTCCCCGTGGTCAACGCGACTTCGAGGACATCGTCCACCACCAGCGGCTCGAGCCATCGCAGGCCTTGGATCTCGAACGACGAAGCCTCGATCGCCGAAGCCACCCACGCGATGCAGGCCGCGCCCGGGACCAACGATCGCCCCGCGACCCGATGGTCGGCCACCCACTCGTCACGCGCGGCCACCCGATAGTGAGTGGTCGCGTAGGTCTGCGCATCCGTCGAAGGTTCGACCGAAGTCCGCTCCGAGAGCCAGAAGCGCTGGTCTTCGAAAGGGTAGGTCGGGAGCGGAACGCGACGGCCTCCTCGCCCCGCGAACACGCGCGACCAGTCGAGGTCTCGGCCGGCTTCGTAGGCGTCAGCCAGCACGCGCAGTGCCGACTCGCCCTCCGGTCGAGCGGTGGCGACCTCGATGGCACGCTCGTCTGGCGGCGCGATCGATCCCGCGGATGCCGATTCACCGTCGGCGCGGCGCGACCACGACGACAACGCACGACGCAGCTCCGCCTCGCCTCGAGCCACGAACGCGACACGGTGATTGAGGTGACTACGACCCACCGCGAGGCTGAACGCGACATCGACGGCCGCGTGCCCATAGTCGAGAGCGGCGGCGAGATCGGCCACTCGTTGACGCAGCGCCTCGGTCGTTCGCCCGGACACGGGCACGAGCACGGGCTGATCGGCGGCCATCGAGAGGCCGTCTCGGCGAGGCGGAGCCCCCGACACCACCACATGAGCGTTGGTACCGGAGAACCCGAAGGCGCTCACCGTGGCCACGCGCTCTTGCACCGCTCCCGGGTTCCACGGTCGCGCAACCGCATCGATGCACAGTCGAGTGCCGCCGAGGTTGGCCTTGGGGTTGAGCGACTGGAAGTGAGCCGTGGGCGGAACGATGCCGTGCTTGATCGCCAGCACGGCTCGGAATAACCCGCCGATCCCCGCGGCCATCGTGGTGTGCCCGACGTTGGACTTGAACGAGCCGACGCCACACGGCCGGTCTCCGCTCGCGTCCTCCCCCATCGCTTCGACGATCGCCTTGAGCTCGATCGGGTCGCCGAGCTCCGTCCCCGTGCCGTGGGCCTCGATGTAGTCGATGTCGGAGGGCGAGATGCCGCTGCGCTCCCACGTCGTACGTAGTAGCGACGCCTGAGCCTGTGCGTTGGGGGCCGTCAGTCCGTTCGTTCGACCGTCGCCGCCGATGCCCGAGCCACGAACCACGGCGTGGATGTGGTCGCCGTCGGCGATGGCCTGCTCGAGGTCCTTGAGAACGACCGCACCGACGCCTTCGCCCAGCGCGGTGCCGTCGGCGGAGATGTCGAAGGGAGCACAAACGCCTCGCCGCGACAGGATGCCCAGCTTGCTCGTACGCACATGCATGTGCGGGGTGACCATCAACGCAACGCCACCCGCGATCGCCATCGAGCACTGCCGACTACGAATCGCCTCACACGCCATGTGCAACGCGACCAGCGAGGACGAGCACGCGGTATCGATGGCCACGGTGGGACCGGTGAGGTCGAGGACATACCCGATCCGCGCCGCCAAAACCGACCCCGCCGTGCCCAGGAAGCCCTCGCCCGTGTTCAGCCGATCGTGGTCGACGAGACGGTCGGCGTAGTCTCCCGCCGCACACCCCACGAACACGCCACACGAGGTCTGCCCCGCCGAAGAGGCGTAGCCCGCATCCTCGAGGCTCGCCCATGCCTGCTCGAGGAAGAGGCGCTGCTGCGGATCCATGACCTCCGCTTCCATCGGCGAGATGTTGAATAGCCGCGCATCGAACCGATCGATGTCGTCCAACAACGCCCCCCACTTGCTGAGGGTCTTGCCGGGCGCACGATG
Organism: Myxococcota bacterium; assembly: GCA_039028615.1. GTDB lineage: Bacteria > Myxococcota_A > Polyangia > Nannocystales > Nannocystaceae > Paraliomyxa. The sequence goes on along the minus strand of JBCCHT010000026.1, from coordinate 34,426 downwards.
GTCGGGGTCGTAGTAGCGCTCCACGTCCCAACGCTCACGCGGGATCTCCCGCACGCTGCTGCGCCCTTCGGCGAGGTTCGTCCACAACGCATCGAGGTCGGGGGCATCCGGGAATCGACCCGACATGCCGATCACCGCGATGGGTCGAGGCCCCGTGGTCGCGGGTTTCGTCGCCTCTGGCTCGGGTCGATCGGAGCTGTCGTGCTGAACCGGATCGTGAGACCCCGCGGGCGGGCGGCCCTCGATCGGGGCGAGGGCCACCCGCCCCGGCGACGGATCCACGGGCCAGTCGGATTGCGCCTCGACCCCGAGATCGGCCAGCGGCAACAAGCGCGGCGACGTTGGTGGAGTCGTCACCGGCTCGGGCTCGGGCTCGATCGCGGGAAGGGGCTGCGGCTCCACAATCGGCGCTGGAGCATCACGCAACACCGCGTCGGTCGAACGCTGTTGGTCCGCCAGTGCCTCCGCGACATACGAGGCGAGCCGTTCGACCGTCGGATGCTCGTACAGGAGCACCGAGTCGAGGCTCATGGAGTAGCGATCGTTGAGGTCCCGGATGATCGTGACCGCACCGATCGAGTCGACACCGAGCTCGTTGAAGGGGCGACGGTGATCGATCTCGTCCTCACGGAGGTAGAGGGTCTTGCCGAGGATCTCGACCAGCGTCGTTTCGACTCGCCGCCGCAGCGCATCGACGTCCACCGACTTCGTCACCGCGACGTTGGTCGGGGCGTTGCTCTGAACCACCGCCTCGGGGATCGGCGAAGGCGTGCGCGGAGCAGGTGGCGGCACGTCGCCGACTTCGCGACCCAGGTGGCGTTCGATCTGCTGGAGCGACTCGTCGCCGAGCACACGCTCGTGCATCGAGAGTTCACGTTCGATCGTCGCGGGCAGCTCTCGGAGCCAACGCCCCGCGAGCTCCGCCTTCAGCACCCGAACCGCGCTCGGGGGCATCGCCGCGACCGCCCGGGCCAGCTCCAATGCATGGGGCAGCACTTCGTCCGTGGTGCGGAACGTGGCATTGCAACCTCGCCGTTCGAGTTCACGACCTCCGAAGCCTCGACCGGTCAGGAACATCTCCGAGGCCAACGCACTTCCCACCCGCTTCTCCAGCACGTAGGTCGCCCCCATCCCGGGCGTGAACCCGTACTTGAGGAAGTTGGCGCCATAGACCGCGTCCTGCGACATCACCACGATGTCGGCATAGAGTCCGAACATCAGGCCGCCTCCCGAGGCGTGCCCGCGCATGGCCGAGATCACGGGAACCGGGCACCGGAGCAACCCTTCGTAGACGATCGAAGCGTCGGTGAAGCGCCCTTGTTTGCGCGCGAGGCGTTCGAGCGCCTCCGGCGTGCCGCCCATGCAGAACGTGGGGCCGCGGCTGCTCAACACCAAGGCGCGGACCCGAGGGTCTCGCTCGACCTTCGCCAGCGCCCACTGGAGCCCCTGCAGCAACCCCGAAGTGAACATGTTGTCGTGGGCCTCTGCCTGCAGCATCAGCACCGCGATCCCGGACTCGAGCACTTCGAGTCCGACCTCGTCACCGTGATAATCCGGGACTTTCTTCTCGGTTGGTTCTGCGATGGTCATGGTCGATACCTGATCGGGAGTGGGTCGGGCGGCGACGAGGGGCCCCGGCTCGTTGCCGCGTTTCCAGCGGCCGTACCAGTAGCTCTCGCCGTGAAACGGATACGGGGGGAGGTTGATGCGGCGAGGGCTCGAGCCTCCCTCGCCGACGCGTGGCCACGAGACGGGCTCGCCTCGCTGCCAACGTTGGGCCAACGCCTCGAGGCTCGTGGGATCGAGGGCATCGTTCGATGGAGCCGTAGGCTCGCCCCACCACGCCAGCGTCCCAGACGCGGGTTGTTCAGCGACGAAGCTCTCCAGGTGGCGGCGAAGCTCGTCGAGCGTACGCACGACGACGGCGAGCCGATGCTCGAACGCAGGGCGCCCGACTTGAAGTGTATGGGCGATGTCGGTGAGGGCCACAGAAGCGTTGCCTGGAGCGCGAGGCTCCGCATCGACGTCGGCTCGTAGTCGTTGCAGCGTCGCGGGGTCGAGCCCGAGGTCCACGATCGACTCCCCCGCCAAGTCGTCGGCCGACACACCGAGAGTCCGAGCGACGTGCTCGCGCAGCTGCGCCGCCGAAGTCGACGTGGACTCCGATTGCCCCGAGAGCCACACGAGCCAATCTCGTGCGTAGCGTCGAAGCCCCGGCTGATCCCTCGCCGACAGAACGAACGCGACCGGCTGCTCGGGCATCGAGGTGGCAGGTGCCTCGTCGGCCGCTTCGAGCAGGAGATGAACGTTGCTGCCGCCCGCTCCGAACGCGCTGATGCCCGCGCGCAGCGGCTCGCCCGAGGCTCCACCGATCCACGGCTCGGCCGCACCCGGGACCCGGATACCCGCCGCATCGAAGTCGATGTGGGGGTTGAGTTCACGACTATGAAGCGAAGGCGCGAGCTGCCGATGCTGCATCTGGAGCACCACCTTGGTGACCCCCGCGACACCGGCCGCGCCCTCGAGATGCCCCAGGTTCGACTTGATGGAGCCCACCGTCAGTGCGCCCGACGTCGCCCCATAACCGTCGACCATCCCCTTGATTTCGATCGGGTCTCCGAGCGACGTGCCGGTACCATGAGCCTCGACGTAGGAGACGCTCTTTGGATCGACCGCCGCGCGCTTCAGGGCGCGTCGGATCACCCGAGCCTGGGCGGAAGGATCGGGCACGGTGAACCCACCGGTCCGGCCTCCGTGCCCCGTCCACGACCCGCGGATCACCGCGCGAATCGGATGGCCCGCCGCTCGAGCATCCTCCAGGCGCATGAGCACCAACACGCCGACGCCCTCCCCCTGCACATAACCGGTACCCCCGGCTCCGAATGCTCGACAGCGCCCGTCCTCGGACAGGAATTGCCCCTGCGCCAGCTGGAGATACTTCTGGGGGTGGGTGATGACGTTGACCCCGCCTGCGAGCGCCGCGTCGCACTCGCCCCGACGCAACGACTCCACGGCCAGGTGAATGGCCGTGAGCGACGACGAGCACATCGTGTCGGTGGCGAGGCTCGGGCCGCGCAGATCGAGGGCGAAGGAGGTGCGGTTGGCGATCGACGACAGCAGTGCCGTCGGCTGTGCGGAGCCACTGCCGTCTTCGACGAGCTGATAGTGGTTCCACATCACGCCCGCGAACACCCCGACCTCGCGGCCTCGCCAAGACATCGGGTCTTCGCCCGCATCTTCGATCGCTTGCCAGCTGGTCTGGAGGAACAGACGCTCCTGCGGATCCATGCGCTCGGCCTCGCGCCGAGAGATTCCGAACGCGGAGGCCTCGAACCGAGTCATGTCGTCGAGGAACCCGCCCCAGCGTCCGTAGGTCTTGCCTTCGACGCCTCGCTCGGGATCGAAGATCGCAGTGTGGTCCCATCGGTCGGCGGGGATCTCGGTGATGCAGTCTCGGCCCGACTCGAGGTTGTTCCACAGCTGATCGAGGTTGGCCGCGCCGGGATATCGTCCGGCCATTCCCACGATCGCGATCGACGACCGGGTCCCAGGCTCGGCCTTCGGCGAGGCTGGGACCGCTCGAGTCATCGGCAGTGATGCGTCGAAGCGTCGCGGGTCGCCGTGCAGCACGACGGACACGGGCTCCTCGCTCGCCACCGCACGTCGCAACAGCTCCAGCCCCCGCGCCGTCGGCAGAGCAACAAAACCGGTGCTGGCCTCCGACCGGGACTGGCGGGTATCGGACACGGACATGCCGCCCCCTTCCCACAGCGGCCACGCGATGGATCGCACTCGCCGGGCAACCTCGGTCGTTCCTGACCACTGCCGGCTCAGCCCCTCGAGGTAGGCGTTGGCGAACGCGTAGTCGGTCTGGCCGCGGTTGCCCATGGAGCCGGACAGCGAAGAGAACGTCACCCAACACGACAACGACTCCCCACGGGTCGCCTCCGCCAACGCGCGGGTCACCGAAAGCTTGGCTCGGCAGACATCACGCACGTCGGCGCTTCGCTTGAGTAGATAGACTCCGTCTCGAACCGTACCTGCGCATTGGAGCACGCCGTCGATGGAGCCGAAGCGGCGCTTGACTCGATCCACCGCCGCGCGGGCGCCAGCCGTGGTCGACAGGTCGTGCGAGAGGTACACGACCTCTCCGTTGCCCTCGCTCCCCGAAGCGAGGTCTCGCTGAAGATCAGCATCGGCTTCACGGCGGCCGACCAGCGCCACTCGAGCTCCACGCTCGCGAGCCAGCCACTGGCCGACGCTTCGACCGAGACCACCCGAGCCTCCGGCGATGAGATAGACCCCACCGGGCAGAAAGTCGGAGTTCGGCGGCGGCTCCTCGATGAGGGCGTACCGCAACCGATGGCGACGCTGCTCCCGGTACGACACCAGCGTCTCTCGATCGTCTCGATGCAGCTCCTGACAAAGCCGCTCGGCGACCTGCGAGCTAGGGTCCGCGGCATGGCTCACCACGACCCGTGCCCTCAGCCCCGACGTCTCGGCAGACATGGTACGCAGCGCGGCGGCCATGCCCCATGCCAGAGGCGTCGGTTCGCCGCCGTCGTCCGTTCGTGCTGCGACGACCAAGGTGGCCCCAGCCTCACGCGCGGATTCGACGAGCGCCTTGCCCAGCGCCATGGCCGTGAGCAGGACCTGCGGCTCGGCTCCGATTTCGTCTTCGGGGAGAAGCCACACGACCTGCCGCACCGTGCTTTCGGCGAGCAAGCGCGCGGCCTCGGTGGAGATTCGATCGATCTCGGCCTCCGACTCGACGCCCAACGACGCCACGGTCACCTCCACCCCGCGAGCCCGCCAGACTTCGGCCACCGCGCTCGCGTCCGGCGACGAGTCAGCGATCACCAGAACCGGGGCTGCACCGATCTCGACCGTATCCGCACCATCGGGCTCCCACTGGGGCCGATACATGCGGGACTCGGCTTCGACGTCCTCGACGACCTCCGTGCTCGTCGTCGTCGGTGCAGACTCGGCTCGAGGCTCGGAAGGCGCGACGGCCCCGAGTTCGTGGAGGTGCCGGGCCAAGTCGTCGACGCACGAGAACTCGAAGAGCAGGGTCGGGTAGACGGGACAACGAAGCGTCCCTTGCAGTGCCTCGGACAGCTCGAGCAGGTCGACCGAATCCAACCCGAGATCGTAGAAGCCCTTGGTCGTCGGCACTTGGGCAGGAGGTCGACCGAGCCGTTCGGCGATCCGTTCACGCAGAAACCAGCCCATCCCATCGAGGTCTCCCTCGGCCGCGAACTCGGGTTCGGCTCCGGTCTGGATCTCCGCAGCAGCCTCATCCGTGACATCCCCCTGTCCTCCGACGAGGCGAGTGATCAGCTCTGGATGCCGGATTCTCTTGCACGTAAGCCCGACCACCTGCGCGACGAGCTGTCCGTGCTCGTCGTGCAGCGCGTAGTCGTTGCGGATGACGTCCCCCGAGCTGGCCAGCTGCTCACGCCCCGGGACGTGGACGAAACACGGACCCCGGCTCGCCCGCGGGGCCCAAAACTCGCGAACGAAGACCGGGATGAAAGGATGGCGATCCGAGAAGCTCGTCTGCGCATAGGCGACGATCGTCGAGGCATCGAGCTTGGCCGGATGCAGGTGAAATCCCTCCTCGATGCTCTCGCTCGTGGAGTCGAGCCGTAGCTCGACCAGCAACCCCTGCTCCATCTCGGTCATCGAGCCGCGACACTTCATGGGGTCGCCATGCACGATGCCCTCTCGTCGAGCGATCGCGTACATCGACTCGACGTCCCGAGCGCCCGCGGCCACCGAGCGCCACGGCGACAACTCCAACGCAGGCGGCTCGGGCCGATCCTCGATGGACAACTCCGCTCGAACGTGCTCGTCCCAATCGCCGACGACGACTCCATCGCGCTGCAATCGACTTCGCCCCACCAGCCGACCACCCCCTTCGAGGCCATCGACCGAGATCAGGAGTTCTCTCGAGGTCCCCGGCTCGGTGGATACGGGCTCGGTGAACAAGATGTCGCGCAGAACGACCCGACGAGGCTCGATCCCTCGCTCGGCGAGCATTCGGATGATGATGTCGAGAAACACCACCCCCGGCATCAGCGAGACACCGTGGACCCGGTGGTTCTGCATGATGAAATCCGAGTGGGTGAGAACCAGACGACATTCGAGAGCAGGCATGGGCGTTGTTGTCGGCGAAGGCATGAGGAAGCGACGCAAAATCAGGTCAAGGACAACCGAAGGGTGGACGCCACCAGCGGAGCTTCGGCGTTCGGTTCGACCGGCGTCGACGTCGGTGGCGACCCCGGGGCGTCGGCGATGCGGCCCTGCGGGGTCAACCACAGGTGGCGCCGACGAAGAGCCGGCGGCGGCAGTGGTGAGCGCACGTTCGCGCCTTGCTCGGAGGCCTGAGCGACGACCAGGTGGGCATTGGTTCCACCGAGCCCGAACGCACTCACTCCCGCGATCCGCCGCCCGGCCGGCCACGACTTCGCCACATCGGCGAGCGCGAATGGTGAGTCCGCGAAGTCGAAGCGCGGGTTCGGCTGCTCGCAGTGCATGGTGGCCGGGATGCGGTCGTGGGCGACCGCGAGCACGACCTTCAGCAATCCGGCCATCCCTGCCGCGCTCAACAGGTGACCGATGTTGGACTTGACGCTCCCGATGGCGCAGAAGCCCTTGCGAGAGGTCGACTCGCGAAACACCTCGTTCAGCGCGCGCAGCTCGATCGGGTCGCCGATCTTGGTCGCCGTGCCATGGGCCTCGATCATCGAGACCTCATCGGGCGAGATGCCGGCATCACGCTGTGCACGACGAATCACCGCGGCTTGAGCTTCGGGGTTGGGTGTCGTCAGGCCCATCGTGCGGCCGTCGTTACCCACCGCGCCTCCTTCGATGACGGCCTGGACTCGATCGCCATCGGCGATCGCCCGCGAGAGCGGCTTGAGGACCACAAGCCCTCCGCCCTCGCCGGGTACGAACCCGTCGGCTCGGGCATCGAAGGTCCGGCACAGGCCGCTGCGGGACAGTGCGCCCGCTCGCGTGAACTCTCGATAGACCTCTTCGTCGAGCAACACGTCCGCCGCCCCGACCAGCGCGACCTCGCAGTCGCCTTGTGTCAAGGCCCCGCAGGCCAGGTGCGCCGCGACCAGGCCCGAAGCGCAAGCGCAGTCCACCACGAAGTTCGGACCGCGAAGATCGAGATGATGGGCGATCCGAGCAGCGAGGAAGTTCTGATCGGCGCCCGGCCCCCCGACTCCCAGATGCCGCACGACGCGTTCTCGATAGCGAGAGGCACGGCCGCCCACGAACACACCGACGTCGCGGCCGGCCAGCTCCGCCCCACGATACCCGGCATCAGACAGCGCCTCGACCGACAGCTCGAGCAAGAGACGGGCGATGGGATCGCAATGGCGAGCGTCTCGTTCCGACATCCCGAAGGCTTCGGAGTCGAAGCGCTCGATTGCGTCGAGGAACGCTCCCCACTTGCTCGCCGAGCGGCCCGGGCCCCCCGCGGGATCGTAGAGGTCTTCGATGCTCCACCGCGAAGGCGGCACCTCGATGATGCTCGACCGTCCGCGGATCAAGTTCTGCCAGAACGCATCGGGATCGGGCGCATCCGGTAGTCGACAGCTGAGGCCGATCACCGCGATCGCACCGTCGTCGGCCGACGCCGTGCGCACCATCGGACTCGACTGAGCGGCCCCGGCCTCGACCGTGCGGTCGTCTCCCGATGCCGGATGCACTCGATCGACGTGGTCCGCCAGCTGCTTGAGTGTGGGGTGACTCAGGATGGCGCCCGGCTCCAGGGGGCGACCAAGTCGCTCCTCCATGGCCTCGAGCAGTTCCGCAAGGAGCATCGACTCCACGCCGAGGTCCGCAAAGTCCACGTCGTCGTCGAGTTCTTCGGTGGGAATCATCAAGCGCTTCGCGAACAACTCGCGTAGCCATCCGAGGGACGACGAGGGCATCGTGGCTGGACTCTTCGGCGGTGCAGGTTCTTCGACGGCTACGGTGTCCTGGTCCGGGGTGCAGCGGGGAAGCACGACCGGCGCGCGCATGGGCGAAGCGATCACCGTGTCCAGGACGGCGAGCCCCTGCTCGAAGGTCACCCCGTCGAAGCCGGCATCACGACACGCACGGAGTTGTTGCGAGGTCGCCGAGCTTCCCTTCCACGCTGGCCAGACGATGGAGCAGATCGGGCGACCACGTCGCGCCTCGACGCTGCACCTCAGATCCATGAAGGCGTTCGCCGCCGCGTAGTCCGCTGCTCCTCGGGCCAGGCTCGGAGCGCTGCCCGAGACGGAGGAGAACGCGATGAAGAAGTCCAGATCGTCCCCAGCCGTGAGCTCGAGCAGTTGTTCGAGGCCGTCGACCTTCGGGTCCAAGACATCGTCGGCCTCGCTCAAGTCTGCGCTGACGAAACGCCGACCCCAGCGGGGCCCGACGCCCGCACAGTGCACGACGCCCGCGATCTTCTGCTCGCGGAGTCGGGCCTCGTCGAGCACTCGCTGAAGGCCTCCTCGCGAAGGCAACGACTCACCGTGGATACGTACCTCTGCCCCCGCGGACTCCAGTGCGGCGACGGTCTCGATGGACTCGCGTACCGACGCAGCGATGCGCTGGTCTTGCCACTGTTCGCGTGGGGGTAGCGGCTGGCGACACAGCAGAAGCAGATGGCGTGCACCTCGATGGACGAGGCGTCGGGAGACCGCGGCACCGATGCCCCGGGTACCGCCCGTGACGAGGTACAGCCCCCGCGGATCCAGAGGCGCGCCGAGCTCGGCTTGCCGCGATAGCGAGCGCCAGGCCGGAACGAGGCGACGACCGCCCCGCAACGCGACACGCCCCTCGGCATCGCCCGTAGCCGCCTCGCGGCGCAACCCCGCGACGAGCGATTCACCCGCGATGTCGACGTCGATCGTGCACAGCGTCGCCGCCGAGTCTTCGGCGAGCAGGCCACGAACGAAGGCCGCCATGCGAGCGCCGAGAGGGTTGGGCTCGACACCGGGAGCATCGAGCAGTCCTCGAGTCACGTGAAGCAGCCGAAGTTCTCGACCGCGGTGGGCAAGGTTTCGCAGCAGCCCCTGAAGCAGCGCCAAGCGTTCCCGCCAGGACTCGTCGTGCGCCTCCCTGGACTCGAGGTCGGACAGATCGACCCAGACGACGGATCCCGTCTCGGAACGAGACAGAGCCGCGGCGACGTCGTCTCGAAGACGCTCAAATTCGGAGGGTGGGCCGACGACGGCAACCGGTCCTGGGCCGAACGTTTCGGTCAATGCGGCCGCGAGGTCTCGGTTGCCCGCGTGATGGGTGCACAGCAGGACGGTAGGTTCAGCAGACGACCCGCGATGCGGGGCATCCACCCACTCGACCCTCTGCAGGTCCACCGCGGTGTCCGCTCGTCGAGTCGCGGTCGTGGTCGTGGCAGCCGAGGGAACGGAGTCGGGCAGCCAGCAGCGCACCCCGTCGAAGGGGTAGCGAGGAAGGGTGATCAAGCGCGGCGCTCGCTCACTCCACGTCGCCTCCCAGTCGACCGAGTACCCCTGCACCCAAGCTCGGGCTCGGGCCTCCGTCGTCGAGAGTTCCGTTCCGACGCCATTGCCTCCGCCCGCTCTTGCACCGCCCGGCAAGGCTCGCCCGCGCATCGCATCGCAGGGTTCTCCGGCGGCGAAGCGGCGCAGCTGGGCGACCAGCGTACGCACCTCGTCGGTAACCAGGGCGAAGCGCTCCCGCAGCGGCTCGCGCCCAACTTGCAGCGTGTACGCGAGATCAGCGAGACGCTGGCCTTCGTTGGCCCGCGAAGGATCCACGAGGGCATCCCGAAGGTGGGCCGCGGCTTCGCCGGCCGTCGCCCGCTCGTTCTGCCCGACGAAGTCTTCGAGCATTGCCAGCAAACGTCCGGGCCCCGCGGCGGGCCCAGCTCCCGCAGAGGACTTCGAGTCTGACGTCAGGTGATCCGCGAGTCGCCCCGCCACCGTTCGAAGCTGGGCCTCGCTACGCGCCGACAGCACGATGGCCTCGGGCCCATGCTCCACGCTTCGCCAATCGGAGGAACGACGCCGCAGCTCGCCTGCCTCGATGATCGCGTGGGCATTGGACCCCCCTGCTCCGAACGCACTCACCGCGGCTCGTCGCGGCTCGCCTGCTCCTCGCCCGTCTCGCGGAGCCGCCCACGACTCTGCCTCTCGCTGCACTCGCAGCGGCACCGAAGACCAGTCGACGTCGGGATTGAGTTCGTCGGCATGCAGCGAAGGCACCAGCATCTCCCGCTCGAGCTGCAGCACGCACTTGGTCAACCCGAGTACCCCGGCCGCCGCCTCGAGGTGGCCCAGGTTCGACTTGATCGAACCGACGGCATGGGGAACCGGACGCGCTTGTGATCCGAACGCGCGCGTCAGGCCAGCAATCTCGACCGGATCGCCGAGCGAGGTCCCCGTACCGTGAGCTTCGATGTAGTCGATCGTTCGCGGGTTCACCTCGGCTCGGCGCAACGCCTCGGTGATGACGCTCGCCTGCGCGCGAGGATTGGGAACGGTATAGCCGTGGGTATGACCGCCGTGGTTGATCGCGGTCGCCCGCACCACCGCCCGAATGCGATCCCCGTCGGCCCGAGCACGCGACAGCGGCTTGAGAATGACGGCCCCGATCCCCTCTCCCGGAACGAAGCCGTCTCCCCCCGTACCGAAACTCCGGCACCGATGGTCGGACGATGCCATCCCGAGCTGGTTGAGCGTCACGAACTTGTTGGGGTGCAGGCACAGGTTGATCCCGCCGACCAGCCCGACCTCGCACTCCCCTCGCCGCAGGCTCTCCACCGCCAGGTGCAGCGCGGTCAGGCTCGACGAACACATCGTGTCCACCGTGAGGCTGGGCCCGTTCGCATCCAGGAAGTGGGAGACCCGGTTGGCGATACCCGCGATCGCCGAGCCGCAGGACAGTGGTTCGCCGCCCCTCGCCGTACGCTCGACGCCGAAGAACGGGTACTCGTTGTACATCGCGCCTACGAACACGCCGCATCGCGATCCATGGCGCGTCCGCAGGCGAGTACGACCGTAGCCCGCATCCTCGAGACCTTCCCACGCAACCTCGAGGAAGAGTCGTTCCTGAGGATCCATCAATCCCGCGTCACGCGGCGAGATACCGAAGGTCAGCGGATCGAAACGATCGACGTGCTCGAGGAACGCCCCCCACATCGAGTCCACGGGCCACCCCGGCTGACGACGTGACGAGGGCAGTGGCCCGACCATGTCTCGGCCCTCGACCAACAGCTCCCATAGCGCATCGAGGTCCGCGGCGCCCGGGTAGCGACCGGCCAAACCAATGATGGCAATCGGTTCGTCTGTCCCCGTGGCATCGCCACGCGCGGGGCTCGGCTTCGCCGAGCTCGAGGCGGTAGTACCTCCGCGAGCGCGCAAGTAGTCGGCGACCTCGGCCAGGTCTCTAGCCTCGAAGAATAGCGAGTTGGGCACCGAGCTCAGCTCACGGCCGATCACATCGCTCAGTTCGACGATCATCCGCGAGTCGATGCCATACTCCTCGAAGGGCACGTCGACGCTCACCTGCGCCACGTCGAAGCCCGAGACACGAGCGAACACGCGGACCAAGTGCTGCTCGAGCGCCTCGGTGTCGGCGGCTCGCTCGGATGCCGGAGACTTCTCCGTCGCGCGGGGTGAAGGGTCGAGCCAGTAGGACTCCTCCGCGGCAGGATGCCCCGGCAGCGAGACCCGTCGAGGTGAACCGCGCCACGCTTGCCTCCAGTCCAACGCCACTCCCTCACACCATGCCCGGGCGGCGCGGTACGGATCGGCCGGCACAGAGCGTGGGCTCCCGGTGTCGGGGGTCGGGACATGGCCGGTCAACACCTCGGCGCCGAAGCGACCGGAGACGAACGCGTCGAGACTCCGGACGAGCCTCGACCGATCGTCGGCGACGAACGCCGCCCGGTGAGGCAATGCCGCCCGTCCGCACTGGGTGGTGAACGCGACGTCCGGCAGCGTTCGCCCACCGTCGGGCGCCGCTTCGAGCGACCGACGTAGCGCGTCGGCCATCTTGCTCAGGGCCTCGGGAGTCGTCGCAGACAGCGTGATGATGTTGGGCCCCATCGCACTGTCGCTCACCGCGTTCGCCAGTTCGGCTTCGCGGATCAACGCGTGACCGTGTGTCCCCGTGGCTCCCATCGCGTTGACCAACGCGCGCCGCGTAGACCCAGCGACTGTTCGCCATGGTCGCGGCTCCGTGACCAGGTCCACCGCATCGATCTGCCCCGCCAATGCATCGGCCGCAGCCAACGTCGGTGCGAAGCTCTCCTCTTTCAGCTGCAGCAGCACCTTGATGAGCTGCACGAGACCAGCGGCAGCCTCGAGGTGCCCGACGTTGGGCTTGGTGGTCCCGATGGGTAGCGCTCGTGTTCGCTGCCCCCGAACGAGTTCCTCGATGGCCTCGAGCTCGGCCTGGTCGGCAATGCTCGCTCCCGCGGCCGAGCACTCGACATAGTCGAGTTCCTCCACCGAGCGCCCCGCGTCGCGCAGCGTTTGTTCCAAGGAACGCGCGAGCACATCGCTGCGCGCCGCCGTGAGGCGCCGACCACGACCCGAGTGTCCGACCCGAGTGGCCTCCACGATTCCGTGCACATGCTCACCGCCGCCCAGCGCCGCTCCGTGCGGCCTCAGCAACACCGCGGCTGCGCCTTCACCCGGATTCCAGCCCGTCGCGTTCGTATCGAAGGCACGAACCGCCCCCTCCCCCAGCAACTCGAGGTCGCTGAGGATCCCCAGGTGGAAGGGGTGAGACACGAGGTTGACCGCAGCCACGATCGCCGCGTCACACTCACCGCTGGCGATGGCACGTGATGCCAGATGCAGCGCGGTGATCGAGGACGTGCACGAGGTGTCGATCGCCAGGCTCGGACCGTCGAAGCCGAAGGCGAAGGAAACCCGGTTGGCGATGTCGGAGCCGAGCGCGGAGACTGTGCCGTCGCCTCCGTTTCGTCTCGCATCGGCGCCCGCCAGCTGGTAGTCGTGCCACATCGCGGCGACGAAGACCCCGACTCGCGGGGCGTCCCGCCGGAGAGACTCCGCGGTGTGCCCGGCCTCCTCGAGACACGACCACACGGCCTGCAACAACAGGCGGATCTGAGGGTCGAGGCTCTTCGCCTCACGGGGGGAGACGCGAAACCGCAGGCAGTCGAAGTGATCGATGGAGTCGAGGAACCCGCCCTCGACCTCGGGCAACGCGTGCCCCCCCGCGGCCAACTGCGCCCGGCGAGCTGGCGGCAAGGGACGGATGGAGCACGAGCCCGATGCCAGCCCGCTCCATAGCTGCGAAGGCGTATCCGCGCCCGCGCACCGCACCGCCATGCCGACCACCGCCACCTCGTCCGGCAACGACCGCGGTGCTTCGGCAGACGTAGCTGAGCGGGGGAACCCGAGCGTACCGTGGCGGCTATCGTGATCGACGGGACCGCCGAGCAGCGCGTGTACGAAGCGATGGTCCGGGTCGAGGCCGAAACCCCGGGTCAGGACCTCCGTCGCCACGTCTCCAATCGGGCACAAGCCGAGGCCGGCGCTCGCCTGGCCCATCATCAGCAGCTGCCCCATGTAGCCGGCTTCGACGGCCAGCAGCCGGTCGGTCAGGTCGCCGTAGAGCGGCTCGATCGCCCGCGTCTGCCCCACCAAGAACAACCCGAACGCAGCCGCCTCCGCGATGGGGCGGTTGTAGATGAAGTGCAGGTGCGATCCGAGCCGGCCTTCGATGCGCTCGAGCTCGTTGTCGGACGGCCGGTAGTGATACAGGCCCCCCGGAACCGACTCGACGGCGCCGTCGCGCACGTGGACGTAGACCTGCACCGCGTAGGTCTCCCCCGCGGAGGGGTACAGCCGCCGCGTAGGCTCCCCCGGCACGTCGGCGAGTGACCCCAGCAGCTGTGCCAACGACTCGAACGCCACGACTCGGGACTCGAAGCGACGGCAGGTGGCCCGAAGACGATGGAGCGATCGATCGGAGCCCCGCTCGGGCAACGCGATGGTCGTTGCTCCCGAGCGCGGTCGTCGATGCAGGTGGCGAGCCTTGAAGCGTGCCACTGCATTGGCGTCCAGCAGGTCGACCGACGCGGGCTCTTCGTCGATCGGTGGCGAGGGACGAACGTTGGTCGGAGATTCCGCAACGACGGCCGACGCAACGCCCGCCTTGCTCGGGTCCATGCGCTCCGCCACGAGGGCCGCGACCCCGACCACGGTCGCGTCGTCGATGAGCGCAGCGACGGGGATCCGACATCCAAACCGATCACGAAGACGGTTGGAGACCTGGACCATCGTGAACGACGTAGCGCCCTGGTCCCACAGATCTTCCTGCTCATCGACATCCACGCCCAACGCATCCGCGAACATCGAGGCGACCTCGCGGCACAGCTGACGCTGGTCGATGGCGGGCACCTTCGGCTCCGGGATGAGCTCGGCAACAGGGGCGGCCAGCTCGGTCGTGGCCGAGTTCAACGGCCACGGGAGTGCATCGCGATCGAGCTTCCCGTTCGCCGTCACCGGCCAGCTCTCCACACGATGACAGAAGTTGGGCACCATGTAGCTCGGCAGGGTCGCGGCGGCATGCGCCCGCAGCTCCCGGGTGCTCGGCGCGGCCTCGGACTCGGTGCGGAGATAGGCGACCAGCTTGCGGTCTCCTCCCGCATCGGTGCGGGCGAGCACGACCGCGTCCTTGATGCCGGGGTGCTGTCGCAAGCAGTGCTCGATCTCCCCGAGTTCCACCCGAAAGCCGCGAATCTTGACCTGCCCGTCGTTCCGGCCGACGAACGACATGACCCCGTCCGGCAGGAACAGCGCACGATCGCCGGTCCGGTACATCCGGCTCCCCGCGTTCGCCACGAAAGGATCGAGCACGAAGCTCCGAGCGGTCAGCTCGGGCTCTCGCAGGTAGCCCGCAGCGAGACAATCGCCTCCGATATAGAGGTCTCCCTCCACCCCCGGCGCGACCGGCTCGAGCGACTCATCGAGGATGTAGTAGCGCGCGTTGTCGATGGGCCGCCCGTAGGGAATGCTCCGCCACTCGGGGTCGACGGCTCCGATCTCGTGGTAGTTGGACCAGACGGTGGCTTCGGTCGCCCCTCCGAGGTTGATGCACTTGGCGCCACCAAAAACCGCCCGCAGCTCATCGGGCAACGACAACGGCGTGAAGTCTCCGCTGAGAAATACCAAGCGCAGGTGCTCGGTCTCCGATTGCCCCTGGGCTCGGGCCACCAGCGGCATGACCTGAGCCAGCGCGGCGGGAGCCGAGTTCCAAAACGTGATGCGTTGCTCGAGCAGCACCTGCAACAACGCGTCGGGGTCCTTCTGCTCGCGCTCGTTCGCCACGTACAAGCTGCCGCCCTCGCCGAGGACACCGAACACGTCGAAGACCGACAGATCGAAGCCGATCGAAGCGATGGCGAGCCCAATGTCGCGGTCGTCGAAGTCGAAGCGTCGCTGGGCCCATCGCAACAGGTTGAGTACGGGGCGGTGCGTGACGACCACGCCCTTGGGCTCGCCCGTGCTTCCCGACGTGAAGATGACGTAGGCCACGTCATCGGTGCTCGCGATGGGTTCCAGATCGTTCGACGGCCACGGGCCTCCTTCGGCCGGTCCCGTGTCGTCGAGCACGATCCGCTCGACGGCGGGATCGAGCTCGAGGTCCGCCGCTTCGGTCATCAGCATCCGTCGGCACTGGGAGCGACGGAGAATCGAGTGAATGCGAGGCGCAGGCAGCCCCCGATCGAGCGGCACGTAGGCGCCTCCCGCCTTGACCACGCCCAGCACCGCCGCGATCAGCAGAGGCCCCCGAGGGACATGCACGGCGACGAGGTCACCCGGCGCGACGCCGCTTCTTCGCAGGCGCCACGCGATACGGTTCGCCAAGGCGTTGAGCTCACCGAACGAGAGCTGCCCCGCGGACCACCTCAGCGCGATCGCACCGGGCCTGGCCGCCGCGTAGCGCTCGAAGCCACCGTGGATCAGATCGTCGGTGTGGAAGGGCGCCGCGGTGTCGTTCCACTCCTGGAGCACCGTGGTCCGCAGCGGTTCCGGCAGAGTCGGCGGTTCCACAGGCGCCGAAGGACTCCGTACGCCATCGACCGCCGCGCCGAGCAGCTCCAGGAACGTGTCGAACACGGCCTGGATTCGCTCGCGCACGACCACGGCCTCGTCCGCGTCCCACGTGCAGCGCAACCCGCCCCCTTCGTCCATCGCGATGCAGTCGATCGCGACGTCGGGGGTATAGGTCAGCCACGGTCCGTGCCGGACGCCCTCGGGGAGGAGGTCGCCCTCGAGCTGCAGCACGCTGGTGTAGACCAAGGGCAACGAGAACTCACCCGAGCGCCGAGCCCGGAGCACCTTCGTCCTCAAGACATCGAGGCCACTCGGAGCCGAAGCAGGAGGATCCGCGGCGAGCAATTCGCGAACGCGTCGGGCCCGATCCAACACGGAGTTCCGCGCCCCATCGTGGCTGACCCAGCTGAGCACGGTGCGTTCGGCCGGGCGATGAGGATCGAGCGCTTCGCTCCACCGCACGACCGGCAACGAGAACGGCGCGTCGCCCCACTGCCGAGCGAACGCTTCGAGGAGCGCGGCCAAGACCACGTGATCCGGTTCGAGGCCATCAGCCGCCGCAGCGTCCGCCACCGCCCGCCAGGAACCGACCTCACCCACCAATCGAAAGCGACGGCGCTCGTGAGCCGGAACCTCAGAATCGGGCACCGCGGGCCCAGCCGGCATCTCGGCGAACCGATCACGCCAATACGCCCGCACCGCGGCGACGTCGTCGGTGGACCTCGATCGTTCGATCGGCGGCCACGGGAGCGCCCGCCGAGGCATGTGCCTCGGGTCCGCGTAGGCGTGCATCAGCTCCCGGGCGAGGCGATGCAGGCTGATCCCGTCCAACAGGATGAGGTCCAGCGCGAGGTGAACGACCGCGGTGCCGCTCGCGAGCGTCACCCGAAGATCCGCCATCGGCCAACGCCCCAGCGGAAACGCCACCCCCGCCATTTCATGCGCGAGTTCTTCGAGACACGCCGCGGCATCGTCACGACCTTCGAGGTCGATGACCGGAATCTTCAGGCGAGCCGGAGCAACCGGTAGCCGCACCAGCTCCCCCTCGCGCGTCACCGTGGCACGCATGACGTCGTGGTTCATCACGACGCGGTGCCAGGCCTTCTCCAGCCGCGGCAGGTCGAGTTCGTCGACCTCGAAGCTCAGGTACACCTGGCAACCAGCGCGAGCGACCGGCTCGGGTGAGGCCCGAGTCACGTAGTACGCCTGCTGCAGCGCATTGAGAGGCCACCGCGCGAACGGGCCGGAGCGAAGAGTCGCGAGCGCCTCGAGGGAGTTCACCAACGCGGCGAACGACACCTGCGCCCCGCCGGGTGTGAACGCGGCCTCGAGCACATCCCACCGCAGGTGCAGTGAGCCGTCACGCTCCTCGACCTGAAAGTCCAGCTGCACCCCCGAGGTCTGGCTGGCCGCCAAGACCTCGCTCGCCGTAAAGCGATCGAGTCTCCCGCCCGGCCGCGAGATACCCAGCATGCTCGTGTACACCACCGGCAAAGATGGCGGAGCCTGTCCGTGTCGTCGCCGAAGCTCGCGAAGGACCGCAGTACCGCCCACCGCACCTCGACCGACCGCGTCCCACAGTCGTCGATGAACACCTCGAGCGAACTTCGGCCACGACGCGGTGTTGGGATCGGGAAGATCGACGAGCAGAGTGTTGGTAAACGGACCGATCACGCCATCCGGCGCGGGCTCGCAACGATCGCGAACGCTCTGGGTGACCACCACCGTGGCCGCCCGCTGCGGTTCGCTGCTGCGGGCCAGGACCTCCATGAAACACGCCAAGACGAGCGAAGACGGAGACACACCCCAGCGTTCCGCCACGGCCCACAGACCTCGCGTGCGTGCGACCGGGATCGACTCGTGCAGGTGAAGACGCGGCCCCGACTCCAGGTCGGCAGCGGGACCTCCCAACGCGGGGCTCGGCGGCACCCCTTCCTCGAAATGCTCGATCCACTCCGCGAGCTGCCGCTTGCGACGTTCGGCCCCCTGCGAAGACAGTGCGAGCAGGTGCCCCCGGTAGTCCCCGCGCGGCGCTTCGAGCCGTACTTCGGGCTGGTCGTAGAGCGCTGCCCAGTCCGACACCAGGATCGAGAGCCCGTGCCCGTCGGTCAGCAGCCCGTCGATGGCCAGGTGCACCGTGCTCATCGTGGAAGAGCGGTGCGAGACCTCGACCGAGAACATCGAGCCGCCACCCGCCGCGTCGAACACCCGACGTCGCATTCGCTCGCGCGTCGACGAGACCGCGGCCTCGCGCTCGCTCGCGCTCGAGTCTTCGAGCGCATGCACCACGAACGAAACGCGCGGTGCCGAAGAGGCGACCTCCTGCCGCCCCCCGGTCACGACCACCATCCGCAGCGCGGGATGCCGCTCGACCACCTGGCGCCACGCGGTCTCGAGCCGCGGGACGTCCACTCGCTCGAGTTCGAACTCTCTATAGAGGGTGCAGCCAACCGGGTCGTCCGTCAGCCCCGCTTCCCGCCCCACGAGGTACGCCTGCTGCAGGTCGGTCAGCGGCACGCGCTCGCCCGGGTCCACCGTCCGAGCCTCACTCGCAGCTGCGGGCGCCGCGACCGGCTCATCACCCCGGCGCTCTTCGATCCGGTGCGCCAGCTCTTCGAGTTCGATGGGCTCGGCGAACGTCGAGACCTCGAGTTCGACCCCCAGCTCGCGCTCGATCGCGAGACCCAGCCTCACCGCGAGCAACGAGCCGATCCCCAGCTCCGTCAACCGCGAGTCCGGCCGGACCTCCCCGTCGCTGGAGACGAGTTCGTCGACGATCCCGATCAACGTCGTGAGAAGCGTTTCCCGCGGGAGGCTCGATGACCGTCCATCGTCCACCCTGGGCTCTATAGCCAGGTCCCCGGACGCCCTCTGCTCAATGTTGAGACCCCTCTGTGAGCGTCGTGAAGGTGCATGCATCGACCTTCGTCGCGCTCAACGTTGAGCGGCAGACCGATGTTCCGCGCCGCTAGGCTCGTCAGCCGCCGACCCATGACGATTGCACCCTGCATCCACCACCTTTTGAGCGAGCGTGCTCGGTCGTGGTCAGACCGAGTCGCCGTGGTCGGGGACGATACGTCCCTCACCTACGCACAACTCGACGCGGCCGCCAACCGCCTCGCGAACAAGCTGCGAGATCGCGGGGTCGGACCCGACCAGCTGGTGGGCGTGCTCATCGGTCGCACCCCCGCGCTCGTCGTGGCGATGCTCGCCGTGCTCCGAGCCGGCGGTGCCTACCTGCCGATCGACCCGAGCTATCCCCAAGGTCGCATCGACTTTCTCCTCGAGGACAGCAACGTCACGACGGTCGTCATCGAAGGCGATGGCGCGACAGCGCTGGTCGGCGAGGGCCGAACCATCATCGACGCCAGTGCCTTCTTGGGCGCTACGGAATCGACGCCCGCCCCCGAGGTCGAGGTCACACCGTCCAACCTCGCGTACGCGATCTACACCTCGGGCACGACCGGGAGACCCAAGGGCGTGCTCGTCGAGCATCGCAACGTCACCCGGCTGTTCACCGCGACGCATCGTTGGTTCGACTTCGGCCACGACGACGTGTGGACCTTGTTCCACTCCCCCAGCTTCGATTTCTCGGTCTGGGAGATCTGGGGCGCGCTGCTGCACGGCGGGCGCCTGGTCATCGTGAGCGAGAGCGTTGCCCGCTCTCCGGCCGAGTTCCGCGAGTTCCTACTCGAGCACGGCGTCACCGTGCTCAACCAAACACCGTCGGCCTTTGCCGCGCTGGTCACCGAAGACCAGCGGCACGACGCCACGCTCGACCGACACCTCCGCACGATCGTGTTCGGCGGAGAGGCGCTGGACAAGCAGAGCCTACGACGGTGGGTCGAGCGCTACGGGAGCGAGCGACCGGAGCTGGTGAATATGTACGGTATCACCGAGACCACCGTGCACGTCACCTACCGTCGCTTGGCGGCGGCCGACCTGTGGAACTCCGAAGCCGGGTTGCTCGGGGTCCCCATCGAGGACCTCGAGGTTCAGCTCTGCGACGACGAGGGGCAACCGGTACCCGCGGGCACGCCGGGAGAAATCCTGGTGTCGGGAGCCGGAGTGGCGCGCGGATACCATGCGCGTCCAGAACTCACCGCGCAGCGGTTCGTGGAGCGGGCCGGGGTTCGCTACTACCGGTCGGGCGATCGCGCCGTCGCTCGTGACGACGGGAGCCTGGACTACCTCGGCCGCGTCGACGCTCAGCTCAAGGTCCGTGGCTACCGTATCGAGCCCGGTGAGATCGAAGCCTGCCTCGACACGGCCCCCTCCGTGGCGCGCACCGTGGTGCTGGCGCAAGACCACGGTGATGGCGATGTCCGCCTCCTGGCGCTGGTCCAGCTGCACGAACCTCGCTCGGGTGACGACAGTGACTCCTCGCGCGTCACCGCCGAGCTGCTGTCCTTCGCTCGCGAGCGCCTGCCCGCACACATGTGCCCTTCGCGGGTGCAGCTGGTCGATGCCATCGTGCTCACCGCTCACGGCAAGCTCGATCGCCAGGCGATGGCCAGCGCCGTCCTTCCGGCTGCCGCCGAAGATCCCGATCGGCCGCCGCCCCCCTCGTCGATGACCGCAGTCGAAGCCGCCGTGCTCGACATCGGGCGAGAAATCCTCGGCGACCGAGAGGTCTCGCTGGAGACCGATCTGTTCGATGCGGGCGCGACCTCCTTGGCCTTGGTCCGCTTGCTCGCCCGGGTCAACGATCAGTTCGGCACCTCGGTGTTGGGCCGAGACCTCGCCGAAGCCACCACGATGCGCCGCATCGCCCGATGCGTAGACCAAGCCGAAAAATCGGGAATGAGGAGAAAACCCGCATGACCGGATCCAAGGGAACGCGCCCACCCGTCGACCTCGATGCCGAGCTGGCATCATTCCGTGCCCAGGGCTACCTCGGCCCGATTCGCCTGTACTCCCGGGAGGAGATGGAGCGCAGCTGGAAGAAGCTCCGGCTCGCTCTGCTCGACCGCAGCCACGCCGTCTACGGTGACGAGACGGCCAGCGGCAACACGGACATCAGCAACTACGATCGGCACCTCGACTCGAACTGGCTTGCGGAGCACGTCTGTCACTCCGGGATCGTGGAGCGAGTGCGCCGAATCCTCGGGCCCAACGTGCTCTGCTGGCGCAGTGAGTTCTTTCCCAAGTATCCGGGAGACGAGGGGACCGATTGGCACCAAGCGGACACCTTCGCCAACGTCTCCGGGACTCCGCAGATCGTGTGGCCGGACGCGCAGCGAGACTTCGGCGGCACGGTCACCGTGTGGACCGCCCTCACGCCGTCCACGATCGAGACCGGGTGCCTCCAGTTCATTCCCGGCACCCACCGGGACATGCACTACGACGAGGCCAAAGACATCCACTACGACCCCGCCAAGATCGGCACGCAGGTCAAGAACGGAGCCCAGCGCGGATTCTTCGGCTACGACTACCGCGAGCTCCAGATCGACCCCGACTGGCGGCCCGCGGAGGACCAAGCGATCTCGATGCAGCTGGAGCCGGGCGAGTGCGTCATCTTCTGGTCGACGCTCCTGCACGCCTCGCACCCTCACCTCGGCCGCACCGACACGCCGCGCATCGGCTTCACGTCTCGCTACGTGCCCACCTGTGTCCGGGTCTACCCGGACACCGAAGAGGTCCATGAGTACGGCGGCCGAATCTCGCTCGAGCGCTTCGGCTCGGTCCTGGTCTCGGGCAAAGACGAACACCACCACAACCCGATCGCCACGCACACCACTCGCGGCCATCGCTTCGTGACCCGCTGACCCGCCCGATGGTGAACACCGAGACCGATACGGCCGCCCTCGCGATGTGCGACCGACTGCTGGCGGCCAAGCCCATCGTCGGTGCGGTCGAGCCCGGCCTGACCGCGGCGCAGCTGCTCCCGCCGCGACTGTCGCCCGCCCGCGACGTGCTCGAGGCGTTCATCGAAGGTCTGCAGCTGCTGCCCAGCTCCCGCGGCTCGGCCCCGACCGGGGCGGGTAGCGACGAGCTGCTGCTTCAGCTCCATGCCTACTTCGCGAGCGAACTGGGAGCCGCGTCGAAGCTCGCGGATCAGGGGCTCGACGCTCAGATCATCGCCCGGTCCCTGCCCCGATGGACCTCGCAGACCTTCGACGCCCGGTTTCGCGGCACCGATCTTCGAACGCCCGACGGCGCCACGATACGGGCCTTCGCCGCGCCCGGTCCGAGGGATCGAACCATCGTGATCGCGTCGGCCTGCGGCATGCTGGGACAGCTGACCCGCCCGTGGCTCGACGAGATCGGCGGCGAGTATCAGGTGCTCACCTGGACCAGCCGCGGGCTCTTTGGCACCGCGAGCCCCTTCGACGAGGCGGCCGCGCGCATCGAGGACCAAGCGACGGACATCGTTGCGCTGCTCGACCACTACGACGTCCCATCTGCCCACATCATGGGCATCTGCGGCGGCACGTCGATGGCGGTGGCCGCAGCGGCAGCGGCCCCCGGACGCGTGCACAGCCTGAGTCTGTGGCACGGCGACTACGACCTGGGAGACGAGGCTCCACGCACGGAGCACCAGACCAACTTGATCGAGCTGTTGTCCATCGCCCGGCGCAGCCGCGACAGCGCGACGCAGCTGCTCGAGATGATCCGTTCGACACCGCTCGACTCCATCGACACCGCGCTGTCCCCCGTCCTGCTCTATCCCTACGCCAACGCCGAGCTGCTCTACCGCTATGCGTGGCTCAACGGCTCGATCATGAGTACCGACCTGCGCCCCACCCTCGCCAGGGTCCGGCAGCGCTCGCTCGTGGTCACGAGCCAGGACGACCACACCGCACACCCCGAAGGCTCGCGCGTCGCGGCATCGAAGCTCGCCGACTCGACCATGCACGAGTCGGGCCGAGGTGATCACCTGTCGATGTTCAGCGCCCCGCCCGATCGCGTCGCGCTCGCCCGCTCCTTCCTCGATTCCCTGACGTGGCCATGACCCCCCCTACTTCTTCCGCCTCCGGTCCCGTCTTGCTCACGGGTGGTACGCGTGGCATCGGTCGAGCCACCGCGCAACGACTCGCGACGCAGGGCTACGAGCTGATCATCGCGAGCCGCGATGCACGAGCCGGAGACGCGGTGAGACGGGAACTCGTCGCAGCGGGCGGACGCGCATCCCACTACCCCTGCGACCTGGGGGACGCGCGCCAAGTCGATGCGCTGGTCGACCACGTTCTTCAGCGCCACGGCCCGCCCTACGGGGTCGTGTGCAACGCCGCAGTGACGGCCGACGCCCTGACCTCGCAGCTCGACCTCGACCAGATCACCTCCACCTTTCGCGTGAACCTGTTCTCGACCATGCAGATGGTCGCTCGACTCGGCCGCCCGATGAGCCGAGCGCGACGCGGCCGGCTGGTGTTCATGAGTTCGATCTCCTCCCAGCTGGGAAACCGCGGCAACGCGGTGTACTCCGCGACCAAGGGCGCGCTCGAGTCGTTCATGCGCTCGGTGGTCGACGAGCTGTCTCGCCGCTCGATCACAATCAACTGCGTGCTCCCCGGCTTCATCGATACCGGACTCACGGCGGGATACGAGAACCTCAGGGATCGCATCGAGACTCGCATCCCCGCGCGCCGACTGGGCACGCCCGAAGACGTGGCCGCCGTCGTCTCGTTTCTACTCTCGCCCCAGGCGGCCTACGTCAACGGCGTCTGCTTGCGCGTCGACGGCGGGGTCTCGGCTTCGCTCGGCCTGCGCTGATCGACGTGCCGCGCTCATCATTGAGCAGTCGCGCCGCCCCTCGCTCTGCGACGCTCCGCGAGTGGAAAACTCGCCGAACCGATCTGCGCGCGGGACCTTCCCCATGCGCCGCAACACCCCGATGTTGCTGCCGCCGCAGTACGCCGAGCTGCGCAGAGAACGACCGGTCGCCCGCGTCTCGCTCGCCTACGACGGTCAGGAAGTCTGGCTAGTCACGCGGCACCGCGAGGCCTGCCAGGTGCTCGCCGATCCTCGCACCTTCAGCTCCGACTTCGCCCGCCCGGGCTTTCCCCATCGGATGACACCCGACGCGCCCCCGCCCGGCACGTTCATCCGGCTCGATCCACCAGACCACACCCGCCTTCGCAATGCGCTCTCGGTGGAGTTCAAGGCCGACCGCATCGAGAAGCTGCGTCCGCTGGTCCAGCGCGTCGTCGACCAGATCATCGATGGGATCCTCGAGGCCGGCCCCCCCACGGACCTGATTCAGTCCGTCGCGCTGCCGATGCCCACCATGGTCATCAGCGAGCTGCTCGGGGTGCCATTCGAGGATCGCGAGTTCTTCCACGCCAGGGTCCAGGTCATCGGCCAGCGTAACAAGACCCGCGAGCGACACCAGGAGGTGCGCAGCGAGCTCGAGGACTACATCGCCCACTTGGTCGACCTGCGGGACCGGGATCCGGCTGACGATCTGGTCAGCCGCCTGCTCCAGCGGAGCAAGGAACACGGAGACATCACGCGGGAGGAGGCCGCAGGGATCGCCACCCTGCTGCTCATCGCCGGCTACGAGACCCTCGCCAACATGATCGGCTTGGGCACCGCAACCTTGCTCCGATACCCGGAGCAGATGGAAGCGCTGCGTCGAGACCCCTCGATGATGAACGGCGCGATCGAAGAGCTGCTGCGGTTCCAGACCGTCATCGCCTTCGGCCTGCGCCGCGCCTGTACCCGCGACACTCGTATCGGCGATGTCGAGATCAAGGAAGGCGATGGTGTGATCGTCGTGCTCGACTCGGCCAATCGGGACGAGACCAAGTTCGACAACCCCGACACGGTCAACCTCATGCGCAAGGCACCGCACCACCTGGCCTTCGGCTTCGGCCTGCACGCGTGCATCGGCCAGCAGCTCGCCCGCATGGAGCTGTCCGTGCTGTGGAACACCATGCTGCGCCGACTCCCCGGGCTGACCCTCGCCATGGACTTCGACGAGCTGCCCTTTCGGAACGACACCTTCGTCTACGGCGTCAACGCGCTCCCCGTGCGCTGGACGACCTCCTCGTAGCCCCCTCCCTGGAGAGATCAAAATGGCCAAGGACCTCGACAATCCCCGATGGCGTCTGATCATCGAGCGCGACCGCTGCATCGGCGCGGGTGCATGCCTCGCCCTTTGTCCCGATCACTTCGAACTCGACGACGAAGCCCGATCTCGGGCGCTCACCGAGCTCATCGATGCCGATGACGATGCCATCGCCGCGGCCCGATCCTGCCCTACCGAGGCGATCCGGATCGAGTCGGCCGACGGCGGAGAGCCGATCTACCCGGAGGCCTGATCCCAGCCCCCCTGGTTGGAGTTCGTCATGAGCGTCGGCATCGAGTCCATCAATCCCTACGTCGGTCAGACCTATATCGGAGTGCCCGAGATCTTCGCCGTGCGTGGTCTCGACGACTCGCGCATGGCCAACCTCATGATGCGCGAGAAGTCGGTCAACCTCCCCTGGGAGGACCCGATCACCAACGCGGTCAATGCCGCCGCGCCCCTGCTCGCAGCCATGAGCGAGGAAGAGCAGCGCGACTTCGAGGCGGTCATCGTGGGCACCGAGTCGGGCATCGACTTCGGCAAACCCATGAGCACCTACGTGCACCACCACCTCGGGCTGCCTCGGTACGTGCGCTCGTTCGAGGTCAAGCACGCGTGCTACGGCGGCACCGCGGCGCTGTCGAGCGCGGTGGGCATGGTGAGCACCAGCCCCAACCCTCGCGCCAAAGCGCTGGTCATCGCCACCGACGCGGCCAGCGTGGCTGCGCGCAACACCTACTGGGAGCCCTCCCAGGGCGCAGGCGCGGTGGCCATGGTGATCAGCCGCTCGCCCGAGATCTTGGCGTTGGACCCGGGCGCCAACGGCTTCTACAGCTACGAGGTCATGGACACGTGCCGACCTCGCGCCGATCTCGAGGCCGGCGACAGCGACATGTCCCTGCTGTCGTATCTGCACTGTCTCGAGCAGTGCTTCTCCCGCTACCAGCAGCGCGTCGAGACGGCCGATTTTCGGCAGACCTTCGACTACCTCGCCTTCCACACCCCCTTCGCGGGAATGGTCAAGGGAGCCCATCGCACGCTGATGCGCAAGCACGGTCATCGGGCAGCCGAGGTGATCGACGACGATTTTCAGCGGCGGCTGGCTCCGTCCACCGAGTACTGCACCCGCATCGGCAACGTGTACTCGGCGGCGCTGTATCTGTCCCTATGCTCGCTGATTGACCGAGGAGACTTCACTTCACCGCGCCGGGTGGGGCTGTTCTCCTACGGCTCGGGCTGCGCGTCGGAGTTCTATAGCGGCGTGGTCCCGACCACCGCCGCACCTGCCCTCCGCCGCCTCGGCGTGGGCTCGGCCATCGCGTCTCGTCGCCGCCTCGAGATGGAGGAGTACGAGGTCATCGTCGATGCCTGCATGGAGTGGAAGTGTGGCGTCCGCGACAAGACGATGGACCGAGGCGCGGCCGCATCGATCTACGAGGAGAAGTTCGCGGGCGCACGGTTACTGACTCTCACCGGGGTCCAACAATTTCACCGCGAGTACGACTGGAGCTGAGATCGTGCCCACGGACTCCGTCCAGACCCGCCAAGACGGCCCCTTCCTGCGCATCGCAATCGATCGCCCGGAAGCCGACAACGCCATCGACACCGCCTTGGTGCGACGACTTCACGACGCGCTCGAACTCGCCGAGTGCACCTCGTCCTGTCGCGCCGTCGTGCTCGAGGGTCGCCCCGGCTCGTTCTGCACGGGCCTCGACTTCGGCGCCACCGCCCAGGCCAACCGTAGCGGGCCGCCCGCCGCCGGAGCCGGTCGTGAGTACTTCTCGCTGCTCCGCCGCTTGACCACCATCCCTCGGGTGGTCGTCGCGGCGGTCGACGGGCGAGCGGTCGCGGGGGGGCTCGGCCTCGTCGCCGCGAGCGACTTGGTGTTGTCCACGAACGCGGGTCGCTTCAGCCTCCCCGAAGCACTGTGGGGCTTGCTCCCCTGCTGTGTGCTCCCCTTCCTCATCCGCCGCGTGGGCTTTCAGTCCGCCTACTCGCTGACGCTGAGCACCAGCTCCATGGGAGTCGACGACGCGGTGCGGCATCGCCTCGTCGACGAACGCGTGGACGACCTCGAGCCCGCCCTGCGACGGCTGGCCATGCGACTGCGCCGAGTCGAGCCGGCCACCGTCGGAGACCTCAAGCGCTACTTCCATCGACTCTGGGAGATCACGCCCGAAGTGGAGAACGTCGCGTTGGAGGAGCTCGATCGACTGATGGCTTCACCTCGAGTGCAACAAAACATCGAGGCGTTCGCTCGCGACCGCCGTTTCCCCTGGGAGTCTTGATCATGGGCCGTCGTGCAGTGTTGTTTCCCGGCCAGGGGTCCCAGCGCAAGGGCATGGGAGCGGAGCTGTTCGCCCGCTACCGAGAGCAGACTGCCCTCGCCGACGAGATTCTCGGCTACTCCATCGAGCGACTCTGTCTCGAAGATCCCGAGCGAAAGCTCGGCCAGACGCAGTACACCCAGCCCGCGCTGTTCGTCGTCAACGCGATGACCTGGTGGGAGGTGGCGAAACGCGAGGGGCTGCCCGACTTCTTCGCCGGCCACAGCCTGGGTGAGTACAACGCCCTGCTGGCCGCCGGGTGCATCGACTTCCCCACCGGGCTGCGCCTGATCAAACGCCGCGGGGAGCTGATGGGCCAAGCCCGCAATGGAGGCATGCTGGCGATCATCGGCATCCCCATGGAGAAGCTGAAGCCACACCTCGAGCGGCTGAACGCGGATGACATCGACATCGCCAACCACAACGGTCATCAGCAGATCATCGTCGCGGGCCCCAACGACTCGCTGAAGGCGCTGGCCCCGAAGCTGAGTGAGATCGACGGAGTTCGTTGCGTGCCGCTGGCGGTCAGCGCTGCATTTCATTCCCGCTACATGCAACCATCCGCCGACGCGTTCGCGGCCGACCTCACCGCAACCCGCTTCGCGGAACCTCGCCGCCCGGTGCTCTCCGGCACCACGGCCCAGCCCGTGACTGCGGATGGGCTCGGCGAGCTGCTCACCCGACAGCTGCGGGAACCCGTGCGGTGGTTCGAGCTGATGCATGGGCTCCGCGAACGCGGCGTCACTGACATTCAGGAGCTCGGGCCCGGCCGGGTGCTGAAGTCGCTGTGGGCCGAAGCCGCCAAGGCGCCTCGACCCGTGCCCAAGGCTCCGCCTCGAGTGTCGCCGCCCCCCACTCCTGCTGCCCCCGCTCCTGCCCCGAGGCAAGCCTCCCCCTCAGCTCTGCAGTCCGCACCAGCTTCCGTCTCCCCTCGCGCCCTGGGTAGCAGCCAGTTTCGACGCGCACATGGGGTCCGGCTCGCCTACGCGTCCGGGGCGATGTTTCGCGGCATCGCGTCTGCCCGCCTCGTGATCCGCATGGCACGAGCGGGCTTGATGAGCTTCCTGGGCACGGGTGGCATGCCGCTGCCCGAGGTCGCTTCGGCCCTCGACCAGATCTGCGCGGCCGTGCCCGAAGGCGCTGTTTGGGGCGCCAACTTTCTGCACACGCCCGACGAACCCGATCGCGAGGAGGCCCTGACATCGCTGTACCTCGAGCGTGGGGTCGATCTGGTCGAAGCCTCGGCGTTCATGCGCATAACGCCGGCGATCGTGCGGTTCCGCTTCTCCGGCAGTCGCATGGAACACGGGCAAGCCGTCACGACGCGTCGCGTGATCGCGAAGGTCTCTCGCCCTGAAGTCGCGCGCCTATTCATGGCCCCCGCGCCCGACCGCATTCTCCGGCCGCTGGTCGCGAGCGGCCAGCTGAGCGCCGAAGAAGCCGAGGTCGCACGCCGTCTGCCCATCGCCCAGGACATCTGCGTCGAGGCAGACTCGGGCGGTCACACGGACGGGGCCACGTCGACCGCGACCTTGCCGATCATCTCGCGCCTACGCGACGCCGCCGGGGGCGAGCATCGCTTCCCCGAGCCGATTCGGGTAGGCGCGGCGGGAGGCTTGGGGACCCCGGAAGCCGCCGCCGCCGCGTTCGCCCTCGGAGCCGACTTCATCGTCACCGGTTCCATCAACCAGTGCACGGTCGAAGCCGACACCTCCGACGCGGTCAAGGACATCCTCGCCACGGTGGAGGTCGGCGATGTCGCCTACGCCCCGGCCGGCGACATGTTCGAGCTCGGGGCCAAGGTCCAGGTCGTACGCGGCAAGGGCACGCTCTTCCCTGCGCGCGCCAACAAGCTGTACCGCCTCTACCAGAGCCTCGAGTCGCTCGACGCGATCGACTCGGGCACTCGAGCCAGCCTCGAGCGTCACTACTTCCGTCGCAGCCTGGATCAGGTCTGGCAGGAGACTCGGCAATACCTCGAGCAACGAGGCCGCCACGACGAGATCGAGCGCGCGCTCCGAGTGCCGCGCCACAAGATGGTGCGGGTGTTCGTGCCCTACTTCGTCCACTCGATCCGCAGTGCTCTGGCCGGGAACCTGGAGGAGCGCTCCAACTTTCAGATCCACTGCGGCCCCGCCATGGGCTCGCTCAATGCGCTGCTGCGAGGCACCGACCGCCGAGACTGGCGCTCGCGCCATGTCGACGAACTCGCCGAGCTGATCATGGACGGTGCCGCCTCCGTCCTTCAGCGGAGGGTCCACACCTGGCGAAGTTGATCTGCCATGGTCCACACACCGACCGTCACCGTCACCGACCTGGCGCAGCAGGCCCGACGCCTGTCCCGGCCATGGACCCCCGGGATCGTCGCTGAGCTCAACGGCCAGCATGTCAAGCTCGCGCTGTTCCGCGGCGAGTTCGACTGGCACCACCACGCCGCGCAAGACGAGCTGTTCCTCGTCGTCGAGGGCGTCGTTCACATCGACCTCCGCGAGGACTCGGGGTCCAGGCGAATCACGTTGTCGAAGGGCCAGCTCGCCACGATCCCACGCGGCGTAGAGCATCGGCCGTGGGCGGAGTCGGACGCCTACGTGCTGCTCTTCGAACCCGCCGGGACCATCAATACGGGCAACGTGCGAACCGAGCGGACCGTGGACCGCCCCGAGCACCTCGAGCCATGAAGAGCCCCGCCACCACCGAGGCCACGTCGCAGCTGCAGCAGCAACTCGCGTCGCTGAGGTTGGAGCCCGAGCCCCCGGCCCGCTCCAGCTCGAGTCGCCCGGTGGTGGTGGCCGCGGTGCTCGTCGTCATCGCGGGCATCGCCGGGCTGCTCTCGTCGATGCCGAGCATCATGGGCGGCTCCGACCTCCCCGTGCTGGGATCCGTTCGCATCGCGTCCGTTTCGAATGACCCGACAGCCGTCGAGCTCACCGTCACCGGCTACGTGACGGCCCCCGTGACCTCGGACGTGGGCAGCCCCATCGCCGGGACCTTGGCGGAGCGGGTCGTGCACCGCGGCGACCGAGTCGAGCCGGGTGATGTCCTGTTCCGGCTCGACTCGATCGAGCACGACGGCGCGTTGGCCCGGGCCGAAGCCAGAGAGCGCGTGGCCCAGATGCGGGCGGCAGCGCGACGTACCGAACTTCGTCAGGCCGAGCACCGTGCGAAGGTCGAGGCACGGCTCGTCGCTCAGGGCACCAACCCCGCCGATCGAGCCCGCGAAGAAGAGGCAACGGCGGAACGGCTACGCGCCGAGCTGGCGACGGCACGCGCCGAGCTGGCCGCGGCTCGAGCCGACACCGAGTTCCAGCGCCAGGCCCGAGGCCGCCTGACCGTGCGCGCTCCGATCGCGGGCACGGTCGCCGAGGAGCCCACCGCCCCCGGGGAGCTGGTGGGAGGGCCCCTGTCGCAACCGGTGGTGAAGTTGGTCGATCTGCAGCAGCTTCGAGTCCACGCCGATCTGCCCGAGACCCAGCTGAGCACGGTCCAGGTCGGAGCTCCCTGTGAAGTCACGCTCACCGCCTATCCCGACCGTCGCTACACCGGACGCGTGCACGCGCTGGCGACCGGGGTCGACCGAGTTCGCGCCGCCCTCGAGGCCGAGATCGAGCTGGTGGCTCCCGACGGCGACGTGCGTCCCGGCATGGCTGCCCGCATCGACATCTTGCCCGCACCTCGAGCCGATACACCGCGACCGCCCGTCGTCCCTGCCGCCGCCGTCGCCGAGCGAGGTGGGCGATCTGTCGTGTTCGTCGTCGATGGCGACAGAGTTCGTGCCACGACCGTCCGGGTTGGTTCGTCCGGAGCGAACGGCATCGAGCTTCTCGACGGCCCCGCACCCGGCACCCCAATCATCGACGTAGTACCGCCCGACCTGGAAGACGGGCAGCAGTTCCAGCTGCGAAACGAGTGAGCCAATGTCCTCTGAATCACAACGAGCCAATCCCATGATCCGTATTCGGTCCGTGACCAAGGGCTACCCGCGACATTCCGGCCCCGATC
Organism: Myxococcota bacterium; assembly: GCA_039028615.1. GTDB lineage: Bacteria > Myxococcota_A > Polyangia > Nannocystales > Nannocystaceae > Paraliomyxa. The sequence continues at coordinate 3,017 of JBCCHT010000026.1, read as the reverse complement.
TCGAGATCCTCTCCGGCATCGACCTCGACATCGAGGACGGCGCATTCGAGGCGCTCATGGGTCCTTCGGGTTCGGGCAAGACCACGTTGCTCAACATCATCGCCGGCCTCGATCGCCCGAGCAGTGGTGAAGTCCAGGTCGAAGGGCAAGAGCTGACGACCTTGAGCGACGCATCGCTGTCGCGCTGGCGGGCCCGCAGCGTCGGCTTCGTTTTTCAGTCCTTCAACCTCATTCCCGTCCTCACTGCGCTCGAGAACGTCCAGGTCCCGCTGCTCACGACTCGCCTCTCGACCAAAGAGCGAGCCACGCGAGCCCATACCGCGCTCGAGGTCGTCGGCCTCTCGGAGCGTGCCGATCACTTGCCGCGACAGCTCTCCGGCGGCCAGGAGCAGCGCGTCGCCATCGCGCGGGCGCTCGTCACCGACCCGCGCCTCATCGTGGCGGACGAGCCCACGGGTGACCTCGACCGCAAGAGCGCGGACCACATCATGACCCTGCTGAGCACGCTCAACTCCGAGTTCGGCAAGACGATCGTCATGGTCACGCACGACCCCGAGGCCGCGGAACGGTGCAAACGCACTCGCCGGCTCGACAAGGGGGTCCTCGCATGACCTCCCTGACCTTGGTGCTCCGCAACCTCACGCGTCACCGGGCCCGGCTGGCCTTCACCGCGATCGCCGTCACCTTTGCGATCGTCACCCTGCTGCTGCTTCGAACCACGCTGTGGTCACTCACCGCCAACACCTCCGAAGGTCCTCAGGATCGCCTCGCGACCTGGAACGAGGTCTCCTACGCCCAGCCCTTGCCCGCACGACATGCCCAGGCCATCCGGGCCATCGATGGCATCGACGCGGTCACCTTCGCCACGTGGTTCGGCGGCAAGCACCCCGCACGCCCCGACGAGCAGCTCACGGTGCTGGCGATCGACCCCGAGTCCTACTTCGACGTCTACACGGACATGGAGGTGCCCGCCGAGCAGCTCGAGAGCTGGCGCGCCGATCGGCAGGGCGTGATCCTCGGTGAAGGCATCGCGTCACACCTCGGCCTCGGCATCGGAGACACGCTCACCCTCGAGGGCACCGTCTTCCCCGGGGCGTGGACCTTCCGCGTGCAGGGGCTCTACGCGTCCACGAGCAACGCCGTCGACCGCAGCCAGATCCTCATCCGCTGGGACTACCTCAACGACGCCGCCGACGAGACCCAACGCGAGCAGGTGGGGTGGTTGATGAGCCGCGTCGACCCGCGCCGCGGCACCGAGCTGGCCACTGCCATCGACGAACAGTTCGCCGCCGGAATCCGCACGCTGACGATGAGCGAGCGCGGGATGCAGCAGTACTCGCTGGGCAATTTCGCGGCGGTGATGAGCGCCCTGGGCGTCATCTCCATCATCCTCCTCCTCATCATCATGCTGGTGCTGGGCAACGCACTCGCGATGATCATCCGCGAGCGCGTCCGCGAGTATGGGGTCTTTGCCGCGCTGGGGTTCAGCCGCCGGCACGTCGTACTCATGATTCTCGGCGAGGCTGCGGTGCTCGGGGCGCTCGGCGGCCTGCTCGGTAGCCTCGGTGGCTACCTGCTCATCGACCAAGGCATCGGCCCCGCCGTCGAGGAATCGATGGGGTCCTTGTTCCCCCGGTTTCGCATTCCCCTCGCCCTTCACCTGACCTCGGCCGGAGTGGCGATCGCCTCGGCCGTCGCGGCCGGTCTGGTCCCCGCCCTGTCCATCTCGAAGATCCCGGCTCGCGAAGCCCTCCGGAGGACCACATGAAACTCCTACGCCACTATCACCTGCCCAGCCTCCGCTCGCGTTGGCGCACCACCGTCGCCACCGCGATGGGGGTGGCCCTCGTCGTCTTCGTCCTCGCTGCGTCATTGATGTTGCAAGAAGGCATCCGCCGCAGCTCCGGGCAGGCCGGATCTCCCGATCGTGCCGTCGCCCTGCGGCGGGGGGCCGACAACGAGATGGGCAGCCTCATCAGCGACGAAGACCTGGCCCGCATCAGCTCGCTGCCCGGCGTCGCGCGGGGCGAAGCGGGCGAGCCGTTGGTCGCCGGAGAGCTGGTCACCCTCAAGTCGTTCGCCCACGAAGGCTCCGAAGGCGGGAGCAACATGATGTTGCGCGGGACCACCAGGGCCTCCCTCACCCTACGACCCGAGGTCCGAGTCACGGAAGGACGACCGCCCAATCCCGGCGTCGACGAGGTCATGGTGGGTCGAGCGATCGAGGGCCGCTTCGACGGGCTGACGCTCGGCGGCTCGTTCGAGCTCGACCGCGGGCGACGAGTCACCGTGGTCGGCGTATTCGAGGCCGGCGGCTCGGTGCTCGAGTCGGAGGTCTGGGGTGACCTCGAGGTCATCCGCCGCGCGTTCGGGCGACCCGGTGTCGTCTCGTCGGTCCGTTTGCGACTCGAGAGCCCCGAAGCTCTCGAACAAGTGCAGGCAACCGCCGCCGAGCGTTCTGGACTCAACGTCTCATTCCAGCGCGAACGAGAGTTCTACGCCCAGCAGTCCGAGGGCACCGCACTGTTCCTCGGCACCTTGGGCATCATCATCGCCGCTCTCGCCTCGGTCGGGGCCATGCTCGGCGCCTCCATCACCATGCATGCCGCGGTCGGCAGCCGTCGGCGCGAGATCGGAGTCTTGCGCGCGCTGGGCTTCACCCGAGGCGCCATCTTGCGTGGCTTCGTGCTCGAGTCTTTGACCGTCACGCTGCTGGGCGGCGCGCTGGGCTCGGTGGCCGCGCTCGGCCTCGGCTTCGTGCAGTTCTCGGTGATGAACGTCTCGAGCCTGTCGCAGGTGGTCTTCGAGTTCCGTCCCTCTCCGAGCGTCGCCATCACGGCAGCAGTCTGCGGAGCGCTCATGGGCCTGGCCGGGGGTTTGTTCCCCGCCATCGTTGCGGCCCGGACATCGCTGGCGACGGTCCTTCGTTCTTAGGCCCGCCGCCGCGACGAAGGCCCGAAACGCCTCGATGCGGTCCGGGCCGTCGGCGCAATTTCTTAGAAGCCCCTACACCGCGT